>CAWCZE010000011.1:0-40209 GCA_963800015.1 uncultured Verrucomicrobiae bacterium | reverse complement strand
AGCGCCTTCACGTTTTCCCGGAGATAGACCAAATGAGCATGGAACATCGCGACTCCGCTCCTCAACCGCGACGTCTCCCGCGCGAACTTCGGCGACCGAAGTAATCGTTCGAGAAACTTCACATGGGCCAGCAACGGTTCGATGCGCAGCCTGGTCCCGTCTGTTGTTGGAGGAACACGCGAAAACTCTTTCTTTAATTCGGTAAGCGCTTTTCTCACACGCGGAATGTCTTCCTTATAGCTTCTGTCCATAACGACTTACTCAATTCCGGATTCAAACTGTTCTGAGCCTGTGCGCTCGACGCAATGCAACCAAGCTTCGAGTTCTTCAGCTTTGATTATCCGTGAATACTTACATTCGCACGCCGTTGATCGTCCAATTCACATGATCGAACTGCGAGAATCAGGCGATCTCATTATAGAGTAAAGCCAACCCGGCTGTAGCCGGTCCCCTGCTAGTGATCGCCGTTCGGCTTGGAGTCCGACTGTTTGTCAGATGACGTGGCGGTCGATGCTTTTTCGCCGGGAGCGCGGGATTGGTCTTTATTATGACTGTCGCCGGAACTGGCGGAGCTTTTCGCCTCTGTGGCAGCGGCATCAGCCTGAGTCAGAGCATCGCCGAGGGTCGCAGTCGTGGAGAGGTTCGAAAAAACCTCCTCGTTGTCGGCAGGCTGTCTCGTCTCTTCGGTTTTCTTTTCAACGCTGGCTGGTTCTTTAACCGCAGCAGCGGTGGAGTCTTTTTCGGTCGTGGCCGCGGCCGGTCGGTTCGAAGCGGCTGCCTTTTGGTTTGCCTCGGTCTGGGCACTGACCAGTTTCGATTGATCCAGCTTCGGCTCCCCGGAAGTAATCCCGATGTTCAACAGGCTGCCGCCAAACGTAGAATCATTGATGCTTTTGCTCTTCAATTCCGCTCGGCTCAGCTGCGATTTCTTTTCGCCTTTGCCGAACTTCTGCGGCCCCGGGGACGAGTGAATTCATAAGATCGCGATCATCATTTTGATCTTTTCCAAGCGTCGTTCCGCTGAGACTGCCCTGGGCCTTGGCCACCGACGGAACGATCAAGACCGTGCCGGCGAAAATAAGAATGAATGGAATGATTGATCTCATGTTCATTTAGGCGCGCGCCAGGGATAGAAGTAATGGCGAGATCGGAACAACAGCGAAATGTTCGTCGCCATTCTCGGCATAGTTCACAACTAACGATTTCTTTCGGGCTGAAAAAGTAACGAAATCGCGGGCGGTATTTCAAAAATAAGGCCGGCGGCGGTCTCGATCCGGAATGGCTTGTTATCCTCGATCAAATCCTGAATCAGTTTGGCTTCCATAGGGGGAGCTATTTATAGCTAATTTTTGCGCTCAATGCAGAAATTTCCGAGCACGAGCAGATCCATTTTGGTCCTCAGAAAGCAGTCCAGCGCCTCCTCCGGAAAACAGACCACCGGTTCGTTCTCATTGAACGAGGTATTCAACACCAGGGGGATACCTGTCAGGTCGCGGAAATGTTCGATCAGTCGATGATAACGCGGATTCGTCTCCTTATGAACGGTTTGCAACCGCCCGGTGCCGTCAACGTGGGTGACGGCGGGAATCATTTCCCGGTATTTGGGGCGAATTTGGAAGACTTGCATCATGAACGGCACGTCGTCGTCGGTCTCAAACCATTCCGCCACTTCCTCGCGCAAGATCGATGGCGCGAAAGGCCGGAACGATTCGCGCCGTTTAATTTTCGCGTTCAGAACATCTTTAATCGTCGCGCTGCGCGGATCGGCGAGGATCGAGCGATTGCCGAGAGCGCGCGGCCCCCACTCCATTCGACCTTGAAACCAACCGACGATTTTTCCGTCGGCGATCGCTTGGGCTGTGCGTTTGGAAAGTTCTTCTTCGTCGCCGACATAAGAAATCGTGCAACCGGCATCGCCGATTTCCTTTTTCTTCCAATCGATTAGCTGATGAATTTCCGCTTCGCTCGCATCAGGACCCAAGTAAGCGGAGTCGAGACTTCGTGTCGACCGGAGATCGAAAATTGAAGATGGAAGATTGGAATTCGCTTCCCCATCTCCGACCTCCGAGCTGCTAACTTCTCCGCTTTTGGTCAATTTTGATTGAACGAGAGCAGCCGCTCCGATCGCGCCGCCGGCGTCTCCGGCTGCCGCGGGCAAATACATTTTCTTGAACGGCGTGCGGCGATACACTTTTCCATTGGCTACTGAGTTCATCGCGCAACCGCCGGCCAGCGCCAGATAATCGCTTGGATGCTGTTTGTGCAACGACTGAAGCAACGCAAAAAACGCTTTCTCGTAGGTGGCCTGGACCGAACGAGCGATGTCTTTATGTTTTTGCTCGATCGGCTCGTCCGGTTTGCGCGCCGGACCAAGAAGATCGATCAGTGGGCGGCGATAAAGTGTTCCGACTTCCGGCGCGCAATCTTTCCAAGTGTAAGAAACGTTGCCAATGTGATGACGGAAGAACTTCAAATTCAGCCGAAAACTCCCATCGGACCGGACGCGAACGACTTCGCGGAGTGGATCGAGAAAATTCGGTTCGCCATACGGCGCAAGGCCCATCACTTTGTATTCGTCGCCATAATGCGGAAATCCCAGATATTGGGTAAGGGCCGAGTAAAAAATGCCTAACGAGTGCGGAAAATAGACGCGGCTGTCGATTTTCAGTTCGTTGCCCTGCCCAAATCCGAACGCTGTGCTGGCAAAATCCCCGAAACCGTCAATCGAGATGCACGCAGCCTCGCTGAATCCTGAGACTAGGAACGCCGATGCGAGATGGGCAAGATGATGTTCGACGTGATGCACCTCGGCTTTAATTTCGATGCCGTAATTTGCCTGGAGCGCATCTTTGATCGACGCCGCGCTACGGATGTTCTTGATTTTTTGCGCCATCAATTTGGGATGCGGCCAATGCGTCAGGACAAATCCAAGCCGCCGGAGATTGTTCACGCCCGGCTGGCGGTTGATCGCAATGTGATCGACCTCTTCGAGCCGGATCTTTCCTTCTTCGAGACAATAATTGATCGCCTGCGCCGGCAACCCGGCCCAGTGCTTGATCCGGCGGAACCGCTCTTCCTCCGCCGCGGCCACGAGTTTGCCATCGATGAAGAGGCACGCGGCGGAATCGCCGTGGTATGCGTTTAGGCCCAGAATTGCGGACATCAGAAGTCGGAGGTCAGAGGTCGGAATCGGTGAATTTCATTCCGACAAAAGAAACGAGTCCACCTTTTTCATCATTTGGCCTAGCATCCGTCCAATTTCGGCACAGCCACGCGTTAGAACGTGATGCTCGCGTGGTGAGATGTAACCGCAGTCCCTGGCAAAATCTAGTGATGAATCCGTCTCGGCGTTTTCGCCGTCGCAGTCGGTGAGTTTGCTCAGAAAGTGCGCTTCATTACGGCGTTTCGCCCAGGCTTCGCGAAGATTTAAGCAGACAGATCTTGAGGAACGGCGAATCTGGCCCGTGAGAGCATAGCGCTCGTCAGTCGGGAACGTTTTCGTCGTTTCAAAAATTCGCATGGAAAGTTCGTAGGCGGCTTTATACACATTTAGCGCTTTCGCAGATTCAATTCGTTCACTCATAGTTCAAGGGGGAACTTTATTTGATTATCCGACATCTGACTTCTGACGTCCGACATCTGAAATGGCAAGCGGCGGCAGTTTCTCGCGATAACGAAACATCAGCCCCGGCAATCTAAACGCGCTCAGGTACCGCGGACCGAAAACGCGCGGCTGACGAAGTAATCGCAACAGCCAGCCGAGATAAAATCGGTCCGCCCACATTGGAATCGGTGGCTGATCTCCAGTCAGAAAGGCCAGCGCGGCGCCAATGCAATGAATCGCGGGCCGGCTGCGGAGATTTTCTTTCAAAAACAAGCCGAGTTTTTCCTGCACTCCTCCACCGATCCCGACCACGATGTGGACCGGCGGATGATTGTCGATTTTTGCAATGAGCGCGTCGTCCCGAACCTCGGATGGATAACGCGGCGCAACATAAAAATCTGCCGTGCCGGTGAGATTAACATGTCGCAACCAGTTGATCGTCTTTTCATGCGCAGCCTCGCTCGGAACAATCCACAACACCCGCTCTGTCGGTCGCAATCCAAGCCGCCCGATCAGGTGTTTGAGAAACTTCAAACCGGAGATGCGTTCGACACGCTTTCCGGTCAGGAGCTTCCAGATCAAAACCATCGCGCCGCTATCGGCGATCGCCATGTCCGCCGAAACCAGAGCGCGCCGGTAATCTTCGTCAGTCTGTAATTTCACCAGGGCCGGCGCCGCGGGGACCACCAATAATCCGCCATTGGCCGACATCGTCTCAACGGCCTCATCAACAGGGCCGTTGAAAAATCGAACGCCAAGAATGGTTTCGGTGGGAGTCACTAAGGCTGGTTAGTTAATGGTTAATGGTTATTCGTTATCGGTTTTCGCGTTTTTAAGGTAACGCATGTAGCCGTTCAACGATCTAACTGCTCCAGCGACGATTTCGTTGCCACTTTTGATTGTTCGTAGGGCGAGACTCCGTCGAGCCGAACGAATCGATTGGCTGCGGCTCGACACAGTCGACAGTGTTGCCAGCACTCCAGATCCTGAAATGTTCTGACGGGGGGCGTCCGTTTCATGCACGCAGCGTATCAAGGCCCCACCCCTTAACCAATTAAACAGTTAACGCATCACCAATAACGAGTAACAATTAACCAAGAACCCGCCGGCATTGCCGACGCAGTTGTTCACAAGTTGTGAGGAAATCCAGACGCCGCACAGCGACATAGGGATTTTCCGTAGTTTTGCTAATTTCTCCCGGAGCAACAGGGCTGTCGCCGGCCCGACGACTGGCCCGGACCAATCTCTTCGAAAACTTGTTCCCAGCGTGGCCCGGGGCAAAATACTGAAACGCTGAGAAGCTGAAACGCTGAATGGCTCCCAATTTCAGCTTTTCAGCTTTTCAGGTTTTCAGCTTTTCAGTTTTCAGTTTTCAGCTTTTTCTCCGAATTCGCGTTTCGCATTTCGCATTTCTACCTACAGTCTTTCCCTCTATGCCTTATAAAGACATTGCCCCGCCCAATGGCGAAAAGATTACTCGCGATCAACAACTGAACGTTCCGGACAACCCGATTATTCCGTTCATTCGGGGAGACGGCACCGGGCCTGATATCTGGGCGGCAAGCGTGCGGGTTATGGATGCAGCGGTCCAAAAGGCATACGGCGGCAAAAAGAAAATCGCGTGGTTCGAAGTGTTCGCCGGACAAGCGGCCAAAGACAAATTCGATAGCTGGCTGCCGGACGACACCGTGGAAGCGTTTCGTGAATACCTCGTCGGCATCAAAGGCCCGCTTACTACGCCGGTCGGCGGCGGCATTCGATCGCTCAACGTCGCGCTCCGTCAAATGCTCGACCTCTACGTTTGCATCCGGCCGATTCAGTATTTCGAAGGGGTTCCCTCTCCCGTGAAGCATCCGGAAAAAGTGAACATGGTGATTTTCCGCGAAAACACTGAAGACATTTATGCCGGGATTGAATACGCCGCCGGCACTCCGGAGGCGCAAAAAATTCTCGATTTCTTCGCGAAAGAATTTCCCAAAGAGTTCGACAAAATTCGATTCGGCACCAAAGAGAAAGCCGCGGAATTTTGGAAACGCGTCGGCGCGCCGGAAAAGAGCGACGTCATGGTCGGCCTTGGACTAAAACCGGTGAGCCGCTCGGGCAGCGTGCGGTTGATCCATAGTGCGATCGGTTATGCGATCATGAACCAGCGCAAGAGCGTGACGTTGGTGCACAAAGGCAACATCATGAAGTTTACTGAAGGCGCGTTTCGCGACTGGGGTTACGAGATCGCCAAGAGTTATTTTGGCGCGGAGGAAATCGACGGCGGCCCGTGGTGCAAAATTCCAATGGGCAAACCGGGCGCCGGGATTGTGATCAAGGACGCGATCGCCGACATCACGTTGCAGCAGGTGCTGACGCGGCCGGAAGATTTCGACGTCATCGCGACGTTGAATTTGAACGGCGATTATTTAAGCGACGCGCTGGCCGCGCAAGTAGGCGGCATCGGAATCGCGCCCGGCGGCAATATTAATTACATCACCGGTCACGCCGTGTTTGAAGCAACCCACGGCACCGCGCCGAAATACGCCAACCAGGACAAGGTAAATCCCGGGTCGGTGATCTTGTCCGGCGAAATGATGTTCCGTTACATGGGTTGGACCGAAGCGGCCGATCTTATTATAAAGGGATTGAACGGCGCGATCGCGAGCAAGCGGGTGACCTACGATTTCGCGCGGCTGATGCAAGGTGCGACCGAGATCAAGTGCAGCGAATTCGGCGATAACATTATCGAGCACATGTAACCGCGCCGCCGGACGCGGCGCGGAAATTCGAATCTCGGATGTCCATCTGCAGGTAGGGGCGGCTGACCTCAGCCGCCATGGGCACCGTGCTTCGCCAAATGTTGAATGTTTAGGTACGACCCCGTCAGGTTTCATACGTTTTCCGAGGACGCTACAAAGCGTTTATCGTGCAAGGCGGAAGTAAGAGATTCAGGAGGGCTATAATGTGAGGTATTACCTTTTGATAGATATTCCGGTATTGTGCGCTCTGGGCGCTGTTCTCGGATACTTCATTTGACGGCATAATAACTTCCGATTCATCGCGGTTGCGGTCCTCAGTTTGGCTTACTATATCGTCGTTGTATCGAAGTTCGGGCTGCCTAATCAATGGTCTTGGCACACGCCGATTGCGAGCGTGATGTACCAGGCAGGGCCATTCATTCTACTGTACTTTCTGCCCGCATTCGGACTCTCCGAGCTGGTTTCGAGACAATTTGGACGATAAAGCAGGACAGGAAAAACAGAATTGGGGTCGTACCTAAACATTTAACATTCCACAGAAGACTGAAAGTTGAATGGTCAAGAATGAATGCGCGGACAGTGACGATTGCAGGAGTTTCTTTGTCGCCAACCCAGCAGGTCGCAGCCGCCACTGCTATTTAAGCGCCCGTGCTAGCCGCGGTGTCGGTGATGTCACTGGCTGCGGCATTGCCGGCGATGACTCGGCCGATCGCGCTGATCACTTGCCGGACATCGACCGGTTTGACTAACGATTCGGCGAATCCCGCCTGCCTGTATTTTTCGCGATCTTTCGCGGTACCAAAGCCGGAAATGGCAATTCCGGGAATACCGAGAGCGGACAAGTGACGCATCAGGGCGCAGCCGTCTCCGTCGGGCAAAGCGATGTCGGACAGCAGCAGATCCCCTCGTCTGGCGGCGGCAAATGCTTCTGAAACGGTAGCGGCTTCCTGAACTTCGAAGCCTTCCCGGCGCAACATCCTGGCAAACGTCCGCAAAGTGTCGGCATGATCTTCAACTAACAGCAACCGCCGGGCTCGCGCGGCGGACGGCGCTTCGGGAACAGGCACCGGTTCAGCGGCGCCACCTTCGACACGGCTGATTAAGTCGTTAACGACCTGCGCTTCTTTAAGCACATTTTTTCGCATCACCTGAATGCAATTCTGAATTTCCGCGTCTGCGGATGCGCCGACGCGTTGTTCGATCTCGCTCAAGCAAGACAACAGCGGCGCGAGCGGCGTGCGAAGATCGTGACTTACGGCGGCGAGCAGCTTTTCCTTTTCTTCGGCGCGCGCCTCAGCTCCGGCTAAATTTTTATAGAGCGCAAGCCATTGCGCGCGGGTCGGGATTTCCAAAATCCGCGGAACCAGCGCCCGCAAGATCAGCAAAGTCGCAACGGCAAGAAGCGCGCTTCCGAGGTGAATCAGAACGAGCAACCAAATTACGACAGGCCCGTGAAACCAAATGTTCACCAGTCCCAAAAACGCGCTGATACCAAGCAGGAACAAAAATCCCGCAATGCAGAGAACGATCCAGCCGAACGGCACGTCGGACCGCTCCCTCACAATTCGAAACAACGAAAACGGCAGCACACAAAAGGTCGCCGCGAGACAGAGGCTGGATGCCAGGCTGACCCAAGTCAGGAATTGGGGCGGTATGTAGGCGCGGGATTTTTGGAGCAGCAGGGCAAAAATCTCGGAGCCAAACGCCCACAGCAGGACAACGGCCAGGCAGAAGACTGCCAGAAAGATCGCGTAACGCCGGATGACACCTTTAAAGTCCGCTTCCATCAATTCTTCGGATGCGATTGTATCACTGCCCCGGAAATCCTCAAAGCCAGAACCACGCCATTCCATGAAAGTGGGAGCGGCCTCAGTGCCGCAATCGCGACGCTAAGGTCCCTCCCACATTGCTAATGCAACGTTGCGCTTGGCAGCTTGTCGCCGCCGATCTTAAGATCGTCAATCTATGCGCACCGTTGTCGTATTCCTGCTGATTTGCATTCTTGGCGCCGGGGCTTCGTTCGCTCAAAAGCGCAACATTACCGAAAAAGATCTGTGGGACTTTGTCTGGACCGGCGATCCGCAGGTGTCGCCGGATGGATCGCGGGTTGCGTTCGTCCGCGTAACAGTTAACGACAAAAGAGAAGGCTATTCGACTTCGATCTGGTCTGTCCCGTTGTCCGGCAGCGAAGAGCCGCACCAATTGACCAAAGGCGAACACGATTCGTCTCCAAGATGGTCGCCCGACGGGAAGTATTTGGTTTTTCTACGGGCGACTGAAAAAGACGGGAAGCCGGAATCACCACAATTAACACTCCTGCCGATGGCTGGCGGAGATTCGTTTGCCTTCACCGATTTGCCGAAAGGAGCAAGCAACCCGGTCTGGTCGCCGAATGGAAAGACGATCGCGTTCACCAGTGAGACGAATTCGGAGGATCTGGCCAAGCAGGAAAAGAAAAAGAAAGTCCGCCTCCGACAAGGCCACGGCGGACAAGCATGGAGACAAGGCGGCGGAGAACACCGGAGACAAAACCGCGAAGAAAGCGGAAGCCGAATCGGAACACGAAAGCGACGTACGAATAATTACCCGCGCGGTTTACCGGGAAGACAACGAAGGTTACACAGACCCGAAACATCCGTCGCACATCTGGACGATTTCTGTTCCACATAACGCGGAGGAAAAAGTCCAGCCGAAGCAGCTCACCTCCGGTCGCTTCGATGAAGGCAGCATTATTTGGTCGCGAGATGGCAATCAGCTTTATTTCGTTTCGCTGCACGTCGACGAGCCGTACTACGATCGGCCGCAAAGCGAACTTTATTCGATCAATGCGAGCGGCGGCAATCCGACCAAAATCAACACGATCGACATGGACATTGGCGGACTGTCGCTCAGCCCAGATGGCAAACGGCTCGCCTTCGTCGCCTCTATCACGCAACCGGTGCAATCATATACAGAGGCGGACCTGTGGACTGTCGAGCTTACGCCCAACGCAAAACCGAAAAACCTCACCGAGAAGTTCGATTTCGACATTGGCAGTCTCTTGATTGGCGATTGCGAAACGCCGCGCGCCGCCGGTCGAAACGCGCCAATCTGGACGCCGGATGGCCGTTCGCTGATCCAGCTTTTTTCCAAGCAAGGAACGGCAAATATCGGTTCGTTCGACGCGGAATCAGGCGCGCGAGACAGATCTGACATCAGGCAATCAGGGTGTGATTAGAGTGCGCGCGACGCACGACGCTTCGAAACTGATTTACACGATGTCCACCCCTACTCGCCTAGGCGATTTATTCGTGGCCGATCAAAACGGCGGAAATGCAAAACAGCTTACCCATTTTAACGACGCGCTGTTCTCGAAATTGAATCTTACCGAGCCGGAAGAGATTCATTACAAAAGTTTCGATGGCAAAACAATGGAAGCATGGCTGCAAAAGCCGCCCGACTTTAACCCCGGGAAAAAATATCCGCTGATCTTGAATATTCACGGCGGACCACACACTGCTTACGGATATATTTTCTTTCACGAATTCCAGTGGATGGCGGCGAAAGGGTATGTCGTTTTATTTCCAAATCCGCGTGGCAGCACCTCCTACGGTCAGGATTTCGGCAATGTGATTCAGTATCATTATCCGGGCGACGATTTCAAAGATCTCATGGCCGGCGTCGACGAAGTAATCAAACGCGGCTACGTCGATGACAAAAAACTGGGCGTCACCGGAGGAAGCGGCGGCGGTCTTCTGACCAATTGGGTCGTCGGACACACCGACCGTTTCGCGGCAGCGGTCGCGCAACGAGATATCGCGAGCTGGGCTCACTGGTGGTACACGGCCGATTTTACTTTGTTTCAACCGAATTGGTTCAAAGGCCCGCCGTTCGACCAGGAGGAGGATTTTAAGGCGCGATCGCCGATCACTTATATTAAGAATGTGAAGACGCCGATGATGTTCATCCTTGGCGAGGCTGACTACCGGACGCCGCCGGGCGCGGGCGGCGAAGAAATGTTTCGGGCGTTGAAGTTCCGTAAAATCCCAACGGTCATGGTGCGGTTTCCGAACGAATCGCACGAATTATCACGATCCGGTCAGCCCTGGCACCGGGTTGAACGATTGCAAAACATCGTCGGCTGGTTCGATCACTGGCTAATGGGCGTGCCCAAACCCGAATACGAGGTGGCGCCGAAAGAAGAAGTGCCATTAAAGAAAGACACCGGCGAACCAAAGCCGGGCAAATCGCCGACAAATCAGTGACAAGTGACGTGTGACCCGCCTAGGCCAACGCTACGGCGAGCAAGCATGTGACAAGCGGCAACATGGGTATATTGGGCCGCATCGTGAAATCTCGTCACTCGTCACTCATCACTCGTCACTAACCTATGGCATCGTCCTCACTCTGGCAGCGCTTCCAGCAGTATTTCCTGCGCTACGAGGATCTCGGATTTTCCATCGATATCAGTCGGATGAAATTTCCAGACGATTTTTTCGACAAGATGGGCTCGAAAATCGAAAAAGCTTTCGGCGCGATGCGCGACTTGGAAGCCGGCGGAATTGCCAACCCCGATGAGAACCGAATGGTCGGGCATTATTGGCTGCGGAAACCCTCCCTCGCGCCAAGCCAGGAACTGCGGACAGAAATCACAACCACCAACGGCCGCATCAAGCAGTTCGCCGCCGATGTTCACAGCGGAAAAATCAAAAACGCGCCGGGGCGAAAAATTCCGCCACATTTTATCGATTGGAATCGGCGGCTCGGCGTTAGGCCCGGAATTTGTCTCCGATGCGCTGCGGAACGTGCAAGACCCGCTGGACATTCACTTTTTCGACAACACCGATCCTGATGGATTCGACCGCGTTTTCGACGAGCTCACTAACGACTTGGAACGCACGCTGGTCGTCGTTATCTCAAAATCAGGCGGGACAAAAGAAACGCGCAACGGAATGGTGGAAGCCGAGGCCCGGTTCAAAGCGGCGGGTTTAGACTTTCCCAGACACGCAATCGCGATCACAGGCGAAGGCAGTGAGTTGGACAAACACGCGGTCAACAACAACTGGCTTGCTCGTTTCCCGATGTGGGATTGGGTCGGCGGACGCACGTCAGTCATGAGCGCGGTCGGACTGGTGCCGATGGCGTTGCAGGGATTCGACATCGACGAATTTCTCGCGGGCGCGGCCGCAATGGATGAAAAAACGCGAAGCAGCGATCCTCGCCAAAACGCGGCAATGCTTCTGGCTTTGATGTGGTTCTACATCGGAAATGGTCGAGGCGAAAAGGACATGGTCGTGCTGCCCTATAAAGACCGTCTTTTGCTGTTTAGCCGTTATCTTCAGCAACTCGTCATGGAATCGTTAGGCAAAGAAAAAGACCTGAATGGCGATGTCGTCAATCAAGGAATCGCTGTTTACGGAAACAAGGGATCGACCGACCAACATGCGTACGTTCAACAATTGCGTGACGGCGTTTTGAATTTCTTTGTCACGTTCATCGAAGTTGCCAAAGATCGCAGCGAGCCGCGCGTTCGAGGTCGAGCCGGGAGTCACCAGCGGCGATTATCTTCACGGTTTTCTTCGTGGAACCCGAGCGGCGCTCTACGAAAAGAATCGCGAATCGATCACCGTGAGCATCCCGGAGGCAAATGTTTTCAACATCGGCGCGTTGATCGCGCTCTACGAACGTGCGGTCGGATTCTATGGCTCGCTCGTAAACATCAACGCTTATCATCAACCCGGTGTTGAAGCCGGTAAGAAGGCGGCTACCCGGCTGCTTCAGCTGCAGGCCGCGGCCCGGAAAAATCTTGCCGCCGGCGATGGAAAAACCAGCGAGGAGATTGCCCGGGCGATTGATGCCGATCCCGAGGACGTTTTTCATGCCCTCCACCATCTTGCTAGCAACGATTCCAATGTGCAGATTTCACCCGGTGAAGGACCGTCCGAGGACAAATTCTCCCTTCGTGAATAGCAACTGCTCGATCTCGGTTTGTCTATGAGCGACGAGACATCGAGCAGCGACTCGCCGAACGTACCGTGGCCGGACGTCGTGAAGTTCATCCGTCAGTTAGGCCATGATATTCGGAACAATTTGAACGCAGCGGAACTTCAATCCGCCTATCTGGCCGAGCTGGCCCCCGACGGAGAACTCAAGGACGAAGTGAAGCGATTACGCGAAATGGTTTCCACCATCGGCACCAGCCTGCAAAAGCTAAGCGGACCTCTCGGCCAAACTGCCCCGAGTCCGATTTCCTATTCGGCGGCCGATTTTGTCGAGGACGTAAAACAAAAACTGGCCAAGGACTTCCCTAACGAATCGGCAAAAGTGAGTTGGGATGTGAAGCTTAAGGATGAAACGTTGCAAATCGATCCACTCATCGCGCAGCAAGCATTTTTGGAGCTTTTTGAGAATGCCTTTCGTCATGAACGCGATTTCAAACAGGTCACGGCAAAAGCGTATTCTGCTGGTGGCAATTTTGTGTTCGAACTGCATGAGCCGAAAGCGAAGTTCGAATTGTCGACCGACAATTGGGGACGCGAGCCGCTGCGATACATTGGCCAGGGCCACTATGGTCTCGGGCTAAATCGCGTTCGGATCGTGATGGAAGCGCATGGAGGCGAGTTTGGCGCTGAGTTCGATCGCTCTGCCTCCACTCTGGTGACGAAGGTTGTTCTGCCGCTTTCACATTAACAGAGCGTGAAAGAAACTCGCCGAATCCTGATCATTGACGACGAGCGGCCGATTCTGCTCACGCTCGAAGCGCTGCTTGGGCGGCACGGATTCGAAACCGAAACAGCCGCGACTGCAGCTGCCGGGTTGAAGGCGTTGAAGAACAAAGCGGCATCGTTGGTTCTGCTCGATCTCCAGCTGCCCGATGTTCAGGGACTGGAAATTCTCGACAAGATAAAATCGGAATGGCCGGAGACGCCGGTGATCGTTCTGACTGCGCACGACACCCTGAACAATGCGATCGAATCGATAAAGCGCGGCGCCTATCATTTCGTCAGCAAGCCCTACGCGCCGGAGGAACTTCTCAGCCTCGTCGAAAAAGCGCTGGAAAAACAATCGCTCGTTCGTGAAACAGAGAAACTGCGCGCGCGAACGCAAGAACTTGAACGGCGACTCGAAATTGCAGAAACGCGGTCGAATCCGGTGTTCCAGAGCAAGTCGATGCAGGAAATCGAGGAACTGATCAATTCAATGGCGCCGTCGGAAGCCAACGTGTTGATCACCGGCGAGAGCGGCGTGGGCAAGGAAATTATCGCGAACCTGGTTCATCATCGCAGCCGGCGTTCCGAACGGCCGATGGTGAAACTGAATTGCGCGGCGTTTCCGCAGGCGATGATCGAAGGCGAACTGTTTGGGTACGTGAAGGGCGCATTTACCGGAGCGACGAACGATTTTCCGGGAATGATCGCCGAGGCCAACGGCAGCACGCTTTTTCTCGACGAAATTTCCGACATGCCGCTGGATTTGCAGACGCGATTTCTGCGAGTCCTTCAGGAGCGCGAATTTCGGCCGCTCGGAAGCACTCGCACTCTTAAAGCCGATTTTCGGGTCATTGCGGCAACCAATCGTCCGGTCGCAAAAGCTCTCGCTGAAAATCGGCTGCGCTCGGATTTGTATTACCGCATCAACACTTTTCAGATCGAGGTGCCGCCATTGCGGGAGCGGAAGCAGGACATTCCGCCGTTGGTCGCATTTTTCGTAAAACAATTCGCCACCCAACTCGGCAAATCCGAACCGGAGATTGCGCCGGACGCTTTTCAAAAGCTGCTTGATTATTCCTGGCCGGGAAACGTGCGTGAATTACAAAATGCGATCGAATATGCCGTTGTGCTGGCGCGACAGAATTTGATCAGCGCGAAAGAATTGCCGCGCGAACTGCAACTGCCGGCTGCGCTCCAACAAATCGGGGGCGGGGTGCCTCTCCAGGGCGTTCAAAGCCTCGACGACATGGAACGGGTCACAATTCTCCAAGCGCTCGCCCAGTGCCACGGCAACAAAAAGAAAGCCGCCGAACTCCTCGGCATTCAACGCCCGACGCTCTACAACAAGCTCAAGCGTTACGCGATCGAACTGTAATCCGTCGTTCGATTTGTTCAGGACAATCAGTTGGATTTTGCGGTTTCGATTTTAGATTGTCGCGAGCTGGACTAAACCGAAATGGAGAACTCGCTAAACCTGGAAAAAGTCCTGGCGCGCGCCGAAGACCAGCTGGCCCATGCCGGAGAACGCCGGCCGACCGAAGTTCTTTCTACTTACAAAAAATTTCTCAAGCTCGAAGAACACCGTCTGCGGTTGAAGCACCAGGCCGGCGGCGGCGGTCGCGAAATTTGCGCGCGGCGCGGCGAATTAGTTGACGTGATTCTGCGCCATATTTTCGCCGCAGCCGCCAACACGCTCGGCGAACTACCGAGTCCCCTCGCCCTGATCGCTCTCGGTGGTTATGGACGCGGCGAGCTCAACCCGTTCAGCGACGTGGACGTCATGCTGCTTCACGGGAACGGCGGCGGAAAAATCTCGCCTTACATCGCGGAAATGGCGGAGCAGATCCTTTATCTGCTCTGGGACATTGGTTTCAAGGTGGGCCATTCCACTCGCTCGATCAAAGAGGCGCTCGATCAGGCCAATAACGACATGCACACAAAGACGGCCATGCTTGAATCGCGTTTCCTGGCCGGTGATCGCGTCCTGGCGCAACAGTTCCGCGATCAATTTCGTAAGAAATGTGTCGATGGCCGCGAACGCGAATATGTCGAATTGCGAATGAGCGATCAGGCGTCGCGGCATACAAAATTCGGCGACAGTGTTTACATGCAGGAACCGAACATCAAAGGCGGATGTGGCGGTCTGCGGGATTATCAAAACCTCCTATGGATGTCGTATTTCAAAGAAGGCGCACTCACTACGACGCATTTGGTTGGCGAAGACTGGCTAAGCGAATCGGACCAGCGGCGAATCGAGACTGCTTACGATTTCTTGCTGCGCCTGCGCACCGACCTTCATTATCTGTCTGGCCGCGCAGCTGATGTTCTCTATCTCACGCAGCAACCGGAGCTCGCGAAACGTTTGCGGTATTCCGACAAGGAAGGCCAGCGCGCCAGCGAAGCATTGATGCGTGATTATTATAAGCATACTCGAAATATTTTTCGTGTTACCGAACGAATCACCGAACAATTCGCGAGCGGTTACGCGACGAATCGCACGCGTTCTCTGTTCAGTTTTTTGCCGTTGCGGCGCGGCGGGCAAATCCGGCTCGGATCTTTTTTCATCCGGCAGGGACAGCTCCACAGCGAACGGCGCGATCTTTTCAAGGCCGACCCGGTTGAGATGATGCGGGCGTTCCAGCTCGCGCAGGAACACAACGTCGATCTTAGTCCAGAGCTCGAGGATTTGTTGACCCGCAGTCTCAAACAGGTGACGCGGACTTATCAGTACGCCAAAACCCCGCGCGAAATGTTCCGGGCAATGTTGACGCAAGAAAGGCGAAGTCGGCCGAACGTTGCGCCTGATGCACCGGGTCGATTTTCTTGGCCGCTACATTCCGGAATTCGGCCAGCTCACTTGTTTGGTGCAACATGAATTTTTCCACCGCTACACCGCTGACGAACACACTTTGTTATGCATCGATAAACTCGACGCGTTGATCCGAACCACGGACCCGAAGTTGATGGCTTATCGCCATCTGTTCGAAGACCTGGAAGATCCGTTTGTTTTGTATCTCGCGCTGCTCCTGCATGACACCGGCCGCGCGGTAGGGGCACGTCCACATTCCGAGGCGAGCGCGTTTTTCGCCCAAAGTGTTGCCAAACGTCTTCAGCTTTCGCCGGAGCAAAGGAAATCACTGATCCTGCTAGTGGACCATCACGTCACTCTCTCCACCACCGCACAACAGCGGAACCTCGACGATCCGGCGACGATTTTTGAGTTCGCGAATATCGTTCGCACTCAAAAAAATCTTCACGCGCTGATGTTACTCACCCTGGCGGATGGTCAGGGCACGAGCGGGCAAAGCTGGTCCGACTGGAAGGAATCGCTGGTCTGGCAGTTGTTTCACGCGACATCGCAATATCTCACCGACCAAAAAACTTACGTCGAGCAAACCAAAATTGAGCGCGACACCGTCCAGACGGCAGTGGCGGCGAAATTGCCACTCGATTTTGCCGACGAAATCGACGCCCACTTCGATTTCATGCCCGACAATTACTTTCGCGCGTTTGACGTTTCCGACATCGTCAAACATCTGCATCTCTTTCGATCCTTCTTTGATAACACCTCCGCCGAGCGCGACCGCCCCTTACAGCCGGCGATTGAATGGGAATCGTTTCCTCAACTCGGCCACAGCGTGGTTTCCTTTTGCACCTGGGATCGGCACGATCTGCTGGCGAAAATCGCCGGATCGTTCTCGGTCGTGCCATTAAACATTTTGAGCGCGGATATTTTTCCCCGAGGAGATCAGGCCGTGCTTGGGATTTTTCGCGTTTGCGATTTGAAAGAACGGCCGGTCACACGAGAGCCAAGATCGCGAGTTGGTTGAGAAAACCGTTGGACAGGCGCTCGAGGTCGAAACGTTCGAGTTTGGCGCCGTTAATCGACCAGGCTCGCCGCAGCCTCCAGCCGAAGCGTGTGCATGAACTGGAATTTCCTACCGGCATCGCAATCGATAACAAGGCGCATCCGGCCTACACGCTGATCCAGATTGAGACGCCCGACCGAGTCGGACTTCTTTACGATTTGCTGACTGCGCTCGGTCGCGAAGGCGTCGAGATCGCGCTGTCTCGCATCAGCACCCAAAAGGGCGGCGCCATCGACACGTTTTACGTTTGCGACGACACCGGTCGCGGCAAAATCACTGACTCGAATCGGATCGCTACGATTCAGCATCGGCTTCGCGCGGCATATTTTGAGCGGAGCCGCCAGGTAATTTCTACGAATAACTGGCGCATCCAGGCTCGTCCGCCTATTGTCCCGAAATTCTAATGAACGCGCTGATTCTTGCGGCCGGATATGCGACACGGCTTTATCCGCTGACCCTGAACAAGGCGAAACCGTTGCTGGAAGTCGGCGGCAAACCAATCATCGAATGGCTTTTCGATAATCTCCGCACAGTTCCCGACTTGAAGACGACTTACGTCGTGACCAACAACAAATTCGCCGGCGATTTCTCAAGCGTTGCGCCAAGGCTTCCGCGGAAAAGCATCCGGGCATGCGAGATCAAAATCATTAACGACGGATCAACCAACTGACGACGATAAACTCGGCGCGATCGGGGACATCAATCTCGTTCTGACTCGAGAGAAAATCGGCGAGCGACGATTTGATGGTGATTGCGGGCGATAATCTTTTCGAACAACCGCTAACCGATTTTGTGAATGCAGCCAAAGGCTCGGCGGCGACGGTCGCCATTCACGACGTCGGGGATCTGGAGGCGATGAAGAAATACGGCGCGATCACCGTCGATGAGAAAGGCGTGATCACCAGCTTCGAAGAAAAGCCGGAGAAACCGAAGAGCACTTTGGCGTCAATCGCTCTTTATTATTACTCACGCGCAGTGTTGCCGTTGTTCACGACATATCTCGCCGCCGGCAATAACCCGGACCAACCCGGCCGATTTCTGCAATGGCTGTATACCCGCGCAACCGGTGAAGACTTTCCAGATGAGCGGACGCTGGCTCGACATCGGCAGCAAGGAAACGTTGGAGATCGCGGACAAGATTTTCGCAGGCAGTGCGACTGATTGAGTCGATCAGCCCGATGGGTGATGGCGGCTCGGTGAGCGCCGCTACCTGCTCTGATCGCTACCTATTTCATCCGGCCTTCGTCGAACTCGATCAGATCGAAGTAGGTCCGAATATCCTTGCGGCCGGCGCCGCCGGATTGTTTCAGGAAATGAGCTGAAGCGCGCTTTTTTCGCGGCGGTGTCGGGATGGCGCGAGATCATCGCCTGGTTCCAATGCTCGATTTCTTCCGGCAGAATGTTTGGCCGCATTTTCCTCGACCCAATTCAAAATCGCGTCGTCTTTATCCAGGCGATGAACCGCGTCTTCAAATGCATCGCCATCGATCTTCAGAAAACTCAGCAGATGTTTGTCGAAGCCGACGGTCTTGTAGTTGTAGCCGTCGAGCAGCCCTTTGCGATGCAGCTTCGCCTTGTCGATCAAGCGCGGCAGATGAACGTAACCGCCGAGTTTTTCGTACGGACTGCGCGGATGCAGTCTTGCGCATGAGCCGATGCTAGGTCGCGTGCAACGGCTGCGCTGCCACCGATCGGCGACGTTCGGATTCGCTTCTTCGCTTCGGCCGGCCTTGGTCTCCGGCAAAAGCTCGCCCTGGGTAAGGCCCGCCTGCCCGATCACGAGCTGTCCTGAAAACATTCCGCCCTTCTCCATCGCAATCGACTTCGCAGTCACGTTGCCGTCGAGCGAACCGGTCTTGCTGAATTGTTACCGAACCGGTGGCCATGATCTCGCCAGACATCCGGCCGCGAATCTCGATGTTGTTCACTGTGACGCGCCGGAAACATTGAATGTCCGATTTTCGTTCGACGATGATATTCTGAGCGGCAATGCGGCCGGGAATTTTTCCGACGAAGTTGATCGTCATCGAATCCTCGCATTGAAGATCGCCGCGCAACTTTCCTTCGATCACGGCGGAGTGGCAAATCACGCTGGTGCTGCTGAGATCGCCTTTGTTCGTCAGATGCAACGTCACCGCGAGTGCGGATCGTCCGGCTGAAGCTGGTGGTAATTTTGTAATCGCGCAGATCGATATGCGCGCTGCACCCCGGACAATTGGTCGAGGTCGCGCGATCGCTGACTTCGTGTTTCGCTTGCACTCGAAGCAGGAGACGACGCGATTGCGCTGCCGGCTCCAGAATCCTTCGAACTTGCGATGAACGGGAAGCTTCGCCGCGCTAGTGGCCGCGGCCGCGTCATCCGGCAACTTTGGCTGACCGGTTTCGGCGCCGATGGGGCGAAAGAACGGCCGCACTGCCGGCAAATCGTCGTCTTCGCCGCGACATATTCCATCTGCTTAAAGCCACAGTGCGGACATTCCACACTGGCCTTAGCAGGCGACGATTTGGTCACTAGTTCAGGAGGAGGCGAAGGTCAATCTTTACGCGCGCGCGAAGGCAGGTTTGGCTGATTCTTCGTGGCGAACAACTTCTGGCTTGGTCGACGATGCGGCTTTAACGCTCATCCCGCTGGAAACTTCCGACTTTCCGATGAAGGTCGCGCCTTCCTCGATAATGAGGCGGGCCGCTTTCAGATCGCCCTGAAGCGTGCATTTCGATTTCAATTCGCAACGCTCACTGACGGTGATGTTTCCCTGAACTTTGCCGTAAATCGTGATCGACTTGGTTTTGATTTCCGCGCGAATGTCCGCATTCTCGCCCACGGTCAGAGCGCCGTCGGAATTGATTTCGCCTTCGACTTTACCATCGATCAAAAGCTCTTTTTGGAACTTGATCGTGCCTTTGATTTCGACGTCGCTCGAAAGGACGTCTTTGCCGGAATGTTCAGCCATAAACTTTTTATACTCGTTTGTTGATGCTTTTGGTTGGTCGCCGTAGGCGGGTCGGTTGGAATCTTCAACCCCCGAACTCAGCGATCCTTCTCCGATCGACGAGATCGTCTTTTGCGGGATGAATTTCTTCAACACGCATCATTATTGTAATGGTTATTCACATTGTCAACGGGTTGTCTGCTGAAAACCTGAGTTTTTTACAATTTATCTGCAAATCGGAATAACTTTGCGGTCCTATTCTGGCCGGACAGAACCAGATACGGCGGCGCCGAGGCTGGTGTTCGGTCCAAAATATGGCCTAAAGCATCCTTAGCAGGAGTCAGGCCGAGCACCGCCGCCGAGTTCTGGGCGACGCGGTCCCAATCGTAAGCGATCACCCATTCAGCGCGGTGTTGTTCAAGGATTTTACGAGCTGCTTGTGGGTCTTCGCTGGCAAAGAAACGCGCCGTATCCACCGTTCCAGCCAGCGCCTCATGTGAACTGCCGGCCACTCCGGGCTGTCCGGACCAATAAGAAATTGACGGCGACAACCACCACGGAGCAAAAAAAGCATGCGTTTGATCGCTTCGAATAGTTTCCGCGAGCGCGCGCAGATCGGAAGCTTCATTTCGGCGCTCGACCCGCGCCAGGAGTTCGGTGTCGTTAGGCCAAATCTTGGCGTCCCAAAATTGCAGGATCGGAAAAATCGATAACGCGAAAGCGAACCCGACGGCGGTGCGCGATTTGAACGGCGCCAACAATACCGGTAACGAAATTGCGAAAACCGACAGAAAGAAATACGCCCATCGCGCCTGCCAAATCGTTAAACAAAATGTCGCGATGAGCGCGGCAAGAATTGGAATTGGCGGCGCGGATCGTTTGCGAATGCCTAACCAAACCAAAATTGGCGCTACGACGATCATGTAACCGGCCCAAACAAACCAAACTCGATTGATTGGCGAGACGTGTACCAGCTCACCAATTGTGCGGGACCAATTCTTGAAAAAAATGTCCTGTGAATAGATCGACAACAATCCTGGAATCCGGCGCTCGATTAATAGCGCGAGTGTCAGTACCACTCCGAAAACAATCCAGCCTAGTCGACGATGCGGTCCGAACAGGCCGGTGCGATCTTTCGTTAGGCCAGCACCGACGATAATCGTGAAAAGAATCAATGGTTCGTAAATCGAAACCCAAAAAGCGAGCGCCCACGCAAAACCGCTCACGACACTCCAGCTCGCGGGATCGTTCGATCGAAAGCGTCCATTCAGCGCAGATTCCGATTGTTGCCAGCAACATGACTAACGACTGATGATCCGGACGGCCAAGCTCGGTGCCGTGGACCAGAATCGGGCTAATTGCGTACAGGATCAGCATTGTCCAGCGATGCCGGAAATCCATTCTTCTCGACCACCACCAGAGAAACCAGCCGCCAAAGACAGCGAAGAAAGGCGAAATCAATGCGCCGGCGAGATCGAATGATTGCGTTGTGAACGGTTTCAACAGGATCGCGAGTCCAAGGATCAGATAATCCAAAGGCGCGGTTGTGTGCGGGGTTGTTCCTTGCGGAAAATTTTCGAAATCGTGATGTCGAATAATCGCTCCTGGGTGCTCCGCGCAGATTCGCACCCGTGTCATCCGCGCATAACAATCGGCATCGGTGAAATAGACATTCCCGGAAACAAAAACGTCGCGATAATTGGCACATCGGGCGACGAGAACCAGCGCCGTTAAAATTGTGATCTCTAAAAATAGAAACACTCCGCGCACCACACCGCTATCCCAAATCCGAAATCCGCAATCCGCAATCCGAAATATTTCCGACCTCTGACCTCCGACGTCTGAAGAATGTCCGCCTCCACTTGTTACGGCGTGACAGCCTTCGCTTTTCGAAAGTCGCGCCGTAGCTCGCCTTGGTTCGCCGGCTGGCCTGCCAAGCCGTAGCCTTTTTCGCGCAGCGGAAAAGCGAAGGCTGGGCCCGCCTGGATTCGAACCAGGGACCAAGGGATTATGAGTCCCCTGCTCTAACCGCTGAGCTACAGGCCCGCTTACTCGTGCGAATTAAGCATAGCGGATCGCCGATGACCAACCTCGATCCGGAGGAAGGCCGAACTTTTGCACTCCAATACGGCCAATCATGGGCCCGCTGCGATTCGATTTAGAGGGGTCACCTATGAACGTTGCGTCTCTTTTACCGAAAATATTTCCCTGCGTCGGAATTGGTTTGCTGATGGTTGCCACTTCATTGCCTGCCCAAGAAATGCGTCCAGCGCTGATCGGAAATGGCCCGAAATCCTTGATCAATCTGATTAACGGGAAGCATGTGATGGAGCGCGGGGTGCAACACGGCGCCTTGTTTTTCTACGCAAATGTCCATCCCAATGGATATCCGGCCTACTCGAAGGTCTGGGGAATGACGAAGGAAACAGAGCCGTTGCGAGACGAACTTCGGGAACGGCTGGCAGAAGCGAAATTTATTCCGGCCATTTATCATGGCCATCCAGTTTACGCCGGTTTCTATGGAACGCTGACGTTTAGTGTGATTGACGGCAAACCGCACGTGCGAATCTTCGCCAATCAAGAACTGTCAGAATTGCAAAAGGAAACCGATTTCATCGCGCCACAGGCGGTTTACGATCCAAGACATGTTTACGATCAGAAAGAAACGAAGGAAGCTTTCGGCGGATCGATGACACAAGATAAGCCCGGCGTGGCAGACATGAGCCTTACCGTCGACGCATCAGGCAATGTGAAGGATCTCCATGTAGCGAGTGTTACGCCTCCTGAAAATCGTCAATATGCCGATGCCGCCGGCGATATTATGCGGCGGCGCATCTTCGTGCCTGCCTTTCGCAACGGGAAACCGGTAGATTCCACAACTCACTTTAAATTCTATTTCGTGCCCGCGTTTTATCGGCTGCAATAACACGGACTCGCGCTGCGTTTGGTGCGCGACGTCGCTGTGATGGAAGTCTTTACCGTTTGCCTTCCAGCAATTCAGCGATCGTCTTTTCCAGGAGAGCAGCCGAAACTGGTTTCTTTAAATAAGCGTCGCCGGCGATGGACAGTGCGGACTCCTGTTCCTCGTCGCTGGCGTAAGCGGAATAATAAAGGACCGGTCGACCTGGCTGCAGCTGATTAACTTCCCGGCACAAGTCGATCCCGTTCCCATCCGGCAGGCGGACATCGAGAATGAAGAGATCGAACTTTACTTTTTGCGCCAGCGCGAGCCCTTCCGCCACCGTGCCCGCGGTTGCCACGACATAACCGAATTCCCGCAACGACGCTGAGATTAACAATCGAAGGTCCGGATCGTCGTCGACGTGAAGGATTTGCGCGCTCACTTTGGCTTTTCTGAGCAACCCTTAGACCAGAATCCGGGCTCGCCGGGTAAAATTTGCGATCCGACTGCCAAACCGGGACGTCTTTAACCGAGGGCCGGCACAACTTTCCCGCTCACTTCGCCGAATCCGACGCGATAACCATCACCCTCGCACCAACCGGTAATGGAAAGGGTGTCGCCGTCTTCGAGCCATTTGCGTTCCTCTCCGCTCTCGCAGTTTTAACGGATTCGCTCCACGCCAGGTCAATTCCAGCATGCAGCCGCGAGACTCTTCGCCTGGCCCGCTGATCGTTCCGCTCGCCAGCAGGTCGCCGGGCTGGAGGTTGCAACCACCGACTGCGTGATGAGCGAGCTGCTGCGAAACGCTCCAATAAAGATTTTGAAAATTCGTCCGGGTGATGGTTTGGGGCGCTTTTAGTTTGGGCGTTTGCAAGGCGGCTTCCAATTGAATCGCGAAAGTGAAATCGTTTTTCGCGCGCAAGTAAGGCAGCGGCTCGGGATCCTGCTTCGGCAACGGTTTACGGAACGGTTCGAGCGCCTCCATGGTCACGACCCACGGCGAAATGCTGGTGCAAAAATTCTTGGCCAGGAACGGGCCCAACGGCTGGTATTCCCAGGCTTGAATGTCGCGCGCGCTCCAATCATTCATCAAAACGAAACCAAAAATGTGATCGGCCGCCTGGTCCACCGGCACCGGCTGGCCTAACGAATTACCGGGACCGATCAGGAACGCCATTTCCAGTTCGTAATCCAAACTTTTTGTCGGCCCGAAAACCGGTGATGGCGCATCCGGCGGTTTGATCTGCCCTTTTGGCCGACGCACTTCCGATCCGCTTACAACCACCGAGCTGGCGCGGCCGTGATACGCAACCGGCAGCCATTTCCAATTTGGCATCAGCGCGTTCTCGGCGCCGCGCAGCATCGTCCCGACGTTGTGCGCGTGATGATAAGACGAATAAAAATCCGTGTAGTTCCCGATCTTCACCGGCAATTGCATCGCCGACGTCGGATTGACGATGAAAAACTTGGTCGCGAAGTTTCGCGTCGTCCCGCAGCGCCGAATTGCCGGCGGCGAGAAGTTTTTGCAAAATCTCGCGAACTTTCTTCCAGGCCGGACGACCGAGCGCCAGAAAATCGTTCAGTGAATCGCGCTCGAATAGTTTTTGGTTTCCCTAAATCTTTGAAATGACCGGCCGCTTCCAAGGCTGCGAGATCCACAACGTAATCGCCGAGAGCAACACCCGCGCGGGCAGCGCCATCGTGCGGTTTGAAAACGCCGAATGGCAAGTTCTCCAGCGGAAAATGCGAATCCGGCGCGACTTCGATAAACGAACGGAGAGCCATAATTATAACTTAACCACGAAGATCACGAAGGACACGAAGCGTTATTTCTTTTCCTATCAAGAGCTTCGTGATCTTCGTGTCCTTCGTGGTGATTAGAGAAACTTGAGCCCCTGCAAATCTTCTCGCGGCTCATTGAAACTGCAGCTGCCGAATGAAGTGACAAATTTTCGGCGCGCCTTGATCCGATCCAGCGTGATTTCCCAATCGCGCCAGGCGAACACGGTGTCGTGAAATTCAAACGATTTCGCGGTTTGGTCTTCGAGCATGTCGACGGTCTGGGCTTCGTCCCAATGATGTTCCGCCGAAAGAACGCCCGCCCCAAGGACGTTGAGAAATCCGTGCATTTCGGTTTTTACCTCGTCCCGAAACTGCCGGACCGGATGATGAAGTCCAGCCGTGAATTTGATCGGGACATGATGTTTCGTGGAAGCCAGAATCGCGCGGGCAATTTGAACCGAGCTTGGAAAAGCGTCGGCGGTCACTCCGCCGGTTCGCAACTTATAACCGAAGGAAGGTTGCTTCATTCGCGCGAGTGAAACGATCATTTGTTCGGCCCATTCGACCGGCGTTTCCCAAAACGCCTGGATTTTTAAATCGCTCAGCACGGCTGCTGTTTCATTAAGCTTTCCAGCGTCGACGTCCTGCGGAACAAACATTTCCAGCTGAACGACCGACACTTGGTCGCCGTGTTGTTGCCGAAGAGAATGGACCGCTTCGACCACGTTGCTTAATTCAGCCTGAAAAGTTGCCGCGTTTTCGGTTGTGGGCCCCAAAGCGGATACGCGGAGCGGGTGTTGTTTGTCAAAGTGCGAAAGTAGTGCCCCGGCGGCGCCGAATTTCGCGACCGGCAAAATGAAAGCCGACAGCATCCAGGAATCGGCCGATCGCACATACTCCGCCCTGATTCTTGAGAGCCGGCTCCAGTTCAAGACTGCACGGCGGAAACATTCCCGCGTAATCGATCGACCGAGTCAGCAATGCTCGCAGAGATGCAGCGGCCATGTGGGCAATTCAGCGCAAAAATCTATCCGGCGTCAATTCGAGATGCGCGAATTTTACGGGAACAGGCCGCGAATCTTCTTCGCCTTCATCACTCGTTCGACGCCGATGGCCATGGCGGCGGTGCGATGCGAAATCTTGTGCGCCTTTGCCCGCTTGATCACCTGGGTAAACGAATGCTCGAGAATGCGAAACAGCTTGTCCGTCACTTCCGTTTCCGACCACATGAACGCTTGTTTCCCCTGGACCCATTCGAAATAGGAAACGATGACGCCGCCGGCGTTGCACAAGAATATCGGGAATCACAAAAACTTCGTCCCAACGCTTCTCCAAAAGCAGATCGGCTTCGGGAGTAGTCGGACCGTTCGCGCCTTCGGCCAGAATGCGGCATTTAATTTTGTCGGCGTTCTCGCCGTTGATCACGCGATCGACCGCGCACGGCACGAGGACGTCGCACGGCATGAGTCAACATTTCCTTTGGATCGACGTGGTCAGCCTCATGGAACGCACGCAGACTTCCCTTTCTTCAAGACGTGCTGTTCGGCTGCCTCGACGTCGATGCCCTTCGGATTGTAAATCGCGGCGTAGGCATCGCTGATTCCGACGACCTTGACGCCGCTCTTGTATCGCAAGCGAAAGCGCCGCCACCGAGCCGACGTTTCCGAATCCCTGCACGATCGCGGTGCATTTTTCCGGATCCATCTTCAACATGTTCATCGCGCGCTCGATCAAATAAACGACGCCGCGACCGGTCGACTTCGCGACGGCCTTCGGTTCCGCCGATCGCGACCGGCTTGCCGGTCACGATTTCGTTGACGGCGTAACCGTGATAGACGGAGTAGGTGTCCATGAACCAGGCCATGACTTGTTCATTGGTGCCCATGTCCGGACCCATGATGTCGGTTTGCGGACCGACGAACGGAATCATTTCCTGCATGTAACGGCGCGAAACTGCTTCGAGCTCAGTTCGCGATAATTTGGTCGACGTCGCAGGTCACGCCGCCTTTGGCTCCGCCGTATGGGAGATTCGCCAGCGCGCATTTCCAGCTCATCCACATCGCCAGAGCGGCGGTTTCGCCCATTGAAAGGTTCGGGGCAAACCGCGTTCCGCCCTTGGTCGGGCCGAGAGTCAGATGATGTTGAACGCGATAGCCTTGGAACGTCTTGGTGCTGCCGTCATCCATGTGCACCGGCAGAGTCACGGCGACCGCGCGCTTCGGATACATCAACCGGTCCCGGTCGTTCTTGTCGATGCTGAGGTAATCGGCGATGACCTGAAACTGGTCGCACGCCATTTTGAAAACTTCGTCGTCGTAAATCGTCATGAGCGAAACGAATGTTAGAGCATTCGCAGGAAAACGCAGATGCTATTTGCCTCGAAAATGCGCTGCGTCAACTCGAAAAGGCCGGCATACAAACTCAGACGGGGAAGCAAAATCGCAGTTAGGCAACAGCATCGACAATCCCGCGCGAACTCGTAACGTCTCGAGCAGAATGAAAATCGAAACTCTCGCCGTGCATGCCGGGCATCGGATCGACTCCGCAACCGGCGCTGTTTCGCCGCCAATTCATCTCTCCACCACGTTCGAACGCGACGTGGAAGGAACTTACTCGCGCGGCTTCATGTACACGCGCAACAACAATCCCAATCGGCAGGCATTGGAAGAAGGCATTAGCGCGCTGGAAGGCGGAGTCGGCGCCGCTGCATTTGGTTCGGGAACCGGTGCCGCCGGGGCGATTTTTCAGGCGCTCACACCCGCCGATCACATTCTCGCGCACGTTGATGCCTATTACGGCACGACTCGGTTGCTTCGCGAAATTTTCGGTCGCTGGGGTTTGCAGGCCGATTTCGTCGACATGAGCGACCTCGCAGCAATCAAAAAGGCATTGCGACCGAATACGAAGCTGGCCTGGATGGAAACGCCTTCCAATCCGCTGCTGAAAATTGTCGATCTCGCTGCGGCGTCGGAAATTCTGCACGATGCCGGCGCGCTTTGCGTTTGCGACAACACCTGGGCGCCGATACTTCAGCGACCGTTCGATCTCGGCGCCGATTTCATTTTGCATTCGACGACCAAATATTTCGGCGGCCATTGCGATGTTCTCGGCGGGATCGTCGTCGCGAAAAAAGAAAACGATTTATTCCAACAGATTCGCGGGATTCAATATGAAGGCGGCGCTGTCCCCTCACCTTTTGATTGCTGGTTGATTTTGCGCGGAATGCGAACCTTGCCGTGGCGAATGCGTGCGCATTCGGAAAACGCCGCCCGAGTCGCGGAGTTTCTTTCGCAAAATTCCAAAGTCGAAAACGTCCATTATCCAGGACTCGCCAAACATCCCGGTCACGACGTTGCCAAAAAGCAGATGTCGATGTTTGGCGGAATGCTTTCGTTCGAAGTGAAAGGCGGCCGCGATGCCGCGATGAAGGTCAGCAACAACACGAAAATCTTCACCCGCGCGACCAGCCTGGGCGGCGTGGAAAGTTTGATCGAGCACCGCGCATCCATTGAAGGACCGGGAACAACTTCGCCGGAAGGTTTGCTCCGGCTGTCGATCGGTCTCGAAAACGCCGACGATCTGATCGAGGATCTCGATCAAGCGCTAAGATAGCGGCAGTTGTAGCGGCGTCTCAGCCGAGCCGCCATCGAAGTGATTGCGTAAACGGCCGGCGTCTTGACACAGACGCCTACAACTGTTTGCGCGCGTAACTTTCGCCGCACCAAATCGACGACATCGCGCACTTCATCGACTCGAAACAAGAACGCGCTCGCAAAAAATACAACGGCCGCAACTGCGATCACCAACAACACGCCAAAGATTTTTTGCCAACCCGGCAAATGCGCGCCCGGATAAAACATGGTTTGGAGGGACAGCCAGCAAATTCCGGCCAGCAACGCCAGCGGGATTGCGAGTCTTCCGAGCAAACCTAGAAGTGCGCCGGTCTCGAGCGAACCGGCATGCTTTTGCATCATTATATATAGAAGCAGGAAATTAATGATCGCGACGAGACTGACCGCCAGGGCCAGACCACGATGCCCGAGCCCAACCTTGAACATGAAAAACCAGTTAAGGAGGAAATTCATCGACGATCGAAAAAATGCTGACCATCATCGGCAAATATCGGCGGTCGATCGCATAGAATGCCGGCGCCAGAACTTTGACCGCCGAATAGGCAACCAGTCCGATCGCGTAAAATTGCAGCGCGCCTGCAGTTTGATGAGTGGCTTCAGCGGTGAATCGGCCATGTTGATAAATCACGCTGATGATTGGCTCGGCCAGCAGGATCAAGCCGACGGCTGCCGGAAGCGTGAGCAAAGTCACAAGTCGAATGGCATGGGCCAAGGCAGAACGAAAGCCAGCCGTGTCGCCGAGCGCAGCCGCTCGGGAAACAAGTGGCAGCGTTACTGTCCCAACTGCCACACCGAAAATTCCGAGCGGCAGCTGCATTAAACGAAACGCAATATTCAACCAGCTGACCGGTCCATCGATGACGTGGCCGGCCGCGTCGGTCACCCGGGCGGCAAAGGCACTGTTGACGAGCACATTGACCTGCACTGCACTCGCGGCGATAACGGCCGGCCCCATCAACGTGAGCACCGTCCGCACACCCGGGTCGCGCCATTGGAAATCCGGATGGTACTTGTAACCCACACGTCGCAGCGAAGGAAACTGCGCCATCAATTGCCAAAGTCCGCCGATAACGTGCCGATCGCCAATCCAATCAGCGAACGCGTGCCGAAATGCGGATCGAGCCAGTAGCCGAGGACGACGCCGCCGATGATCGAGCCCAAGTTGAAATAGCTCGACGCCATCGCGGGCGGCGCCGAAAACATTCTTCGCGTTCAGCATTCCCATCACCAGCGCCGCCAGCGACACGAGAAGGATGAATGGCCACATGATCCGCGTGAGCAGGATCGTGAGTCGCAGTTTTTTCCGGCGACCAGCCGCCGAAGCCGGTCATCACATAAATGATTTGCGGGGCAAAAATGATCCCGAGCGAGCGTGATCACGCTCATGAAAACGGCGGTCAGGGTTGCGACTTTGTTGCCGAGTCGCCAGGCCGATTCGTCACCTTCAGTCGCGATTCTTTTGGAAAACGTCGTGATAAACGCGGTTGAAAGCGCGCCTTCGGCAAACAAGTCGCGCAAAAGATTCGGAACCCGGAACGCGATCAAAAACGCGTCGAGATTTCTGCCCGCGCCGAAAAGTCCGGCGAAAACCTGTTCGCGAATTAATCCGAGAAGTCGTGAACAAAGAACTGCAACGCCGACAATCCCGGTTGCGCGGGTGCTTACTCGCTGCGGTTTGGCTCAGCCATCGGCGAACAAAGAACAACGTTCGCGGATTAACGAAAGAAAAAAGTGCGACTTCATGAGCAGGTAGCGGCGGCTCACCGAGCCGCCACATCGGCATCAACGCGGTCGAGACTATGGGAACGCGGCATCAGAATGGCGACGAGGTCAGTCGCCGCTACCTATCGAGGAGGCGAAGATGCGTTCGCTGTGGCGCGATCACCCGTTGGTTCGAGGCAACAGAAATCGCTGATAAACGAACGAAGCAACAATCGCGATTATCGCCACCGCGATGAAGGCGGCGATCCGATACAGCTGCTCCAGGCTGTCGAGATCGTGCAGAAAGAGTTTTGCAAACGCGAACAGCAAGAGGCCGATGGCAACCAGTCGCGGCGCGCGAACTTTTCTCACGATCCCAAGAACGAGCAAACCGAAGGCGAACAGCGACCACGCGATGGTGTAAGTCATGTCACGCGCAAAATTGCCGCTGAACGAGAACGTTAAGGTCGGTCCAACTGAGAAATAATCGGCGATCTCAATGTTCATCAGCAGAAACAGGCAGATTCCGCTCAATGAGTAGAGGAACGCAGGCCCGTGCCGTTCGTATTGTCTTTCGCGCGGCTGGCCAAACCAATGCGCTCCAAGAAAAAAGCAGATCGCCGCGATGCCGTAAGCGTAAAGGTACCAGTTCCAAATCGGGACGTGCGTTCGCGGATGATATTCCAACACTGCCGGATTGACCGCCAATCGCACGAACGCCGCACTGAAAACAATCAGAGCGACGGCGCGCAATCGCCGGTTTGGGATCCGGTGAAAAAGTAAAATCAGCAACAATCCCTCAATTGCCCAACCGAGCGTGATCCATTCGCGACTGAAATTGAACGGGAAAAACGAAGCTTATCAGCGCCAGGACCGCGGCAGCTTGGGTGGCGAGTCGAGTATCCCCTGATGCGAGCTCGACGTGTTCTTTTTTGACGAGATACCAAACGCCGATTGCGGCAGGCACAGCAAAAAGCAACGGCACTAACCAAAACAGTTCGTGAGAAAGCAATTGCGCGGGCGATTCGAGATAAGCGTAGACAAATGCGAAATGAATCGGAGCCGCGACGGCCGCGAGCATCCACGGCCACACCCGTTTTGTTCCGACCAGATACGGAACGGCGGCGTAGAGGAGGAAAATCGCAACGTGCCGAAAAATAATCAGCGCGATGTGCGCGTGGATCTCCGCCGCATCGCGATCGAGGTTGAGAAGTAGGCCGTGAGTGTTTCCCCATGAGTTCAGGACATCGTTGCACCACAACCACTCAACAAAACACGTCCCGAGGAACGCCAGTACCGTGATCGCTGCCAGCGCCACTTCTGTTTTTACGAATCGGCGGGTCGCGCTGAAGAAAGCGATGATGCCGGCATTGCCAAGGAGCAACCACAGCATCAAGTCAATTGGATGAAAAATGCGCGCCGCGGTGATGCCAATCAATGCCCCGAGACCGGCAATGCCCATTGCGACAACGGTCCAGTTATCAAGTTCTTTCTGCCATGTGACAGCGACGCACAGGCAAAGAAAGAGCCCCTCGATAACCAAATAAAGAAGGTGTGATCCAGTCGGCTCAGACCATGGGCTAAAAGCGCCGGATGCCCGCGCCGCCAGCAACAGCACCGACAGGAATGCGGCGACGGAAAGCAGATAAGTCCAGCGCTTGAGGCGGGCAATTGCCGCAACGCCGCAATCGAGAACGCCGATGTAGGTCACAAACAAAACTGGATTTGTGTAACTGGTGTCGAGCAAGAAAGGAGTGACGAATCCTCCGGCAATCGCAAGCCAGGCTACACTTTGCGCCGCCAGAGAGTAGGCCAATCCCAGCGCAATTGCCGTGACAATCCACATCAGCGCGGTCGTCGCAGTCAGCGAAATCAAATGGTAAAACGCCTGCGCTGTATAAATGTCGGCGTACAAAATCAAGATGCCGGCTGCGCAAACGCTCTGTGCGGGAACAGAATAACGCCGCACCTTCGGCAACAGACTGACCGCGATTAACGCGACGCCAATGATCGCGCCCGCGACAATTCGCATCGTTGGCGTGATCCAATTGTTGTCGAACGCGTACTTCACTAAAAAAACGACGCCGAGGAAAAGAGCGAAGCCGCCGATCCAGGCGAAAAGTTTTACTCCGAGAATGGATTCCCAATTGAATGTGTGATGTGGCTGGACCGGAATTGCCGCTGCTTGAGTTGCCGCGGGCGGTGCAGCCGTTTGCGGTTTGGTCACGTAACCCGGCAGCGGCGGCGGACTGGCAGATTTTGTCGCGATAGGTTGCGGAGCCGGAATCTCGTCGCGACCTTCCAACTTCGATAGGCGTCGTTTCAGCTCTTCGATCCCTGCGCTAAGATGAGCAAGCTTCGAGAGGGCTATGATTGCCATCACTATCCCGGCAAGCGCGAGGATCCCGTAGCCCAGGAAGTCATCCATTTCCCGGAGATGATTGACTGCTACAAACCGGTTGGACAACTCAGAAATTCCCACGGCATGCCAAACTTCTGAGACAAGTGAGCGGCCAGCGCTTTGACGCCGAAGGTTTCGGTCGCGTAATGCCCGCCAAGAATGAGATTCATTTCCAATTCTTCCGCGGCGACAGCAGCCCAGTGAGGTGCCTCGCCGGTGATGAAGGTGTCGACGTTGGCTTCTGCAACGCGATAAATCTCCGAACCAGCGGCGCCAGTGACAATGCCGATTCGCCGAGATTGTTTCGGGCCGAAGTTGAAACTTTTCACCGGACTGCGCAGAACACTTTTCAGTTTGCGAATTAGCACGTCGCGGGACATCGACGTTTTCGCCTTCAGCCCAACCAGTTCGCCTTTCTCTGGCAAAAACCTTTTTGTCGATTTTAATCCCGATGCCGCGGCGAGTTGAGCGTTGTTGCCAACTTTCGGATGCACATCCAATGGCAAATGCGCGCTGTAGAGTGCGACATCATTGTCGAAAGCGATTTTCAGCTGCCGGCGTAACGAACCCGTGACGGTTTTCAATCCGGACCAGAACAAACCGTGATGGACGATTAAAAGATCGATCTTCTTTTTTGCCGCAGCAGTGAGGACGCGCGTGGACACATCCACCGCCGCACCAATCTTCGAGACCTTGCCGGAATTCTCTACTTGCAGACCGTTGAGTGCGCTCGGCCAGTCTTCAATCTCCTCAACGCGAAGGTAATCGTTTGTGTAATCAATGATCTCCGCGAGGTCTGGCATCGACCGATTGTAGCGGCGTTCCTAAAGATGCCGACCTTTAAAGCGAGCCTTCAATCAAACGAAAGGCTTAAAAAAAGGGGCGACTCGAGGTCGCCCCACTTAGTTGAGTTATATTCTGCCGGTTACGAATCGCTAAACGCTGATTCCGAGAGCATGCAGCGTTTTTTGGTCGATCAGACCATCCGCATACATCCCGTGGTTTCCTTCCCACCGGGCGATTGCAGAGCGTGTCTCTGGTCCCGCTACACCGTCAATCGCGCCGAGATAATATCCGGCTCGTTTGAGGCGTTCTTGAACCGCTACGACGATATTGTCGTCGTAAGCAAGATCGCCGTATCGGGACGTGGTGTAGGTCGTAGTCGTCGATGTGGCTGGGTACTCGTCATAATAATTCGACGGATACGTATAGCCGTAGTTGTACGCATACGGATAACCATATCCGTAATCGTAAGCGTACGGGTATCCATAGCCGTAATACCCTGGATAATCGTAGACTCCGCCTACGCCGACCGAGACGACGGGGCCGCGGTTGTAGTAGCCGCCATAGTAGCGACCGCCACGATAATAACTGCCGCCCCTGTTGTATGTTCTCGCGACGCTTCGATTGGCCGATGGCGCAACCGTTACGCGTTCTGCTGTTGAATGTCTGACCGTAACCGGGCGGCTGACACTTCCTTGTCCGACCGTCTGAGCTTGACCTGTAGTGATCAAAGCCATGGCCGCAATTGTCCCTAGTAATAATGATGTTTTCATATTCTTCCCTCCTTAAATTAGACGCGGGACAACCGCGGATTGATCACTTTTTTCGCCAAAAACTTTCACTTTTTTGCGCGTTAAATCGTTTGCAAGCCAGATCCGCACGCGATGTTTGCGCAAAACCTCCTGCCCGCGTTAAGGTTGAACTTAAAGCCAAGTCCGCCAAGCACTACGCCGATTTCGGATCCGCGCTCCGGATTGACTGAAATCGCAAATTTTAGCGAAGTCGACCACCGCAGGTATCCAACAATTGTCTTCACTACAAGTTGGATTCACTTCCAAGCTTGACCAAACAACGGCGTCTGGATGAGGTTTAATGCGCGATAATTTTCAGATGGAATACACCGACGCCCCGACCCAAACCGAGGAAGTGAGCTGGGACACAAAGCAGTGCCCCTATTGCGGCACTACTTTGCCCAAAAATGCGACTTCCTGCACGAACTGCGATTGGACTCTTGAGGCAACGAAACCGGCTGAGCCGAAAGCGAGTGATGCCATGGCGATTTTGCTCAGCATCATTCCCGGCCTGGGTCATATTTATAAAGGTCACCGCGTGATGGGGGCGTTCATCCTGTTTCTCATCACTCCGACGGCGATCTTCTTCGCCATCCTGGCCGCGATTGCGTCCGCCGGCTGGGGAATCTTGATGCTGATTCCGTATTGGGGTGCGGTAATGCTGCATGTCTGGGCGGTCAAAGATCTTGTTCCCCCGACACCGGATACCGGCGAACAATACTGACAAGAAGTTGAGTTGTTGAGGAGTTGAGTCGTTGAGACGACGAAGCTTACTCACCCAGAATCCAAGTTAAGTTTCCGGCAGTTGGATTTACGCGTGAGGCTGGAAATTTCGAATCGCCATTTAGTACCTGGTCGATCAACTCCGGGTTCTTGGTCGCGTTCACCAAAAAACACACGTGCCGCGCGTGATTGATCAGCGGCAAAGTGAAGGTCAGTCGCCACGTATTGAGTTTTGGCACGAAATTGGCAACAACGCGTCGGCTGGCTTCGTTCAAAGCCGCAGTCTCAGGAAATAATGACGCCGTATGACCGTCGTCCCCCAGTCCGAGCAGGATCAGATCGTGCCGATAAATTTGTTCGCCGCGCTGCGTCGCCAAAATGTCGAGATCGTCCTGGTATTCTTGCGCCGCGAGTTGCGGATCGATCTCGCCCCGCATCCGCAGGATGGATTTCTCCGGAACGCTCGCGGGAAGAAGTAGAGTTTCGCGCGCCATTCGGAAATTACTCTGCTCATCGTCCGGTGGAACGCAGCGTTCGTCGCCGAAGGTTATAGAGCGCGGTCCCATGGCAGGTCGATGCCAATCCGAGCGAATTCTGAATACACGGGGCGCGGGGTATTTCCACCCGACAGCGCGATCCGAAATTCGTTACGTTCCGACAGCGCCTTGTGGGCGAGGGCGAGGATGAAATTGGCCGCGTCAGTCGCAAAATTTTTTGTGCGGATGATCTCGACGCTGATTAAGTCAATGTGGAAGCTGCCTCAGCGCCGCGACATTTCGTTTGGTATCGTGGCACTGCGGCCCCTCCTACTTTTTTTAGATGGCACAGTGAGACTGGCCGCGCTTTTCCAGATAACGTTGATGGTATTCCTCCGCCCTCCAGAATTTCGGCGCCGGCTCGATCTGGGTGACGATCGGCCGATCGAATTTGCGGCCGTCTGACAATTTTTGTTTGGAAGCTTCGGCAGCCGCCCGTTGTTCAGGCGAATAATAAAAGATCGCGGAGCGATATTGCGTTCCAACGTCCGGGCCCTGGCGATTCATTGTGGTTGGATTGTGACTTGTCCAGAAAACGTCGAGAAGCTGATCGTAACCGATTTGTGAAGGATCAAATTCCAGCTGCACCACTTCGGCGTGGCCGGTTTCGTCACTGCAAACGTCCTCGTAGCTGGGATTATCTTTGGTCCCGCCCGCGTAACCGACTGCAGTCGAAATCACGCCTTTCAACTTCCGGAAAGTCTCCTCGACGCCCCAGAAACATCCCGCCCCAAACATCGCTTTCTCTGTTGCCATCTGGAATGATCGAATGATGGCGCACCGGGCGCAACCACAGTTGCGCTTGCCTTTGCCGCGTCCGCAAACAACATGTCGAGAGAATGGCTACCCGTATGACAATCGACGAGACCAACGCGCCATTGGTCGTCCGCATGCTGAACAAGGGTGGCGCCGCGCTTCGGAAAGCCGGCGTGAGATCGAAAAGGTTGATCGCACCGCGGCTGATCGAGAAAGCCAAGCGCGAATCGAAGCTGGAAGATTTTGGCCCGCCTGATTTTTTCGAGCCCTTGTCGCGCCTTTTGGAATCGTGCGAAGACGAGGCGCGGCTGAACGTTATCGGAAAGCTGGCGCTCAAAAACGATGTCGTGCGAATTTTGTCCAACCGTTTGCGTCTGGTTCGGGATCGAAACCTCTGCCCCGAAATCGCCAGACAGGAAATCCGCGAACCGGTTTTCATTGTCGGACTTCCCCGCAGCGGCACGACGCTTCTTCACACTTTGTTGGCGGCTGATCCGGCGCACCGGGTTCCATTGACTTGGGAAATCATGTCCCCTTCGCCGCCGGACGCACTTGACCGCGAACGGCGAATTCGCAGCGCGAACCGCGATCTGGCGATGTTGCGCTGGCTCGCGCCCACGTTTGAAACCGTGCATGCAACGGGAGCGGAACTTCCTCAGGAATGCGTTTCGCTGATCAGTCCGTCGTTCCTGAGCGATCAGTTCGACACGATGTACAATATTCCGTCGTATCGAGCGTGGTTTTTTCGTCAGGATCTTCGTCCAGGGTACGAATTTCATCGCCGATTCCTGCAACACTTGCAGTTCCGGCATTCAGCTGAGCGGTGGATTTTGAAAGCGCCGGCCCACATGTTTTTCGCTCCTGCCCTGTTATCAATCTACCCCGACGCGAAATTCGTGCAGCTACACCGCGACCCAATTGACGCAGTCGCATCGGTCTCAAGTCTGGTGACGATTCTGCGGCGCGTTTTCAGCGATTCGGTGGATCCCGCTGAAGTGGGGCGAGACGCAATGGTGTATTGGTCTGACGCCGTAAAAACTTTTTTGACAGTACGCGACAAATTGCCGGCGGATCGAGTTTGCGATCTTTATTATAATCAGCTGCGGGGCGATCCGATTGCGGCTGCTCGACACGTTTACGAATATTTCGGCTGGAAATTGCAGCCTGAAACCGAACAAAAAATGCGGGTGACTCTGGCGGAACAAAATTCGCGAACCGCCGCCACTCATCGCTACAACGCCGCGTACTTTCAATTGCAGGGAACCAACGGATTTGCCGAATACTGCCAGCGGTTCGGTTTTGCGACGTCAAATGCTGTCCAACAAACCGAACGCGCCGAAGCCGCCGCCTGATTACAGCGGCGACGCGTCGCCGAGTATTTTCCAAATCCGTCCTCGCAATCTGGCTTGCGCGACTAACGGGCAGCAATTAAACCTCGGCTGAAACTCCCCGATGCCGTTTTCGCTAAAGGAATTCAAGGATCGATACCTGTATCGAACCGCTGTCGGATATGCCGTCGCCGCCTGGCTTACGCTGCAAGTGTCGTCACTTGTCCTTTCTGCTTTGGACGCGCCGCGGTGGATCATGAAAGCACTCATCAGCGCGATTTTTCTGGGTTTTCTTGTCGCGCTTCTGGTCGGCTGGAAACAGGAACGTTCACCGGTAGCCGGAGGCCGAATTAGCGCGTCGCAAAGGCATCGTTTCGTTCTCGCTTTGACGGCTTTGCTGCCGGCGATCGCGGTCGCACTTGGATTTCTGCTTTTTTATCATCCCGCCGCGCGCATCGGCGGCCGCAATCAAAACCCACCACCGGCCGAAAAGAGTATTGCCGTTCTTCCTTTCGCAAATCTTAGCGCAGATAACGAGAACGCCTTCTTTGCAGATGGCATGCAGGACGAAATCCTGACCGACCTGGCAAAAATCGCGGACTTGAAAGTGATCAGTCGCACCAGCGTCCAGCAATATCGAACCGGCGTTTCGCGAAACATTCGCGAAATCGCGCAGGCGCTTGGCGTTGTCTTCGTTCTTGAAGGAAGCGTTCAACGCGCTGCGAACACGGTTCGCGTCACCGCTCAGTTGATTGACGCCCGCAATGACGCACACCTGTGGGCCGAACATTTTGATGGCGACCTTGGGGATGTTTTTGGAATTCAAACTCGTATCGCCCAGATGATCGCCGATCAGCTTCGTGTCCAGGTTTCTCCGGCTGAGAAAGCGGCGATCAGTCGCCCGGCAACGCAAGATGCCGCGGCGCATGATCTTTATCTGCGCGGGAACCAATTATTGTCCGCGGTTCTGGCGGATTATAGCCATGGCAAAGAAAAATTGACGGAAGCGCTCGAGCTGTTTGACAAGGCCGTGGCGCGGGATCCGAAGTTTCTGCTAGCTTACTGTCGCGCCAGCGAGGCGCACGTTACCTTGTATTGGCTCGAGCTGGATCGCACGCCGGAACGGCTGGCCCTGGCTGATGCCGCGTTGCGAAAAGCTCAGGGAATTCAGCCCGACTCGGATGAGCTGCACTTTGCTTTTGGTTGGTATTACTACCAGGGATTGCACGACTATGAGCGGGCGCGTGCCGAACTTCGTCTCGCTCAACGGAGTTTTCCGAATGACGCCGACATTCTCAGCTTGTCCGGCTCAATCGATCGACGGCAAGGACATTGGAAACAATCCACTCCGGAACTCGAGCGCGCCGTAGCAGTCGATCCCGGAAATCTGTTTCGATTGCAGCAGCTGGCGGCAAGTTATCACGCGCTTCGGAGGTACGCCGACGAGCAACGAATTTACGATCGTGCGCTGGCGATCGCGCCGGGCGACAAGAGTATGCCGGTCGCTCGGGCCCGGATTGCTCTCGATGCGCATGGGGACACTGGACCTCTGCGCGAAACAATTACAAAACTCCTGCAGCAGGACGCGAAAGCGGCCGATGAATTTCCGGCCGGGCTTCTTGATCAAACACTCTGCGATCGTGATCGAGTCGCTGCCGACCGTGCGCTCAATTCAATTACGAGCGGCGAGTTAATTTTCTTTTTTCGAACCCCGCCCGAGTTTGCCGAGGGATTGGTCGCGCGATGCTTTGGAGATGAAGCGCGCGCGAAATCGGCCTTCACTCGTGCCCGCGTGGAACAGGAGAAGATTGCGCGGGACCAACCGAACTATGCCGCCGGCCTCGGCATTCTTGGATTGATCGACGCGGCGCTTGGACGAAAACAGGAGGCGATTCGCGAAGGAGAACGGGCATGCGAGCTCGCGCCGTTGGACCAGGACGCGGTGGATGGCGCGGAGTTAACTACGAACCTTGCGTTGATTTATGCCTGGAGCGGTGAATCAGATCGTGCATTCGAGCAGCTCACAATCATCGTTCGTGTTCCCAACAATCTCAGTTACGGATTGTTGAAGTTGCACCCCGAGTGGGATGGATTACGAAACGATCCGCGATTCGATCAACTGCTCGCGCGGATTACGAGTCCGCCGGAACTGTAGCGGCGATCTCTGATCGCCGTTGTTAGTAGATCGGCGGTCGGAGACCGCCGCTACAACATCACTGCATCACCATTCCGCCATCAACGCATAACACCTGGCCGGTGATGTAACTCGCTTCGGCCGAGGCCAAAAATGCAACCGCGTTCGCGACATCTTCCGATGTGCCGGTTTTCCCAAGCGGAATTTGTGACTGAATTGTCTTTTTGATTTCGTCGGAAAGCCCCGCGGTCATGTCGGTGGTAATAAATCCCGGAGCGATCGCGTTGACGGTAATGCTTCGACTGGCCAGCTCGCGCGCTAACGATTTGGTAAAGCCGATCAGACCGGCCTTGCTCGCCGCGTAATTTGTTTGGCCGGCATTACCGATTAATCCGATTACAGACGTAATGTTTATGATCCGGCCGCTGCGTTGTTTGATCATGCCCCGAATGATCGATTGCGTGAAATTGAATGCGCCGCGCAAGTTTGTGTTGATAACGGCATCCCAATCTTCAACCGACATCCGCATGGCAAGACCATCACGGGTGACGCCGGCATTGTTTACCAGGATGTCGATCTTGGTGAAGTCTTGCAGGATTTGGGCGCCGACTTTTTGGACCGCAGCATGATCCGCAACGTCGACGGCGTAATATTTTGCCGAATTGGGACTGTCAGGGCCGCACTGGCGAACCAAATTTATTTCGTCAGCGATCCGCTTTGCATTTTGTTCGGTCCTGCTGACGCAGGCAACCCGTGCGCCTTCGGCGGCAAGCCGCAGCGCGATCGCCTGGCCGATCCCCGCCCCGCACCGGTAACGATCGCATTTTGATTCTCAAATCGCATCGCAGACTATTGCACGCGATGAATTCGGTTTGTGCAAGTGGGAACGCGTTCGCAACCGTCC
>CAWCZE010000010.1:0-591356 GCA_963800015.1 uncultured Verrucomicrobiae bacterium | reverse complement strand
CCGCCAGATCTTTCAAGACCTGCTCGCTGTGCTCGACTGGTTTCACGCCGGTGTAAACTTTCGCGATTTTTCCTTCAGGATTAATCAGAAACGTGTTCCGCGCCGCCATGGTCGCGCCTTTGTAATCCATAGTCGATCCTGTACTGCGCTGAAACTTTTCCGCCCGGATCGGCCAGTAGTTTGAAAGTCAGACCTTCCTTCGCACAAAACTGTTTGTGTGAATCCGTGTTGTCCACACTGACTCCGAGAATCACCGCGCCGGTTTTGTCGTACTGAGTAAGATCGCGTTGAAAATTCTGCGCTTCGATGGTGCAACCGCTGGTCATGTCCTTTGGATAAAAATAGAGGACGACCCATTTACCTTTGAAATCTTTGAGGCTGACCTGCGATCCGTCGCTCGTGGCCAGGCTGAAATCCGGCGCTGCGGTTCCAGCCGCCGGTTGAGTTTGCGTTTGAGGTGGAGTGTCTGCGCCTTGCACGAGTCCAATTGTAGCGATGCCAACGATTGCTAACAGCAACGATTTTTTCATTTCCATTTTGTTTGGTTCAGACAGGAACGTTATGCCCGAACGTTCTAAAATCAAAACGCGCCAATCGTCCGGGAGTTGCCGGCACGCGCGGTAGTCCTGTCCTGGTCAGTGATCTCTTCGCTATTTGAGGGTGACGTTGATCTTCTCGATCAGTCGTTTCCAGCCGGTCAGCTCCTCTTCCGACAGATCCGAGGCGCTATGATCTTTGGCCCAGCGCAGAAATGCCTTGGCCAGTCGGAATTGTGAAAAATCGTCGCCGATTTCCTTGGCGAAGACTTCAACAATCGAGAGGTCGGGTCGCGTCGGCCGCGGCGGTCGCGATGTCCCAGCCGAAACGATTCTTTCCGACCCGCAGAAGTGTTTCGCGCAATAAATCCTCCACGTGCGGAGATTTCACGCCGTTACGCGCGTCCTTGCTTCGGAGGATTCCTTTGTGACCCAGCGCACGCACCAGATCATCCTGGCTCGTCGCGCGATCGCCATTCGTGTCGGAATCGAGCAGCGCCGCCACCTTCAATTTTTTCGCGTGAAGAATGGTGGCGAAGTAAGCGACCTTGGCCGCGCCGTTTGTTGGCATCAGTTCGATGCGTTGATTGAGATCGGCGACACCACCTTCCCGCAGCAGTTGAGCGACCGCGTCGATGTACCAAAAATCGGTGAGGCTTTCGAGCAGGAGATTGCGCGGCTGCGAAAACAAACTCTGAGCGAGATCGTAACCGAGCGATTCCTGAAGCGGCAGCAACGCAGCCGGATCCTCAGCGGTGGCGTTCGTGCGCACCTTTGTGCCGACGGTGCGATCCGTCATTTCAACGACGCGCACCCGATCCAATTCGTCCGGACCAACCAAAAACGGCGAGTGGGTGGTGTAGAGCAACTGGTTGGATTCGGCCAGACGCGAAATCGTCGATCTAAATTCCTGTTGCTTCAGTCCGTGCAGGCTCAGCCCCGGCTCATCGAGAAGCAGAATCGCGTTTCGATGTTTGTCCGCCGATTCGGCAAAGAAAACCACGAAGAACGAACAAAGCCATTGGAAGCCGTCCGATCGTTGGTCGAGCTCGATCTCGATTCCGAGATCGTCTTCCACGACTACTTTTAGATATTGGCCATCGGCCAGGATGCGCAACCGTTCCGCCTCCGCGCGCTTTGCGTCCGGTTTCCAGATGCTGCGCAACTCTTCAGTCAGTCGTCGACTTGCGGAATTGAGCTGATAAGCGCGGCGGTCGAGCTGATCGCGATAATACCGCCAGCCTTCGGCATCGCCCGGCTTCGGCTCGGTCGCTTTTCCAAGATTCGACAACTCTCGCGCGGTGAATCCCAGGAGGCGCAACAGACACTGGTTGCCGTAGTCGTGGTCCTCGCCATCCATGAACATTTGTTTCAAGGCGTTGAGCGAGATGCTCGAGATGAATCATTGGCTTCACCCGAAAATAATCGCGAAACCGAACGAAAACCGGCAGCCGCTGGTGCAATGCCCTCAACGCGCTGAACCGCCGATCGTCCAGCGTGACCGCCGACATGATCTGATCGTAGCGCTTCTCTTCGATTTCGTTGTCTTCTTCGACAAGTGGAAAAACTTTATCCAGCCAACGCTTCATCGCCGTCGCGCGATCGCTCTTGATTTCATCACGTGTCTGCCCAGTTTTGCGTGATCTCCGCGAACCGCGCGCTCGGGGTTGGGCCGGCTGGAAATCCATCCGGATTGCGTGGCGCACGCGAGTCGATATGCTCGATTAAGCGGAGTAAATCTTTTTTAAGGTCGCCGAATTTCACCGCCACGGGTCCGCCATCGAGTGAATGCCACGCTGTGTTGTCCACCCGCCGCCCGTAAATGTAGCGACAGTCGCGGAACTCCGCCGGAATCAGTTCCTTGTCGGCTGCGTCGAGATCGAAATGGCCCTCGACAATCGTGGTCTCTTCGAGACGGACTTTTCCTGCGAGGATGTCATCGAACTCGGCGCGCGGATAATCGCGGAGGGCATCGAAGTTGCGCATCGCAGAGGGCGGATTGAGCCGCTGCAATGCTTCGAGCAAGGCGCTTTTCCCCGCTTCGTTAGGCCCGACCAAAATGGTCTTACCAGGCTCAATATCGAAAAAACCTGTATCGCGAATACTACGATACTTTCTTACCCGCGCTTTTCTTAATCGCATCGATTCACCTCCGAGTGTTGGAGATTTTTTTTAGAAAAAATCGCGAACGATTACGATACAAATCCAAAAAACCTTATTCACCGATTCACACATGTTGTTCACAAAATGATGATTTCAGAACAGCTGCCGAAGATTTGGACAATCGGACATTCGACCCGCCAGATTGATGATTTCATTTCGCTGCTGAAAGAAACCGGAATCCGTGCTGGTGGCCGATGTGCGGATGTTTCCCGGTTCGAGGCGCCATCCGCAATTCGGGCGCGAAGCGCTGGCGAAATCGCTGGCCGATGCCGGCATTGGTTACGAACACTTCCCGGAACTGGGCGGACGGCGCAAAACCAGCCCTGACTCAAAAAATACGGCGTGGCGCAATGAATCGTTTCGCGGTTACGCCGATTACATGGAAACGGAAGATTTTCGAAAAGGCATCGAGCGGCTGGCCGACCTCGCTCAAACGTCCGGAGCGACAGCGATCATGTGTGCGGAAGCGGTCTGGTGGCGTTGCCATCGATCCTTGATCTCGGATTATTTGAAAGCGCGCGGCGTCGAAGTGCTGCACATTCTCGATCACAACAAAATTGAGCCGCATCCGTTCACGTCCGCGGCGAAAATCGTGAACGGCGAATTAAGTTACGAGGCGTTGTTGTAGCGGCGCTCTATGAGCGCCGTTGAATTTTGAATTCGGCGGTCATAGACCGCCGCTACAATTCACCGTGGATCGGTGACGCGGCCGACGAACAAACACGCGCCGCTCGGCACGTGCTGGATTGCGTAAAAGAACGGGCGATCGACTTTGACGTGGATCGGTTCTTTCGGTTTTTCGAATCGCGCTGAAACCTCGCGCATGACAACGGCCGTGGCCGCGGCGGCTTCGGTTCCTTTTTCATCCACCGCAATGAATGTTTTGTGAAACACGTTCGAAATCGCCAGGTATTTGTCCGCCTTGCGCGGTGACATTCGGTCGAAGTTGGCGCTGCCCTGAGGAACATCAAAAGACATTTGCATTCCGAGCTCTTTCAAATTGTCCGCCAGCGCGATCGTTGGCGGCTCGAACTTGAATTTCGGCAGCTCAAGATCGACCTCCTCTGCGGGCAGCCCGGTGCATCCCGCCAAAATTTCGTGACTGAGTCTGTATTCGAGATTGGCGAATGAATTGACATCATCGGGCAGGAGAATAACGAATTGCAGATCGCTCCCGGAGTAGGGGATCGTCACCGCCACAAAGCCTTCCTGTTTCGCATAACCAAAAGTTTTTCGTTGTTCCATCGTCGGCACGTTTACCGGCGCACCGCCGTGGACGTGAAATGGTTTTGGTTTGGTCAATGCCTCTTTGAATTCGGTTCCCCAAGGCGCTTTGAAATAAATTGCGTTTGCAAGAACCATGCGGGTTATCGCCTGGATTCCTCCCTGCGGAATCAGATCGCGAATTCGATCACGGGTTTGTTCGGCAACCCATTTGTTGATGTGCGTTCGCGCGGCTTCCGGATCTTTCTTGAAATCGAGCGCCTCGCAAGGCGCGCCGTAGAACTTCTTTACCAGTTGCTGAAAGCTGTCGCGAAATTCGTAATCGGATTGAGCAAACAGCCGGTTCGCAATCGCAAGAGTGATTGGCTCGCTTGGTCCTCCGGCCTGTTTTGATTGTTCGGCAATTTTCGCGGTCTTCTGCGGAATTTCAGCCAGTGAAGCTTGCAGCGCTGCGAACGATGCATGGATCGCCTCTGTCATCGTTCGGAAAATGGAGAACCCGCGCCATCTCTGCGCGGGTATCGCCCTCGGCGCCGGCAAACGTCATGGCGAGCGCGCTTTGAATCGAATACGGCGACAGACAAATGTTTTTGTCGCCGGTCGCAAGCTGTCGATAAAGATCAAGGCCAAGGTCGTTGGCGGATTTGGCCGCGAGATCGAATTCGGCGGCGTTGGCGAAATTCGAGCCAACGAGGGCTGCGCAAACCGAGAAGTAAAGTGCGATTCGTCTCATAATATAGAGTGGGTCGGCCGGGACTCGAACCCGGAACCAACGCCTTAAAAGGGCGCTGCTCTACCGATTGAGCTACCGACCCGGTTAAAGGAACCATTTTCCTACTCTACGCGTGGCCTTGTCGCAAGAGTTGTAGGGCGGCCTTTTGCCTTCGTCTTAATGGGTATCTAGAAGACCGCCGCTAAATCGCGAAGTGAATTCCGATCGCGATCGAGCTGGAACACCGATAGCCCCGCCGCCGCTGCGGCTTTCCAATCGCGCTCCGGATCGTCCCCGACATGCAGCGCTTCGTTGGGCTGCAGCTTCATGAACGCTAGCGCCCGCTGGAAAATTTTCGGGTCGGGTTTGTCGGCGCCGATTTCGCTTGAGATAAAAATGTGCGAGAAAAATTTCGAAATGCCGAGATGCTCCAGAATCATCCGCAATCGGCCATCGAAATTTGAAACGACAGCCAGCCGGAACCGCGGCCGCAGTTCTTCCAAAACATCGACGACCTCGGGGTAAAGCTCCCAGACGCCGGCCTCGGCGAAGTGTTCGTAGGCGATTTCGAAAAAGTTGTCGCGATCCGGTTCGCTCAGCGCGGGCGCGATTCTGGTGAGAACTTTTTCCACGATTTGGCGCCACCACTCTTTATCGTCGTCTTCGCGCGGACCATCAATCGCCTCCCGCGCCGGCATTGAACGCCACGCTTTGTGGAACGCGGAATCGAGTTCGCTCGCGCCAAGCTTCAATCCGAGTTCGCTCGCAACCAGCGCATAATGATGGCCAACATTGTGGGTCAGATAGAACAACGTGCCCATCGCATCGAAAAAGATGGCTTTCGGCGGAGGCTCGATTTTGTTTTCTTTAGGCATGAACCCGGCAAGTCGATGGAAAGTCGCTTTCCTCGTTCTCGCAAGTTTTGTTGCGGGCGCGGTTACGGGCGCATTCCTGGTCATGGGCTCGGCCAAGGACGAAGCGCGTCGCCAACGCGATCCGTTGCGCTGGTTCAGCAGCACGCCGGAGCGGTGGAGGACCGAGATGAAGCTCACGCCGGACCAGGACCAAAAAATCCGGCCAATTCTGCAACAGATCGATGACGAGCTGACGAACCGTCGCGCAGTCGATCTTCGCGAAACCGAAGGCATTCTCTCCCGCGGTGAAGATCGAATCGCTGGAATTCTGACACCGGACCAGCGGCCGCGATTGCACCAGACATTCGAGCAACGCCGGCAGCGACTCCGAGATTGGATGGGCGTGAACGATCAGACCCAGGTCGATTCGCTTGCGTCGCCGTCTCCGTCGTCACCTTGAGAGCTGCAAACGGCATTTGATTTCACGCGAGTTGGACAATCGCGCAACGACATCGGATTAATGATCATGCTTCCGGTCGAGCATAATGATCCGATCAACGCGCAGATTCTCGCGATTTCAGAGGATAAGATTGAAGGCTTCGTGCGCGAGCCGTTCGAAGAGATCGCCGCGCCGTTCAGGCGTGGATGTCGACACGGTGATGGCGCGGATCGCGGCGATGCTCCGCGCGAAAACGATTCGGCGCGTCCGGCAAACATTGCTTGCGACCAATCTGGCAGACGGCGCGCTGGTGGCTTGGAAAGTTCCGGAAGAAAAGATCGATAGCGCGTTTGATTGGATGTTTCAGCAGGACCCGTTTTCGGGTCACGTGGTTGTGCGGTCTACCGACACCGTGACTGCCGGCTCGGAATACAAGCTTTGGACCACAGTGAAAGTGCCGCGTGGGTTCTCGCTCGAAAAACATTGTGAACTCCTGGCGAAAAAAATCGGCGCGCAAAAATTTCGGGTTATGCCGGCGAAAGGAATTTTCACTCTTGGCGTCGGACACGTTCGCCGAAAGAATGTCGAGCCCGGTGAAAAATCGGACCAACCCGCGAAAATGATCAAGGTTGAGGCGGCGAACCTTGACGAGCGGGAATGGGATATCTTGCTCGCATTGAAACGGGAGTTTTCGCCGGAAGAAATTCGGCCGAATCCGTGGGCGTCGCGCGCAGCGGAAGCGAACGTTAGTCTCGAGGAATTCTTTCGCGTTGCCGAAGGTTTGAGCGGGCGAAAAATCATCGGACGATTTTCCACTTTCCTCGAGCACGTGAAACCCTCGCAGACCGGCGTCCGGGTCACCCGTTTCAACGCACTGTTTCATTATGCAGTGCCGCCCGGCCGCGAAATCGAAGCCGGCGGCGAAGTCGGGCGTCATCACATTTTGACGCATTGTTATTGGCGCGAAGGCGGTCCCGAATTCAACAACGTCAATATCATGGCGGTCGCGCACGGCACCGAAAAACCGCGACTGCTCGAACACAAGGCGGCGATTGACCAACATCTCGCGAGCTGTGGAATTCCGGTTTCTTACACGAACGTATTTTGGGGCGGACGCAGCGAAATCAAGCCATCAGAAATTTCGCCGAAAGTTTACCGCGACTGGCTTGCTCGAATATGATCGCGGCGGTGGCGGATGGGTTGGCCGCGACTTCTGATTCGGTTCACAGCCGGCGCGGCTGTCTTTATAAATGAAGGCGCTCACAGACAAACTTCGCAACCAACTCGATCTCACCAGCGCTGATATTGAGCTCGCGGTCGCGCAATTGTTGTCCGATCAGATCGACGACGAGTTAAAAGCCGACTTTCTGATCGCGTTGCACAAGAAAGGTGAGACCGCTGAAGAAATCGTGGCGTTCGTGAATCCGCTGATGAAACGCGCCGTCGATCCAATGATTGATGAGGCGCAATTGCCCGGACCAATGATCGACATTTGCGGCACAGGCGGTGATGGCCTCAGCTTTTTTAATGTGTCGACCGCCGCAATGTTCGTGGTGGCTGCGGGCGGCGGAGTCGTTGCGAAACATGGTAATCGGCGAGTGACGTCGAGTTGTGGAAGCGCTGATGTGCTCGAGGAGCTTGGCGTGCCGATCGATCTGTCGCCGGAACAACTCAGCGAGAGTTTAAAACGCCACGGGCTCGGATTCATTTTCGCGAGGAAATACCATCCCGCATTCCGCGCGCTTGCGGTGATGCGCGAACATCTGGCCCGGCAAAAAATGCGAACGGTTTTCAATTTGCTCGGGCCATTGCTTAACCCAGCACGGCCTTCTCGGCAGTTAATCGGAGTGTTTGATCCGCGATTGACACGAATGTTTGGCGAAGTGCTTCGGCAAATGGGGCGTGAACGAGCGTGGATCGTGCATGGTCTTGGTGATGGTGGCGTTGGAATGGACGACATTTCGATCAGCGGAGCGACGACGATCGTCGATTTGAACCAGGGGCAGGTCGATTCCGCCGTGCTCGATGTGAGTTGGCTTGGCGTGCCGCGTGCGTCGATTGCCGAATTAGAGGGCGGAAGTGCGCGGCAAAACGCGGAGACGATTGAAGGAATCTTGTCCGGAAAAATTCGTGATGCCAAACGTGACATGACAGTGGTGAACGCCGCCGGTGGATTCGTGGTTGCCGGCCTGGCCAGAGATTTGAAGGAAGGAATCGACCTCGCCCGCGAAGAAATCGACAGTGGCCGTTCCCTGGAAAAGCTCCGCGCGGTCCAAAGCGTTAAACCGCAATTGTAGGCCATCTTTGGGAGACGGTGATCCAAGCACAGGGTCTGGCGCAGACGCCTTATATATTATAGAGCGAAAAGTTCGGCGTAGCTGCGGTCGAGGTTCCGCAACAGGGCGACCGCAACAACATTGCGGTTTAGCGCGGTGCCACGAGCGATCGCAACGGAGGTCGCGCGGTCGCGCAATTCTTCCGAAAAATCACTCGGTGCGTGATTCACGTTGAGACCGATGCCGACGACCGCCACGTGAGGGGCGCCAGGTTGCGCCAGCATCTCCACCAAAACTCCGGCAACCTTGCGCTCATTAATATAAACATCGTTGGGCGGTTTCACCGTCGCTCGAACGCCGAACTCTTCCCCGAGTGTTCGCGCGATTATGGTCGCGACCCAGGCAGGCAGCCGCGTCGATTCTTTGATCTCGAGTTTCGGCCGAAGCAAAATCGAAAACCACAATCCTTTGCCGGCCGCGGATTCCCATTGATTTCCGCGCTGGCCACGGCCCGCGCGCTGGCGCTCGGCAAAAACACAAAGACCTTCGGGCCAATCACCCGTCGCCATCTCGCTAATCACGTCATTGGTCGAGCCGGTCTCGCCAATGATGATGATGTCGCGACCGATGACGAAGCCGCCGCGCAATTTCTCCGCGCGAAGTCGATCACGCGCCGGCATTGGTCATCTCGAGCGAAAAATCAATCGAGCGCGCAGAATGAGTGATTGCGCCGATCGAAATGTAATCGACGCCTGTCGCGGCGATTTGGCGAATATTCTGCAAAGTGACGCCGCCGCTCGCTTCGAATTTCACTTTGTTTTTTCCAAGCGCGATCGCCTCGCGGATTTCCGCCGGCGTCATGTTGTCGAGAAGGATGACGTCGATTCCATTGATTTCCAGAAGCCCCCGGACTTGTTCAAGGGTGTCGGCTTCGACTTCGATTTGAAGTTTTGGCTTAGATTTCCGGAGGTTGTGAACCGCTTTGGCAAACGCGTCGAACCCTGAAATCGACGCGAGATGATTGTCTTTTACCAGCGCCATATCAAACAGACCGAAGCGATGATTTGCGCCGCCGCCGGCAACGACGGCAGCCTTTTCCAACGCCCGCAGTCCGGGCGTCGTTTTTCGGGTATCGAGAATTTTCACATGATCGTTGGCTGCGGCGTCGACGAATTTTCGCGTCATCGTTGCAATGCCGGACAGGCGTTGCAAAAAATTCAGGGCGACCCGCTCAGCTTTGAGGATTGAGCGCACCGATCCTTGAATCTGAATCACGTCGTTCCCAGCATTCACTTCGCTGCCGTCCTTGAGGACGACCTTGATTTTCAAATCCGGATCTACTCGACGAAAAACTTCCCCGGCGGTTTTGGTGCCCGCGACAATCGCGCGTTCGCGCGCAACGATCCGCGCGGTGGCTGTCGTTTCCTTCGAAACAAATGAATCCGTCGTCACGTCGCCTTCTCCTATGTCTTCGCGCAACGCGAGATCGATGAGATCAGGTGTGGAGGATTTCATGGAAGGTTTTGCAAATTCGGCGCCTGATAAATTCTCCGGCCGCGGACGTAGGTTTCGAGGTTTGCGTGCGGCCCGCCGCGATAAATGCAAAGCGCGATGACATCTTCCGCGGTCAATGACGGCGTCCAATTTCGGTTTTGCGAATATGGAAGCATTGACGCGATGTCCATCACAATGAGATCGGCTTCCTTTCCAGCGTGGAGTGTGCCGATCGCCGCCGATTTGCCCAGCACGCAGGCGCCCCCTCGGGTAGCGAGGTAAAGAGCTTCACTTGGGCGCAACGGGCGCAAATTCGGTTCGTAAGCCATCCGCGCTTTTTGGGTTTCAATGGCCGAGCGCATTACCCGCCACATGTTCAATTCCGGACCGGCCGCGACATCGGAGCCGAGCCCGACGTTTATTCCAGCTTTCAGAAGTTGATCGAGTTTCATCAAGCCGCTGCCGAGAAAGAGATTCGAGCTGGGGCAATGCGCGACGCCCGATCGGGCGGCGGCGATGGCTGCGATCTCACGCGGATTTAAATGAATGCAGTGGCCGAGAACGGTGCGCGGAGTCAGCAGTCCGCATTTTTCATAAACATCGGTGTAATCACGCGCCGCCATGTGAAGGTGATGGACCTTTTCCAGCTCTTCGCGGTTCTCGGCCAAATGGGTTTGGACGTAGGCTCCGAATCGCGCCGCGAGTTCCGCCGCGCCGCGCATTAATTTTTCGGAACAGGTAACCGCAAACCGCGGACTAAACGCATATTCAAGTAACCCGTTCTCCGCTTTATGCCATTTCCGGCAGAGCCGTTCGCTTTCTACCAGCGAGACCGAAACAATTTTTTTCGGCTGAATCTGGCCATAAGAGGCAAGATCCATCATCATTTTACCGAGAATCGTTCGCACGCCGCTTCGCCGAGCCGCCTCGAAGCCGATGTCGCAGCTGTCTTCGTAAATGGCGGCGTACGCCATGACCGTTGTGGTGCCGTTGCGGGCGAGCTCGTGAAAAAATTGCGGCGCCTCCTCGCGCGCCCTCGGTCCAGTGAACTCGCGTTCGATTGGGAAAATGTGCTGTCGCAACCAGGGCAACAACTCGGTTTCACCGCGAGCTACAACTGAATATTGGGGCAGGTGAGTGTGGCAATCGATCAGCCCCGGAAAAATCGCAACCGCCCCGCGGTTGATCCATTGAATCGAATTCGGCGGATGGAGCCGGCGAAGGTCGTCATAATCACCCACTTCAGCGATGCGTCCATTTTGGATGACGAGCGCGCCGTTGGGTCGGCCTCGTAAAGCGCCGAATTCGGGCGCGTCGATTAAAAAGCCGCGCAGGCCGAACCGGCTGTTATCGCTTTGCATAAACCGCGGCCGCTATCAGAACATTTTGGCTGGCCGAGCGGCAACACTGCAATTCGGAGACGTTCCCAGAAAAAAAAGATTCGGGCAGCGCACGCCAAGGAGAAACAGCAAATACGAGAAACGTGCAACCGCCCGAATCGCCTTAACCTGTTAAGTAAGACAGCGGCCGACGGCTGACGTTCGAATTATTTACGATTTTTTCGGACGCGCATAATAGAAACAGCCAGAAGAACTTACAACTGAAGTTCCACCTGCTCCGAAGTTGCGACTTTCGCCGCCTCGGCTTTTACCTCTTCGAGAAGCGATTTGAACTCACATTTCTCCATCTCGGCGATCAGGGCGGGGTAATCGGGCCGAATTTTCAGGTCGTCGATTGGCAATGGCAGATCCATGTGACAATCGAGTTCGACCATCTTCCGGTTTTGCAGGATCTGCTCCCGGGCGGCGATTAATTTTACCCGCATCTTCTCGCTTTTGACCTTCTCAACGTTGGCAAGCAAACCTTCCAGACCTCCAAATTCCCGGATCAATGCGCTCGCCGTTTTGCGGCCGAGGCCGCCAATTCCGGGAATGTTGTCGACTGAATCGCCGGTCAACGCCAGGACATCGCCAATCATGTTCGGCGGAACTTCCCATTTCGCAGTCGCTTCTGTTTCTCCGAGCAACGCAAACGCGTCTTTGGGTGAGGCGAGATCGGCTTTGGCTGTTGTGTAAACTTTTACGCACGGCCCGATCAGTTGGTAGAGATCCTTGTCATTGGTCGCCAGGATAACTTCCATGTTCTTGCGTTTGCAGGCTGCCATGGCGTAGCAACCCATCAGATCGTCCGCTTCAGTGTTCGGCTGCGAAATGTTTTTGAACCCAATCAGCGCGGTGAGTTTGTCCTGGATGTATTGGAGTTGCGGAACCATCGGCAACGGCATTTCCTTGCGCGTTTCTTTGTAGGCCGGTTGCAATTTTACCCGCCGCTCCGGCATGCCTTCGTCCCAAAACACCGCTCCCAGTTCCGGCTGCAAATGCTTGATCATCAATCGCAGCGTTTTGGCGAAACCGAAAATGGCATTGGTCGGTTCGCCGCGGGAATTCGACAGATTCGGGATCGCGAAAAATGACCGATAAACGTAATAGTGCCCGTCTACTAAGAGGAGTCTCACGTGAGAAAATAGCTGCTTAGCTGCGATCGACAATCGTACGTTCTCACGTTCTCTTGCTCTTATTCGTGGTCTTGCTCATTCTCACGAACGACGAAATGCGGAAGAGTAAGAGAAAGAGCAGGAGTAAGAGATAAAGCGATGGCCGAGCAGTGGATAATCCAAGTTGAGGGAAAAGATTACGGCCCGGCCGATCTGGAGACGCTCCTTGAATGGAAAGCCGACGGGCGGGTCTTGCCGGAAAATCCAGCGCGCCGCAGCGATTCGGAAGATTGGAAAACCGCGACTGACATTCCCGGACTTTACAAAATCGAACCACCGCCGGTGCAGAGAGAAGCCGGAGATCGAAGATCGGAGATAGGAGATGGGGAATCAGACATCGGTGATCAGAAATCGGCGCGGCCGAGTCGGAACCTGTTCACTGAGACCTTCCGAATTTATTTCCGCGGATTCTTCCAATTCCTCGGTCTTACGCTGCTGATCACGTTGCCGTCGCTGTGTGGCCGATTCTTTGGAATGACGATGGGAACCCAGGGCAACTTGAGTGTCGATTTGCGGACGAGCGTGGTCGAGGCGTTCACGCTGTGCATGTTTGTGCTCACGCTGGTCCTGTGGCCGATCTACGTTGCGGGGATTCAAATTCTGACTGTCGAATTGCACGGTTCCCAACGCGTCGGCTTTTTCAGCGTTCTTAATCACGCTGTGAAATATTGGCCGCGCGTCGCCGGATTGAGCATCTTCGTCTACGTCATCTTCGCTCTTTTGAGTGTGTTCGGGATGTCCGTCGTTTTGATGGTCTACGCGGCCGGGCTCGCCGCGTCGGTTTTTCTCACCGTGATCGCGCTTAGTCTGTCGATCGTTCAAATTTGGTTGTTCTGCCGCTTTTTTGCTTTCGTTCTGTTCTGGCAACAGTTCGCCGTGCTTGAAAATCTTCCCGGCTACGACGCGTTGCGGCAAAGCAACCGCCTTGCGCATAGCGGACGCGATCTGGCCTGGTATCAACGGCCGCTTTGGCGCGGCGCCTTGATTGTGTCGTTGTGGAGTGTGTTTGCGATCGCGATAGCAGCTTTTGCGATGTGGCCGAAGATCGCCGCTCAATATCCGATGATTCGCGATCTGGTGAATCAACTTCCCGGCGCGCAAGATCCGCAGGCTCTCATTCAGAAAACAGTCGATAGTTTGCCCAAAGAACAGCCGGCGACCTTGTCGGAAATCGGTTTGTTCGTACTGCAAAAAGTTCTCCAGCCGCTTCTCGGGATCGCGTTCGTGATTCTTTATCTCGATTCCAAGGCCGACGCGGAGTGATCCGACGCGGAACGCGATCTGCGAGCGAGTTGATGAAGGTGGAACGCGATCTCCGAGCGCGTTTGAACGTGGAATTCGTGGTGCAAATTTTACTGCGGGACGAAAATGTAATTCTCTGCCGAACCCTCAACGCCGGCCAAATCTTCCAGTTTTCGCGCCGCGTAATTTAGCTCGGAAAAAAATTCGAAGGCCGCGGCCCGGTTTTGGTCCTTGATCTCGATTAGAACAGTCGGCCGATTGGCCGACAACGTTTGTCGTGCGCCTTCGAGCACGTGAAGTTCGTGTCCTTCGACATCGATTTTAACGAACGAAATATTCTGCAGCTGGAAACTATCGAGGGTGGCGATCTTCACCGGCTTGGTCAGTTCGCCGGTTGCGTCCGGACAGTTGCCTGGCGCGAGACTGGCCCAGCCGGTCAGCGGCAATCCATTAAGCACCGGGATGTGAAGGGTCGCTTCGCCGGCTTCCGATGAAAGACCGATGGGCATGACCGTGATCTTGCCCGGATTGCAATTCCGCAAATCGCCGGTGAGATCATCGTTAATCTCGAACGCGTAAACTTTTGAAAAGATTTCCGACATCCGGAACGCGTAGAATCCTGCGTTGGCGCCGATATCGAGCGCCACATCCGTTTTCGAAACCAATCGCGGAAGCATTTCGAGCTCCGGTTCCAGCGTTCCGGCGATGGACGCGAGCCAGTAACGAAACCCGAGACGTGAGGGTGGCGGCACAAACGGGCGAACGATTTTGCCCAGCGCGCGCGAGATCAAATTTCTGAACGACATCCGACGAGGAGCGCCAATCGAATCAGCTCAAAGACAAATAACCAGCCAGACCGTGGCGTCCGCCTTCCCGGCCGAACCCGCTCTCTTTGTAACCGCCGAATGGAGAAGTCGGATCGAACTTGTTGTAAGTGTTCGCCCAGACCACGCCGGCGCGGAGTTTGTTCACGATTTTGAAAATCTTACTGCCTTTGTCGGTCCATACGCCGGCGCTCAAGCCGTAAGGTGTGTTGTTCGCGCGCTCGATCGCTTCTTCCGGCGTCCGAAAAGTCATCACACTCAATACCGGTCCGAAAATTTCTTCCTGGGCGATACGATGGGACGCGGTGACGCCAGTAAAGAAACTCGGCGGATAAAAATAACCTTTGGCGGGCAAACGGGCCGGCGATTGTACGAGTTTGGCGCCTTGCTGAATTCCGCTGTCGACCAGCTCGCAAATCTTTTCTAACTGCATCCGCGAATTGATCGCGCCGATATCGGTATTTTTGTCGAGCGGATTGCCGACCCGCAGCGTCGAAATGCGGTCGCGCAATTTTCGAATTACCGGCGCGAACACGCCTTCCTGGACAAACAGGCGCGAACCGGCGCAGCAGACGTGCCCTTGATTAAAATAAATCCCGGAAATGATTCCCTCGACCGCCTGATCGATCGGTGCGTCTTCAAAAATAATGTTAGCCGCCTTACCGCCGAGCTCGAGGGTCAGTTTCTTTTTCGTGCCGGCCACCGCGCGCAGAATTCTTTTGCCGACTTCAGTCGAACCGGTGAACGCGATCTTGTCGATGTTTGGATGTTCGACAATCGCCCGGCCAGTTTCGCCGGCGCCAGTCACGATGTTGACAACGCCTTCCGGCAATTCCGCTTCCTGAAAAATCTCCGCGAGATGCATTGCGGTGATGGAGGTGGTTTCGGCAGGCTTCAGCACGATGGTGTTTCCGCAAGCGAGCGCGGGCGCGAGCTTCCACGCCGCCATCAACAACGGAAAATTCCAGGGGATGACCTGGCCGGCGACGCCAAGCGGCCTCGGATTGCGGCCGGGAAACGCGTACTGAAGTTTATCGGCCCAGCCTGCGTGATAAAAAAAGTGCGCGGCAACCAGCGGAAGATCGACGTCGCGCGATTCCTTGATCGTTTTGCCGCCGTCCATCGATTCGAGCACGGCCAGCTCGCGTGACTTCTCCTGAATCAAACGCGCGATGCGGTAGAGATACTTGGCCGCGCTCGCGCCCTGACATTTTTCCCCAAACATTGTTGTAGGCGCGCCGCGCCGATTTTACGGCGAGATCTACATCGCGGGCATTCGCATCCGCGATCTCAGCCAGTTTTTCTTCCGTGGCTGGATTAATGGTGTCGAAGTATTTGCCGCTTTTTGGCCTAACGAATCGGCCATTGATGAAAAGATCGTAGCGAGGCTTGATTTTGATGTGACTGTGCGCTTCCGGCGCAGGCGTGTAATCCCAGCGATCGCCGAAGCGGAGGCGCCGCTGATTCGGAGGCAGTGCGACGCGATAATCGATCGCTGCGGGTTCGCGAATGACGACTGCGCGCGAACCATTTTTGCGGCTGGCGATTTTGCGCTTTGCGGACTTTCGTCCGGCGGATCGGCGACTGCGGTCAGCCGCCGCTACCTTTGGTCGTCGTTTCATGGCAATGAGAAATAATCCGGGCCCTGATAGTTGCCGTCCACCGATTTTGCGATTTGCATGAGCACGTCGTTTACGAGAGTGCTCGCGCCGAACCGGAACAGATCGGGCGTGAGCCAATCATCTCCGAGGGTCTCCTTCAACATCACCAGATAGGCAAGGGCTTGTTTCGCGTTTCGAATTCCTCCGGCCGGTTTCATTCCAATCCGCAAACCGGTTTCATAAAAGTAATCGCGAATCGCTTCGAGCATGACGAGAGTCACCGGCATGGTCGCGGCCGGTGAAATTTTTCCAGTCGAAGTTTTGATGAAATCGGCGCCTGCCCTCATCGCGATTTCGCTGGCGACGCGAACATTATCGTAAGTCTGGAGTTCGCCGGTTTCCAAAATCACTTTCAGATGCGCCTGACTGCAGGCTTCCTTCACTGCTGCGATCTCGTCGAAGACGCTGTTGTGATCACCGGCCAGAAAATTCCCGCGATTAATCACCATGTCGATTTCATCGGCGCCATCACCGGCCGCACTCCGGACTTCCTGAAGTTTCAGTCGCAACGGCATCAATCCGGTTGGAAACGCGGTGGCCACCGAAGCCACTTTGACGCGCGAGTTTCCAAGAAACTTTTTCGCGAACTTCACCATGTTTGGATAAACACAAACCGCGGCGCAGGAGGGGACTTGGTAACGCGGATCGAGCGGCTGCATCGCTTTGCGACAGAGGAACGCGATTTTTCCCGGCGTATCTTTTCCTTCGAGCGTGGTCAGATCCATCATCGAGACGGCCAGCTTGAGACCTGCGAGTTTGGCCGAAGTCTTGATGCTTCGTTTCGCGAACGCGGTGGCACGCTCTTCGGCCATGACCTGATCGATCGTCGACCAGGAAAAACGGCGGCCGCGCGCGTGCTGGGCGCGTCCTTCTCGATTATGGCGCACGATCGATTTCATTGGCGAATCACATTGCGAGCCGAAAAATCTCGACAGGGGCAACCGCTTCCGTCCCGCAAAACGATTGATACTCTAAAGGTGCCAGCTAAGGCAACGATGCAGACGCTGATTATTAATTCGTTTCTTGGAGTTTCGGTGCCTTCGACCGGCAGCTTGATCATCATCGCGGTGGTGTCGCTTGTTGCGCTGGCGGTTTCTCTTCGAATCAAACTTGGCTAAGCGTTCTTTCGCGCGCAAAGTCGATATGACTTTGTCGTTCCGTTAAGCAACCCAATCACTGTCGCGTATGACCGTTAAAACCTGGCCAGGCAAACCATATCCGCTCGGCGCGACCTGGACCGGCGATGGAGTTAATTTCGCGCTGTTTTCGGAGCTGCGCGACGGGCGTTGAACTGTGCCTGTTCGATAATCCGGACAGTCCACGCGAAGCCCACCGGATTTCATTGCGCGAACACGACGGACACATTTGGCACGCATTTCTGCCGGATGCGCGGCCGAGTCAGCTCTACGGATATCGCGTTAGCGGTCCGTATGATCCGGCCAAAGGACTTCGATTTAACGAGACGAAGCTCCTTCTCGATCCCTACGCCAAGGCGATCACCGGCCAGCCCAAATGGTGCGATGAAATGTTCAGCTATATTATTGGCGATCCCGGCGAAGATCTTTCGCGCGACACTCGAGATAACGCCTGGGCGATGCCGAAGTGCGTCGTGATCGACGATCGTTTCGATTGGACGGGAGATCGGAAACCGAACCGGCCGCTGTCCGAAACAATTGTCTACGAAGTGCACGTGAAAGGATTCACGAAGCTGTTTGCGGATTTGCCGGAGAACCTGCGCGGAACGTATGCGGCAATTGGCACCGAACCAATCGTCACTTATTTGAAGAGCCTCGGGGTGACGGCGATCGAGCTATTGCCGATTCACACTCATCTGAATGACAAACTGTTGCTCGACCGCGGCCTAACGAATTACTGGGGTTACAACAGCATCGGCTTTTTCTCGCCCCATGCCGATTATTCGAGCAATCGCGAGCCTGGTGCGGAAGTGGTGGAATTCAAAACGATGGTGCGGAACCTTCATGCCGCCGGCCTCGAAGTGATTCTCGATGTCGTTTACAATCACACCGGCGAAGGAAACCATCTCGGACCGACGCTCTGCTTTCGCGGAGTCGACAATCGCGCGTCTTATCGGCTGCTCGCGGACAATCAGCGCTTCTATTTAGATTACACCGGCACCGGCAACACGATCGACACGCTGCATCCGCGGACGTTGCAGATGGTGATGGACAGCCTTGCGTTACTGGGTGACTGAAATGCGGGTAGACGGTTTTCGTTTCGATCTCGCGACCGCGCTGGCCCGGGACGAAAGCGGCGTGAATAAATTCCACGCTTTTTTCAAAATCATCCAGCAAGACCCCATTTTGTCACAGGTAAAATTAATCGCCGAACCGTGGGATGTCGGCGACGGCGGTTATCAAGTTGGAAATTTTCCGCTGCCTTGGTCGGAGTGGAATGGAAAATATCGGGATTCCATCCGGGCTTATTGGCGCGGCGACGAAGGATTGATTGGTGAAGTTGCCTATCGGCTGACCGGCAGCCCGGATTTGTATGAGCATGACGGACGGGCCCCGACTGCGACGGTGAACTTCATCACCGCGCATGATGGTTTTACTTTGAACGATCTCGTCAGCTACAACGACAAGCACAACGAAGCCAACGGCGAAGAAAATCGGGACGGCGATTCCAACAATCGTTCGTGGAATTGCGGCGCGGAAGGTCCGACTGACAATGTCGAGGTTGAAAATTTACGGCGCCAACAACAACGGAACTTTTTGACGACGCTTTTTTTGTCGCAGGGCGTGCCGATGCTTCTGGGCGGCGATGAATTCAGCCGGACCCAAAATGGCAATAACAATGCCTATTGTCACGATGACGAGATCAGTTGGTTCAATTGGCAATGGAACGACAAACAAAAACGTCTGTTTCAATTCACTCGCCGATTGATCGAATTCCGGCGCGACCATCCAATTTTTCGGCGGCCGAAATTTTTCCAGGGAAAGCCCGTGCCGGGCGGTGATGTTCGCGATGTCATGTGGTTCAATCCCGGCGGCAATGAGATGAGCGCAGAGGAATGGACTTCGCCCTGGGTGCGGTGTGTTGGCATGCTGGTAAGCGCTGACGCGGGTGATATTTTCGACGCCCAAGGCGAACCGGTCACCGACGACACATTTTTGTTGCTGATCAACGCGCATTACGAGGCAATCCAGTTTTTGCTGCCGGGTGAAGAACATCTCGAGTGGAACCTGATTTTAGATACGTCGACCGAGGAGAGTTTTCTCAATCAGCCGAAGAAATTTTCGTCAGGTGACGACGTCGACCTCGCCGCTCGGGCGTGCATGCTCTTGCGTCTCACCAGTGGAACCCAGGTCCAGGCGCGGCGCGAATCGTGGCGGAAGCGCGCGGTCGCAGCCCTGAAACAACTTACCGGCGCGGAACTTCGCGCCCGGAAATAGCCGCAGTGACATTTTTTTTGGACGCGCTCTTGTTCTCCGACGCGAATCTATTATAGAGAAACCAAGCGCCGTTCGATGGCGTAAATTGTTCAATGACACCGACATCGCTTGTGATCGTGGCCGACCGGGGAAGTTTGAAGGCATATCAGGTCAACGACACACCGACTCGCGGGCCGAGCTTGAAGTTGATGCAGGCGTTCGACATCACCGACGCGCACGGCAAGATGATCGACAAGCTGACTGATTTCGCTGGACGGTTTCCCGTTACCGAAATGGCAGGCGCACATCGCGGGCAGGCGTCGATCGCCGAAAGCAAACTTGAAAATGAAACTGAGCGCCGAATCAATAAGGAGCTGGCCGATCAGATCACGAAGATTATTAACGGCAGTGGCAAGGAAGGGTGGTCGTTCGCCGCGCCGGCCGAAATTCATTCTGCGATTGTCGATCTTCTTCCGGGCCGCGTTCGCGATCGAATCGTCGAGCACGTGAAGTCGGATTTGGTCAAAGTGGAACCGGCGCGACTGCCGACTCATTTTCGATCGCTGAGGCCGATTTAATCTCGATACTGGATGGGCGATGCTGGATTCTCGATCGAAAGCCGCGACTCTTTATCCGGCATCAAGGATCAAGTTTCGAGTATCCAGCATTGCTGGTTCAAGGGTCGAGCTTCCTTTAAGTCACTTCGTCAATTAAACTCCAACTACCATGCAATTGCCCGTTAACATCACTTACCGCGGCGTGGAAAAGTCAGATGAGCTCGACAATCTCGTGATGACTTATGCTGCGCGGCTCGACCGATTTTGCGATCACATCAACCGGTGCGATGTCGCCATTGAGCAGACCGAATCATACTCATCACAAGGGGAACCCATATCGTTGCCGGATCGATGTCACGGTCCGGCCGCGTCACGAATTGGTGAGCGATGAGGAACAAATGGACAACGGCTCGCACGAACCGCTCAACAAAGTAATCCACGACGCGTTCAAAACGATGGAGCGGCAATTGCGTCACCTGGTCGAGAAGCAACGACAGGAAGTGAAGACCGACGACAAGACGCGTTCCCCGAAATAGGCGATAGCGCGTGTCAACCGGCAAGACCTCACTTGATTTCCGAGATCGGCGGCGGCCCCGGCGTGATAGGCACATTCGTCGCAACAGGGATGTCCACGGGCTTCTTCTCGAGCAAATTATGGCCGATCCGAAGATCGTAGCGACCGCGAAACTGCGTGTCACAAAGCGCCCAATCTGTGTCGGATCCGCCCGGAAGGCGATGTAGTTCGAAATCGACCTTCCCGTCATTGTTCCGATCGTAATAGGTATATGACGATCCGTGCGGCCTATTCGTGACGAATCCGCCGAAGCCGTATCTTTCGACGATGACGCAGCAACCGCCCCTACCCGCGGCCATGAGGCTCGCCAGCAAGAATCGCTAGCGAAGCGAGCACGCTCGGATGTAGGAGCAGCTCGGCCTAATTCGATCTTAATCCGGACGTTACGCCGGCGCGCCGGGTGCGTCCGGGAGCGGCGGGTGAACGTCCGGGCCGACCACGACCTGGCGTGGTGGTTTTTCCGGCGGCATGGTCGGGCCGTTTTCCGGGCCGATCGTGGGCGGCGGATTTTTCAGTTCGCCGAACTGGATCAGTTCTTTGATCTGCATGCCGTCCAAAGTTTCGTACTCGAGTAAATTCTTTGCGATGGCATCGAGGTGCTCGCGATTTGCGATGAGGGTTTGTTTCGCGGTTTGGTAAGCGTCATCGAGCAAACGGCGCACTTCGCGATCGATCTCTTCAGCGGTCGCTTCGCTGTAATCGCGATTGCGAGTCAGTTCGCGGCCGAGGAACACGTAATCTTCGTGTTCGCCGTATTCGACCATGCCGAGTTTTTCGCTCATGCCCCATTCGCAAACCATCTTGCGAGCCATCGCAGTCGCCATCTTGATATCCCCGGCGGCGCCATTGGTCACATCGCCGAAAACAATTTCCTCGGCGACGCGGCCGCCCATTTTCACGGCGAGCGATGCCAGCAATTCGTTTTTGCGATTGGTATATTTGTCCTCTTCGGGCAACCACATCGTCGATCCAAGCGACGGGCCGCGCGGAATGATCGTCACTTTGTGAAGCGGCTCGGTGTGCGGCAGCAATTCGAGCAGCAACGCGTGACCGGCTTCGTGATAGGCGGTGTTCTGTTTTTCTTTTTCGCTAAGAGCAAGACTGCGGCGTTCCTTGCCCCAACGCACTTTGTCGCGGGCCTCTTCCAATTCTTTGAGGGTGATTCCTTTTAATCCACGACGCGCAGCGAGCAGGGCCGCTTCATTGATCACATTCGCGAGCTCGGCGCCGGAATAACCCGGTGTGCCGCGCGCGACAACGGCGAGATCAACGCCTTCGGCGAGTTTCACTTTCTTGGAGTGAACGCGCAAAATTTCTTCGCGGCCTTTCACATCGGGCAAATTGACGGTGATTTGGCGATCGAAGCGTCCCGGGCGCAGCAACGCCGGATCGAGAACATCCGGGCGGTTTGTTGCGGCGATGATGATCACGCCTTCCTGGGTGTCGAAGCCGTCCATCTCGACCAGCAACGCGTTCAACGTCTGCTCGCGTTCGTCGTGACCGCCCCCAACGCCGTGACCGCGATGACGGCCGACTGCGTCGATTTCGTCGATGAAAATAATGCAGGGCGCGGATTTTTTTCCCTGTTCGAACATGTCGCGGACGCGGCTGGCGCCGACGCCGACAAACATTTCAACGAAATCGGACCCGCTGATTGAGAAAAATGGAACGTCCGCTTCACCGGCGATGGCGCGGGCGAGCAGAGTTTTGCCGGTGCCCGGAGGCCCGACCATCAACACGCCCTTTGGAATTCGGCCGCCAAGTTTCTGGAACTTTTTCGGATCGCGCAAAAATTCGACCAGCTCCTGGACTTCATCTTTGGCTTCCTCGACGCCGGCAACGTCCTTGAAGGTGATTTTGTTTTTGTCGCGGGCGAGCATCCGCGCTTTTGATTTTCCGAAATTGAGCGCGCCTTTGCCGGCCATCCGGATTTGTTGACGAAACAAGAAATAGAGGAGCAGGAGCAAAAGCAGAACCGGAGCAAAGCTCGCGAACACTTGCGTCCACGGATGCGATTCCGAGCGGATGGCCGGTTGGATTCCGCCTGAGGCGAGTTTTTCCTGCAAGTTGCTGGTGAAAGTTAAATAAATCGTTGTGCGGAACCAAACTTCCTGGTTCTGGGCACCGCCGGCGCCCTGCTTGATGTACTTGCCTCGCAACTGCTGGGTTGGCTGGCCTTCTTCCACGTACAAAGTGAGCGGCACGTTCTTGTCGTTCACGATTTGCTTGTTCTCGAGCAGCTCGAGGAAGCGATTGTAGGGAACGTCTTCGAATTGCTGATAACCGCCGCGATAAAACAACATCGCGAGCGCGAAAAAGCCGAACGCCACCGCGACGAGAATGACGCCGCGCCAGTTGAAGCTCGGCTCGTTGCCGTTGCCTCGCTGTTTGTTGTCCCGTTGGGAGTTACGATCGTTTTGTGGCATAAGGGGTGCGTTGAATCGCGAGAGGAGAGGTTACCATGAACGTTCCGCAATGCAAAAAAAGCACGCTGCGGGCCACTCGGAAGTTGAGGCGTTGAGACGTTGAGATGTTGAGACGAACCACAGCCGCTCCGTTGCTTAGTTTCTCGATTCCTGTAAAATTTCAACCGACGAGGCCGGACGTTTCGCAACCGCGAAGCAAAGGCGGGTTCTAAATCACGAAATGACTCAATTGGTTTCAACGGTCGCGGAAACGCTCGACCGCGCCGTCCAGAAAATGACGCCGCTTGCCTATCGGGTGCGTCGTGAAGGCCGGCGGTTGATGCGCAGGGCCTTACGCAAGCCGCGCAGCGTGTCGGAAGGCCCGAACCTGTTGCCGTTGCTGATCCAGGTCCTTGCGAGTTTTTCCAAAGCCGACGGCGTTCTGCTGGAAGAAGAAATCGACTCCAGTCTTGGATTTCTTCGTTACGACTATCCGGAAGCAGTTTATTCCGAACTCCGCCAACTTTTCCGTCAGGCGCTTTACGAGCAACAGGATCTGGCCGCAATGGCGCAAAAGCTCAGCACCCAGTTGAGCACCGAACGCAAAATCATGCTCGGCGTTCAACTTTACGATCTCATTTCGCAAGCCGGTCTGAAACAGGAACAGGTCGTTGCATTTTATTCGTTCATGTCGCTGCTCGGAATGGCGGCGCAGGCCATCGATATTGTTTATCAACTTAACGCTTCGGAAGATGCCGATCCGTCGATTTATCAACGCGGCGCGTCGCCGCTGGAATCGCTTTCCTTTGGCAGCAGCGTGAAAGCCGACGTGAAAATGAAAAGCCTGACCGATGCCGACCGGTTGATGGCGTTTCGTTATCACGATCTGATCCTGCTGAAAAATTACAGCGGACAAAACGTTTCGGTTCGCGGAAGGCCGCTGGTCCGCGGCGGATTTTGCCGCATTTATCCGGGCCAACGAATTCTGGTCGGCGACACGGTGCTGAGCTACCAGGAACTCGCGCAATATTTCAACGCCAAGAAAAACGTCTCGGTTCCGCAAATTTACATTCGGGTGAACAAGGATGTCGACGAAGTTGCGCTGGAACGCGCGCGGACGCGGGAAAGCGCGCTCGAAATTGCGTTCGGATTAAAAGTGCGGGTGAAAGCGTTGCGCGACGTCGATGCCGTGCTCAATGGCGTCAAGCTCAAGGCCGGCGCGCAAGTCGAGGCGTCGCTCGAAGACAGGATCGTTTTTCACAACAACAGCGAGATGGATTTGACCGACCTGCGCCGTCGGGCGCGGGCGTTGGGCGGCCGGTTTCAACTCAAAGCGTCGAAGTCGGAGTATCTGGTTTCGAACGATCCAAGCAAACTGCAGCCGGACGATATTTTGCTTTCGCCGGGGACCGCCGGCGACGTGCTGCTGAAAATTTTCTGCGATTACGAAAAGCGCGTCGGACAACTGGAAGTGATTGAGGCCGACCGTCCGATACTTGGTCGATGACGTCGCGATCCGGACGACGTATCCGCTGAAAGACGGCGACACGATCCGAATCGACGTCGGTCAATTTCTGCGCTGCAATTTTTCTGAGCGGATCATTGAAGAAGAGCGCAACATCGTTCGCACGCTCGAAGTAACCGAAGTTACCCATCGGTTTAGCAACGGCGATACCGGGCTCGACGGAATTTCACTGGCACTGACTCGAGGCGAGTTGGTCTGCGTCATGGGCGCGAGCGGTTCGGGCAAGAGCACTCTGTTGCGCGTGCTCGCCGGGCAGCTGCAACCGAGCGGCGGCGAAGTTTTTCTCAACGGTCGCTCGTTATACCAAAACCTCGACGAACTTAAAAAATACGTCAGCTACATTCCACAGGAGGACGCGTTCGACGAACACCTGACGATTGGTGAAAACCTGCAATTCGCAGCCGCGATCCGTTCGCCGCACTTGTCCCGCAGAGATCGGGTTCGGCGCCTGGAAGCGAAACTGGTCGAGCTCGGATTAGGCGAACGCCGGGACGCTGTGGTTGGCTCGGCAGCCAAGAAAACGTTGAGCGGCGGCGAGCGTAAACGGTTAAACATCGGCCTCGATATGATCGGGATGTCGGACGTTTATCTGTTCGACGAACCAACTTCAGGTCTGTCGTCGAAAGATTCCGAGCACGTCATCGAAATCATTCGTTCGATGGCGCACAATAAAATCATCATCGTTACGATCCACCAGCCGAGCTCGAAGCTATTTCAAATGTTTCACAAAGCGGTGTTGCTCGACAAAGGTGGACGCCTCGTCTTTTTCGGAACGCCGAGCGAAATGCTTCGTTATTTCGCCGAAGCCGAACATCAACATCAGTTTGGCGCCGAAATGGGGGCGTGCCCGTCGTGCGGAACGACGCGGCCGGAATTCATTTTCGACGTACTCGAAACCCCGTTGCGCGATCTCAGCGGCGACATCATTTACGAAGAGAACAGTCGCGGCCAACTGGTCGCGGCCCGGCGTTACTCACCGGAATTCTGGCGGGACAAGTACGAAGCGTTCCGTTTGATCCAGGACGTCAAACAAGTTTCGCTCCGTCGCGAACAGGCGCCGCCGCTTCCGACGACGGTAACGCAGAAGCGGAAACGGATGCCAGTTCGCTGGCATGACGAATGGACGCAATTCCGCGCGCTGTTGCGGCGTTCGTTCATCAGCAAATTGCGCAATCGCGCGAACATTTGGATCACGACCTGTGCCGCGCCGGTCCTGGCATTGATGATCGGCACGCTGTTGCGCTATTCCGAAAGCGGTCACTACGATTTCGCATCCGCGTTTCACATTCCGACCTATCTGTTTTTGGGATTGCTGGTGGCGATGTTCCTTTCGCTGACCAACAGCGCCGACGACATTATTCGCGACCGGCCGGTTCTGCAGCGCGAGCGCAATCTCGACGTGCGCCTGCCGTATTACATCTTTTCGAAAATAACGTCGTTGTCAGTGTTCGCGCTGGTCCAATGCGTGTTGTTCGTTTTGATCGGCAATTACATTCTGGAAATCCGCGGGATGTTCTGGCTGCACCTCGGCCTGATGTTCATGACGTCGATCGGCAGTCTCGCGCTCGGTTTGGTTGTTTCCTCGCTCGTGTCCGACGCCAAAACCGCGGCCAACATTGTCCCACTGGTGCTGATTCCTCAGATCCTCATGAGCGGCGCTCTTATTAAATATGAGGACATGAACCGTAACCTCAGCCTGGTTTACACCTTGACTCGATGGTTCCACGAACATCCGAACAAGGACCGCGGCAAGAAGATGGACAGCAAATTACAGGTGCCGTTCGTCTGCCAATTTATTCCAATGCGCTGGTCTTACGAAGAGGTGGTTGTGGCCCAAGCCAAACTCAACCCGCTCACTTCGCGACAGGACCGGGCCCAACGCGAAATCGACGCGATCGTCGCGAAGCATTCGTCCGATCCCGCCGATGGGAAGCGTCTCGATGAATTGAAGGAAGTGCTGGCAGTGTTGTCAGGCCTTGAAGCGAAATCGGCCCAGGATTTGGATCGTTACCTCAAGAAGATCGATAAGGTGCTCAATCGAAAGTGGTCGTTCGATCCAAAGGATTTTCGAGAGGCAAAAGGGGATGTCACCGCCGAGCAGATTTACGTGAATCAAAAAGTCTCCGATTTGATTTCAAATGCCGAGATGGAACAAAGCGATTATCGGCGCGGAACGCGGCCCAACGTTTTCTTTGGCGCGGAGAAGCGTTATCTGGGCGCAAAGGTCAGCGTGTTCGCGTTCAACACCGGTGTGTTGATTGGATCAACCCTGGCTCTGCTCGCATTTCTCTACTGGATTTTGCGTCGACAACTGGAAGTGCGGCGCACGTAATCACGCCAAAGCTCGTCTCTCGGCCACGTTGACACTCCGCTGAAGCAGGGTGTTAATGACACTCCACTTGCGGACGATTATGAAGAATACCAATGGCGAAACGAAGCTCATCGTCGCGCCGAGCGACATTGATGGCGACATGCTTTATGCGACAAAATTTTGGGCGGGTGATCCGTTCATTTTTCTTCAGCAGAACGGCAAACGCACCATTGTCTTGACGGACTTGGAGATGGGCCGCGGCAAACGGACGGCGAAGGTCGACGAATTTGTCTCGTTCAATCAGCTCGAGAGGGAAGTGCAGGGGAATTCAGAGCAGGCGCCTCCATTTGAAAAGGTCGTTGCGCATTTTTTGCGCAAACGGGGCGTGAAACGAGCGACCGTGCCGGCAAATTTCGCGCTGGGTTATGCGCGCGAACTCGCCAAGGACAATGTCGATTTGGAAACGGCGGAGGGATTGTTCTGGCCGTCGCGCGGTGCGAAAACCGACGAAGAATTGAAATTGATCGGCCGGGCGTTGCGGATGACCGAAACCGGACTGAAGCGGGCGATGGAAGTTTTGAAGGCGTCCAAGCCGAAAGGAAAAAAATTGATGTGGTCCGGCAAACCGCTGACTTCCGAGCTGCTCCGCGCCGAAATCGATACCGCGATCCTGCGGGCCGGAGGATTTGCCGCCAACACGATCGTCGCCGGTGGTGATCAGGCGTGCGATCCACATGAGCGGGGACACGGTCCGCTTTACGCGAACTCATTGATCATTCTCGATATTTTTCCACGCGACGCGAAGACTGGTTATTGGGGGGACATGACCCGAACCGTTGTTCGCGGAAAGGCCAGCGAGGCCCAGCGCAAACTTTGGCAAACGGTGAAGGACGGACAGGAATTGGCATTGCGCGAAATCAAAGATGGCGTCGATGGAATGACGATTCACAAGGCGATCCAGGCGCTGTTCAAAAAGCGCGGCTATCCGACCGAAGTCCGGAATGGCGTCAACGTGGGATTTTTCCATGGCACCGGTCATGGCCTCGGCCTGGACATTCACGAATATCCGCGACTCCAAAAAGTGGTGTTGAAAGAGCGCCAGGTCGTGACGGTCGAGCCGGGGCTTTATTATCCGGGCCTTGGCGGGGTGCGGATCGAGGATGTGGTCGTTGTCACCAAGACAGGCTGCAAAATCCTATCGAAGTTTCCGAAGGTGCTGGAGATCTAACTAATCGGTAGGGACGCCGCGCCGCGGCGTCCGGACATCGCAGCGCGATGTCCCTACCTCGGTATCGCCCGCGGAGCGGCCGATCCACCAATGCGATCCACCATTGAACGGTCGGCGCGCTTGAGCGTCTAACTCAGGGAACTAGATTACCACGGGCATGTTCTATCCAATGGGATTTGGCAATCACTGGTTGCTGTATATCGGCGTTCCGCTAATCCTGGGCATTTGGGCGCAGATCCGAGTGAGCGGCGCGTTTAAGAAATGGGGCGCAGTTCGCGCGAGCTCCAACATCACTGGCGCCGAATGCGCACGCCAAATTTTGCAGGCCGCGCAGATCCATGACGTCGACGTTGTTCAGGTCGACGGTTTTTTGGGCGATCACTACGATCCGGCGCAGAAGAAGCTTTGTCTCTCGAGCAACGTTTTTGATACGCCGTCAGTCGCGGCATTGGGAATCGCCGCGCACGAAACCGGTCACGCCATTCAACATGCGAAAGCTTACGCGCCGTTGAAATGGCGGATGGCGATTGTCCCGATGACACAAATCGCTTCGCAGATGCTGCCGTTTATAATTATTGGCGGACTCTGGTTTCGCATGACCGGGCTGATCACGCTCGGCATTTATTGCTATCTGATCCTTGCAGCGTTTCAGCTGATCACGTTGCCGGTGGAATTTGACGCTTCGCGCCGGGCGAAAATTATTTTGCAGCAGATGCGGATCATTCAGCCGGGCGAGGAAACGGCTGGGGTTAACAACGTTCTCAACGCCGCGGCCCTGACTTACGTCGCGGCATTCGTCGCCGCGATCGGGAACCTGCTTTGGCTGATGTCGGTGCGGGACCGCCGCAGTTGAACGGATCGCGTTGAGCAAAATGAATCCCGCAATCGCGATCCAGCCGGCCCGGCCTCTAACCGATTTGTTGTCGTCGGGTTCGGATGCTGATGCTAAGTCTAAAAAGAAGGCGATGGACGAAGCTCGCAAAGACGAAGACCAGCGATTGGTCGCCCGGACGCAAGAAGGCGATGCCGGCGCGTTTGACGATTTGGTGGTGAAATACACCCCCGGCTTTACGGGCTGGTTTACAACATGACCTCGAACCACGAGGACACGAACGACCTTCTCCAGGACATTTTCGCCAAGGCCTACAAGGCTATCCGCGGTTTCCGGGGCAAGTCGTCCTTCTACACCTGGGTCCATTCGATCGCAGTCAACATGACGCTCAACTTCCTCAAGAAGCGGGGCCGGCGCTATTCCCTGAGCCTAGATGATGTGGATGCCAGCATTCAGAACGACAAGGAATTCATCGAGGCGACCGCCTCCAGTAGCCCGGTCAGGGAAGCCGACCTGTCCGAGCTCCAAAAAAGGTTGAACGAGGCAATGATGAAATTGTCTGATGAACACAGAGCTGTGGTAACGATGTTTCATATCCAGGGGATGCCCCACGCAGAAATCAGTAAAATCTTGAATGTTTCCGAAGGCACAGTACGATCCCGTCTCTTCTACGCCAATCGGCAGCTGCAAAACTACCTCGAAGAATTTCGCAAGAATCCAGTTAGCTGATTAGCCCGCAATGAACGAATTGAACGAAAACGAAATCGCGAACTTGCTTCGACTGAAGCGATACGAACAACCGCCTGCCGGCTACTTCGATAATTTCCTCCACGAATTTCATCGCCGCCAGCGCAACGAGCTTTTGCGCCAGCCCCTTTGGCGGATCTGCGTCGATCGGGCGCGGGATTTCGTACTTCAATTTAATCTCTCCACTCTTACTTCTTCACCAGTTGCAGTCAGCGCCGTGCTAGTTTGCGCGGCGATTCTTTCCCTCCGGATTTATCAGACGCCCCAGCCGGCGACGGTCGCCCTCAAAGACCGGCCGGTTATCGTTGCCCCCGCCAGCGCAGACGAAGAATGGACGCTGGCTTCGCCCGTGGCCACACGGGTTTTCAGCACGCGGTCGCTTCGTAATATGACCGAAAGCGCCCAAACTCACCGCAGCGGTACGCCACGCTACGTCCTGGACAGCGTGCCTGTGAGTTATGAGACGACTTTCAAGTTTTAGACCGGCCCCAGGATTTTCCCTGCCGGTCGGTTTCGCGTTTCTCGCCGCTGCCGCTTCCATTTTTGGGCAGGCCGGTCAGGAACCGACCACAATCAGCCGCGAAGTTAAGGATGTTTTCGACCGCTGCTCGAAAGCCGTCGTCAAAATCGAGGCCAGCGATCCGCACGGCGATCTTTCCGGCACCGGATTTTTCGTGGACCCAATGGGCACGCTCTACACCGCGTATTCGGTGGGGGGTGAGGCCGAAAACATTACTGTCGAGTATCAGGGGAAAAAATATCCGGCCCACCAACTGATGGCGGATTTGCGGAGCGGCGTTGCGCTTCTGAAAGCGGATTTGGCCAGCCCGGCATTGCCAATTGGAAATTCAGACCAACTCGAGATCGCCACACCCGTCGTGGCAATCGGTTATCCACTCGATTTATCCGAAACACCCAGCTTCGGTATGATTGCAGGGTTCGATCGCAAATGTTTCGGCGGATTTTTCCCGACCAGACATTTACGGGTCAATCTGCCGCCGCAGCGGGGCGAAGGCGGCGCGCCGTTATTGAATCTGAAGGGCGAGGTCGTGGGAATTCTCCTTTACAGTTTTGAAAATAATTCGTGCTACGCGCTTCCGATCGAAGCGGCGGAAAAATTGCGCAGCGACTACGTGCGATTTGGTGAACCGCGCTACGGATGGATCGGAACGAACGTGCAGGAGGCGAGGGCGCCGGTCGAGGGTTCGCGTGCCGTGACTACCGAGGTGCTGAAGGGGACGCCTGCTGCGGACGCAGGACTCAAAGCTGGAGATGTCGTTCTTCAAATCGGGCGGACCAAAGTCCACGAACCGGAAGACATTCTCGAAGCTTCTTTCTTCCTAACTGCCGGCGATGCGGTGCCGATCACGGTCGCGCGAGGCAATGAAAAGATTACGTTTCAAGTCCAAGCCGATCTGCATCCTGGCAGCAAGACACGATTGGCCGCGCCACCGAATTTGAATCGGGCGATGCCGCTGAATCTCCAGTCGATGCCGGAAGGCACGCCCTAGCCGACGCGGCAAATCAGCGAATGTGCTGTGTCTGGTGCAGCACGATTGGGATCAACGCGAAACTCGTCGCGTCGAACATTCCATGCGCAATCACTGCCGGCCAGATCGATTCGTGGAGCACCATGATAATTCCCAGCAGGAGTCCGAGAACGCAGGCCATCGCGGCCGCAATCGGGCCGAGCGAGAGATGACCAAGGCCAAAGATGATTGCAATCAATGCCACCGCGGCAATTTGGCCGCTACGATTGGCGAATTGGTTAGGCCAAAGCTTCCGCATGGCGGCGAGGGTTCCAGAACGCCATAACTCTTCTCGGAGTCCGGCAACGACAAAACTCGCGAGCGTGACTGTCAGCCAAAAATACGCTCGATCATGTTGCATCGCCGAAACGTTCACCATCCGTTCAACCGGCGTTCGTGTGTTTGTGGCAAGCGTGGAAATCGTGTCGCGATCGACAATTTTGGTCGCCATCAAGAATGCGACGACGCAGAGCACAATAATTCCGAGGGCGATACGCATCGCAATTGAGTAGACCACGCCGAGCGGAGCCGTCCACCAACCCTGGCGCCACCTTAGCAGCAAATCGTCTACGGACGCTCGGGATGCGAGGCAGGCCAGGCCAAAAACGAGAGAAAAAATGACAATTTCAAAGATGCTGGCGATTAGCAGAGTTTTTGTGTTGCTGAAGAGGGTTGCGCGTTGCGGCTGATGGATGAGGCCAATTGGAATCGCGGCCGCGAAATAGCCGCCAATCAGAATGAAATGAATCCACCAACGGCGCCGATTGACTGGTGGCGGGATTGGCAAAGGGGGCGGCGGCGGCCCAACGGGAATGTCAGTGGTCACAACATTTTCTTGAACTCGGATTCATCGATGATCTTCAGGCCGAGCTGCTTTGCTTTTTCGAGTTTCGTTCCCGCTTCCGTTCCAGCGAGAACGTAGTCAGTTTTTTTGCTAACGCTCCCGCCAACATGTCCGCCCAGAGACTTGATTTTCGCCGAAGCCTCATCACGCGACATCGTCGGCAACGTGCCGGTTAACACAAAAGTTTTTCCCGCGAACGGAAGTTCGGCCGCTTTCTTTGCCGAGATCTTTTCGCTCGCCGGCTTGATCCCGAGCTGTTTCATCCGCTGAATGGTTTTTCTTCCAACCGGTGATTCAAAGAAGTCGATGACGCTTTGCGCGACCACCGGCCCGACCTGAGTGACAATGCCGCGTTGTTTGTCGGCTTTGCTCTTCGAAGGCTCAGCGAAACCGGATTTGATCAAGCGCTCGCCAATTTCCGTTGTCTTTTGTTTGTCGCCTTTGGTTTCGTGATAGACGATCACGTCCCGAAGCAGTTTGGAATTCGCAATCTCTTCGATTGTTTCATGAAATCGGGCCAGGTCACTCGCAGTAGTTTTGCCCACATCGGGAATCGCAAGCGCATAGAGCCAGCGTGAGAGCGGCGCCGTTTTCCCGCGCTCTAATGCCTGGACCGCTTTGGTCGCGTTCTTTTCACCGAAAACACGCGGCGCTTCGTCCGTCCCAAGATTCAGTTTCGCGAGCGGATCGATCTTGAGCTCGAACAAGTCCAGCGGCTCGCGCACCAATCCGCGCTCGACCAATTTGTCGGCCACGATTCCGCCAATGCCCTCGATATCGAGCGCGCCACGCGCGGCGAAAAATTCCACGCGCCGCGTCGTCTGCGCCGGGCAGAGCAGATTTTCGCAACGCCAGGCCACGAATTCCGGATCGCGCCGAACTTCGCCACCGCAAACGGGACATTTTCCGTGAATGTGTTTGAGAAAATCGAATGGCCTGGCGGCGCGCGGCCGCTTCGATTTCACAACTTCGACCACCGCCGGAATCACTTCGCCGGCCTTCTCGATCACCACTGTGTCGCCAATCCGAATGTCTTTACGTTTGATCTCGTCTTCATTGTGCAACGTTGCCCGCGAAACTGTGCTGCCGCTGACCAGCACCGGTTCGAGCACCGCAACCGGAGTTAGAATTCCAGTTCGGCCGACCTGAACTTTGATGTCGAGCAACTTCGTTTCGACGCGTTCGGCCGCGTATTTGTAGGCAATCGCCCACCGCGGCGATTTCGCGGTGAACCCAAGGCGCTCGCGCTGTTCCAGCGCGTCGACTTTGATCACCGCCCCGTCAGTCTCGTACGGGAAATCGCGACGGATTTCGTCGAGGTCGCGGATTGCGTTCAAAATCTTGTCTACTGAATCGGCCCGCCACCAATCCTGGTGCGTGGGCAGTCCAAGCTTCTTGAACAGCTGAAATACTTTCGAGTGGAGATCGAGCTCCGCGCCTTGGACTGCGCCGATTCCGTAAAAGATTATTCCGAGCGGCCGTTTTGCCGCAACGTTTGGGTCGAGATGCTTGAGTGAACCGGCCGCGGCGTTTCTTGGATTCGCAAACAACGGCAGCCCCGCGGCCTCACGTTCCTTGTTCAACTTCTCGAAACCTTTCTTATCAAGATAGGCTTCGCCGCGAACTTCAAAAATCTTTGGTGCGCTACCGCGCAATTGATGCGGCACCGACTTTATCGTTTTGATGTTTTGGGTGATGTCGTCGCCGACCAAACCATCGCCCCGAGTAGCGGCATATTTGAGTTGGCCGTTCTCGTACATCACCGAAACCGCGACGCCGTCCACTTTCGGCTCGATCACGACCGGAATGTTTTCGTCGGGCAACAGTTTGGCGATTCGTTTGTAAAAATTAGCAACTTCATCTTCGGAATAAGTGTTATCGAGACTGAGCATCGGAACCTGATGCCGGATTTGACTGAATGCCTGGAGCGGTTTGCCGCCCACCCGCTGGGTGGGGGAATCGGACGTTACCAGCTCGGGAAATTTGGCTTCAAGGTCGCCCAGCTCCCGATAAAGCCGGTCATACTCCCGGTCCGTGATGGTGGGCGCTGCCTCCTCATAGTAACGCCGGTCATGGTCCTTTATCAGGGTCCGGAGCTCCTCGATTCGCTTCTCGGCTTGACCCTCGTCTTTCGGCATAAGGCATGATACAAACAGGTCAAAGATCGACAATGAACGGCGGGGAAAAAATTCTCGGCGTCGAAGGCGGCGGCACCAAAACCTCCTGGGTTTTGGTTGAGCGAACTTCTTCCGATCTCCAGGTTCTGGATCAGGGAAAGCTGCCCCCGGCCAATTTTCGTCTCGCAACCGCAGATGATTTGCGGGTGATGTTTCGCCAACTTCCGCAGGAAATCTCGCGCGCGGGAATTTTCCTCGCCGGGTGCGCTACCCATGAAGATCGGCAAACCCTGATCCGGTTATGCGCGGAAATCTGGCCACAAGCGAAGGTCGTGGTTGGAAGCGATCGCGATTCGGGGCTGGCCGCGGCGCTTGGGAATGGTGACGGCATTGTGGTGAACGCAGGCAGCGGCTCGTCCATTACCGGCCGGCGGGACAAACGAATCGAGAACGCGGGCGGGTGGGGACACATTCTCGGCGATGTCGGCGGCGGCTATTATCTCAGTTTGCAGGCGCTGCGGCTGATCCTGCGCGAATACGACCTGCACCGCGGGGAAGTTCAATTCACCAGCAGGATTTTGCGCGCGTTGTCGTTGAACAGTCTCGACGAGTTGGTCCGATGGGCCCAGACCGCCGACAAAATGGAAGTTGCGATGCTGGCGCCGGTCGTTTTTGAAGCGGCAGCGGGCGGCGATTCGGCCGTGACGGAAATCATTGAGGAAGGGGCGCGCGTTCTCTGCGAGTATACCGAAGCGGTGGCCAATCGGTTGCATGTGCTCGCCCCAAAAGTCGTGCTGCTTGGCGGATTGTTTCAGCGCGATTCCATTTACAATCATGCGTTTCGCCGCCGGCTGAAAAAAGCGTTGCCCGATGCGCGAGTAGCAAACTCGGAACGAGCGCCGGAATTTGGCGCAGCCTGGCTGGCAGCCGAACTGCAATGCTGGCCGGAAATTCACATCGAACCCGCGGCGGAAAGAATCGAAGACCTGGCCGCCGCGCTGACCGAACAACGAAATCCGCGCTCCGAAAATCTCGAGAAGATGAACGCCGCGGACTTGGTGAAGCTGTTCATCGACGAAGAAAAATTCGTCGACGAAGCACTCCGCGCTGTCGCCGCAGATCTTGGCCGCGCGATTGAGCTGGTCGCCGAATCAATGCGCAAAGACGGCCGATTGTTTTACGTCGGTGCAGGGAACGAGCGGCCGTTTGGGCGTTCTCGACGCGAGTGAGATTCCGCCAACATTCGGTGCACCGCCGACATTGGTGCAGGGAATTATTGCCGGTGGCGCGACGGCGCTGCATCGCAGTGTGGAAGGCGCCGAAGATGAATCGGGTAATGGAGCGCTCGCGATCGACCGCCGCGGGGTCAAGGACGTGGATGTCGTAATCGGAATCACCGCCAGCGGCCGAACGCCGTTTGTGCTTGGCGCGCTTGAGCGGGCCAGGTCGTTAGGCTCAAAAACTGTTTTACTAACCTGCAATCCCGGCCGCGAATCCAACGTTGGCCAGGCCGATCTCAACATCGATTTGGCGGTTGGTCCGGAAATCCTAACCGGTTCGACCCGGCTAAAAGCGGGGACCGCGACCAAGATCGCCCTCAACATCATCAGCACCGGCGCGATGGTGTCTCTCGGCAAAGTCCGCGGCAATTTGATGATCGATCTGAACACGACGAGCGCGAAGCTGCGCGATCGCGCAACCCGGATGGTCGCCGAGTTAACTGAGTCGGATTACAACTCGGCGCGGGCGCAGTTGGAGCAAAACAACTGGGACCTGCGGGCGGTTCTGAAGAGCGCAGGTAAATAAAATTCGGCATCCGCCGTCTAACTTTTGTCACGCGCGGTTTCGCGTGGCGAAGCGAACTATGAGCAACAACCTCAACATGAAAGGGTTCTTATGCTTTGGACTATCTTTGTCATTCTGCTGATCCTATGGCTCCTTGGATTCGTCGGATTCCACGTTTTGGGAGCCTACATTCACATCCTGCTCGTCATTGCGCTGGTTGTGCTAATTCTGCAGTTGATCGGCGGTCGACGCTCTTTGTAGCATCGGTTCCGTGAAACCAGTTGGAATCATCGGCGTCATTCTCATCATCGTTGGTATTGTCGGTTTTGCCTGGGGCGGCTTGGGCTGGAATGAGAAAAAGAAAGATGCTCAGCTGGGGCCAATCGAGATCAGCCATACCGAAGGCCACGGAATTAGTTTTCCGCCGATCGTAAGCGGGATCTGTTTGGTCGGCGGGATCGCCCTCGTGGCCATCGGCGCTCGCAAGTCGTAACGGTTGTTTACTTCGAACGGCGGGTCTGGTTCAATCCCCCCCGCCGTGGCCGGAACAACAAATCGCCGTGCGGTTCGCTGGCTGCGCGGCCAGCTGCCTGAATTGGTCGCCGCCGGCGCAATCTCTTCCGAAAACGCAGTCGCGATCGATCGGCATTACGGCTCGGCCGACGCTCGTAGCAATTTCGGTTTCGTGATTCTGGCCACCGTCGGAACTGCGCTTGTTGGCGCGGGGATCGTTCTCCTCATCGCGCATAATTGGGACGACCTCACGCGCGCCGCGCGCACGGCGATTGCGTTCATTCCGCTGATCATCGCGCTGGGATTAGCCGGATTTGTTTTGACGCAACGAAACGAATCGCGCGCATGGCGCGAAGCCGTGGCGATCTTCGATTTCGCTGCTGTCGCAACATCGATATCGCTCATCAGCCAGACGTATCAGATCCAGGGAACATTCGCCGATTTCATGCGGGTCTGGCTGCTTCTCTGTCTGCCCGCGTTTTATCTTCTTCGGGCCAGCGTGGGTGCCGCCATTTATGTGCTTGGCACGATTGTATGGCTGTTCGCGCGCGAAATGGCGTTCTTCGTTCGAACGCCGAACCCGATGTTTTTCTGGTTCATGTTTCTCCTGGTGATTCCATATTTTCTATTTCGTTTTTTTGAAGATCGGGCCAGCCGCGAAACGGGAGCCTTGGCGATTGTGATGACGATCGCGGTCATGATTGGATTGGGATTCAGCGCCGATTTTGCAAAATCGGATCTGGGAAGCGTCGCTTTCGCGGGTTTGATGACGCTGATTTATCTCTTCGGCATAAAGTTTTTCCCGCAGACCAATGAGCGCCTGCACATCGTCGCGCTTCTCGGCGGGATTGGAATTGGCGTCACGGCGATCGTTCTCAGTTTCGAATCGAGCTGGCATATGACCCGCGAGTTCTTCTGGGGCCCTCGCACGCTCGGCGGCAACATCTGCTTCGTCCTGCAATTCGCATTTCCAGTTGCCGCTGTTTGCCTCGCTGTTGCCGGCTTTTTGCGGCGTAATTTCCAATTCAGCGTGGCTGCGGCGGTGTTCCCGATCGTTACCGCAATTAGTTGGGGCGTGGCTAACCTTTGCCAGGCCGGTCACTCGGAATCTCAATATCGGTCCGACTGCACCTTTGCTGCATCTGCCCTGATGAATGCCTATGCGCTTTGGCTCGGAATCGACATTCTCACGCGCGGGATCCGCTCCAACAGCATCGCGCGCGCGAACTTTGGCCTGCTTTTAATCGCGGTGCTGGCGATGGCTCGTTTCTTCGACAGCGAACTGAGTTTCGTCACCCGCGGACTCGGTTTCATTTTGGTGGGCGCCGGTTTCCTGATTGGGAACGTGGTTCTGTTTAAAAAACGCGCCGCGACCACAGTATGAAGACGGCTCGCCTTGGCATTTTTGTTTTGGTTGCGTTGGCCCAACTAAGCGTACCGGCAATGCTGGCGTGGGGCCGAATTCAAACACTCGCCCATGGCCGGGTTTGGAAATTCAAAACGGCGCCGGTCGATCCGGAAGACGCAGTCCGCGGTCGTTACGTCATGTTGCGCTTTGATGCCGAAGACAAATACCGGCAGCCAGAACAACTGAAATCGGCCGATTACCTTTACGCCGTGCTAAAAGAAGGCGCCGATGGATTCGCTGAAGTCGATCATCTTAGCTCTTCTGCAACTCCGCCTGATTCGGCGATTAAAGTGGAACCCGGTGGTTATTGGGACGGACAGCAGAGGGTTGTATTTCCCTTTCGGAATTTTTGGCTGACGGAAAAACGCGCGCCCGCCGCAGAAAAAGCTTACCGGGAAAACAGCAAACGCGGCCAGCAAAACGCTTTCGTCACGATCCGCGTCCGCAACGGCGACACCGCGCTGGAACAACTGTACATCGACAACAAACCGCTGGCCGATTATCTGCGCGAGCAGCCCGCCAAACCGTAATCGGCTCGGCGGATCACTACCCAACGTCCAGCGCCAATAAGCGAGGCGATTGGGCCGAGCGTGGGTGAGTGCTGGCGCAGAGCCAGTTGACTACCCAACGTCCAGCACTAATAAGCGAGGCGATTGGGCCGAGCGTGGGTGAGTGCTGGCGCAGAGCCAGTTACTGATTATCGGGCGGAGAGTCCCCGCCGTCGGCTTTCAAAACCGCAAACGTCTTGCTGCCTTTGCGATCGAGATAGAGCAACACCCCGCGCTTCGGGTCCGATTTGTTCAACGCATCGCGGAAGGATTTCACGTCAGTAACCGGTCGGCCGTCGACTTCTGTGATCACGTCTTCGCGTTCGATTCCCTGTTGAGCGGCCAGGCTGTTGTCGGCGACATCGGTGACGATCACCCCTTTTTGCACGCCGAGCTTGAAGCGTTGCACCATTTCCTTGGTCAACTCCTGGACCTGCAACCCGAACTTGCCGACTTCCTTTTGTTTTTCCTGCGGCGGCTGCGCGGGTTCGTTGGAGGCGCGGGAAATTTCGTTCGGCAATTCGCCTGTTGTGACCGGGACTTTCAAGGTCTGACCTTTACGCCAAACCGTCAGCTCGACCTTTTGTCCGATCTTCTTTTTCAAAATCTCATGCTGCAACTGCGAGTCCGTGCTCACCGAATTGGCATCCACCTGTGTGATCACATCGAAAGGTCGCAGATCGCTTTTGTAAGCCGGAGCGTCGGCTTCGATCGTTCGCACGACCACGCCTTTGTCTACGCCTTTGAACAAATCGCGAATCCCAGGATCATCGCCGAGTGTTTCGATACGAATGCCAAGCCACGGTCGCATGATCTTGCGGCCAGCGATCAATTCGTCGCCGATTTCCTTGACCATGTTGCTCGGGATCGCGAAACCGAGACCGCGGTTGATCCCGTTGATCAGCGTGTTCATGCCGACAACTTTGCCGTCGATGTCGCATAACGGTCCGCCGCTGTTGCCCGGATTAATTGACGCGTCGGTCTGCAAATAATCCGAGATGGAATAGCCGCTGGTCGCGAGAAGTTTGTTGCGGCCTTTGCCGCTGATCACGCCATAAGTGAACGTGTAATCCAGTTTGAACGGTGCTCCGATGGCGAATGCGAACTGTCCGACACGGACGGCGTCGCTGTCGCCAAGCTGAGCATACGGAAGGTCTTTGGCGTCGATCTTAATAACTGCAACATCGGTTTTCTCGTCCGTGCCGACGACCTTGGCGGTAAATTCGCGGCCGTCTTTGAGTTTCACCTCGATCTTATCGGCTGCTTCGACCACGTGGAAATTGGTGAAGATGTATCCGTCAGGCCGAACGATGAACCCGGAGCCTTCGCTCTGGATGGGCTGAGCTTCCCGTTGAGGGCGGTTGTTCTGGTCTGGAGGACCTTGAAAGAAAAGGTCCTCTAATGCCGAAGTCTCAGTATCGGCTTTTTTGGACACTTCGATGATAACGACACTTGGCGCGACAACCTCGAAAACTTTGGCGAACGCATTATTTAGCTGGTGGACAACGTCCTTGCCCTGCTCCGCGGCTGCGGCCGGCACCGTCGGGCTGGGTGGCAATTCCGGAGTCGCTGCCCGAAGGCAAAGCGACCCGCTGGCGAAAAATGTGGCGAAAAGTAGGATCAAACGCATGAGTTTCGAGTTGGACAGCATTCAACATGCTACGTTCAACGGCGCAGTCCACCTGTCGCTGGCCCGACAGGCCCATGTGATTTGCAAGGCAAACCGCTTGACTGGTGATATACTATCGACCGTCTCTCTCCGGATATGCGTTCAATAGGGTTAAATCGAGCACTAGTGGGTACTGTCGCAGGCCTGTTTGTGCTTGTGGCGGTGCGGCTTTTTTTTCACCAGCATCCCGCGCAAACCAATCACGGCCGAAGAATTTCTTCACGCGGTTGATACGCATCAAACCTCTTTGATTGACCGCTATTTTCGCGAAAAGAACGATCCGAACGTCGCGCGTTGCGAGTGACCGTTCCCTGCTATTCACCGCCACTCTCCGCGAAGACGCGCCTCTCGTCCGAAGACTTTTGGATGCGGGAGCCAGCGCAGATCTGACTGACGACGCCGGAGTTACTCCGCTGATGGTCGCCGCGATGCATGGCGATTTGGAATTGGTTCGCGCCTTGATTGGCCACTTGACCGATGTCGCGGCGAAGGACCGCGCGGGACATTCCGCTCTATATTATGCGGTCAACGCCCAGAAGATTGAGATCGTTGATCTTTTACTCAGTTTGACGCCGAATCTTGGACTCGCTTATGGCGATAGCGGCGAACTGTTGACCCTAGCGTTGGGAAGCAAGGACTCAAAGATTTCGCAGGATATTCTTTCGAAACTGCCACGATTCGAGCAGTGGAGCTCGGGAGCATTGGCCGCGTTAGATGCCACGCTGCGGGCGGGCGATCGCGACGGCGTTCGGCTCTTGCTATCGAAACACATTCCGCAACCGACCCCGGAAGGTAAAAGCGTCCCGCTGCTGGCTTACGCGATCGAAACCGATAATGCCGCACTGTTTTCGACCCTTCTGGAATGCGGCGCCGACCCGAACACGGTCCTGCCGAATAAGTATGACAAGGAATTCCTGGAGTCGCTCCCGTCGAAGTCGTTTCGCAATTACATCGAGGACGACAAGAATGTTACCTGCCTGATGTTGGCGGCAGGGCTGGGAAAAACGGATTACGTCCGTGCGCTATTGCAAGCCGGCGCCGAACGCAATCGCTCCACTGGCCGTTACAAAATGATGCCGCTTTATTTCGCGGCGGAACTTGGGCACTGGCAGGCTGCCCAGCTTCTTCTCGGTAGCGGACCGGCTCCGGAGAAATTGCGCATCGAAATTTCGCTTTCCTCGCAAAAGATGTCGCTGATCAAGGATGGCGTGCCGGTGATGGATTCAGTTTGTTCGACCGGACGGGAAGGTTATTCGACCAAACGGGGTACTTTCGTAATCACCGACAAGGAAAGAAATCATCGTTCGACGATTTACCACGTCGATATGCCGTATTTCATGCGGTTGAGCTGTCTGGATTTCGGAATGCACGAAGGCGTGGTCCCAAATTATCCTGCTTCGCACGGCTGCATTCGTCTGCCGGGCGAAATCGCGCGAAAGCTGTTTTCCGAGATCCCGGTCGGCACCCTGGTCACCGTGCAGTAGGGAAAAAGCCGGACCCGGCATCGGTGCGGGGCGCACTTTCCGGTGCGCATATTGACACAAATCCGACCGCTTTTAGCGTTTCAATCCTAACTGAAATGCAAACTTTGCCTAACGGAGACGGAAAAGAGTTTGTGTCGCACGCTCCCGGCTATTGGTCGGGCGAAAACGGCGTCGCGGCTGAGCTCTGGAACGATTGGAAATGGCAGCTGAAAAACCGGGTCACGTCCTTGCCGCAGCTGGAAAGATTGATCGCGCTGAGCGACGAGGAACGCAGTGGCGTTTTGCTGTCCGGTGACAAACTCGCGCTCGCGGTCACGCCTCATTTTTTCAATCTGATTCCTCGCGACTAACCCCAACGATCCAATCCGGCGCCAGGTCATCCCGCGTGTCGAAGAGACGTGGGCCTCGCCTTATGACATGGCCGACCCGTGCGGCGAGGATTCGCACATGCCGGTCCCGGGGCTGGTGCATCGTTATCCCGACCGCGTTTTATTTCTGGTGACGGACCGTTGCGCTGCTTATTGCCGTTATTGCACGCGATCCCGGGTCGTGAGCGGAGTGGGTGAGCAGGAACTTCACACCGATTTCGAAGAAGCGTTTCGTTATCTCGAACAGCACACCGAAGTTCGCGACGTCCTTTTGAGTGGCGGCGACGCTTTGATTTTCAGCGACGACAAACTCGATAAACTTTTGACGCGGCTGCGCGCGATCAAACACATTGAATTCATCCGAATCGGAACGCGCGTGCCGATTTTTTTGCCACAACGAATTACGCCCGAGCTTTGCGCGATTCTGGCGAAACATCATCCGCTGTGGATGAGCGTTCACGTTAATCACCCGCGCGAGCTGACGATTGAAGTGAAGGAAGCGCTTGAACGTTTGGCCAACGCAGGCATTCCGCTTGGAAATCAAAGCGTGTTGCTGGCCGGCGTGAACGACGATCTGGAAACAATGAAGACGCTCGTCCACAAACTCCTGATGTGCCGCGTCCGCCCGTACTACATTTACCAATGCGATCTCATCAACGGTTCATCGCACCTGCGCACATCGGTCGCCAAGGGAATTGAAATCATCGAAGGCCTGCGCGGCCACACCACCGGTTATGCGGTGCCGCAGTTTGTGATCGACGCTCCCGGTGGCGGCGGCAAAGTGCCCGTCAATCCCGGTTACGTTCTGTATCACGACAACGAAAAAATCGTGATCCGAAATTACGAAGGCAAAATCTTCGAGTATCCGGAGACCGGCGACGAAAACGTCCAGTTCGCGCCCCAGCGCGAATATCACGACGAGTATCTGTACTCGTAGGTGGCGAGTGACGCGTGACGAGAAATTGCAGGGCAAGCGCTTCGCTTGCCGCGATAAACAGCCAACCCTTTAGCCGATGGAAACGAAGGTACCGAAGAGTCCTTCGTTGTCTGACCTTCGTTTCCTTTGTTGCCTTCTGTTTAAAATTTCTTTCCTGGATTCCTGGTTTCCTGATTAAATTCTTCGCGTGTTCGTGATCCAACTGCTGGTCTCTGCGTTCCTCGCGATTTTGTTTTTGCAGTCGGGCATCGATAAAATTGTCGATCGACAAGGAAACCTAAGCTGGCTGAGCGGACATTTCGCGAAGAGTCCTCTTGCGAAAATGGTGCCGCTGATGTTTGGCGTTATCACACTCATCGAACTCGCCGCCGGATTGCTGAGCGCAATCGGCTTTGTCGCGTTGCTGATCTCGCACAATCCAATGATCGCGTTTTATGGCGCGATTGTTTCTGCGGTCGCGATTCTGTCCCTGTTCTTCGGGCAACGAATGGCCAAGGAATATCCCGGCGCGGCGGTTCTGGTTCCGTATTTTTTACTGACACTCATCGCGATTTACGTCCTCGGGCACTGAGCTAACCACGAATGGACACGAATAAACACGAATCTCAGAACATTTGTGTCCATCCGTGTCGATTCGTGGTTAACCCGGTTTTCCACCGTGCGCAGAAAGTCCGGTGAATCCTGTCTAGTTCTTCTGATAAACGATTTCGCCGCCAATAATCGTCATCTGATTTTTCGTTTTTAAAATTTCCGGTTCGGGAATTTTCATGATGTCGGCCGATAAAACAGTGAAGTCAGCGAGCTTGCCCACTTCGATCGAGCCTTTCTCCTTTTCCTGAAACGAGGCGAACGCCGCCCAAATCGTAAACATTTTGAGCGCTTGCTCACGGGTGACGGCCTGTTCGGGATGCCATCCGGCCTTTGCCAAATCGCCGGTCCGGGCCGGGCGTTCAGCGGACGTGCCCTCGCTTTTTCCTGGTAATGGTTTGCGCGCCACGGCCGCGTAAAATTCAATCATTGGCTCGCCGCGCTCGACCGGCGCATCCGATCCCCCGCAAATGATTGCACCCGATTTCAGCAACGATTGCCATGCATAGGCGCCGGCGAGCCGATCCATTCCCAATCGTTTCGCCGCAAAAAATAAATCGCTGATGGCATGCGATGGTTGCATCGATGCGATCACGCCGAGGTTCGCAAATCGCGGCAGATCGACGGGATCCAGATTCTGGGCGTGCTCAACCCGCCACCGCGGCTCTTTGATTTTCCGTTGCTCGTTTGGCACCGCTTGAAACGCCGCCTGTAAAGATCGAGAATTGTTCGATTAGCGCGATCGCCGATTGCGTGGGTTTCGACCTGGATGCCACGACGTAATGCTTCCTCAAACATCGGGCTCAACTCTTCGGGCTTTTCGGTGAAATAACCGGAAGTGTCGGGCGCATCGTTGTAGGGCTTGAGCAACGCCGCGCCGCGTGATCCAAGCGCGCCATCGAACACAACTTTGATCGTTCGTTGGGTCAAATGATCGTTGAACGCGTCAATCGTTGCGCCTTCGCTCAGAAACTTTCCGGCATCTTCACCCGGACCGTAAACGCAGTTCACGAACCGGATCTTCGCTTTGCCGTCCGTGTAAGCCTTCTTAATTAGATCGATGTCGTCTTTGTGACTTCCGGCGTTTTGAATCTCGCACCATCCCAGGCCGATCTCGTGCTTAATGCCGGTCAGCAAAGCTTGCTCGCGCTCGGCCGCAGTCGGTTGCGGAATATTTTTCCGAACCAGCTCCTGGGCGCTGTCGCGTCAACATTCCGGTCGGTTCGCCAGTTTGTTTGTCCTTGAGAATTTCGCCGCCAAAAGGATTGGGCGTGTTTTTGTCGATGTTCGCGATTTTGAGCGCGGCTGAATTAGCGACTGAAGCGTGGCCGTCGGCGCGGGTCAGAAACACGGGATGATCGGTTGTGATTTTGTCGAGGTCCTGCCGGGTCGGAAACCGATACGGTTTCCAGAAGGTTTCGATCCATCCGCGGCCGGTGATCCATTTGCCGGGAGAAGTCTTGGCCGCGCGGGCGGAAACTTTTGCCAGAAAATCAGCCAAGGTATTTGTCCGTTCGAGATTAAGAGTCAATTCGCGTTCGCCGATCCCAAAAATGTGGCAATGCGAATCGGTTAGGCCGGGCAGGAGGGTGCGCCCTCGCAGGTCGACCACGCGAGACGCATGGAATTTCCGGGCATTGTCGTTGGAGCCGACGAACAGGATGCGACCGCCTTTGACGGCGACAGCCTGGGCGCGGGGTTGTTTGTCGTTAACGGTGTAAACATTTCCGTTCAGAAGGAGCAAATCGGCCTGGGTTTGGGTATGGCGCGATAAATCCGCATTGTCCTCGGCAGCGAAGGCGACGAAATTTAACGCGCAAAGCGGAAATAAAATTGCGAACCGGACGGGCGCTTTCACTTGACGGTTTGCCGAAGTTTTGACGTGATCACCTTTGCCAATCGCTTGCTTTTCTGTATCGGAACAGCAGTGCGTAACGCTATGACAATGAAACGCGAATTTTCTTTTGTCCGCACTGTATCCATTTATACACTCATGACTTCACCGCACGCGAGCAATCAACCTTAACTCTGCAGCGTTTGAACGAGGCACATCCTAATCTCACCTTCCATTCGTTTTTAGTTTGTCGGCTGCGCCCGGACAGGGGAGACGTGCGCTGACGCTATGGCGAATTTCTTTCCACGGTGGTGCAACTGGCTCCCGCTGCAAATGGCGGTGGCCGGCTTCTTGATTGTTTGCGGGCCTGACCGCGGCCACGTGGTATTACGTAACGCCCAAATATACCAAGGTCGGTTACCAACCGATCCAGCCGGTGCCGTTCCCGCACGACATCCACGTCACTCAGCTGGGGATGGATTGCCGTTATTGCCACAGCTTCGTCGAAGTGGCCGCCCATTCCAACGTGCCTAACACCCAGGTTTGCATGAACTGTCACAGCCAGGTCCAAAAAGATAATCCGAAGCTCGAGCCGGTGCGCCAAAGTTGGAAGGACGGGCGTCCGATCGATTGGGTGTGGATTCATCGCTTGCCGGATTACGTTTTTTACAATCACGCGGCCCACGTGAATCGCGGCATCAGCTGCGCCAGTTGCCACGGGCAGATCAACCACATGCCGGTGGTTTACGACGCCAAACCGATGAGCATGGCCTGGTGTTTGGAATGCCATCGTCATCCGGAGAATTTCCTTCGCCCTGAAGATCAAATCACAAATCTGGATTGGAAGCCCGATGACGTGAAGCCGGCCGATTTCGTTGCGAAATATGGCCAGCCCCAAGGCGCGAACGACAATTGGTCGCAAAAGACACATCTCACTCAAGCGGAAATTGGCCAGACGTTGAAAGAGCGTTGGCACATTACTCCGACAACAAATTGCCAGGGTTGCCATCGATGAAGCGCATATTTCAACACCCGCCTGAGCCGAAGACCGGTAAAAAATACTGGCGCAGTTTCGGCGAATACAGCGAAACCGCGGAATTTCGGGAGTGGTTCGATCGCGAATTTCCGGCGGGGGCGTCTGAGTTGGATGAAAACGACTGGTCGCGCCGCGATTTCATGAAGTTGATGGGGGCGTCCATGGCTCTGGCCGGTCTCGGCCTAACCAGTTGTCGCCGCCCGCAGATGCACATGGTGCCGTTCACCAAGAGCGTTGAGTGGACGATTCCCGGAAAGTTTCTTTACTACGCCACCGCAATGCCGCGTCGGACCGGCGCGATTCCGTTGATCGCAACCACGGTCGATGGGCGGCCGATAAAACTTGAAGGCAATCCGCTCCATCCCGCGTCCGGCGGAGGAACCGATGTTTTTGCGCAGGCTTCACTGCTCGATCTGTACGATCCGACTCGATCGCGGCGGTTCGTTAACAAGGGCAAGGAATCGACCCGAGCGGAATTCGACGCCTACATCGACAAATTGCGGGCCCAAATCGGAGCCGGCGATGGACTGGCCTTTCTAGTCGAGGAAACGAATTCACCGACTCGCGAAAGATTGCGGACCGAGCTCGAGAAGAGCGTTCCCGAGACTCACGTGGTGTGTTTACGAACCGGCGCTGAGCGATGCCCAAAATTACGCCACTCGGACGAGTTTTGGTGAAAACGTCCGATTGATTCCGCGTTTCGATCGCGCGGACGTCGTGCTCGCGCTGGACAGCGATTTCCTTGATTGCAGCGAAAGCGATGTCGCTTCGTCGCGTGCATTTACCGCGCGGCGCCGGGTCAATTCACCGAACGATCCAATGAACCGGCTCTACGTTGTCGAAAACCGGTTCACGATCACTGGTGCGATGGCCGACCATCGTTTGCGGTTACCGGCCAGTCAGATTCCGGTGTTCACTTATTTGTTAGCCGGAAAGATTGGTGCCCTTACCAAAGATACCGGGCTGGTCTCGTTGCTCGGAACATTGACCGCACCGGGCGCTGCTCCGGAGTTCAACGAACAATGGTTGAACGAGCTGGCCGCCGACCTCGTTGCGAAATCCGGTTCGAGCATCGTGCTGGCGGGACAACAACAGCCGGTTGTCGTGCAACTGCTGGCCTACGCGATCAATTCCACTTTGAAGAATATTGGGCGCACCGTTGTGGTCCGCGAATTCCCGCGAAATCGAAATACCAAAAGCATTTTGCAGCTGGCCGACCGGATGAATCGTGGCGAGATCAAACAGCTTTTCATTTTTGGCGGCGACCCTGTTTACAACGCGCCGCGCGCGATTGCACAGGACAGTGACAAGAAATCCGCGATCGATTGGGCGGATGCGCAAAAGAAAGTGCCGGACGTGGTGCGCCTTGGTTATCACGAAGACGAAACTTCCGCGATCAGCCAGTGGCACGCGCCTTTGGCACACTATTTGGAATCATGGGGCGACGCTCTCGCCGCCGACGGTTCTTATCTCTCGGTGCAGCCGATGATTTTGCCGTTGTTCGGAGGTCTCAGCGAAATCGAAATCATGAACGCGCTCCTCGGCCGCCCGAAAGTCGAAGGACCTGAATTGATTCAGGAAACCTTTCGAGCGACCAAACCGCCGGGCGATTTCCCAACTGCCTGGTCGAAGTTTTTGCACGATGGCGCCGCCGCCCATGTCCCTTTGCGCGATCGACCGGCGACGTTCAACGCTGTCGCCGCCGCCGGTCCGGCCAAACAACTTTGGTCGCCTTCGCCGGCGCCAACTGCGCAATCACCGGAGATTGTTTTCGTCCCGAGTTACGCGATGGACGACGGCCGTTACAGCAACAACGGCTGGCTTCAGGAAATGCCCGACCCGATCACCAAGCTGACCTGGGACAACGGCGCGATGATGAGTCCAAACTTTGCGAAATCGCTCGGGGTCGAAACCGGCGATCTTATCGAGATCGCGATTTCCGAAGGCGCGGCTGACGGGAACAATCAACCGGCTCGGCGAGAGCTGGTGATTGCCGCGATTGTTTCGCCCGGCCACGCCGAAAATTCGATCACGATTTCACTCGGATACGGACGCCCAATTTCCGGCAGCGGGCCGCTGCCGTATGCCGGTGACAATGTGCCCAACAGTACGCCGCAGGGCGATGTTCCCGGCTTTAATGCTTATTTGCTTCGCACCGCCGCCAATCCGCATTTCGTTGTCGCGGACGGCAAGGCGATCGAAAGCATCAAAGTTTCGAAAGTTGGCAAAAAATATCCGCTCTCGATCACGCAGGATCACTGGAGCTTCGAAGGCCGCGGATTAGTGCGCGAAGCGAAACTCGATGAGTACAAAGAGGACAATAATTTCGTCGAAAAAACCGCGGGCATCGACGAGCCCTTAAAATATTTGCCGTCACTCTACGCTCATCCGCCGCTGACCGGAGAACAGCAATGGGGAATGGTCGTCGACTTGAATGTCTGCACCGGTTGCAGCGCCTGTGTAATCGCGTGCCAGGCTGAAAACAACGTTCCGGTTGTCGGAAAACTTCAGGTGTCACATGGCCGGTGGATGCATTGGATCCGGATCGATCGCTACTTCGCGAGTGCGAAACCATTCAGTGAGGACAATGGCGAATACCCGCAGGACCCGGAGATGGTGCATCAACCGATGATGTGCCAGCACTGCGAGAACGCGCCGTGCGAAACGGTTTGTCCAGTCAACGCTACCGTTCACAGCGAAGACGGCCTCAACGTGATGGCTTACAATCGGTGTGTCGGAACGCGTTATTGCTCGAACAATTGTCCGTTCAAGGTCCGCCGGTTCAATTTCTTTGATTACAACCAGCGGCCGGTGGGACGAAAAAAACTGGCCGGACAATTCGGCATTTACGAGGAATACATCGCGCCGTTCACCGAAAAGGGCGCTCCGGATATCACCAAGCTTCAAAAAAATCCGAACGTTACGGTTCGGATGCGCGGCGTGATGGAGAAGTGCACGTTTTGCGTTCAAAGAATCGAGGAAGCAAAGATCGCGACCCGCGCCCGCGTCGGCACAACAGGTGGCGATCTGCGAATTCCACGCGATTCGTTCACCAGCGCCTGCGCGCAGGCTTGTCCGCACGAGGCCATCACTTTTGGCGACATCAAAGATCCGGAAACCAAAGTTGCGAAATTGAAAGCCGCGGATCGCAACTACCGCTTGCTCGATTATTTAAACGTGAAAGCACGCGTCAGTTATTTGGCGCGGCTTCGGAATCCGAACCCTAAAATGCCGGACGCCGGAAACATTGGGGTAGCGAGCCCGGAGGAAAAGAAGGCGTGATGGACGATACACCCACAGCACCTGACGTGATCCGAGGCGAGGCGTCGACAACCGTCGACCGCCCGCTCGCGCGTGTGCCGCTGGTGTTGAATCGGCGCAATTTCAGTTGGATCACGGAACGCATCTCGGGCGTGGTGGAAGACCGGGCCCCGCGTTGGTGGTGGGTTTGTTTCACCGTCACGGCCAGCGTCGCCATGTTCGGCTTGTTCTGTTTGGGCTACCAAATCTCGACCGGCGTTGGGGTGTGGGGGAACAACGTTCCAGTTGGATGGGCCTGGGATATTACCAACTTCGTGTTTTGGATCGGTATCGGACATGCCGGCACCTTGATTTCGGCGATTTTATTTTTGCTACGACAAAAGTGGCGGACGTCGATCAACCGTTCGGCGGAAGCGATGACTTTGTTCGCGGTGATGTGCGCCGCGATTTACCCGGGCATTCACGTCGGCCGGGTTTGGATGGCCTGGTATCTCGCGCCGATTCCGAACAACTACGGGATCTGGCAAAACTTCCGCAGTCCGTTGATGTGGGACGTGTTTGCGGTCTCCACCTATTTTACGGTGTCGGTCCTGTTTTGGTACACCGGGTTGATTCCGGATTTGGCGACGTTGCGGGACCGCGCGACCACGAAGATTAAAAAATTCTTGTTCGGCGTTTTCGCATGCGGCTGGCGCGGATCGAACCGCAACTGGCGTCATTACGAAATGGCATATCTGCTTTTGGCCGGACTTTCCACGCCGCTGGTGTTGTCGGTCCACAGCGTCGTGTCATTCGACTTCGCGTCATCAATCCTGCCCACGTGGCATACCACAATCTTTCCGCCTTACTTCGTGGCCGGGGCGATTTTCGGCGGATTCGCAATGGTGCTGACGTTGCTGATTCCGGCGCGGTCGATTTTTAAACTGCACGACATCATCACTCCGCAACACATCGACAAAATGGCCAAGATCATTTTGTTGACCGGCTCCTTCGTGACTTACGCCTACGGAATGGAATTTTTCGTGGCGTGGTACAGTGGCAGCCCGTGGGAGCGGTTTGCGTTTTTGAACCGCATCGTCGGGCCGTATTGGTGGTATTGGTGGACCGGCATGTTGTTCTGCAACGTGCTTTCGCCACAGCTTTTCTGGTTCAAGTGGTGCCGGCGCAACATCCTCGTCGTGTATTTCGTCTGCATGTGCGTCAACGCCGGCATGTGGTTTGAGCGATTCATCATCATCGTCGGCGGATTGCATCGCGATTTCCTTCCGTCGTCGTGGGGATTGTTCACTCCAACCTGGGTCGACATCTGGACGTTCATCGGCACACTTGGGATCTTCACTTCGCTGTTCCTGTTGTTCATTCGCTTCCTGCCAATGATCGCGATGTCGGAAGTGAAAATCGTTTTGCCTGAAGCCGATCCGCACGCGCACGGCCCGATGGATCATCATCCAGTTCAAGCCGGAGGAATGGAGCGGACGTGAGAACGCCTTACGGTCACGAAGTTTATGGAATGGCGGCGGAGTATCCGAGTGCGCCCGCCCTTTACGAGGCTGCGAAAATGGTCCGCGACGCCGGCTTTAAACGCTGGGATGTCCATTCGCCGTTTCCAATCCACGGAATGGATGACGCCATGGGCCTCGGAAAATCTTGGTTGAGCGCGGTGGTATTGATCGGAGGAATTTTGGGAATCTCGACCGCCATGTTCATTGAATTCGGCTCGTCCTGGGGGCTCTATCCGTTGATCGTGCACGGCAAACCGTATGACTGGAGAGTCGTGCCGGCGTTTTTCCCGATCATGTTTGAGTTGACGGTGTTGTTCTCCGCGTTCGCAGCATTTTTCTCCGTGTTGATTATGAACGGGCTGCCGCGACCGCATCATCCAATTTTTAACTGGGACCGTTTCGCTCGCGCGAGCAATGACGGATTTTTCCTGGTCATCGAAGCGCGCGACCCGCGTTTTACCGAAGTTGAAGCCCGCGAATTACTCGAACGAAGCGGCGGCCAACACATAACCATCGTGCACGAGGACTGATTATGTTGCGCGGCTTCCTTCTAATTTCTCTGTTGCTGACCCTCGCCGGTGTGGCGGTGCTCGGGTTTCGCGGAGAAAAAACCACTAACGAGCCGTGGGAACTTTTTCCTGACATGGTTCGCCAAATGAAAGTGCGTGCGCAATCGCCGCTGAAATTTTTCGCGGACGGCCGCGGTCCCCGTCTCCCCATCAACGGAACCGTGCCGATCGGTTATGAAATGCCGAAGGCGGAAACGAACCCGCCGCCTGCCGGTGCGCAGATGATGCCGCGCGGATTCAGTGCGGGTACGGATTACGCCGATACCGGTAAGATGGGCAACAATTGGGGAACGGGTATTCCAGTTCCGGTGACGCCCGAGTTGATTCAGCGCGGCCAGCAACGTTTCAATATCACCTGCGCGATGTGTCATGGCGCAACCGCGGCCGGCAACGGCATCACAAAACAGTACGGCCTCGCGACCGTGGTGACTTTGCAGGACGATCGCATTCGCAAAATGGCCGACGGCGAAATTTTCAACACCATCACGAATGGGAAGAACACGATGATGCCTTACGGTCCAACCCTCATGGTCTCTGATCGGTGGGCGATCATCGCTTATCTCCGCGCGTTGCAACGCAGCCAAGGCGCGACCGTCGCCGATGTTCCGCCGGAGCATCGCGCCGATCTTGATAAGCCGGCTGAGACCAAACCAGCCGAGGCCCAGCCCGCGGCCAAACCAGAGGCGCCAAAGAAATGAGTGAACGATTAAGCAACGCGCCAACACCTGAGGGCGAATATTTCGAGAGCGGACGGTTTACCGGTCTGTCGCTGTTACTCGCTGTGATCGCATTTGTCGCGCTGGCGCTCTGCGTAGCGGGAGCATTCATCGATCCGAAGCAATTCAGTTACTCCTGGCTGTTTGCCTTCGCGTTTTTCTTCACCCTTTGCGCCGGCTGCTTTTTCTGGACGATTGTGCATTACGCGGTCGACGCGGAATGGACAGTGGTCGTGCGCCGTCAGCTCGAAAACATCGCAGTCCTCTTCGGCGTGGTCGCGATCTTCTTCATCCCGATCTTACTTCTGCGGCATCAACTGTTCGACTGGATGAACATTCCGCCGGGAACGGAGGAAAATCTCGATTCGAAGCGCAGCTTACTTGAATCTCGGCTTTTTTATTTTCCGCGCGGTGTTCTTCCTCGGGTTTTTCATCATTGCATCGCAACTGTTGAAACGATTTTCGGTCCGGCAGGATAAAGACGGCAATCCAAAGTTCACGATCTGGCTGCGCAAAGTTTCGTTTGTCAGTCTGCCACTGTTCGCGCTTTGCCTGACCTTTGGCGCGTATGACTGGTTGCTCGGACTTCAGTATCGCTGGTTCTCGACCATGTTCGGCGTTTACATTTTCGCCGGCGCGGCCGGCAGCTCGATGGCCTTGCTGGTGCTGGTGATTACCGGGCTGCGTAAAGCCGGTTATCTGCAGAACGTGGTTACGCTGGAGCATTACCACATCATGGGGAAATGGATGTTCGCCTTCTGCGTTTTCTGGGCCTACATCGGTTTCGGTCAGTACATGCTCATCTGGTATGCAAACATGCCGGAAGAGACGAATTACTTCCTCGTCCGAAACACCGAATCGTGGTGGTACCTGAGCATGCTTCTGGTCTTTGGCCGATTTTTCGGCCCGTTTGTGATTTTGCTTTTGCGCTCGATCAAGAAACACCCTCATCAACTCTGCTACGTCGCCAGCTGGATCTTGTTCATGCAGCTGCTCGACATGTATCTCGTCGTGTTGCCCGCACTTCACGGCACCGGAATCCATCTCAGCTTGTGGGACTTTGTCGCGGTGATCGCGATGGGTGCCACGCTCTCCTTCGCTTTTCTGCGCATCGTCGGCAAAACGTCGCTCTTCCCAGTCCGCGACCCGCGACTGATCGAATCTTTGAAAATAGTAAACTGAAATGGCCGATACCGAACGAATCCGACAGCAAACGCAATCGCCCGCGCCGTTTTCGACGTGGTTCGGCGTCTTGCTGTTGATTTTCCTGTTCGGCGCGATTGCGGTCGCGGTTATTGGCCCGGCGCCGCGCGGTGACACGTACGAACAGCAACGGGCCCAGACTCGCGAAAAGAAACTGAAAGATTTGCGCGATGAAGACGCGAAAGCGCTGACCGGCTACGTCTGGATCGACAAGAATAAAGGGTCGGTTCGAATTCCAATTGAACGCGCGATGCAACTAACGGTTGCCGAACTGGCAAATAAAAAGCCAACTGCAGCCGGACCGATTGCAACCCCGGCGGCCGAAGCACCGGCAGCACCGGCAGGTCCGGGCACGGCTTCACCCGCGCCCGCGGCTTCGGCTCAGCCGAGCGGTTCGCCCAAGCCGACTTCTGTCTCAGGAGCGAAATCGGAAATCACGCGGACAACCAACGGGCGCGATAAATCCACCGTCTGCGCCACCGTCAACCCAGCCTAACGCATCGGCGACCCCTGCGCCCGCGAAGTCCGGCGCAGTCGCATCTTCACCCATTCCCACGCCGTCAACTCCCGGCAGTCCGTTGCCAGTGCGAGGGGCATCGCCTTCACCTTCACAGTGAAAATTTTCCCTAACGAATGACTCCAGCCACCGACATTCCATTGAAACAGCCAACCGTTTCGGCGACGGCCGGCGATGCCGAACAAATCGAGCGCGCAGTCATCGACGCGTCGACGCGGGTTCCGGTTTTAATGTTTTATGCGTCTGCGATGGTTTGGCTGCTGCTCGGAACGTTGTTGGCGGTTTTTGCCTCGTTCAAACTGCACGCGCCTGGTTGGCTGTCGGACTACAGCTTTCTGACCTGGGGTCGGCTGCGTCCGGTCCAAATGGACGTGATGGTTTACGGTTGGGCGTCGATGGCCGGAATGGGAACTGCCGTCTGGCTGATGGCGCGATTGTGCCGAACGACGTTGCGACATCCGCTGCTGCTCGTGACCGGCGCCTGGTTCTGGAACATCGGCATCTTCGTTGGAGTCACCGCCGTTCTGATGGGTTACAGCACCGGTTATCAATGGCTGGAATTTCCGCCCTACGCCGGCGCGATCTTGCTGGTCGCGTACGCGCTGATTATTTCGTGGGCGATCCTGATGTTTCGGTTCCGTCGTGGCGAACAGATTTACATCACGCAATGGTATCTTCTGGGCGCGTTTCTCTGGTTCCCGTGGCTCTATGCCGCCGCCCAAGCGATGTTGTTCGTCGTTCCGGTCCAAGGTGTGATGCAGGCAGTGGTCAGCTGGTGGTTCGCAAACAATTTGCTGTTCCTCTGGCTCGGCGCCATCGCGCTCGGGACTGCATATTACATGATCCCGAAAGTGATCGGCCGGCCAGTTTACAGTTATCACCTGGCCACAATCGGTTTTTGGACCTACGCCTTGTTCTCAAGTTGGACCGGAATGCAACGATTGGTTGATGGACCATTTCCGGCGTGGATGATCACCGCCAGCGTTGCCGCCACGATTCTTACAATTATTCCCGTCGCGACCGTCGGCCTGAATCATCACATGACGATGCAGGGGTATTTTCCGGTGATGCGATACAGTCCGACGCTGCGATTCACCGTTTTCGGGGCGATGTCTTACACGATCTTTAGCGTGGTCGGCATCCTGATCTCGCTCCGTTCGACTGCGCGCTATCTGCATTTTACGTCAGCGAGCTACGGCTATTCACAGATCGGCCTCTACGCGTTCTTCACGATGATCATGTTCGGTTCGATGTATTACATTGTGCCGAGATTAGTTGGTCGCGAATGGCGTTACGCCTCATTGATCAAACTTCATTTCTGGGCATCGGCTTACGGCATCGGACTGATGGCGTTAATGTTACTCGTGGGCGGATATGTTCAGGGATCGAGTCAGGAGGATCCCACTTTATCGTTCATTGAGAGCGTCCAAAGCGTGTTGCCGTATCTTCGCGGGTTGTTCATTGCGGTGCTTTTGCTGACCGCGTCACATTTCATATTCGCTTTTCATTTCGGCCTGATGTTATTGGGGCTCGGCCGCACTTCGACAGTCCCAACATTTCTAAATCCCGTCGAAGCGGAAGGATCGGAGCCGCATTTATGAATCGAGCGAGCTGGGACGAGGTGCGAACCGCACTTGTTTTTGATGCACGGAGAAGCGGCGAGGGTAGCCGGAATTTTTCGAGAAAAATTATGAAAGGGCTGATTCCACTTTTCCTGGGACTATTCGGAACGTTCACGTTTTCGTGGGTCGGCTTGACGGTGATTCCGAACATGCAAATCGGCGCTCTCAATCCGCAAACCAATCCGGATGACGAAACCGATATTTACCCGATGCCTCAATCGGGAATGGTGCAACGCGGCCGCGAGATTTACGCCGCGAACGGCTGTATTTATTGCCATAGCCAGGCAGCTTCGCCCCGATTACGTTTCGGCGGACCTCGACCGCGAACGCGATGCCGGCCCGTCGCCTCGCCCGAAATGGGGTTCGCGCCGGAGCGCTCCGCGTGATTATGTTTTTGAACGGCCATTGTTGCTGGGTGAAGAGCGACTCGGTCCCGATTTGGCCGACCTAGGCAAAGCTGCACCGAGTACAGGAAGACGTCGCTGCGGCGCCAGTCGCCAACGCGCCGCCGGGATCGCCCGCAACTCCTGCCCAATCGCCTTCGACTGCGGCGAAACCGGGAGCGAGTCCAGCGGCTGCGGCTTCTCCAGCCGCGCCAGCTACCGCTGCCGCTGCGAGTCCTTCAGCCAACCACGAACCCGAGTGGAAATCCCCCCGCGTATTCTGAGGCCTGGCATCATCGCCATCTTTATTCGCCCGCAAACCATGAGCGCCGAGAATCGGGATTCGATCATGCCTGCATTTCGATTTCTTTATGAGCGACGTCGCATTGGCAGCGAACGTTCCGCCGATGCATTGCAACTTGAGCGGAACCGATGCGCCGCCGAACGGTTGGGAGATTGTTCCAAGTTATGACGCAAAATGTCTGGTGGCTTATTTGATGGCGCAGGATCAATCGCATGCATTGAAAGAAGTTAAGAGCGAGGGCGCGGTGCCGCCTGCTGCACCTGCGACGTCGCCAGCCGCACCAGCTGCTGCGGCACCTCGCAAAAAAGTAATGAACGGCAAACCTACAGATTCATCTTCGCTGACTCGCCAGGGAATGGATTACGGCGAGACGCGCCGACGTTCAGGAAGTTCACGCCGCGATTCAACGCGAGAAACGCGAGCCGCGCGTCGGACTCGAGCCGCTTTCGATTTGGCTCATTGTTGTTTACGGATTGGCAATTTTTACCGGCGGCGCTTATCTCGGACGTTATTCGGGAAACTTTTCCGGCAACGGTTTGGACCCGATGATGGGGCCGCCTCCGGCGAAAAAAGGCGGCGGCGCGGGAGGCCAACGAACAGGAGCAAGCCGTCCTATCGCCGCGCGACCGCGGTAAAAAGATTTTCGCGGCGAATTGTCAAACCTGCCATCAGGCCAATGGCGAAGGTGTTCCCGGTCAATATCCGCCGCTTGCCGGCTCCGAATTCACCAACGGCGGTTCGCGTCGCATGGGAATGATTGTTCTCAAAGGTTTGCAAGGACCGGTGAAAGTAAAAGGCCAAACGTTCGGCAGCGCGGTCATGCAACCGTGGGACAAAACCCTGACCGATCAAAAAATTGCGGACGTTATGACCTACGAGCGAAGCGAGTGGGGAAACAAGGCCAGCGAAGTCACGGCAGAACAAATCGCGGCCTTGCGCAAAGAACTCGCCAGCCATCCGGAATCGTATGGCGAGCACGACATTCTCTCAGCGCCGGACGAAGATATTCCAGGTGGTGCCGCACCGGCTGGCGGAAATGCGCCGCCAAAACCTGGCGAAGCGGCAAAGCCCGCCCCGCCGAAATAATTCACGCGATCGCGTCGGCCAGCAGTTCGGCCATGTGTTTTGGCCAACGTTCGGTGAGATCGACAATTTGATGGCGACAACTCGTTCCTGACGCCACCACCACGTCGGGTTGTCGCTGATCGATTTTACGAAGAAGATCCGCGGCAACTTGTTTCGATAGTTCGTATTTTTCTGCCAGCGCGCCAAATGCGCCCGCCATTCCACAACAGCCGGTATCGAGCAGAGTGACCTGACGACCGGGCAATCGTCCCGCCAGACGCGACATGAACGCGGGATCGATCAGCGATTTGGCGTGGCAATGAGCGTGAATCGCCACCTGAGTATCTCGCTCGTTGAATCGGAGCGCGTCGGGTTCGGTTTCCAACAAATCATCCACAAACTTTTCGAACAACACGCAGCGTTCCGCGATTTTCTCCGCATCCGTGATTTTCAATTCGCGATAATCATCGACGAACATCGACCAGCAGGACGGCTCGAGAAAAATAATCGGCGGAGCCGATTGTGGAGGAGTTGAGCCGTTGAGAGGTTGAGAAGACATCACAAGATTGACGTTGTGTTGGCCGAGTTCCGCGGCGTAATCGAGATTTCCCTGGCTGAACGCCGGACGGCCGCAGCATTTTCGGTTTGCCACCAGCTCGACTTCAAAACCGAGAGCTTCCAGCACCTTCACTGCCGCGATTCCGATGTTGGGCTCGTGATAACGAACAAACGTGTCGTCCCACAAAATGACTTTGCCTCGGTTGTAGCGGCGGTCTCCGACCGTCGATTCGGTTGTCCGACGATCGGAGATCGCCGCTACAGAAGAATGTTTTCGCAAACCATTTGTCGAAACGCTCGCTTGCGTAATGCGGCAGCGATCGTTTTGCCGAAATCCCGAGCGTTTTTTCCAGTAACACGCGGACCAGCGTAAAATCGGCCATCGCGTTGGCGAGCCATGGCGCGGCAGAACCGATCCGGCCTAACAAGTCGACATTGCTGAAAAAACGTTCTCGCAACGGCAAGCCGTCGCGCTTCCAGCGCGCGTGCAGCATTTCCGCCTTTAAGCAGGGCGAGATTGACGTTCGACGGACACTCCGGTGTGCAACCTTTGCAGGACAAACAATTGCTCAGCGCCGCATCCAGTTCCGCGGATTTCAGCGGATCGTGGCCGTTGGCTTTCAACTCCAGCGAGCGCGCGGACGATGTTGGCCCGCCCTCGAGTCGACATGATCTCGTCGGCGGTCGCGATAAATGTCGGACACATCATCGGTGTGTCTTTGCGGCAGCCGCCGCAGCCGTTGCACTGCTCGAGGTTGCCAATGAACGATCGATCTTTAAACGCGAAGGCGAGTCGCGGCTCGAACGGCAGCTCGATTGGTCGCGTAAAATTATTGCGGAGATGACTGTCGATCCGGTAGGTCGAACGCCGAAAATTTTTCCGGGATTGAAAATATTTTTTGGATCGAAGGTCTGCTTGATCTCGCGCATGACGTTCAGAAGCGCGTCACCGAGTTGATCGCGCATGTATTCGGTCCGTGCGATGCCGACCCCGTGTTCGGCAGCCAGCGAACCTTTGAATTGGCGAACCAACGCCGACGTTTGATCGGCGACCAGCCGGAATTTTTTCAGGTCCTCTACGGTATGAAGATCCAGAGCCGGCCGAACGTGGAGCAGCCCGCTGGCGGCGTGGCCGTAATAGCTGGCTTCGAGGCCAAGCGATTTCATGATCGATTGCAACCCGCGCACGTAATCAGGTAGTTGTGCGGGACGCACCGCGGCGTCTTCGATGAACGCGACCGGTTTTTTCGGACCGACGCATCCCGTCACCAGCGACAAACCTGCTTTGCGAACGGACCAGACGAGATCCATTTCGTTCTGATCGCGGCAAATCTTGGTTCGCAATCCGAGCTTTCGCGATTCGAGCGTCGCCAGCCGTTCGTCGACGTCCTCGTAGAATTCGACCAGCAGGATCGCTTCGCACGGTTTGGAATCGAGCTCCATCAAATCCCGCGCCGCCTGGAAATGCCGCTGGCCTTTGGTTTGATCGAACAGGGGACGGTCGATGTGCTCGATGGCCGCAGGTTTAAGATCGAGCAACGCCACTGTTGCCTGCATCGCGTCCATGACAGAGCCGAAAAAAATCAGGCCAAGGCCTTTCTCGCGCGGGATTGGCGAAATTTTTAGTTCGGCTGAAAAAATTGCCGCCAGCGTGCCTTCGCTTCCGGCGAGAATTTCATTCAGATTATTTGGTCGCCGGGAAAATCGTTCGATGCCGTACCCCGGCCACCGCTTCAGCAATCCAGGCGGCCACCGCTCGGACATCTCGGCGGTGTGGGCGCGGACCATTCTGTCGATCCGGGCCCGTTCGTCGGCGAACGATTCGTTCTCCGGCCCGATATTGGTAATTCGTCCGTCGGCCAAAACGATTTCGGTCGCGAGGACGTGATCGGCGGTCGTTCCGTAAACCGGCACGCGCGCACCCGACGAATTATTGGCGATCATGCCGCCAATCGTCGCGCGCGAACTGGTTGCCACGTCAGGTCCGAAACAAAAGCCGTGCGGTTTGAGGAAAGCGTTCAATTGGTCGAGAACAACGCCGGCCCCGACGCGAACTGAACATTTTTCGAGGTTCAGCCTGTCGATTGTTCGATTGTGTCGTGAAAAATCCACGATCAATCCGTCGCCAATCGCGTTGCCGACCAAACTTGTCCCGGCCCCGCGAGGTGTGACGGAAATGTTTTCGTCCGCCGCTGCCTGAATTATCGCGCTAGCCTCCTGAGCACTGGCGGGGAAGGCAACTCCGAGCGGCTCGATTTGATAAATCGACGCGTCGGTCGCGTAAAGCTGCCGGCTCAGATTGTCGAAATGGACGTCGCAGCCAGTCGCTCGAAAACGTTGTTTGGTACTTTTACTGATCACCCGCCCGCAATTTACCACAACAAACGGCGCCCGAGAGAGGCTGGCAGGTGAAATGCTATCAATCGACCAGCAGTGAGCATCACGCTGAAAGGCAAGATCCGGTATAACGGCCAGGAATATTCCAGTCCCGCTGATTTGCCGCCCGATGTTCGTCAGGCCTACGAAAAAGCGCTCCACGAAGGAGCCGTGATAAGCAAAAAATTCGTGGTGAACGGGCAGTCATTCACCAACGAAAACCAAATGCCGGCGGATATCCGCAAACTTTGCGATGACGCCATGGACGTGATCGAAAACAACGGCGCAGTCACCATTCCCAATGAGGACAATCGCGACCAGCTTCTGTCGAAGAAAGAGTGGGGGATCGCGGTTGCGGTTGGCGTGGGAATCGCGGCGCTCGTTTTAAGCCGGATCTTCCACGGTTAGACGCTCAGTCCGAAAAGAGCGGCATCTGTAGTTCTTCACGCTTCGCTTTCCGAAAAGCGAACTCCAATTCCGATGAGGCGCACTTTCTTGCCGGTTCGGGCAAACGCTTCCGTTAACAACGACCGGAACGCCGGAAGAGTTGGTTCAAGTCCGGCCCGCTCCGCGGTTGTCCGCGTAAAGTCCGCGAACTTTAATTTCACGAAGACCTTGGAAACGCGCCGTTCCGTTTCTTTCTGAGCGAGCTCGGCCATCAACTCTTCGAACAATTCGCCGAGACGCTCTTCACATTGCTCCAAGGTTTCGAGATCGTTCACGAAAGTTTCCTCGGTGCTGAGCGATTTCCTCGGCCGATCGGGTTCGACCGGTCTATCATCAATTCCGCGGGACAGATCGAATAGTTCGCTGCCAAATTTGCCGAAGAGTTCGACCAGCTCAGGACGGGTGAATCGTTGAAGCTCCCCACAGGTCCGCACCCCAAGTTCCTGCAATCGCTTTTCGGTTTTCTCACCAATGCCCCAGATCTCGCGGACGGGAAGATTCGTCATGAACTCGGGAACTTCGGCAACGGCGACTTCCAATTGGCCATTGGGCTTCCGCATTGTGCTCGCGATTTTGGCGATCAGTTTGTTTGGTCCAATTCCGGCGGACGCAGTTAGCTGCGTCTTCTCAAAAATGAGATCACGAATCGTTTGAGCGAGCGGTCCTGGCAGACCGGGATACGAACTGACATCGAGATAGGCTTCATCGAGTGAGAGCGGTTCGACTAACGAGCTGAAACGATGCAGGATTTCGCGAACGATCGCGGCCTCTCGGCGGTAAACGTCGAACCGCGTCGGCAACACGATCAGCTGCGGACAGCGTTGGAGGGCCATGAAGGTCGGCATCGCCGAACGCACCCCAAACGCGCGCGCTTCATAATTGCATGTGGTCAGAACGCCACGCCGGTCGCGGGCGCCCCCAACTCCAACCGGTTTTCCCCTCAACTCCGGACGGTCGCGAACTTCGATTGCCGCGTAAAAGCAATCCATGTCGAGGTGGATGATGGCGCGCTGAGTAGGAGTGTTTCCCACCCCAAAACCTTAACCGTGAATGGTCCAATCTCACGTTTTCCGGATGTTTTGGTTGACTCGTAAAAAGGGAATCGGTAAAGATTATCCCCCACCTGCTGGCCGTTATGTCCCTGATCCCGAGCGAATCGTACAGTTTTCCGGATCATTTCACCAGGACAGTCACGCCCTCGCGTACGCCAAAGCAGAAGCCGGAAGCGGAAAAACTGGTCAAGAAACCCGCCATCGTTGCGCTGCCCGATCCCGAACCGCAACCTGAGCTCGAAGTTTTTGCTGAGCCTGTCGCGGAGCATGAGGTCGTCGCCGAAGCATGGGAACCGGAGCCTGTGACCGCAGCGGCGCCGATTCCGGAGCCGGAAGCAACGCCAGAAATTTGGGAGCCGGTAGACCTTCAAGTTGAAGCACCGCCACCGCGTCCTCGTGAACCGAATCGTGTCATGCGCGGTGTTCGGGCGCTGCTACCGCGCGCAACGAAGAAGCCGGTGATCGAGCCGGAAATGAATTCAGAATTGTGGGAACCGGAAATACCGGAAGCTAAAGCGCCACCGCCTCCTCCGCCGGCCCGGCCTGCGCCAACACCAGTACCCAATCCGGCGCTTCGTCGCGCTCAAGCGCCACCGCCCAAAGTCCAGGAAGCTCCGGTTCGAAAAATTGCTTTGCCACCAACGTTGAAACCAAAAGTGCGGTGGAACAATCGAGCCGCGCCGCTCGATCCAAACCGCAATGGTGCGAAACGGAAACGGCAATGGCGCGCACCAACCGCCGCCGTCACCTGGTCCAGCGCAGAACGTAATTCCAATGACGGCGCCGAAACCTGCTCCGCCGCCACCGGCTGCGCCAGCACCCCGTCCGATTCAGCCGCGGCTGGCGGCCGTCCCTCGTCCAGTTCAGCCGCAACCGGTGCCAGCGCCGCGTGCCGCTCAGCCCGCCCCAGTTTTGCAAAAGCCGGTTCAGCCTCCTCCCTCGCGCACGCCCGCAGTTCCTGCGAATCACGCAAGGCCGGTTCAACCGAGGCCGAAACCAGCGCCTCCAAAACCGTCGCCGCCCGTAGCGCCGAAATCGCAGACTGAATTTTTTCAAACGCTCGCGGACGATGGTTACGAGCTTGCTGCAAAGCATCGGAAACAAATGAAGTTCCGCCGGTTCGTGATCTGCGAAGCCGGAGCCCTGCTGGTCCTCGTCCCCCTCGTTATTATGGGGCTCACGTTCAACGTCAGCGCTCCCGCCATTCGCTGGATCATGAATCTCTTTACGATCGCGGCGGCCATTGGGGCAGTGGTGATCCCGATTGTTTTTTACGCAGGCACTCCAACTCTGCCGGAAATCGAGCGCTGACATTCGGTTTTCCTTGCCACAACCGGCATCGTCGGTGTGAGCATTGCCTTTTCGCCGGATTTACGCGATGGACGGCCAACAATGATATCCGTCACCCGAGTCTTTATGGTGCGACATGGCGCGACACTGACGAGCGCGGAAGATCGCTTTGCCGGCGCGACTGATGTCGAACTTTCTGATGAAGGCCGCGAACAAACCCGGCGATTAGCCGAACGTTTGAGTCACGAAAGAATCACGGCGGTTTACGCCTCCCCATTGGGACGGACGGTCGAAACTGCGAAGATTCTCGCGGCCCCGCACAATCTCAACATTCAGGTTCGAGACGGTCTTCGAGAAATAAACCACGGCCGCTGGGAACAACTGACCAGACGCGAGGTCGAAGAGAAATTTCCCGAAGAAGCTGCGGAATGGGAAAAGGATCCATATACATTCGCACCGCAGGGCGGCGAAAGCGGCTTGGCCGTGACAGCCAGAGCACTGCCCGTCCTGGTTGACTTGGTGCGACAGCATTGCGATCGCGGTGAAAATTTTCTCCTGGTTTCTCACAAGGCGACGATCCGCCTGTTGTTGAGTTCGCTTCTCGGATTCGACCCGCGGCGCTATCGCGACAATCTCGATCAGAAGCCGGCCGCGTTGAACATTGTTGATTTTCGGGATACCACTCGCGCGCGATTGACCCTGTTCAACGACACCTCGCATTACGACAAGGCGGGCGCAGCCATACCCGCAATTTCGCAATCGCGCCTTTCGAAATCGTGGAATCTGCGCAGCGAACGCTGATTTGAAGGCGTGACAATGTCTGGACCTTTGGTGATCGGCGCGACCGGCGGTTCGGGAACACGGGTGATCGCGCGACTCGCGCGCCATGCCGGTTACGATTTGGGCAGCAACCTCAATTCAGCGGAGGATGCGTTGGAATTTTATTCGTTCCACGACAAATGGATTAACCCGTTTGTCGCAGCCGAAGTTCGCGGCAAACCGCTGCCGAAACCGCAAGCTGAACAAATGGAACGGGAATTTCAGGCCGCGCTCGAGCGTCACCATCCTGCAAATCTGCGGACCGAAACCCGCTGGGGATGGAAAGCACCGCGGAGCATTTATTTACTGCCGTTTCTGCACCGCCAACTTCCGAACCTCAAATTCATTCACGTTTTGCGGGACGGGCGTGACATGGTCCTTTCGGCGAACCAAAATCAGCTTCGAAAACACGGCGCCGCGATCCTGACCTGGCGCGAAAGACTGTTTCGTTCGGCTCCAGAGCGGGCGTTGCTATTGTGGGCGCGGGCAAATCTTCGTGCGGCAAAATTCGGCGAAACTGATTTGCGCGACAATTATCTGCTCATCCGATTCGAAGATCTTTGCGCCCAACCGGTCGAAACCACGGCGCGCATCATGAATTTTCTCGGTGCGCGGGTGGATTCGGAGGCGATTGCCCGGACCGAGATTTCGCCGCCAGCGACCCTGCAGCGGTGGCGGACTTATTCGGCGCCGCTAATTGCCAGGCTGGAACAAGTGGGCCGGGATTCCCTGCTGTAAATTCGGGTATTTGGCGTAAAAATCAGCGGGTTACGGCCGAAAAAAGGCTGGCAGCCGATCAATTTCGGACTTTCCAATGAGGCTTTCCATCTCAATATTGAACGGGTAACTTTTCCCGAAAATGGACGATTCCACTTCTCTTCCGCCTTCGCACGGCTTCGGCGCGACGGGCGAAACGCACGCCGAACATCATCACGAAGCAGGGCACGAGCACGAGCATCACGAGCTCGGTTTTTGGCGAAAATATATTTTCTCCACCGACCACAAAGTCATCGGCATCCAATATGGTCTTTGCGGCCTGGCCTTTTTGTTTCTGGGCTTTTCGCTCATGATGATGATGCGCTGGCAGTTGGCCTATCCCGGCCAGCCCCTCCCGCTGATCGGCAAATTCTTACCACACATTTTTGGGGCCGACAGCATGCCGGACGGCAAGATGACGCCCGAGTTTTACAACTCGCTCGGTGCCATGCACGGCACGATCATGATCTTCCTCGGCGTGGTTCCACTGGCGTTCGCCGCGTTCGGCAATTTCGTCGTGCCGCTTCAAATCGGAGCGCCGGACATGACGTTTCCAAAAGTGAATGCCGCGAGTTTTTGGGCGTTCGGTGTCGGTGGCGTGATCATGTTGGTCAGCTTTTTTGTTCCGGGTGGCGCAGCCAAGGGAGGATGGACTTCCTATACGCCGCTATCGGACATTTCTGACAAAGGCCCGGGTTTTAACCTCGATCTTAAACGGCCAATCGCTTTGGTTGATCGGATTTATCTTCTTAATCACGTCGTCGCTGCTCGGAGCGGTGAACTTTATCACCACGATTATTCAGTTGCGCGCCAAAGGCCTGACCTGGATGCGTCTTCCGTTCTTTGTCTGGGCCCAATTCGTGACCGCGTTCCTGCTTTTACTCGCGTTTCCTCCGCTCGAGGCCGCGATCGTCATGCAGTTGATGGATCGCACGGCGGCAACCAGCTTTTTCCTGCCCGCGGGCATGATCGTCAACGGTGCTCCACTTCATATCAGCGGCGGCGGAAGTCCGCTGCTGTGGCAGCATTTGTTTTGGTTTCTGGGCCACCCGGAAGTTTACGTTTTAATCCTGCCTGCTTTCGGAATTGTCGGCGAAATTCTGGCCAACAATTCGCGCAAACCGCTTTGGGGTTACAAATCGCTCGTTTTTTCCGTGCTCGTGATCGGGTTTCTCTCGTTCGTTGTCTGGGCTCACCACATGTGGTTGACCGGAATGGGCTCGACCGTGAGCGCATTTTTCCAAACTACGACCCTGCTGATCTCGATTCCGTCGGTCATCATCTTGAGCGCGTTCTTCATTTCACTTTGGGGAGGATCGATTCGCTTCAACGTTCCCATGCTCTGGGTCACGGCGTTCCTGCCGATGTTCGGCATTGGCGGACTTACCGGCATCCCGCTGGCGTTTAATTCAGCCGATCTTTATTTGCACGATACCTATTATGTAATCGCGCATTTCCACTACATCGTCGCGCCTGGAACCATCTTCGGCTTGTTTGCCGGCGTTTATTATTGGTACCCGAAAGCGACCGGCCGAATGATGAGCGAATTCTGGGGCAAGGTCCATTTCTGGCCGTCTCTGATTTGCATGAACGTAATTTTTCTGCCGATGTTTTTACAAGGCATGCTCGGAATGCATCGTCGCTGGTACGATGGCGGTCAGGGTTGGACGCTGGCGGGCGAACACATTTGGGGATTGACCGGCTTTCAGTGGAACACGCCGATTTCCTGGGCGGCCTGGATCATGGGACTGGCCCAGATTCCATTCATCATCAATTTCTTCTGGAGCATCAACCACGGCAAGAAGGTGAACGACAATCCGTGGGACGCGACCACTCTCGAATGGACGGCGCCGAATCGCCCGCCACACGGAAATTTCGTGACCACTCCGGTCGCATATCGCGGGCCTTATGAATACAGTTTGCCCGGGCGCGATAAAGATTTCACCATGCAAAACGAACCGGTCGACCCGACAGAGCGATCGCGAAAAGCTTCCGAACCGGCGCTGGTGCATTAACGAATGGAAATCCCTTACACAATCTCCACTCGACCGGACACCGGTCTGTGGAACGCGAAGATCGGCATCTGGCTGTTTTTGGCCTCTGAAGTAATGCTGTTTGGCGGATTGTTCTCCGCCTACGTTTTCCTTCGGCTCGACGCTCAGCCAGGCGAATGGCCGCACGGCCTGCTCAACGTTCCGATCGGAACCATGAACACCGCCGTTCTGATTTTATCGTCGGTGACCGTTGTGTTGGCCTGGGCCGCGCTCAAAATGCGGCGCTACAACGCCTACTGGTGGTACATGCTCGCGACGATTTTGTGCGGGATCATTTTCTTGTTCGTGAAACTTTATTTCGAGTGGCCGCAAAAGTTTTCGCACTACGGCGTTTTTATTAAGCCGGCAGCCCGCGAAAAGTACGAGCAATATCTCGGAAATCATCGTCGCGACGAAAAAGGTCTCGAACCGCGGATTGAGATCACCGGTCACCTCGAAAATCACGAGGCGCTCACCGACGCGAACGTTAAGGAGTACGAAATCGCTTTGGATCCGGTAAACGCCGATCCGGACAATCCGTCGAACGACCGGCCGCATTTCATTCCGCTGCCAGCCACCGATAAAGTTGCGAAGATCGAAAAGGCGGATGTCGAACGAATGGATTCCTTCGGCCCGTGGCACAGCGCGTATTTCGCCAGCTACTTCACGGTCACCGGATTGCACGGCGCGCACGTTCTCGGCGGCGTTCTGGTGTTTCTCTACATGTGGCTGCCCGTCAGCAAGAAAGTTTACCAGCGCAATCCGGAGCATCTTGCCAATCGGGTCGAAGTCTGCGGGTTGTTCTGGCACTTTGTAGATCTGGTCTGGATTTTCGTGTTTCCTCTTTTCTATTTGCTTTAACGATGAACAACCCTCCCGACATTGCTCAGGATCCGGCAGAACACGAGGAATACGCGCACGGCGTGCATCAACACGTGTCCCGGTATTTGATTGTCGGAGGGATACTGCTCTTTTTCACGCTTCTTACCGTCGCGTTATCCTACGTCGATTTCGGCGGGTTCTTTGCCTGGCTTTTTCACACCCATATTTCTCCGGCAACTGGCGGAAAGTTAAACGTAGCGGTCGCCTTGATAGTCGCGGCCTTCAAAGTCAGCCTGGTGGCGTTGATTTTTATGCATCTGGCTGCGGAAAAGCGGTTGATTTATCGAGTTTTGATTTTTACGGGATTTTTTGTGCTCGTTCTTTTCTGGCTCACTTATCTCGCTTGGTACGACCCGATTACGCGTTAAATGTCACTCAAAGCTTTCCATATTGTTTTCGTGATCTTCTCGACGCTTCTGGCGCTCGGCGTCGGCGCATGGTGCGTGTGGGTGAATCTTGTTGAAGGCGCGCCGGTTTATCTGGCCGGAGCGGTCGCGTCATTTGCCTGCGCGCTGGCGCTGGTGATTTATGGGGTTTGGTTTTATCGGAAAATGAAACGGCTGCGCATCATCACATGAAAAAGCTGTTCGCGACTTTGGGGCTTCTCATCGTGCTGGCCATTCAACAGGCGAGCGCCTGTCCGTTTTGTTACGGCGCCAAAGATGGCAAATCCACCCAGCACATGGCGGTTGCGATCTGGTTTCTGTTTGGCGCAGTCATGTCGGTACTTGGCGGAATCGGAGCATTCAGTTTCAAAATTTGGCGGCACGGCCAGATGCCGACTCCGCCGCATGAGCAGCTGATCGAAGATTTGGACGACAATGATTAATCTCGCGCTCATCAACGAATTTCTCGGACAGCCGCCGAACGCGTCCGAACACGGCTACCAGATCGATCACATTCTGGAATTCGCGCATTGGTTCATGGCCGCGTTGTTTGTTGGTTGGTCGGTCTTTTTCATTTTCGTTCTGATTCGGTTCCACAAAAGCCGCCATCCGAAGGCCGACCATGCCGGAGTGAAGAGCGCGATTTCTACCCATTTGGAATTTTCATGCGTATTGATCGAAGCGGTTTTGCTGATTGGCTTTGCAATCCCGTTATGGGCCAAGCGGGTAAATGAGTTTCCACCAACCGGCGATGCAGTCCTCGTCCACGTGGTTGGACAACAATTCAACTGGACGTTCCACATGCCGGGCCCTGATGGCCAATTTGGACGACGCGAGATTGATCTGGTCACCAATTCAAATCCGCTGGGCATCGATCCTAACGATCCGTCCGGTAAAGACGACATCGTGGTATTGGGCGAGTTGCACGTCCCGTTGAATCGTCCAGTCATCATCGAACTCTCATCGAAAGATGTGATCCATAATTTCGACATTCCGCACATGCGCATCGCGGCAGACGCCATTCCCGGTTCGTTAATCCCGATGTGGTTTAAGCCAATCAAGACCGGCACTTATGAAGTTGTCTGCGGCCAACTTTGCGGGCTGGGTCATTATGGAATGAAAGGAACGGTGGTGGTCGATTCGCCGGCGGATTACCAAGCTTGGCTCAAGGAACGCGCCGAATTAGCGGGGACCCAAAGCGCGCCGCCTGCGACCCAGCAGCCACCGCCGGGCGCAGGTCCAACTCCCGGCACAATTCCTCCGCCCGGCGCGCCGAAGAACACGAATCCGACCGGCAAACCGGAACAGAAACCTGCCGAGGCCGCGCCAACTCCGAGCGGAGGATAGGTGTCTGTAGCGGCGCTCTCCGAGCGTCGATCTCAAAGGTGCAGTCGAGCTCAAAAGATTCGACGGTCAGAGACCGCCGCTACAATTGCTGGCTGAATCGCTTCGCCTGGTTTACTGCGTTCGCAACCCTGCTGCTGATTTGCAGCGGCGGAATGGTCACCAGCAAAGGCGTCGGGCTGGCAGTGCCCGATTGGCCGACGACATTTGGCTACAACATGTTCCTGTTTCCTGTCTCGAAGTGGATCGGCGGAGTTCTTTTTGAACACACCCATCGTCTCATCGCGTCCAGCCGTCGGGTTCCTGACCATCATTCTCGCAATCTGGATTTGGCGTGCCGAGGACCGTCAAAGTGTTAAGACGCTTGGATTCGTTGCGGTAGGCGCCGTTATTCTCCAAGGGATTCTCGGCGGGCTGCGAGTCACCATGTTGAAAGATCAAATCGGAATCTTTCACGCCTGCCTCGCCCAGGCTTTTCTTGGCCTGCTCGTTCTGATCGCGATCATGACAACGAAGTTCTGGCGCGAAGGCCCGTTAAACTTGACTGCTTTAAGCAGTCAAGTTTCGGAAAAGGTTTTCAAGATTAGAACGATCGCAATAGCGACAACGATTCTCATTTATGTGCAGCTCGCACTGGGCGCGACCATGCGCCATCAACACAAGGATCTTGCCATTCTCGACTTTCCGACGGCTAACGGAGCCTGGATTCCCGATACCAGTCCGAATGCGCTGGCCAAAGTCAATGCGTGGCGTGATGCCCGGGCGCTCTCAGATGTCGACGCTTTTCAAATCTGGCTGCAGATGGTGCACCGCTTCGTCGCTGTCGCGATTGGCGTCGCTGTCATCCTATTTTGTTCGCGCGTTTTGCGTGATGCCGGGAGCATTGTGGTGTTGCGGCGCCTGGCAATCTTCTGGCCGATTCTCTTTTTCATTCAGTTCACGCTCGGAGCTTGGACGATTTGGAGCAACAAAGCGGCCGACGTGGCGACGACGCATGTCGCAGTGGGCGCAATGATGTTATCCTGTGGCGTGGCTGGATGGACGATTTGTGCGCGGATCTTGCAGAATCAAACGGTATGAAAACGGCAACGGTCGGCCCGGATTCGAACGCGGTTGAAAAGCCGCGCGCCGGATTCGTTGGCGATCTGATGGAGCTTGTGAAAGCTCGTTTGACGTTGCTGGTCTTGGTGACGACCGCCGTCGGATTCTATCTCGGCGCGGAAGGTCCGACCAATTGGACCCGCTTGGTGCAGGCGGTCTTGGGAACGGCCGCCGCCGCCGCCGGCGCTGCCGCATTGAATCAATGGTGGGAACACCGACTCGACGCATTAATGCATCGCACCCAATCGCGGCCAATTCCGGGCGGGCGAATGCGACCAATGGAGGCGCTTATAATTGGAAACACGCTGTCCATTCTCGGCGTGATCTATTTGGCTTTTGTTTGTAACGCGCTAAGTGCGGCTTTGGCTGCGATTACGATCATTGTTTACATTTTCGCCTACACCCCGTTGAAGCTGGTGAGCACGTTCAATACGGCACTTGGCGCTATACCCGGAGCCCTGCCGCCGATGATTGGGTGGGCCGCCGCCCGCGGAACGTTGAACGCCGGCGCATGGATGTTGTTCGCGATCCTCTTTTTCTGGCAGCTTCCACATTTTTTCGCGATTGCCTGGATGTATCGTGACGATTACGCCCGGGCCGGGTTTCAGATGATTTCAAGCGATGACCGCACCGGTGAACGCAGCGCCAGCCAAAGTGTCTTCTTTTGCATGATTCTTTTGATCATCGCCGGATTGCCGGCTTATCTTGGAATCGCTACCGTCTTTTATTTGGTTGCGGAACTAATTTTGGGCGCGCTATTTCTGGCCTCCGCCATGCGATTTCTGAAGACTTGCGCGCGCTCCGACGCGCGGCGACTTTTTCTTACCTCGATCATTTATTTGCCGCTGTTACTTGGCGCGCTGGTGTTGAGCAAAGCATGAACGGAACGACCGCGACCCTGGAACGCCAATCATCAAAGGCGAGCACGCTCTGGAAAGTGACGCTCATCGCGATACCAATTGTCACGCTCGGGCTATTGATCTGGTTACGGCAGATGGAAGTGAACGTGTTACGTCAGCGAAGCGTTTCTTCTTTTGGATCGGTGCCCGAATTTCAATTGGTCAATCAAGACGGCAAAACCTTTGGTTCGTCAGATTTGCGCGGCAAAATTTGGATCGCCGATTTCGTTTATTCGACCTGTCCGGGACCGTGTCCGATGATTAGCAGCCGAATGAGCGAATTGCAGGAGCCGCTCAAGAAAACCGACGTGCATCTGGTTTCTTTCACGGTCGATCCGGCCAAAGATACTCCGGCAGTTTTGCACACTTACGCGGAAAGGTTGCAGGCCGAGCCCGGACGATGGGATTTCCTGACTGGCGCGCAGTCGACTATTTACAATTTGTCGCGCAACGGATTCAAACTCGCAGTTTCGGATGGCAGCGATGCGAAAGGCATTCCAGTGCACAGCACTCGAATGATTTTGGTCGATCGACACGGTGAAATCCGTGGTTATTACGACGCGACCGAAGCTGACGCCGTGACCAAAATAGTCGCCGACACGACCCACCTGTTGCGAGAACAGCCGAAGTGATCAGCCGACGGCTTTCGGGGCCGCGGTTGAATCTTCCTGGCAGACCAGCCGCAAATACTCGCGGTATTCGCCCTTCGGCAACTTGTCGATCGTTCCTTCCAGCTCGCCCCTCGTGATGAATTTCATCCGCAGCGCGATCTCTTCCAGACACGCTACTTTGAGTCCCTGACGATGTTCGATCGTTGCGATGTAATTGCCGGCCTCCAGCAAACTTGTTTGGGTGCCGGTATCCAGCCAGGCCATGCCGCGACTGAGAGCTTTCACGTGGAGCTGATTCTTCTTTAGATAAATCAGATTCAAATCAGTAATTTCCAACTCGCCGCGGTCCGAGGGTTTTAGAGTTTTGCAAAGATCGACTACCTGCTCGTCGTAGACGTAGAGGCCAGGCACGGCGAAATGAGTTTTCGGATGTTTCGGTTTTTCTTCGAGGCTGATTGCTCGGCCATCGGGCCCGAACTCAACCACGCCGTAACGTTCCGGATCGCGGACCTGGTAGGCAAAAACGCAGGCTCCGTTCTCGAGAGCCAGAGCGTCGCGAAAAAAATCGAGTTTCCCGTAGAAAATATTGTCGCCCAGAATCAAACACGCGCCGGCCTTCCCGATAAATTTCTCACCAATCAGAAACGCCTCGGCGATTCCATTCGGCTTTGCCTGTTCAGCGTAGTCGATTCGAATACCAAATTGCGAACCGTCACCCAGGTAGTCGCGCAGCATCGGGCAATCTTTGGGCGTCGAGATGATCAAAACTTCCCGCAAGCCGCCGAGCATGAGCGTCGCCAGAGGATAGCAGATCATCGGCTTGTCGTAGACCGGCAGCAGCTGTTTGCAGACGATCTTGGTCAGCGGAAAAAGCCGGCTTCCGGCGCCTCCCGCTAGAATGATGGCCTTTTTCATTGCGGATTTCGGATTGTGGACTGCGGAAACATTTCTACGCTCGGAATTGCCGGTCTATCCGCAATCGGCATTCCGCGCTCCGCAATCTAAGAAAACCGGACGTCTTTGCCGGGGTCCATTTCGAAATCGAGGCTGAGGGCATCAGCTGTGTTCGGCTTGATGATTTCCTCCATGAATTTCACGAAAATCGGGTCCTCCCGAAAAATGGCGAATTTGTCCATGGACTCGAAATCGATCGCGATGAAAAACGGCCATGGCAGCTCCGGGTCGACCCGTTTGCCGCATTTGATGTTCAGGACCTCGGGAATTTTCAAAAGCTGCATGCGCGTATTCATCATCATCTCCTCGACCCGAGCCGGGGTGACCTCAGGCTTTAGCTTGTAAAGGACGATGTGGTGAATCATGGAAGGTTAAACGTATTAGGCGCAGTCGGCAGGCCACGCAAGTCGGAATCGGTATTATTAAAATCGGGCCAATTGCGTCGGTTGTCGCCCTGCAAATTATGGAAATTTGAGACAGAAATGGGCGGTTATTTCTGGCGGTAGAGCAGGTAAATGCCGCTCTGTTTGATCATCTGGCAATTTTCACATTTCAACTCGTCACTCAGGACAATTGCACCCGGCGGAGGCTTGGCCCCGCTTTCAAGATGCACAAATTCCGAGCGCGGCCGGCCTTCAATTGCCGAATACCAAAGGGCGTCGATGTAAGCCGGTCCGTAGAAACCGTCGCGCAAATAAATCGGCCGCTGCGGCTGTTTTACGGCAGCATCGTAGGCTTCCTTGTACGGAGCATCGAAATAGATGCCGCGCTCCGGTCCGTAACGGCGATAAATGCGCTGAAAACGCGTAGCCTCGAAAATCGTCAGCACCAAAAGCAGAACGAGCATAACGAATCGGGCCGGCCAGGGAACAAACGCCAATACTGGAACGGTTTGAATTGGCTCTCGCGGTCTTTCTTCCGTGAGAAGCCATTCCAATGCGGGAACGGTCAGAATTAGCAAGAACACGGGTAACGCTAACAGCCGCAACGCATGGAACGGTTCATACGTAATCGCCCCCGGCATGATCGACACCGCCAGTCCATAAACGATAAACAGCCACCATCGATCATGGCGGCGGCGAACCACGACAATGAGCAGGCCGAGCATGGCGAGAATAAAAGTCGCGAAGAAAAACACGCCGCCGGCTTCGATCACGTGATGACGCGCCAACGGATGCCCGGTCTGGAGCAAACCAGTCACGCTTTGATCTTGCAGATAACGTCGCACGAATTCGGCGGCCGATTGTCGCCACGGAATGCCCGGCTTGATGTAGGTAGCTAACTCGAATCGGTTCGCGACCGCGTCGGGATGTCGCCAGCTGAAAATCGGGAGTGGAACCAGCGCGAGGCCGCAAAGGATCCCAACCTTGACGATTGCAAAAAAACGCTGGCGATTCTGGGCAAAGAAAAACAAACCAAGGCCGAACAATGGCGCCAGCACTCGGCCGGCGAAATATCCGTACATCAAAATGGACAAGCTTCCCGCCAGCAAAACAATTTCACGCCACCTCCATTCCTCCTTTTGGTACGCGTGATACGCGGCCCACACGAACAGCATGACCGCGAACGGAACAAAATGGGCGTCCCAAACAAGGCGGCTTTCTTCGAAAAGCCACGGCGTAAGCAACGCCGTTGCGCCGACGACGACACCGATGAAAGTCCGTCCGGAAAGGCGTTTCGCCAGCAGTCCAATCAGCAAACAAGCGCTGAACATCCAAAACGCAGCGAACAGTCGCGCAGCCAGAATGCTCGGCGGCACGAAGCGAAAGAACAAAGCCATCAAGTAAATCGTGACCGGATCGACGAAGGTCCTGGTTGGACCCGGATACCATTGGAAGAGCAGGGGAAAATGCGGCCCGAGCTCGCCGGCGCCGGTCCGCGAGAGCAGATATGCATTGTAGGCGGTCGCTGATTCATCCATGTAAAATCCCGGCGGATTTTTGGTAATTCCGTTTGTGTAAAGGATGAACAGGACAACCAGACCGAGTTACGACCAATAGCCGCCAAAGGTTTTTTTTGGTAAACAGGATTTGGATTTCCATTGCAGGATTCGGCGGGCTCAGTATAGCGCCGGAGTTCGATGGGATTTCTATTTTAACGTGACGCAAAATCTCGAATACCCGGTGTGCCCAGTATGTGGCAGCGATAACCGCCACATAGCGTTTCGTTTGCAGGATCCTTACACGATCGCCTGCTGTCGCCAGTGCGGACTACATTATCTTTATCCGCGACTGCCGGCCGGCGCCGCCGAAGAGATTTATCGCGAGCCCTCTTATTATGAAGGCGGATCCTCCGGATATCGGGAAGGCGGCTACACATCGCAAGAGCCGGCCCTTCGCGCAACGTTCCAGCGATTGCTCCTAAATCTTAAAAAACGCGGCCTAACCGGCGGCGATCTTCTGGAGGTTGGTTGTGGCCATGGGTATCTTCTTGATGAAGCTCGCCAATTTTTCGATCGTCGTTTTGGCACCGAATTTTCTCCGGAAATCGCAGCGATCGCCCGAACCTACGACGCCGAAGTGTTCGTGGGTGGCATTGAACAAGTGCCGGGTCATCTCAAATTTCAAACTATTGCCGCTATTCAAGTGATCGAGCACGTCTACGATCCGCTATCGTTCGTGCGCCGAGCTGGTCGAACACACAATGCCGGGCGGTCATATTGTTCTGGCAACGCCCGATATCGGCGGTGTATTGAGAAAAATCATGGGTCGGCGTTGGCCGTCGTTTAAAAGTCCCGAACACGTCGTTTATTTCAGCTTTGAGACTCTGAGCTCGCTCATGCGTCAAGCCGGATTGAACGACGTCTCGCCGGTTGCCGTACCCGCATGCGTTTCCGATGGGATTGATTGCCGCGAAGTTTGGGATAAGCCTGCCGCGCGCTATCGCTCGATTTCGAGCATGGGTCCCGGCCACCACCGTTGCTGCTTATGGAACCGTCGGAAACGCCTAAGCTGCCATTGATCTCGGTTGTCGTTCCGGTTTTTCGCGAAGCCCCCGAGATCCGCGGTTTTCTCACGGCAGTCCGCAATCAACTGAAGGAATCAGGCGCCGGTTACGAACTGGTGGTGGTCGACGACGGTTCGCCGGACGAAAGCTGGGCAGCGATAACGGCCCAAGCGCAATCCGATCCCAACCTGCGCGCGCTGCGTTTGAGCCGAAATTTCGGCAAGGAGTCGGCCGTGTGCGCAGGATTGGAGGTTGCGCGGGGCGATGCTGTGATCGTGATGGACGCGGACGGACAACATCCGCCAACTCTCATTCCGGAGTTGCTCCGACAATGGCAATCGAGCGGCGCCGACATTGTTGAAGCCGTGAAAGTGCGGCGAGGGCGGGAATCAATCTCGAGTAAACTTGGCGCGCTTCTTTTTTACCAACTGCTAAACAAATTCTCGGGGTTCCAGTTCAAAGGCGCCTCGGATTTCAAACTGATGAACAGGAAAGCGGTGAACGCCTGGCTGCAAATGCCCGAACGCAACGTGTTCTTTCGGGGAATGACAGTTTGGATGGGCTTCAAAACAGTGCAGGTTCCGTTCGAGGTTGGTCCGCGTTCAGCAGGTCAGTCCGCCTGGTCTGCCATCAAACGTTTGAAACTGGCGCTCGTCGGAATAACCGCTTTCTCATCTTTCCCGCTGCACTTCGTCACCCTGGCCGGCGGACTATTCCTGATCGTGTCGTTCGTTCTGGGTGTGCAAACTGTGTATTTGAAACTTGCTGGACGCGCCGTCAGCGGATTTGCCACGGTTATTCTGCTCGAGTTGGTGATCGGCAGTTTGTTGATGATCAGTCTCGGCGTGATCGGCGAATATCTCGCTCGGATTTACGAAGAGGTTAAACGCCGGCCGCGCTACGTGGTGATGGAATCGATCAACTCAGACGACCGGCGCTGAAATTGCGCGATCATTTGAGATCGATCGCCACCACGCGATTTTCTCCGGCGCAGAGGACGTAAAGTTTTTTGTCCACCAGGAGCAACCCGGACGCACCTTCCAGTTTGTCGGGCAATTGCGGCTTCAAGGTTCCGACTCGCTTTCCGTTGAGATCGAAAACCAGCACCTCATCCATGTTCGCGCTCGATGTGTAGACTCGGCCCGTTCTTGAATCGACGATGAGATCTTCAAAACCGTAGAGCCGGCTCCACTCCGGCACCGCCCACTTGCCCAGAAACTTTCCATTCAAATCGAAAACTTGGATCCGCTCATTTCGGGGATCGGCTACGTAAACTTTGTTGGTTGCGGAGTCGACCGCGACAGACGTGGGATCATCGAACTGGCCGTCACCGTTTCCTTTTTGGCCCCAAACGGCGAGCAATTTGAAATTCTGATCGAACTTCACGATCCGGGTGCGTCCCTGATCGACGACGTAAAGAGATTGGTCGGGCGCGATCGCGATCTTGCGCGGTCCATAAAATCCGGGATCCGGCCCTCGCCATTCGGCAACATAATTGCCGTCGGCGGCGAGTTTCTGGATGCGATGATTGGACGCTTCCGAAACGTAGATGTTTCCAGCGTGATCGATTCTGATTCCGTTCGGATCGCCCAATTGCCCGTAGCCAGTCCCTTTCGATCCGATACTCGTGATAAACGTGCCGGTTGGCGAAAATTTTTCGATGCGTCCGTTGTTTGTGTCGGAAATGAAAATATTTCCGGCGTTGTCAGCTGCGATTCCATGCGGCGAATCAAACTGCCCGCCGGCGGTTCCCTGGCCGCCTTCAAACATTGTCCCGGCGACCACCGGCGCAGATTTCAACTCAGCCGGCGCCTTGTCCGGCACCTTGTAAATCGTGAGCGAGTTGTATTTGCCGTCCTTGTCGTCAAAAACTTTCGGGAAGTAACGCGCGTAAATCTGCTCGTTCGGCCGCTTAATGAAATCGCCGTGACGGACCGCGTTATCGTAGGCGACATAGGCGATATCGTTTTCCTTGAGCAATTGAAAAATCTTCGCCGGATTCTTGCTCTCGAAAAGTTCGCGATAAACTTTGTCGCGCTCGGTCGCATCGTAGCCGGCCGACCAACCGTAATACGGCCACCCGTAAAAAACGCGCCGGCCCGCCATCAGAATCGGATGATTGACAAAGCGATCGGTCAGAAAAATGTCCCGCGGTTTGGTCTCTTTGAATAACCATTGGATCAACGGATCGTCTCGGAAAGTGACCTCGCTCCAATAACTGTTGTGGAACGGAAACAGATCGATAATTCCGCCGGCAGTGACCAAAAGAAATAAGGCTACCGCGGCGAATCTTGCCGGCAAAACGGTTCCAGCGAGGCGCCGTCGCCACAATTGCCACAGCCCGTAACCGACGAACAGATTGGCGAGGATCGCCCAGATATGGATAAACTTCTGATTCGCCAGCACCTCCACGGTTAACTGAAGGAAGAACGCAATTGCGCCAAGGCTCGAGATCGCGATGAAGAACCGCCGTTGCAATGACGTGGCGAAAATCAACGCAACGGCGAGCAAGACCCATTTAAAGCCGAACGAGAATCCCAGGTATTTGATGACGTTCAATGCCGTCGGCTGTTCGACAGTGTAACCCCAGTGGAACAAGCCCGGCATCGCATGGCGTCCAGCCCCTGTGCTCAAGTAGAGGACCTGCGGGAGCGCAATGATCCCGGCAACGACGGCCAGCCCGATCATTTGCTTCCGCAGCGGACAAAGAAGGAAAAGCAAACCCAGCACGGCCGCCGCAGCGATAAAGACCGCGCTGTTCCACATCGGCAATAGTCCGAGCAGCACGCCGGAAAACACAAAGCCTGCCCAATGTGGCGAGGGACCTTAGCGTTCCGATCGCGGCACTGAGGCCGCTCCCACTTTCGGGCGACGAATCGGTCGGGGCGCCGGCAATCTGACCCTCGGCAAACAATGGCCGGTAGCGAAGAAGCAAAAAAACCAGGACCAGAAAGAACACTCCGATCGCCAGGGCGAAGTGCCTTTGATTTGCATACGTCACCTGCGACCAAACGCCCCAGAGCTCGCCGCGATACGGAAAGATGGACGGCAAAAAGTCGTGCCGCGTGACGATGTCGTGGATCGCTGTGCGCCACGATTTTTCGTGGGACAAGAATGGAATGTAGGAAAGCGATCCGAAGAAAAAGAAAAGAACTGCGCCGATACGGCCGACAGTTCGCGAATGAAAAAGGATTTCGCCCATGGCCATTACCAGAACAAGCATGGCCACGACTGAAAGAATACTGAGCAAGTTGAGGCTCCAGGCCGGATCGAAGCCGAGGAATTCCAAATTGCCGGCGAGGAAGTAGAAAAGAAAATGGTAGCGGATTCGCTCCCCCGAAAAGTGCGGGTACTCGGTTGGGAAATTGTGTCCGACGCCGAAGCTCTGAAGGATCGCGGTGTTTGGTCCGAAATCGCTGTATTCGTTGTTACCGATTTGCAGCCTGCCACCGGTGGAATTCGCAGTGGCGAACATCATCCAGGAAACCAGCGCGAGAAAAACAGCGATGAACAGCCAATCCAAACCGTCGGAACCGGGAGCGCGTGGAGCGGGCAATAGCGTCTGCGCTTCGCGTGGCGGTGATTTGGTAACTCGGTGTCTCCATCGCGGCCAGGTAAACGCAGCGATCGCGACGACGAAGAAGAAAAGATTGCCCCAGAAAAGTGGAACCAATGCGCGGGCGGCAGCTAAACCGGCAAGATAGGTAACCCAGCCCGCGGTTAAGCAGCCGACAATAAAAGCCGCAGCCCATCGGTGCGGTGTCGACAGGAACGAATAAAACCTCCGGCAAATCCGGTCTCCGAGGCAAATTGCAACTGCGAGGTAAACTAGAGCTAACATGCGCCAACCGTCGCGACTTTAGCGATTCGCCTGTTCTCTGCCAGACTCAGTTGCACGAAGCCCGCTATTTTCGGAAATCGAGCGCGCCTTTTTTCAGCGCGTAAATGTAGCCCACCATCAGGATCGAGATGAAACTCAGCATGCTCCAGAAAATTGTGCTGCCGTGCGCGATCGATTCCTTATAAACCACCGCCCACGGATACATGAACACGATTTCCAAGTCGAACAGGATGAACAGCATCGCGACCAGGTAGAATTTTACGCTGAACCGCGGCTGCGGTTCTCCCTCCGGAATCATTCCGCATTCGTAGGCAGTATCCTTGGCCTGCGTGCGTTTTCCCCCGGTCTTGCCGAGCAACGCACTCACGATCAGCGCCGAGACGGCGAAGCCAATGGCTACAATAATCTGCAGGAGAACCGGCAGATATTCTCGGATCATTGGCAGCGGCCTCGAATGTCTGGGCCGAACGTGCGGTTACTTTACCGCGGCCAGGCGATTGTTTGGAATATGTCCGTTCTGCGGGGCGATGGCCTTCGCCAGCGAAGCAGGCAATCCTTTGTATTTCTTGCCATTCTTCTTAACCGCACCACGTGCGACCAAATTCTGTAATTTTTCGTAAGCACGCAGACGAAGCATTTCCTCGCCTCCGCTGGCGGCGTTTCGCGCGCGAAGATTCTCGTGAACAATGTCAAAAAGTTCCTTGAACTCGTAGGAGGCACGACGAGATAGCACCGCCACGAGTTCCTCTGTCACTAAATCAGGAACTCGACGAGAAAATGCGTTTTTCTTGAGAATAGCCATAGGGCCGAAACAGTAACACATTTCGCCCAAACTAACAGTACAATTGTGACACTAGGCCCTAAGTAGGCCTACGCTGGGAAGGTAGCGACTAAATGGCGCAGGTCTGAGGCGTTTTTTGCCGCCTTTTTACGGGATATGAGTGCCCATTTCACTGCCAAAAAGAAGGGCCGGCAAGCCGACGCCCACCGCCGCTTCACTCAAGGTTAATGGACCCACCGATTCGGTGACATATCCGTCACCGTCATATCGCTGTGAAGAAACGATCGGGCTGAGGTGTTTAGCTACAATCTCGGGTGCCGGCAGTTTGCTCACATCGACATAATCGGAGATCGCCGGCATGAAGGCCGCGCTCATCAAAAGCATTGGGCGGAGCGACGCATCCAAACGCGAATAAAGCAGCGCGGTGTCGACGTAAAGGAACGCTCCGCTCGGCGAGGGCAAAGTTCGCGTTGCCGCCTTGTAGGTGGCAGAGCCGGCAAGGGTCGATCCTGATTGGCCGCTGCGATTGATCGCTGATTCCACCGAATTGGAATCCAGTCCGACGACCAGCGATCGTTTCGATAACCCGAGCGTCGGGGTAATTGCAAACAGCGACGCCGGCGTTTGCATGGAAAAATAAGTGACACCGTTCTTTTGCGTTTTTGTCCACGACGCGTCTTCATCAATCGCGTGGGACAAGGTGTCGACCAGTTTGCTCGCGCGGGCGAAATCTTTCACCGGCAACGTCGCGATCACCGACGGCCAGCGAGAATTTTGCGGCCAGTCCGCCAGCGAACTCAACTCGAGATCGAACGCGGCGTTCCAATCATTCGCGGTCACTCCGGCGCGCGCAGTGACATCGAAAACTTTCTGCAACCAACTCCCAAGCGGCAGCGGGCCGTGGTTGATTCCCGAAAGTCTGTCGGCATCGATCAATGTCGCCAGGAACAAAAACGTATCGGCGGTGCCGAGGTTAAGCGACGAGCGAGTCAGCTTCCGGTCGGGCTGGCTCTGGGCCATTCCGACGAACACTACATCCCGCATTTTGCCGCCCTCGAATTGGGTCGCTCCGCAAACGCTGTGGACTTGATCCGCAACCGAGTTCTGATCGGCCTATGCCGAGTGAATTGCCGGAGGCCGGCCAGCTTTTGCGAAAGGGCTTTGGGCTGAAGGTAAAAAAGCAGCGCATAACTTGCCGGCATGTGCGCCATCGCTGCGTGAAAGTTTTCGTCACTCTCGAGAACGGTTTGATGATCTTTTTCGCGGCCGTCGGCGCGGTCGAGCATCGTTTTTAGTTCCGCCAAATCGTTCGAAGCGAAAAACCATTGGCCATCGTAAACCGTGGCAATCTGATTCGGCGCTGCGCCTGCGATCTCGATTTTGTGTTGCTGGTAATCGAGGGTCTCACGCGCGGATGCATCGTGCACGATTTCCGACCGCCATTTGTCGATAATTTTATCGGCGTCCGATTGACTGCCATGAAATCTGAAGCCGCCGACAAAATGCGGGTTGTTGTTTTCGATTGAAGTAACCGCCAAAAACGCGTCTTTCGGCGCGAGCTTTCCGAAATCTCCAAGCGTTTCCGATGTCGTATCGCGCTGGGGAACTCGAGACAACGGTTTGCGCAGGAAATCCTGGACTGCGGGTTCCTGATAAAGTTTGTAGAGATCGGTTTGATGCCAGTCCTCCCGGCTCCGGTTGAAATCGGGAAGATGAACCAGCGCCACGGTGCCACGCGGCAAAAGCGCAGCGACGGCTGCATTCGATGTGCTTTGCGAGTGACGAACCGTGTAAACCACTCCGCCCGCCGCCACCGCCGCGAGAAGTATCAGTAGCCCAAACCGTTTCATGAGCCGCCTTCTATCAGCTATCAACAATCAACAATCAACTTCGCCAGCGTCTAATGTGGGAGCCGCCTCGGCGCGGCGACTCCGAACAGTATTTTTCGGGACACCAAGGTCCCTCCCACATTTAAGCCCGCGGATGAAACTGCCGATGCACCGACTTCAGCCGTTGTTGATCGACGTGGGTATAAACCTGCGTTGTCGAGATATCGGCGTGACCGAGCATCTCCTGGATAATCCGGAGATCTGCGCCGTTGCTCAGCAGATGGGTCGCGAAACTGTGGCGGAGCAGGTGCGGATAAATATTTTTTTCCAACCCGGCGTGTTTTGCTTTTTCCTTCACGATCTGCCAGATCCGCGCGGTCGTTAATTTGGTGCCGCGCTCGGACAGAAAAATTTCGTTGCCGGTGCGGCGCTTCACCCGTTTCGGGCGTTCGGTCGACAAATAAACTGCCATCGCGTCGCACGCTTTGCCGCCGACCGGCACCATTCGTGTTTTGTTGCCTTTGCCGATCACTCGAATCACGCGTTCTTCGGGATGAAAATTTTCCAGGCGCGCATTAGCCAATTCGGAAATTCGTAATCCACTCGCGTAAAGCAGCTCGATCATCGCCCGGTCGCGCAATCCGTGCGGCGCTTTGGTGTCGATGCTTTCCAACAACTGCTCGACCTGGAGCTCGTTCAATGTCTCGGGCAAATAACGCTCAATCCGCGGCAGACTCAGGGCCTCAGTTGGATCGGACTTGATCTCGCTTTTGCCTGCGAGAAATCGAAAAAAAATCTTCAGCGCGACCACGATCAGCTTGATCGACGACGCAGAAAGGCCGGCGCGCTTTTTGATCCGCGAGGTATTCGGTGATCGGCTGCGAGATCGACTGCTTTGAACGTTTCGATTTTGCGCGTCCCGGTGCACCATCGCGCGAAATCGGTCAGCGAGCGCTGGGTCGAGAGCTGATAATTGTCGGAAAGACCGCGCTCCACCGCCAGATAGCGGATGAAGGACTCGATGGATTGCTCCACGGGGGGAAGTAACAGTGACAAGTGACCAGTGACAAGGGGAAGTGACGAGTGACAGGTGGCGAGTGACGAGTGGGGCAGACAAGAGAAATTTCACAGAAGGAAGCGAAGGCAGCGAAGGTCGGTGCTTGGATTGAACCCTTTGCTTACTTTGCTGCCTTCTGTTAAAAATCCCCTGCATCGCTGCCTAAATAGTGTGCGTGCCGCGCGCGAAACGTTGACAATTCGCGATGAATTGTCCGATCATCTTTTCAGGATGAGCCTCGACCTCAACACCATTCTCAAGGATTGGGCGCATGAAAATCGCGCCATCAAAGTGCGAAAGATTCTCGGACTCGACGGCCGGCATAAGTTGCAGCTCCGGATCGATCTCGGCGTTTTGCAAATGGAGCTGAGCGGCCGGCCGGATGGCGAGCGCCCTCACGGCTGCGAATCGCTCCTGACTTATCATCAGCTGCGCGCGGCCCGGACCGAGGCCAAGGGCGAGAGCTACGATCTCACCGCCGAACAATGCGCCGAGCTTCAGCAGGAAGGCATTCAATATTACCACCGCTACTTGAGCTTGTTTCAGATCAACGATTTCCATGGCGTCGTTCGCGACACTCAACGCAATCTCGAGCTGTTCGATTTCGTCGATGCTCACACCGAGCGGGACGAGCTTTCCTGGACCCTTCAGCAATTTCGTCCCTACGTGCTGATGATGAATACGCGGGCCAAGGCCTCGATTTTTCTCGGGCAGGGAAAATTTCCGGAAGCGATCGCCGAGATCAACCGCGGCCGGGACGCGATCACGGAATTTTTTCAAAAATCAGCCTTCCCCGAGCTGGCGGCGAAAAGTTCGGAGATCCATTTCCTCGACGATTGGCTGAAAGAAATCAGCGCCAAACGTCCGCGGTCCAAACTGGAAATCATGCAGAGCGAAATGGAGACGGCAGTCGCGAAGGAATATTACGAGCGCGCCGCCGAGCTCCGCGATCAAATCGCGAAACTGAAAGCTGCCGAAATAACTGCAGCGCCTGCGCGTCCTGTCGTGCAAAAGCTCTGATTCGGGACCGCGGTAATTGCGCGGATTTTTTACAGAAGGTAGCAAGGTAGCTAATTTTTTCTGTAGAATCCTGACATGTCCGCCGACTTCGCGATCTTCTTCGATCTCTGCGCCGTTTCAACCATTTAACATCCGGACGAGCAACGGTACGAGAGTTTCCGATTTCGCACTCCCGACCTTATGCTTCGCGATTCATCCAAGTATTCCGCGGGTAATTGTGTTTTTGGACAATGGCGGACAGGTCGAACTAGCGCCGTTGCACCTTGCCGCGGTTGTGCGCAACGGCACCGTCGAAACGGTGTACTTCGCTACCTTATCGCTGACCCGCTTAAATCGGCGAAAATGTTCCACGGGACACTGGACTTGGACCCCGCATAGCTGGCGGCTTTAACGATTGAAGATCTGCGTTGATGACTTTGCGAATACGAATCACCAGAAGGAAGCTGACGCAGATAACGAAGTTTGCTGAGTGCGTCCTTCGCTGACTCGGGAACCCCTTTAGACTTACTTTGCAGTTGTCCGGTGTCCGTGTCTGTAGTTCTGTCTAAACCCTGTCGGATTCGACCTCATGTTTCGCCTTGTCACCGGCTTCCGGCTAACTCAAGATCATCGTCATGCGATTTCTCCCGGCCATCGCTGCGTTACTGGCTGTCGCGTTGTTATTTCCGTCGAAATCGTTCGGCGCCGGAAAATCGAAGAAACATTCGCCGCCGCCTGCGCCTGATACCGCCGATCACATCAGTGCGGTCCATCTGACCTCGATCACCGTGACGCTGTTCGCCAATCATCAATCGAAAGAGTTCAAAGTTTCGCCGGCAACAAAGATCACCGTGAACGGCCAACCGTCTCAGCTCAGCAGCCTCGCGACCGGAATGTCAGTCGCAGTCGCGCCCGCACCCGACGGCGTCACCGCCGCCGCTATCGACGCGAAAACGCCGAAGCGATAAAACGATTTCCGCCATTTCGCATCTCTGATAAGCGTTTGGGCCATTTAGCCACTTGGTTTTGGTTACAACTCACGCTGGTAAGTAACATCGATGACTTGAGACTGAACCGAACCGGCAGGTCGACTAGGGTGAAGAAAGACCTGATAAACTCGCTTCGCTGTCGCGAGAACGTTTGGATTGCCGGCCGGGTCCAGAATCCTTGCGATCCACATATTGGCCGGTCACGAAAACACGGAAATTACGGCTGCGGACGGAGGCGAGATCGTAAACTCGACTAAAATATTCTTCAGCTGCTGCGTCGTTCCATTCTGTCGGGGCAGGCTGAGAAGTCCACTCTGCAGTATTTCCGAAGAACACGGCACCGGAAGAATCCCGGACTTGGGCGAGTTGGCCAGTGGAGACAAAAGCTTTGGTATTTCTCGAATTGATTATCGCATCAGCGAATTTATCAGCCTGGGTGGTTGTGTACGGCGGTGAGAGAGCATTTTGCAAACTCACTGGCTGAATTGCAGCATCACGATTTAGAACGAGACCGGCGCCAAGTGCGCGAAGGGTTTCGCGTGTTGCCGTGTTTAAATTGATCAACCCTTAAGTTTCACGGCGAGTTCCGATCGAAAAGACATCTAATAATTGCGATGCCCGAGTGCCATCCTTATCGAAGCGCGTAAATTCAGATCGTCCAATCCTCAAAGTGAACCCGCCTCCGTACCGAGCGTCTGCTGTCGCGGTCGAATCAATGTCCGTCCATCGGTTTCCAGATGTCGACATGTTCCACTGAGCCGGATCGAAAATATATCCCAGCTCCGTTACGCTTTTCAATCGACCCGCGTTTGAAACGATCATCGGAGCCTTCATGCTATCAATTGCTGGCCGGTTCGCAGGTGGGGCCGGTGACGGAGAAGGTGCAATCGAGTCTTTCAGGCCCGTGGGCGAGATTAAGTTCGTGTCGTGTCCGCCATCGGGCCATAAAGACGTCTTAGTTCCTTGTTTAGCTAATGGGTTAGTCGAGCTCGGCTTAGCATTTCTACTCCAAAGCGTTGCGTCGGCGCTGTAATCGCATGTTGCCTGACATGTGGCGGTCGCAGTGGACGCGATGTAGTACGCTGCTGAGGATCTCCAGGGTTGTAACTGTAGTTTCCGGGATTGTTAAAATACTGTAGCCCCGGGAGGGTCCCAGACCAAACGTAGGAGTTCTCACCCTTCGTGCCGGGCGCATATATAGTGTTGTCGTCCTTTTGCACTCCGTAGCCACCTATTTGTTGTGCGACAAATGGGGTGTCGACCGTGGCGAATGTTTTGCCGCTATCACTGCTCCACTCAAGTGTGTAATTACTCTTGCGGTCCGCGTTCAGCGTAAGCTTCGCTATCGTATTCGCGGGAGTAGCGCCCGTGTTAAACGTGTATACTGCCGTACCGAAGTTGAATACCTTATACTCGTTAGGGAGCATGGAAATGCTTTGTGTCGCATAAGGCAACCCAGTTACCGTCGATCCATTAGGTGGATGTTGAGGGTCATCGTTATCGCCAAAGTAGCTGAAGTCTCCAATTTCGACTGGATGTCGAAAATAATCGCTATAGCGAGCAGTCCCATTAATCGTCTGATTCGTCATATTCCACAGTTCGACGATGCTCGTAATACTAATTGTGACTGTGTTTGTTCCTGATGATGTCCAATTGAGGTAGTCATAGAACTCGTTAACAAATGGATATGCTCCCACGCCGCGGTAATCGGGACCAATTATCGGGGCAGCGGCAACTGGTTGTGTGTAGCCAATTAAGTTTGCCGCGATTGTGCGACGATAACTGTCGTCGGCGGCCGAACCCGACAGATTTGCGGTAAATCCGCCGCGGCGTAGCGCTGCCCAATCCGGCAAATTCGTCTTAATGGTGCTCGCGATGATGTTTAATCCCGCCACACTGATATTGGTGTTGAGATCGGTCTTTGGTTTGCCTGCGTCTGTATAATAAGCGACTGGGCTGGGGGTTGCTCGCGCGTTAATACCCAAAGGGATTATCTGTTGTTCCGAGTCGGATTTTAGTCCTGCAACAATGTGTCGATAGGCTTTCGAAAGGTCGGACGGAGCAGGAATCGGATACGCTGTCGCAGGCGGAGGGCTCGGGTTAGCCAATGCTTGCTTGACGATTTCAGCGGTGAAGAAGGTAGGTCGCTGCGCAACCAGATTGGCGTTATAGGATTGCTGGGGAGTTCCGGCCGGATCCGGCGCCGTCGAATTAAAGAGGGTCCACATCGCAATCAATGATGTCGACTTCGCTGTTCCGGCATCAATCAGCGGCTGCATGATGCTTGGATCTCTTGAGTGAGAAGCTGATGGCCCAGAAATATTGCCAGCTGTCTCTGCGTCAATGTAGCCACCTAAATCTTCGACCCAATAGCAATAACGCATTTTTGGAGCGGGTGATGCCGTCGCCGCTGGATCGACAACATCGATCCATTGAGTTGTAACTCTGGGGAGTAGCGAAGCCGGTGAAGCTGTTGGAGACGGGTTCGGGTCGGGAAGCAAAGTTGGCAAATTCGTCTTTCCGTCGACATCGAAAGCAATATTTGATGTCGGCGCGGGTACGTTGGTTGATTGGTTGCGGCCGTGATAGCGACTACCTGAGGTATGGGGGCTGGGCTGGCGGAAAACAGCGGGTAATAAGTGATGTTCGTATTCCCCGCCACGGCTCGGCCGATGTAATAGTAGTGCGGAGTTGTATCTTCGGAGGTTGGCAGGGGAATCGGAGGGGGTGCGACCCTTGTCACAATAAAAGTATCATCCTGCGTAATCGGATTACCCGCTCCATCTGTGCTTAATACTCGCTTTGCCGCCTCCAACCCATTTTGGACTGCAAGTTCAGCTTGGTAATGGTAATTATACGAGGAGGATGTTGTTCGGTCGGCTGAGGCGCTGATCAAAAATGTGATCGTAATGATAGCGGCGAGTACAACCATGATTAAGGTGATTACCAAGGCAAAGCCGAATGATAGCTCCCGTAATTTCATCGGTCGAAATGGATGCGCGTTCGGAATTCGTAGGCATTGGGAGCAATGAGCCGAGTGTAATTTACGCTTGTCGTATCCATCCAGTCAGCTTGATTCGATGAAACGCTCATCACAGTTCGGGCCGCCTCCGGACTGATTGCCTTGAATGAGATTTCGATAGCTGCCGGAAGTCTTGCACTAGACCCAGCCGAGTCTGTGACTGTTAAAGTATCACTTGTCGTGGGATATGTAGTGTCAACAGTGCCATCCGTCTTGTAAACAGTCACTTGAAGATTCCAGACATACGATGCGAGGATGTCATCATTGACGGATGGGACATATAGAGTTTTGGCCAGCATGTAATTACCAGCTCCATTGGATTGAAATGTCTTGAATGTTGCATCGCTATCCCGGAAGTGACGTCGCAAAACGTAATGACCTTGCTGGCCATTTTGGTTTGTTTCCCAACGACAATAGTAGCCGACCGCGCACATATCTCCCGCGACAGGAGCCGGGTTTCCAGGCGGCTGATTTTTCAGCGCACAAAGTGCGTAGATTTGGTGATTCTTTTGACTCCCTGTATTTTGGTCGTCGTAAATCGTGGTTGCTGTCGTGGCAGTAAAGTAGGCTGCTGGCGAGGCATGTACCAAGAGAGCTCAGATCACGCTCGATCATGTGCAATGCGGCGCGAGCATCGCGGAAGGCGTCTGTGCGTTGATTTGCGCGCGAGGCAGTTCGAGTGATCGAACCAAAGATCACGCCGAGCAAAACAACAAGGCCAAGAGTAACCGCAGAAGCCACTAGCAGTTCAACGATTGTAAATGCATTTTGGCCTCTTCGACGCCTAGACATAGCTAATAGTACTTCGAAACGATGCGCGTGAAGTCGCGCCTCGCTTGATTTGCCTGGGCCGCCGCGTTGTATGGCCAAAAGACAGAAACGGTTACTTCATTGGCATAATTCACATCAAACCCTGTCGGCGAACTATTGAAAGAAATTTGGATCGCATAGGTCGGCGCTGTGTCTGCCGGCTTTGTGGGTGGTCCCGATGGGGGTGTCAAAAACAGTATCGGTGTAACTGGCACGAAAAGCTCACCTTCATTGTTGGCAGCCCAGCCCGTGCTAGTCCCATTCTTGTTCGTAAGATCAAAGGTCACTGAGCCACTTTGGTTTCCATTAGAGTCGTACTCTTAAGAACGTTATGCTATTAAATTGCTGTCCGGCGAACGTAGCCAGAATACTTTGCGCAATTTGGGCCGCACGCGTTTCGTCTTGCGATGAATGGCTTGTCTGCAGACCAGTGGGGATCAGCCCAAGGATTGCGACGATGGCGAACGAAACAATGCCAAGAGCAAGGACCACCTCGACTAAGCTGAACGCCATGCTGCGAAATTTCATTGCCGCTCGGCGCGCCCGGTCAAACGCGCAATTGTAATGGATTCCCGCGCCGCAGGCTCACCGTTGGAATCTTTTGCCGAGGTGGCAATCTCGGTCGTCCCGTTTATGTAGCCCTCGAAAACAGTAAGGATCACGTTCGATCCGGGAGCTTCAATCTCGCCGCTCGCATTGTATTTGATGCATTTGTACGTCGGCGTTGCACTCGAGTCAGGTGTGAATGGGAAAGACGCGATCGACGGATTCAGCGCCGTCGGAGCGGCCAAATTCGAAAGCGGCGAACTTCCGGAAGCGCGAATCGCAATTCCAGTGGGAAGAGTCTGCCACCTCGTTAGCTGCTTTGGAGTCGCCGGATTTGCTGGATCGTCTTCGAAAATCGCGAACGACTTGTAGTTATATCGATCAAGCGTCGTTTGCGATGTGCCGGCGCTAAACGTCGGGAAAACAATGTAAGTGGCCTGGCCGGTCTTAATCGCTTCAGCGCGCGCTTGCTCGAAAGCACCTAACAAGTTGCTGACTGCGCCTTTGCGACCGCTCGATTTCGAGATGCCGATCGGCGGGAATCAAGGCAACCGAGCAAGGATCGCGATGATGCCCATGACGACGAGGAGTTCGAGCAGCGTGAAGGCTTTTCGAAATGCGAAAGGCGAAATGCGAAAGGCGAAATCGTTGCGGCGGGACACGCATTTTTTATAACGTGTGATGCGCAAAATGTGAACTCGAAACGCGAGGGAGCAGGGAGCAGGAGCATGGAGCACGGAGCGTCGGAGGTCGGAGATCGGACGTCGGACGTCGGATGATCGGAGATGGGAGATCGGAGATCGGAGATCGGAATTTGGGGAAAGCTGCGGAATTTGTGAGTTGGGACTTCGGAATTTCCGCGATTCCGCGTTCTTTCGGTTTTCGCGATGTTCTGGGTTTGAAATTCCCTCGTTGCCCGCACTCGGTCACTGCTTCCCGCGCAGCTTTACCTTCTATGTCGCTCCTCCCAGTCGCTCCATTCTGATTTGATAAATCGTGGTCCGGCAGGGGTTTATCAGGCTTGAGAAATTCGCAAATTTAAGAGGGAAAACGGCCTTTCGCCCAGCGTAGGGGCATACTTCTAGCTTTTACCTCCGGCGTGCTGGAACACACGCTGTCTGCCGAGGAGCATAACCAAATCCTCCAAACGATTGAGATGTTTGAGGCGATCACTCAAACACAACCCGAAGACTATCAATCGCTTGAAATCCTGAAGGAAGCTTACACGAAGATCGGTCGTCATGACGACGCGTTGAAGGCTTCCCGAAAGCTCGCCGAAGCGTATTTCACTTCCGGCTCGTACACGCCTGCGCTTCACGAGTGCGAAATGATCCTGACCCGGCAGCCGAATTCGCCGGAGATTTTGGCAATGCTCGGAGAAATCGAACAACGTTTGCAGGCCACCGGCCAGGCAATCGTCGAGAAATCGAAAGCCGAGGGCAATGGAGTCCGTGGGCCATTTACCAAGGCCGAAGGTTCACTGGTTTCGCCGACCGGTGAAGGCGCGTTGATCGACGTCGACGTTGCGCGCGGAAAAAATCTCGGGCGAATCGCGAATTTGCAGGAACGCGGGGACGATCATCTCGCGAAATTTTTGATTGTTCAGCAGCTTTTCAGTGAAGAGCAGGTGAACAGCGCGTTGGAGTCGACGAAAGAGGCGAACAAAGAGCTTCAGGAGCACGCGTTGGCGGCTTCGATGTTGGGAGCGTTGACCAAAGAAAAGCCGCAACAGCTGGAACAGGTGCTCTCGGCGTTGATCGACCGGACGAAGTTCGCGTTTGTTCCGCTGGAATATTATGACACCGACCGGCAAATCGCGCCGATGCTGCCGGAATATCTCACGCTCGGACGTTTGTTTGTCCCGTTCGACCTGGTCAGCCGCACCATGATGGTGGCGTGCTGCAATCCTTTTGATTCCGCCGGCCGCGATGCGGTCCAGCAATCCGTCGATTACACCGTTTCGTGGTATCTGGCGCGGCCATCAGCGATCGCGCAGACGCTGCGTTCCATTTACCGGCTCAACAACACGTGAGCGTTCCCATGAGAAGTAAATCTTTCGGGGAACGGATCGCGGATGTGTTGATCGAGGAGGGATTGCTCCTTCCAAATCAGCTCGAGGAAGCGATCGGCATTCAAAAGTCCGAAGGCGGACGGTTACTGAAGATCTTAACTGACCGGCAATTCGTGACCGAGCAGGACATGGTGTTCAGCATCGGACGTTGTCTGAACACGCCGCCGGTGAATCTCGCGCGATTGCGCGTGCCGGAAGAGGTGATGTCGATTGTGCCGCGCGAAATGGCCAAGGCGAACAAGCTGGTGCCGATCGCGCGTCTGGATGGAAAACTTTTTGTGGCGATGGCCGACCCGACGAATGTGCTCGCGGTCGACGACCTGAAACGTCGCGTTCAACTCGAGATCGTTCCGATGATCGCGACCGAGCGCGCGGTGATGGACACGCTCGCGGGGGTGCACGGCGCGGGCAACATGAGTCAAGTGCTGCGCCAGGTTTCCGATGAAGCCGCGCAGGACGCTGAATCTTTAGAAATCCAAGGCGCGAAACGGGAAGAGATCGATCTCGACCGGTTGGCGCATGACAGCGAGGACGCGCCGGTCATTAAGATTGTTAATTTGATCCTGGCGCAGGCGGTCAAAGAAAAAGCGTCGGATATTCACATCGAGCCGTTTCAAAATACGCTGAAGCTGCGTTACCGAATCGACGGCGAACTGATCCCGGCTGAATCGCCGCCGAAGGCGTTGCAGCTCGCGATCACTTCGCGCATCAAGATTTTAGCAGGTTTAAATATCGCGGAGCGCCGGGTTCCGCAGGACGGACGGTTTCGGATCCGGGTGCTCGGCAAAGAAATCGATCTGCGTATTTCGATTTTGCCGACAGCTCACGGCGAGAAAATCGTCATTCGTATTCTCGATAAGAGCTCGTTGAGCGGAAGCATCGACCAGATGGGGATGGACGCCGAGACGCTGGAAAAATTCAAGAAAGCGATCGACGCGCCGCACGGGATGATTTTGGTCACTGGTCCGACGGGTTCCGGTAAAACCACCACGCTGTATTCGGTGCTGCACGAGTTGAACAGCCCGCAATACAACATCGTTACGGTCGAAGATCCGATCGAGTACGAGCTGGCGGGAATCAATCAGGTGGCGGTGCGTCCCGATATCGGTCTCGATTTCGCGTCCGCGTTGCGATCAATCCTGCGTCAGGACCCGGATATTGTGATGGTCGGTGAAATTCGTGACAACGAAACTGCCGACATCGCGGTGAAAGCGGCGTTGACCGGTCACCAGGTGCTGAGCACGCTGCACACGAATGATGCCGCCGGCGCGATCACGCGTTTGGACGACATGGGCATCGAGCCGTTTTTGATTTCGAGCTCGATCCTGATGACCTGCGCGCAACGATTGGTGCGCCGGATTTGTTCGAACTGCAAAGAACAATTCGTTCCCGAGCCGGAGATGATTGCCAGCATGGGCCTGGCCGAAAACAAAGAGGCCGTATTTTATCACGGCACCGGATGTGATCGGTGCAAAGGCCGCGGTTACCTCGGCCGGGCGTCGCTGATCGAAGCGCTTCCGATTAGTGAAGCGATCCGGCGTCTGATTATTAAGCGCGCGTCAGCAGCGGTTATCAAGAACCAGGCGATTACGGAAAAGATGAAAACGCTGCGCATGGTTGGAATCGAAAAGGCGCTCGAGGGCGTGACCACACTGGAAGAAATCTGGCGGGTAACGGCGGAGGACTGAGGCGATGACGATTCCGTTTCTCGATCTTTTCAAAAAATTTACCGGCCGTTTCGGCGGTGCGGCAGTCGCAGAGGCTCCAGCCAAGCCGGCGCCGCGGGTGATCCGACCGAAGAAAGCGGACAACGAACGGTTGAGCAAAACGGTCATGCCGAATGCGACCCGATCGTTATCGACTCCAGCTCCCGATCCATTCCGGTCGGCGGCGACGACCGTTGCTGCTCCGCGCAGCAGCATGCCGCTCGAACTCGGCGCGAGCAAAATCACGACGTCGGCACCGAGGCCACGGCCTTCGCAATTGCCTCCAGCTCTCGCTCGCGCGTTGGAACCGAAAATTGAACGGACAATTACATTACGCGTCGCGGACCTGGTGGACATGGTTCCAGTGGGATTCATCAAGCCGGTCGAAATCCTCGACGTCAACGCAACGGTGTTGCTGAAAGCTTCGGAGATTGAGAAGGGGATGCCGGACAAACGTCCGACGATCTCGCTGCCCAGTCTTTATCAGCAGGTTCCCGAGATTTTTATTCGATCCGTGCGGCCTGACGACGACACTCGGGTCGATCTGCCGTACGAGAAAGTGCTCGAGCAATTTCAAAGCGCGCAAGTCCGCGCGGACCAGGAGCGAGATCCGGCCGTTCCGCATGTCGATACGCCGATCCTGAAGGCAACGATCGAAGACTCGGAGCGTTTCGGAACGAAGATCGCGCCGATCGAAACGTCATTTGCACCGGCCACACCGGTAAAGCAGGCGAGCGCCGAGTCGATTGCCGAGGCCGAGCCTGATGCTACGCCGGCAGTATCGGAAGCTCCGGCGAAAACGGCACCCTCGGGTCAACGCGTCATTTCACTTCATCTCGAAGATTTAACTCCAAAGACTGAACGTCCCGAGCCGAGTCCGGCTGAGGACAAAATCACTTCTGAACAACTTTCGCCGAATGGAACGGGTGCGTCCGCATCCGAGAGAGTTCCAGCCTCTAGCGGGCCGCCCGTTCCAACTCCTTTACCGTTTAATCCCGAGCTCGCGAAAATCGCGTTTGATTACCTTCGGGAAAAACCGGTGACCAAAGAACCGGAGAAAACGCCGGCAGCCTCGGCGACAACTCAGACGTCGACTGTTAAAGCGCCGGCGATCACGTCGGAAGCACCGAAACCGGCGCAACCGTTCACGTTGCGATTGGAGGAACCGAATACCAAGCCTTTCACGGTCGGGCCAGTGAAAGTTGCCTCGCGCGAATCAGTGCCAGCCGTGTTGCCGCAAGCGGTGAAAGCTGCGCCTCCGGCGCCCGTAAACACAATTCCAGCGCCATCAATTTCGATGTCTCTGACAAAGCCCGAGCTCGCGAACGACGGCGCGACGATTTCATTTTCGCTGAAAGCGGTGCTGCAGAATTTGCCGGCATTTCAATTGACCGGTGATGTTGCCAGTGTCGCCAAAGACGAACAGTTCTCTTTGCCGCTGAAGTTGGTCGAGCCTCAACTCGCGACCGGACGCGTCTCGATCGCGGCGGATGTCTTTGAAAAGGCATTGCCCGAGAAACATCGGGGTCTTTTTCAAATCGACGGTGCGAAAACGCCCGTTGCGTTGCCTCTCGAAGAAGTCCTAAAAAACCTCCCGGCGACGGTTCTCAAACTTCGCGAGGATCAGGAGACAATTTCAATCGGCAAAGATTTTGAAACCCCATTCTTTCTCAAAGCGAAAGAAGATGCACTGCGGTTTGCGCCAAAGGACGAACCTGAGAAGGCACCTTCCGTTACGCAAAAGGTTGAGCCGGCAGTTTCAACCGAAACCGCGCCGAAATCCATCGTCGAGAAAGTCGATCCGAAAGAAATTATCGCGCAGGCAAACGGTCTGACCGGTGTGAAAGCGTGCGCAATCACGTTTTCAGATGGGCTAAGCCTGGCCGGCGAATTGCCGGAAGGGATGCAGGCCGACGGTTTGTGCGCGATGGCGCCGTCGATGTTGGAGCGCATCACGCAACATGTAAACGAAACCGAGCTTGGCGAGCTGTTGGCGATGACGTTGTATGCGAAAAACTCCGCGGTCAGCTTTTTTGCGCGTGGAAATGTTTGCCTAACCGCTGTGCATGAGAAGGCGCTTGAGCCTGAGATCCGGGCCCGCCTGGCCGAGCTCATCGAAAAGCTTTCCAAAACTTACGCCCAACCGGAGACGCCGAATGTCGATCATTAACTACGCCAGTCGCGAGATTCAGTTCAAAATCGTTTACTACGGCCCGGCCCTGTGCGGAAAGACGACCAACCTGAATTATATTCATCAACGGATTAATCCGTTGAATCGCGGCGACCTGGTTTCGCTGGCGACCGCAACCGAGCGGACGCTTGTTCTTTGATTTTCTGCCGTTGAACGCTGTCGTGATCAAAGGATTCGTAACCAAGTTTCAGCTCTACACGGTTCCCGGCCAGGTCATTTACAACGCGACCCGTCAATTGGTGCTGCGAAGCGTGGACGGCGTCGTGTTCGTTGCCGATTCGCAATGGGAAAAAATGGAGGAGAACGTCGAGAGTTGGAAAAATCTTTGCGACAATCTTCAGCTCCAGAACATGAACATCGAGGAGACGCCTTGTGTGCTCGAGTACAACAAGCGCGACCTTCCGAACGTCGCTCCGGTCAATTACATGGAATATGTGATGAACAACCGGAAGAAGCGGCTGCAAAGCTTTGAGGTCATTTCGAGCAGCGGTCAGAACGTGTTCGCCGCGCTGAACGCCGTCTCGCAAATTTTGCTGCACAAGTTTAGTAAGCAAAGCGAAGCGCCCCAAGGCGCGCCGCTGCCGGTGGCGATCCCGGTCGAGCCGCCGCACTCAACTCAAAAGCTTTCCGCGTGAACGCGATTCCAGTCCTAACGATCGAAGATGTCGCGACGCTCGACGGCGTCCTCGGCGATTTTTTGAAAAAAACCGAGGCGGAACTGACGATCGTGATCGACCGCGGCGGCAACGTAATTTCTCAATGCGGCGATATGGACGTGATGGACGTCACGGTGATCGCCGCTTTGGCCGCTGGTTCGTTTGCCGCGACTCGGGAGCTGGCCCGCCGAATTGGCGAGGTCGAGTTCAACGCTTTGTATCACCAGGGCAACGGCAACCACATGTTCATGAATTCGGTCGATGATGACACCATCATGATCACGGTGTTCGGTTCACGGACAACGGTCGGGCTGGTGCGGTTTTATTCCGGGACCACTGCTCAAAATGTGGCCAATGTTTTGAAAACGCTCCGCAGCAATACCCACGGTTTTTCGTTTGACGCGAAAGACATTTCGGCTGCGCCGGTGTTTGTCGAACCTCAAGCGAAGGTAGAGCAGCCGGCGTTGCCGGTTTCCGCTCCCTCGTCGGCTACCTCTTAACTCCAACCGCACGGCCTGAAGTCTTGCGCGTTGTTGGTCGTCCTGCGGCGGCATCTAGGCCTGACTGCGCATTCACAACCAACCAGGCTCTCGGCTTGCCACCAAGCGGCAGGCCCGTTGTTCTCAACCGGCCTCATTAATAAGCGGGCACTCGGCACAAGCACCTGCGGAGTCATGGTCGACAGACCAACAGAGAACCGAACCGCGTTTCTTGTGACCCGTCACCCGTCACTTCTGCATAAGCAGAAAGGGACGGACCTTTCGGTCCGCCCCCTCCCTGCCTACGAGCTTCTCCTAGCTCTTTTTTGGGAAATCAATGTGGGGAGTTGTTTTGCGATACGATCTCGTTGAGTTTGAAGATCGGCAGAAACATCGCGATAACGATGCCGCCGACGATTACGCCCAGGAAGACGATCAGCATCGGTTCGATCAAAGAGGTCAGGGCGTCGAGCAAGGCTTCGATTTCTTCGTCCCAGAAATCGGCCATCTTCTCGAGCATGTTGTCGATCTTGCCGGTCGCTTCGCCGGCGGCGACCATGCGCAGAAGCATGGGCGGAAAGATTGGCTTCTTAGACATGGCGACAGATAGATTGTCGCCTTTCTCCACATCTTCACCGAGACCCTGGATCCCTTTTTCGATGACATAATTGCCGGCGGAACCGCCAACGATGTCGATGACTTCGAGGATCGGGACGCCGCTGCGGATCAATTGAGCGAAAGTGCGGGAGAATCGCGACATCGCGATTTTGTGAATGAGCGGGCCGAACACGGGCAGTTTCAATTTCCACTTGTCCCACATCTGTTTTCCGCTGGGCGACCGAACGAACGTCCGAATACCGAAGAATATTGAAGCCATTCCTATCACCAGGAAATACCATTCGCCGCGAACGAAATCGCTCACGTCGATGAGGAACTGGGTTGGTGCCGGCAGTTTCGCTCCGAAATCCTTGAAGATTTCTCCGAAAATTGGAACGACTCGGACAATCAGGAACGTAGTGATCGCAAAAGCGATGCTGACCACGATGACCGGATAGGTCATGGCCGATTTCACTTTCTTGCGCAAACGAGCGCTGGCTTCGAGGAATCCGGCGAGTCGCTCGAGGATTTCGGCCAAAAGACCTCCCGTTTCACCCGCTTTGACCATGCTGGTAAACAGGCGATTGAACACCCGGGGGTGTTTGCCGATCGCTTCATGAAATGTTTCGCCGCCTTGGACGCGGGTTGTCACGTCGCTCACCACGTTCCGCAGGTTTCTTTGGCGTTTCGGATCGCATTGATCGTAAAGAGCAGTCAATCCCTGAACCAGGGAGATACCGGCTTCAATCATGGTCGCGAGCTGTCGGGTAAAGAGAACGAGGTCGGTTTCTTTTACCGTCCATGCTTTCTTCTTGGTTTTGCTGGCAGTGGCTTTTTCGGTGAGAGACAACACCATCAGGCCGCGACTCATCAAACTGGTGACGGCGTTGTCTTCGTTAAGGGCATCTTGGACACCAGAGACGATGCGGCCGGAGGCGTCTCGGGCTTGGTAGGCGAAGGTAATCATAGTAGCAGGTTTATAATTTCTATAATCACTAGAGCAGCTAGGATGCCACCCCCTTGCTCAACCAGCCGCCCTCCGCCACGTTACACATCGTGCCCACCCCATATTCAGCCCCCGAAATCGCCCAGCTCCGCCCCGGCCTTTGGATCTGGCACGCCTACGATCCCTCGGTAAAAGCCGAGCTCTTCGCCACCGCATTCTCCGCCAGCGCCGGAATCTATTTAGTCGACCCAATTCCGTTGCCCGAGCCGGAATGTCGACAGCTGGACAACGCCGGGCCGATCAAGGGCGTGATCATTACTAATATGAACCACGAACGCGCCGCTGGTGATTTGGCCAGGCGGTTTTTCGGTGCCTGTTTTTGCGCACCCGGCTGCTTCCGCGGAAATCAAATGCGGCCAGGCGCGCGATCTGGCGTCGCTCGGTGAGGATCGAGACCTCGAGGTCATCGAGATCGAAGGCGCTGTCGCCGGTGAAATCGCCCTTTACCGACCGGTCGACGGAGGAACAATGATCATCGGCGATGCCTTGATCAACTTCGAACCCTACGGTTTTACTTTCTTGCCGCCGAAATATTGCCTCGATCAGAAACAAATGCGCCGTTCCCTCCGAAAACTCGTGTCATATTCTTTCAAGCGCCTGCTCTTCGCGCACGGCACTCCGATTCTTTCCGGAGCCGGCGATCGTTTGCGACAGCTTCTGGAGAGCGACTCTTAATAAAGGTGATGATTACGCAAGATCAGCAGCTCCAAACTGAATCGCGATCGGCAAATGCGGTAGAGCGCTTTCTCAGGCTCATTCGTTTTTCCCACACTGTTTTTGCTCTTCCATTTGCGCTCGGTGCGCTCGTGGTCGCGGCCAACGGCAGGCCGTCCATCCGGGTTCTGGCTTTGGTGGTCGTCTGCATGGTTTGCGCGCGAACTTCGGCAATGCTTTTCAATCGCTGGGTCGACTGGTCGCTCGATCAGCGCAATCCGCGCACAGCCTCGCGCCATCTGCTTTTGTCCAAATCGGCGATGCTTCTTTCGCTAATCGTGAGCTCGGCCGCCTTTGTCATCGCGGCTGCTGCGATTAATCGATTGACCTTTCTGCTTTCACCCATCGCGCTTGTGATCATCTTTCTGTATTCGTTAACCAAACGTTTCACGTCGGCGACGCATTTCTTTCTGGGCGCGGCGCTGGCAATTGCACCGATCGGCGCGTGGATCGCGCAAACCGGAAATGTCGCTCTGGCGCCGTTTATTCTGGCGGTCGGAATTGTCTGCTGGGTCGCCGGTTTTGATCTGATCTATGCGACCCAGGATTTCGATTTCGACAAACAGGAGGGCCTTCACTCGCTGGTCGTCCGCTTGGGAATACAAAACAGCCTGCGGCTTGCGCAGTTATTGCATTTGTTCCTCTTAGTTGCGTTGATCGTTTTTGGCTTCGTCGCGCAACTCGGCCCGATTTATTTTGGTGCGATGATCCTGGTGGCTGGGGCGCTGTTTTTCGAACATCGCAGCGCTCGATCTCTCGACGTGGTGGGGATCAATCGCGCCTTTTTCCAAAGTAACGCTTTCGTGAGCGCCGTGTTTCTGGGTGCGGTCTGTCTCGATCGCTTGATCTAGCGGCTTCGGATTTCGAAATTCGGACTTCGAAATTTGTTGATTACATTGCGTTCAATTGCTCGACCCGTCTTTCGTGGCGTCCGCCTTCGAAGGGGGTTTCCAGCCAGATTCGCACAATTTTCATCGCCATCTCTTCAGGGATCACGCGTTGGCCTAACGAAAGCACGTTCGCATCGTTATGTTGCCGCGATAATCGCGTGACTTCTTCATTCCAGCAAAGCGCACAGCGGACGCCGTGAACTTTGTTGGCCACCATGGCTTCACCATTTCCCGAGCCGCCGAAAACAAAAGCTCGCTCGCATTCGCCGTTCGCGACCGCTTCCGCCGCTGGCCGAATGAAGAGGGGATAATCGACCGGATCCTCGCTAAATGTGCCGAAGTCTTTGACCTCGTGGCCAAGCGAAGTCAGCAACTCTTTCACTTTTTCTTTGTAACGAAAGCCGGCGTGATCCGTGCCGAGCGCAATTTTCATAACACATCAATTACATGAATTACGGCGAGGCACGAATTGCACGAATTATCACCAAAGTTCATTTGCTCCTGCTTTTCTGATCCGTCTTAGTGCAAATTCGTGTAATTCGTGTCGTTCTGTTCGTGTCTATCCCCCGTGCACTTTCGCGAGCTGACTCCAAATCTCCCGCTCCCGTTCTGATAATTTTTTCGGAATCTGAATTTGCGCGACCACATAAAGATCGCCGCGGTTTCCGACGGCGCTGGGAAGACCGCGTTCGCGCAGGCGAAATCGCTGACCGCCCTGAGTGCCCGCTGGAATCTTAAGCCGAACGTTTCCTTCCAAAGTTGGCACCTTCAGATCGGTCCCGAGCACTGCCTGCCACGGCGCAATTTTCACTTCATGAATCAGATCGCTGCCTTCGACGGTAAAATCCGGATGTTTGGCCAAACGAACCCTAAGGAAAAGGTCGCCGCTTTTCCCGCCGCCCGCGCCGGCTTCTCCTTGCCCCGCCAATCGAATTCGCTGACCTTCGTGAACTCCGCGCGGAATTTTTACCTGATACGTTTCAACTTTGTTTGAACCGGGCCGTCGCAATGAAACCGCACGCTTTGAGCCGTGCAGCGCCTCCTCCAGCGTAACCAAAATATCCGCCTCCACATCGGCGCCGCGTTCCGCCGTCGCTGCTCGCCCTCCAAATCCGCCGAAGGCCGACCGTCCACGTCCTCCGCCAAAAAATGCTTCGAAGAAATCGCTGAAACCGGTGCCGCCGAACTCAAACTGAACACCGCCGTCTTCACCACCATATTGATGAAATCCGCCATCGGGCTGACCACCCCAATTCGGCGGCGGTTGAAATCCACCGGATTGGTTCCAATTCGCGCCGAGCTGATCGTATTTCTGGCGCTTCTCAGGATCGCTCAGGACTTCGTAAGCTTCGTTGATCTGCTTAAATTTTTCTTCCGCGGTCTTTTTGTCCTTGGCGACGTCAGGGTGATGTTTGCGCGCGAGTTTGCGAAACGCGCTTTTGATTTCGTCCTCGGTCGCGCTTTTGGAGACCCCAAGCGTCTCGTAATAATCTCTAAATTGCACTGCCATCGAACCTCAACCTTGTGCCTCCCGCGGATCGGCGCAACCTTATGAAGAAGTGATCAGTGACAAGTGACGAGTGACCAGATGATGCGCGAAATCGCTAAACTTCTTGTGGTGTTCGGCACGATCGTAGTGATTCTAGGACTTATTTTGTGGAGTGGATTCGCTCCGAAATGGCTCGGACGTTTGCCCGGAGACGTGCGAATCGAGCGCGAACACGGCGCTTTTTATTTTCCGATCGTTACCTGCATCATCATTAGCATTGTGCTCAGTCTGTTCTTCTCGATTTTCCGACGCTGATGCCGGCCTTCGTGAAAGACCGCGACCTCGCGCGGCATGTTTCGCGGTTACGAAGATGCCGGCGATGTCCAAGGATGGAATCCACGCCTGTCTCGGGAGGGCCGATTGTCAGCGATGTGATAATCATCGGCCAGGCGCCCGGCCCGCGTGAACCGACATTGAAACGGCCATTTGCCCACACCGCGGGTCAAACCCTGTTTCGGTGGTTCGAAACGTTTTGCGGAATGACCGAGGCCACCGTCCGCTCCCGAATTTATTTCGCGGCGGTTTGCCGATGCTTCCCAGGAAAAGCGGCGGGAGGAACCGATCGGGTCCCGGCGCCGGATGAAATTCGTAATTGCGCGCCGTGGATGAATGAAGAAATCGAAATTCTTAAGCCGCGCCTGATTATTCCGGTCGGCCGTCTGGCCATTCTCCAATTTATCGAATGCGAAAAGTTAGAGTATGTGATCGGGAAAAAATTTCGCGCTCGCCGGGCCGGCCACAGTTTTGATCTGATTCCTCTGCCCACATCCATCCGGCGCATCGCCCTGGCACAAGATTCCGCCCGGCAAACAGCTTCTGGAACAAGCGATGCGGAGAATTGCGCGTCATTCTGCAATTAAGGCCTTCACACAAAGGCCACTACAGGCACTAAGTTAAAATTCGTGGCGTTTCTTTGCCTCCTCTGTGGACTTTGTGCGAGAGTCTGCCGTGGAAGTTCCAACTCGCGCTGATATTCCTGATCCCGACAAATGGGATCTCACCCAACTTTTCTCTAATGTTGGCAAATGGCAGGAAGATTTTGCCTGGGTCCAGGCCACCTATCCGCGAATCAAGGAATGGAAAGGCAAGCTCGGTGAGTCTGCGAAAAATCTGGCGGACTGTCTGGAATTCGAAAAGGCGCTCGATCTAAAAATCGAGCGGCTTTACCACTTCGCATCACTTCAATCCGCCGAAGACAGCGCGAATACTGAATATCTGGCGCGTGTCGGCCAAATTCAAAATCTGCTCACCCACATCGGCGAAGCCTTCGCGTTCGTCGTTCCCGAAATTCAATCGATCGACGACGCGGCGTTTGCAAAGTTCATGTCCGATCCTGCGCTGGCGGAATGGCGAATTCGCTTGCACAAGATCCGACGCCTTAAACCGCACGTCCTTTCCGAACCTGAGGAGCGAATTTTGGCGCTTGGGGCAGCGGCTCTCAACGGCTACGACGACACCTTTTCGCAGTTGACCGACGTCGACATGAAATTTGGCGTCCTGATCGACGACACTGGCCGCGAAAAACCGCTCACCCAAAGTTCATTCAGTTCGTTTCTCGTTAAACGTGATGCAGGCTTGCGCAAACGGGCATTCGAACAGTTTTACACCGAGTTCCAGGAACATCAGTACACCCTCGCCAGCTCGCTTGCCTATTCGGTCAAGGCCGACGTGTTTCGCGCTCGGGCCAGAAATTATTCATCGTCGCTCGAAGCGTCACTGTTTTCTGACGATATCCCGGTATCGGTTTACCAGAACCTGATCAAATCCGTCCGGGCAAATTTCACGCCGCTCTTCCGATACTTTGAATTGCGCAGACGCGTTCTGAAATTGAACGAACTGCATCACTACGACACCTACGTGCCGCTGGTATCCGAAATCGAATCGCATATTTCATTCGATGAAGCGATCGACAAAGTTGTCGCGGCGCTCGAACCGCTTGGAAAAGAATACGCGGATGTTCTTCGTAAGGGTTTGCGCGGCCGCTGGTGTGATCGTTACGAAACCAAAGGCAAACGCAGCGGAGCATTTTCGTCAGGGAGCTACGGCGCGCCTCCCTATATTCTGATGAACTATAAAGAGGATGTTTTCTCCGATCTTTACACGCTCGCGCACGAAGCTGGTCATTCGATGCATACCTGGTTCTCGCAAAAATCGCAGAAATATCAGGATTACGATTATCCAATCTTTCTCGCTGAAGTCGCATCGACGTTTAACGAAGAACTGTTGACCCATTACCTGCTCGAACAGACGAGCGATCCGAAAATGCGCGCTTATATCATCAATCGCCAGATCGACGACATTCGCGGCACGCTGTTCCGCCAGACCATGTTTGCCGAGTTTGAAAAAGTCGTCCACGAGATTGAAGAGAGCGGGGCCGCGCTCACTCTGGATGTTTTCAAATCCGAATATCACAAATTGCTGGAGGCGTACTTCGCGGAAAATTTTGTCCTCGATCCGCAACTCGATTTGGAGTGTCTGCGAATCCCGCATTTCTACGGCGCCTTCTACGTTTACAAGTACGCCACCGGAATTTCGGCGGCCGTCGCGCTGTCGGAAAAAGTTTTGCGAAACGAGCCCGGTGCGGTGGAAGCATATCTCGGTTTCTTGAAATCCGGTGGCTCGAAATTTCCCCTGGAAACACTTAAGGCGGCGGGGGTCGACATGACCACGGCGGCGCCAATCGACAGCACATTGCGGCTGTTCGACCGGCGGATCGGCGAGTTGGAAGAACTCTTGTTGTAGCGGCGGTCTCCGACCGTCGAGATTCGGCGCTCAGAGAGCGCCGCTACAATTGGCAAGCTCCCTGCTTAAAGCCTTGCGTGGATTACGAATGGCGACTTCGGGCTGCGGCGGGGTATGCCGAACTGGGCATGAACCGCGAATCCATTGCCGAACTGAACGCCCTCGAAAAGGCGCAGCAGAGTCAGCCTGAAGCTTTGCAGTTACGGCTTCATCATTTGATGCGGGAAAAAAAGTGGGCCCGCGCGCTAATCGTTAGCCGCAGACTGTGCCGGGCTGCTCCCCAATGCACCGCCGGATTTCTTCACGCTGGTTTCTGTTTGCACGAGCTCGGCAAAACTCTCCAAGCCAAGAAACTTCTGCTCAAGGGCCCCGTCGCTCTTCTGCGCGAGCCCATCTATTATTATAATATGGGCTGCTACGATGCTCTCCTCGGCAATTCCAAATCGGCCCAGGTGCACCTGCTCACCAGTTTCAAAATGGATCCGTCGTTCCGCGACATCGCGAAAAAGGATCCTGACCTTCAGTCCGTCCGGGAATTAATTTAGGTGGATCGCGCTGTCCGAGCGCGATTTAATATTCAACGCGCCCCGGAGGTCGCGTTCCACCTGAAAGATGCAACTGAATTCCGACGAATTGCGCGCGCGGATTGAGCCGTTATTCCTGGACAATTTCGAAAACTTTGGCGAACTCGGCGCGGCGGTTTCGATTTGGCAAAACGGGCAACCCGTTCTCGATCTTCACGGCGGATTCCGGGACGCCCGGCGCGAGGAACCGTGGACCGAACACACGATAGTGTTGATCTGGTCGGCGACAAAAGCGCTCGGCTCTGCATGTCTGTTGCACGTTCTGCAGCAACACGAGATCGACCTGGAACGGCGGGTGGCGGAGTTCTGGCCGGAATTTGCGCAGGCAGGCAAAGACCAAATCACCCTGGCGCAACTGTTGTCGCATCAAGCCGGCCTGGTCGCGCTTGATCGGCAAGTCGACATTCGCGACTACCCGGCGGTGATCGATGCGTTGGAAAGCCAGAAACCCAACTGGCAGCCTGGCGAAGGCCACGGCTATCACGCGCGCACGTTTGGATTTTTAATCGACGAACTCGTTAGGCGAATCGCAGGTGCGACCATCTCAGAGTACTGGCGGAAGATATTCGCCGAGCCGCTCGGACTCGATATTTGGATCGGGTTACCCGAATCCGAAAATCATCGCGTTGCGACCATCTATGCCCCCAAACTCGGCAAGCCGCCTGAGCCGCAACAGTTCTACCACGATCTGGTCACACCGGGAACGCTCGCCCGACGAGCTTTCACATCGCCGGGTGGCCTCGATGCGGTCAGCGCGATGAACAAGCCCGAAAATCGCGCGCGTCCAATAGTCTCGTTTGGCGGCATCGCCAGTGCGAAGTCGTTAGGGAAATTCTACTCGATACTCGCCAGCGGTGGCGCGCCATTTTTCTCCGACCGGACCATGCGCTGGATGACGACGACGTTGACTGACGGCCTCGACCGCGTTTTTCAAATACCGACCGCGTTTTCCGCGGGCTTTATGAAAAGTGCGAGCCAAGGAGCGGCGGTCTCCAGTCCGCCGAACCAAAAGACAGGGCGGACTGGACACCGCTCCTCCTTGGGTTCGCTATTTGGTCCGTCGAGCTCCTCGTTTGGCCATCCAGGCGCGGGCGGCAGTCACGCCTTCGCGGATCCCGAGAACAAAATCAGTTTCGTTTACGTGATGAACCAGATGGAGCAATCGGTACTGCCGAACGCGAAATCGTTGCGACTGGTTGACGCGCTTTACGCCGGAGTTACTCGCCGATGATTGTTAGATGAACGTGGCGTTGATGTGACGAACGCCGATGCTCGAACAAAAAGATTCCCTGCCAGGTACCCAACTGCATTTTGCCATCAACAATCGGAATTGTTTCGCTCGTGCGCGTGAGCACCATTCGAATGTGTGAAGGCATGTCATCGGGGCCTTCGTCATCGTGCTCGTAGTCCGCGTCTTCGGGCACCAACTCCTCGAAGAATCTTTCCACGTCGCGCCGCGCCGCCGGCGCCGCGTTTTCCATCGTCGTCAGACTGCAACTCGTGTGCTGAACAAAAGCGGTGATCGTTCCATTGCGGACCTTAGACCGGTCGATTTTGCTCTGGATGTCCTCGGTAATTTCGTAAGTCCCTTTTCCCTTTGTTGAAATGACCAGCTGGTCGTGAAGCACCTGCATGGTCCAAAGTTAACCCGCGGACCATGCGTCGCTACTAAAACCGAGGCGCACATCGTCGGGCATCCTGGAACCTGCGGCGCCGGGCCGATCACCGAGATCTGTGTATCCGCGTCAGATATGCGCTGATCGACAACAATGACATCGCATTTGGGGATCGCGATCACGGAGTCCTGCGTATGGGAGTTGGAGTCGGCGTCGGGGTTGGGGTCGGTGACGAAGTTGGGATTGTTGCCGTTGGAGTAGGAGTTGGCGTAGGACTCGGGGTCGCACTTGCCAACGGAGTTGGGGTTGGCGTCGGCGTTGGACTCGCCACCGGCGTAGGAGTCGGTGTCGGGTTTGGACCGCATCCACGATGACCACAGGGTGTGGGTGTCGGCGTCGGATTAGGGGCCGCGGTCGGAGTGGGGGTCGGTGTTGATGTCGGGGTAGGTGTAGGTGACGCGCTCGCTACTGGAGTCGCGGTAGGAGTTGGCGTCGGACTGCTCACCGGAGTAGGAGTTGGCGTGGGGACCGCATCCTCGATGGTCGCACGGAGTTGGTGTCGGTGTTGGAGTCGGTGTGGGCGTGGGAGTTGGGGTAGGAGTAGGCGTCGGAGTAGGCGTGGGAGTAGGCGTGGGAGTAGGCGTGGGGTTGGTGTTGGGTGTAGGTGTCGGCGTAGGCGTAGGTGTAGGTGTAGGTGTAGGTGTAGGTGTAGGTGTAGGCGTGGGGGTTGGCGTCGGAGTAGGCGATGGTGCCGCATTAGGGTTGAGCACAACGAGCATCCCGGTCGGTGTTAAAGTTGCCTGTCCGTCTCCATTGACCTGGTCAAAGTTGCCGGTGGAAGAGGCGTAACCGAGCGGATTAAACGGATCTTCCGGAAGCGGAACGTAGCCGTCGATCGCATGAAATTCGAGCGTACCGCCCAGGTTGGCCGTTTGACCGACCTGGATAGAATCAAATTGTCCGGTCTCGCCGCCGGCCGCTTCTATGATCATCGTGCTCGAGGACGATTGATTGTAATCGGCTGTAACCATGATCAGTCCCGCCGAATGGCCGGGGGCGATGGAACCGCCACTCATCGACAAACTGCCATCGATGATGCCAGATCCGCTTAACGTGCCGCCCTGGATATCGACTGATCCGGTGATCCTGACATAATTAAGATCGATCGTGCCGTCGGTCTGGATGAACCCGGTCGATGACCCAGCGTTACTGCTCTTGTTTTTTGAAGTAGATTCAGTGCCGCCGGCTAACTTGGCGATATTCCCACCGCCGGTGGCGACGATGTTACCGCCACCTGTGGCAACGATGTTACCGCCGCCGGTTGCCACGATATTACCCCCGCCAGTTGCCACGATACCGGCGCCATCCCGGCTGATAATCAGGCTGCCTTGCTGGACGGCAAGGTTTCCGCCTCCGGAAGCCACAATGTTGCCCCCGCCAGATGCAACGATGTTACCGCCGCCGGATGCGACGATATTACCACCACCGGAAGCGACGATGGTGCCGCCATTGGGGGCGACTAAATTCCCACCGCCGGTAGCGACAATATTACCGCCACCCGTGGCAACGATGTTACCGCCGCCTGTGGCAACGATGCCGGCTGCTGCGATCTGTCCACTATTAAGGAACGATTGTGTCGACATGACTCGCGGCGAGATTGACAGACCACTGGCCACGTTCGCTGGATCAGGCAAAGGCATTCGAAAATCGGAGAGCCCGGTATTGTGGAAATTGTGGACCGACAAGCCAGATAATCCCAACATCCGCCATGTGCCATTGTTGTAGACGTCTCCATCGATTAAAAAAGGCCCAGGATTAACCATGAGAGCCGTTGCACCGGAATTAATCGTCAGAGCGAAGTAGCCTCCGACGGCGTTTGGTCCCATGTCGCCCGCTACAAAGGTGAGTGACTGACCAATAGTCAGATAGGTGCCGTTGACGTGCCCCGAGATCAGGATCATTCCTGCAACCGCGACATCGCGATCGGAATTGACCGTGTAACCATTGGAAATAATCGCCACATCGTTCGGCCCTGGGACACCGTGATTTCCGCTCGAGTTAACCCAGAAGTTCGGGTTCGACCAATCTGCAAAGTCACCAACCAGCGTGAATACGTCTCCACTGGAGGAAATTGTCGAAATGTTACCCGAAGACTTTGCTCCTGTTCCGCCCGAACCAGAGGGGTCGATCCGAATCCACAGAGTGCCGCTTCCAGCGCGCGCGTCTGCGCCAAGATCGTCAGTTGCCAGCAGGTCGAGTTCGCGAAGCCCGATGCGGGTGGTCGCGTAATCGCTAGCGATTGTTTCAACTCCATCACGTTTCTCGATCGACGCACCGTCAACGAGAATTTCCAAGTGGCTTACTGTGCGCGGGGATTGAGCGTGTGCGCTTCCAGTGATGTGCAAGTTCACCGTTCCCGAAGCATCTTCCTTGAAAATCAATGGGTCGGATCGGGTTCCGCTTCCCCCACTGCTTCCGGCGGGATGATCCAATGTTACAGCAGGTGGCGTGTCGCTAACCAAATTATACGGCCCAATAATATTCGACAAACTGTCGACCGAACCCGAAACGCTCGCCACGGCGCGAAAATAGATGCCATTCGCCAGCGGAACATTGTTCGAAGGATGTGAAAATACGTGCGCTTGGGCGTCATCTTCGGTCATCGCGCCGGAATTAGTGTCCTGGAGATCCGTCCAGGATTCTTCGGAACTCGGCGTAGTCGTGCTTTGCACCGCGGAGGGCTACCCCGGCAGGCTCGGAAAGCTCAACCGCCCGGAAATCAAAATCAGCGCGAAGGCCATTACGAAGAATCGAGAATACCGGCTGTCCGGCCCGAACTGCGTTACTCGCGAGGTTATATGGCCCGACCACGTTGGAAATAGAATCCGTCCTGCCCTGGACGGTCAGCTTTGCGCGAAAGTAAACTCCATTCTGTTTCGGGTAACTTGTGGAGTTTAAAACTGTACTGGTCGCACGATATGTCATAGGTCATGTAACCGTTGGATCCGTTATCGATCCGTTGCCAGCTCGCGGCATTCTCTGGCGTGGTCGTGGCCTCGACGTTCATGATACGTCCAGTCTGTTTGCCGGGATGCGCCGCGGCGAAGCTCAAGACTTTGTCAGCTTGATCGGGAACTGGCGTAGCTGAAGGATCGGGATAAGCAGGTAATGGGCTGTCGTTCACGCTGAGCACTGGCGCGCCATCACTGATTGCGAGATTGACTGTTGCTTCGGCGGTATCGATTCCATCCGTCGCCTGAATGATAATTGGAATCGGCGGCAGGTTGTTTTCAACTGTCTCGCTTCCGACGTGGGCAATGCCGGATATGACGCCAGTCTGCGGGTCGATTACGAAATCCTGTGGCAATCCGGTCGCGCTGTAAGTGACCTGGGTTGGATCGGGGAAAAACGCGACAAGAGTGTGATAACTGAAATGCTGCTCCACGATCGCTTCCGCGTGATGATTACTAATGATACGCGGACTCGAGGCCTGAATTACCAGTGAAGGAAGATCGACCCCTGTTCGGGTAGTTAAATCAACCAAGTTGAACGCCGGAGCCGTGTCAGTAATGGGCCCGGCGCTATAGGACGGGTCGGTTAAGTAAGACAATGTGACCGGCGACTGGGGGGTTGACGCGGACGCCACAAACGAGCCCGGATCGAGGTCGACCATGACGTCGTTGAAGTTACGTATTTTGCGATTGGCATCGGTTTTGACTAACCACCAGTCGGCTTTTTGCCGAAAGTCCTCTCCCGCGGGCGCGGTGACATAGGTAGTCGAACTAATTGCAATGCCATAACCGTCATTCCCCAGGGGTGTGGCGACAGAGCCGGTAGGACCATAGCTAGAGCTACCTTCACTATGAATGCCCCCGATGAGGCTAACGAATTGGACCGTTCCGTCGGCACTCAGCTTCATCAGCGCCGCATCTTCGCCGGAAGGACTACCCGGCTTCGTGGTATGACCACCGATTAAAAATCCGCCGTCGGAAGTCTCGGAAAAACTACCAGCGTCGGCCGGCTGCGAAAAAGTTACCAACATAAAATCGTTCCTGACCAGCGCTTGGAGAAATGACGCGTTCGACCGTTGTCGCTGACGCGTCGGCGTTGAATTTTCGAAAAACAATACCGGCGAAATCATCCTTCACCGACAGACTGGCGAAACCGCCATTGGAAGTTCGAATCAAAGCGATCGGTGTCTCGCTTCCACCATCAATTGAAGGCCATCCGCGTTGAGCAACGACGCTCCCATCTGCGGAACTTAATACAAAGAGTCCCAAGCCATATATGGGGCCTTGGAAGTTAGAAGTTACCGGATAACGAATGACCGTCACATAGTTCGACCCATCAGCGGTCTGCGCGACCGGGCCGTTGGGCGCATATTGGTCGGGATTTTCGTAAGCGCGATAAAGCGAAACCGAGCCATTTGAATCGAACTTGGCCAGAACCGGTACAGTGTAACCGGCGGGCCGGCCCTGGTCGGCAGTGATGACAACTCCACCATCTACGGTCAGTCCCATCTGGATATATCTGGCGTCTACGCCCACTTGATAGGGTTGGGGCGGCGTTCCGGGCACAGTTCCCCCCGCGCTCGGAATTCCATTTTGCCAGATCAATAGCCCGTCCGAGGAAAATTTGGCGACGAAAGGAACCTGGCCGCTGTTCGCAGGATTTCCTTTTCCGCCCGCGACAAAAATGTTGCCCTGAGCGTCGGTCCGAATCTGCGAGATGTAACTTTGTGCCGGGGTATAGGTGCCTCCACCGTTTACGACGTCATTGGTTTGGCGAATCTCTTCCTGCCATAGGATTGTCCCGTCCTTGGCACAACGGGTGAGCACGGCATCGGAAGCCCCACCGTAGTTGGAGTGAATAGTTAGAAATGGGAACTCGATCTGCCCGGCAACAACAAAGCCGCCATCCGGCATCGGCGCGATCCCGCGGGGAAAGTCGAACCCCGAACCGTAAAACGGATCTGAATTGGGCTTGCCATTAATGTCGTAACTGCCGACGCCATAATTTTCGGCCCAACTGAGGGCATCAGCCGGATGGGTAAATCCGGTTAGCGCTGCGAACGTAAGGCAAAGGCAGAGAAGACGTTGTTTCATAGTGAGAAATTGGGACGGGGACTGGATGGATTTCCTTTTCCCTATCTCGCGGAAAAATTGCGTGAATTGGCTCAAAAATTTTGTAGTCTCTTGCCCCTCATGCCCCCCGGCCCATCTCCTACCAACGGAATCGAACTCGGAACTCGCCTGACCGCGGAGTTCGCGGGCGTTACCGGGCAGATGAATGCGGCTCTTCCCGCGCTATACGACGAGCTGCGCGAAATGGCCGCGGGTTACCTGCGCCGGGAGCGCTCGGATCACACCCTCCAACCTACCGCCCTTGTCCACGAATCGTACTTACGACTGGTTGGTCAGCGGGCGGTCAACTGGAGCGATCGGCTTCAGTTTTTGTCCATCGCCGCGCGGATGATGCGACGGATTTTGTCCGATCACGCCGTCTCCCGGAAAGCTCAGAAGCGCGGCGGGGGCGCGGCGAAAGTGCAACTCGATGAAGTACTCGAATTCTGTGAGAACCGGGCGGTCGACGTGGGCGCGATGGACGAAGTGTTGCGCGATCTGGAAAAGTTGGACCCGCGTCAGGCTCAGATAGTCGAACTGCGATTCTTCGGAGGCCTGACCATTGAGGAAACTGCGGAACTGATGGGGCTTTCGCCGGCGACAGTGAAACGTGAGTGGATGACCGCGCGCCGCTGGTTGCAGCGCGAGATCGGCGCCCATTCCTAATCAGCGTCTGTTGTCAGTAAGATCACGATGACCCCGGAACGGTGGCAATTGGTCAAAGAAACGCTCGCGCGAGCTCTCGAATATTCCGCGGACGATGAACGCTCCGCATTTTTGCAAAGTGCCTGCGCGGATGACACCGCTTTGAGTCGCGAAGTCCAATCACTTCTCGATCAACCCAATGACGATGAATTTGATCTGTGCGCCGAGAGCATCGGATTAACGAGACCGGGGACAGTCAAAGATCCAAACCAGGGTCGTCGTATTGGCGCCTACGAGTTGGTGCGCGAGCTTGGCCGCGGTGGCATGGGGACGGTCTGGTTGGCGCGTCGCGCTGATCAGCAGTTTGAAAAACTAGTTGCAATCAAGCTTCTCAAGCGCGGCACGGATACTGAGGAAGTGCTGCGTCGTTTCGAAGGTGAGCGGCGTTTGTTGGCGCAGCTCCAACATCCAAACATTGCCAGTCTTTTTGATGGGGGCACCACGGAGGACGGCCTGCCTTATTTCGTCATGGAATATGTGCCGGGCGTCCCGGTCACCACTTTTTGCCAGGAAAAGAAGTTATCCATCGAACAACGATTACGGCTTTTCCTCAAAATTTGCGCGGCGGTGCAGTTCGCCCATCAGCACCTCATCGTTCACCGCGATTTGAAACCGGCCAACATTCTAGTGACGAACGAGGGCGAGCCGAAACTGCTCGATTTCGGAATTGCGAAGTTACTGGCCCACGATGAAAACCAATTTGACGTTACCCTGGTCGATCATCAACGACTGACGCCGGCATACGCTTCGCCGGAGCAGGTCCGCGGCGATTCGATCACGACGGTTAGCGATATTTACGCGCTCGGTGCGCTTCTTTACGAACTTCTTACCGGACAAAACGCGCACCGCTTTTCCACGGCGCGGCCGGCCCCAACGGAATTATTGCGGGTTGTGGCGCATGAGGAACCGTTGCGTCCAAGCGCGGCGGTCTCCGATATGTCGGTTCGACGGCTCCTCAGTGGCGATCTCGATAACATTGTCCTTAAGGCTTTGCGCAAAGAACCGGAGCGCCGTTACGGTGGGCTTGGCTCTTTCTCGGAAGACATTCGCCGGCACCTCGAAAATCTTCCGGTGCTCGCTCGCAAAGACACCGTTGGCTATCGCGCCGGCAAATTTTTACAGCGCAACAAGCTCGCCGTCATCGGCTCCGCGGTTGTCCTATTGACCCTTGTTGCTGGAATCGTGACCACAACTCTGGAGGCGCGGGCGGCACGAGTCCACCGAGCCAAGGCAGAGCGACGGTTCAACGAGGTCAGAAACATCGCCAATTCCTTCATGTTTGAAATTCACAATTCGATCAAGGACTTGCCGGGTTCCCTCGCCGCCCGTCAGCTGATCATGCAACGGGCACTCGAATATCTCGATAGCCTTGCCCGCGACGCGGGCAACGATCTTTCGCTCACCAGTGAGCTCGCTCTCGCCTACGAGAAGATTGGCCACGTTACATTCAATGTGCCGCAAGCAATCGCCAGTCACCGCAGAGCCACATCATTAAATGAAACTCTGGTCCAGGCTGAGCCTAAAAATCTGACTTACAAGAAACAGCTTTCGGCGAGCTATGACAATCTTAGCGACGTCATGAAAATTGCCGGCAATTCGGCGGACGCAATCAAATATGCCGAACAGGCCCTCGCCGCCATCCAGCCCGTTGCGACTAACCAACCTTCGGACTTGGAGACTCAGCTCGCACTTATGGATCGCTATCTTTCGCTTGGAGTGGCATTGAGCGATGCCGGCCAGTTCAAAGAAGCACTCGATGTCGATCTTGCAGGAATGTCGATCCAACAGCGATTGAGCGCCGAACATCCTTCGGAGACTGAGGTGCGGCGAAATCTGGCCGAATTTTATGCTGGCATGAGTGACGCTTACGAGGGTCTTGGCGATTATGCGAACGCTCTTAAGAACAGTCATAATGCCATGAAAATTTCGTCGGATATCTTTCAAGCCGACGCGAACAGTGGACGTTCTCGGCGCGATATGTGGTCTGCCTACTTTCGCGTCGGGCGGCAATTGGCTGAGACCGGCGACATTGATGGCGCTATCGAAAATGATGCAAAGGCGACCAAGCTAATCGAGGGCCTGGCCGCGGCCGACCCAAACGACGTCGGTCACCAACGTTGGCTTGCTTTGACCTATTTCTCGACTGGGAACGCCTTCGAACTGGCAGCTCGGACCGACCAGGCGCGCGAGCATTACCATAAAGCTATTGCGATCGATGAAAATCTGCTCAGCGCGGATCCTGATCGAGTAGAAGTGCGCCGGGATTTGGCGAGAATTCATTGGGCCGCTGGACAACTGCTCAGTCAACAGGGGCAAATGGCCGGCGCGGTTGAAGAATTGGCCAAGGCCGCTGAGCTCGCCCAGACTTCGGCGGATCGCGATGTTAATAATCTGCTCGTTCGCGGCCGGCTGGCACGAATCTGTTCGGACTTGGGCGGAAGTTATTACAAACTTGCGCGTCAGCAGGATCCCTCCGTCGCCGCCAGGCGGATAAACGAGCGGAAAGCTTGTGATTGGTACCAGCGAAGTTTCGACCTCTGGCAGGAGTTGAAGGCGAAATCGGCGCTTCGCAAGATTGACGCTGACAAAGTGGCCGAAGTTGAACGCGAGATTGCAAAGTGCAACACCGATGTGAAGTAACCGATCGCTGCGGTCGCGCGTTGATCTTTGGTCGCTGAAGTGGCCTAATCTCTTGAATGCAGGGCGACCTCGATCGAGTTTTGTTTCACGAGACGACAATTCTTAGTCGGCTCGACCAACTCGCGGCGCAGATTACAAAAGACTACGCGAGAAAAGAATTAACCGTAATCGCGGTCTTAAATGGCAGCCTCGTTTTCATGGCCGACCTGATGCGGCGTATTCAACTCCCATTGCGTCTCGATTGCTTGAGCGTTGCGAGTTACCACGGAAGAGCACAAACCAGCGGCGAGGTCATTTTTAAACAAATCGCGCTGCCCGACGTGCAAGACCGGCATATTCTCATTCTCGACGACATCCTTGATAGCGGCCACACCCTGGCCGCGATTCGGGAGAGGTTGGAAACCGCAGGGCCGCTAAGCGTGAAGGTGTGTGTGTTATTAAGCAAAAAGAAATCGCGTGACCGGGCCGTGACCGCCGATTATCTCGGCTTTGAAATCGAAGACGAATTCGTAGTCGGGTACGGCCTCGATTACGATGAACGTTATCGCAATCTGCCTTATATCGGGGTGTTGCGTCGGGAAGTTATCAACAAGTGATGAGTGACTGAAGTGACAGAGTGACAGAGGGTGAAGAGTGAAGAGGGGAGCCATGAAGATTGCGGTGCAGTTCTACGCGCAACTGCGTGACATTACGCGGGCTCACAGTTTGGATTTTGAGCTTGGGGACAATTCACGCATTTGCGATTTGCTGGAGGATATTTACGCCAGGTTTCCTGCCTTACGCGCGCACGACAAAACGATTCTCATCGGGTCCGGCGTCGAATTCGTGGATCGTAATTACAAACTCAAGTCTGGCGACGAGATCGCCATCATGCCACCAGTGCAGGGCGGATAAGCCTACCTTCAGAAGTCACAGGACAGAAGAAGCCAGAGAGTGTTCGTTCGTTTTGTGTTTCCGTCAGTGAAAACGTCATTCGTGTCGATTTGTGTCCATTCGTGGTTGAAAGATTCAGTCCCTGAAATTCTTGAAGTTCGTCGCTACGCCAAAGTCTCGGCCACGCACGAACTGAATGACGGTTTGAAGTTCGTCCCTCTTTTTTCCGGTGACGCGAATTTGCTGGTCTTGAAGCTGGCACTGCACTTTGTAGCCGGCCCCCTTGATTGCGAGAATGATTTCTTTCGCCTTGTCGCCCTCAAGTCCTTGCTGGATTTTTAGTTCCTGGCGTGCGTGCCCGACCGAAGAAACCGCCGCTTCCTCTTGTTTCACATTTCGAAGATCGACCCCGCGCTTTGAAAGTTTGCCGATCACAATTTCGCGCAGACCTCGGAGATGGTTGGCGTCGTCCGCGGTGAGAACGATCTTGTCCTTTTCCACCACGATCTCGGTCTTGGCGTCTTTGAGATCGAAGCGCGTAGCGAGCTCTTTGCGCGCCTGATTGAGCGCGTTATCCAGCTCCTGTTTGTCTACTTCTGAGACGATATCGAATGAAGGCATGATAATTACAACTCTGCGCCACAGCTATCTTACGGGTTGTGTTCCGCAATTCTAATGTTGCCGTCGGTAGTTTCGATCTCAATCTTCGGCTTTTCCAGGCCGCCAACCAGAACGTCGGCGTGATTGGTTCCCTCGGGCTGACGTTGTTCTTTTGCCTCGAAGTCATTGGCAACTTTGCCGTTCACAGAATTGGCGATGAGGTGGAAGGCTGCTTCGTTCGGCAGGAAGGCGAACGCGTTACCGTCCTCTATTTTTGACTGGACGGAAAAATCCTGTTTTTCCCACCAGTCATAGATCAATCCGATGTTGCCCGTCTGGACTTGGATATCCAAATTGCCAAAACAATTGTGAACGAATAAGCGGCCGTTTCCGAGCCGAGCATGCGCTTCCGGACTGCGAACTTCTTCGAGCAACACTTCACCGTTGTGCAACTCGAGTTTCGAGATTGTCGCAGCCTGCGGAACAACGATAACCAAATCGACCGTGCCGGACCGATCGGAAAGCAGTTTTCGGTTCTCTGGAATATCCGTGTCGATCGAAATCGAATTCGGCTGCGCATTTACTTTCACCGAAATTGCCTTCAACCGTTCCGGCGTGAACGCCTTTTTCAGGACTTCGACCCGGATTTCGCGAAGGTCGCCGCCGGCGCCATAAATGGAAACCGATCCGTCGCGATTGCTGATGCTGATTGTCGGTGAAATTGACTCAACCCGATAATGCCGGGCCGAGATTTCCTGGAGGATCGAATCCTCCGCCGGTTGGCAGCCGCTAATCCAACAAAGCGTCACCGCCACGCTCAGCCCGCGCATTGTTCTCATCAACGTGGTCTTTAGCAGGCTCATTTTTCCTGGCACTAAGAACAGTCATGCCGCTCTGCGCCAATGATAAGCGGATTCATTATAGATGACGTTGCCGGACCGCAAGCACTGCTGCAATGCTGCTACTTGTCACTCGTCACTTTGACTCACGCAGGCGGAAGATGCAGGAAGTGAATGATCACACGCGCGCCTTGGATGAAAGCGCCGGCCAGGATCGCGGCAAAGATCAGAAAGAAAACTACCTCAGCTCGAAAATTGCGCCCCGCTTCACGCTGAAAGTAATCGCGGCTGATATCGAAAAATGATTTCGACGGTTTATCGCCCGATCCTCCGCCGAACCGGTCGAGCGAAAAAACCTGATAGTTGAATTCAATCAGCGGGAATCTGCGTTTAGATAAACGCTCGCCATCAATTCGGCGCTCGGTTCGCTGAGCGGTCGGTTTCATATTGCCTTTTCGTATGAGACGACACCAACCTCTGTCTCGGATTCAATTTCTCACAAAATTTCTTCAAATCCACAGCGTTCGATCAAACGTGCGGTACTGGATCGCTTCGCTGACGTGTTCCGGTCCGATTGCGATTTTGTCGTCGAGGTCGGCAATTGTTCGTGAGACTTTGAGAATTCGATCGTAGGCGCGCGCGCTGAGATTTAGTTCCGTCATCGCGATGCGAATAAGTTCCTTCGAGTCTGCGCTCAGCTTGCAGTGCGCTTTCAAGTGGCGCGTGTTCATGCGCGCGTTGCAATTGGTTTTGGTGTCGCGCGTAAACCGGTGGTTTTGTTTCTGTCGCGCCTCGGCTACTCGTTCGCGAATCGCTTCCGAACATTCTTCCACGCGGTCGCTTGATACGTCGCGATATTCCACCGCCGGCACTTCGACGTGAAGATCGATCCGATCGAGCAGGGGACCGGAAATTCGTTGGCGATAACGCTGAACCTGCACCGGACCGCAGCGGCATTCGCGCTTGAGGTCGCCGAAGTATCCGCACGGGCAGGGATCTAAGCGAGGGCGCATTTAGCATGAAATACGAGCGTTGAAAGACTGCAGCGGCCGCGGAAAGCATTGGTGGCGCTACCAAATTACCTACCAGTCGGATCGCACCGATTTCCCAAGGGGCCCTCTGCGCCGCACCGCCAGATTTGCTGCTTTCCTCTCGCAGAACAAGTGACTCTTAACCGGCTTTCCGCGGGAGAACAACGCATCTATTGCCAAAATCGCTACCGCTTCTATGACCCACAATCCTCTCCTGTCTAACAGATCACGACGCGGCAAGCAAAATCTGGAATCTTGAAACATGACATCGCTTTGCGTTCTTGGTGCTCAGGCACATCAATAATCTTTCTCATAGACCACCGGTGGAACTCCTTTTCGATCGCTCGGCTCGATAATAAGCCGCCACTTGGCCTTTTTCGTCACGCTCCAATGACCCTCTTTCTTTCGCAGGTAGACTAGATCGCCACTACGACTTTGCGAGCCGGTGTGAATAATGACGTCTGGCGGAGAAGTAGCCGCATCAATTTCTTGCACAGAGTGGTTGATGTGACGCACGGTTCTGATGAACCGGATGATCTCATCCACCTGTGCATCGGTAAGAGAACCCGTTTGCTGATTGGTCTTAGCATCCACTGAAAGAATAACCGTGGGCCGATCGCTTGACTGCGCCGTAGGGCACATCACACTCGCGAACACAAGAGAGACAATTAGCAGCGATGCAAACTTGGCGCGAAATAAGCGGGATATAGTCGTGAAGGGCGCTGCTAGGAATGCAGCGCCAAATTTCGACAAAAAAATAGTTTCGCGCATATGATCTAAAATTACTTGTTACCGTTATACAAGTCGAAGTCTAGTATTCCTTGCCTACCAGCTTCGATCATTATGGCATGCGTCGACTGCTCGACCGCCTGCTTTGCAGCTGTTGCATCACTAAATCCTTTCAGGGCCAAACCCTTCGCAGCATAATCAGCCTTATCTCCGGCGCTTCTGAATCCTGCGACACGTTTCATCTCTCGTTGGAAGTAATCCGACGCACCTCCTAATGGTTTCTCACTCTCTGGCAGAAGGGTCTTTACCGTCACTCTCTGAACTACATCGAAGCCACCGGCGGAGTTCTTTGTGACTTCCGCTCCTCCTTCGACCGCTCCTGATAGGGCTTTATCGCTGGGATTTCCTCTGAACGCCCTGATAAATTCCGGGGTCTTATAGGCAACATTCAAATGACGGGAATCGGGGCTGAAGTCGACCCGCGCTGAATCCCGTGACGCGCTGTTCGCTTGGCTGGAAGAAGAATTCTTCTGCGACTGCTGCTGTCCTGGTGCTTGCTGCCCTTGCTGCCCTTGTTGCTCTTGTTGTTTGATGCTCTGATCGACTCCGGCGATCCGCGAGGCGCCGAAGCCATTGATTATCAGTTCGTTGCGCAGGGAGTTCAAGTCCCGCTAGGAATTGTTGATTGTCTCCACTGTCGTTGTTGTTGACCTGGAGCCCCATCGGATCGGTTCGATTCCCCCAATCATTGCCGCAATAACGGTACAGATTGCTCGCGTCGCCCTTGAACCCAATCGGGTCGGGTTGAAGGAACCGACCGATATCCGGAGACATTAAACGGTTGCGATCATCATATAAACCGAGCTCTGGAATCCAGCGGGCGCCGCCGTTGCCGAGATCCCTGGCAACAGGAGTTGCAGTAGGTTGGTATGTTCCGCCTGAGTCATACACCTGTGGTTTGCCATAAACGCCGTACTGATACGATTCGATCAACGCGCCGTTCGAGCCGGCAATGTGCGACGTCGATCCGAGTTCGTCTTGGTAGTAGTAGATGTTGTCCTGCAACGTCTTAACCAATCCATGATACCCCTGCAGGTATCCTTGAACCAGCACGTTGCCGGTAGTGTATTCCTCAAGAACTGCCCAGTCACCATCCCAAACACTGAAGATTGTTGTCGTTCCCTGCGGCTGTGTGGTCATGAAGGATGACTGATTGGGGACAGCCATGATTACCCCAATCGTCATCGACTTGGATTTCGTCCAGGCTGACGATACCGGTATTCGGCCTGTAACCTTCGTGATACCAGCGATATTGGCGGCGGTGGCCGGCTCAGAAATTGTGTAAGCGGACCCAGTCGGCGCCTTTTCGCCCTCGACGATGCTGTCGAGAATGCCGGTAGACGCAATTGTCGGACCGAATCCAAATGATACTGATCCAATTGGACTCGTGCCGCCACAGCCGCGACCGCAAGGTGTTGGCGTTGGGGTCGGAGTAGGCGTTGGCGTCGGACTTGGAGCAGCAGTTGGCGTAGGTGTGGGAGTTGGGGTTGGAGTGGGTGTTGGCGTCGCCGTTGGAGTAGGCGTCGGACTGGGTGGGACCGTCGCTGTAGGGGTCGGTGTCGGAGTCGGGGTACCCGAAGTGCCAGTGATCTGTCGCGCGACCTGCCGATTTAGACCGTCGTAATAAAACGTCGCCGTTGTCGATCCATTTGTGGCGCTGGTCAGCCTGTTCTGCGGGTCATAAGTGTAGGTCCAGCCGTTGTAGGTGAGCACGTCGCCGTCGTTGTCGTTGGTGAGTGATTGTCCATTGAAAGTGGTGTACTCGTTCAAGTAATCGACCGCGAAGTTGCCGCCAGCGTTGCCATTCAAAGACACAGACTTCTGGTTACCACAGCCGTCAAAGGTCATGTTCGTGTCTGTTACTGGCCCAGTAATAGTGCCGTTAGTGAGGTTCACCGTTCCATTTTGCGCGTAACGCGTGATCTCTTGGGTGAGATCATATTGATAGGCGTCGCCGAGGCCGGAATCGCGTTGCACCGCCAAAATGTCGTTTACGCTATTATAAGCGTAATCAAATCGCTTGGTGGTACCAGTCACAACAGCGGTATCCCGATTGACCTGGTCGACCGTATACGCTGTCGATGTTCCGTTATCGAGGGCGCGATTGGTAATGTTGCCGCTGGGGTCGAAAGCGTAATCGACGATGTGGTGCTGCGAAGCGTCCGCGATGCTCGCCACTTGATTCCGTTGGGTGTAATTGTAATTGAACAGCGTTCCACTTGGATAGGCAATAGTCTGGCGGTTTCCATCGGCGTCATACGTGTAAGTGACCGTGCGATGAACATTATCATTGAAGGCGGTGGTCCATTCCTCCTGTGTGTTCAGGCGGTTGTCGTTCAAATATGTGTTGTTAATCGTCGTCGTCGCGGAAACGCCCGAGACCGACATTCCATTTGCGATCTGGGTAATGCGAGACGCATCATCGAAACTAGTGGTTTGCCAGGTTGTGCCATCGCTCCAGTCGAACCGATGCGATCGGTTTCGATTATCAAACTGGCTGAACGTCTTCGTCACATTCGCCCTGTTCTTATAGGTCATTACATTCCCGGCTGCATCATAACTCGTGTCCTCGCGCAGCGCGTTCGGGTAAATCATGCTGGTGATCCGATTTCGCAGGTCGTAGGTGTAAGTGTAGATGTTCGTCGTGTCAGCACGAGCAGTGGCGTTTTCGTCCTGGAATTTCGTGAGATTGCCCGCTGCGTCGAAGACACTGTTGCGGACATCGGTCGTGCTGGCGTCGCGGGTCGTGCGAACTTGTATCACTCGGTTCAGCTTGTCGTAGACGTTGGTGATTATCTCAGTGTTTGCCTTCGTCGTGGTCAGCTTGTTGCTGTGCGCGTCGTAGGTGAAACTCGTTGCATGGTTCAGTGCGTCGGTTGTTGAAGTCAGACGATTCCGAGCGTCAAAAACATTGGTGGTGACATTGTTCCGGGGATCTTTGACCGTTAGTTGATTGCCAGTGTTATCGTAGGTGAAGTATGTATTGGCTTCGTCGGCCGTGCCCGGTGCCTGTTGAATGCGCGTTTTTCGCCAGTTACCATCGTAATAGAAAGTCGTTTGCTTGTTACTAGGAAGCAGGGTGTAAAACGGCAAGTTCGAGGTAGTGATCCAGCTGCTCGTCTTACCAGTCGGAACGTAGTTGTTCGTCACGACGTGATTCAGCGGATCTTGCGCCGTAAGAACGCGCTTATAGGCATCGTAAACCATCGTCGTTCTGTGCCGCAATTCGTCCTCGTGCCAAAGCTTGTTCCCGTATTGGTCGTAGCCGAAGGCTTGATACGTTCCATCGGCATGAGTGATCCGCGTCACCAGGCCTCGGCCGGCTACGGCAGCCTGACCGGTCGATGCACCGCTGTTCTCGCCGTTGGCGTCGTAAGCCCGGTCGTAATCGTAGGTTTCAATTGCGCGCACTCCCGATGCGTTAACAGGATAGGTCACACTCTGGAGCCGATCAGTCCAGGGGCCACTGGTGTAATAGGCGTACATTGTGACCTGGCCAGTGGATCGGTGTAAGTTAGTTTCATTCCCCGGGAGTCATAAGTATAGCTCTCGCTCCCACCGTTGGTCATGCGATGCGCGCACACTTCACTAAAGCTGTTGCAACTGTAGTCGAACGCTTCATAAACAGGCGCGGGAGTAGGGTCTAGGCCCGGCCGTGCATCGGGAGTCGGATAATCCTTTCGAGTAATTCGGTTATTCGCATCGCGCGTGTAGGTCGTGGTTCGACCCAGTTCGTCGGTCCTGCTTGCCAGATAGTATGGATTTGCTTCATCGGTAAAAGTTTGGTCAATGTGAGACCCCTGCGGTTCCGATGGCGTAGGGGAATAGGTCACCCGAAGAATTGCCCAAGACAATGCGGAGCGTGTGTAAGTCGTAGTGTTGAGATTTACATCCGTAACAGCGGTGATGAATCCTGCCGAAGGCTTAGCGTAATCGGTCTCATATGTAAGGATTGTCGTGTTACCCAAAAAGTCACTATAGCTGCTCAATTTGCCATCAGTCGGGACCGGGTCGCGTGAACAGGGGTCCGTGTCTGGCGGTGGACAATCGCGGCAGCCAGCTCCCTTGTAATAGTAAAGTGACCGGGTCGCACCGTCGCCGCGCGTCTCCGTTACCTGTTGGGTGTTCTGGTTTGCACCTCCGGCGATCGTCGAAACCGCTTCCCCGGTCACCATGTTCGTCTCGCTTGAGATTCGGGTTTTGTACCGCCGGTATAATATTGATACTTGATCTGGCGCATCGGCCCGGCAAAGCGTGTATCATCGGCTGTCGCCAATAGTGGAATGTAGCCATGCTCCGTTCCGAACGGATAGGAACAGATTGGAATTGGATAACTGCCCTCGACATAAGTGTATGTAGCAAAAGAGCCGTCGCTGTAATCCACTCGTGTCAGAATTTTGAAAGTGTTAGGATGACTGCCATCGGGCATATACAGAGTTTGTGTCGTCCATGTGTAATTGACCCATGCTATTGGGGTCGTGTGCCCGGCAATGCCGTCAAACGCTTGAACACTCGTGATGTACGAGTTGCTTCGGTCATAGCTTATTGCAGATACCGACCGCCGGGCTCCGTTATTTTCGTTACGGTTGCGCCACCCATGACCGCCGAAGTTATCGTCGTCGTGACACCGTATGGGTCGGTGATTTGCGTTGGGTAACCGGAGCCGTTTGTGGAGTTTGTGAAACTTACTTGTCCTCCATCAGCCAGATGCAGCGTGGACGTTGTGTATGGATAGGGACTATCGTAGTAATCCTCCACGCCCCAATGCTGGCTGTTGACTTGGAATTCACGCCCGTCCGGGGTGTAAGCCTTCCCCTGTAGTATCTGATAACCTAAATAGGAGAACCTCCACCCCCCTCCGACGAAATTGTCTTGATAAGTCGCGTGGCTGTTGAAAAAGCGCGACCATTTAAGCGGATAAGCCCCGAGGCTTCCAGGAACTACGATATCATCTACGGATCGCATGGCATTGCCGGTAAATGGATCATAACTTCCGGCCGTTGTTATTTGTCCGTTGAAAATACCGGCTACCCCGGTTGGATTGTCATCGCCCTGCTCGTCGGAGAAGGCGACTTGAGTTAACGCAGTTGCAGCGATGAGCAGGAACAAAAGTTTCGATTTCACGTTATGAACTCCTCGAAGTTAGTTGTGGCTGACTGCTGCGAGCTTCGAAGGAGTCTTCTGTGGGTTCTGAGGATCCATCACCCACAACTGCAGAGAGACCGCGGTAGCACCGATGCGAATGTTGAGCTGGTTGCGGCCGGGCTTAGAGGAAGCGAGAAAGTTAAAACTAAACGTTCCGTCTAGGTTTGCGACTGGGAGAGAGCCACCGACAGTACTGGTTCCACCGTTCCACAGGTTCGACGATCACGGGCTCGCCGCCTGCCGTCGCAACAGGAAAGTAAACGGTAATGCCCACGTCCTCGCTTCAGTGAACACCGACGAAACTGGAAAAGTCGGTCACTGTCGCTGTTTCACCGTCGCCAATTGGACAGTTGCGGTTACTGGCTCATTCGTTTGGCCGCGCAATTGCCAGACGCCCACTGCAAACGCACAGAGCGAATGCGGCGCAGGTTACAGAGAATGATTTCATAGGTACGTCTAGGTTTGTTTTTACGCGCTTACCGCTTAAGCGTCGTCGAGCTGAATCCGACAGCTCTGTCAATGGCGGTGCCTGGGGGAAAAGCGAGTGGTCGAGGTTTTATCGAATCGACGGAGTTTGCTCAATCCGGGCGTAGCCCGATTTTTAAGTGAGGTAATACCTTATGGACTCAACCGACAGTGATACTCGCGACGAATTGCTGATCGCGCCAGAATCCGCTCAAATCCACAACGTGCGATCGAACGTGCGGTACATGAATAGCTTCGCTGACGTGCTCCGGCAGGATTGCCGGTTGATTGTTCAAATCGGCGATCGTCACGGGAAACTTTCAGGATTCGATCGTAGACCGCCGGGCGCTCAGATTGAGTTCCGTCATGGCGATGCGAATCAGTTCCTGGGAATCCGCGCTCAGTTTGCAATGCGTTCTCAGATGCCGCGTGGTCATCCGCGCGTTGCAATTTGTTTTTGCGTCCCGAGCGAATCGCTGATGTTGCTTTTGCCGCGCCTGCGCAACCCGTTCGCGAATTGCGCCCGAATGTTCCTCGGGCCGCTCGCTTGAAACGTCGCGATATTCCACCGCCGGCACTTCGACGTGAAGATCGATCCGATCGAGCAGGGGACCGGAAATTCGCTGGCGATAACGCTGAACCTGCACCGGACTGCAGCGGCATTCCCGTTTGAGGTCGCCGAAATATCCGCACGGGCAGGGATTCATCGCCGCGACCAGCATGAATTCGCTTGGAAAAGTTAAGCTGCCGGCCGCGCGCGAGATCGTCACTTTCCCGTCTTCCAGCGGTTGCCGCATGACTTCGAGCGCGGACCGTTTGAATTCGGGAAGCTCGTCCAAAAACAGCACGCCATTGTGGGCAAGACTGACTTCGCCCGGAGTTGGAAATGTGCCGCCGCCGAGCAGTCCGATATCGCTGATGGTGTGATGCGGAGAACGAAACGGCCGCGTGGCGACGAAAGATTTTTCGCCATCCAAAAATCCGGCGATGCTGTGGATCTTGGTCGTCTCGATGGCTTCGTCGAGGGACATCGGCGGAATGATTGTCGGCATTCGTTTCGACAACATCGATTTCCCTGAACCTGGCGGACCGATCATGAGAATGTTGTGGCCGCCGGCGACTGCAACCTCGATCGCGCGTTTTACATGACCCTGGCCTTTGACGTCCGAAAAATCCGCGTCGTAAGATTGGTGAGCGGCGAAAAATCCGCTGACGTCTCCGCGCGTTGGAAGCAGCGGAATTTCGCCGCGCAGGAATTGAAACGTCTCCCGTAAATTCTGAACCCCGTAAATGTCGATCTTGTTCACCATTGCGGCTTCGAGCGCATTGGCGGCCGGAACAAACAACGCCTGCTTTCCTCGCCGGCGCGCTTCCAACGCCACCGGCAGCACGCCTTTGGTCGGGCGCACGCTTCCATCAAGCGCCAATTCGCCAATGAAACTGAACTTGCTCCAAGCCGAGGTGTTTAGCTCTTCGGAGACCGCGATCATTCCAAGCGCGATGGGCAGATCGAAGCTCGGTCCCTCTTTCTTAATATCAGCGGGTGCGAGATTGACCGTGGTTCGCTTGTAAGAAGATCGGTAACCGCTATTCGCGACCGCGGTCCAAACCCGGTCGCGGCTTTCTTTTACCGCCACGTCGGGAAGGCCAACCACGACCATTACCGATTTGCCGGGGCCGACATTGACCTCGACTTCAACTTCGTAAGCGTCGACGCCGTAAACCGCGGCAGAGTAAATCTTTGCCAGCATGGGGGAAACTGTGCGTCCTTAGATTGCCGGAAACTGCGCAGATGGGAAGCGACAATTTTTTTGCCGGTGTGCGCTCAACGACTCTGCGACTTTGGACAAACTGAACAGGCCCGGACGTCCGATTTGATAATGAAGATCTTCGCACACGCGGGATCACTAAAAAGAAAGGGCAAAATGGAAACAGAACGCAACAAGGGTGAGGGCGGCGGACAACAAGGCGGCGGTCAACAAGGCGGCCCCGGACAGGAACGCGAACGCCAGGGTGGTGGCCAACAAGATGGCGGCGGCGGCCAACAGGGTGGTGGTGGTCAGCAAGGTGGCGGCCAGCAGGGTGGCGGCCAGCAAGGCGGACGTTAGACAAATAATGCGGTGACGAACGGCGGGAACTTCACCCGCCGTTTTGCTTTTTTCAGGGCCGCTAGGTTACGCGCTTACTATATATACTATATATGAGCGATGGAGTATCGGCTCCATAAGTTCTCCCGCTCCGAACGGGTTGCGCGCGGAAAGTTTGAACAAAAATGGCGGAATGGCTGTCAGTATTCCGAATATTTAACCTTGTTAAGTAGTTTCCCCGATGTTAAGAAAACCGACGAAGGAGCCAGCCACGAATACTAAAGCCGGCACTTGGTCGAACCAGCCCCCAGTTTCCCATGAAGAGAGGTTATATGGCCGCCGAAGATAGCGATACCGGAATAAAAATTTACCTGCGAGAGATCGGGCAAATCCCGCTCTTGACGCCGCAACAGGAGATCGAGCTCGCCGCCAAGATCAAAAAAGGCGATCGCGAGGCCCGCGCTCTCATGATCCGCTCCAATTTGCGGCTCGTGGTCAAGATTGCCCACGATTACGCCAATCTCGGACTGCCCCTGTTGGACCTGATTTCCGAAGGCAATATCGGTTTGATGAAAGCCGTTGAGCGTTTCGACCCTGCAAAGGGCGGAAAGCTCAGCACTTACGCCGCGTGGTGGATCAAACAGTCGATCAAGCGCGCCCTGGCCAATCAGTCGAAGACAATTCGGTTGCCCGTTCATTTGGTCGACAAAATCTCGAAGATGCGCCGCGTTTCGCTTCAGATGAGCGAAGAACTCGGCCGCGAACCGACGGATGATGAGCTTGGCGAAGAAATCGGTATCGCTGCGGGCAAGGTTTCGCAGCTGAAAACGGTTTCGATTCGGCCGGCCTCACTCGATGCGCCAATCAGCGATGACGATTCCACCGAGTTCGGCGAGATCGTCGGCGACGAAGAGGCGCAGACGCCGTTCGAGCTTTTGCGCGATAAAAACCTGCGCAACGAAGTCGGCGGATTGCTCGATGTCCTCGATGATCGCGAAAAGAAAATCATTTTCCAGCGCTTCGGTCTCGATGGCGGAAAGCCAAAGACTCTCGAGGAAGTCGGCAAGAAATTTGGCGTGACCCGCGAACGTATTCGTCAGCTGCAAAACATTGCGCTGTCGAAATTGCGACGCGCGCTGAGCAAGAAGGAAAAGCCGATCGACGTCGAATTGCCGGTCGAGGCATAAGCTGGTTCGGTGTCGCCGCAAAGTTTTCGGCTGATTCAGCTAGTCGCTTCCTGCGCGTTTCTAGTCGGCGATTTGTATCTGCTCGGGCTCTGGATCTACGCTGCAACGCGTACGCGATTGATCTTCTTTTGGATTCTGGCTTTGGCCGGCTTGTGTTATTCGGTGCTCGCAATTGTCAACGCTGCGCTCGTTTTCGCCCCGGAGCAGATTCGCAATGCGTTCGGATCGCAATTCACGACGGTCTATGGTGTGTTCGTGCTCTGCCAGCCGTTTAATTTAATCCTGGCGGCGATCGGCCATACCGTTCTCGTCAGGTGGATCGTCCGTGCGGCAGCTCCAAGGCGCGGAGATCTCTAGAGCGATTCATGTTTGTCGGAACTGGAACCGCCGCTTTCTGGATTAGGTCTCAGTCCGGATCAGGACGCAATCGACTCGTTCACCGCGCGCCTGCATATCGGTGATCACGACCAGGTTGTCGCCCGGCGTCGTCAACTTTTGCTCGCGCAAATATCTCGCTGCCGTTTCAATCGTCTCATTAGGATCGTCGCTGAATTCGATGCGTTGCGGGCAAACGGCCCAGCTGATTGTTAATTGACGACGGACCTCCTCGCTTGGCGTAAACGCAAACACGGTCGCGCGCTCCGGGCGAAGATTGGAAACGTACCGCGCCATTCTGCCGTGGCGGGTGAACACAATCAGTTTTGCGCGGTTCATGCTGTTGGCCAGCATCACAGCGGAAGCTGCGGTCTTTTTGCGAATGTTTTGCATCGTCGCCGCTTCCGCGTAACCAGCCCCGCCGCTCCGTTCAATTCGCAACGCCACCCTATTCATTACTTCGACGCATTCCACCGGATATCGGCCGACTGTCGTCTCACCGCTCAACATGATCGCGTCGCTTTGCTCGAAAACCGCGTTTGCGATATCGGTGATTTCGGCGCGAGTCGGCATCCGGTTGGTGATCATCGATTCGAGCAGGTGGGTCGCCACAATCACCGGTTTGCCGAGCCGAATGCACATTTTTGACGATGCGACGTTGAATGATCGGAAGCTCTTCCATCGGCACTTCAATGCCGAGATCGCCTCGCGCGATCATGATGATGTCCGCCGTTTCGACGATCTCCTCGATTGATTCGACGGCTGATTGGTCCTCGATTTTCGCGAGGACACAAGCCGGGCTTTTGTTTCGCGCGAGCAGATTACGCAGCTCGAGCAGGTCGTGCGGTTTTCGGACAAAACTAAGACCGACAAAATCGACGCCGACCTTCGCGCCAAGGCGAACATCGGCAATATCCTTTTTCGTCAGCGCCGGAAAACTGACGTGCACACCAGGCAGATTGATGTGGCGGTGCGAGCCGAGAGTGGCCGAAGTCAGGACTTTGCAAATGACGCGGTTTTTCTTCTTTTCCACGACCTTCAATTTAATCAATCCGTTGTCGACCAGAATGGCGTTGCCCACCTTCGATGTCCTTAACAAAATGATCGTAGTTGACCGAAACCGACTTCTTCTTTCGTCGGCTTTGCTCCGCGAACGGTCAACTCGAGGGTGTCGCCTTTGTTTCAACTTCAACGGTGTCTTGACTGCTCCGGTCCGAATTGCCGGACCCTGGGTATCCAGCAAAATTCCAACTGGCCGGGAAAGTTCTTCGGCTAATTTGCGGATTCGTGGAACGATCTCTCCACCCACGTCCGGTTTCGCGTGACTCATGTTTAGTCGAAACACATCGGCGCCATGCGCGATTAACTGGCGGATGGTGTCCGGGTTTTCCGTCGCAGGGCCGAGCGTGCAAATGATCTTCGTCTTTCGCATGCCGCAGTCTCTTACCTTAGCAAGAAAAAAGCGGCGCGCCTTTATCAGACGCGCCGCTCAAACAAACAAAACTGGCAGTTATTTCAGTTTGCCCTGGGTCTCTTTCGCCATCTGCAGGTGTTTGCTGATCACCTTGGAAGTGTTGTCCGCGAACTTCTTCAGGTCCGGGTCGGTGCCGCTCTGAGCTTCCTTTTGGAATTCGGCCAAGTCTTTCTCGTGATCCTTTACCATTCATGTCCATGTAGTCCTTGTCCGATTTCCATTTCCCGGGCGCTTTCGCGTCCGGGCAACGCGACGCCTTCTTCCTTGGCCAGGGCCATCAACTCATTGTTCGCTTTAGAATGATCGGTCACCATGCGGTTTCCGAATTTCTTCACGTCGGCGTTTTGCCCGTTCTGGGCGGCCACTTTGCCCATCTCAACTTCCATCGTGTCCGCCTTTAGCGGCGTTCATCATGAAAGTTTTGTCCGCTGAGCTCAGCTTACTTCGCGGCTTTGGCCGCGGCCTTGCCGGAGCCGGGCTCGTTTTGGCATCAGAATTAGCGCCGGTTCTGAGTGGTGGATAAGCGTTTAGCGCACTGCTGCTGGTTGCGAACGCGAGAGCCGCCACTGCCACGGCGGCGACCGCAATTCGTTTGGTAATAAGATTGATTTTCATAAGTTTTGCAGGTTAATAGGATGCCACTTTCGGCATTAGAGGTTCGCATGTTCCCGCACGGTTGGATGTAAACTGCGGAATCGAGATCTGCCCGGTGGAACTGTTCGTGAACGCCCGATTATCCCTGCTGATACGAGCTTTCCACTCGCTCGGCGACGTCTTTGTAACCGTAGTCCGCTCTCGTAGATCTGCTTCATGCAATTGAGCGACTTCTCCTGTTCGCCCATCTTTTCGTAAACGATCCCGAGGTTGTAAACGATCTCCTTTTTCATCGCGTCCATCGTCAAAATCTCTTTCGCGGCGTCCTCGAATTGTTTCATCGCCAAATCGAGCATTCCCAGTTCGCGGTAACAAAGGCCGAGCAGATTCATCGCTTTCAGACGCGCATTTGGATTCTGCCGCGCCCGCTGCAATTCCGGAACCGCCTCGCGGAATCGCTGGGCGTTCACCAGGTGTTCGCCCAGCTCAAACCGCAGTTGCAGATCAGTCGGATTCCGCTCCACACGCTTCTCGCGCTTCCTCGATCAGGATTTCGGCGCGCTTTTTCTTCGCCGCGACCAGTTCTCCGCGTTCTTTCCGCATGGACCGCGTCTTTGGCCTTGTGGGCCGCGCAGAAATTCCTCGTGCGCGGCGATCTCTCGCTCGGCGCGCGCGCATTTTTAAATCCGAAACTTTCCGGATGAGACCGGCATCGCCTCCCCTGTCAGGTCGACCGCAGTTTGATACCAGCGAATCGCCGACTCGATATCGTCCTTTTGTTCGTAAAGTGCGCCCAGTCGCCGGGCCAGATCGACATTCTTCGGCTGCGCCTGTTGTTGCGCTGTCATTTCGGCGATCTGTTGGTCGAGCGATTCGCCGGTCAACTGCATCCGGCCCTGTTGTTCCAGCGAAATCGCCAGCTTCCTTGTCCTTGATGAGCTCGCGATAACTTTCGGCCTGGGTCCATCCGCCGGCGCTCATCGACGCGCGCGCGGACGCATCCTTGCCCAACCGCAAGCGCGTTGGCGTCGAGCGGATCGATCTCGGTGATTTGATTGTAAGCTTCGACCTCCTGTTCGCTCTGACCGATCGCGTGGTAAAGCTGCCCAAGCTCGTGCAACAATTTCACGTCGCGCGGATTTTCCTCGAGCAATGTTCGCAACGCGAACACGCCGATCTCCGGCCATCCGGCCGCGACGGCCGCTTCTTTAAAAGCGAGATTCGCCTGGCGATTGTAAGGTTCCTCTTCCAAAACTTTTTCGATCATCTCGATCGCGCGTTGCGGGGCTTTCTTGACTTCGCGCTGCGCTTTCATCACCGCGATCGGCGAGGTTGAGATATTGAAAAAACTTTTCTTGCTCGCTTTTTGTTTGGTGACCTCGGCGCGTCGCAACAATTGCCGGCCGGTAAGGAATTCCGGTTCCTGTTTCAAAATTCCCTGCAACAGCGAAATCGCGTAACCGAAATTCCGCAGCTCCATCGCGGCCAGCGCTTTCAACCACAGCGCCCGATTCGCTTCGCTCAGTTCTTTTTCCGTTTTAACCGCCATCGCTCGCCGCAATATAGTTTCGAATAAGCCGCGCCGTCACCAAAAAGGTAGGGGCGATTGACCTCAATCGCCCGCAATACCAGGCCGGCCGGATCGATTGAGGCCAATCGACCCTACTACAATAGATCCAGCTGCGGTTTGTCGGACTTGCGGCATCGTTCTCGGCCGACTTCTTCCGTTTTCGGTTTTTCCTGGCCGTAGCGCCGTTCGGATTTTCCAGATGGGCCAGAATTTCCTTGGCGCGATCGAGGATTTCTCTGGGCAATCCGGCCAGTCGCGCGACCTGGATCCCGTAACTTTTGTCCGCGCCGCCGGGAACGATCTTGCGCAGGAAAATGATCTGCTCGTTCCATTCCCGCACCGCGACGTTCAGATTGCAAACGCCTTTGCGCTCGGTCGCCAGTTTGGTCAGCTCATGGTAATGCGTCGCAAACAAAGTCCGCGATTTGATTTTGTCGTGCAAAAATTCCGCCACGCTCCACGCGATCGACAATCCGTCGAACGTTGACGTTCCGCGCCCGATCTCATCGAGAATCACCAGACTGCGTTCGGTGGCGTTGTTCACGATGTTCGACGTCTCGTTCATCTCGACCATGAACGTCGATTGGCCGCGCGAGAGATCATCGTTCGCACCGACCCGGGTAAAAATGCGATCGACCAATCCGATTTCCGCGCTGGCCGCCGGCACGAAACTTCCGATTTGCGCCATCAACACGATCAACGCGACCTGACGGATGTAAGTTGATTTGCCGGCCATGTTTGGTCCGGTCACGATTGCCAGCCGACAGTTGTCGCCATCGAGGATCGTGTCATTCGGGACGAATTTCTCTTCGACCAAATTTTGATCCAGCACCGGATGACGGCCGTCTTTGATGACCAGGCGCAAGCGAATCGTTCAGCGCCGGGCGGCAGTAATTAAACAATCCGCGCGGTTTCGGCCAACGAACAAATTACGTCCAACAGTGGCGATCGCTTCCGCGGTTTGCTGGATCGGTCCAAGCTCGCACAAAGTTTCGTTCGCGCAATTTTTGGAAAAGTTCGTATTCCAGATTTCGCGCTCGCTCGTCCGCCCCGAGAATCTTTCCTTCCATTTCCTTCAACTCCGGCGTGATGAAACGTTCGCCGCCAACAGTGGTTTGTTTGCGGGTATAATGCGTCCGGCACACTCGCCAGGTTCGACTTGGTTATTTCAATGAAATATCCGAAGACCGAATTGTACCGCACTTTGAGCGATTTGATTCCGGTTGTAGCGATCTCGCGTTCCTGGAGTTCGCTGATCCAATTTTTTCCTTCGCGGGAGGCGTTGCGCAGTTGATCCAGATCCGGGTCGTAACCGTCACGAAAAATCCCGCCGTCCTTCAACGCGAGCGGCGGATCATCGACAACCGCCTTGCTTAGCTTTTCGGCGAGCGCCGGCATTTCGTGGATTTCATTCTGGATGCGCTGGGCAAGCAGTTCGATTTCGCGCGGCGTTTGTTTGCGCGATTTGTGCCGAACGGCGAGGCGGTCGAGCAACTGTCGCAGCTCCGCCTTCAGTTTCGGGATTTGCGCGAGCGATGTCTTCAACGCGACCAGATCGCGCGCATTGCCGGATGCCTGACTCAATCGTCCGGCAGCGCGTTCGATGTCGCGGATCGCTTTCAGCTCCGTTCGGATCGAGCCAGCAAATCCGGCTCCTGCAACAGATCGGCGATCATCTGTTGGCGACAGCTGAGCTCGGTCAGATCGCGCAACGGCTGCAAAATCCAGGAACGGAGTTTGCGCGCTCCCATTGGCGTCGCCGTCCGATCGAGCGCAGCGAGCAAGCTCGTGTCGCGGGATCCGCGCGATTCAACCAACTCGAGATTCGCCTGGGTGGCCGCGTCGAGCAGAACATAATCGGTCGGCGCGTCGCATTTCAGCGACGCGAAGATGGTCGATCTTTCGTCGCAGCTGATGCTTTAAATAATGAACAATCGCGCCCGCGGCAGCGATCGCTTGCGGCATCTCACCGCAGCCGAATCCGTCGAGCGATTTGACCTGAAAATGTTCGCACAACGTGAAGCTCGCGTGTTCAGGCAGGAATGCGTAGCTGTCATACTCGATCGCGTGATTAACTTCGCCCTAACGATTCCTTCTGTTCCGCGCTGATCAAAACCTCCGACGGAGAAACCCGCGCCAGATGATCGAGCAGCGGCTGGCGGCTGGGAAGTTGAGTCAGGCGAAACTCGCCGGTTGTGAGATCGGCGTAAGCGAAGCCGAATGTGTCCCCGTCGGCATAAATGGCGCCGAGATAATTCGCGCGTTTGGCGTCGAGCAGATGCAATTCGCTCACCGTCCCGGCGCTGATGATCTGAGTGATGTCGCGCGAGACAATCTTACCAGGCTGCGGTTCGCTGGTTTGATCGCAAATCGCGACCCGCCGTCCGGCTTTGATCAGCTTGGCAATGTAATTTTGAGCGGCGTGATAAGGAACGCCGCACATCGGCACCTGATTTCGTTTGGTCAGCGCGACATTCAGCAAAACCGACGCTTCTTTTGCGTCTTCGAAGAACAGTTCGTAAAAATCGCCCAGCCGAAAAAGCAACAGAGTGTCGGCCGGAATGCTTTTCCGCAGCCGCTGATATTGCTGCATCATGGGGGTGAGCGCGTCCTGCATGCGGAAGTAATCTTAATCAGGAACCCAGGAATCCAGGAATTCAAATCGTGTTGCTGAAAGGAAGAAGGCTGGCTCCGATTTAGGAGTTGGACGTTGGGCCTTCGGCATCGACGTTTGGCCCTGGTGAACCATAACTTCCAAATTCGACTCGCGACCCGCGCCGATCTCGAAGTCATCAGCGATCATCGGGCGCGGATGTTTAGAGACATGGGTGAGGTGCCGGCGGAGATGTTCGAAACATTTCGCGCTCAATCCAAGGAAGCGCTGCGGAGCATGTTCGAACACAATCAGTACGTCGGCTGGCTGGCGGCGCCGCACGATGAGCCAGCGAAAATTGTCGCCGGCGCGGGCGTGACCTTGCGAAAAGTCGCTCCGCACCCGCAACCGGGTGCCGGTGGCAAGTTCGACATTATTTCCGGCCGGCAGGCGATCATTCAAAATGTTTATACCGAACCCGAATGGCGGCGGCGCGGGCTCGGCACACTGTTAATGAAAGAAATCATCGCCTGGTCGAAAACGACCGGGATCGAATCTCTGGTGCTGCACGCGTCAGAGGAAGGCCGTCCGCTCTACGAAAAGCTCGGGTTCGTCACGACGACCGAAATGCGATTTAAAGGTTGAAGCCGGCAGAGCTAGTCGCCGGGATAAAACGGTTGAGCTGGCGGAACAAAATTATCCGGCCGATCATAATAGAGTACGGCGGCGCGGGCGCGATTGATGGATTCCGTTGTCATCATAATGTCGCGGGAGAATAACCACGCGGCCGGTCGTGAGTTTCACCACCGGACGCCCATCCGGTGTCCGGCCAATGATCCGAGCGCCACCTCGGCCTTGAGAACTCGGGCTGCGATCATCATCGCCTCGATTCGAATAGGAATGAGCAGTCCGAGGGGTGTCAGAACTCGATCTTCGACTCGACGCGGCTGACTTCTTTGTTTCTTCAGCGGTCGATTCGGAATCATTTGACTCGTTTGGAGTCGATTTGATCGGAATCAGGTGCCGCGGATTGCTGATCCTCAGGTCCGATAGCCGGCGACGCAGGCTCGGATTGTTTCTTTGCGGAAGCAATTTGATCGCTGGTGGTCGGGGCTGGCGAAGATGCCTCTGTAGGACTCGTCTGCGTCGTTCTGTTTAGTCGTCGTCCTCGCAGTTTGATTCGCGTCCGCGATCGCCGGCGGCGGCGAGCTTTCGGTCGGTTGATTGGCCGTTGCGGGAGCGGCACTCGGCGTCACCGCGAATTTTCCGGCATCAGGAACGCCAACAGGTACACCGATTTTGTCGGTGCGGCGCAGGTACGGAATTTTGTCGTGAAAATATTCAGCCGCCGCGGCACACACAATCAAGAGAACAGCAACGGCGCCAACTCCGCGCAAAACCTGCGCGAACGGACTTGGTGGCCGCTCCGGCTTCGGTTTTCTAGCGATCACTGAACCGAGGGGAAGTCCAAGTTTGCGGCCGAGGGCCTGCCGTCGCTCGATTTTGTTAAGGCAGTCGAGCATTTGTTTTTCCAGCGCGACCGGATCGTGTGGGCGGTTCTCCGGATTTTCGCGCAACAACGACACCAACAAATCGTGCAATGGTTTCGGCGCTCGTTTGAGCTCAGGCAATCGCCGAATTCGCAATCTCGCTTTCATGCCGCTGATGGCGAGCGGCGCGGCACCGGTCAGCAGGAAACAAATTGTCGCGCCGAGTGAATACATTTCCGATTCAAAATTAATTTCTCCACCCGCGCGTTGCTCGGGGCTGGCGAACTGCGGCAGAATCGAGGGCGCGATTTCCAGGGCTTCCTTGCTTTCGGAGTGGAGTTCGAGTCCGGCGAGACCGAAATTTAACAGCTTTATGAACGGCCACCCGCCGCCTGGTGATTCCCCGGAGACGATCATCAGGTTCGAGGGCTGGATCGCTCGGTGCGTTAAATTAAAGAATGCGGCTGCGCCGAGCGCTCGGACTACCTGCAATCCGGCCCGCAACGCCGCGTCCGCCGGCATCGGTCCGTTCTCAACGATCCATGAATCCACCGTTTCGCCTTCGAAATATTCCGAAACGATGGCGAAGTAATCTTTTTCAACCCCGACCATGAATGTCTTGGCGATATTGACGTGATCGAGTTTTTCCGCGGTCTCGGCCCGCTCTTTTAGTTGCGCGAGTTTTTCGGGATCGATCGTCGCCTTGGGAATTAACTGCAGGCGGACTGGCTCGTGCGATCGCGTGTCAATCGCCTTGTAATTGATGGCCGCGCCGGTCCGGCTGACTTCCTGGCTGTCTTCGCCGGTGCAGATTCGGTAATGCTCAAAAAACGTCGTGGGTTCCATAGCGGCAACGACCCAGCTCGCAGGGTATTAACAATCGTCCCGCCGTCAAAGTTGCGCCAGACTTAAATCAGGTTCTATCCACGCGCCATCCGCATCCCCAGCCCGACGATTGCCTGGATTAGTTCGGGATATTTTAGGCCGGCCTTCAATGCCGATTGGGCAAAATCTTCATCCGTGGCGAGATGCGGATTCGGGTTGGCTTCGATGAAGTAAGCTTTGTTATCGGCGTTCAACCGCAAATCGATTCGCGCGTAACCGTCGATCGTAAGCAAACGGTAAATGTCTTTGCAGGTCTTTCCGATGTCTTTGATCAATCCCGCATCCAGATTTTCGGCGAATTGTCCTTCCAGTCCCCAGCGTTTTCGATACTTCTCGTCCCACTTCGCCTTGTAAGTAGCGATTCGCGGTTCGTTAGGCGGCAATTCCTTGAATGCGAGCTCGCGCATTGGAAAAACGGTGAGCCGGGTATTGCCCATGATGCTCACGTAAATTTCGCGCCCTTCGATGTATTCCTCGGCGATCGCGTCGCCTTTGTACTTCTCGTGGATGAACGCGATGCGTTCCCGGAACTGTTCGTCATTCTGAACGAACGAATTTCGCGAAATCCCGTAGGACGCTTCCTCCTTCACCGGCTTGACCAGAATCGGAAATTTCAATTTTCCAGGTCCGCTGCGTTGTCCGCGTGGAATGACGAGAAAATTCGGAGTCAGGATTCCGTGATGACCAAGAATTTTTTTGGAGATGCCTTTGTGTTTGCAAAGCGTCAGCCCGGTCGAGCCGCAACCGGTAAACGGCACACCCTGCATTTCGAGAAGTGAAACGATGTTTTGGTCGAAGCCCGGATTGTTTTTGAATTGCTCGACCAGGTTGAACAGGACGTCGGGTTGAAAGCTTTCCACTTTTTGCCGAACCAGATCGACGTCGTCGTAAATGGCGAGATGTTCGGCAGTGTGGCCGAGCTCTTTCAGCGCGGCCATCACGTTGGCTTCCGTTTGCCATTCCTCCGTCTTCATTTCCTCGGTCAGGTCGGCGTCAATCGGCGTCGGTTGCACGCCGTCGAAAATCACCAGGACTTTGAGTTTCTTTTTCATTGGCGCCTCCAAGGAGCGGCGGTCTCCAGTCCGCCGTATCCCGACGGCGCGCTGAAGTGCGCCGTTCCACGCCGAGCTCTAGCTGAGCGGCACCCGTGAGAAAATGTAGCAACGAATGAATACGATTTCATTTCGTCCGTTTGAATTTACCGGTGAACAAATAATTCATCACCAGGGTTGTGATGTAGGAAGCAACCCGAAAATCCTGCTGGGGATCGTCATTTTGAACGCGGAGCCCGAGCTCGTCGCTGCGATCGATCAAACGCGCCATTAGCTTGTTGATTCGAAACTTTTTCTCGTTCGTCCACTGAGACACAGAATTCATCAATCGCCGCCGCCGCTGCCGGAGATAACTGCTCGCCTTGATCCCGGTCGGCGCCGAAAACAATTGCCGAAGATCGACATCGTAAAAACCGGGATATTGCTCTTCGAAAAGTTTCCGCTTCCGAGCGTAATAGGTTTTTAATTTTACGTTGAGGAAATTGTATTCTGTCTCGCGATATTTCGGCATCACAGTGGCCGGTTTGCCGGCGAGCGATTTCATCAATTCGTCCACGTATTCGAGCTTCTGCAAGGCTTTCCAACCGGCGTAACGTTTTCGCCAATCGAAATCCGGCGTCAGCCAGATCGCGAACGTCTCCGCGAAATCTTCGTCCGGATGGGCTTGAGCGTACCAATCGTCCAAGTGCATCACGTAACTGCGGCTGAACGGACGCGGCCGATAAAAACTGGGCGTCTCGTCATTCGACGTTTGTCCGAAGAGCTGCTGCCAGCGTTTTTTCCGAGTGAGACGGTAGGCATACATGTAGGCGTGCCCAGCTTCATGCCGCATCAATTTCATGAACCATTCCGGGGTTTCGCCTTCCACTTCGAGCATCATGCTACGCTCGAGCGACCGGAGCCGATCGTGCACCAGAAAGAACGGAACAAAAATCGCCGGAATGCCGATTGGCACGAACCACTCGTCACCGATGTGGGTTGGGGGATGAAAGGCGAGACCTTTGCCGGACAGCTCATTATATAACTGGTGGATGAGCGGCTGGATCGGCGTGCCTTCCAGGGTAAGGCCCAGACTGGAGATGCGGCGCTCGAGCAGCTCTTCGTCGCTTAATCCGGCCCAATCATTTGGATCCATTAGCAAGAGTCAACGCACCGATTCTGGCTCAACCTCCGAACAACTCAACCCCTGTCTCGGCAGCGTCTCAAAATTGAATGAATCGCTTCGTTTGATGAGGACGGGGCGGGGGCCTCAAAGATATTCACAATTTTTTGTCCCACTGCGAGAGGCACTTACGACTGAAATCTGGCTGGGTCATTAGACAGGCACACAAACGGCTGCTAGATAACCCGAGATGAATTGATCGACGCGCCTCTCTAGGCTCGCCCGATCCGCCAAGTTGGAGCCCGCCCCTTGCGTGGCAGCCCAGTGGTCGAATCTCACACCACGCGCGGGTTTTTGCGCCGGAACCTCGAACCGCATTCGGGAGGAACCCCAACCAATACAAATTTTATGAAACCAACACCTCAAGCCAGTCCCAATTACACCGGTTTTCCGCTAACCGATTACAATTACCAGCCAACGGCAGACGGAAAAATTAACGCTGGGCAAGAGACTGCGAAGCTGACCGGTCTTCACAAACTCAGCAGCGATTTCATTGGCACAGAAATGGTGCGTGATTACGCAATTCAGTTCTCCGCCTTCACCTTCATTGCCCTAATTTCGGCCTGGCCGATTTGCTTGAGCATCGCGGCGATCGTCCGAATGCTGCGGATTTGGTAAGCGAAGTCTGATATTTAGAAGGGCCCGCCTCGGCGGGCCCTTTCTATTCAATTAGGTGCTTGATACAAGCACCTTTACCACGCTTTGCTTTTGGCGTGCGCAGGAAACCGCTGCTTCTCGTAGTCGAACTGCTCGTCATCGCAACGGTCTTTCATCTCGATTACCTCGGTCTGCTTCCGGTCAGTAAGGTTCCTTATCTTTTTCTGCTCGGCTGGATTTCGATCCGAATCCGCGGTGTGCATTGGAGAGACGTCGGGCTGCGAGCGCCGGCGCCCGATCCGCTACTGAAGATTCTCATCATTGGCGTTGGCATCGGCATCGCGATGGAAGCGCTCGAACTTTTTGCGACCCAACCGTTGTTGACGAGACTTTTTAATCAGGGACCGGATCTGCATGAATATCAACGGCTCGTCGGAAATACGCCGCTGCTTGTCTTGGGAATTGTTCTCGCGTGGGTTCTGGCAGCATTTGGTGAGGAGACTGTTTATCGCGGGTATTTGCTCAATCGCTGCACCGATCTCTTAGGTCGATCGACAACTGGATGGATCGTGTCGGCGATTCTCGTAACGTTGCTCTTCGGTTTTGCTCATTTCCATCAGGGTCCGACTGGAGTTACCGAAAACATTATTGACGGCGCGATTCTGGCCGGCTTTATTTTGGCACCGGCAGAAATCTGTGGGCGCCGATTATCGCCCACGGCATTCAGGACACGGTTGATGTGTTGCTGATTTATCTCGGCGTGGTATCCTGGATTTCAACAATTGGGCGTGCTCCCGACTTAGCCGAGTTTTTGTTCCGAAAACGAACCGAAAAATCCCATTCGCGGGACGATCACAAATTTGTCGCAAAAAGTCATCATGGCATAACACGCTGACTTACTAAGGCTTGCATCTGAGACGTTGCGCGTGGCATATCGTTTGCATACCAATTTGACGCGGGCACTCGTCTGCCCATTTGTCTTCAACCTCACAACCATGTCATTACATCTTGCACTCACGCTCGTGGCGGCGGCGCTCATCGCGCCTGCCGCATTCACTCAGGAAATGCCGGCAACCGCTCCAACTCTGGATGAATTGGTTGCCAAAAATGTCGAAGCGAAAGGCGGCACCCAGGCTGTGCACGCTTTGCAATCACTTCGACGCACCGGCAAACTGCTGGTCAACGAAGGGAAAATCCAACTCGCTTACACTCAGCTGAAAAAACGTCCGCTCGAAGTGCGCACTGAAGCGACGTTGCAAGGAATGACCGCGGTGCAGGCGTTTGACGGAAAGGATGGCTGGCAAATTTCGCCGTTCCAGGGCCGCAAAGATCCCGAACGAATGTCGGCGGACGACGTGAAAGCGTTAATGGAAGACGCGGAGATGGACGGACCGCTCGTCGATTGGAAGGAAAAAGGCAGCACGATCGAGTATCGTCGGCCGCGAAGATGTTGACGGGACCGATGCCTACAAAATCAAGGTCACGCGCAAGAATGGTGACGTGAATTTTGTTTATCTGGATCCCGATCATTTTCTGGAGATCCGAATTTTGACCCAGCGGGTTCAGCAAGGCGCACTGATCGAAACTGAAACCGATTTGGGCGATTACGAAAAAATCAATGGCGTGTTCGTGCCGACTTCAGTCGAGGCCGGCGGCAAAGGCGACTCCGACAAACAGAAGGTCATTATCGACAAGGCCGAAGGCAATGTGCCGGTCGACGATGCGGTTTTTCATTTTCCAACAACTCCAGCCAAATAAATCACTCTCATGCGTTTCCTAAAACTTTTTGCAGTCACCGCGTTTTGCGCTTCGGCGTTCGCGGAACAACCTGCTTCACCACCGTTTAGCTCGGCAACAATTTCCGGCCTTGGCGCACGCAACATCGGTTCCGCGGCCATGAGCGGCCGAATCTCTGCGATCGCCGGCACTCGCGAGCCATCCGGAAAAATCACATTGTTCGTTGGCGCGGCCAGCGGCGGTGTTTGGAAATCGGACGATCAGGGAACTCGTTACCGTCCGGTGTTCGACGAGCAGGCCGTTCAGTCAATTGGTGCGATTGCACTTGATCCAAAAAATGCCAAGAACGTTTGGGTCGGTAGCGGTGAATCGTGGACCCGCAACAGCGTGTCAATCGGCGACGGCATTTACAAATCGAGCGATGGCGGTGAAACCTGGACAAAAGCTGGACTGAACAAATCCGAGCGCATCGCGAAGATTCGCGTCAGCCCGGCTAACAGCGACACAGTTTACGCTGCTGTTCCCGGCGCGTTGTGGAGCGATTCGCCGGATCGCGGTCTCTACAAAACGACTGACGGCGGCAAAACCTGGAGCCAGGTCCTCAAAGGCGCGAATCTTTCGACCGGTTGCACCGATGTGGCGATCGATCCCGCGACTCCGGAGACAATGTTCGCATGCATGTGGGATTTCCGCCGCAAGGGCTGGGAATATCGTTCCGGCGGGGACGGCCCCGACAAACCGTCTGCGAGCGGATTATTTCGCTCGGCCGATGGCGGCAATACTTGGACCGAAATCACGCCGGAAAAGAACAAAGGTTTTCCGAAAAAACCGTACGGCCGGCTCGCGGTCGCAATCGCACCGTCCAACGCAAAGCGTATTTATTGTTTCGTTGAATCACCGAATAGCGCGTTGTTTGTCTCCGATGACGGCGGCGCGACCTGGGAACAACGCGATAAAAGTCAATGGATGGTCTGGCGTCCCTTTTATTTTGCGAACCTGATCGTTGATCCAAAAAATCCCGATCGTTTGTTCAAGACCGATGGCGCGTTAATCATGAGCGACGACGCCGGCAAAAGTTTCTCGACGATCGGCGGTTTCAACGGCGCGCACGGAGATGTCCACGATGTCTGGATCGACTCGACTAATCCGCAAACCGTCTTCAGTGGGGACGACGGCGGCATGTGGTATTCCTACAACGGCGGCAGCAAATGGTGGAAGGCCGAGAATTTGCCAGTGTCGCAGTTCTATCACGTGAGCGTTGACGATGCGGATCCGTTCCGGGTTTACGGCGGATTGCAGGATAATGCCGCGTGGGTTGCGCCGTCGGAATATCCGGGCGGCATCACCAATCATCAGTGGGAAAATATGTACAACGGCGACGGATTTTGGATGTTTCCTGATCCGGCGGATCCGGACTACCTCTATGCCGAGTATCAAGGCGGCAACGTCGGCCGGGTGAATCGCAACACTCACGAAGCCCGCAACATTCAGCCGACTCCCAATTACAAGGAGAAGCTGCGCTGGAATTGGAACACGCCGATCGCCCTTTCGCCTAACGAGAAGGGAACGATCTACATCGGCGCGCAGTTTTTGTTTCGCTCGCGCGATCATGGCCAGAGCTGGGAACGGATTTCGCCCGATCTGACCACCAACGATCCGCAGAAACAAAAGCAGGAACAATCCGGCGGCGTCACGATCGACAATTCGTCGGCGGAAATGCACACCACGATTTTTTCGATCAGCGAATCGCCCAAGGACAAGAACCTGATTTGGGTCGGAACCGACGACGGAAATCTTCAGATCACTCGTGATAGCGGGAAAACCTGGACCAACGTGGTCGCGAACGTTCCAAATCTGCCGAAGAACTCGTGGGTCAGACTGTCCAGGCGAGTAATTACGACGCCGGCACGGCCTACGTCACGTTTGACCGGCACACCTTTGGCGACATGGCGCCGTACGTTTTCAAGACGACCGATTACGGCAAGACCTGGACGCCGCTGATTACGCCTAACGAATCAAAAACTGTTCGCGGTTACGCGCACGTGATCAAGGAAGACGTGGTGAAACCTGATCTGCTGTTCGTCGGCACGGAATTCGGGCTTTGGGTATCGATCGATGGCGGCAAAAACTGGGCCCAGTTCAAAGGAAGCCATTTTCCCGCGGTCGCAGTTCGCGACATGGCGATTCAATCGCGCGATAACGATCTGGTTCTGGCGACCCACGGTCGCGGAATTTGGATCATTGACGACATCACTCCGTGGCGCGCGTTGACTCCCGAAATCCTGTCACAGGAGGTCGCATTTGTTTCGGCTCGTCCGGTGCAGGAGAGGATCGAAGGCAGCGGCGGCTGGGCCAACGGCGCGGCAATGTTTGTCGGCGACAATCCGCCGGACGCCGCAGTCATTAATTATTACCAACGCGAACGTCATCTTTACGGGAAATTGAAAATCGAAGTGCTCGATTCAACCGGGAAAGTGTCTGGACGAAATTCCGGCCAGCAAACGGCAGGGCCTCAATCGTGTGATGTGGACCATGCGCGAAAAACCGCCGCGGGTTCCGCCGGCAGCGCAAATCGCGTTCGGCGGCACGCGCGGTCCGCGTTTTGCCCCGGGTGAATACACGGTTCGTCTGACTAAGAACGGAAAAACTTACGAAACGAAATTCACCGTCGGTCTCGATCGGCGGGCGAAGTTCACTGACGCGGACAAGAAAGCTCAATTCGACGCCGCGAACAAAGTGCGCGCGTTGTTTGACGATGAAAGCGCGTTGATGGATCGGATCATGTTTTTGCGCCGCGAAGTTGCGAAATCGGGCGCGGCGTTTCCGGACAACGATCCGATGCGCAAGACGGTGAAAGATTTCGACGGAAAGATCGACGCGGTTCGGAAGAAAATTGTCGCCACGACCGAAGGCGGCGCGATTACCGGTGAAGAACGGATTCGCGAGCACACCGATCAACTTTATGGCGCGCTCTTAAGCTACGAAGGCAAGCCCGGCGATTATCACCTGGCTTACATCGACACGCTTCGCCGCGAGCTCGACGACGTGACCAAAGATTTCGATCAACTCCTGGCCAAAGATTTGCCGACGTTCAATCAATCGCTGAAAGGCAAAGGCAAACCCGAAGTCGCTTCGCCGCCGGCCAAAGTCGCGGTGAACGAAGAATCGCCCGTTTCTGGCGGAAGCTTCGCCGGGTCTGCAGATCCGGACGAACCAATCGTCGCCGGATCAACCATGTTGCCAACGAACCTTCGGCTACTGCATTGACATAGCGACAGATTCGCGGTTCAGAGTTATCTCGTGAGCCGGGTTTTGATTGCCGACGACCAGCGCGATGTGCTGGAGGCGCTCAGGATTTTGCTCAAGGGCGAGGGGCACCAGACTGAGTCGGTCACGTCGATCAGCGGAATTTTCAACGCGCTTCAGCAGCGGGATTACGCGCTGCTGATGATGGACCTGAACTACACCCGCGACACGACGTCCGGGCAGGAAGGGCTCGAAGTTATTCCAAAAATCCAGGCGTTGGATAGCACCTTGCCGATCGTGGTGATGACGGCGTGGGCGACGATCGATCTTGCGGTCGAAGCGATGAAGCGTGGCGCGCGCGATTTCGTGCCGAAACCGTGGGATAACGAACGGTTGCTGTCGATTGTTCGGACCCAGATCGAGTTGGGCAGCGCGTTGCGCAAAGGCCGCAAACTTGAAGCGGCGAACAAACTTCTCGGCGGCAATGTTCCGAACCTGATCGCCGACGCGCCATCGATGCGGCCGGTGATCGAAATGATTCAACGGGTCGCGCCGTCGGACGCAAACGTGCTCATCACCGGCGAGAATGGCACCGGCAAGAGTTTGATCGCGCAGGCGTTGCACGCGCTCTCGCCCCGCGCTTCGCACAGCATGATCACGGTGAACATGGGCGGCCTGTCCGAAACTTTGTTCGAGAGCGAACTGTTCGGCCACGTCAAAGGCGCGTTCACCGACGCCAAGAGCGATCGCGCCGGCCGGTTCGAACTTGCAGACGAAAGTTCACTGTTCATGGACGAGATCGCGAATATTCCGCTGAATCAACAGGCGAAGTTGCTGCGAGTGATTGAGACGGGTGAATTCGAGCGAGTTGGTTCTTCAAAAACATTGCACGCCAATGTGCGAATCATTTCCGCGACGAATGCCAATCTCGCGGACGAGGTCGCGGCCGGAAAATTCCGGCAAGACCTGCTTGTTTCGACTGAACACAATCGAGATCAAACTGCCGCCGCTGCGGGATCGGCGCGAAGACATCATGCCGTTGGCGAACAATTTTCTGCAGATGCACGCCCAAAGTTATCGCAAGGAGCTCGCCGGCTTTGATGAGGGCGCACGCGATCGATTGATGCAACACTCGTATCCCGGAAATGTGCGCGAGTTGGATCACGTGATCGAACGCGCGGTGCTGATGACGCGAGGAACACAAATCAAAGCGAACGACCTTGGCCTAACGAGTGGCGGCGGTGAGTCAAAAAGCCTGGAAGACATGAGCCTGGAAGAAGTCGAAGCGTTTTTGATCAAGAAAGCGCTGGCCCGGAATAACGGGAACGCGCGCAAAGCGGCCGAGGCGCTTGGACTGAGCCGAAGCGCGTTTTACCGGCGGCTGCAGCAATATGGACTCTGATGATCGGAGAGCGATGCGACTGCATGCAAGATCGGATGACTTGCGGTGCGGAACCCGATAAGTTCGATCGCATTCGCATCGCATCGCTTCTCTAGGAGCTGATGAAGCGCGGCCCGAAAGATCGTTATCGGTTTTCGCACCAGGGCAAATTGACGTGGCTGATTCTGGGCGCAGTCGGGCCGGCGATCGTGACTCTGATGCTGATTTTGTGGTTCGGGGATTACAGCGGCAAAGTGCAGTGGACGATCACGCTCGTAATCTTGATCTGCGTTGGCGCGTTCATCTCCGCAGCGCGCGATCACGTGATTCATCCGCTGCAAACGATGAGCAACCTGCTGGCGGCTTTGCGCGAAGGCGATTACTCGATTCGCGCCCGCGGCGCGCGCGCCGATGACGCGCTTGGCGAGGTGTTGCTCGAAGTAAACACACTTGGCGAGACTTTGCGGGTGCAGCGTCTCGGCGCATTCGAAGCGACTGCGTTGCTGCGAACGATCATGGCTGAGATCGATGTGGCGGTATTTACGTTCGATCCTGACCGGCGTTTGCGGCTGTTGAATCGCGCTGGCGAAGATTTGCTTGGTCAACCGATCGACAAGTTGTTAGGCCGACGGGCGGATCAACTGGGATTGGCCGGGTGCTTCGATGTCATCGGCCGACGAGCCGCTGACGCTTTCGTTTCCGGGCGGGTCCGGGCGTTGGCGAGTTGGCCGAAGTACATTTCGCGAACACGGTTTGCCGCATGATTTGCTGGTGCTGACCGATTTGAGCCGGACCTTGCGCGAAGAAGAACGCCGCGCCTGGCAACGAATCGTCCGGGTCCTCGGTCATGAAATGAACAACTCGCTCGCGCCGATCAAATCCCTGGCCGGCAGTTTGGAAACTCTTCTTCGACGCAAACCGATGCCGCGAGGATTGGAAAGACGACGCGGAGAGCGGACTGAAATCGATTGCGTCGCGCGCCGATTCGTTAAGCCGGTTTATGCAAGGCTACACCCGCCTGGCCAAACTTCCGCCGCCGCAAATGGAAGATGTCGATCTCGGCGAGCTGGTGCAGCGAGTGGCGAACTTGGAGCCGCGGTTGAAAGTTCAAGTCGTTCCGGGGGCCAAGCTGCAAATCCGGGCAGACGCGGCGCAGATCGAACAGGTCCTGATTAATCTTGTCCACAACGCGGTTGACGCGACGCTCGAGACCAGCGGGCACGTCGAGATCCGGTGGCGCCAATCAGATGATTGCACCGAAGTCATTGTGCGCGATGAGGGCACCGGGATCATGAACCCGACGAATCTTTTCGTTCCGTTCTTCACCACCAAACCGGAAGGATCTGGAATTGGACTTACCCTGAGCCGGCAAATCGCCGAAGCCCATGGCGGCACGTTGAGCCTAACGAATCGCGACGATCGCACCGGCGCGGAAGCAGTGCTGCGCTTGCCAAGGTAAGTGACGAGTGACGAGTGACGAGTGACGAGTAGAGGCGCTCGCTGCGAACTCTCAACTAAGAGCTTGCGGCGCAGCGAGCGTTCGATCGACCAGTCAACTCTCGTCTCTTCGTCACTCATCACTATTGATTCCGTCCCGGAATCGGGACGGAGGTGTCCCATGAGTGGAGCACTCGGCGCTTTGTCGAAAAATCGGTGCAAACTTTTACTCGCTGAACGTCAACGACTTAGGACTTTGTTTTTAGGCGTGGCACGGACGTTGCAATAAGGATTTCCACACATGAAAAAACTTTTGAATCCAGTGAGCGGTCTCAGTGCTTCTCATTAGAGACGAAAGGGAAAGAAATTATGAAACCAACCACCAATACCAGCAAGAACGCGCGGAAGTTCCCGTTCGTAGAGTACAACCTCCAGGCTTCGAACCTCGACAATTTGACGGGCCGTTGCACCACCCTCTCGAATTCGTTTCGCGACATCAGCCGCGATTATTTCGACATCGAAGACAACAAGGATTTTGTGAGCAATGCCGTGATCTTCATCGCCCTGATTGCCTCCGCGCTGATTCCGATCGCCGCGAGCGCGACGGAGATGATCCATCTGGTCCGGACGTTGCCGCTGTTTTAATCAACGTGACCACCCCACAGCCCCAACCAGAGCAAGATCATACGATTGTGAGGCCGAGCGGATTTACATCGAGCCTCTCATCGATGGACGTTCCGCGAAAAGGCATTGCAGCGCAGAAGCGCAAACGCCGCATCCTGATTATTGGCGGGAGCGCGGTTGGCATTGATTTTGGCAACGTTCGCATTGTCCCGGTTGAAACCGGCGGCGCCGAGTGTGGATCGTTCCAGTGTTTGGATCGATACCGTGAAGCGCGGACCGATGGTGCGCCAGGTCCGAGGCCTCGGCACGCTTGTTCCGGAAGAATTTCGTTGGATCCCGGCGACCACCGAAGCCAGCGTCGAGAAAATTTTGATCTGGCCGGGAACAAAAGTGGAACCCGGTGACGTTATACTGGAGTTGACTAGTCCGGAACTAGAACAGAGCGCCCACGAGGCGGAGTCGAAGGCGAAAGGCGCCGAAGCGGAGCTTGCCACCGAAAAGGCGAGCTTGCAGCGCGAGTTACTCGATCAGGAATCGAAAGCCACCTCGGCACATTCAGCTTACCTACAGGCAAAGATGGAGAGGCAAACGAACGATCAGTTGGCGAAGAACGGCCTGGTTGCGGACCTCGTTTACAAGACGTCGAAAATCAAGGAAGAGGAATTGGCAGAAGACTGACGAGATCGAAGCCAAGCGGCTCGCGTTTGAGCACGATTCGATTGAGCCTCAGCTCGCTTCCAAACAAGCGGCGGTCGATCAGGCCAACCAGCTGGCGAAATTGAAACTCGATCAGGTCGAGGCGTTGCACGTGAAAGCGGGAATGTCCGGCGTGTTGCAAGCGTTGCCGGTGCAAGTCGGTCAGCGTTTAAAACCGGGCGATAATCTCGCGCGCGTCGCCGATCCAACGAAACTCAAAGCGCAGGTAAAAATCGCGGAGACCCAGGCCAAGGATATTCAGCCGGGACAACAAGCGATTATCGATACCCGTAACGGTGTCGTGAAAGGCCACGTCAAACGGGTCGATCCCGCGGTGGAGCAGGGAACCGTCACTGTCGACGTCGCGTTCGATGAAGAATTGCCAAAAGGCGCGCGTCCGGATTTGAGCGTCGATGGCACGATCGAACTCGAGCGTCTCGACAATGTCGTATTTGTCGGCCGGCCGGCGTTTGGTCAGGAAAATAACACCGTCGGCATGTTCAAACTCGTCGCCGGCAGCAACGATGCGGTGCGCACTCCGGTGAAACTGGGCAAAAGCTCGGTGAACACGATCGAAATTCTCAGCGGGCTGAATCCCGGCGACCAGGTGATTCTTTCCGACACCAGCGCGTGGGATTCGCACGAACGAATTCGCCTTAACTAATTTCAGTAATCCGAAATCAGAAATCCAACCATGACATCAACCCAAGTTAATCCTCAAACAAAAACTCCCGGTGGGAACGGCACGAACCCGTTGATCCGGCTCGACTCGGTCACCAAAGTGTTTCTCACCGATGAGGTAGAGACGCACGCGCTGTCCGGCATTCATCTCGATATTCGCGACGGCGAATACATTTCGATTGCCGGACCTTCCGGCTGCGGCAAATCGACATTATTGTCGATCCTCGGCCTGCTCGACACGCCATCGGACGGAAGTTACGCGCTGAAAGGACACGAGGTCGCGAATCTTTCGTTCGCGGACCGGGCGCGGATTCGGAATCGCGAAATCGGATTCATTTTTCAAAGCTTCAATTTGATCGGCGACCTGACGGTTTACGAAAACGTCGAGCTCCCGCTGACTTATCGTGGGATGAGCGCAGGCGACCGAAAAGGTTTGGTCACCCAGGCGCTCGACCGCGTCGGCATGGCGCATCGCGCGAAGCATTTGCCAAGTCAGCTCTCGGGCGGCCAACAACAACGCGTTGCCGTTGCCGCGCGCATTGGCCGGCAAGCCGGCGATCCTGCTCGCCGACGAGCCGACCGGAAATCTCGATTCGAGAAACGGTGAAGCGGTGATGAATCTGCTCAAGGAACTGCATGCCGGCGGCGCGACCATTTGCATGGTCACGCACGACGAGCGGTTCGCGCAGCACGCCGATCGGACCGTTCACTTGTTCGACGGTCGAGTTGTCGAAGACAGCCGGGTCGCGGCCTAACGAAATGTAAATCGACGGCAACCAGCGATTATGCTGAGCGAAATTAGAGTCGCGCTGCGGGGTTTAGCGAAAAGCCCCGGCTTCACGGCCATCGCAATAGCAACGCTGGCGTTGGCGATCGGCGCGAATAGCGCCGTGCTTAGCCTGGTCAACGCGCTGTTGATTCGACCGCTTCCCTACAAGGCTCCGGAAAATCTGGTGCTGTTGTGGGAACGATTTCCTCCGCAGGGGCTGGAGCGAATTCCAGTCTCCGCTCCCGAATATCTGGATTACGAGAAGGAACTCACCACCTTCGATAAAATCGGCGCCTTCAATTACGTCGCCTACAATCTGACCACCGGCGACGTTCCGGAACGCGTCGCAGGCGCAGTTGTATCGCCGAGTGTTTTTCCTTGCTCGGTATCGAGCCACTGAAAGGCCGGGTTTTCACTGAGGATGAAGGCGCTGAAGGTCGCGACGATGTCGTTGTGATCAGCGCGCGGTTGTGGCAGCGCCGGTTCAACTCCGATCCAACGATTGTCGGCAATAAAATTTCGTTGAATGGCCATCCCCAAATCGTTGTTGGGATCATGCCGGCGACTTTCGATTTTCCGCTGCCGCTTTTCAACGTGCAGGGATCGCGTTTCGCCAGTCGACCGGACATTTGGAAACCGATCGCCTTCACCAAAGACGAACTGGGCGCCCGCTACTCGCGCAGTTACGGCGTGATCGGAAGATTGCGGTCAGGAGTTTCGGCTGCGCGCGCGCAGGCTGAAGTCGACACGATCACTGCGAATTTCCGGCAGACGAATCCAAAAAAATTACCCAAAAGAAATCGGGTCATTCGGCGCGAGACTCTATCCGCTCCAGGACCAGGTCGTTGGCCCGATGCGGACGGGTTTATGGATTCTGCTCGGCGCGGTAACGCTCGTGTTACTGATCGCTTGCGCGAATCTGACCACCATGTTGCTGGCGCGGGCGGCGCGCGCGAACGCGAAATGGCGATTCGGGTTGCGCTGGGAGCGAGTTTGAAACGGATGCTTCGCCAATTGCTCACTGAAAGCGTTTTGTTATCGGTGCTGGGCGGAACCGCTGGCGTATTGCTCGCCATGTGGGCGCTCGATTTGCTCCGCATTATCGGAGCGCACACCGTGCCGCGCATCGGTGAAGTCAGTCTCGATCTCACTGTGCTTGCGATGACGTTCGGCGTCGCGGTCACAACAGGAATTCTTTTTGGCATTGTGCCCGCGTTCGTAAGCGCCAAGCCTGAATTAACCGAGGCCTTGAAGGAAGGTGGACGTGGATCCACCGCCGGAGGTCATCGCAATCGTCTGCGCAACGGACTTGTCGTCGCCGAAACGGTTCTCGCCCTTGTTTTACTGATCGGTGCAGGGTTACTCGTAAAAAGTTTTGTCCGGTGCAGAGTGTTTCTCCCGGATTCAATCCGCACAATGTTCTGACGGCTGAGATTTCATTGCCGGTCGAAAAATATCCGCGGGCACGCCAGGTCGATCTAATTTTTACGCGGAAGCGGAGCGGCGGATCAAAAATATTCCGGGTGTCCAGCATGCCGCTGTTCACGGTCATGTTGCCCTTGAGCGGATCGAACACGGACAGCTCGTTCATCATTGAAGGTCAGGATCGCGAAAATGACCGGCGCTTTTCCGGACGAGGAAATTCGCGACAATCACGCCTGACTATTTTCGGGTGCTTTCAGACGCCGCTATTGCATGGCCGCTTTTTTACTGACGCCGACACCGCCGATTCGCCGCTGGTTGTGATCGTGAACGAGGCGTTCGTCCAGGAAATATTTCTAAAGACGGTAACGCTCTGGGGAAACGGATACCTTTCGCGTCGACGATACAGACCCGAAATGGGCTGACGATTGTTGGAGTTGTCGCGGACATTAGGCATCGCGGTCTCGACGCCGAAGCGCAGCCTGAGTATTACCTCCCGCACACTCAGAGTCCGGATCGCGAGATGGTGCTGACGGCCCGGAGCGCGCAAGATGCTCGCAGCCTCGCGACGACAATCCGGGACGAATTGCGCAACATCGATCCGGACATTCCGCTCTCGAATGTTCGGACCCTCGACACGGTGGTTGCAGATTCAGTTGCGCCGCGCCGTCTCTCCGTCGTCATGTTGTGCGGGTTCTCCGGCATCGCGCTGCTTCTCGCATCGGTCGGGATATATGGCGTGATTTCGTTCCTGGTCGTCCAACGCACCCACGAGATCGGGGTTCGGATGGCGCTGGGCGCGCAGCGTTCCGATGTGTTGAAAATGGTTATTGGCCACGCGGCGAGACTTCTTCTGATCGGCGCAGCGATCGGTTTGCCGCTCGCGTTTTTAACTAACTCGGCGTTGCGAAGCTTGCTTTACCAGGTCGGCGCCTTTGACCTCTCGATTTTTGTCGCCGTCACCCTGATCCTCGGCGCGATTGCTCTCCTCGCCAGTTACATCCCCGCGCTGCGCGCAACTCGGGCCGATCCAATGGTCGCGCTCAGCCACAACACCTAAATATGATCCGCGATTTTAAATTTGCTCTTCGGCAGCTGTTGAAGTCGCCCGCATTTACAATTGCAGCCGCGACCGTGCTTGCACTCGGGATCGGCGTGAACACCGCTGTGTTCAGCCTGGTGAACACGCTTTTCTTTGCGCCGCCGGCTTACTCTAAGGCGAAGGAAATGGTGCAGCTCTTTTCGCAGGACAAAAAAGATCCGAAAAAGTTTCGCGGTTTTTCCTATCCAACTTATGTCGACGTTCGCGATCAGAACACGGTGTTCAGCGACGTGATGGCTTTCAATCTGGCGTTCGTCGGCATCGGCCAGAAAGGGGACACTCGGCGCGCGTTTAGCGCGGTTGTCAGCTCCAACTATTTCTCGGTGCTCGGCGTTCAGTTGGCGAGAGGGCGTGCCTTCTTGCCGGAAGAAGAAACGCCTGGCCACAACGCGTCGGTTGCGGTTGTGAGCTACAGCTATTGGCAAAAGCAAAATCTCGATCCGGGCGTTCTTGGCTCGCAGATACTGGTGAACGGCCACTCTTTCACCGTGGTCGGAATCGCGCCGAAAGGATTTGTCGGCACCATGCAAATTCTGTCTCCGGAAGTTTGGTTGCCGATGAGTGTCTACGATCAGGTCGCCAACGATTTCGGCGCAGAGGATAAAACGACGATCGACGATCGCAAAGGCACGCAGCTGCGGATCCTGGGTCGGCTTAAACCCGGCATGACGGCGGTCGCCGCAAAACCCGCTCTCGAAGGGCTCGCGGCGAATTTGGAAAAAGCTTATCCACTCGAACAAAAAGATCAGACTTTCATCACGGCGCCGGTGGCGCGGAATTCCGTTAGCAACAACCCGCGCGCCGAAGGCGGATTGAAAGCGATCGCGCCGCTTCTGCTCGGAATGGCGGTGGTAGTCCTGCTGGTCGCGTGTCTGAATCTCGCGAACATGCTGCTCGCGCGCGGCACGGCACGGCGAAAAGAAATGGCAGTGCGTCTCGCGCTTGGTGCGAGCCGCTGGCGGATTGTTCGCGAACTTCTCACTGAGGGTTTTGCCCTGGCATTACTCGGAGGGGCGGGCGGCCTGATTCTCGGCCTGTGGTCATCTGATTTGCTGGTGGCCTCGATGCGAAAGCTGATGCCGCTTGATATCGTCTGGTTGGCTGGACCGAACCCCGCAATCTTGATGGCGACGTTCGGATTTTGTCTGCTCGCCACCCTGATGTTTGCCCTCGGACCGGCGTTGAAACTTTCGCGCAGCGCGCTGGTCGCTGATTTGAAAGAACACGCGGGCGAAGATGTGGTGCGTCGTCGATGGAAATTTCTACCCCGTCATCCGCTGGTGGTTGTGCAAATGGCGTTCTCGCTCGCCCTCATCACTGCGGCGGCTTTATTCATTCGTGGCGCCGGCAAAGCTGCTTCGGCCGACACCGGATTGAAACCCGGTGCGAGTTACGTTCTTGAAGTCGACGCTAGTTTGGCCGGCTACGATCCGGCGCGCGCGCAGGAGCTTTATCGGAACTTGAATGACAGACTGGCCGCGCTGCCGGGTGTCGAACACGCAACCATCTGCGCAGTCGTTCCATTTGGAATGTTCGAACAAAGCCGAAAAGTTCAGCGCGCCGGCGTGCATGTCGCTGCGGACGCCAAACCGGCAACCGCGGCCGATGGACTTGCCTTTGACGTGTCATGGAACAGCGTCGGCGCAGATTATTTTACAACGGTTGGATTGCCGATCGTGCGCGGTCGCACCTTCAGCGAAGCGGAAGCGACTCAGCCCGGGCCGAAGGTCGCGATTATCGACGAAGCTCTGGCGAAAAAACTTTGGCCCGAAGCTGACCCAGTCGGACAACGCCTTCAGTTTGCGCCGACCAATGCAGCGTCAGCAGACAGCGGCGGAACTGCGCACGCGGGAGGAAGCGCTGATCTGAATGAGACTTCAAAGCCGGAAGAGACCATCGAAGTGGTCGGCGTCGTCCCGGCAACGCGGCACGCGCTATTCGAAAAAACACCCGGCGGTGGAATTTATCTGCCGTTCGCCCGTGGATTCCAAAGCGACATTTCATTTTTTGTTCGGTTCCATTCGCTGTCTCCCGAAAACGAATCGAACACCGCAAATTTGATTCGCCGCGCCGTACCGTGAGGTCGATCCATCACTTCCGATCTTGTCGTTGCGCACCTTCGCTCAACATCTTGATTCCAACCTCGATCTCTGGCTTGTCCGCGCCGGCGCAGCGTTATTTTCCATTTTCGGTCTTCTGGCGCTTGGTCTCGCCGTGGTCGGCCTTTACGGAGTGAAAGCTTATTCGGTCGCCCGCCGGACGCGGGAGATCGGGATTCGAATGGCGCTTGGCGCTCAAGCCGGAGCGGTGCTGAGGATGATTATGGGTGAAGGCATCGTCATGGTCGCGACCGGTCTCGGCATCGGACTATTACTCGCGATCGCGACAGGCAAGCTTTTAAACGGAATCCTTTATGAAGTCGGCGCGCTCGATCCAGTCGCGTTCACCGCAGCGCCCCTGGTTCTCGCGGTCGCGGCATTGATTGCAACCTGGTTGCCCGCTCGCCGCGCCACTCAGATCAACCCAATTCAGGCATTACGGACGGAGTAGTTATTTATGATTCGACTCAAAAATCTCGAACGCTCTTATCCTCTCGCGAAAGGAAAATTCTTTTACGTTCTTCGCGACGTCGATATCGAAATCCAGGAAGGCGAATTCGTTTCGGTGATGGGGCCGTCCGGCGCCGGCAAATCGACCCTCCTTCACATCCTCGGTATGCATGACCATGGCTGGACCGGCGAATATTTTTTCAACGATACCGCTGTTCATCATTTGAAAGCGAAAGAGCGGGCCGCGCTCCGTAACGAAAACATCGGTTTCGTTTTTCAACAATATCACCTGCTCGACGACTTGACGGTTTACGAAAATCTCGAAATCCCGCTGTCGTATCGAAAGGTCGGCAAACAGGAACGATCGGCAATCGTCGCGGACGCGCTGGATAGATTTCAGATCGTAGCCAAGAAAGATTTGTTTCCGCGTCAGTTGTCGGGCGGCCAACAGCAGTTGGTCGGCGTCGCGCGAGCAATCATCGCTAGCCCAAAGCTGATTCTGGCGGACGAGCCTACTGGGAATCTTCACTCCAGCCAGGGCGAAGAAATCATGGAGCTCTTTCAAAAACTCAATGCCGAGGGCACGACCATAATTCAAGTCACCCACTCGGAAAAAAATGCCGGATACGGAAACCGCGTCATCCAGCTGCGAGACGGCTGGGTGGTCCAGGGCAAATCTCAACCAACTAACTAAATATGTTCACTATCGTTCGTAATACTGTCGCCGTTTTGCTGATTTCCCTCAGCGCTGCGGTTGCGTCTGAAGAAAACGTTTCCCGCGAAGTCGATGTTGCGCCCGGCGACAAATTGGTCGTCGACGTGGATTTCGGGACAATCCAGGTCGCTGCCGGCGCGGATGGAAAAGTCGCGCTGGAAGCGCATCGAAAGGTCGAGTTCGGCAACGAAGCGAAGGAAAAAGAATATCTCGCCGCCGCGCCGATCACAGTGGCCAAAGAGGGCAATGTCGTGACGGTGCGGTCTCGCCGGAAAGAATCGTGGACCAATTGGCATTTTGGTTTTTCGAGAACGGAGGCCAGTTACGTCCTGCATGTGCCGAAAAAGTTCGATTTCGATTTGCGGACCAGCGGTGGAGAGATCGCAGCCGTTGATATTTCCGGAAATCTGAAGGCTCATACCAGCGGCGGAAAACTGGAGTTTGCGAATTTGGAAGGAACGCTGACGGCAGACACCAGCGGCGGATCGATCACGTTGGAAAACTGCCGGTGCCCCGCCGAAATCAAAACCAGCGGCGGCCATATCTCGGTTGTGAATGGCACAGGTAATTTGCGTGCCCGGACTTCTGGCGGCCGAATTGAGGTCCACAATCTCTCCGGTGATGCTGATGTAGAAACAAGCGGCGGCGGCCTCGTTTTGGAAAAAATCAGGGGAACGCTTATTGGCAAAACGTCGGGTGGGTCAATTCGCACTTCCATTCCCGGTGAAGTTGCCGGCGACATGCAGTTGAAAACCTCGGCAGGAAGTATCGAACTCGCAGTGCCCGAGAATGCCGCGCTCGACATCGATGCTCGGACCAGTGTCGGTCATGTCGTTAGCGAGCTGCCAATTGCGACCAGCGATTCAGGCCGGCAACATTTGCGCGGAAAACTTAATGGCGGTGGAAAATCGGTAATCCTCGAAACTTCGGCCGGCAGCATCACGCTGAAGGCTGCTTCCTCCCATCTCGCGGATCGTTAAAGAAGGAAAATTATGATTCTAGATTCTGTTTTTCAGGATGTGCGCGTTGGAATGCGCAAATTGTTCAAAGAAAAATCGTTTTGCTTTCTGGCGACGCTCGTCCTCGGTTTGGGAATCGGCGGCGCGGTCACTCAATTTACCGTCGTTAATGCCGTCGTCCTGCGCGGCTTCTCGTTTCCGCATCCCGAACAACTGGCCAGCGTCGGCTTGATTGATCCCAAGGCGACCGCCCAGAACAATAACTTTGGAAACGGTCAGATCCCAGCGGCGCAGGATTATGAAGATCTGAAGGCCGCCCAAAAATCGTTCTCGATGATGGCCGGGTATCTTTCCGGTTCGACGATCAACGTTACCTACAAGAATAATCCGCAGCGCTATACCGGTGGCTATGTCACGGAGGATCTTTTCAAGATCGTTGGCGTAGCGCCCGTTTTGGGTCGCGATTTCACGGCTGAAGACAATAAACCCGGCGCGGAAAAAACCGTCATTCTGGGCGACGAAATTTGGCACCGCGATTTCAATGCCGATCCGAACATCGTTGGACAGGGGGTCCGGGTTAACGGCAAGGCTGCCACTGTCATCGGAGTCATGCCGCCCGGGTTCAAGTTCCCGTTCTCGGAGGAACTGTGGACTCCATTATATAATGAGTTCCCGGTCACGCCCCGCGGCGACCTGAGGCTTGGAGCGAACAATAACGCTCCTGCGGTCTTGGGCCGGCTGAAGCCGGGCGTCACGCTCGATCAGGCAAACGCGGAGTTCATCGGACTGGCGCGCCATTTGGCTCAGGACTACCCGAAAACGAACCAAAACTTTACCTCGGCCACCGTTCAGCCGCTGGTCAACGCATTCACTGGAGTGCAGCTGCGGCAAATCGTCTGGGCCATGCTCGGCGCCGTGATCCTCGTCTTGTTAATCGCATGTGTGAACGTAATGAACATGCAGTTTGGGCGCGCGGCCCTTCGCGCGAAGGAATTGGCGATTCGGGGCGCGCTCGGGGCCACCCGCTGGCGACTCGTTAGGCAAATGCTGACAGAGAGCTTCGTCGTTGCTGCCTTGGGTGCCGTCGCCGGTGTTGTTCTGGCCTATTGGGGCAGTCGACATGTTGGTGCGTTCCTTTAGCGCATCACCGTTTCCGCTGCCGTATTGGTGGGACTTCTCGATTGATGGACGTGTTCTCAGCTTCACCTTGATGGTCACCGTAGTGGCCACTCTCGCTTCCGGTTTGATCCCGGCCCTTCTCAGCTCGCGCGGTAATGCCGCTGAAATCATGAAAGAAGGCGGACGCGGAAACAGCAGCCGTTTGGTCAATGTTGTCACTCGGGTCCTGGTGGTTGGACAGATTGCGCTGACCGCGGCGTTGTTAATTGGGGCGACGTTGCAGATCAAATCGATCCGAAACCAAACCAAACTCGATTACGGCTATGACGAAAATTCGATTTATGCCGCGCGCATGGCCTTGATGGAGGGCGCTTATCCAACGCAGCAAGCGCGAATGGAGTTTTTCAAGAAAGCGCTTCGCTCGTTGCGCGCCGATCCGCAGTTTGACTCCGTATCTCTGACCAGCCGCTTTCGCATGACCTTCTCCGGAAATGGCCAGTACGAGGTGGACGGCAAAAGTTATCTAAGCGACCGCGATCATCCGACGGGAAACTACGAATCGATCTCCGACAGTTATTTCACGACGCTCGGATTGAAGCTCCTGGAAGGCCGCGACTTCACAATTGACGACGTGGATTCAAAGCAACCGGTGGCGATCGTGAACGCGAGCTTTGCCCGAAAATACTGGGGCAATCAAAGCGCGCTCGGTCATCAGATCCGCATTTTTAATCCAGCGCAGCCGCAGCAGTGGCGCACGATCGTCGGAGTAGTTCCCGACACTTTGATGCAGGGGCCGTTCGATCAACAGAACGACAACTCGGGATTTTACATGCCGCTTCTCGGAAGCGACCTCATCACGCAATTTTGCACCATTCTCGTTCGGCCACATGGCGGCGAGCGCGCTGAAACTCTCGGGCCCGGCCTTGAGCAGGGCAGTCGCACAGCTGGATCCCGATCTGCCAACTTATTTTCCGGGAACGCCGGCGCAATTTCACAAGGAAATCCTCAACGGTAATCGCGTCATCGCGACCTTGTTCACGATCTTTGGAGTGATCGCTTTCATTCTCTCGGCGGTCGGACTCTACGGCGTGATGAGTTTTTCGGTGAACCAACGGACCCAGGAGTTTGGTATTCGAATGGCACTGGGCGCGGATGCGAAACGAATTTTCCGGATGGTGATGACGCAGGGTGCCTGGCAACTTGCCCTGGGCCTTTTTCTCGGAGCGGGGGGCGTCGCCCTCCTGCTCGGCGTTGTGGCGGCGGCTGCGTTAAAAAATATTTTGTTCAAGGTCAACGCCGCTCGATCCAACCATTTATTTCGCGGTTGGCGGCATGCTCACTTTGGTGGCGGCGATCTCCTGTTTCGTGCCGGCCCGCCGGGCAACCCGCGTCGATCCCATGATCGCTCTTCGGTATGAGTAACAATCAACAACGGGGATAAGAAATGTTGGAGGATCTCCGATTCGCTATTCGGCAGCTCGTTAAAAACCCGGGCTTCACATTAATAGCGATCTTCGCGCTGGCGCTCGGCATTGGGGCAAACACCGCGATCTTCAGCGTGGTCAACGCGGTATTGCTCAAGCCGCTGCCGTATCCCGAAGCCGACAAGTTGATCGTTCTCCGTGAACGCTCAAACATCTTCGATCGCGGCGCAGTGGGCTACATGAACTGGCTCGATTGGCATGCCAATCAGCACAGTTTCACCGACCTCGCACTCGTTAGGCGGGAAAACTTTAATTTTTCGCAAGGTGCCGGCGCGGGTGCGGCTGAACGTATTCGCGGCATTCGAACAAGCTCGGGATTTCTTTCGACCCTCGGACTCAAACCATTGATCGGTCGCGACCTCCATGCGGCTGAAGATGTCGATGGCGCGCCGAACGTTGTTCTGATCAGCGAGAATCTTTGGGACCGACATTTCGGCCGTTCACCGGATGTGCTTGGAAATCGCGCGACGATTGACGGGGTCGAGCGCGAAATCGTCGGCGTGTTTCCGGCGCAATTGCAGTTCGGAAGAAATCCGGACGTTCTGATCCCTTTGGGCGAAATCGTGAAGGAACCTGGAATGCAGAGCAGGGACAATCATCAGGGATTTTGGGCGCTCGGCCGTTTGAAGCCCGGCGTTACTCTGGTGCAGGCCAACAGCGACTTGAATGCGATCGCGGCCGATCTCGAGAAGAAATATCCGGACACGAACAGCGGCCGGAGAGTGACGATGCGTCTTCTGTTTGAAACCACCGTCGGCGATTATCGCGCGAGCTTGAATTTGCTGGTTGCGGCGGTCGTGTGCGTATTGCTGATCGCCTGTGCGAATGTCGCGAACCTGCAATTAGCGCGTGCTCTCGCTCGCTCGAAAGAGATGGCGGTCCGAGCAGCGTTGGGAGCAAGCCGTTGGGTAATCGCTCGCCAGCTTCTCATCGAAAGCACCCTCATCGCCGTGCTTGGAGCGACCGCCGGCGTTTTGCTGACGGTTTGGAGTTTGGATGCAATTCTTGCGCTGACGCCCGTCGACGTTGTCCGCTTTCACGAAGCGCGGATCGACCTTGGCGTTCTTGGATTCACAACTATCGCTGCGTTAGTGGCCGGCATTTTGGTAGGCGTCTGGCCAGCCTGGAGAATTTCTCACACGGTTTCGCTTTCGATTGCGCTTCATGAAGTCGGCGGCCGCGGTTCGAGTGACGGAATCAGTCGCCAGCGCATGCGGTCGGGTCTGGTGATTACTCAGGTCGCGCTCGCCATCGTTTTGCTCGCAGGCGCCGGTCTGACCTTGAAAAGTTTTTGGCACGCCCAAAACGCGCCGCTTGGCTTCGATCCCCAAGGCGTAGTGACTTTTCCGATCTCGCTTCCGGAAGCGAAATACAAAAAGGACGAGCAAAAGGATGCTTTCTGGACGCAATTACTCGAGCGCGTCAAAAATATTCCGGGCGTCGAAGCGGCAGCGATCAGTGCCAACAGTCCATTCGATGATAATGAATGGGACAGTTATTTCCACGTGACCGGCACCGCGCCGTGGCCGCGGGGAGAAGCGCCTACCGCGGAAGTCAGCCCGGTTTCACCGGATTATTTCCGGGTGATGGGCATTCCGATCGTGCACGGCCGAAATTTTGGACCGGAAGATCAACCCGGAGAAAAAGGTCATTCTCGTTCGATCATCATCGACGAATCGTTCGCGAAAAAATATTTCGCGGGAAAAGATCCGATCGGTCAGCACATCGACGACAATCAGACGCTAGATAAAACCGCGCCGCCAATGACGATTGTCGGAGTCGTGCCCCGTACGCGAAACGAATCTCCCGGCGAGGATAATTCGGAAAAACTCCAGATGGTGCAGGAGTATCTGCTGGCGTCGCAAGATCCGGAGGCCGAAAACAATCTGCACATTCGAACAAGTCTTCGCGACATTGCCCCGCTTGTGTCCGCGGTGAAGCGTGAAGTGCGAGCGCTGGACCCCGATCAACCGATCGGCCAAATCTCGACCATGGAACACAGCATTTCCGCGAGCCTTGCTACGCGGCGGTTGACCATGGTGTTGCTGGCCGCGTTCGCTGTTCTGGCGCTGATTTTGGCAAGCGTCGGGTTGTACGGCGTGATGGCGCTGACCGTGACCCAACGCACGCGTGAACTTGGTATTCGAATGGCACTCGGCGCGGAACGGACAAATATTTTTCGACTCATTCTCGGACACGGCATGTCTCTCATGATTGTGGGGATCGCGCTCGGGCTGGTTGGTGCGATTGTCGTCGGCCGCGTTCTCGTTTCCCTTCTTTATAACGTCGGCGCGCTCGATGCCGGTGCCGTGGCGACCGCTGTTTTCTCGCTTCTGTTCGTGGCGCTGGTCGCGTGTTGCGTGCCGGCGCGTCGAGCCACTCGCGTCGACCCGATCATTGCCTTGCGCACGGAGTAGTTATGAATCATTTCCGCTTCGCATTTCGCCAGTTGATCAAAAATCCGGCGTTCTCCGCGGTGGCGATTGTCACACTCGCCCTCGGAATCGGCGCGAACACCGCGATCTTCAGCGTGGTCAATGCGGTGTTGCTCCGGCCGCTGCCGTATCCGGATGCCAATCGCATCATGGTGCTGAATGAATCTTCCGGACCGGGTCAAAATTACGCCGTTGCCTTGCCCGATTATCTCGACTGGCAAAAAGACAACACGGTTTTCGAAAATCTTGCCGCCACTCATAAGGAATCGCGAAACTTGAGCGGCATTCCTGGCCGCGATCCCGAACGCATTTCCGGCGCAGCAGTTACACGGAATTTTTTCAGCGTAGTCGGTTTGGGGCCGCAAATTGGCCGAACGTTTAGTGAGGAGGAGGACAAACCCGGTGCAGCGCCGGTTGTCGTGATCAGCGATCGGTTGTGGAGACGCGTGTTCAATGCCGATCCGGCAATACTCGGCCGCGCGATCACGTTGCATGATCAAAACTGCACTGTCGTCGGAGTGATGCCCGCTCAAATGACGTCGCCGCAGGATAGCGACTTCTGGATATCGATGATGCGACGGAGCAACAACGGAGTCTGGATGTCGCGAGAAATTCATCCAATGATTTACGTCTGGGGAAAGCTCAAGGCCGGGGTAACGGTTGAACAGGCGCGGGCAGAAATGAAAGGGATCGCGACCCGCCTGGAGAAGGCCTATCCCGAGACGAATCGCGGGGAGACGGCAGTCGTTACTCCGTTGCTTGATAACCTGGTCGGGAAGTACCGGACGAATCTTGGACTTCTGCTTGGAGCCGTCGGTCTCGTGTTGCTGATCGCGTGCGCGAATCTCGCCAATTTGTTTGCGGCCCGCGGCGCCGCGCGCTCGCGCGAATTTGCGATTCATGCGGCCGTCGGCGCGACTCGCGGACAAATCATCAAGAAACTTCTGATCGAAAGTTTTTTGGTCGCGATTGTTGGCGGCGCGCTGGGATTTTTGTTTGCAGTCTGGGTCCGCAACGGACTGATCGCGCTGAGTCCCGGAGACGTTTCCCGATTCCAGGAAGTTTCCTTTGATCTGCGCGTGCTGGGATTCACTTTTCTGGTCGCATCGGTGACGACGGTGCTTTTCGGATTATGGCCGGCCTGGCAGGCTTCTCATGCCGATGTCCAGCTGGCATTAAAAGAAGGTTCGGCCGGCAGCGGTGATCCGCCGTCAGCAAAACGGGCGCGGGATTGGCTGGTGATTGGCGAAATCGCACTGACTCTTACGCTGTTGGTCGCGGCCGGTCTTGTTCTGAAGAGTTTCTCGCGCCTGCAATCGCTCTCGCTTGGCTACGAACCTCGCGGTGTTTTCACGGTCCGATTGGAATTGCCGTGGCAGAAATATAATGATCGCGGAAAAGTCACCTCGTTCGCGAAGGATCTCCTGGACAAGGTGCGCGTGCTGCCCGGAATCCAGGACGCGGCCCTCAGCTCGAACGGACCGCTGATGGGTGGGTGGCAAACTGGTTTTTGGCGCGAAGAAAATCCGCGGCCGCAACCTTCGGACATGTTAAACAGCGACCTCGAAGTCGTCGGCGGAGATTATTTCCAAACCCTGAAGGCGCCGTTGCTTCGTGGCCGGATGTTCAACGAGCGGGACACCAAGGATTCACCCCGAGTCATTGTGATCGATCAAGCGATGGCCGACCAGTATTTCCCCGGCGAAAACCCAATCGGCAAACGCCTTGGCGTTGATGTGGGCAACGACAACGAAGGGTACGTCATGAGCGAGATCGTCGGCGTCGTTCAGACGATGCGATTTCACTCGGTCGACGAAATGGCGCCTTTGCCCGTCATTTATTGTTCGTTAGGCCAAGCCCAGCGAAACAGTCTCACTCTTTTCGTCAGATCGACCATGGCCCCGGCCGTTCTGGAGCGCTCGATTCGCAATACGGTCACGTTGATCGATCCGTCGCTGCCGGTTTTTGATGCGCGTTCGATGGCAGATCGCGTCCACGAAACGTGGGGCGCACAACGTCTCCTCAGTTTTCTATTTTCCATTTTCGCCGGGCTCGCGCTAGTGCTTGCCACTATCGGTCTTTACGGATTGCTCGCCTATACCACGCTCAAGCGCGTCCGTGAAATCGGTATTCGTCTCGCACTTGGCGCGCGCCCGGCACAGATTCGCACGCTTGTTCTCTCCCATGGATTGCATCTGCTTTTGATTGGCTCCGCGATCGGACTTGCCACGGCTTTGGTGCTGTCGCGCGCCTTGCAGAGTGTTTTGTTCGAGGTTGGATGGATCGATCCCCGAATCTATCTGGCCGTCGGCGCGCTCTTATTCATCGCAACTTTCCTGGCGTCCTGGCTCCCGGCGAGGCGAGCCTCCCGCGTCGATCCAATCGTTGCATTGCGAACGGAATGAAATTTCCATGAACGATATCCGATTTGCGTTTCGCATGCTGGTCAAAACGCCGGCGTTTACTCTGATCGCCATTTTTACGCTTGGCGCTCGGGATCGGGGCGAACACCGCAATTTTCAGTGTCGTTAACGCGCTCCTGCTCAAGCCGCTTCCGTTTCCCGAGCCAAAGCAGCTGGTTGCCTTCGGGATGACTAACACTCGCCAGAAGGAGCAAACGTCACTCGGTTCGCTGTCTTATCCTGATTTTTTCGATTTCCGCGATCAAAACCACACTTTGGCTGGCGTTGCCGCTTATCGTAATCGGTCGTTCGCCCTGTCGGGAGAACAAGGCGCAGTCAGTTTGCGCGGAGTGAAGTCGAGCGCGGAATTTTTCGATGTCCTCGGGATCAAACCGGCGATCGGCCGGACGTTTTCGCGCGATGATGAGCGGGCCGGCGGTGGGAACGGCGGACTCAAGGTGATCCTGACCGACGATTTTTGGCGCCAACATTTCGGCGGCGATCCGAACGTCCTCGGTCGGACTCTCGAGCTTGATCGGAACTTGTACACAATCATCGGCGTGATGCCGCCGCGTTTTCAATATCCGATCGACGGTGATCCGGTTTCGTTTTACACCACGATCGCGGAGGACGCATCGACTGCAGATGGCTCAAAGCCACAAACTGAAGAGCGGGGGAATCATAGTCTCGAAGCGCTCGCCCGGCTGAAACCGGGGACTACCATCGAACAAGCTCAGGCCGATGTTTCTACAGTCGCAGCGAATCTCGAAAAACAATACCCGAAGACGAATTCTTATTTCGGAGCGCGAGTGAAACCAATGCGTGAAGAGTTGGTCGGCGACGTGCGGTCAGCGCTTTATGTTCTCTTTGGCGCGGTTGTTTGTGTTTTGCTCATCGCCAACGCGAATGTGGCGAACCTTTTACTCGCGCGTGCGTCGGTGCGCGGAAAAGAGATGGCTTTGCGCGCGGCTGTCGGCGCCAGTCGTGGCCGGATCATTCGCCAGTTGTTGACCGAGAGTGTGATCCTGGCCGGGCTTGGCGGGCTTTTCGGACTGATCGTCGCTCAATGGGGGACCGATGCGTTGATCAAAACCGTTCCGCAAAACATTCCCCGCATTAGCGAGATTCGCCTCGACGGCATCGTCCTCGCTTTCACGGTTTTCGTTTCGTTAGGCACAGGGGTTATTTTCGGACTTGTTCCGGCATTGGCAGGCCTCGAACGTCGATCTGAACTCTTCCCTGAAATCAGGAACCAGAACCGGGTCCGGCGAACACAAGGCTCGATTGCGCAACGGCCTGGTCATGGGCGAAGTCGCGCTTGCCCTCGTTCTAATGATTTGCGCAGGCCTTTTAATTCAAACGTTTGCCAGACTTGGACGCGTCCAGCCCGGTTTTCGTTCGGAGCGCTTGCTAACCGCGAGTATTCACTTGCCCAACGCCGGTTATCCCAGAAACGAAAATAAGATCGCGTTTTACAATCGCTTTCTGGATCGGGTCCGGGTCTTGCCGGGAGTCGATTCTGCCAGCGCAATCATGCCTCTTCCGTTGAGCGGCAGCAATATGGTGACGGACTTCGACATTGAAGAACACCCGCTTCCCGAAGGCGAGCGCGCCGGCGCGCCAGTCCGCATCATCGGTATCGATTATTTCAAGACAATGGGCATTCCATTGAAAAAGGGCCGCGCTTTTGGTCAAATTGATCAGTTCGATTCGCCACCGGTTGTGATGGTGAACGAGCGCTTTGCCGCCAGATTTTTCCCCGGCCAGGACGTAGTCGGCAAGAGAATTACGCCTGGCTTCTCCGCCGACGATAATCCCGAGAAGGTTCGCGAGATCATTGGGGTCGTTGGAAACGTGAAGCATCAAGCTCTCAACAACGTGGATTCCCCGGAAATGTATTTGCCGCGGACACAGATTCCAACCGACCAAATGTCGATCGTCGTTCGAACCAGCGTGTCCGATCCGAGCGGTATTACCTCCGCGATGCGGGCGGAGTTGGCTGCGATCGATCCGTCGATTCCGCTGAACAGTGTTCGGGTGTTTGACGAATATCTCGCCCGTTCATTAGCGCGCCCGCGTTTCAACGCCCTGTTGTTAACCATTTTTGCCGCAAGCGCACTCGTTCTTACCGCCATCGGCATCTACGGGGTGCTCGCTTATTCAGTTGCCCAACGCACTAACGAGATCGGCATTCGAATCGCCCTCGGCGCGGCCAGGTACAACATCTTTAAATTAGTGATCGGGCAGGCGATGACCATCGTCGGGATCAGCGTGGCGATTGGACTGGTCGGCGCCTTCGCCGCGACGCGTTTATTGAGCAGTCTGCTGTTTGGCGTCAGCGCGTGGGACCCTTTTACGTTCAGCGCGATCGTCGTCTTAATTTCGTTCGTGGCCTTTCTCGCGGCCTGGCTGCCTGCTCGCCGCGCCTCCAACGTCGATCCGATCGTCGCTTTACGAACTGAATAACTGCCATGCAAAATCTTCGTTACGCGTTACGAGTGCTGGCCAAACAGCCGCTCTTCACTGCGATTGTTATATTAACTTTTGCGCTTGGGATCGGCGCGAACACCGCAGTGTTCAGCGTGCTGAACGCGGTGTTGTTGCGTCCGCTGCCATTCCACGCACCGCAAAATCTCGTCGCCCTCGGTGAATTCGATTTGCGAGAAAAAGCCGATCCCGGAACGGAGGTTCAGTCGATCTCCTATCTCGATTACGTTGACTGGCGCGATCAAACGAAAGTTTTCGAGCACGTTGCTGTTTATACAAATCAGAGTGTCGGTACCCTGACGGACGGGAGTCAGGCGACCCACGTGCAAGGCGAATCGGTGTCGGCCGATTTGTTTCCGCTACTCGGAGTCCAACCGATTCTTGGTCGCACGTTTTTGCCGAAAGAGGACGAACCGGGCAATCGCGTCGTGATCTTGAGCAACGAATTCTGGCGAAGGCAATTTGGAGCAGACCGTGGAATTATCGGCCGCAACATCACTCTGGACGGCAAATCGTTTCAAGTGATCGGAGTGATGCCGCCACATTTCACTTATCCGCTTCGATTCTCGAATCCCCCGGAGCTGTGGATCTCGATGGCACTCTTGCGTTCTACCGACGACGGCTCCCTGCCAATGACCGAGCAGCGCGATAACGATTTCTTTGGCTGTGTTGCGCGGCTGAAACCCGGCGTCTCGATTCGGCAGGCCCAGGCAAATCTCAACGCGATCACCGCGAATTGGCATCAACAATATCCGGCCAAACTTAATACCGGCGCGAAAGTCGTGCCGGAATTGAGTGCGATGCTCGGCAGCAGCCACTCTGCCTTGCTGATGCTGTGCGCGATGGCGGGCTGCGTTCTGCTCGTCGCCTGCGTTAATGTTGCCAACCTGTTGCTGGCGCGTTCGCTTTCGCGTAATCGCGAAATCAGTATTCGCGCCGCCCTCGGCGCCGGCCGCAGTCATATTCTCCGACAACTACTGGTTGAAAGTATTTTGCTCGGCGGAGTCGGCGGCCTGGCTGGTCTGGTTCTCGCGCTTTGGGGAATCGATTCGTTGAAAGTGTTTTTGCCGGGCTTACCTCGGATTGACGAAATCTCGCCCGATTTCCGAGTGCTCGGGTTTACTGCTCTGGTCAGCGTTGGCGTTGGAATTCTTGCCGGACTGCTTCCGGCATGGCGCGCTTCGCATCCGAATCTCGCGACTTCACTGAATGAAGCTTCGCGCGGATCGAGTGAAGGCGGGTCCGGGCATCGGACGCGTGCTAGTCTGGTTGTTATTGAAATCGTGCTCGCGCTGGTTCTTCTCGCGAGCGCCGGATTGCTGGTCGAAAGTTTTCTGCGTTTGCAAAAAGTTCCAGCCGGGTTCGATCCTTCGAAAGTTGTGACTGCGCGCATTGCATTGCCCGGCGCCAGTTATCCGAAGCCGCAGGATTCGACAGCTTTTTTCAAGAAACTGGTCGAACGAGTTTCTGTTCTTCCTGGTGTGCAATCCGCCGCCGCCGCCTGGTGGATCCCGCTCAGCGGAAGCGAGATCAGTTTTAATTTCAACCTGCAGGAACGGCCGCTTCCGGAAGGGCAGCAACCGGTTGCCCAGGTTAATGTCGTTACACCGGAATATTTTCAAACCCTCCGCACTCCAATCGCGCTCGGCCGCGCCTTCAACGAACGCGATGACAGAAATGCGCCACCGGTGGTGATCGTCTCCGAGAGTTTCGCCAAACAATATTTCCCGGGAGAAAATCCAATCGGCAAGCGAATCATTCCGAATGGATCCGATTCGGATGGCAAACCGCCAGTTCGCGAAATCGTCGGCGTCGTCACCGACATGCATCTGATTAGTTTGAAAGTTGCGCCCAGGCCGCAGATTTACATTCCCCATCAGCAGTTCGCGATCGGCTCGATGTCGCTCTTCGTTCGGACCCAGGTCGATCCGGAATCGCTTACCAACACGTTGCGTCGAACCGTGGCGGAGATGGACAAGGACGTGCCGATCTATCGGACACGCACCCTGACGGATTATATGGCGCAATCGATCGCGCAACCGCGCTTGAACGCGATGCTGGTAAGTTTGTTCGCAGTGATCGCATTGCTTTTGGCGGCTGCAGGCATTTTTGGAGTGATGAGTTACTCGGTTGCGCAGCGCACCCAGGAAATCGGAATCCGAATGGCACTCGGCGCGCAGCGTTACGACGTGTTGCGGCTCATTGTCGTCCAAGGAATGCGGTTCGTGGCCGTTGGTTTGGCTGTGGGTTTGATCGGCGTGCTGGTTTGCTCGCGCTTGCTCCAAAGTTTTCTTTTTGGCGTCGGCGCGACCGATCTGCGAACGATGGTTGTCGTCTGTCTAATCCTCGGCGCGGTCGCGTTTCTTGCCTGCCTTGTGCCAGCGCGCCGGGCAACGCTGGTCGATCCGATAAAAGCACTGCGCACCGAATGAATTTTTCCAAACCTTCAACCTCATTCTTCGTATGAACGATATTCGCTTCGCATTCCGTAAATTGCGGCAGTCTCCGGCGTTCACTTCAATTGCGGTCGTGACCCTCGCGCTCGGGATCGGCCTAAACACAACGATCTTCAGTTTGGTCAACGATTTGTTTCTGAAGGGCCTGCCGTTCAAGGATCCAGCGCGCGTGGTGCATTTATATGGCGGGGACAAGTCACGCGAACTGGTCGACATCGGTATCGGGGCGCCCCGGTTCTTTCATTTTCGTGACGGACAAACCGTGTTCGAAAGTTTAGCGGGCGAGAATTTCTTTGCCTTTACGCTGACGGGACTCGGCGATGCGACCCAGGTTTTTGGCGGAAGATTAACCTCCAACTATTTCGATGTGCTTGGGGTTCGCCCAATCCTCGGCCGGAATTTTCTGCCTGAAGAACAAGAGGGCGCGGACGTTGCGTTGATCACAAAGAATTTCTGGCAAAAGCGCATGGGTGGAGATCCGAATGTTCTCGGCCGGAGTATTACACTCGATGGCGTCGCCCACACGATTGTCGGCGTTCTGCCGAACATGCCGGCGAACTGGTTTGGCGCGAATCCAGTGGCCGAGGTGTGGACCACCAAGCCAATTCAACTTCCGGGATTCAGTTATGAACGGTTAATGCGCGGCACCAGCTTCCTGCGGGTAATCGGGCGGATGAAGCCCGGTGTCACGGTCGAGCAAGTCCGCGCGGTGCTGCCGTCACTGGACCAGAGTTACCGCACTCAATTCTCGAGCAATATCGACAGCGGCTTCACTACTACTTTGCGAACGCTTCCCGAAGATGTAACCCAGAACATTCGCGCGGGTTTTGTCACCCTGTTTGCGGCGGTCTGTTTCGTGTTGCTTATCGCGTGCAGCAATGTCGCAAATTTGCTGCTGGTTCGTTTCAGTGGGCGCCGGCGCGAGATTGCACTTCGGTCGGCGATCGGCGCTTCGCGCGCGAGCATAATGCGTTTGTTCGTTTTCGAGAGTTTACTCGTGAGCTTGATCGCCGGCGCCGTGGGAGCATTTGTCGCCTGGCGATTGGTTCCGTTGGTTCCGACGATGGCTGCCAACTTCCTTCCGCTGGAAACGGACTCAGTGACAAGCCTGTCGCTGCCGGTTCTGTTATTCACCATCGGTTTGTCGATAGTGACCGGGCTGTTGATGGGAGTTTATCCTGCAATTCAAGGATCGCACACAGACTTGGTTGACAGTCTGAAGGAGGGCGGCCGCGGAAGCAGCGGAAGTCTTCGCCAACAACGGTTTCGCAAAATTCTGGTCGGCGCGCAGGTTGCCCTGTCGGTGACTCTTTTGGCTGGTGCAGCGCTTCTCATCACCAGTTTTGTCCGATTAACCCAACAGAACATTGGCTTCCGTTCACAGAATCTTTGGACCGGCGGGATTACGTTGCCGATTTCACAATATCCGGACGCGCCGTCTCGCCAGCGTTTCGTCGAGAAAACGCTCGATGCATTGCGTGATATTCCTGGATTCGAGAGCTCAACAATCAGCGGAGATATTCCGTTGGCTGGCGGCAATCGGACTCTGTATGCGCGCGGGGATCGCGATGTTCCACCGGTCGAGAAACGTTCGGCCGCTCCAAGCCATGACATTGCGCCGAATTATTTCAAAACGTGGGGCATTCCGCTTCTGGCCGGCCGCGAATTCAACGATCACGACTTGGCCGATGGCCAGATGGTTTGTTTAATCAGCCAGGCCGGCGCAAAGAAAATTTATCCGGGCGAAAATCCAATAGGCAAGACCCTGCTCGTTACCAGCCTGGGCGTTCCGTGCGAGATTATCGGAATTGTCGGCGACGTTCGATCGATTCGGGTGGCGGATGCGCCGGGAATGGAATTTTATCGACCGTGGACGCAGGAAAACTTTCCGTTCGCTAACGTTGCTGTGCGGAGCAATCTCAAGCCAGATGCGGTAACGAAACTCGTTCAATCTGCATTGGCCAAAGTGAACCCCAATTTGGCGATTGCAGTTCCGCAAAGCATGGACGCGGTGGTGGCGCAGGCGCTCGGTCAGGCGCGTTTGATGACGTGGCTTCTTGGAATTTTTGCCGGTGTCGCGCTGCTGTTAGCAAGCGTTGGAATTTACGGCGCGGTGGCCTACACCGTCGAGCAACGCACCGGAGAAATTGGAGTCCGAATGGCCCTCGGCGCGCAGACCCGCGACGTCCTGCGCCTGATCGTCAATCAAGGAATGAAACCGGTCATGATCGGGCTCGCCATCGGCATGGTCTGCGCTTTTGGTCTTGGCCGACTGATTGCGTCGCAGCTGTTCGAGGTTTCAGCCCATAACCCGGCGGTTCTCGGAGGCGCCACCATCCTGCTGGCCGGGACCGCCTTGTTCGCCTGCCTGTTACCGGCCCGTCGGGCAGCCATGCTCGACCCGGTCCAGGCCCTCCGGACCGAATAACCCCTCTTATATATATATATATATGATCAGCGACCTCCGATTCGCCTTCAGAACGGTGACCAAAGACCCCGGAACCGAAACTTTATGACCCCGCGTATTATCCCGCATTGTGCCCCAAGGAGCTGCGGTCTCCAGTCCGCCGGTTATATATTCGGCGGTTGCCCAAACCGCCGCTCCTTATGATTCAGGATCTAAAATTCGCCGTCCGAACGCTGTTGCACGCGCCGGGCTTCACCATCATTGCCATTTTGACGCTCGCCATTGGTATCGGCGCAAACAGCGCAATTTTTTCCGTGGTGGAAGGCGCTCTTCTCCGGCCTCTTCCGTTTCCGCATCCGGAACAACTCGTTAGGATTTTTGAAGCGCTGGACGAAAATGGCGCCCGGACCGCGTCGCTAAATCTGAGCGATCGCACCGAGTCTCACCTTCGGGAATTCGGTCGCGACATTTTTCAGGACGTTGGCGCTGGAACCGGTGGCGTAGCAGTTGTCGGGTTCAATGATGCATCACCGGCCCAAACTGTTCCGGCAGCGCGCGTAACCTCAAACTTTTTTAGCGTGCTCGGGTTGTCGCCTGCGCGTGGCCGAAATTTTACAGCGAGTGAGGGCGGCGACAAAAACGCGACGGCTGTGATCATAAGCGACGATTTTTGGCGGCAGAGCATGAACAGCCGAACCGATGTGTTGGGAAGCACGATCGTCATTGACGGCACTCCGCGCACGGTGATCGCAGTGATGCCGAGAGCATTTCGTCATCCGTACCGCGCCAGTGTCTGGCTGCCGCTGGCGTTGGAGCCGGACAATGCTGCCACCCTCAATAATCATTATTTGTACGCGGTCGCACGATTGCGGCCCGGCGTGACGCTTTCACAGGCCGAGGAAGGGACGAAGCGGGTATTCGCTGCGATTAACCGCGACGATCCGAACCCGGTGAACGCGCGAGCGGCCTACATTGTGCCTTTGCGCGAAAGCTTTGTAATGGATCTGCGCCCGAAAGTGATGATCATTGTCGGCGCGGCGATCTGCGCGTTGTTGATTGCAGCGTCGAACTTCGCCGGTCTGCTGCTTGGTGGAGTGATCGATCGGGAAGGTGAATTCGCCCTGCGAGCAGCGCTTGGTGCGAGCCGAGGCCGGATTGTCCGTCAGCAGCTTGCGCAAGCGCTCGTCCTTGCGATTGCCGGCACTGCGATTGGACTGATTCTCTCCGCCTGGGCGGCACCGATCCTTTTCGGAATGAGCCCGGAAGGTAACGACGCAACTGCAAGCGCGATGCGCGAATTTGATTACAGCGCGCGGCTCGATCTTCCGGTGTTCGCGTTCGCGACTGGAATCATGACCCTGGTCGGGGTCGGATTCGGATTGTTGCCGGCGTTGCGTGCTTCGCGAACCGATTTGCGTAGCGCAATCAGTGTCACCGGACGCGGCGCCACAATGGATCGCAGCGCGCGGCGATTACTTGGTCTTTGCGTAGTAGTTGAGTTGGCCGTCGCCGTTGCACTCGTCACCGCCAGTATCACTGCCACGCAATACTTTCGGAGATTAATTAATGAACCGTGGGGCTTCGAAACCGGCGACCGCCTCACCTTCAGCGTCAGCGTTCCTGATCGTTTCTTTCCAACCGCGGCCGACAAGCAGCAGGCGCTTGAACGCGGCCTGGTGAAGTTACGGGAGCTGCCCGGAGTTCACTCGGCAACGGTTGTGTCGCCCGCGCCGATGGATGCCTCCTGGACATTGATGCTATTTAATCCTGAAGGCGCTCCCGCTCCGGAACCGCGCGGGTTTTATACCGGCTATTCTCGCATCACGGTCCCTGGCTATTTCCAAACTCTCAGTCAACCGTTGCTTGAGGGAAGGGATTTTACTGAAAGCGACGGACCGAACACGCCGTTGGTCTGTATTATCAGCCAAAGCGTCGCTAAACGATTCTGGCCTAACGAATCGCCGATCGGAAAACGTCTGCGATCGGGGCGGCTCGATGGTAATCGGCCGTGGTCCACGATTGTTGGGGTAGTCGGAAATATGAAAGCGATCGCCGATCCGAACGACGGCGAAATCGTGGGAATGATTGCGCGGCCGCTGTCGCAAATGTTGGCAAGAGCGACGGCACCGTTGGACGACATCACCTACATTGTGCAGAGCAACCGTCGAACGCTGAGTGAAGCAGTCGTTCGCACGGCACTTGCCCGGGCCGATCAAAACCTCGCCGCTTACAACTTTATTTGGCTCAGTGACGCCGCCGCCCGTTCCCGAACGACCGAACGTTTTGTGTTCCTTCTGGTTTCATCCTTCGCTCTGGTCGGAGTTGTCCTTGCTGGGATTGGTTTGTACGGCGCGCTCGCGCTGCAAGTATCGCGACGTGAACGCGAATTCGGAATTCGTTCTGCGTTGGGCGCAACCGCACGACAAATCATGGAACACGTCGCGCGCCAGGGAGCGTCGCTGCTTCTGCTTGGTCTAACAGTTGGCGGTTTAGCGACATATGGAATCGTTCGGCTCGTGCGAAATCAATGGAATGAAATGCCGTCACCGAATCTGGCCGCTTGTGTGTCTGCGGCCGCCGTTCTCGCCTTAGCGGTAATGATCGCCTGTCTGCTTCCGGCGCGGCGAGCAGCGAATGTTGATCCGGTGCGCGCCTTGCGAGCCGAATGATTCATCGATAAATCTTTATGATTACCGATATCAAATATGCGGTTGCGGATGCTGCTGAAAGTCACCCGGCTTCACTTCATCGCCATTTTAACTCTCGCTCTCGGCATTGGTGCAAACAGCGCCATCTTTAGTGTAATCGATGCGGTGTTACTCCATCCGCTGCCGTTTCCAAAACCGAATCAACTCGTCGCGATTTGGTCGCCACTTCCCACCGACAAACGCGCCAAGGAAACGAATTCTGTGCCTGACTATGTCGATCTTCGCGATCAATCCCAGACTTTGTCAGCGCTCGCCGCTTTCACCCGGGCGGGCGCGGTGCTCAATGGAACCGAGGAAGCCCGCCAGCTCAAGGGCGTCGCCATTACTTCGGACATTTTTTCCGTGCTCGGCGTCGCGCCCGCGCGCGGTCGCGTTTATACCCGCGAAGAAGATAACGTCGATGCCCGCGTTGTGGTGCTGACGGACTACGCCTGGAAAACGTATTTCAACAGCGATCCGGAGATTGTTGGAAAGCAAATTAATTTGTCGTGGCGTTTGTATACCGTGCTCGGAGTCATGCCACCCGGGTTCCAATTTCCGGTCGAAGGCGAGCGAGCGGAATATCTGCAGCCGCTGCATCCTCTCGTGCCGGAGTACATCAACAAGCGCGACAGTCATTTTATTCGCATGGTTGGTCGATTGAAACCGGGCGCAACGATCCAGCAATGCGATGCCGAGATGAAAACGATCGCGACGCGATTGGCCCAGCAATTCCCCAAGTCGAACACCGACCGTACCGAGGCCGTTTATTCATTGCATGACGACATCGTCGGAGATGTGCGTCCGGCATTGGTTACAATTCTCGCCGCAGTTGCGTTTGTCTTGCTCATCGCCTGCGCAAATGTGGCCAATCTTCTGCTCGCTCGCGCCACTGCCCGGCAACGCGAGATCGCAATTCGGACCGCCCTTGGGGCCAGTCGCTCGCGGATGATCTGGCAGTTTCTCAGTGAAGGTCTTTTACTGTCGATCTTCGGCGCTGCTGGCGGTTTGCTCATCGCCTGGTGGGGAATCGATGTCCTTCGCGTCTTCGGTCCCCAAGATGTGCCGCGTCTGGGCGAGGTTGCCATCAACGCTCCTGTTTTTTCATTCACATTTGGCGTGGCAATTTTCAGTACGCTGCTTTTCGCGCTAATTCCTGCTCTGCAAGTGACGCGGCCAAATGTGAACGAGTCGCTCCAGGAAGGAAGCCGGGGCGCAATCGGACCAGAGTCGCATCATCTTCGCCGTTTGCTTGTCATCGCGCAGGTCGCGTTATCGTTGCTGCTTCTCGCGGGCGCCGGCCTGTTGATGAAGAGCTTTGCCAATCTCCGTGCAACCAAACCGGGATTCGATCCGCAACACGCGGTTGTCGCCGAACTCATCTTGCCGAAAGCGAAATATCCCGAGCCGGAGAAACATCGGCAATTTTTCGCGCAGATTTTGCCCAAACTTGCTGCATTGCCGGGAGTGGAAGCCGCCGGTGCGGCTTTCCCCATGCCGTTCTCGAATAACGACAGCTCGTCCAGTTTTGCCATTGTCGGACAACCACCCCAACCTCCTGGACAGGAATTTGGGGCCTCGCACCTGACAATTACGCCGGATTATTTTCGGGCGATGGCGACGCCGATATTAAGAGGACGAGACTTCAATTCCCACGACACGAAAGACTCATCACCCGTCGTGATTGTGAACGACGCTTTCGCGGCAAAATATTTCCCCGACGGAAAAGCGTTAGGCCAGCAAATTACGTTGCGCGACCTGGACGAAAAGCCTACCGCATCGAAGGAAATTATTGGAATTGTGGGCGGGTCGCGTCATGAATCGCTCGCCATTCAGCCGATCCCGGAATTCTATATTCCCGCTGCGCAGGATCCGGAACGCCGGATGGACGTCGTCATTCGGACGGCTGCAGCCGATCCCGCCGGGCTGCAAAACTCTCTGCGCAATATCGTCCACGAGTTCGACAAGGATCTGTTCGTTCCGACTCTGGAGCCATTGAACAAGCGTGTCGGCATCACGCTCGCCCAACCCCGGTTCAACATGATGCTGCTCGGTTGTTTCGCTGGCGTGGCCATGATTCTGGCCGCCATTGGAATTTACGGTGTGATAGCCTACTCCGTCGCGCAACGGACCAGGGAAATCGGAATTCGAATGGCCTTGGGCGCGCAAAGAGTCGACATGCTGACAATGATTCTGCGACAAAGTTTTTCCGTTATCGGAATCGGTCTGCTGATTGGACTGTGCGGTGCGTTTGCGAGCACGCGTTTGATGTCGAGTCTGCTTTACGGCGTAACTGCGCACGATGTCTCGATCTACGCGATCGTCACCATCGTTTTGAGCGGCGCCGCGCTCGTCGCCACCTATTTTCCAGCACGTCGTGCGATGTCTGTCGATCCGATGGTGGCACTGCGTTACGAGTGAGATGAACGATTTGAAGTTCGCTTTGCGCCAACTTCGCCAGGCTCCGGCATTCACCGTCACCGCGCTGGCTACGGTCGCGATCTGTCTCGGCGCGAACCTGGCCATCTTCGCGGTGATCGATTCTGTTCTGTTGCGGCCGCTGCCATTTCCGCAACCCGATCGGCTGGTCACGATTTACAACACCTATCCCAAAGCGGGCGTTGAGAATGATGGCTCGTCGATCACCAATTATTACGAGCGCCGCGGCAATATCCCGGCCTTCGAGAGCCTTTCCATGTATATGGAGAGAGCCGAAACCGTCGGTGATCCAGGCTCCATGCAACAGGAGGAAGTCATCCGGATTTCGCCCGAATTTTTCACGACCCTTGGGGTAAGCCCCGCGATCGGTCGCAATTTTACCGAGGAAGAAACGGCCGCTCAGAAGAACGTCATTATTCTGACCGATGCCTTCTGGCGGGAGCATTTCGGTTCTGATCCAGATGTTCTGGGTCGTGATGCCCGCATAAATGGTATCCAAAGAAAGATCGTTGGCGTCCTGCCTCCTGCTTTTCGTTTTCTCTCGTCCGAGGCGCGCGTTTTTCTTCCGATAAAATCCGATATGGAACAGCGTGGACCGAAAGCGCGCCACTCTGGCGGCGGAGGAACGCACATGATCGCGCGATTGAAACCGGGCGCCACCATCGCGGAAGCGCAAGCGCAGATCGATGCGCACAATGATGCGGTCGAGAAGGACAATCCAGAGGCGAAAATGATGGCCGAAGCCGGCTTTCGCTCGCTGGTGGTTCCGCTGCATGCGGATCACGTCCGCTCGATTCGTCCGACACTTTTGCTGATGCAGGCCGGTGTGTTTTTCCTCCTGCTCATTGGGGCGGTTAACCTGGTCAATCTTTTCCTGATCCGCGCGAGCGATCGAGCGAAAGAAATGGCCATCCGCCAATCGATGGGCGCGACCCGCGGACATGTCGTTAGGCAAGTCGTGACTGAAACCGTTCTTTTGACTGCGAGCGGCGGATCACTCGGTGTCTTGGTGGGCGCTTGGGGAACGCATTTATTGCAGGTCCTCGGAGCGAATCGTTTGCCGCTCGGCGCACATATCGCGTTCGATGGATGGCTCGCGTCGATTGGCCTCTTCGGCTCAGTCGTTCTTGGAGTGGTAATCGCGATGCCGATCGCCTGGTTCAACCTCCGCAGTCTTCTCGCGAACGCGCTGCAATCGGAATCGCGCTCGGGCACGATCAACCGCGCGACGCAACGGCTGCGCCACGGCTTCATCGTCGCGCAGATTGCGCTCGCATTTGTCTTGCTCGCGGGCGCGGCGCTGCTCGGTTTGAGCTTAAAAAAAGCGATGGCGGTTTCGCCGGGGTTTCGCCCAGATCACGTTCTCACCGGCGAGTGCACCGTCTCATGGGATCTGCAACGGGAGCGAGTCGGCATCGTCGATCGCTTGCTCGAATCTATCCGCCAGCAACCGGGAATCATCGCCACTGGAACGATCACGAACATTCCGGTGAGCGGCGACAGTGGCAAAACCGCAGTCACACCTAAGGGCTATGTGCCGCCGCCGGGTCAATCAGTGCACGGTCATTATTCCTATGCCGTTCACGGCGATTACTTCTCGGCCCTCGGCATTCACCTGCGCGAAGGACGCTTCCTCACTTCGGCAGATTCCCACCGCGCAGAACGCGTCTGTGTGGTGGATGAAGATTTAGTCCGCCGTTACTGGCCGAACGGCGGCGCGCTCGGCCAAAGGATCGCGCTCGGCGAAGAAAAAGACGACCCGCAGCTGTTTACAATTGTCGGCGTCGTCGGCGCCGTGAAGCAAGCCGCGCTTACCGAAGCACAGGGCCAGGGCGCGGTTTACCTGCCTTACACTTATCGCGATAACGCCAGTATTTTCATCGTCACGCGCACGAGTCAGCGCCCGGAAGCGTTCGCCGAGACGCTGCGCAAGCTGGTGCATGCAGCGCATCCCTTATTCGCGGTCGATAACATTCGTTCGATGGACACGCGCATCGCGGACAGCTTGATTACGCGACGCTCGCCAGCATTACTCGCAGGAATTTTCGCGGGCGTCGCATTATTGCTTGCGGCGATTGGAACGTATGGCGTGTTGAGCTACGCGGTCGCGCAACGCACGCGTGAGATCGGCATTCGCATGGCGCTCGGTGCGCAACGCGAGCAAATCGGAGCGCAATTTCTCTCGTTAGGCCTGCGGCTTCTCGTCGCGGGAACTCTTCTCGGTTTGTTCGGGGCGTGGCTTTCCGGCAAAGCCATGCAAACTGTCTTGTTTGACGTGCCGCCACTTCACTTGGCGATCCTCCTCGGCACTGCTGCAATCATGAGCGCGGTATCACTGGTTGCCTGTCTCATCCCCGCGCGTCGCGCGACCATGGTCGATCCTGTCGAAGCTTTGCGCGCGGAATAACTAATCGACGACCTGAACGCCTTCGTTTGAGGTGCGTTTAGCGTACAAGTCGCTTAAACGCTTCGTCATCGGCCCGATGCTTCCATCCTTGATCACACGATTGTCGACTTTCACGACCCCGGCGAGTTCGCCCATCGTGCCGGTGCAAAACATTTCGTCGGCGCTATAGATATCGACCGGAGATAAATCCGCCTCCACGCACCGGATTTTTTCGGCGGCGCAAATCTCCATCACTGTTGCCCGGGTAATTCCTTCCGGACAGGCGAATGCCTTGCTGGTCGCGAGATCTCCTTTGCGGACGATGAACACGTTGGTTGCGTTTGTTTCCGCGATGAAACCATTGGTGTCGAGCATGAGCGCGTCATCGGCGCCGGCGTTGTTCGCTTCGATCTTGGCCAGGATTGAATTAAGCAAATTGGCATGGTGAATTTTTGCATCGAGCACTTCCGGGGGCGGCCGGCGAATCCTGCTCGTCACCAGAGTAAGTCCAGTGGTGGCATAAACCGGAGCTTTGTGCTCGGCCAGAACGATCAGGGTTGGTCCGCCTTGATTCAGTCGCGGGTCCATTCCTGAAGTGATTTTCAATCCACGGCTGAGCGTTAGCCGGATATGAACACCGTCATGCATCGCATTGGCCGCGAGAGTCCGTTTGATTTCGTCGATGATTGTTTCCCGGGCCGGAATTTCCGCGAACGAAAGTGCACGTGCCGATTTTTCGAGGCGATCCAAATGTTCGTGCAATTTGAAGATGCGTCCGTCGTAAAGACGCAATCCCTCCCAAACCGCGTCCCCGCCCTGGACCGCTGAATCAAACGGACTGACGCCGGCTTTGTCCCGGTGAATCAGCTCGCCGTTAATGTTGACGATCAGGTCTTTGTTCTTCGGATTAAACTTCTGAAGCATCAATTCAGGCAAGATCGCTCAGGATTTTGCAGGAAATGCAGGAAATCCTAGTAATTTCAAATGCCGATGATCTTCCTGCTTTCGTGTTTCCTAAGCGGATTCTTAATGCAGTCGATGTCGATAGAGTTGTTCGTAACACTCGCGGCACTGCTCGTAAATGCGGCCTAACGAACCCGGAATTGCTCCTTTGCGTGGTTCGTAAGGCTCGAAGGACGTCGACTTCGCAACAGCGTCGTACCAGTGCTTTGCCCAAATCCCATCGGTGTCGCGTAAACCCGCCGGCCACGACAGCATTGCGCTGGTCGAACGGAACGTGGACCGCCTCGCATAACAGCTCGAAGAATGCGTTCCGGGTTCCTCAAAACATCATCGGCATCGATAACTGGCGGTATCGAGTCACATCGATCGCGAACGAAATCAAAAATCTCGCACTGCTGAACGAATCCAAGATCCTCCAGCTCGGGATCGCGGTTCTTTTTGATGTAGGACAGAATGACTTCACGCGGATCGCGAATCAGGAAACAATTGGTCAAGCCGGTGATCCAATCGCGATCGATCTCCGGAAGCAGGTGGTGAGTCATTTGTTTTTGAAAAAAAATCGGCTTCTCGCCCGGGATCGGACCTTGGGTCAGCTGCTCCGCGATCTTGCGCCAGTTGGTCTCGCCAGCCGCGATCACTTCCGCCGCCATCGGATGATCTTTTCCCGCTCTCTTTAAATAGTAGGCGTAAAACGGCTCGTCGATCACCGCCGTGTCAGAACGATTGCCCCAGGCTCTCATCATTGCCGTCGAAATATTGCGCGGCCCCGACCACATCGCGATGCGGATGGAACCGGCGTCCATTTTATCCGAAGATAAGCAGCTGGATCGAGTCGGGCAGATGCTGCGCGACATTGGTCACGACGCTGCCGCGAAGAAGCTTCGTCAGCGCGGTCCGCTGAGTGGAACCGATTACGAGATAGTCGACTCCCATTGTCGCGGCGAGATCCACAATCGTCGCGGATGAATCCTGACTCACGGCGTAAACCGGTACGACTGAGACACCGCGTTCCTCCCCAAGTTTGATCACACTGGTCATGATCGCGTTCGCTTCAGGATCGTCCTGCCATTGGGCGCGGCCGAGGCGTGTTCCCGCAGCGGTGTAATAAATCGCGACCTCTTTTACATAGAGCACGAACAGGCAGGCCTTGCGCAGTCGCGCTTCGTCCAGCGCAAAACTGAGGACCGGTGTAATGCCTCGCGCCGCGACCATGATTTTCTGACCTTCGCGCAAGCCGGATTGCATTGCGGATGCGAGAGTGGGCGTGACCATTTTGGCAACCTCGCGGGTGACGGTGACCGTCGTCATGCCTTGTCGTTTCAGCGTGTAAGCGCGCAAAGCCAGACCTCCGAGCAAAACGACAAAAACGAAGAAAAGCGCATCCGGCTTTGTTTTCGCGAGCGTCAGTTCAACGAAAAACAAAACGCAAAATGTAACGCCGAAAAGAAGGTGATCGTACCAGGTGAAGCCGGCGCTTCGATTAAATGTGCACGACCCGACGTTAACCGCGATCGCTCCGACCACGCCGATGGCGTACAGACCGGCCAGCGCGGTGAAATTCGCAACGAAAAGGAGAACCACGCTCGGCAAACCAATCGCAATCAGGAGCGGGTACATCGGAACGCCGTGCCGATTCAGTTGGCGAAATTGCCGAGGCATCTCGCCATCCCGCGACATCATGTAAAGCAGCCCGACAATCGCCACGATGGCGGTGTTTGCGGCGCTGAGGAGCAGGAGAAAGAAAACGATTCCAACAATCCAGCCGAACAGATTGCCGATAGCCGGCGAAAATGTCGCGGTGGCGAATTGTTCACCGATGAAGCGCAACATGTCCTCGCTGCGGAGTTGCAACACCGAACTGATTGCCGACGGGTCGGCCAGATGCAGCGTTTTCGGCAAAACCGAGGGCAAAGATAACATCGCCCAGCCAAGCAGCGCCGTGCCGGCGACCACTTCGATCGCAATCGGCACGATCGCTTTGACTGATTCGCGAGCGACACTCGGCTTTTCCATGGTCGATCCGGGATCGAGTTTCATCACGCCTGTGATGTTGGCGATCGATTCCGCGCCGGAGAGCGCGAGGATCACGCCGACGAATTGAACCCAAAGCGCCCCCAGACTTTCATGTCGCGGTTGGAGAAAGTGCGTCGTCAAGTGGGGAGCGCTGATCCCAATCAAAATGAGCACGACGATCAGCGTTGGAATAGCTAATGCGACGGCGAGACTGCCAGAATGTTTCGGGCCGTAATAATTGATCAGCCCCATGATGAGCAGCATCGCGATGGTCGCGAGCGCGATGTGCTCTCTCAGCAACTTGATTACTGCGATGTGATCGGCGCCTGAAGTGATGTAGCTCAGCGCCGACCATCCGCTGAGCGCGGCGGTGACGGTTAAATCGGCCAGCAACAACAGGGCGCCCACGACTGCCAGCAACCGGCCTTGATGACGCGCCGCGGAGTAAACGCCGCCGCCGTCCGGAAAATGCCGGCAGATCACCACGTAGTTGATCCCGACAAGACCAGTCAAAGCGCAGACGGCGAGAATGATCGGCAGCGACGAAAATCCGGCGGCCAGGAATGCGAGACCGATGACGTATGCCTTGCTCGTTCCCCAGTCGCCATAGAGCAATGCGGCGGCGCGCTTCCAATCCACGTTCCGCGGCCGGTGCACCGCACCGCTTTCGGTAATGATTAAATCAGCCATTGGGCGTGAATTGGAGACTGTCGATCAAACTCGAACGGACTGCCAAGCGGTTTTGTTGAGGCCTAAGGCTGTGTTTTTTGTAGTGAAACGAGGTTAAAAATCCGGCGTAATCATTGGTGGCCTCTAAAACATGAACAATCACGATTTCACGGGACGCGTCGCCATTGTCACCGGTGCATGGCGTGGCCTTGGGCGAGCGGTTGCAGAACGTCTGCACGAGCGCGGCGCCTCGGTCGCGGTGAACGTTCGCGATCAAGAGCGCGCGGAAAAGTTGGCGAAAGAAATTGGCGAACGCGCGTTCCCCGTGCCGGGCGACGTCGCTGCGGAAGGCGTACCGGCCGAGATCGCGCACCGCACGATCGACCGGTTCGGGCGGATCGACGTTTTGATAAACAATGCCGCGCTTCCGTTATCGACACGTTTTCCCGATCTGACCGCCGACGAATGGCGCAAAGCGATCGAGGTCAACCTCACTGCGCCGTTCTTGATGACGAAGGCGGTTCTTCCGAGCGATGCGCGCTCAAAATTATGGCCGTGTGATTAATATCTCGTCGTCGGCCGGTCGAATGGTGAGCACGCTCGGTGGCGCACATTACACGGCATCAAAGGCCGGACTTCTTGGACTGACCCGTGCAGCCGCGAAGGAATTCGGCCGATTCGGCATCACCGTGAACGCGGTCTGCCCCGGAATGATCGATACGGAGTTAACCCGCGAACACGCCTCGGACGATTTGCTTGAACGTCTCGCCGCGAGCTATCCCGTGCCGCGCCTCGGCACTGCGCTCGAAGTCGCCGATCTGATTTGTTTCGCCGCTTCCGAGGCCGCTGGCTATATCACCGGCACGTCCCTCGACATCAACGGCGGCGACTTGATGATGTAGTGCCACGCCGGACTTGATGCAATTTGACTAACGAACAGGCAATCCGACATTCCCGGTAGTTCTTTGTTTCGCTTAATGGATCGGCCTGGTGTCGATCCAGCGGGGGACCCAATTCCGAAAGGATCGGGGCGAACGATGCGCGTCATCGAGAGTATTTAGTGGCTCTAGCCCGACAGCTAACCTCGCCAGCATCATTAAAGTGCAAGGGATGTCGTAAATCCGACTCCGCTTGAAATCAGCGCCTCGTCGCGCGAGGACGCGTTTGAGTCAGGAGAATAATTGAGCCTAACGAAAGTTGGATGCGCCGCGTGCGTGTCGGTTGTTGTTTGGTTGATCTCGGTCGTCAGTGCCCAGGCGCAAGATGCGTCGGGGCCCGCTTTGATCGGCAAGAAGAAGTCAAAACCTAAGCCGGAAACTACTGCAGAAGAAAAAGCGAAGGCCACCCGCGTACAAACTAAATTGCACGAACCGTTTTTGAAACGGCTCGACGAAGCTTTTCTGGAGCAACTCGGAACACCCGCCTACACTCCGCCGGACCCAAGCGCACCGAATCCGCGCCGCATCCCTCTCGCGCCGTTCGATTCACCGCCGTTTCCAAGCGGCGATTGGCAAATCAATGGAACGCCGATTATCGGCGATCCGGGTGAGCTCGCGCCTTACCCGCTTATGCAGGCGATCTACGATGGCCCGGGCGGAGACGCTGTGAAGCAGAGCAAAGTGCAATTTTATGGTTGGGTGAATTTTTCCGGCAACATCAGCACGTCGCATACTTCGAAGACGAGCGAGAACGGAAATTTTCCGCTGATTTACGATCTGCGACCGAACCGAATGGAGCTGAACCAATTTGTCGTTTATCTCGAGCGTTTGCCGGATGAAAACCAGACCGATCATTTCGACTGGGGCTTTCGTGTCTCCGGCGTTTATGGACTGGACTATCGGTTCATGATTTCGCGAGGACTCTTCAGCGATCAACTGCTCAAGCACAACAGCTACTACGGCTTCGATATGCCGATGATATACCTCGATCTCTACGTTCCGGCGCTCTTTCAAGGTATGAACATTCGCATCGGACGAATTATTTCCGAGCCCGATATCGAGGCCCAGCTCGCGCCTAACAACCTGATGGCGTCGCACTCGATCGTTTACGGGTTCGACAATTATACTCAGACCGGAATTTTCACGACCACCAGGATCAATGAGATGTGGACAATCCAGGCCGGCATTTCATGTGGAACCGATGTAGCGCTTTGGCAGGACGATCCCGGCCGGCAGCCGACTGGCACCGTCATGATTCAATGGACGGCTCCGAACCAGATGGATTCGATCTACTTTGGCGACAACGCCTTCAACAACGGCGAGTTCGGCTACAACAATCTCCAGCAGGTCGTTGGAACATGGACCCACAAGTTTAACGACAAGATCTACACCGCGACCGAGGTGCTCTATATGTACATGTTCGATGCGAAAACGCATCCCACTGACAACGTGCCGTTCCAAAGCGGATCGTTTCCGGTAAAGGCCGGTTACGCGCCGGAATGGGGCGTCGTAAATTACACCTTGTTTCGCACGGGCCGCGCGACGTTCCTCACCCTGCGCAATGAATATTACAACGATAAAGTCGGCAGCCGCACCGGGTTCGACACCCAATATAGCGAGCACTCGTTAGGCCTGACCTGGTGGCCGGATAAGCTCATCACCATTCGGCCCGAAATTCGCTACGATCACTCCTACGATCGAAAGGCCTACAATCTTGGCCGCGACGATAATCAATTCGCGTTCATCACCGACGTAATTTTCCATTTTTGATGGATTCTCGTAAGGCCCAGTTCGAAATGATCTCTGCTGCCACAAACACTCATCGCTTGCTTGCATTGTTTTTCGCGTTCGGCATAAGCATGTGCGTCTTAACGATTGCGTTGCTTCTGTTCCCTGGAACGGCTCTCGACTCGGTGTGGCGACTCAATCCTCACGCACATGTTGCATTTCAATCGATCGGCCGGTGGTCGATTGTCATGATGCTCGTGGTCGGAACAGCGTGCTGTTTTGCTGCCATCGGTTTATGGCGGGGAACTCTTTGGGGGACGCGGCTGGCGATCACCATTCTGGTGGTCAACATGATCGGCGATCTCGGCAACGCGCTGGTGAATTACGATTTTAAAACATTGATCGGATTGCCAATCGCAACCGCCATCATTGTCTATCTCGCTCGGTCCGAAAACCTTTGCGCTCCGTGGAAATGCAGATAGTTCGTTTCGAAATGAATACCTCACAGACCTTATCGGCGCTTGGATTCCTGCTGGTGGCAACGACTTTAGAAGTCAGCGGCGATGCCGTTATGCGGCTGGCTATTTACGATCAAACGGGACGCATGCGTTTGACTTTCATTTTGGTCGGCGCGCTTCTTCTCCTGGGATATGGCACGTCGCTGAACTTCGCTCCGGTCGAGTTCCGGCAGGTCGTCGGACTTTATATCGCGACGCTGTTTGTCGTCTGGCAAATCATTAACTTCATTTTCTTCCGCAGCGTACCGAACCTGCCGATTTTGACAGGCGGAACACTGATCGTTATCGGCGGATTGGTCGTGACTTTCTGGAAGCCGACGTTTTCCCCCTAACGAGAAATCGACATCATGATAGCGACGCACGTTAAGCGCCCCCGGAACGTCGATTGGAAACGCGCGGCCGCGATTCTTTACGGCGACTGGGGCACCAGCAAGGCCTACGTGATCGGTCTGGCGTTCGCAGTGGCCGGTTACGCGTCGTTCTGGCTGATCGCGGCGATGTGCGCCCTGACTGCCCTGGTCGGTCTCAATTACATCGTTATTTGCCGTCTCTATCCCGATGGTGGCGGCGTTTATGCGAGCGTGCGTCATCGCAGCGAAGTGATTTCGATTGTCGGCGCGTTTTTGTTGATCGCAGACTATTTGGTCACGGCGGCGATCAGCGCCTTGTCGGCGTTTTCCTACCTCGGTGTGCCGCACCCGGAAAAATTCGCCGCTGCTTCAATCCTCATCATCGGTTTGCTCAATCTGATGGGGCCGAAGCAAACCGGCGGTCTCGCGTTTCTCGTTTCAATTCCAACGGTGATCGTCGTCCTCATTCTTGGATTGTTCAGCCTGCCACATTTGGGTCAGGCGTTCGTGCACCTTCAGCCATTGCACGGCCCATTTTCGCAAAACTGGGCTGCTTTCGTTGGGATCGTGCTCGCGCTTTCCGGGGTCGAGGCAATCGCGAATGCGACGGGTGTAATGAAGCTCGATCCGGGCTCGACGGAACAAAATCCGCGCGTGGTCAAAACATCTACGCCGGCAATTTTGGTGGTGATGATCGAGGTCTGCGTCTTTACCGCTCTGCTCGGACTGGCCATGCATGCGTTATCCGGCCTGCAAATCGTTAACGGTGACGTCAATGCTCCGGGCGCTGAGGGTGTTCGCGATTATATGCTGCGTTACATGGCCCAGGTCTTTGGCTCTGTTTCGCTCGGGCCGGCGTTTGGCCACATTTTTGGGATCGTTGTCAGCATCGTGTTTGGCCTGCTTCTGTTTTCCGCCGTCAATACCGCGATTGTCGATCTTATCTCGATCCAGTTTTTAATGGCGCGTGACCGTGAATTGCCAAAAATTTTCCAGGCGCTGAACAAATGGGGGGTGCCCAACGCGGCAACTTTACTCGCCACAATAGTCCCAATGGTCCTCGTCATTGCGGTCAAGGACATGTCCGGTTTGGCCGATCTTTATGCCGTCGGCGTCGTAGGTGCGATTGCAACGAATCTCGGCGCCACCGCGACCGATCGAAAATTGTTTATCAAAGGATGGGAACGCGCACTGATGTTCGCGACGTTTATCGTGATGGCGGCGATCGAGCTGTCGCTGCTGATCGAGAAGCCGAACGCGCGCTACTTCGCAATTACAATTCTCGTTATCGGGCTGATCCTGCGCGGCCTGGTGTTGGAGCGGCGGATGAAAAAAGAAGCGAAGCCAGTCCCGTCCGCTGTAGCGGCGGTCTCCGACCGTCGAACGGACTCCCCAACGCCCCTTGGTGGTGAAGCGATTCTGTGCGCGATTCGCGGAACCGGCCGCACTCTCGATTTCGCCTTGCGGGAAGCTCGAAGGACCGGGTCGCGCCTTTATTTGTTGTTTGTCAGGGAACAGGCGTTCATGACCGAACAGGACGTCAGGCGGAAATGGGAAGAAGACGGAGAGGCCAGCCGGATTTTCAACGAAGCAAAGCTCAAAGCCGGCGATCAACCGCCGTTCTTTGCCTACGCAGTCAGTCCGTCGGCGTCGGAGACAATTGTCGATCTCGCCGCCACCCTTGGCGCGTCGCGATTGATTCTCGGGGCGCCGCAACGCAACGCCTTGATTAATCTGCTTCGCGGAAACGTGATTCGCGAAGTCTCGAGCTCGCTGCCGGAGGAAATCGATCTCCTGGTTTACGCGTGACGCTGATCAGTGATGCGGTGGCCAGAATTGGTCGATCAATTTGATTCCGGCAGCAACAGCGCCCAAGCCGCATATCACACTGAGTACCACGTACCCGGCGGCGACCGAGAGCAGTCCACGCCTTAGAAGAAAAATGCTTTCATACCCAAACGCGGAAAACGTAGTAAACCCGCCGAGCAATCCGGTGAAGAGCAGGAGCCGGATTGAAGATGAGAACAAATCGTGGTGCTCCGCCAGTGCGGCGAGCAGACCAATCACGAAACAGCCGATGATGTTAACGCCGAACGTACTTATCGGGAAATTCCAGCCCTGGGTGTGATGCAATGCGAAACCGCCAAGTTTGTAGCGCAGGATTGAACCAAGCGCCCCACCGAAACCAACTATAAGGATTTGTTTTAATCCGAGCATAATGACCTCCTCGTGAGCAGCGGCGATTGATCTCAATCACCATGGCGGCTCGGTGAGCCGCCGCTACCATTACTAGGAGTCATCAGCTTTGGTCGCGGTTCTCTCCGGTTTGCGGAGAAGGCAAACTCCATTGCCCGCGCGAACCTAGCTGGACGCGTTAATCGCGCAAGTGACTAACGAAAGGCTACGAACCGAATTTTGCGTAGACCGCAACCAGCGGATAAAAACAGCGATATGTGCTGTGATAGTCGCTTACGAATCCGTCCTTGGTGCGAATTTCAACGTGGCCGCGGGTTCCGTTGCGATAAACTAACACGGCTCCGACCGGCGCGGCGTAAGGATCGTGGATTGGCAGCCGTTTAAAACCGTAGGTGCGCATTAATTCGTCTCCGGCTTCGGCGGCGTAGGCGGTTTTTGGATATGAACTGATGATGCCGGCCGAGACGAGGGCGTGTTTCACGTAGTGCCAGCATTGTCCTCCGGAGTGAGCATTCGCCCGTTCCTGGGCCAGGGTTGCGGCCTGCCTGAGTTTGGGATCAATGCGAGGATCGATTTTCGCGAAGGGATGAACGATCGGCCTGGCCCAGTAATGATGGATGATCTTGACTGAACTGACCTGGCCAGTCGAATCGCGATAAACAAACTTTTTTGTCGAGTGATCGAGCTCGTTAGCGCGAATGGCCGATGAGCCAAGGGCGAATCCAACCACAATTAAAATGACCAAGGCGAGGGAGCGTCGCACGGCGAGCTTCAATCGCAGGGAATATGCCAGTTCGCAAGGGAAAACTAAGATTTTTCCTTAGGTGCTCCCCAGAATTTCGGAGGAAAAATTTGCGCCAACCTGGGAACCGGTTTAAGGGTCAGTTCCGATTCATAGTCAAAAAACCCGCTTATTCTGTGGGTTTTGCATCGAATGCTCGTTAGGGCGAGCTCGTCAAATATGGGTATCAAACTTAATACAACAGCGTTTGCGTTTATTTTTTTGAGCGCGGCGTCGCTTTTCGCGCGTGAGGAATCAATTCTTGCGCGCATTACTGTGTACTGGCCCGGCGAGGGCCAGCTTCGAGCCTGTTCCAATGGCGTGCGCCTGCGTGCGGGCCATGTCGCCGTCGATCCGAAACGGATTCCGTACGGTAGTCACGTGATTTTTCCGGATGCCGAATGTATTGCAGTGGACAGCGGACCCGGTGTGGTAAATCGCACCGCCGCCCGTGCCTGCGCCCGGTCCGCCGCGCAGCGAGAGGCGATTGTCATCGACCGTTTCTTTGAGTCGAAGGCAGCCGCGCTGTCCTGGGCGGGAGCTCATCCACAATTTATGACCGTGCACGTCCAATCAGCGGAGTCAGCGCATCGTATTTCCGAAAGCATGACCGCTGACGGCACACCAAAGGCTGGCCCTGACAACAAAGTTTCTGCGGGCCCAGCGAAGACTCCGGCAACGAAGCGGCGGGTTCGCGAGGCGTCTTTGCCGGAATTCGATTCAACCAAAATGGAACTCCATTTGCCGCTCGATTCGTTTTTGCGGTCGATCCGCCGAACCTGATATGAAACGCCTTGTTCTTGTTTTACTTCTCGGCTCGATCGGCGCTGCCCAGGCTTATTATCGCGATAATTCGCTGTTTGCTCGCGTCACAGTTTACTGGGCCCACGGCGGCCGCGGAGCGGATCGATACAGCCGTCAGCACAAGTCGGCGACAGGAACGCCATTGCAACAGGGACACTGCGCGGTTGATCCGCGAAAAATTCCATATGGCAGCAAAGTGGTGATGCCGGACGGCTCGACGCTCAACGCCGTCGACACCGGCAGCGCGGTTCGAAATCGGAAAGCCGCCCGTAAATCGGGCCGTACGATCAACGAGAAAAACGCGATCGTGATCGACAAATTCTTCGAGACCAAACGTCAGGCATTGATGTGGGCGAATTCGAATCCGCCTTTCGTCAGTGTGAAAGTGATTCCGCCGGGCGCTCCGCCGGTTGCGAAACCGAACATCACAAATTCCCAACCGATCGCACTGGCGTCTCAACCTCCGGCTAAGCCAACTGGAGGAGCTTCGTCAGGGCCGATGACGATCGTGAATAACGGTCCGACGACGGGTCCAACTGGCGGAATTATCCGAAATCCGTTGGGCCGGCTAGGCCGCTAGAAACACATCACGGCGTTCGGAGAGGCTGACGGCTTCGCCCCGCGGCTGCGGGACCGCGATTACATTTTCGAGTAAACGCCGATCAGCGGACGAGGGGAAGGAATCTTCGAACGAAAATCGCTCGCGAAACCGTTTTTGGTCCTGATCTCAATATGACCAGCGCCGTGCTTATTATTGTAAACAAGCACTGATCCAACCGGCGCCTTGTAGGGATCCTTGACCGACAGTTTTTTGAAGCCGTAGTTGCTTGACTAACTCACCTGCCGCATCCTTGGCATTAACGGTTTTCGGATACGAAGTGACCGCGCCCGAGGCCAGCAAAGCTTCTTTTACGTAATGCCAGCATTGCTCGCGGGAGTGGGCGTGGGCCCGCTCTTCGGCGATCGTCGCCGCCTTGCGCAATTTCGGATCAATCGAGGGATCGACCTTCGCGAACGGCTGAACGATTTTCTTCGGGGCGTATTTGGTGACGATCTCGGCTGAGTCGGTTTTGCCGTTGGCGTCCTTAAAAGTGAATTTGGATTTCGGCGAGGCCAACATTTGGCCGTGAGCAACGTTCGCGGCGAGGAAAATGAATCCGGCGATGGCTAGGAGGCGGGGGAATGAGTCGGTTTTACGCATGAGGAGCGCCCCATATCGAGCAGGATCGCTGCCTGCGCAACCCGTTTTTTCGGAAAAAAGCTTGCATTTACGCCGCCGAAATGGCTGTCAAAACGACTAGAATTTCTAGAATGATGACACCAGCTGACGCATCTGGCTACGCTGTTTTTCGGACGGCAATCGGCCTGTTCCCGCCTGAAGATCATCCTCCAAATGGGCGAGGTTGTTGGTTGCAGGGATGGCGCATGTCACTGCCGAATGGGCCACGATCCACTTCAGAAAGAATTGGGCCCACGACCGGCAATCAAACTCGTTCGTCCACTCCGGCAAAGGTTTCGAGCGCACTCGACTGAAGAGATCGCCGCCACCAAACGGACGATTAATAATGACCGCGACCTGCCGATCTTGTGCGAGTGGGAGAATGCGTTCCTCGGCTTCCCGTTCCATGATCGAATAATTGATTTGGAGGAAATCGACCTTTTCACTTCGCAACGCCTTCTCGACTGCAGCAAAGGCGCTGGAGTTGTAATGAGTGATACCTATGTAACGAAACCGGCCGTGGTCTTTCCAATCCCGCATCGTCGCGAGCTGCGTATCGAGATCGACCAGATTGTGCACCTGCATAAGATCGATCCGTTTCGTTTGCAGGCGGGCCATTGAACGTTCCATTGATTCGATCCCAGCCTGCTTGCCGCGAGTCCAGACTTTGGTGGCGAGGAACAACTTGTCCCGCAGCCCGAGCTTACTCGCCAGTGTGCCGATTACTTGCTCGGCCTTTCCGTACATCGGCGAAGAATCGACGACGCGACCGCCAAGTTTAACGAATAGCGACAGGACATCGCCAAGCTGCTTTTCGTTGCTGGGCGTCAAGTCGACATCAAAGACGTTCCAGGTTCCGAGTCCAATCACCGGCAGTTTTTCGCCGGTCGACGGAATCGCGCGCATCAGCATTGGAGAAGAATCTGCGCGGGTTGAGCCAGCCGGCAAAAGGAGACCGGCGGTGGCCGCGCCAATCAATTTGGTCGCGTCGCGTCGCGTCATGTTGTTCATTGAAGACGATAAACCTGCGTTCCTAATCGCCAACCATGAACCAAACCACCCGTCGCCAATTCATTAAAACCTCTGCCGTCACCGGACTTGCCGTCAGCACTGGAGCTGCGTCTCTTTTCGCAGAGAAAACCGTGAAACCGATGCGCATTTTAATTCTTGGCGGCACCGGCTTCACTGGTCCTTACCAGGTGCGGTACGCGCTGAGTCGCGGGCACAAAGTGACTACCTTTAATCGCGGCAAAACGCATCCCGGCGAATTGCCCAACGACGTCGAGCAATTGATCGGCGACCGCAACGGCCAATTGGACGCGCTCAAAAATCGCCAATGGGATGTCGTCATCGACAATCCGACCACGTTGCCGGCGTGGGTCCGAGACGCCGCCCAAATTCTCAAAGGGAACGTCGATCGTTACGTGTTTATCTCCACGATTTCAGTTTACGGCGAAACCAAAACCGGCGTGGATGAAACGGCGCCGACAGAAAAATATACCGGCGCTGATCCTTACCAGGAAACTCTCCAAGCGATGAAAGCCGGCGGTTTCAAAACCTACGGGCCGCTCAAGGCGTTGTCTGAAAAGGAAGCCGAGAAATGGTTTCCTGGAAAAGCGCTGATCATTCGTCCCGGATTAATCGTCGGTCCGCGGGACGAGACGGATCGTTTCACCTATTGGCCGGTGCGGATCGATCGCGGCGGCGAAGTCCTCGCGCCCGGAGATCCCAAAGATCCAGTTCAGTTCATTGATGCGCGGGACCTGGCCGAGTGGACGATCCGGATGGTCGAGAATCGGGAGGCCGGAATTTATAATGCGACCGGTCCCGCTAAGCCGCTCGGCGTTGGCGAAATGCTGAACGGAATCAAACAAGCGGAGAAATCGAATGCGACATTTACCTGGGCTGATGAAAAATTCCTCGACGCGCAAAAGGTTTCGGCTTGGTCTGACATGCCGGTTTGGGCAGGCGCAGCGAGCGAAGCCGGAATCAGTCAGACGAAAATCGACAAGGCGCTCAGCAAAGGTTTGACGTTTCGTCCGCTCGACGTCACAACCCGCGACACGCTCACCTGGTTCAAATCGTTGCCGCAAGAGCGGCAATCGAAAATGCGAGCTGGTTTGACGCCCGAGCGCGAAGCGGAAGTGCTCGCTGCATGGCACGCGAGGAAATGATTATTAAGCGCGTCTGTGTCCAGACGCCTTTTAAATAGCCGTCGTGCAGAGACAGCCTACAATCTTCCTGTGCAACGTCTTTTCGCCAAAATCGTTGACGTAAAACCGAACGAGCTCCGGGCTCTCTGGCTCGGGTTTGCGTTTCACTTTACGATTTTGGCAGCGTATTACGTCGTCAAGCCGATCCGCGATGGCATCGCCGCCAGCGGCAGACTCGAAGCGCTGCCATGGATGTTTACCGCCACGCTGGGCGTTATGCTGGTGGCTAATACAATCTACGGCGCGATCGTTGCCAAAATGAACCGGCGAAAATTTATTCCGTTCGCCTACGCGTTCTTTATTTTTGTGCTGGTTCTTTTTTTCCTGCTGATGAGAACGGGTTCGCCCTCGCAGCAAGTGTGGACGGGCCGTGCCTTCTTCGTGTGGGTCAGCGTTTTCAATCTCTTCAATACCGCAATCTTCTGGGCGTTCATGACCGATTTGTTCACGGTCGAGCAGGGGAAGCGGCTCTACGCTTTTATCGCGGTTGGTGGAACGCTCGGCGCAATTACCGGCGCCTACATTACCAGGAACCTCATTCGCGATATCGGTCAGGCAAATCTGGTGGCGATTTCAGCAGCGATGTTTGCGATTGTCTGCTTCCTCGTTCGGCTTTTTCCAAGCAACTCCACCGGGCAGCCTGAGAGCTCGCCCGTTCGAGAAGAGCCAATCGGAGGTTCCGCGTGGTCGGGTATCACCCACATCGCGCGCTCGCCTTATTTATTCGGTTTGGCCGCCGTAATTCTCTTGTACACGATTACCTCGACTTGGGCCTATTTTCAGCAGACCACTCTCGCCGGTGCAGCGCTTAAAACTCCGGCGGACCGGACGGTATTTTCCTCCTCGCTTGAAATCTGGGTCAATAGCATCACCCTCGGAATCCAGATTTTTTTAACCGGCCGTTTCCTGAAATGGTTTGGCGTAGCATTCACTCTGACGGCGCTTCCATTCCTCAGCATGCTCGGCTTCGGAGCGATGGCTATTGCGCCGAGTCTCGCGATGCTCGCTTGTTTCCAGGTGATACGCCGCGCGGGCGCTTACGCGTTAATGCGTCCGTCCCGCGAAATTCTTTTCACGGTCCTGAAGCGCGAGGACAAATATAAAGTTAAAGGTGTTACCGACACGCTCGGTTATCGGGTTGGCGATCAATTAGGCTCGTGGTCCTACGGTGGTCTTGGCGCAAATTGGCTTCATCTGAGTCTCAACACGATAAGCTGGATTGCAGTTCCGATTACCGCCGGTTGGTGCGTGCTAAGTATTTGGCTCGCGCGCAAACAGCAGGTCCTCGCGCAAGCTCAAGATGAGAAACGCGCCGAAGTCGCACGAGCCACCTGAATTTATTTCGCGAGCTCGTAGAGATATTCGACGAACGACATCACCGCGCCGTCGAAGCTTTGGACCTTCGGGTTCGATGATTCGATAACGTAATATTCATCCGGGGCGTGGGCGCCGCTGCCATGACCGAGACCGAAATGGCCGGCGGCGAGTTTGAGCGGCTCACCGGTGAAGACGTACCCGGGATATGACCCGGCGTTGCGGGGCCAGAGCAGGGGATCGATTCCAAATTGTTTGTAAGTCGAAACCTGGGCTTTGATCAGCGGTGAATCAGGTGAGGTGCTCGTCGGATCGTATCCACCTGTCATATTTACTTCGATGTCGCCGAAGCCGTGCTTGGCCAGATGCGCCTTCAATGCGGCGAGCGCTTCAGTCGCTTTCATGTCCGGCACAAGTCGCATGTCGATCTTGGCGACGGCGCGATGCGGCAAAATCGTCTTGCCTCCCTGACCAGTGTAACCGCCGACCAAACCCTCAATGTTCACCGTCGGCTGCGATTCGAGCCGCTCGTTCGCTTTGTCCCACGGGAGATCATCGATCCAATGTTGGGTGCTGAATTGTTTCTTGGCTTGCGCTTCACTCCGCACTTTCGACACGCGTTCGATCATCGCGCGTTCTTCGCTCGTGATTGGCCGCGGCTGCGGATAATTCTCGATTGTAATCGTATTGCCGTCGGCGGAAACGAGAGTGTCGAGTGCGTGAATCAAATGCCATGCCGGACTGTCGATCATCGCCTTGAGTGAAGAATGAATGTCTTTCGCCGGTCCGCGCCCCCATTTTGCGCCGTCGGAGACCAACTCGAGCTCGATCACGCCTTTAGATCCGAGATTTACGGTCACGATCCCGTCCAAATCCTGCACTGCTGACGGCATGAAAACTCCAACGCATTTTGCCAGAGCGGCCTCCACGTCGGGCCGTTGCACAAGTTGTCGGATATGCGGCGAACCAATTTCCTCTTCGCCCTCCGCGACCATCACCAGATTTACCGGCATCTTCTTCCCCGTGCCTTGAATAGCATGAAGGGCTGCCAGGAATGCGGATTCCGGCCCTTTTTGATTCACAGCGCCGCGCCCGACGATCGCTTTGCCGAGCGGCGCCTTCTCTACAATCTGCGCGTCGGTCGGCGAGGAACTCCATTCGGCTGGATCGAACTGCTTCACGTCGTACATGAAATAGAGGCCGACGGTTTTCGGTGCGCCGGCATCAAGAGTGGCGAAAACGCCGGGCTTACCGTCTGTCGTGATCACGTCAGCTTTTTGAAAGCCGGCATCGCGCGCAAGTTTCGCCATGTACTCCGCGCCTTCGGGATAACCGCGGTTCTCAGCGGCGATAGAGACCTGGGCGATCCAATCGTGCAGACGTTTTACGGCTTCATCATGGCGTTTGGTTATTTCCGCTTTGATGTCCGCGTGATCGGTGGGCGCGGCGTAGGTTTGCAATGCGGCAGCTGCAAGTATCGACGTAACGGTCAGGAGTTTTGTTTTCATTATTCGAGTGCGAGGGTTTCCTGTTTGGGAGCTGTGGTTTCTGCGGTGAGTCCGGTGAATTTTTTAACAAGGTCATCGAGTTTGGCCACATAGTAATCGACGTTCTCGTCCCGGTTTTCGGGGTCGAAATCGCTAACCAGCCGGGCGGCTTCGTAGGCGGGGACCTTCTTCGGGGTGCTCTTAATATAATAGGAGACCTGGTCGCCCGGCTTGTAGGCGCGTCCGCTGGCCAGGGCCAGTTCGTAGGCTGCCGCCCGGTTCCGGGCGGATCCGGCAATCTTGGCGCGATATTTCTCGAGCGAATCCTGGAGCGTGTCGGTCTTCATCAGCATGTCGATGTTCCACTCGCGATTGCGGATTTTCTTCTCGAATTCAGTCCGCAAATCCGGCATGTCCTCCGATTTGCCCTCCATGATGCAGTTTGATCATTTCCTCGAGAAACACGCGTTGGAATTTTTCGAGCCCGCGCGATTTCAACGCACCACCCTTGATGATCACGTCGCCGCTTTTTGTCAGGAGCGCATAATTCTTCGCCTTGTAACTGAACATCGCTTCGAACTGCTCATCGAACTCAACTTCGATACCGGGCGGTAACTCTTTGGCCAAACCTTGCTGCAATCGGTCTATCAACTCTGGTGTAGAGGCGGCCGTGTCGGCCGCAGTCTTCTTTCTTGCGCCCGACACGGACGCCACTACAGAAGAAACAGAAGATGGCGGGACGAAATAAATTCCGTCCGTGTCGACCTCAATCACTTTTGCGCCCTGCTGGTTCAGCCAATCGATCATTTTCTTCAGTAAATCGCGCCCGATTTGCGTCACTCGCGCAGCGGCATCGAAATCCGCGAAATGTCCCTGCGCAAAACCCAAGATAGCCATAAAAGCTATTGATCAGGATCTTGAATGTGTTCTGAAACGCCTCGAGATGTCGTTGCTCCGCCGGGTTCTTCGCCGCACGCATCTTCGCTTTTGCTTCGAGCCGAAATTTCCGCAGATCGGTCAGCAAATGGCGAAAGATCTGGAGTTGATCGGTCGCGGGAAAACAATCGAACTGCAGCATGATCGACGGATAAAGTGATGCAACGTCGCAATGCCAGACGTTGCTGCGCGACGCCGGCGAAAAAAATGTCCGTGTAACCGCCTTCAAAAGTCTGCGGAATCGGCAATTCCGGAATGACTGTGCTTTTGCCGGAAATATTCGCGCAGAAACAACGCGTTGATGCGGGTCGCGTTTCCACGCACGATCACGTCCTGGTAATTGTACGGGAAAATCTGGGCCTGGATGAAATAACTCGGACTGAGCAGATCCGACATTGCTCTCGTCTCGCGAACGCCGCAAACAGCGCGCTTTCGAAACTGGTCTGCGTTTTTGAGATAAGCCCGTTGCAATTCCTTTCCAGTCAAGCCCGAGATCTCTTCGCTTTCACAAAAACCAAAATGCCGCGCCACATCGGCGCGTTCGAAACCGGACAAGGTTCGCAGACCGACATCGTAAAATTGCGCGAGCAGAAAAGTGTCGACGAAATGCCGGCCATCGACGGCGAACTTCGGATAATCGATTGTCTTTTCCGCGATTTGCAGTCGTGACGGCCGGGATCGCAAGAATCCGCCGCTGCGTCCCCAGTCGAGCTTGGTTTTTAACTTCTTTGCGCGCGCGACGAGATACGAAAGATCGAACGCGAAACAGATCGTGTCCCTCGATCACGTCTGGATCGCGCTCTTTGATAAGTGCCGTCAGGCGTTTAATCGCGGCATGCTCGGATTCCGGCAACTTCTTTGGATCGACGACGATCAATTCTTCCCAGCCGGTGTTGTCCGAGAGGGCGATAGACGCGATGTGTTCATTGTAGCCGGATCGTTGATCCCGGCGCCGGCACCATCGGTGCCGGCTACAACAGAATTTCCAGCTGCATTCGTTTCAATTCCTCGAATGGCAGATCCTTGAACAACGTTCGCCCGGTCGCGGTGAGATAATGTTGAACCGGATCGGTGAACGCGAAATAAGCGCGACCGGCGTTCTTCAACCCGTTGCGCAGTGCGATTAATTCCTTCCAGCTGTCGACCGTCACCAACCAGCCGAATTTCAAATCGCCCTGCAGCTTTTCCGCCTCAATTCCAAGATCGACGACATCGCCGTCCGCCCAGACGAATGGGTGAAACGGCTCCACGTCGGAAGTTGTCGATCCATCCTTTTCCCGGCGATGGAGCTTAACCGTGCCGGTCTCACCGAGCTCGACGGCAACAATTCGCGGCGTCGGATCGGCGCCGAAAAGGATTTTGTTCTCCTCGAATTCCATCAGTCATCCACAGATTGCGCAGATTTTCACAGATTCAAAACCGGAAGATTTGTGGATAATCTGCGCCGATCTGCGTAAATCTGTGGATACATAAACTTATCATGAAACCATTACCGATACTATTAGCCTCGGTGCTCGGCATTGTTGCGGTGCAAGCTCAGGAATCGTCGGTAGAAAAAGCCGCGGTCGGCGAATTGCCGTCGCTCCTGGCGATTTACAAGGACATCCATAGCCATCCCGAGTTATCCGGACACGAAGAGCGGACCGCCGCCCTCGTCGCGAAAGAACTCCGGGCCGCCGGTTGTGATGTCACCGAGAACTTTGGCAAGTACGATAATCCGAAGTTGAAATGCTACGGCGTCGTTGGGGTCATGAAAAATGGAGGCGGGCCGACAGTTTTGGTTCGCACGGACATGGACGCACTGCCTGTCCACGAGGAAACGGGTTTGCCATACGCCAGTACGGTTATGACCAAAAACGACGATGGGCGCGACGTTTCGGTCATGCACGCGTGTGGACACGATGCCCATATCGCGGCGTTTATTGGAACCGCCCGTGCCTTGCAAAGCCTGAAGGCGGATTGGAACGGCACGATTATTTTTATTGGGCAGCCCGCGGAAGAAGCGGTTGGAGGCGCGCGGGCGATGCTCAAGGGCGGCCTTTACGCTCGTTTTGGAAAACCGGACTTCGCCCTTGGGTTTCATGACAAGTCGGATTTGCCGACCGGGCACATCGGAGTCACGCCTGGATACACTTATGCAAATGTTGACTCCGTCGATGTGACCGTGCGCGGAATTGGCGGCCACGGGGCTTATCCACACAAAACAAAGGATCCGGTTGTGCTCGCTGCCGAGATGATCAACGCCTGGCAAACAATCGCGAGCCGCGAGAACAATCCACTCGATCCAATCGTCGTCACGGTCGGCTCGATCCACGGCGGCACCAAGCACAACATTATTCCGGACGAAGTGAAAATGCAGCTGACGGTGCGCACCTACAAATCGGAAGTACGCGACCGCGTCCTCAAAGCCATCGACGATATCGCGAAAGGAATCGCCATGGCCGGCGGAGTTCCGGCAGATCGCGCGCCGATTGTGACGGTGGAGAAGGATCAGCTCACTCCTGCGACTTATAATAATCCTGATCTCACCAAACGGCTGATCGCCGTTTGGAAGAAGACTTTGGGCGACGCCAACGTGGACATCGTCGACCCGACCATGGGCGGAGAAGATTTTTCAGAATACAGTTTGCCGGATCACTCCATTCCCGCGGTCGATTTTCATATTGGCGCAGTTGCGCCTGAGAAAATCGCGCAATTCAAAGAGGAAGGTAAAGATCTGCCGACTCTGCACTCGAGCAAATTTGCGCCGGTTCCCGAACCGACAATCAAAGTCGGCATCATCGGAATGACCAGCGCTGTGCTGGACCTGATGAAAGAAGTGATTTGTAAACGCGACCGTTTCCGCCAGCGATGGTAGGGACAGCGCGCTGCGATGTCCGCGGACGGCGCAACGCGCCGTCCCTACCTACTTTACGCGAATATTTTTGCGCATGAAAGTGGGAACGTCGAGGTCCTGGCCTTCGACGATCGTCGGCTCGCTTTTTTCGAAACGACCGCGGGTCACGGGCTCGAACTGCATCACTTCCTGTTTGGCGTAATTGTATTTTTCGGCGGGAGCTTTGGCTCTTGAGTTCCTTCTCGATCACCGGCTTCTTCTTCGGTGGAATCAGTCGTGGCATCGGCTTTTTGATCGAAGGCGGCGGGGCAAGTGGCTGCGGTTCAACTGGAGCGGGTTCACTGAACTGAACGAAATCATCGGCCGTGGTTGTAGAGGCGCCCGTGTCGGGCGCAATAGAACTCTCTGCGGCCGGCACGGCCGCCTCTACAACCGGTTCCGTTTCAACTTTCTTCGCCGGCTTCGGCGGTTCTTCGACTTGTTCGACAATCGCCGGCGGCGGCGCGAGAAACGGCTCGGGAATCGGCTGAGCCGTATGCTCGACAACAGAATCTTCGACGGCAAGCGAGCTGATGATTGTTACGCTCAAACGATTTCCCATTTTACCGTCGACAGCTGTTCCGAACACAATCTGGGTGTGATCGCGCACGTGTTTTCCGAGCTCGCGCATCAAAATTTCTACCTCTGACAAAGTCATTCCAGGGCCACCGGCGACCTGCACGAGAACGTGCGATGCGTCGGCCAGCATTCGGCCTTTGTCCATCAACGGGTTTTTCAACGCCTGCGTTAAGGCGTCGTGAGCGCGATTGTCCGAATCGGATTCGCCGAAGCCGAACAGGCAACGGCCGTTTTGACTGCGTAACGCCGCGAACAAGTCGTCGAACCCAATTCGAATCAGCCCGGGTCGCTGAATCAAATTCACGATCGACCGCACGCTTTGACTGATCGTCATGTCGGCAACGCCGAATGCCTGATGAATTCCTGCTTTTGGCGCAACCATGTCGCCCATCCGATCGTTCTCAAAACAAATGACCGCGTTCGCGACTTCGTTCAATCGCGCGAGTGCATCCTGCGCCTGCGCGGCCCGGCGTTTTCCTTCGAACGAAAACGGCAACGTCGCAAAAACGATCACGAGCGAACCTGCCTCGCGCGCGAGTTGAGCAACGATCGGAGCTGCGCCGGAACCGGTTCCGCCGCCAAGTCCTGTGCAAATGAAGATCATCCGTGCTCCGGCAATGGCTTGCCGGATTTCATCGGCCGATTCGATCGCGGCCTGATAACCAAGCTCGGGATCTCCGCCGGTGCCAAGGCCGCGGGTGCTGCCGCGACCAAGTTGGACTTTCCGCGCGGCGACGGATGCTGGCCAGCGACTGCACATCGGTGTTGATCGCGATCAAATCATTTTTGTCCATCCCGTCGAGCAGGACGCGATCGAGTGCATTCGATCCGGCGCTGCCGACGCCGACGACTTTGATCGGGATCGCTTCCTCCTGTCGTTCCGGCAAACTGTAATTCTTACTGAGTTGGATCATTTATTGCCTTCTTTGCGGGTTGCTCGCACTTCTGCATTTAAAATTCGAACTCGAATTGGATAAATCATCGGATTCGATTGAATAGCCTTCCGAACATTTGAGTGATGCCGCCGCGAGGCCGGTCGACCTGAACCGCCTGGGCGTACTTGAGCAAACCGATCGCAGTTGCGAATTGCGGATTCTCAGCGGCCGAGGTCAGCCCGGAAGTCGTTTGGGCATGGGTGACATGCGCCGGCATTTCAAAGATCTCTCCGGCAAGATGATCGATCCCATTCAACAGGCTGCAGCCGCCGGTGATGAAAATTCCGGCGCCCGACGTAATTGATGAATGGCTCTTCTTCGACCTGCCGCTTCAGCAGTTCAAAAGTCTCACGCAATCGGAGATGAATGATCGTGTTGAGCGTTTCGCGCTCGATCTCTTTCCCAGCAAAACCGGAATCGTCTTTGAGCACGATCGTTTCCCCGGGCAGACAATTGCCAAGAACGCAGCTGCCCTCTTCGATCTTTAATTTTTCGGCGCGCGCAATTGGGATACGCAACCCCATTGAAATGTCGTTCGTGATGTGGTCGCCACCGATCGCGAGCACGCCGCTCTGTTTTACCGCGCCGTCGACGTAGAGAATGTAGTCGGTCGTGCCGCCGCCGATATCGACCACCAGCGCGCCGAGATTTTTCTGGTGTTGGGTGAGCACAACTTGTGCGGAAGCGAGCGCGCTGAAAACAACGTCCTCCACTTCGAGCGGCAATTCTTTGACGCAACGAATCGTGTTTTGAATCCGCGTCCGAACGCCGTGAATGATATGAAAGTCAGCTTCCAATTTCTGGCCGAGCATGCCGACTGGATTCAGGACACCGTCCTGCCCGTCCACGTGGTAATGCTGAATGATCGAATGGAGAAATGCGTTCTGCGCCGGGATGCTCACTTCGCGCGCGTTCACCTTCACATCTTCCACGTCCTGATCGTCGATCTCGTCCCGATCTTCCGGCAACATTACGCAGCCGCGATTGTTAAAACTCTGGATGTGGGCGCCGGCGACGGCCACGATAAACGCTGCGGATCATGACGTCGCTTTTCTGCTCGGCGTCGACCACGGCTTCGTGAACGCATTTCATCGCCGTTTCAAAATCGACGATCTCGCCTTTGCGCACGCCGCGCGAAGGGGCCTGACCGACTCCAAGAATTTTCAGGGTTCCGTCGGGGCGCGTTTCACCAACAACGACGCAAATCTTCGACGTCCCAATTTCCAAACCGACAATCAAATCGCCACTCGCCATGTTCTTAGTTTTTCTTGAAAGGTTGAAAGAAAGATCGTTTCGCTGGGGTGGGACTCGGGGACGGAGCTGGGGTCGACTTGGGAGCGGGAGGCGCTGCAGGCTTTAGCGGCGTTTTCGGATGCGATTTCGTTGTACTCGATGTTGTCGTTGCCGATTTTGCCTTTGGAGCTGGAGCAACTGGAATTGCTTTCATCACCCGCGGGGTCTCGCTCGGAACAATTGTTTCGTTGATCACTTCGACCGGCGATTTGGCCCAAGTCACGGGAATATTGCGCTGAACCAAAAGATTTACCGTCGCGATCTCGCGGTGCGCGTCATCGGAATAAATCAGGAATTGCTCGAGGCGCTGCAGCTGGGTGTCGAGATTGTCGAATCCGAATGTGGCCTTGCTGTGATTTTTATCGGTGACGACCAGGCAATAGCCTTTTGAAAGATCGATCTCGCGAATCTGGAAACGCGTCTGCATGAAACTTCGCGAGCTCAACCGCAACAGCTCGAGAGCGGCTTTTGTTTCCGGCGATTCGACGGTTTTTCCGGCCTCGAGCGATTCGCCGTGGCAGCCGACGATCAATGGCAATCCGAGATATTCGGACAGCAGCTTCTTCTCTTTCATCAAGACGCCGCGAGCATCGATCAAAAACGCAGCATCGGACGCGAATGGATCGGCAATTTGTTTTTCGCTGCTAATCCACGCGATTGGTTTGCGTTCGACAATGTGGACATCGATTTCGCCCGGCAGTTTGCGCAGGACTTCGACTTCGTCGACCTGAGGCAGTTCCTGCAAGCGATCGTGGACGCGAGCAAGGTTTACCCGGAAAATGTTCTGGCCCTCGCGCAAATCAGCCACGCTCAGGATTTGCTCGCGCTGCAAGGTGCCGTCGGTTTGGACGTCGATTGTGCTGAGCTTGTAATCGGGATTATCGAGAAAGAAACGCTTGGCCGCGAACCTCCCGCCGACATAAATGCCGGCGATTAATGCGAGAACGAGCGCAACCTTCGAAAAGACGACGAGCACTCGCCGGTTTCGATGCGCGACGGCTTTGCGCGAACGGACTTTGACATCCAGTAAATGTTGCTGCCGCCGCTGGCGAAAACTGGAGAGGCGCCGATTGCGCGCGCGTGGTTTTTGCTGTCGCCTCATCGTTTCGCGCGCTCCTCTCTTGCGCAGGAAAGTTCGATGATTCGCCGGCAAAGTTCAGGATAGGAAATGCCGGCTACGCCCGCAGCTTCCGGAAGCAAACTTGTTTCCGTCATTCCCGGGATCGTGTTCACTTCGAGAACGGACGGCTCATCGTTTTCGGGCAAAAGCACGTCGACCCGGCCGTAAACGACGAGGCCAAGAGCGCGAAATGCCGCCAGCGCCAGCTCCTGAATTTTTTTCGTCAACGCGGAATCAATTTCCGCCGGACAGACATGCTTGGCGCTCGCGCCAGCCTGCGGATTCAGGAACGGGTACTTGGTATTGAAATCGTAAAAACCGCCCTTGGGAATTATTTCAATAATTGGCAGGGCTTGATCACCGAGGATACCTATCGTCAATTCGCGGCCAGATACAAATTTTTCTATCAACAATTTGCAATCGTAATTCGCCGCTTCTTTTAATGCCGCATCGAGCTCGTCTTCGTTTTTCACGATCACGATCCCAACCGTCGATCCTTGTCGCGCGGCTTTGACCACCAGCGGCACCGACATCTTCGGTCGTTCACCCGCTTCAATCACTTCCGATTCGGGCGTGACGACTCCGTGTTCGAAAAATTTTTGCTTCGATAAAACCTTGTCGAACGCTACGCGACTGGCTTCTACGCCGTCCCCCGTATAAGCAACGCCGCGGTCTTCGAGAATTTTCTGGACCTGTCCGTCTTCTCCGAAGGTTCCGTGAATGCAGTTGAAAGCCAGGTCGACTCCTTCGGGCAGCTCAAAATTTTCGTCGCGGACATCGACGTCGACCACGTCTGTCCCGAGCGATTGCAACGCCTTTAAAACTCCGCGGCCAGTTGCGAGCGACACATTTCGTTCCGAGCCCGGCCCGCCCATCAACACCGCAATCTTTTTGGGTAAATCCTTTCTCATACCATCCCTAGGTCAGCTTCTCCGACGATCTGAACTTCAGTTTCCAGCTCGATGCCTCGTTTTGCTTTCGCCTCGGTTTTGATCCGGTCGATCAACGCCAACATCTCAGTCGCGGTCGCTCCGCCATCGTTGACGATGAAATTGCCGTGCACTTCCGAAACCCGCGCTTTTCCGACCGCGGAATTTTTGAGACCGAGCTCGTCGACCAGTTTTCCGGCCGGGCACGTTTCAGGGTTCTTAAAAATGCAGCCTGCACTTTTCGCGATTGGCTGGGTGGTGCGGCGTTTTTCCTGCGATTCGTGCAATCGTGCTTCGATTTGGTCGCGCTTGGCCGGCCCAGCAGCACGAAATGTGGCGGAGACCGCGAAATTCTTTTCAAGAAGGGGGAAATGCCGGTAATGGACTTCGAGTTCCTCGCGCTTTTTGTCGTGCGGGTTCCCCTCAGAATCCAAATAGCGGATGCCGACAACAGTCTCAAAAGTTTGCGCGCCCATCGCCCCGGCGTTCATTCGTAACGCGCCACCAACCGCGCCCGGAATTCCTTCCATCCACTCGAGGCCGCCGAGGTCCGCGCCGCGCGCCGCATAGGCAATTTCCTTCAGCTTCGCGCCGACCCCCGCAATGATTTCGTTGCCATCGATCTCGATCTTGTCGAACTCGTCACCGCACGGGTGAGCGACAACACCGCGAATTCCGCCATCGCGAACCAGCAAATTCGAACCGCGTCCGATAACGAACAACGGAATATTTTCGCGGCGGCAAAATCGAATCAGTTCGGCGAATGATTTTTCGGTACGGGGTTCAACCCAAAATTGGGCCGGCCCGCCAACTCGCAGCGTCGTATGCTTGGACAGAGGTTCGTATAACCGGATGTCGCCTTCCTCGCCGACGATCTCTTTGATTTTCTCCGCAACGACCAAGTCGGCTGCGATCTTTGATAATTGTTCGTGAATGTTGCCCGCGCCGAGGCTGACAACGAGATCGCCTTTTCCGAGCATGTTGCCAACGTCGCGATGGACCCATTCCAAACGCGGCTGGTAAGAAACGCCGCGGTGACCAGTCGCCGCGATTTCGTCGGCGATCATTTGCCCGCTAACACCGGGCATCGGGGCCTCGTTTGATCCGTAAACATCCGTGATCACAACGCGGTCGGCATCGCCGAAGGCGCGGCCAAATTCTTTTCGCAGCAATTTCGTGCGCGAATAACGATGCGGCTGGAACATGGTCAGCACCCGCTTGCGCCCGACCGATCGCGCGGTTTTCAGGGTTGCCTTGATCTCCGTCGGGTGGTGGCCGTAGTCGTCGACCAACAAAAACCGCGGACTGTCATACTTGATTTCGAACCGGCGGCGCGCGTGTTGAAATTTTATCAGCGCCTTGGCGATTTTATCGAAGCTGACGCCGAGCTCGGTCGCGACCGCAATTACGCCCAAAGCGTTGCGGACGTTGTGTTCGCCCGGAACATTGAGGACGGCTTCGCCAAGTTTTTCTTTGTCGCGATACACGGTGAATTTTGAGGTAAAATTGCGAAGCTCGACTTCGGTCGCGCGATAATCGGCGGATTCCGACAAGCCGTAGCAAATCGCGCGGTCCAGCGATCGACAAATCCGGGCCGCATGGGGATCGTCGGCGCAAAAGAAGATTTTGCCGGTGGTTTGGCCGATCAGCTGATTGAAGACCTTTTCGATGGCCGCCATGTCGGCATAAAAGTCGAGATGCTCCTCCTCTATATTAAGTACGAGGGTCAGCTCGGGGTGATACAAGGCGATGGTTCCGTCGCTCTCATCCCCTTCGGCCACGAAATATTCGCCGCGATTGTCCCAATGCGAGTTCGCGCCCAGGATTGGGATCTCCGCGCCGACGTAATGGGATGGATGCAGGCCGCCTTCCCTCAAAACGTGGGCGATCATCGCGGACGTCGTGGTTTTTCCGTGCATGCCGACAATCAGAATGCCGCGCTTGCCCGATATTATCGCGGCCAACGCCTCAGCGCGGCGGACGGTTCGCTTCCCGCCATCACGGGCCGCTTTCAAAATCGGGTTCTCGGGTTTGATCGCCGACGAGAAAATAATCAACTCGGCGTCCTGCGCGTCTTCGGCGCGATGCTGTTGGTAAAATTTGAGGCCGAGTCGCTGAAGCCGTGCAGTTTCCTGGGAATCGAGTTTGTCCGAACCGCTGACTTCATGGCCCAGTTGCAGCAACAGGCCCGCGATGCCGCTCATTCCGCTGCCCGCGACGCCAATCAGATGGACGCGATGGCGTTCAGCAGTCAGAAAATGTCCCAGGTCGCCGTTTTTCGTCATGACTGGGTGAATTTCTCCATCGTCATCGCGACGCGGTTGGCCGCATCGGCCGGAGCGAGTTGCAACGCGTGTTCCGACATGCGACGCAAGTCTTGAGGGTGGTCGATTATCGCCCGCACCTTCTGAGTAAGTAATTCGGGTGTGAGCTCGGATTCTTTCAGAATGAATGCCGCCCCGGCGCGCACAAAAATCTCGGCGTTCCGGGTTTGATGATCATCGGCCGCGTAAGGAAAGGGGATGAGAATGCTGGGCAATCCGAAAAATGCGAGTTCGGCCAGACTGGCGGCGCCGGATCGCGCCACCGCGAAATCAGCCGCGCTGTAAACTTCTTCCATGTGATGATGAAAAGCGGCGACGTATGCCGGAATTTTTTCGCGCCGATAATTGTCGCTCACCAGGCGTTCGTCCCGAGCGCCGGACAAATGAATCACCTGGACCGGCAGCGCCGCGGAGGGCCGGTAACGATTTGATCATCGCCTGATTGATGCCGCTTGCGCCCTGGCTTCCGCCCATCACCAGCATCGTAGCGAGCCCGGATTGCAATCCTAGCTTTTGACGCGCCGAGTCTTTGTCCAAACGTTTGAGTTCGGTTCTAATCGGCGTCCCGGTGATTTCGGTGCGAACTTTCGGAAAAAACTGGGCGGCTTCTTTGAAGCCTAACAGGACTGCGCCGACCATTTTCGCGGCTAAACGGTTGGCCTTTCCGGGAATCGCGTTTGATTCGTGAACCAGCGTGGAAATCCCACGCATGCGACCGGCCAGAATGGGTGCGGTTGAAGTGAATCCGCCCATGCCGAGCACGATTTCCGGTTTGAACTTGCGATAGATCGAACGGCAGAGCGAAAGGCTTTCGGTGAAACGTTTGACGAATCCGAAGATTCGCGGCGAATAGACCGACGGAAATCCGACCACCGGCAATTTCTCGAACTGGAACTGCGATCTGGTGGAAAGTGCGAGACTGTCGATCTCCTTTTCGGAAACGAACAACAAAACTTCGTGTCCCCGCTGGCGCAATACTTCGGCCACGGCGATTCCCGGAAACAAATGTCCGCCGGTTCCGCCACATGCGATGATCGCGTTCATTTCGGCAATCTCTCCCTCACTAAATTCTTGGTGTTATTCGCACCTGCAGAGCCGTGCGTTTCTTGTTGGACGGTTCCAGAACCGCTTGCCGGTAAATATTTAGAAGTAATCCTACTCCAAATAAACAAGCCGCGAGATTGGAACCACCGTAACTGATAAAAGGCAGCGGCAAACCTTTGTTCGGCAGCAGGGAAGTGGTCACCCCGATATTCACCGCCGCCTGCAGGGCGACCAACGCAATCAGGCCGGTGGCGACGAGCAATCCGAAACGATCTTTGGCATGCAACGCAATGATGATTCCGCAAACGATCACAACTACGAAAAGAAAGACCACCAACAGGCTTACTCGTAGCCCAAGTTCCTCGCCGATCATTGGAAAAATGAAATCGGTGTGAGCGTAGGGCAGGTAGAGCATTTTTTGACGGCCGTTGCCGAGACCGAGTCCGTCCATTCCGCCGCTGCCCCAGGCGATCAGCGCCTGCATTTGCTGCAACCCCGCATCTTCCTTGTAACGGTCCAGATCTGTAAATGCGATCAGCCGGTCCATTCGGGCGTGGGTTGCGCCGATAAAAATCACGCTGGTGCCGAGGACAGCCAGCAAGCCGAGAAGAATCGGATTGGTTCCGGCGACGAACATCATCACGAACGCGGTCATGCCGATCAATGCGGTCGTTCCGAGATCCACTTCGAACAAAATCAGAGCCAGCAATGCGCTGACGATTGCCAGCGGAATCGCAAATCCGAAAAGAGGATGGTTTGCGAGTTTTTCATAACGCGCGAACCACCAGGCCAGAAAAAACACCGCGGCGACCTTCGCAATTTCTGACGGTTGAAAATTGACCGGACCGAATCCGAGCCAACGACGCGAGCCGTTAATCCGCATGCCGACGTGCGGCACAAAACATAACGCCAGAGTAATTGCGGCAACGCCGAGCCAGATCCACCAGGTCCGTTGCCAAAAATGATAATCAATCAACGCGGCGGTGATGCAGATCGCCAGTCCGACGCCGAGCCACGCGCCCTGACGTTTTAAGAAGAACAAAGCGTCGCCGTGGCTGTCCCGTGCAAATGCGCTCGTGCTAAAAAGCATGACAATCCCGATCACGAGCAGTCCAAGCACTGCCAGGAACAGGAGATAAGCACTTTTGCGACGCATAACTCGGCGACTACTCGGATTTCTTCGTTGATTTGGCGGGGATTGAAAGTTTCTGGCCGATTTTTAGTTTGCGCGGGTCGTCGATGTGATTCAGCGCGAGCAGATCGTCATACGAAACCTTGAACTTTTTGGCGATGGTCACCGGATTGTCGCCTTTCGCCACGACGTAAGTCTTTCCGGAATCGCCGACTTTCGGTTGCGATTTCGGACTGCTCTTTGCCGTCGCCGTTGAGGTGGTTGTCGTTGGCTGGGATTTTGATTCCGGCGGCGTTACCGCAACTGGCGTAACAGCCGGAGACGACGGAAGAGCAGATTGATGCGTTTTGATCGCGTTGAAGGCAATGATTCCGGCAACGGCGACGATGTGGAGTAAGAGAACGATCAACAGCGCGCGGGACAGCTTCATGCTCGGCTCGGAGAGATCGTCGTAGTCAGCCGTGGCGGCGCCGATCCGAAGCGGACGGCGCACTGCGGTGGCGCGGAGCTTTTTGCGTTTGAACTTGAACAGGTTTGGCATTTTGAACTTCCTTTTCATTGTGGGAGGGCTTGGACCAGCGCGCGAAATTGATCGCCGCGGTCCGCATAACTTTTGAACATGTCGAAGGAGGATGTGCCGGGGGAAAAGAGAACGACTTCGCCCGGTTTCGCAGCGGCGCGTGCGCGTTCAACGGCATCCGCCAAAGACGTCGCCATTTCCAACTTGAGCGCGCCGTCCCAATCGCTTGCGATTTGTTTCGCCATTTCGCCGATGAGAACCGCGGCGCGCGCTTTTTCGCTCACCAAACTTCGGACTGGCTGGTAATTGAACCCCTTGTCTTTTCCACCGGCGATGAGGACCACCGGTTTGCTCTGCGCTTCCAGCGCTTTCTCCATCGCATCGAGGTTCGTCGCTTTCGAGTCGTTGATGTAATCGACGCCGTTGATGTTGCGGACGAATTCGCAGCGATGCGGTTGTGGTTCGTAACCCGACAAAGACGGCACCATTTTTTCGAACGCCAATCCGCGCGCGTGCCCGGCTGCCAGCGTCGCCATCAAGTTCTCGATATTATGCGAGCCGCGCAGCTTGGTCTCACTCATGCGCAGCACCGGCTGATTTTGAAAAAGGATCGCGCCTTCGGACAGGCGAAAGTCTGCGCGATTGGTGTAGGCGCTAAACGTAATTCTGCTGGCAGACAGTTCCGGGAGACTCTCGCTCGCGTTTACGATTGCGACATCATCGCTGGTTTGATTTTCAAAAATCCGTAATTTCGCGGTGCGGTATTCGGCCACCGAGCGATAGCGATCGAGGTGATCTGGCGCAAAGTTCAGCCAAAGCGCGATCGACGGATGAAATGTGCGAATCGTTTCCAGTTGAAACGAACTGACTTCGACAGTGAGCACGTCGTATTTGATTTTCTCGCGTGCAACTTCGGAGAGCGGTTTGCCGATGTTCCCGCAGGCGATCGTTTTCTGCCCACATTGATTCAGCATCTGCGCCAGCATCTCAGTGGTCGTGGTTTTGCCATTGGTGCCGGTCACAGCAATGACCGGCGTCTCACACGAACGCCAACCAAGCTCGAGCTCGCCGATGATCTCCGTTTTGCGCGACCAAAAATTCCGGCCCAGTGCCGAGGCCGGATCGATTCCGGGACTGGCTACGATCAAATCGTATTGGCCCGAATCGCGATCTGCGTCGGTTCCGCAAACTACTCGAACTCCCTGGCCGCGCAGATTATCGAGAGTCGAACGCAGCAGTTTTTTTTCGTCGGCGCTGTCGAAAACGGTAACGTTTGCGCCCTCGGAACGAAGGAGGAGGGCCGCGGCCGCGCCACTCAGGCCCGCCCCCAGAACTGCAACGTTTTGGTTCGAGTAACGCAAAGTTTTCTACCTCAACTTCAATGTGGCCAGACCAAGCAGCGCGAAAATTCCCGACAAAATCCAGAAGCGCACGATGACGGTGTTTTCCTTCCAGCCCGCGAGCTCGAAGTGATGATGGATTGGCGACATCGCGAAAATGCGTTTGCCGGTCAGCTTGAAACTCAACACCTGAAGAATGACCGAGACCGCTTCGATCACGAACACGCCGCCAACGACGACGAGCAATAATTCTTGCTTGCAGCAAATCGCCACAACTCCGAGCAATCCGCCGATCGCAAGCGATCCGGTGTCGCCCATGAAAACTTTGGCGGGATGACAATTGAACCAAAGAAAACCGAGGCCGGCGCCGACGAGCGACGCGCAGATGACTGTGAGTTCCGCGGTGAACGGATAGAACGGCACCTGCAAGTATTCGGATAATCTAAAGTTGCCGGCGACGTAGGAGAGCAACGCGTAATCGAATGCGACCGTGACCGTGCAACCTGTCGCTAAACCGTCGAGGCCATCAGTGAGATTGACCGCGTTCGAGCAGCCCACGATCACCAGTCCGAAGAAGAAGAACGTGAACCAGCTCATGTTCAGAATGACCGGAGACTTGATAAACGGAACGAATAACTCTCGCGCCTGGACTTCGAGCAGCGGACTGGTCAGGAACACGGCAGTGATGATTCCCGCTAACGCGAATTGAAAAACCAGTTTGATGCGACCGCTGACGCCGGAGGTATTCTTTTTGGTGACCTTGAGATAGTCGTCAGCGAAACCGAGGACACCGAGATAAACCATTGCGAAGAGGGCGAGCCAGACGAACCGATTGTCCGGGCGCGCCCAAAGGATGCTCGAAATCACCACCGTCCCGATGATCAAAACGCCGCCCATGGTTGGTGTGCCCGCTTTGAGGCCATGCAACTCAGCCAGCCGGTGCACTTCGGATGCCTGGCGAATTGGTTGACCAAGTTTTAACGCGGTCAGAACCCGGATCACCCAATTTCCGAACAACAATGAGGCCACGAATGCGGTAATGGCGGCGGCGACAGCGCGGAACGTGACGTATAAGAAAACGTTGAAACCGCTAACGTGCTCACTCAGGAAATGGAGGTAATAGAACATGTTAGTGATGAGTGACGGGTGATGAGTGACGAGATTCGAAGTGTTCGATCACGTCTTCGGTGCGAGCTAAACGGCTTCCTTTAATTAGGACGAGATCTCCAGGCTCCGTGATTTCCATTAACAGTTCGGCGGCTTCCGACGTCGAAGCCACCGTGCTGCTTTGCTTCAGCCCGGCACTTTTAGCCGCGTCCGCAATGACGGCACCCATTTCGCCGATGCCAATCAAGTGATCGACTTCGAGCGCGGCCGCTTCCTGCCCGACTTCCTGATGGCCGCGTTCGGTTTCCGATCCGAGTTCGCGCATTTCGCCGAGCACCGCGATCTTTTTCCCATCGGCGTGAAGTTCAACCAACGTTCGCAACGCGGCCTTCACTGAATCCGGATTGGCATTGTAGCTGTCGTCCAAAAATTGCACTCCGTTGACTTCCTTAATTTGCAAACGCGCTTTGGTCAGGGGCGCGGTGGCGAGGCCGACGGCGCATTCTTCGAGCGGAACTCCGAACGCCCTTCCGGCTGCGATGGCAAGCAACGCGTTACTCACCATGTGCAGACCAGGAACCGACAATTGGGCGCGGCAACGATGCGCGCCTTCGAGGATCGTAAACTCAGATCCGCCGGCGGTTTGCTCGATTTCGATTGCGCGAAGTGTGCCGTTATCGATTCCGGCAAACACAACCCGCGCCTGCGTTCGCCCGGCAATTCCTTCCGTGAATGGATCGTCGGCGTTGAGAATTACAGTTCCGTCGCTGCCGACTGCCTCGGCAAGCATTCCTTTTTCCTGGGCGATCGCTTCGCGCGATCCCATGAATTCGATGTGGGCCACGCCGATGTTGGTGATAATTGCGGCATCGGGCGCCGCGATTTTCGCGAGAGGCGCGACTTCGCCCGGATGATTCATTCCGATCTCCCAAACGGCGACTTCATCTCCGCGAAGTAGCGTCCAGAATCGTCCGAGGCAGGCCGACATGGTTGTTGAAATTTCCCTGCGTTTTCGTGACCCGGAATTTTCGCGCCGAGAACGGATGCAGAAAAATCCTTGGTGCTGGTTTTGCCGTTGCTGCCGGTGATCGCAAGAACCTTAAGTGGAAGCGATGTTCGATAATTGGCCGCGAGATTCTGGTAGGCGAGAAGCGTGTCGGCAGCGCGAATGATCGCGAAGGTGGATCGGCTTGTCCGAAGATGATTAACGCGTTCGGAGAACGCGTTCCACCACTTTTCATCCACGATCGCACCCGGCGGCGCCGTTTTTCGCGACTTCTTCAACGAATTTGTGGCCATCGAAATTTTCCCCGCGAAGAGCGACGAACAATTCGCCCTTTTTAATTGTTCGCGAATCGGTGCTGACTCTTTCAACGGAGATGTTTCCGTCGCCGGTTTCCAGCTTCGCGCAGGCGAATTCCGCAATTTGATTCAGCGTTGTCGCATTCATGCAAGGTGGATCGGCCGCTCCGCGGGCGATGCTAAAAACATTCGGAAAATCGAGAACGAATTCATTTAAACTCTACCGGACGGCCTTCGATCGCGCGCCGCGCCACTTGAATGTCTTCGAATGGCACGGTGTGATCGGCAAACTCCTGATAATTTTCGTGACCTTTGCCCGCGATCAGCACGATGTCACGGGCCTGGGCGAGCTCGATTGCGCGCGTAATCGCGGCTGCGCGATCGGTGATTTTTTCGAAATGAGTGCCGCGAAAACCTTTTTCGACATCCGCGATGATCGTATCGGGATCTTCCTTGCGAGGATTGTCGGAAGTGATAATCGCGAAATCGGCTTTTTGATCGACCACTTCGCCCATCAACGGACGCTTTTCGCGATCCCGATTTCCGCCGCAACCGAAAACGACGATCAGCCGTTCGGGATTTAATTCGCGCAATGTTTTGATGACGTTCAGCAACGCGTCCGGGCTGTGGGCGTAGTCGACAAAAACCCGGAACTGCCTCTTGGCCGGGACCATTTCGAGCCGGCCCGGTACCTGTGGTGATTTGCCGATGCTGACCACCGCTTCGCGCAAACCGATTCCGAGAGCATTGGCGGCGGCGAGGGCAGCGACCGAGTTGGCTACGTTGAATCTGCCGATCAGCGGAATGCGAACCAGATAACTCTTTCCGCGCGCATCCAATTGAAATGACGTGCCGCCAAACTCCATTCGATAATTGGAAGCGCGAAAATCGGCTTTCACCCCCGTGCCGAAGGTGATGACGGAAACTTTCTTTGCGATTCTTGTGAACAGCTTCTGACCGTAACGATCATCGATGTTGATAATCGCGACCGGCTTCTTCTTTCGCTCCTGTTGTGAAAGCTGGGTGAACAGCTTCGCTTTTGCCTCGAAATAGTTCTCCATCGTGCCGTGAAAATCGAGATGGTCCTGGGTGAGATTTGTGAACACGGCCACATCCCACTCCAGGTCGCGAACGCGTTCCTGCGCGAGGGCATGTGAAGAAACTTCCATCGCGGCAGCCTTGCAGCCCGCGTCTCTTATTTGCGCGAGCAATTCCTGCAGATCGAGCGATTCCGGAGTCGTCCGGGCCGCCGGCAAAACGCGTTCGCCTATTTCATAGCGAACAGTGCCGAGCAAGCCGCACCGGACACCGGCTTTTTCGCAAATGTGTTTAATCAAAAATGTTGTGGTCGTTTTGCCGTTGGTTCCGGTAATGCCGGCCATTTTCAATTTACGCGCAGGATAATTGAAAAACCGCGCCGAAAGATCGGCCATTGCGGTGCGCGTGTTTTCAACAAGCACGCGAGTTGCGCGGTGGCCGGTGACTGCGGGATTTTCTGCGCGCTCGGCGACGATCACCGTGGCGCCTTTTTCAATGGCCTGCCCGATGAAGTCGTGGCCATCGCTTTTTTCGCCCCGCAGCGCCACGAATAATCCATCCCTCTGCACACGGCGCGAGTCATACGCGATGCTTTCCACCGCGCGATCAGCTGGGCCGATGATTTCGCGAACGGGAGTCGCGGCAAGAAGAGTTTTGAGCTGCATGAGGTTCCGCCATTTTTTGGCCAAGGAGTCAATGGCGTGAAGAACTGGTTAAGGCAACTCGCTCCACTGGAGTGGCCCGACGGATTTCCTCATGCGGCTCAAGATCGAGATAACGCGCCGCCTTTTCGGCGATGTGTGAAAAAATGGGACCGGCAACGGCGCCACCGTAATTTTGTTCCGGTTTTGTCTGGGCATCGTCCAGCACAACCAATCCAACAAATTCCGGATGATCGGCCGGCAGATAGCCGCAGAACGAAACGACTTCCTTGCCTTTTTCGTATCCGCCGTGCGGCCCAACTTTTTGAGCGGTGCCGGTTTTTCCCGCAATCGTAAATCCGGGAACAGCCGCCGCCGCAGCGGTGCCGCGATCGCTCACGACGCCACGCAACGCGGTGCCGATTTGCGTCGCGGTTTGCTGCGAAATGACTTGTCGCAAAACGATCGGCGTTAAGGGTGCTGATCGTTTTGCCGTCTGCGGTGTTGATTGATTTCACGATCCGCGGGGTCATTAATTTCCCGCCGTTCGCGATCGCACACATCGCGGTCGCCATTTGCAAAGGCGTGACGCCGATTTCGTGACCCATCGGAATATGAGTGATCGAAATTTTGCTCCAGGATTGGGGCGATCGGATCAGTCCCGAAATTTCGCCTGGCAGCTCGACGCCGGTGCGGTCTCCAAAGCCAAAGCGGCGGATGTATTCGTAGAATTTTTGATCGCCGAGGTTCACCGCCATTTTCGCGGCGCCGATGTTGCTCGACTTCACCAGAATGTCTTTGACGCTGAGATCGCCGAACGGCGCGTGATCGTGCAGAGGAGTGCCGCCGTAGTTCCACATGCCGTTCTCGCAAAAGATGTAGGAATCGAGACCGAACTTGTGTTCGTTGATTGCCGCCGCCGCGGTCACGATTTTGAAAGTGGAGCCGGGTTCCATCATGTCGCAGATCGCGCGGTTCTTCATTTGTTCCGGCTTTGCGTCGGAGCGCTTGTTCAAGTCGAACGCCGGCCGGTTCGCCATCGCCAGAATTTCGCCGGTCTGCGGACGCATGAGAATGATGGTGGCTTTCTTTGGCGAATATTGATGCATCGCCGCATCGATTTCGTTTTCGACGATATTTTGCAGGTTCAGGTCGATGGTGAGATGGACTTGGTAACCATTGCGCGCCGCGCGTTCCTGGCCGCGGTAGAGGACAATTTCCTGGCCGGCGCGATTGTGCTCGATGTAGCGATAACCGTCCTGCCCGTGCAGATATTCATCGAGCGAACCTTCAACGCCCTGGATTCCTTTGTGGTCGAAATCGGTGAACCCGATCACGTGACAAAGCATGAGGCCGTTCGGATAAAGCCGCGTCGCATCCGGCTGGAAATAAACTCCGCGCAGATTCTTAGCGCGCGAATTGTTGCCGCAACGAGTCGGCAACCACTTTCGCGACTTCGCGTTTTAAAACGATGTAGCGACGGTCGGTGTGCAACTTCTCGGAAACCTCGCCGCGCGGAAGTTGCAGTTCCTTGCTTACGAGATCGATCGTCGTCTCGACGTCGGTGAGATGACTGGCATCAGCTACGACCGTCTCGACCGGAACATTGTGGGCCAAGACCTCGTTGTTGGCGTCGAGAATAGTTCCGCGCTCGGCGAAGATCGGCTGCTTGATGACGTGCTTCTCAGCCGCGAGACCCGCGTACTCGTCGTGCTTGACCATCTGAAGATAGATCAAGCGAAACGAAAACAGGCTGAAAAGCAGGATGAAGCCGAGGCAGATGATCGCGCATCTTGTTCGGCTGTTCCATTTCATCTCGCGCTCCGCGGATTCGAGACGGGTTGAACGGCGTCGTCCGGATTGCGATTCGGGATGGTGAGTCGAACGATGTTGTGCTCGGCGATCGGAATCATCTTGAGATAACCTTCCTTCAGCCGCCGTTGCAGGGCAGCGCGGGAGGTGAGGGCAGCGATTTGCCCGCTGGCCACTTCATTTTGCTGCTTCAGGTTTATCACTTCCGTCTCCAACGCCTTTTTGCGATCGCCCAAATGATAAAGTTGGAGCGTGAGATAGACGTAGATCAGCCCGGTCACCGCCAAAAATCCGGTAAGGACAATCCAGCGCGCGAGCGACGCGGCGTTGACTTCGTTCCAATTTCGGCGCGACCGGCTCATCCAATTTTCTCCGCCACTCTCAGTTTCGCGCTGCGTGAACGCGGGTTCGTCTTGCGCTCGTTTTCACCGGGCTCGATCGGCTTGTCGGTGATCGCGCGCAGATCGTAGTCGGGATTGCGCCGCGGTTCCGGCCATTCCGGCCGATCGTTCCATTCGCGGCTGTGATCGCGGAAGAAATGTTTCACGATGCGATCTTCCAACGAATGAAACGTGATGACGGCAATCCGCGCACCGGCTTCAAGACGCGCCGTCAAAACGCGCAGACCCTGTTCCAGCGCGCCGAGCTCGTCGTTCACTTCCATTCGCAACGCTTGAAACGCCTGGGTCGCAGGATGGCGGCGGCCATGACGGCCAGCAACCTTCTCGATCGCCTTCGCAAGTTGAAGCGTTTCAGTGAACGGCGCGTCTTTGCGCATTTTAACTATTAAAGAGGCGATCCGGCGGGCGGCAGGCTCTTCGCCGAGATCGCGAAAGATCCGAATAAGTTCGTCTTCGCTGTAGCTGTTTACCATTTGGGCCGCGTTCAACATCGATGTGGGGTCCATCCGCATGTCGAGGGGACCGTTTCGCATCATGCTGAAACCGCGATCGGCGTTCTCCAGCTGGCGCGACGAAACACCGAGATCCAGAATCGCGCCGCCGATTTTTTGAATCCCGAGCTCGTCGAGGATTTTGTCGGCGTCCCGGAAATTACTTTGGCGCAAAGTGACGCGGCCCCCGTAAGAGGCGAGTTCCTCGCGAGCTTGCGCGATTGCATCCGGATCCTGGTCGAGAGCGAGCACGTCGGCTCCGGCTTTGAGGATCGCTTCGGTATGTCCGCCGCCGCCAACGGTTCCATCGACAACCAGCGAGCCCGGATGCGGGGCGAGCAATTCTACCGCTTCTGCGGCCAGCACCGGACGATGGTAGGTAAAATCTTCCATTTGCTGCGGCTCCTCTTCCAAAACGAGCGGACCGGTGGCGAACCAAACCGGCCGCTCAAATAATAATGCGTTCATTTGCGGGTTGATCACAAACCAATGACGTCGGCGACGTGTTGGTACGTCGGCGTCTCCTCCTGATCCGCTTTCTTACGTTTCTGCAGGTTCCAAATTTCAAACCGGCCGCGGCCGCCAACCAGGATGACTTCGCCTTTCAGTCCGACTTTTTGGCAAAGATCGAGCGGCAGAACGAGACGACCTTGTTTGTCGGCAGTCGTGTGTTGGGAACGAGCGTGGAGTTGGCGAAAAAAAACGCGCTTGTCGCGCGCGGAAACATTTGGATCAGCTTCGGCGGCTGCGCTCATACGAGAAAATTCTTCAGGCGACATGACCAAAAGAAACTGGTGAGTCGCTTCCGCCAGAACGATGAATTCCTCGGCAGCACCTCGGCGCCAGCGTGCCGGAATGGTGATCCGATTTTTTTCGTCGATGAAGTGACGAAATTCCCCTGCGTAGAAGCGTTGTTCAGGTTGCATTGGCGGGTGGAGATGTTTGCCATTCTAACCCACTTTTCCCCACTTTTAACCACCTTCCGTGCCAGACGTCAATAGAAATTAATTGCCTTCTTCATCCGGCGGCTGACCTCTAAAATATTCGTCCTCTCATGTGCCGCTTCTCCATTCTCCTTTCTTCCGTCTTCATCGCCGCTGTATCCGGAGCGATAAACGCGCAAACCGCAAGTTCGGACGACACCATCCGCGTTACGGTGAGCGTTAACGCCGACGGTTCGCGCACCACTTATAAATATGACAACGCCAAGCACGAAGCTGTCGCCACTACCGCCGATTCCGACGGCAAACCGCGGGGCAAAGTTATTTACCGGATCGACGAGGCCGGGCGCTTCGGGAGCGGCGTAGTTTTTGGTGCGGACGGCAAGTTCGCCTTCAAAGTCATATATAAGTATGATGCCGCCGGCCGGGTGGAGCAGGAGACTCGGCTCGACAAAGCCGACGCGGTCCTGGCCAGGATCGTCTACGAGTGACAATCCCGCCGGGAAACAGACCGGTTATTCCACCTACGATGGCAGCGGGAAATTGATCTCCAGCTCCGGTTCCAGCCAATCCAACTCGTCTTCAAAGTCTCGCAAACCGGTGGGCCGGTAGGGTATGCCCCGGCTTGCCCGATTGCGGAAATCGCTTCCATCAAACCCTTTTCTAGCCAAATTTTGTTACTCACCTTCTTTTGATACCCTTTCTACACTAAGCCTAATATCTCTATCTGCTTCTGAGATGCGCCTCTTCAATCTTGAACCTTCAGATAGTACCCCTATCTCAACCCCGTGAAGCTCTGTTACGACGTCATCCGTTCTGTCCGTAAATGATGTCTTCCACTATTACTTTTGAGAACTACTCCCTCTATCTCCGTTCCAAAACCACAAACCGTCTATAAACTGATACGTTCCGTATTGTTGAGCGCCTCACTGAAACCCAAGTATACCCGCGCCGGCAAACCGAATCGTGAATTCATCAAGACATTGTCTTTTCTATCTCCATATACCTCTCATGTATTGACGTATTTCTGCCAACGTTTTCAATCCGCGTATAGCACCACCGTATCTTCGCCTCGTAGCACTCCCATCTATCTCTATCGTTCCTAATGTCAACCTCTGCTATTATTTTGCACATCTATCCAGCGTCTGCACGTGTACTTATATTTTATACCACATAAGCTGCTATACATGCAAATACTCCTCAGGCTACGCAATCTGTTTCCATAGTCTTCATTGCTCTTATGCCTTGCAATTAACTATTTACCATTTAACTCTCATTCTCAATAGTACCCATAATCCGTCATCATACTATTCCTAAGATCCGCATCACTCCCCATATGTTCCAGCTAATGTGTAAACCTTACTCCTAAACAATCCACCTAATAACAGCGTTCCTGCAACTACACTAAAGCATATCTTTATCTTATACACTACCTCCAAACCTGCATATAGTTACCAACTCAGCAAAACACATATCCTCTACCAAAATGTGTCTTAAATTTCATTCCTTATAATCCCTTTTCCCAAACTGTTGTTAAAAATGTTATAAAACCTTAAGTAAACCCAACCATAACCTCTCATAACCACACTAATATCTTCTCTCTCTACAGCAATTATAATATCATAATCCTAACAATCCCATCAATCAATCATATCATTACTTACTAACATACAATTAATCCTTAAACCCTCTCAACGTCTAACAAAAATCACAACTTATCCATCTACCAAACGTTATATTGTAAACCCATACATCGCAATTCAGTCCATTAATTATATAAATTGTACCATATACCCAAATCACATCATATTACCTGTACACACTTCATTACCCCAACATCATAATCTAGCTGTGTAACCAATTACCATTTAAATCCGTTACTTCTCTAACACTGCCCAAATAATCACACTGTAATAATAAAAACCTACATCATCACCACCACACCTGTTCACCTTCACAAAAAACTTTCTTAATTATCTATCCATGAATCTCTCTCTTCTCAATGTATTTCCACACCAACAAATATTTTTCCTCTAACCATCTGAAAAGTCCCACTAAACCCAAGCAACGTTAAAGTACCTTAAACTGCTATAAAATATCTTAAGAAATCACACATTACACCTCTTAAAAAGCAAACGTGTAAGTGCCAAACATAAATTTAACTATTACACATCATTCCATTCCAATATAAAAAACCTACTTAATTTCCTTCTAACCCATTCACATAGAAAATGAAAAAACCACCGTTATCAGTAACACCTACATCAACGTCATAATACCATACGCTCCCATTACTCCCATCTAGATTTGTATCATAAAAATTATATATAATAAGCGTTCTAAATCCGCCGTTTGCTTTTTTTTTTTTTTTTTTTTTTTTTTTTTTTTTTTTTTTTTTTTTTTTTTTTTTTTTTTTTTTTTTTTTTTTTTTTTTTTTTTTTTTTTTTTTTTTTTTTTTTTTTTTTTTTTTTTTTTTTTTTTTTTTTTTTTTTTTTTTTTTTTTTTTTTTTTTTTTTTTTTTTTTTTTTTTTTTTTTTTTTTTTTTTTTTTTTTTTTTTTTTTTTTTTTTTTTTTTTTTTTTTTTTTTTTTTTTTTTTTTTTTTTTTTTTTTTTTTTTTTTTTTTTTTTTTTTTTTTTTTTTTTTTTTTTTTTTTTTTTTTTTTTTTTTTTTTTTTTTTTTTTTTTTTTTTTTTTTTTTTTTTTTTTTTTTTTTTTTTTTTTTTTTTTTTTTTTTTTTTTTTTTTTTTTTTTTTTTTTTTTTTTTTTTTTTTTTTTTTTTTTTTTTTTTTTTTTTTTTTTTTTTTTTTTTTTTTTTTTTTTTTTTTTTTTTTTTTTTTTTTTTTTTTTTTTTTTTTTTTTTTTTTTTTTTTTTTTTTTTTTTTTTTTTTTTTTTTTTTTTTTTTTTTTTTTTTTTTTTTTTTTTTTTTTTTTTTTTTTTTTTTTTTTTTTTTTTTTTTTTTTTTTTTTTTTTTTTTTTTTTTTTTTTTTTTTTTTTTTTTTTTTTTTTTTTTTTTTTTTTTTTTTTTTTTTTTTTTTTTTTTTTTTTTTTTTTTTTTTTTTTTTTTTTTTTTTTTTTTTTTTTTTTTTTTTTTTTTTTTTTTTTTTTTTTTTTTTTTTTTTTTTTTTTTTTTTTTTTTTTTTTTTTTTTTTTTTTTTTTTTTTTTTTTTTTTTTTTTTTTTTTTTTTTTTTTTTTTTTTTTTTTTTTTTTTTTTTTTTTTTTTTTTTTTTTTTTTTTTTTTTTTTTTTTTTTTTTTTTTTTTTTTTTTTTTTTTTTTTTTTTTTTTTTTTTTTTTTTTTTTTTTTTTTTTTTTTTTTTTTTTTTTTTTTTTTTTTTTTTTTTTTTTTTTTTTTTTTTTTTTTTTTTTTTTTTTTTTTTTTTTTTTTTTTTTTTTTTTTTTTTTTTTTTTTTTTTTTTTTTTTTTTTTTTTTTTTTTTTTTTTTTTTTTTTTTTTTTTTTTTTTTTTTTTTTTTTTTTTTTTTTTTTTTTTTTTTTTTTTTTTTTTTTTTTTTTTTTTTTTTTTTTTTTTTTTTTTTTTTTTTTTTTTTTTTTTTTTTTTTTTTTTTTTTTTTTTTTTTTTTTTTTTTTTTTTTTTCGTATATGCGTAGGTGTTATTTCTCCCCTTCATCTGATGTATGTGATCTTTCGACTTATATGTGTGTGTTGTTTACTCACTGGTAGTTGAGGGTAGACGATGCGCGGTCGTTGATCGTAATGTAGCTTGCATTAGATCGCTAAACGTCCGTAGTGTACGTGCCGCCTAATTTCTTTGATAAACTCCTCCATCGATGCTGTATGGTTGTTTCCCGTGTATTGATAGATCGTGTTCCAGCCAGTGAATAATAGATTAGTGATTTTTCCGACATTGTATTAGTTAATACCACACTAGTCTAGTCGTCATCAAGCACTCTCTCCACCTTTGTTATCCACCTGCTGCTTCCGACAAATCTAGTGTCGCCTTAATCCATATAAAAATAGTAAATTGCGTTTTAAAGCATCTTTTTCTCTCTCTCCTTAATATTTGAAGTCTAGTCGCCATCTGACGTATATAGCCATTGAGTTAGCTTTACCTTAGTGAAGTCATACACTTTGCACTATCAATTAAGATCAGCATCATCTGTCAGCGGAAACATCTAAGTATCGTTTTTATCCCAGTAAAATGAATTCCGAAATTCGTATCTCTCATTTAAGATGTTAATTCCAAGTACAATCTAGACGTCAGACTGTACGTCCGAAATACCTTGTGCTGAATAATCGTATTCCAAGCGCTCTATAGCAGTTGTTATATCTATCTCTTGAATAACTCGTGCATTACCAGAAGAAAGCGTGCTTCCATTCAGCGAGCTAGCTAGCTATAAAAATCTCGTTGTACCATAAGAAGTGATCATTTCCTTGATAAAATCAGCTATACAATAGCTCAGCACCCCATTGATCTAGTTCTCGCACTAGTCCGAGGCAGTTGCATAAACGAATTGCGACGTGATTCCGACAGAGTAGTAAATAGCCACAAGCTAGTTATTTTAGTTTATATCGTGATCAAAAGAGGCCTATCTCCCAAAGAGATCTGTAATCGTCTTTATGAGATAGTGATTCTAATGATCTATATTAGTGCTCTCATAAGTAATCGTCATCAGCGTACTCCTCGCAGCATCAGTGACTGTCGTAAGCCGAAAGCTAGAATCATCTGTCAGTTGCGTCGCCTTCCCAGCAAGATCTACATGTTCGTCATATAGAACCTTCGATACATCGCCTACGTCAGTTCGAATCGAAAATCTGAGTCGTGCCGTCAGAGAGAGTCCGAGCGAAGCGACGTACATATATATACTGACTAATCTGAGTCAAAGTAGATCATCTTTAGAACGCTATATCCAACGGTTCGTTGTAGTCCTGTCTCAGATAAAACTCTCTTCCGCCTCCCCGTACATCTAGCGTTACGCCGTCACTGAGGAATTCACTGAAAGTAAGATAATATACCCAGTCGCAAACCCACTTAAGTCCGAAATTCTAGTAATCGAAGTTACTCTACCTCAGCTTGCCTCTCGTTAGTTGTAAGTAAGTCGAAAATGCATATCTAGTCCGACAAGCATCGTATAACCGACAATCGTGTCTGTAATGTGCAAACTTACGAGCTGCGTATATAAAGTGTCAGTAGCCATCCCATTGCAGTTTCCTTATCAAAGCATCTTATCCATGTCATCTATGCACTTCGTACTCGTTAAGTCGTAATCTCCTTGTTCCCCATTTACAAACCTAGCTCTCTTCTTTTGAGCTAACGAGCTGCCTACCTTGCAGCAAGAGACCTTTTAGAACAAAGAAGTAGCCATAACTCTCATCATCCAACGCTACCTCACTTACCCAAAGATCAAAGCCGAAGCTAAGTCTTGAGTCAAAAAACGTCCGTATCTTCTCGAATGAGTGCTGCGTAATGATTTGCTTTCCAGTTGACTATCGACAGCACTATTATATCAGAGCCAAGCTGTATATCTATCCATTTGATAATCCATCTCTAGCTCTTTTGATAATTTCCAAACCTGATCCAAAGACATTCCATGATCAGTCTACTGTCCGCTAGAATCTTCATCTCAGAAGCCTAGTCCAAACCTTAAGACGCTCTAATCCTCTCAAGAGCGAATGAGCCACATTTGAAAGCATTACCTGTTCATACCTCATCTGCCACACGCCTTCGCTAGCAGCGTGATTTTCTCTGTAGCAACACCAATGAGTGGCCTATTTTGAGTTTCCTGCAAAATTTTTCAACTTTTTCTCATCGACCTAAACTTGCGTTCAGCTTCGCCAACTCACCTACTGCTCATCCATTAATACTTTTCCCCTCGTCTACTGTTCATTCTTGCCTAACGCCCAAGCTTTTTCCCAAGCATCCATCGCCTTTAGGAACCAGCCGTCTTTCTGTGCTGTTCAACCAAGTTGGTCAACAACGCCGCATTCCAATGCGACTTCTGATAATCTTTAAGGAAGCGAATTATTATCGAGTGGTCGTCGCGATCTGTTCGCTTCGAATAAGCAACGATTGCGCTTCGCAACGCGCCATTCTCCGGCGCGTGGTCTTGCCTCCAATTCGCACGAGCGGTTCTTCAAAGCCTTCGCATCGAAACATGTCGGCATCGTTGGAGCTTTAGGCGGCGTTGCATTAGCTCAGCGGAGCCGTTGCCGAGCGGACTTATATATAGTGAGATCAGCGCAACTAATGCAGAAATGCGCTAATGTAATGAGATTTCAGGCACGTAGGCATAGTTCGAGCGCGTTGAGTTTTTGGTTTACGGATTTTGGGGAGCACGGGGATTGATTGCGCGCGTTTAACAAGATGCGCTGTCTCCGTCAACACCTTTAAAGTGAAATTTCTGTGAACGAAATTTCGAGCAATGCGAATCGCGCGAGGACTTTATGTATTACAAAATCCTCGGAGCCTACAGGCTCGAACCCGCGGTCAGGCCAGTCCGTCTACTGCTTCATCCGCGTTTCGGCCTCCGTGCCCTGTTTTTGCCCCGGCTTGCCCGATTCCTAAAATGGCTAAAAGGATAGCCCCCATGATTGATTACATCCAAAAGGGCGGTTTGCTCATGTGGCCGATCCTGGCCTGCAGCATCGTCGCCATCGCCGTCTTCATGGAGCGGTGGTTTTATTTGCACCGGGCGACGATCCACGTCGGCGAATTTCTCAAGGGTCTTTCGAATCTGATCCAGCGCCGGAACTTTGCCGAAGCACTCCACGAATCGGCCGGGACCCCGGGTCCGGTCGCCCGGGTGATTCATGCCGCGGTTCTTCGTCACGACATGCCGCGTTCGGAGCTGCGGGAAATTGTGCAGGAAGCCGGCCAATTGGAAGTGCCGAAACTCGAAAGGTTCCTCGGCGTGCTGGCCACGCTGGCTTTCCTCGCGCCACTGCTTGGTTTGCTTGGGACAGTTTCAGGAATGATCGATGCCTTCGGAACGATCGCGGCCCATGGCGGCTATGCGACCGTCACCGAACTTTCGGCCGGTATTTATAAGAGTCTGCTCACGACCGCGGCCGGACTGGTCGTGGCGGCCCCAACATTCGTCGGTTACAGTTATCTTTCGTCCCGGGTGAACACGATGCTTCATGAAATGGAGCGCGCCGGAATCGAGATCGTTCACATGTTGAAGGACAGCGAAGCGTTGACCGGTATCATCAGTTTTCAACAGACCCCCGAAACGGTGCCCGGTTCGCGCGAAGTTCGACGTGATCGTTGATTTTCGACGACGATTGGATTTTCTAACCGCGAATTCACACGAATAAACACGAATTAATGGTTATTTGATGTTGCCGACCGAATCCGGACACATTCGTGTAGATTCGTTTCCATTCGTGGTTGAATTTTCTGCTCGATGAAACTCAGCCGCACCAAGGAATACAACTTCGGCTGGCTGGTTGTGTTTCCGCTCATCGACGTCGTCTTCCTGCTGATCTTTTTCACCCTCCTGAGCTCGAACTTTATTCTGCAGCCCGGGGTGGCGGTCTCCGCGCCCGCAACTCCGTTCCTGCTCGGCGCTCAGCGAAATCCGCAGATCGTCAGCATTACCAGCGGCGCGGTTCCGGCGATTTATTTTCGCGATCAGAAAACTTCCATCGAAGGTCTCGGCCCATTGCTCGACGAAGCAAAAAAGGAAAACCGCTCGATCATCATCAAAGCCGATCGGCAAACGCCGTATGAATTGGTCGTGGCGGTGACCAACGCAGTCCTCGAACACGGAATTTCTTCGGTCTCTCTGGCGGGCGGCTTTGCCGAAATGAACGCAACCGCTGCTGCGCCGTTCATTTTCAATTGGGACCAGCCGAAGCGCCGCAAAATGGTTCTTACCGGATTTATCGTGCTCTCTTTCGCGATTCACATTTTCGCGTTCTATCTTTTTCAGGTTGTCTACCCGCAAGACGTCTCGCTCCTGCCGGCGCCGCGCCGCGTGAATTTGATGACCGCAAACTCCGAACAATCGGCCACCCTGTTGCGCTGGATTGATTCGGAGGACCCCGCCTTGGCGTCCACAACGAGGCGCCCGGCGCACATGCAGCGCCGCGAGATGGGCAAGGTCGAACACGTGCCGTCGTATTTCGCACGCGAACCCGCTTTGAAGGAGGCGCCGCCGCTAACCGTCGACCTGCGGATTCCGAGCGCCCAACCGCCTGGCCCAGTGCCGATTGCTCGTTCGCCCGTCGCCTTGCCGGCCGGCCCGCAACCAACGCGAATAACTTTTTCGAATGAATTGCAACAGGCCGGTGCCCCAAAATTTGCTCCTGCGAGTTTCAAAGCGTCCACCAGCGGAACGCCGCAAAACGCGCAGTTTCGGATCGCGGTCGATGCCAGGGGCGCGGTGGTTTATTGTTTCACGCTTGCGTCTTCGGGTGACGCTGGCTTGGACGACTTGGCCCGGCAACATCTCGCGCTTGCTCGTTTTCCAGCGCGAAGTGGAGGGAGTGATGATTCACTCACCTGGGGAATCGCGACAATTGAATGGGGCAACGACGTCGCCAGCCCAAGCCGCAACGTCAACTTCCAACGCGCCGTGATCCGGGTCAGTCTCGCGGCGCTGGCCACAATTTATCTGCTCGTTTCCCTTGCCACGATTTTCCTTCTCTGGATAGTAGGTGAGTGGAACCGGCGCCGGCGTGAGCGGCGCGCATTGCGCTACCGGTTGCGTTGCGTGATTTGCGCATTCGAGTTTGAGGATCGAACGGCGGCCCTACTCCCACGCTGCCCGCGTTGCGGCAGTTTGAACGAAAGATTTAGAATGGAGCAAATTTAATATGGGAATGTGGATTGGCCGAAATCGAAAAGCGCGCGTCACGTATGGTTTTGACGAGATCGCACTGGTGCCGGGTCGTGTTACCATTAACCCCAACGAAGTCGACATCACGTTTCGCATTCCGCGCAAGAATGCCGAACCGCTCCCGCTGAAAATCCCAATTCTGGCCAGCGCCATGGACGGGGTCGTCGATGTGAAATTTGCGGTCGCGATGAGCAAGCTGGGCGGCATCGCGGTTTTGAATCTCGAAGGCGTGCAGACCCGCTACAAAAATCCGCAGGAAGTTCTTCAAAAAATCGTCGATACCGACAAGGCGGAAGTCACCTCGCTGCTCCAGCGAATTTACCAGGAGCCGGTCCATCCGGATTTGATTGCCGCCCGGGTGAAACAAATTAAGGACGAGGGCGGTATTGCGGCGGTCAGCTCGATTCCGCAACGTGCGGCCGAATTTGGTCCAATCGCCCAGGAAGCAGGTGCTGATGTTTATGTCATTCAAAGCACCGTCTCGACGGCGCGCCACCTTTCCACCGAATACAAATCGTTGGAGCTCGCAAAATTTTGCAGCGACATGCGCATTCCGGTGATCGTCGGCAACACCGTTGGCTATGACGTGACACTAGAAATCATGGAATGCGGTCCGGCCGGCGTGTTGGTCGGCGTTGGTCCGGAGCAGCCTGCACTTCACGCGGCGTTCTCGGGCTCGGAGTGCCGCAGGTGACGGCCACTGTCGATTGCGCCGCGGCCCGTGACGCCTATTTCAAGAAAACTTCGCGCTACGTTCCGATCATCACCGACGGCGGAATGAGCAAAGGCGGCGATGTTTGCAAGGCGCTCGCCTCGCGGCGCGGACGCAGTCATGGTCGGCAGCGCTTTCGCTCGCGCGCACGAATCGCCTGGTGGCGGGTATCACTGGGGAATGGCCACGCCGCACCAAAACTTGCCGCGCGGCACTCGAATCAAAGTCGGCACCACCGGTTCTTTGAAACAAATTCTTTTTGGCCCGGCTGAAGTCGATGATGGCAGCCAGAACCTGGTCGGCGCAATTACTACCTGCATGGGCAACGTCGGCGCGAAAGATATTGCCGAATTTCAACAGACCGAAATCATCATCGCGCCGTCGATCAAAACCGAAGGCAAATTGTTCCAGACCGTCCAGAGCGTCGGCATGGGAACAAGATAGTGGCGAGTGACAAGTGACGAGTGACAAGCTAATTGTCTTGGTTCTTTTCTGGTCACCCATCACCCGTCACTTTTTTCATGAACTTTGATCGAAGAGTCGTAATCACCGGCATGGGCGTGATCTCGCCGGTGGGCAACGATCTGGAGACGTTTTGGACTGCGCTCAAGGAAGGCAAGAGCGGCATCGGTAACATAACTGCGTTCGATATTTCCCAGTACGATTGCAAAATAGCCGGCGAAGTCCGCGGCTTCGATCCAAAGCTAGTCTTTAAAAATCCGAAGGATGTTCGGCGCACTGATCGATTCGTTCAACTTGCGATGGCCGCGGCGAAAATGGCAGTGCGCGACGGCGGGGTTGATCTCGAAAAAGTAAATCGCGATCGGTTCGGCACGATTATCAGCAGCGGTATCGGCGGACTGAAAACACTCGAGGAGCAGTTCACGATTTTGATGAACAAAGGGCCGTCCCGTAACTCGCCATTCACCATCCCGATGCTGATCAGCAACATGGCCAGCGGAGTCATCTCGATGGAATTCGGTTTGCGCGGTCCGAACCTGTGCATTGTCACCGCCTGCGCCACGTCCAACAATTCGATTGGCGAATCGTGGCGAATGATCAAATTCGGCGACGCTGACATTTTTTTGGCCGGCGGTTCCGAAGCTTCGATCGTCGAGCTGGGTCTCGCCGGATTCTCAGCGATGAGAGCGCTCAGCCGTCGCAATGATCAACCCGAACGCGCGTCGCGGCCGTTCGATCGCGATCGTGATGGTTTCGTGATGAGCGAGGGCGCCGGAGTTCTGGTCGTGGAAGAGTTGGAGCACGCCAGGAAGCGTGGTGCGAAGATTTATTGTGAAATTGCTGGTTACGGACTGTCCGCTGACGCCCACCACATGACCGCGCCGCCGGACAATGGTGAAGGCGCAGCGCGCGCGATGAAAATGGCGCTGGATCACGCGAAACTCTCGCCAGGTGAAGTCGATCACATCAATGCCCACGCGACATCGACTGGTCTGGGCGACATCGCCGAGACGAAGGCGATCAAGATGGTTTTCGGCGAAGAGCTAGCGAAGAAAATTCCAATCAGTGCGACCAAATCGATGACCGGGCACTTACTCGGCGGCGCGGGCGCGGTGGAAATGGCTGCCTGCGCACTGGCAATTCGCGACGGCGTCGTTCCGCCTACCATCAATCTCGAACATCCCGACGAACTCTGCGACCTCGATTACACTCCGAACAAAGCCCGCGAGAAAAAAATTAGAGTCACGCTCAATAACTCGTTCGGGTTCGGCGGCCACAACGCGACATTGGTCGCGACTGCGTTCGAAGACTGATTCTAATTGGTGGAACGCGATCTCCGAGCGCGTTGGCAACCGACGCAGTTGCCCTACAATTTTCGCCCTACTTTTCCTGGATTTACCGGAAAGTGTTTGTTCTTGAGATTTTCCGGAACGCGCTTCGTGTGTTCGGCTTCGATCGTTTCCGTCGCTTCGTTTAGCGCATCGTAGGCTTCCCGGCTTTTCTTCGCGCGGCACATGTAGGCAGTTGCGTGCGCCAGTGGGATCTTCGCCTCCGGCATTCCGACAAATTCCACGGCTTGCTGAGTCGCAATCGCCAGCGGCAAAGCTTCTGGATCGGCCAGACCGACGTCTTCACTCGCGAAGATCACGATGCGGCGCGCGATAAAGCGAAAGTCTTCACCGGCATGGAGCATTTTCGCGAGCCAGTACATCGCGCCTTTTTCGTCGGAGCCGCGCATGCTCTTGATGAACGCGCTGATCGTGTCGTAGTGCGCGTCTCCGGCGCGATCGTAGACGACCGCCTTCTGTTGAATACTTTCTTCCGCAACGGCCAGAGTGAAATGTATCACCCCGTCGTTGTAGCCGGGATCGGTGATCCCGGCCTTTTCATGCTGTTTTCCTGCTTTCGTCCGGCCGGCACCAACGGTGCCGGCTACAATCGGCGGGGTTGTTAACACGCCGATCTCGAGCGCGTTTAAACATTTGCGGGCGTCGCCATCGCTCAGTTTCGCGAGATGCGTTTTCGCATCCGCGTCCATTTTCACTTTGTAATTCCCGAGCCCGCGCTCTTTATCGGCAAGCGCGCGATCAATTAGCGCTTCCAGCTGTTCAACTGTCAGCGGATTCAGTTGAAAAACCTGCGACCGCGAAACGAGTGCGCTGTTGACGTAGAAAAACGGATTGTAAGTCGTGGCCCCGATCAGTCGCAAATTTCCACTTTCAACGTCGGGCAGAAGAATATCCTGCTGTGCTTTGTTGAAATGATGGATCTCGTCGATGAATAAAATCGTTTTCTTGCCGGACGTTCGGATTCGGTTTGTAGCTGCGGCGAGGGTGCGTCGCATTTCAGCCACATTGCTTTCCACGCCACTCAAGCGCTCAAACTTCGCATGCGTCATTTCCGCAATAATGTGGGCGAGCGTTGTCTTGCCGGTCCCCGGCGGACCGGAAAAAATTACGGATGGCAAACGATCAGCTTCGATCGCGCGCCTCAAAAGTTTTCCCGGCGCGAGGATATGCTCCTGGCCGACGAACTCGTCGAGCGTGCGCGGTCGCATCCGCGTCGCCAGCGGCGCATTCCGATCGACCGATTCAACATCGACATCTTCGCCTCCGAAAAGATCGTGCACGAACTAATATGATGGTAGGACGGGGCAAATGCCAGCTGCCTGGAAATGGATCATTGCAATCATCCTGGCGGTAGCGGCGATTAACTTCGTCACCATGCCGGCCGAAGAATATGCCGGCGACGGAATCGCCGTCCGGATCGAAAGCATCGGCGTGATAAACAGCGGCCGGTGGGCTGTTCCGTCCGAAATTGCCCACCAGTGGGGAGAGCGTGGCCAATATTTTTACGAAAACGCCAGGGGCGCGTTTTATCCGAAGTATGGGGTTTTAAATACGTTGATTTACCTGCCGCCTCTTTGGATCCAAAAGATCGCGACTGGTAATCTGAGCCTTTATTCGGACAACACGGTTGCCTTGAATTTGTTCAACATCATCCTGAGTTGCGCGACCGCGTTGTATCTCGCGGTTTTGGCGCGGCGTTACACGAAATCGAGTCTGACGATGTCGATTTTCGTGATCGCGTCGCTCTACGGCACGTTTTGGTGGAATTATCTGCGCGCTCAGACTTTCGAAATTTATCTGACGCTTTTTTTCCTGGCGTTCTTTTACCACTTCGTTTCGGCCCTCAATTCCGAGCAACGCCGTGTTCGGAATCGACAACTTCTCACTGCGGCGATTTTCCTTGGCTTACTTTGTTTGAGTAAAACGGTTTTCCTGATCGTGTTTCCCATCGCGATCGCGTTTTTGGCGTTTGATCGCATCGCGACGGTCAAACCATCGATTCCGCGATGCTTTATTTTTCTGGTGGTTGCCGCTTTCGTATTTTCATCGCTGTCCTGCTTACCACCAACTGGTACAAATTTGGTTCGCCATTCAGCAGCGGTTACACCCAGTGGAGTGAAGAATCACATCCGTTCAGTCTAAATATTTGGCCGGCAGTCACCGGGTTAATCGTCGGCAAGCAGGGAAGCGTGTTTCTGCATTTCCCAGTGCTGATTTTTGCGCTGATCGGTTGGCCAATGTTCTACAAACGACACACCCGCGAAGCGCGACTCATAATTTCGCTCGCCGCAGTGATGTTTTTCGTGACAGCGGCATTTACCAATTGGAAGGGCAGCGCGTGTTATGGACCGCGCTATCTGCTGCCGGTTCTGCCACTGGTTAGCCTTCCGTTCGTTCATTTCCTCGATTGGATTGGCGAGCTGAAGAATGGAATGCTGACATGGCTATGGCGCGGAACTGCTTTCGCGGCTCTTGCCTATTCGTTCGCGCTCCAAATCGGCGTGAACACTGTGCCGTTCTTTTTTTGGTACGACTTGTTGAAGATCGTGCAACAAAACGATGCGGCGTCCAGTTATCTCGATGCCCACTTTGGAACGGTCGATCTCGATTTTATTCTCGATGAGGTCGGTTGGTCGTCGCGATTTCACGATAAATTTGTGAGCAAAATGGACTCCCAAGAGTTCGTGAGATTCGAAGGTCTGCGAATCGAAACGAAGTGGAATTATTATTGGTTGGCTAAGCGTTAACGGAACTTGCTGAGCGCACCGCGCATTTATTAGTCTCGCGGGTGTTCTCCCCATGAACGTTCCGCGACAACCATTTGTCGGCCTGGCGCTCGCCGCTGGTATTGGGATTTTTGTTGCCGATTATCTCCCGCTGAGCGTTTCCGCGTGGCCGGCCGCAGGAATTGTTTTCTTCTTATCCGCTTGCTTGATCTTCCTGTGGCCGCGCGCCGGTTTGGCTTATCTCATCGTGACTGGCGGATTCTTCCTTCTCCACAATTTTCGAACCGAGGACACGCCTGGCCTCAGACTCGCAACGGAATTGGGAACTCGCGCCCGAACAATCCGAGCAACAGGGATTGTCGCCACCGAACCAAAAATCGCTGCGAGCGGATTGACGTCGTTTCTTTTTAATCTCGAGTCGATCGAGTTTGAAGGACGGACCGAATCGAGCGACGCCACCCTGCTCGTTCATTGGCGCGGGAACCCGGAGTTTGGCGATGAACTGAAACTTTTCGGAGTCGCTGAACCAATCGACGCGCCGCGTAATCCTGGCGAATTCGATATGCGATCGTACCTGGCGCGACAGGATGTGTATCGTGGGTTGTTCGTTCGCTACCCTGAAGACGGCGCCGTGCTGAGAAAAGACGCCGGCAATCCCGTCATGCGAGCAGCCCAAAAATCGCGTTCCTGGATGCAGCGCACGATCTGTCGTGGCCTGGAGGATTCGCCCGAAGTGCAAAATTTTCTTGGCGGTATCGCGCTCGGCCTTCGCCATCAAACGACCGAAGACATCGAAGAGCCGTTTCAGCAAACTGGCACGCTTCATCTTTTTGCCGTTGCTGGGTTGCACGTTGGGATCGTCGCGCAGCTGTTGTGGATCCTCGCGATGACGGCGCGCCTGTCTCGGAAATGGGCAACGGCAGTGATCATCCCGTGCCTGTTGTTTTACGCGGCGGTAACGGGTCTGCATGTTTCCAGCGTTCGAGCAGCGGTAATGTGCTCGATCCTGCTGGCTGGATTCTTCGCCGAACGAAAGTCTTTCGCATTAAACAGCCTCACCACCGCTGCGTTTTTCTTGCTGTGCTGGGACACGAACGAATTGTTTTCCACCGGTTTTCAACTGTCGTTCGCCGTGGTCGGCGGGATCGTTTTGCTGGCTGATCCGTTGGCCCGGTGGTTGCAACATCTGGGCGCGACGGATCCGTTTTTGCCACGCAACCTGATCAGCACCTCCCGGCGTGCCGTTGGAACAATCTACGGAGCAATTTGTCGGGGCGGTTCAGTCTCGCTCGCGGCATGGATCGGATCCCTGCCGTTGGTGCTTGGTTATTTTCACCTGGTCACGCCGAGCTCGATCTTCGCCAACCTGCTGGTGGTGCCGCTCGCGTTCTTCATTTTGGCCATCGCACTCCTTTCGATTTTAGTCGCACCGATCGCCGTGACGGTCTCAGTCATCTTCAACAACGCGAACTGGTCGCTCGCCAGTGCGGTGATCGCGTTTGTTCATTGGTCGGCCCAATTGCCGGCGAGCCACTACTATGTCGCGACACCGGAGTGGCCGAACACGATCTTCGCGAAAATCACCGTGCTCGATGTCGGCGCCGGAGCGGCCGTTCAGGTTCACGCTCAGGGCGAGAATTGGCTCCTGGATTGCGGCAGCGCTCGGGACTACGAACGAATTCTTCGTCCTTACCTGCATTTCGCAGGCGTAAATCGCGTCGACGGATTGGTGTTAAGCCACGGCGATTCGCTTCACATTGGAGCCGCGGAGCCGCTGTTCCAAGACTTGCTGCCGCGAGTTCTGATTGATAACGCCGCGCCCGATCGTTCCGTCGTTCATAGAAGATTGCGCGAAAATTTTTTCGATCGTCGAATGAAAGTTCTTCAACTCAGTGGAGGCGATGAATTCAAAATCGGACCGTATGTGACCGCCAAGGTGTTGTTTCCAGCGCCAAAGTTCACGGCGACAACGGCCGATGATCAGGCGCTGGTCGTGCAGCTGTCGGCGAAAAAAACGAAGATCTTGTTCATGTCCGACAGCGGTTACGCGACCGAGCTGGCGTTGATTCATTCCAAATTTGATCTGCGAAGTGATATTCTGGTGAAAGGCCAGCATCATTCGGGGCAATCCGGCCTCGATTCCTTTCTCGCTGCTGTCCAACCTCGATTGATTGTCGCGACCTCCAGCGATTTTCCTCAACACGAGCGAATTCCGGACGAATGGGCCGACCGCGTGCACGGCAGCGGCATAAAATTGTTCCGTCAGGACGAAACCGGAGCGGTGGAATTGGAATTCGGTCCCGACGGGTGGCGTGCGAAGGCCTATGTCACCGGTGAGATTTTCCGCAGCGACAATCGGTAGATCGGCGCACCTGCTTCGACAAACCGGCGCTCGAATTTTGTGGAAGGCAGGTGATGCCCATTCACGCCGACGGATTCGTATCCCGCGATGACCTTCCACGGTCGCGTGAATTTGCTGAAAGTAATCTTCCTGATCAGTCGCGACGTGAAGAATGCCGTTGGTGTTTAGCGCCCGATGAACAGCTGCGAGAAAATCGGCCGTAATAATGCGTCTCCGATGATGGCGCCGCTTCGGCCACGGATCTGGGAACAACAAATAAAATGTTTCGACCGAGTCTTCCGGCAGCAAGTAGCGAACGGCATAACCGCTTTCAACATTGAGCACTCGAACATTTTCCAGGTCGGCGGATTTTCGACAGGTCTTGGCAACGCGTCCGACGAGTTTCTCAACGCCCAGGAAATTTTTCTCGGGAAATTTCCTCGCCAGTTCGCAAATCAAATCGCCGTCGCCACAGCCGAGGTCGACGTGCAGCGGCGCTTCACGCCCGAACACGGCAACGAGATCGAGCGGGGCAAAGTAGGTTTGCGGGACCAGTTCTACCACGCGATGAAAATGGCAGTGTTGCGTTGTGATTCAACCGCTCTGTCCGGTCGGGAAGCTGCGATTCGACCTCATATTTTCACGCCCATCTCGTTAGTGCCGGTTCGAAATAATGAATGAACAATACCTGGCTGGCCTGGGGACAGTCGGGCGCGATTGGAATCAGCAATCCTCAGCACCGAATACATCTATGGAAAACTCAACTGTTACATCATCCGGGCCCCGACAGGCCTTCATGATTTTGCGTTTTGGTTTTACCGTTGCCCCGATTCTCGCAGGGCTCGATAAGTTCTTCGATCTCCTGGTCGATTGGGACAAATACCTGTCGCCGATGGCGAACAATGTTCTCGGCGGACACGGCCACCAATTCATGCTGGTTGTGGGCGTGGTGGAAATCGTCGCCGGAATTGGAGTGGCTCTGAAGCCGCGGGTTTTCGCTTACATCGTGTCCGTCTGGCTGCTTCTCATCATCTTGAATCTTCTGAGTATTCCTGGCTATTACGACATCGCGTTGCGCGACCTCGGATTGTCTCTGGGCGCTCTGGCCCTGGGTCGTCTGAGTTCGGCAAGTTGATAGGCGATCAGACGATTTCGTAAAACGTTGGTCCATCGGCTGATGAGCATCCAAGCTCCAGCGTTGTCTAACGCTGACTATGAACAGGTTTCTGTTGCTCGTCCTTTGGCTCGCGTTGGTCTTTCCGTCGTCGCTGACAGCCCAAAGTTCCGCTTCAACCCCGAAGACTGCGGTGTTCGCCGGCGGCTGTTTCTGGTGCATTCAGCCGGCGTTCGACAAAGCGCCGGGCGTAATCAAAACGACGGTCGGTTATTGCGGTGGAACCGAACCCAATCCGACTTACGAGCTGGTGGGCTCGGAAAAAACAAAATACCGCGAATCACTCGAGGTTGTGTACGATCCGACGAAAATTTCCTACGCGCAGTTGCTCGATATTTACTGGAAGCAGATCGACCCAACCCAAGCTGACGGACAATTTACCGATATTGGGCCCAGCTATCGCGCGGCGATTTTTTACGGCAACGATGATGAGAAAAAGAGCGCCGAATCGTCTAAAGAAAAGCTCGCCAACTCGGGCAAGTTTAAGAAGCCGATCGTGACTGAAATTCTGCCGGTGATGAAATTCTGGCCGGCGGAAGATTACCATCAAAAATACTATCAACAGAACCCGGAACACTTCGAAGCTTTTGAGCACGGTTCGGGGCGGGTTTCGTTTCAGAAGAAGAATTGGAGCGATTCACAACCTCCAAAATAATCGAAACTTTTACGGGCCTTTGTTGGATTTAACGTGCAGGACCGACAATACGTCGACCGGAGCTGTGGGCGACAGCGCGAGGATGAAAAGAATTTCCAGGTTCGCCGCAATTCCAATCGCTGAGAGGAGCCAGAACACCCACGCAGTCAGGCCGAAGCTTAGGATTGCGAAAAAAGCGGCAAAGATGACAACGCCATACGCTTTGGCCAAATAGGTGTGTGTAGCGGGCATTGCGCGAAATCGCGCGAAACTGAAAAGAATCACAAGGAGTTCTGAGAGCGCCAATAAGGATAGAGGCAGGATGCTTTTTATAACCGTGTCAGGCGCTACGCACCACGTCGCGATCAATACACACAGATAGTAAACAATATCAGTCCCGCTATCGAACCGCCTTAGCCATGGCCGCGCGACGCCGAATCGGCGCGCGAGCACTCCGTCCAAAATGTCGCTGAGCATGCCGGCGATCAGGATCAGGGCGAATGTAATCCGCGGCTGATTGGTTAAAGCCGCAGCGATAGCAATCGGCCCGAGCAACAACCGAAAGGCCGTCAAGCTAATTGGAATCGCGATTAAGGGGCGGCGATTAATCTAGATAGTCACCGTCGTCTGCGAACTTTTGCAACCCAGCGTTTTAACTCCGCGAGTGGAAGGAAATTGATGACGCGGTCCGGTTGGAATTTTCGCTTTCAACGCGGCGGCAACACCCAGCTCAATGAATTCCAGTTGCCAGGCATGGTGCGCGTCCGTGCCTAACGAAACCCGAGTTCCTTCCTCGCGCGCGGTTTTGAGCAGACCCAAATTCAAATCCTGCCGGTCAGGATAACAATCGATCTCGACCGCTTTATCCAGTCTGGCGGCCTCGGCGAATACCCGCGACCAATCTGCTTTCAGTCCCAAACGATAATTATAAATCCTGCCGCGAGGATGCCCGAGAATCTGCACGTCGCGATTTCGCAGCGCCGCCAGATATCTTTCGGTTTGGTCATGTTTGACCCGCAATACGGAATGGAATGAGCCGAGAACGATGTCGAGTTTCGCGAGCGCTTTCGGATCCATGTCGCCTTCGCCGCGGGGATTCAAATTCATTTCGATCGAAGCCAGAACGGTCAGACCGCTTGAGGATCGATTGATCCGGTCGATTTCGCTCGCCTGTTTGGCCAAACGCTTTTCGTCGATGCCGCCGGCGATTTTCAATCCCTTCGAATGGTCGGTGATCCCGATGTATTCGTAATTTCGTTGGCGCGCGGCTTCGGCCATCGCTGCGATCGTGCCGGAACCGTCGCTGTAGCGAGTATGCATCTGCAAGTCGCCGCGCAGCTGTTTCGCCCAGTTCGGATTTTTCGCGAGCAAGACGCGAGCGTCCGCCAGCGCGATGAAATCACGCCGAATCGCCGGTGGCCGCGCGTTTTCTTTCGGTCGTTTGTCGATCCAACGCAGGATGCGCTTGCTGATGAATGGTCCGATCGAGCGAAGTTCGGTGAGCGGCCGGTTTTGCTCAATCAAATCGGAAACTTGTTCGGGCCAAAGGAATGCGCTCCGCGCGGCGCGCCGGTAAGCGCGCGACAAGATTCCTGATTGCTTTTCGGCCTCCCGAGCAAGCAGTTCCGCTAACTCTGTATTCGAGAGCACACATCTGAATCGATGCCGCTCCCTCGTTGGGCCGCTCGCGATTAGAACTTAGCGAGTTCGGCCTTCTGCGATTCGACGAATTCCGCGCGCTCCACGGAAAGATTTTCGTGAAGAACTTTTCCGAGTTCCTGAGACAGAACGATCGCGATTGCGCGAGCGTCTTGGGTGTAAACCGGAATCGGGAACGAACCCGCATTACGATCGTAGCCGTAAATCGTACCGTCGGTTTCCCAAACGCAATAGGCATGACCGGCCGGGTGATTGCCGTAACGAACAAGGAGAATCTTCGCCCAGAAATTCTTGTCCAAGGAGTGTTGAGTCTTGATTGCGGCCAAATAATTGCAGGCGGAAACGACGCAACCGTTGAGGACGACCAGTTCATCTTCGCCGGGCGCGACCAGGACTGTCTGCTGAGGGCGACAGCTCAGAGTGACGCAGGCGGAAAGAAGAGCGCAATGATAACCAATTTTAGCGAGCGACGGCAGATTCATGGATCGAGAGACGGGCAGTAATTATTGTTGTTATAGTTTTTATAGAACACAGCTGATTTGTTGTGAAGCTTTATTTTGCGGAAAATCAGAGAGGGATAAGCCTGAGCCAGAAGAGCGCTTCGTAGTGGAAAAGACAAGCCAAACCCTATCCGCCTTCACAGAATCCCGGCGGACAGCCCCGAACGGTTTCGGGGCTGGAGGCGAGGGGAGTTGAACCCCTGTCCTCGTCGCTATCCACGCACACATCTACATGTTTATCCGGTGTAAAAGTCTGAGAAGCTGACGTCGCACCGGCTCGCTGCCAGCTTCCGAGCGTCCGCGAATTCGATCTTGCGAATCAGGCGCGGTCGCTCCGCCGATTCGCCAGCCTGCTGTCCCCGTTTCCGCCGCTAGCAGGCGTCGCTGCGAAAACGTCACGGTCAATTAAGCCGCGAGAGCGAGATCTTCGTGATCTGCGTTTATTTGTTTTGGTCCGGTTTTTAACGAGGCCAACGAACCATCCTCGACATGCCGCCTGCGCTTCCAACGATGAGTCGAAACCAGTGCGCCCCCGTTTCTGAAGATACTGTGCGGTCAGGCCCGGCGCAAATTATCGATGGATAAATCGAGCGTAGAAATGCAAGTTTGTTCCAATCTCTGCCGCTTTCGAGCGTGAGGTAGATGCAAACCTATAGCGATAGTCTGCTGGCCAGCCGCGCGAGCAAGTTTCTTGGGAAGCCGCGTGGCGGAGTGCTGCCGGTGGGCCGCGCCACCATGGCGATCGTCTCGTTGGTTTTGGTCTGCATCATCGGCTACATCGATTTTGAAACTGGATACGAACGGTCGCTCTCACTGTTTTATCTCGTGCCAATTTCCCTCGGGACGTGGTTTGTCGGACTGGTCTTTGGACTATTTATCGCCACGACGAGCGTGGTGGTGTGGGTGGTTTCCGATTTGGCGGCCGGTATTCCTGCGGTGAGGATTTGGAATGCGATAATGGCGGTCGCGTCTTACTTCGCCTTTACCATCGTTCTTTATAAATTGTGCACTCTGCTTCGCGAACTCGATCAGCGGGTGCGGGATCGCACGACTGCGTTGCAGCGCGAAATGGCCGAGCGCGAACGGCTCGACATCGAAATCGCCGAGATCGCAGATCGCGAGCGCCGGCGTTTGGGACAAAGTTTACACGACACTGTTGGTCAACATTTGACTGGAACTGCCTTGGCCGCCCAGGTTTTGCGGGAAAAATTGGCGAGCCGTTCAGCGACGGAAGTTCCCGACGCTGACAAAGTGGTGCGTTATTTGGAGGAAGGCATCGATCTCACCCGAAATCTGGCCCGAGGATTCTTTTCGCCGGAATTGGAAGCCGACGGACTTAGCGTGGCGTTGCAGGGATTGGCCGAGAACGTGAGCGAGCGATTTGGAGTTGTCTGCACTTTTCATGGGGACGACGCGGTGCGGGTGCGCGATTCGACAACTGCCACCCAGCTTTACCACATCGCCCAAGAAGCCACCACCAATGCGGTGAAACATGCGCAGGCAACGAAGATCGATATTGAACTCGACCGCAAAGGTCACCGGCTCACGTTGGCGGTATCGGATGACGGGAAAGGTTTTCCCGAAAAATTGCCTGAACCGCCGGGCTTGGGATTACGTCTCATGGCGCATGGCGCAGGGTTGGTCGGCGGAAAATTTTCTGTTCAGCGTAACCGCAGCGGCGGAACAGTAGTCATATGTAGATTGAGCGCGGATTAACCTCACAACATGAAACCAAAAAACAGTAACGGCGGCGCCAGAACTCACCGGGTTTTTATCGTGGACGATCATCCTCTGGTTCGGGAAGGGCTCGGCAATCTCATTAATCAGCAGACCGATATGAGCCTGGCCGGAGAAGCCGAGGACTCCGCCAGTGCGATCTCCGGGATTCAAGCCATTCAACCGGATGTCGTCCTCGTCGATATCTCGCTGAAAAACGAGTCGGGTCTGGAGCTGGTGAAAACGTTGAAGAGCCAGTTTCCTGAACTGGCGGTGATCGTGATATCGATGCACGACGAGGCGCTTTATGCCGAGCGCGCGTTGCATGCCGGCGCGCGCGGATACGTGATGAAGCGGGAAACAACCAAAAATGTTCTCACTGCGATCCGCCGAGTGCTCGAAGGCGACGTTTACGTCAGCGATCGCGTGGTCAATTCCATGGCCAAGCGAATGAGCTCGCGCAAGACTGCGGCCGCCGAACCAGTCGAGCGCCTGAGCGATCGTGAATTGGAGATCTTCCGGTTGTTGGGACAAGGGCGAACGCCGTCGCAGATTGCAGAAGATCTGCGGCTGAGTCTGAAGACCGTTCAAGCGTACTGCGCTCGAGCAAAAGAGAAGTTCGGCGTTACTTCGCTTGACCGAATTATTGCGCGCCGCGATCCGGTGGGAAGACGCGATGCACGTGAAATAGTAGGGCGATTGTCCTCAATCGCCCGCCTCGGTGGGCGAACAACTCAAGACGTTGATCGAACACGAGCGGGGCGAATACTGGCCGCAGCAGCGGCGAGTTCGCCGGTGTCAGGTTTTAATCCGCAAAACCTTGCCAACTCTTCGAGCATCGCCGGCGGATTGTTTTGTAATTCCTCAAATTGAAGTCGTTGGTAGTGGGGCGAGTTAGCGACCTCTTCTCCGGCGCGGAGATAAAGTTCAACTAGTTCGCGGCAATAATTCACGTCGCTGAGGTTCGGAGTTGCTGGATCGCCCGCCGCCTGGAATTTTAATTCCCGCTCGCGAATACTTTCACCGGCGGCTAACGGGTCGCGAATCACGTGCACAATTCGCGCGTTTGGAAAGATTTCGAGCCAGGCCGGAGCGAACAACGTCGTCCGCGGTTCTTTCCAGCCCCACGACGCACCAGATTTCAACCGCAACCGAAGCCACCAACCTTTCGGATTGTTTCGATATCCGAAAATCCTGCCGAAATCTGAATCGACCTTTGATCGCAAATACTTCACGCAATCGTGCCGGCCTTCCGGCGTTCGGATGTGATCCAGGAATGGCTTTGGATTATGCCAGGAGGCACCGACACCCTGAAGATATTCGTCGTGCAACTGCTGCAGGGCTTTGGACTCGCGATGGCTGTCGAGGCGCTGGCCGATTTGCAAACCGACAAGTTCGAGCGCGCGCGCGGTGGCGCTGGTTCCCGAACGGTGCGCGCCGATAATAATTACGGGCGGCTTCATTAAAGACGGTCAGGCAGTGTAACCAAACCGCGCGTCCAAATGTTTGAGCGCCTCGGCAGCGAAGGCCTGGTCTTCCGGCGACAGATAGTCGCGATAACCGCCGACTTTTCCGCGACGGACTTTAAACGCCTCCGGGTTCCGCAGGTCCGTCGATCGCAAAATTTTCGAATCGAACACTCCGGACGTTTCCAGTCGCTGCATGTTCGCAAAATCGGAAAACTCGAGAGCGTGTTTAAACGCATCCGGATCGGGTGACGTTTCTCCGAGCGTGGCCAGAATCGCGCGAAAGTTCTGTTCTGGAGCGGTCCGCAACGATTCGTAATGCAACAAGGTGAAATTCTTGTGACGCCCAAACTCGGCGAACCAGTCGTTCATGGTCTTGATGATCGACATGATGCCGTAACGCCGATCGCGCATGAGATCGCCCACTTTCTTTTCCTTGATCTGCTGTGGCGTTTCACGAGTGCGATGGACCAGTTGCATGTAAAGCGACACAAACGCGTCCCGTGGATCGCGAACGAGCAGAATCACGCGAGCCCGGGCCAATTCTCTCGCCGGCACAAGATATTTGCCGCGGATCCGGTCCCAGACTCTGCCTTTCATTCGTTGTTCGGCGAAATCGTGCGAGAAAATGAGCCGTGGAATGGTTGGATCGTGGTAGTGATCGGGACGGAGAGTAAACGGACGTCCGGCGCGCTTGCAGAAATACGCGCAGAGAAAAGTTCGGACCCAGGTTCGCCCGCTTTTCGGCACTGAAATGACGATCGCATCGCCGCCGGAAAGTTCGCGAGCGCGACTGCTGAAATTCCACCGGTGAAATGCGCTTCGAGTAATCAGCGAGGGCGAATCGGCCGGAAGTCGCGCGACTTCGCGCAAAACTTTGACATAACCCCGGGCGAAGGTTTCGAGTGAATAGCGTTGCTCGATCAACTCTCGTCCGCGAATTCCGAAGGATTTTCGTTGGTCCGCATTTGCGATCAAGCTCCCGAGCGTGTCCACCCAATCTTGAGTGCTGCGCGCCAGAAAACCGTTTTCGCCATGGGTGATAATCTGGCCGTTTACGCCGACGTCGGACGCGACCACGGCGGTACCCACGCCCATGTATTGCAAAATCTTGTAGCCGCATTTGCCGCGGGTCCAAACCGAATCCCACAGCGGCATGATGCCAATGTCGAAACTGGCAAGGTGCGACTGCTCGGTTTCGAGGCGCCAGGGCGCGTTTTCAATCCGAACGCCATCGAGCTGAAGCGGTTTGTCGCTGATGACTTTCAATTTCAATCCGGGAAAGCGCGCGCTCAATTCCTGGAGCGCCGGATGGATGTGGCGCAAGTACGGCAGTCCATCGCTCAGCCCGAGCCAGCCGATGGTTAGGCCGAGGCCGTCATGGTTCTGTTTGAATTTATAATTCTTCAGATCGATCGAAGTCGGAAGAATGACTGCGTGTCGTCCGCAAGCTTCCGCAAACGAAGCTAGAAAATCATTGCCGGCGACCACCGCTTCGCAATGGCGCACCGTTCGCAAAAATTTCTTGAACGTTTTCGCGCGGAGCGGGCGCCGATGTTTCTGCTCCCGAAACATCACTGCGTCGTCAAAATCGAAAATGATGCGCCGGTTCGCCCGTTGCAACAGGCTTAGTTCAAATCCGTTGAAGCCAATCGTCTTGAACAGAACAACGACATCGTGCCTGGCCGCTTCCCTCAAAACCCGGAGCCGGTCGGCCGAGGCTGGAACGCCGCGCCGGCAGGACCGTAGTCTCGACTCCGAGTTGTTGATAATGCTCGAGACAATCGCGCAAACGCAATCGCGTGCTCGGAGCGTTCCCGTGTTCGACGACGCACAAGGCTTTCATATCAGCTCGGCGGGCCACATTTCAGCGGCAGTTTCGGTCACAATTCAGATTCTGCCAGTGCCCCACCGCCGATGAAGGAAGCGCTCCCAAGCCAAAAATCGGAGGCAAGGTGCGAACTCCGGTATCTGTTGCAATTACCACCGACCAAACAGTCCCCATGATTACGACAAAAAGCTCTTCATTGCCGGCCTCGATGCTGCCAGAGATCAGGGCCGGGAACAACCGCCTAAACGTGCCATCGGCAGGTCGCCTAAACAGCACGAATTATTTCAATGGTCGCGCCACCATGATTCCGGTGTCGCTGCGATAGGTGCTGCAGATAAGTCGACAAGCCGCGAATCAACCAGAACGCGATCGTAATTGTGCGGAGCTGACGCGTGCATGAAATGCAAAACGCCATCGCTTGTCCGCAAGGCCAGTCCGACGTGCGACGTCGAATACAATCGGCCATCGTGCGAAACGATTCCGATAATGTCGCCGCTTTGCAGTTTCGGCTCGATCTTGGCGACGCGGCTCTTGGGAATTTGATAAAGCGGCCGGCTGGAAACGTTCGCTTCCATTCGCCCGAGCGGACCGAGCAACGATTTGTTTGCCGCGAGATAACGATAATGCCGCCAACCTGCGGTCATTTCGTGGGCAGCATGGGGAACGCTGTCCCCGCCAAGTTTTGTGGTCAGATCTTCCACCAGGCCGCGGCGAGTTGTTGTCGTAAAGCCAATCCTCCAAATAATGCAGACGTGACAGATATTCGCCGGTGCAAACGCCGCCGCGATAACGATCGAGCTCGATGTAATGGAGAAAATTCTCCGGCGTCCAGTTTTCCTCCGGCTCGTTCAGCATTCGGGCAAACGCCAGAGAGGTTTCAAAAAACGTCCAGCAATCCAGTCCGGTGAAATTCACCGACGGCGATTCGATTCGGTTGTCGATCTCCAAGGTGTAGGATTTGTAGCGCGTTCCGGTCAGTGCCTGACCGACCGCAGCTGTCCGCTCGCCGATCGGCAGCGATTTCCAATTGTTCTCCTTTGCCAGCGAAACCAGTCGATGGAATTGCGGTTCGCCTTTGAAGATTGTCTTGAACGGCAGTCGCGATTCAAACCCGAACGCTGTTGCACTGACTAAAACGATCGGAACGATTATCCTTAAAACCCTCATTGCGTGTGGGAACTGAAATCCGAAATCGCCTGCGCGATCAAGTCTTGACTGACTCGATCTCGCAAAGAATATACGCGCGACTTGAGAAATTCTTTCGGCCGTTCGCCGCGAATCGGCTTCATGAAGTAGCGGAGCGAACTTCGCTTCAGTCGCGGTTCGTAGCCGAACTCCGGCATCAAATCGCGACAATGCCATTCGACCCAGCCAATTTCGTCTTCGCTGTAATTCAGTTTTCCAACGCGTGACTGGTTCCGTGCTGATTTCGGAGAACCGAGTGCCGGCTGCGGAATTTCCGCCCCACGAGCGCCCGACTTTCGTGGGATTCAGCACGATTTCGCGGATCAAAAGTAATCTCAAGATAATTGCAGACCTTTTGCATCGACGCTTTCGGATCGAGCGCGAGGTCTTCGTAACCCACGACAAATCCCGGCATTTCGTTGCGCCGAATTTTTCGCGCAAGCTTGGCCGCCGCCCGCCAGTGCGCGACGACGTAGTAAACCGAAAACCTTCTCGTCTTCCGAGTTGCTCCAGCGCGATTTGCGCCGAAAGCAACGCTCGAGGATCGCGCATTGTTAAAAGAAGCTTCGCTTTGGGGAACCGGCTGAAGATTTCAGGAACATAATTGCGGTTCGCGGGAGTTTTTTCCACCCACCGCTTCACGCGGTCAGGCAACACTCCGACCACTTCGGCGTAAGCCTCCATCATGAGCACCAGCAAATCGCGCGATTCGTTGGCCGGATCGAACGCAACTCGCTCGAATGTTTCGAGAAATTTTTGTTTCGGAAAATCGGCGTAATCCTGCCGGCCACGCATCGCCTGAAAGCCGAACAAGACATTGGTCCACGATTCCTTGGTGAGATAATCGAACTGAGCCCGCCGGCCGCGATCCCGATATTTCGTCAACACGGTCGGGAAATAGGCGGTGTCCTGCGGCATCACCAGCAATTCGGGATGACTGTCGAGCAGCGACACCAGCAGCGTTGTTCCCGATTTCGCCGCGCCAGCGATGAAACAGGCGCGCTCGTCAAATGGCGAAGTTTCAATCGACATGCCAGTTAAATCTGCCGCGACGCGTGCGACGCACGTAAGGCGGCCACCGCTCTGACATTAACATCGAGCTCGGCGAGTCGATCCACCTTCGATATTTCGTCGTGCAGTTGCTGTCAAAATGATCGATTTGCGACGTGTCTGATTCTCTCGACATGACACGTCAGAAGCCGCTGCTTACCAAATCGCACGTCGCTAGACGGCGCGAATGATTTGTTGCCCGATTATCGCAACATCATCGCCCAAATTCCGCCTGAAGCCGGGTTTGGCGGAATTTGGGAGAGCGAAATGTTTTTGTTTTATGCTGCGGTCAAACCTTTCGCCCCGAAACAAATTCTCGAGTCCGGTCGCGCCCGGGGCAAGAGCACGCTCATTCTTGGCCCGCTGTTTTCCCGAGTCGCGAATTGTGAGCATCGAGTACGAGCGCGAATCCGAGAACGCTCCGGCCGCCGAAGCGAAATTGAAAAACGAACGCAACGTCGAACTTCTCTACGGTGATTCCCGGGAAATTTTGCCGGAACAATTGCAAGAGTGGCGATGCGGTTCTCATCGATGGCCCGAAAGATTTTCGCGCGCTGAACCTGGCGATCGATCTTTTGCGATCCGGAAAACCGTGCGCGGTGTTCGTGCACGATTTCCCGCCAAATTCGCCGCAGCGTAAATTCGTCGAGCGTAATTTTCCCGGCGCATTTTTCGGTGACGACCCGCTTTTTCGCAATTTCCACGAGATCGATGTCGACCGCGATCCGCGGCCAAATCCGCAACGCCGGTATGGGGTTTTCGTCTGTCTTCCCCCGCCGCTCCCGCCTCTCGGCCCGCTTGCCCGCGCTGCGCCTGTTCTGGGGTCGAACCTAAACATTCAACATTCGGCCAAGGTCAAAATCGAAATGTTGAATGTTTAGGTACGACCGGGCGGTTTGATTCGGCCGCTTACGACTTATATGGTGCGGCTCAGTGCCGAATCCTTTTTCGAGAAAGCGGAAGATCGTTCGCCACGGACAGGAGACCGGCGCGAAGAAATCAAAGCGGGTAAAACTTCGTCCGGGCAGCGATTGGACCAAGCGCAACTTCATCACCAGCGTCTGGATTCCGTCGCTTTTTACCAAACGTTCGGGCGCTCGAAACGCGCGCCCGCTCTTCCCCAAAGTCCAGCCGGGCCAAATTTGCATTACCTGGATCGGGCACGCCTCGTTTTTGATTCAAACCCACGAAGCCAACGTTCTGATCGATCCGATTTGGTCGATGTGGCTGAGCGTGATCAAGCGACTGAAGGAACCCGGATTTCACATTCATCATTTGCCGTCGATTGATTTCGTTCTCGTGACCCACGCGCATTTCGATCATCTCGATCGGCGAACGCTTGCGGCGATTGCGGCCGATCAACCGATTGTTGTTCCGGTCGGCGTCGGGCGTTTGGTCCATCGACTTGGGTTCAACATTGTGCACGAGCTCGATGAATGGCAGACGGTCGAGCTTGGCCCGTTGCAAGTTTCGCTCACGCCTGCGCATCACTGGGGCGCGCGGTTTCTGGCCGATACGCATCGCGGATTTGGAGGCTTCGTCATTGGCGCGGATGGTCGTTCGGTTTTTCATTGCGGCGACACCGCATATTTCGAGGGTTCAAGGAAATCGGCGAACGTCACAATATCGAGATCGCGCTCTTGCCGATCGGCGCTTACGATCCGCCGCTCGCGCGCGAAGTGCACATGAATCCCGAAGAAGCGGTGCGCGCGTTTATGGAACTCAAAGCGAAAACCCTGGTGCCGATGCATTATGGAACTTTTCGGCTCGGTTTCGAGCCGCTCGAAGAACCGCTCGAACGTTTGCGCGCATCGGCCCGCGTTCATGGAATCGAAGACAAGGTCCTCGTCATGACCGAAGGAAAGCCGGTGGTCTTATAGAAGAAAACGTCGAACGTCGACGCCATTCGAACAGATTGTCGAGTGGCGAACAAAGAAATAGAAATCGCATGACTGCTTCATGCGACGTTGAGCGTTGGACGTTCGGCGTTCGGCGTTATCTGTGTTCGTCAATGCCCGACTGCGCTCACTGCGTTCGAATTCTCGGCGCGTTGATCGCCGGCCTGATTGTCGTCGCGTTTTCGCTTCTTCTTCTCTGGCACGATCCGCTGATTTTTTGGAACGATGATTACGAATTGTCGATCCTCCCGGTTTTTGCGGATGTCGCGCGGAGTTGGAGCGAAGGTCATCTGCCGCTGCTGAGTCCGTATTCCTGGGTCTGCAACAATCTGGCCGGCGAATTTCAATACGGAACGTTTTCCATTTTTGTAAATGCCGCCGTCGTTCTGATCTGGAAATTTCCGCTGACGTTTCCGCAACAGGCCGCCGCACTTTCCATCACCCATCTGTTTGTTCTCGCTGCCGGCGCGTTTTTGCTCGGCGCGCGATCGGAAACTTTCGTTTCCATTGTCGATCTTCGTTGCGCTGATCGCGGCGCTGAATGGCTGGATCATTTGCTGGGGCGCGACCGATTGGTTCGGCGCGCTCGGCGCGTTCACCTGGTTGCCGTGGGCGTGGTGGGGACTGGAGCGCGCGCTGGATCGACAACGGAGCGGCTGGCGATTTCTTTGGCCGGCGCCGTTTGTGTATCTGCTCGTGACCGGCGGATTTCCATACACGGTCGTGATGTTGGTGCTTTTGATCGCGTGGCTTGTGATCAAGACAATGTGGGAGGGACCTCAGCGTCCCAACTTTGGGTCAGGTCGGCGGAATCGCGGCGCTGAGGCCGCTCCCACATTGTTTTCAATCCTGCCGATGCTGTTCGGTGCTGCGCTTGGTTTCGGATTGTCGGCGCCAGCCTGGTTGGCAATTTTCGATTACGTCCAGGGTTCTGCTCGATCGTTGCATTCGGCAAGCGGGCATTTGCAGTGGATCGTGCCGTGGCGAGCGCTTGCCCGGCCTTGGCTTTGCCCTGTTGGACAGTGAACTGGGCCGATTTTTCCACCCGTTATCTTCCGCACACTGGAACCGAACTTGCCTGCGGTCTGGCCGCGCCGGCGGCGCTGGTCGCCGGATTTCTCTGGCAGGCCGCGACTCTTAATTCGTCGAATGAAATGGGAGCTCATTCTTCTCGTCATTCTGCTCGTCCTCTGCATGGTTCCGACCGCGGGCTTGTTTCGTTGGAGTTTTCGCTGGCTGCCATTTTTTCATTTGGTTCTCGCACTCTGTGCCGCTGAAGTCGTTGCGAATTCGGCCGCGTTTGGCCACGGGCTCGACCGCGTTTCTTCTCTTGCTCGTGATCATGATCCCGATGTCGATCTTCAATCTCGGCGGCGCTTACGGTGCGCCTGTCACCTGGATTTATTTTGAAGCCGCAGCGGTCTGGGCGTTGTTCGAAGTATTTCTGCCGATCGCGAAAGTGCGCGAGTGGATGCCGCCCGTTGCCACCTTCGCAGTCTTGCTCGCGACTTATCATCTGCATTCCGCCGAACTGCGGCGTTCCCAAATACAATTTTTCCCAAGATCTAACGAAGCCTGAACCGCTGGACCGCAATCGCCTCTATCTTTGCGGTTTACTCTCCGGCGGAGGCGGCCTATCGGCGCGAATACAGAGACGGGCCGGTGGGCGAAGTCGCGCGGCCGGGCAGCACTTCGATGTGGGCTCAACTCCGTTTCATCAACGGCTACAGCCCGATCCTCGCCGCCGGAGTCGCGCGTGAGTTCAAGTTTTTCATTCACGGCGAAATCGACGGCGACATGGGAAAATATCTGGTCGAGAACCAATCAGGTCCGGGCGGAATTTTGGAGCAGCTTGGAGTGGACGGAATCGTCATCGCTCACGAAGTGGAGGTCCAGCCGACTGCCGCAAACTGGCAGCTCGAATTCTCAAGCAACGACGGCCGCGTCTTTCATCGAACGGTCCACCGCTAGGCCCGGTCCGTTCAGTCGAATCGATCGACACTGAGGCGGAAAAAGAATTCGCGACCGCGAAAATTTCGAATGTCGACGATTCACGAAATCACATTGCGCTGGATGTCGACGTTCCAGCCGGCGGTAGGAACGCGCTGCTGACTTTTTCGCGGCCGTACTTTCGCGGTTACCACGCAAGCATGGGAAACACTGCGTTTCCGGTCGTTTCGTATCGCGGATTGTTTCCCATCATCGAAGTTCCGGCAGGTGCACACGGACGATTGACGTTGATTTACCGGCCATGGTGGCTGGTTGCCGGCGGGCTGATATCGATCATCTCTGCTGCAATCTGCGTTTACGGAATTTTCGGTGCGATTCGAGCGCGATCGGCATGAAACGCCTCGAATTCGCGATCGCGATCCTGCTAACGATCGCTTTGATCGTGGCGCATCTGGTTTTCTTTTTTCATGCCGGACCGCTTTGGCGCGACGAAGTCAGCAGCCTGGGGTTGGCGACAAAATCCACGTTCTCTGAATTTTGGCAGTCGCTGAAGTTCGATCCATTTCCAGCGGCATATTTCCTCATTCTTCGCGCATGGCATGGCTTTTTCGGGGAGAGTGATCTTGCGCTGCGTGCCCTTGGTTTGCTGATTGGACTGGTTCTCGTCGGTTGTTTGTGGTTCGCGAGCTATCGAATCGACAACTCAGCGCCGGTTTGGCCGCTGGTGCTATTTGCTTTCAATCCGCTGACGCTCGAAATCGGAGACTCGCTTCGTCCGTATGGCTTCGGTCTGATTTGGATCGTGCTCGCGTTCGCGATTTATCGCGCGGATCACTTTTGGCGGCGCTTCCAACAAGATCGTGATTACCTGCGCATTCGTCGCAGCAGTGCTGAGCGTTCAATCCAATTTCACTAACGCGCTCATTCTATTCGCCATTATTTGCGGCGCAGCTGTTGTGCTGTGGAAAAATCGCGCCTGGTCAAAAATTTATCTGCTGTTGACGATCGGCGCTGTCGCCGCGCTTTCGCTGCTGCCTTACCTGCCGATTATGAAAGCGACGGCAGATTGGTCGAAGATTCTCGCCAGCCAGAATAATTTCGCAGGCATTGTCGCCGTCGGGCGGGATGCGATCGCCAGCTCCGGTGCGTTTTCGGAATGGGTTTGGATTGCACTTGTCGCCGCTCGTAGTCGTTGCGCTCATCGCGTTCTGTTCGGCATTTGGGAACGGAAAGCATCGAGCGCGATCGACTGATTTTTGCCGCTACCGTTTTGTTTTTGGCTGTCGGCGTCACCATCGGATTCCTTGGCGCAGCAAAGTATTTGGTTTTCCCGCGTTATTTTCTGGCGGTTATTGGAATCGGAGCACTCTGCGCGAACATTGTTTGGAACGCGGTTTCGCAACGCGCAGTGATTCGCGCGATCAGTCTTTGTCTCGCCGTGATTGTAGCTGCGACATCGCTTCGGCCATTGTTTGCCCGCGCGCAAATGCGAATGACGAGCTGCGACCAAATTGCGGCAATGCTCGTCGAACGGGCCGGCGCGGACGACCTCATCATCGTGACTTCGCCATTGTACGGCATCAGTTTCCAACGGTACTATCATGGCCAGACAAATTGGGTGACGCTGCCGCCGATCGGCGATCTCGCGTTGCATCGATGGGATTTGATCAAGCAAACGCTCGCTGAACCAGATCCGGTGCCGGAATTAATCTCGCGCGCACAGCATGTTTTACAGGCCAGGCACAAAGTTTTTCTGGTCGGAAAACTCGGGCCGGCGCCAGCGACTCAGCCCGAATCGTTTCCGCGCTGCGCCGGACAGTGAGTTCGGCTGGAACATGGAAGCGTACACAGGTCAGTGGAAAGCGGAGCTGACTTACTGGATCGAACATCACGCGTTGCACGGAACCAATATGCCGCATCGCTCAAGGCGAATCGGTTAATTCGCTCGAAAATCTTGGGTTGTTTGAGATTTCCGGATTAGCGCGAACCCTGATTTCTCGAACGCTTAATACACGTCGCGCTTGTAGCGCTTGTCGGCCTTGAGTTTTTCGACGTATTCACTCGCTTCTTCGGGCGACTTGCCCCCGTGGTCCTGCACGATTTTTCGTAGCGCTGCATCGACGTCCTTGGCCATTCGTTTGGCGTCCCCGCAAACGAAAAACTGCGCGCCTTCGCTGTCGATCCACTTCCAGATCTCGGCGGCGTTTTCCAGCATCCGATGTTGCACGTAAATCTTGTGCTCCTGATCACGTGAGAACGCGCAATCCATCCGGGTGAGGATTCCGTCCTGTTTCATTTGATGGAAATCCTCGCGATACGCGTAGTCACATTTCTCGCGCTGGGCGCCGAAGAATAGCCAGTTCTTTCCTTTGTCTCCCCGCGACTGACGTTCCTGCAAAAATGCGCGGAACGGCGCGATGCCAGTTCCCGGACCGACCATGATCAGCGGAATGTTTCCGTCTTCCGGCATGTGGAAATGCTTCGCGGAGCTCGGATAAACCGGCACCGGAACATCGTCCGCACGCTCGGCCATGAACGACGAACAAACGCCTTTGCGCACGCGCCCGCGGCTTTCGTACTTCACCACATCCACAATAAAGTGCACGCGATCGGGAAAAACTTTGAGACTCGAAGCGACGGAATACAGACGCGGCTGCAATTTCGTAAGCAGCCCAACAAATTCTTCGGGTGTGAATTTTGCGGACGGATGATCCATCAAGAAAGTCGATCACTTCCGCGCCCCACAAATAATTATCGAGATCGCCTTTGCGTTCCGGATGCAGCAATTCCTTCAACATCGGCGCGGCCGACGCGCGTTCGGCGATCGCTTTCAGGAATTTTGGCGTGGGCTGGGTAATCGAAAAATCCTTCAGCAATGCGTCACGCAATGGTTTTTGCACTTTGGCTGCGATGACTGGCTCGTCGCCTTTGGCGCCAAGCGCGCGAATGATATCGTCGACCAGCGTCGGATCGTTGGTCGGATAAACCGCCACTGAGTCGCCAGGCTCAAAGCTGAGTCCCCAATTGGTCAGATCGATCTCGAAATGCCGGGTGTCCTTTTCCGATTCGTCGGTGCTGAGCCGACGATTGACGATCAATTTTCCGGGAAAGGGATTTAGCCGCGTCCATTGTGAGGCGGACGCCGGCTTTGGTGGTGCACTGACTTCTGACATAATCGAATCGAGAATGAAGAACGGAGAATGAAGGATGACGAATTAAGCCCGAATGACAAACGATTCTTTCGGTTGTTCAGGACTACACCTTCGATGCCTTGGCGGTTGCGGCTTGCCGGGTCGACTCTAAACTCACGCAAGCGTGCACGATTGCGAACGGCGCGCTCGAGCATGCCTAACGAATACGAACCGCCGATCGGCGACAAGCCGGCAATTTCTGGCGCGGTCATTCCGCCGGCGCCAAGGCACGATCCCTACGCGGCATTTCGCTCGCGCGGATACCGATTTTTCACGACGGGCAATTTGTTGTCGATCATTGGCCGGCAAATGCTGGCTGTCGCGGTGGAATGGGAAATTTATCGCCGCACTCATTCGGCGACGGCGCTTGGACTTGTTGGTTTGGTGTTTGCGGTCCCAATCGTTGGGTTTTCCCTGCCGGCTGGTCACCTGGCCGATCGGCTGAGCCGCAAACACATCATTCTGGTGGCGCAGATTTTCAGCGCGATCACTTCCGCGCTGTTGGCGTTTGTTTCCTGGCAACACTTAAACATCCCTCAACTTTCGATCCTCCAAACGTGCAATCGTGGGCTGAGCGCAATCGCAGGTGTGTTCGAGCAACATCAGCAAACGTTTCATTTCGACGACGCGTCAATTCCCCTGATTTATCTTTTGCTGTTTGTCGGCGCGATTGCCCGGACGTTTTCGTGGGCGGCGCGAAGCTCATTTTTTCCAACGTTGGTCCCGCGCGATGCGTTTTCGAACGCAGTGACATGGAACAGCAGCGTGTTCCAAATTGGATCGGTTGTCGGTCCGGCGCTTAGCGGTTTTGTCGTAGCCCGCCAGGGTTTTCCGATCGTCTATGCAATCGATGCGATTACCTCGACGTTGTTTTTCTTTTTGGTGCTGCCGATTCCGCGCGCGAAGAAAGCGGCCGAACGCAAAGAGGAAAGCACCTGGAAGAGCCTTGCCGCAGGCGCGAAATTTGTTTTCAGCAAGAAAGTCATCCTCGCTACGATCACGCTCGACCTTTTCGCAGTGTTGTTAGGCGGATCGGTTGCATTGCTGCCAATTTTTGCCGACCAGATATTGCATTGTGGGCCGGTCGGGCCTCGGGTGGATGCGGGCCGGGCCGGCGATCGGTGCATTTGTGATGGCGCTATTGGTCGCGTACTTGCCACCTATGCGTCAGGCAGGCCGGACCCTGCTGTGGTGCGTCGCCGGATTTGGAATTGCGACAATCGTCTTCGGATTATCGAAAGCATTCTGGCTTTCGCTGCTCATGCTTTTCATTGCCGGCGCTGTCGACAGCGTAAGCGTGATCATCCGCGGCTCGATTGTGCAGTTAGTAACACCGGATCACATGCGCGGCCGAGTTTCGTCGGTGAACAATATTTTCATTGGGACTTCGAACGAGTTTGGCGCACTTGAATCGGGATTGACCGCGGCGTTGTTCGGTCCGGTGATCTCCGTAGTTGGCGGAGGGATCGGGACAATTTTGGTCGTCCTAGGCGCAGCTTGGAAATGGCCGGACATCCGCAAGATCGGCACGTTGGATCGGAATTTGAGGTAGAGGCGGGTCACCGACCCACCATGGCGATTGAGGTCAATCGCCCCTACCTTAACTTGATGAAAGTCGCGGCCGCTCAGATTTCCTGCGAACTCGGGAATTTCGCCGCAAACATGGGCAAGCTCCGCGACTTCGCGATGCGCGCGAAAAACTCCGGCGCTGAACTGATCGTTTTCCCGGAAATGGTCGACATCGGCTATTCAATGCCGGTAATTCAAAAACAGGCGCGTCGCTGGAGTGATGGCGCCGTTCCAGAACTGCAAAAAATCGCGAAAGAAAAGTCGATCGCGATCGTTGCCGGAATTTCGGATCGCGACGGCGATTCGATTTTTAACGCGCAAGTTTTTGTCGATTCGCGCGGGAATGTGCTCGGCAAGTATCGCAAAATGCATTTGGTCACGGCTGCGCCGTTGGACGAACGGGTCTGTTTTTCGGCCGGAAACGAGTTTGTCATCCGCAAGGTCGGCGATTTCAATATCGGTCTGAGTATCTGCTACGATCTGCGTTTTCCCGAGATGGCGCGTGCCCTGGCGGTGAAGCACGCGGCGAACGTGATCGTGAATTCATCGGCATGGCCAACCGTCCGCGCGGAACATTTGCGAATCCTTGCTCTGGCGCGCGCGGTTGAGAATCAGAGTTACGTCATCATCGCCAACCGCGTCGGGACCGATGACGGCGTAACCTTGTGCGGCGGCTCGTTGATTATCGATCCGTCCGGTAAAATTCTGGCAAGCGCGAGTGGCGACCGGGAGGAATTAATTCAGGCGGAAATCTCGAGCGAGTCGATCACCGAAACTCGAAAGCGGGTGCCGGCGTTTACTCATCGGCGGGACGATCTATATGGATGAACTAAAGCGGCCAATGCCTCTCGCGCGTTCGATTTGGATATGGGAATGAAAACGAATCGTATCTGCCTCGCTCTAATGCTGGCCCTTGCATTTTCATGTGTTGCTCGTGCGGAAGAAAATTCTACGCCGCAACAAGTGTTCGATGGAATGAAGGGAAGCTTCAAAGCGGACAAAGCCAAAGGCGTTCACTACAAGTGGCAATGGGAACTTAGTGGGCCCAATGGCGGTGATTTCTGGATCGAGGTAAATAACGGCGCCTACAAAATGGGGCACGGCAAGATCGAACAGCCCGACGTCACCTTTATAACCAGCGACAACGATTGGGTTGCGATGTGCAACGGCAAACTCAAAGGCTCGTGGGCATTCATGACTGGACGGCTAAAAGTTCACGGTTCGCAATCCGTGGCCCGCAAGCTCGACGAAATTTTTCCCTGAGTTTTTTTCTCGCGCACGCAAAGGTGGATTGGCCGCTCCGCGGGCAATGGCAAATATTTGCGAGCTTCGGCCGCACACGTAGCATAGAGCGCGGAGCGCTCGATCCGCCTCCTCCGCTTTGACTAAAACTTCGCCTCGACCGCAAGCCGAACGTAGGGCGCTGGATCGGTTTTTACGCTGGCCGGCACCCGGAAGAAATCAAACTCACGTCGTATCGTGCAGCCAACGTCGAGCGTGATATCAAGCGGCTTGAAGTGCGAATAGGTCGCTTGAACACCCGCCCGATCCTCGCTGTATTGGACGATCGGATCGTGTTCCCGAAGTTTTCGCGCCGGCGTGTAGACGTTGTCGGTGCGATAACTTTCGTAGAAAAGATTTCCAGCAATCCGAAATTCCCAGTCGTCGTTTAGATTGTAGACCAGTGCCGGTTTGGGAAAAACGCCCTCGAGCCGGAGATGATCTGTGAACAGCCAGATTATTCCGCCGCCGGGCGCGGCGATTGGATTCGAATTGAGCGAGCCACCGGCGCCGATGACTGCGAAAATTTTGTCCTTCTTCAATGGAAAGGTCACCCAAACTTTCCACGGAATATCAAATGCGCCTCCGTCAACGTGATCTTCAAAATACACGCCCGGGTCGAGCTCGATTCCGGCCCCGGCATGATCTTTAAAGATATATTCGTAGGCCACGAGCGCATGCACGGTTTGCAAATGATCGGGTAACCCGTTGTTGTTGCCGACAATTCCGGCAAGGGTGTGGCCCGGTACCAGCAGACGATTCGAGCCATTGTCGCCGCCGAAATCAAAGCGTTCGTATTCGGCGCCGAGCCGCAAATACCAGTTTCCGGTAATCAGGAACCGGTGGGCGTAGCTAATGTCGTTGTAAATTGAATCGCTGTCGCCGAACCGGCCGTTATATTTCTGGTAATCGCTGCTGGCGGTATAGTTCGTTTCGTAATTGAAAATTTCGGTGGAATTTTTGTTTTCGTCCTGGGCAGGGGACGGAGCCGGTTGCAATTCCGCCGTCGTTCCGCCGTAAGCGGACAGGGTGATGCAAAAGATTGTGGCAATCAGGGCAACGCTAAGATTAACGCGATTCATAGGTTAGGGCTTGCGGAGTGTTAATTCTGTATACGCATCTGCCGGGCAGGCTCGGTGTAACTCATTTTGCTCACAGCAGCAAGCAGGGATTGGGCGAGATTTCGGTGGCTCGTTTTTTGCGGTTTAATGCTGAAAGCGTTCGGGGTTGACTGGCTTGAAGTCCGTATTACCTTTTACGTGCCACCTGTGATAACTCCCCCTTTGGCTATCGCAAATCCGCTCGCCGGCGTCGATCACGGCGCCGCAACCTGGTTTCACGCCCACCTCACTCACAAGTTCGTAGCGGTGCTCCGCGCGATCACCGAATTTGGCTCGAGCGAGTGGATCGGCGTTGTCCTTGCGATTGCAGTCCTCCTTTTCATTTTCAAACGTTGGTGGCTTTCGCTCGCCACATTGGTCGTCGCGGTTCCCGGCGGGATGCTGTTGAACGAGCTGGTTAAAATTTTGGTGCATCGGCATCGGCCATTCGTAGATGGGTGGTTCGTCGACTGGTCGGGCTACAGTTTCGCCAGCGGACACACCATTGGCGCCACCCTGCTTTATGGCCAAATCGCGCTGTTCGTTTTTCCGCTGATCAAAGGCCGCCGTCAACGCATGTTGCTTTTCGCAGCAGCGATGTTTGTCGTGATGATGGTTGGCTTCAGCCGAATCGCTCTCGGCGCCCATTACGTTTCCGACGTATTGGCCGGAATGTTTTTCGGCATGGCCTGGTTGACGATTTGTTTATTCGCGGCCCGTCCATTGCGGCGAGCCGTTGTTCGTCCGGCAATCGAAAGTGCGATTCAGGAAACGAGTCCGGAGTCTGATTCCGGTTCCGATCCGAACCGAGACTGTGGCCACTGCGGCCCCGGATTCTTCGGTCCAGGTTCTCTGAGCCATCTAAACACGAGCGCAGCTGCGTTTCGTGTTAGCATTCAGCAACGGCGTCGAATCCGCGACGCCATCTGACTATCTAGATGAAAATTCCCAGCAAAGTCCGGTTAACTTTTTACCTGCTCGCGTTTGCTGGCGCGGCGTTGTTCACGTTTTTGCTGATTCGAGAAGGCGCCGCGCAGGTTGGTTCGGCGATTGCCACTGCTGGCTGGGCGCTGCTCGCCATCATCGCCTATCATTTCCTGGTCCCGGTGTTGTTGGATTCGCTCGCCTGGTGGGTTTTGTTTCCGCGAGCTGAACGCCCGCCTTTGCGACAGATTTACTGGATGCGCTGGATCGGCGAATCGGTAAGCACGTTGGTGCCGTCGGCGGCGGTTGGGGGCGACATTGTTCGAGCGCGACTGGCGGCGATCAGTGGAACACCGATTGCGACTGCTGCCGGAACCGTCCTGGTCGATCTCACGCTTGGGGTTTTCACGCAGGCGGCTTTCACGGTGCTTGGCGTTGTGCTTCTAGTGAACGCAACCGGTCAAAAACATTTCGTTGGCCCCACAATTATTGGGGCCGTCGTTGGTGTGGCGGCGGTCGGCGGTTTTTATTTTGTGCAACAGCGGGGAATGTTCAGCTTTCTCGCGCGAATGATTGCTAAGCTGGCGAATTCGCCCGAATGGCAATCGCTAATCGAAAGCGGCGCCTCGCTCGATGAAACTGTGCGTTCTCTGTATGCCCGTCGCAGCGCTGCGATCGCTTGCTGCGGATGGACGATTCTTTCCCTGGTTCTGAATTCAGGCGAGATTTATATCGCGCTTTGGGCGCTGCATCTGCATGCCACGATCACGAACGCGATCATTTTGCAAAGCATGGCGCTGACGATCCGGTCAGTCGCTTTTCCCGTTCCCGGCGGGATCGGCGTTCAAGAAAGCGGCTACGTTCTCGTTGGCAATCTTCTTGGAATTCCCGGTGAGACGGCTTTTGCTTTGTCCTTGATCGCGCGAGTGCGCGAGCTTGGCTTCGGCATTCCCGGTCTGATCACATGGCAATTGATCGAGGGCCGGCGATTGCTTCGGGCGCGCCAGCCCGATGTTGTATCGTAATTTTTTAATTTCGCAATCGCGCGCCTAAGATTTGCCAATCGCTGTTTTACCTTCGCCGGATTGGTGAAGTTTGTCCGCACGCCCCACCAAATCCAAGCCAGCCCGCCCGGCAGTTCGAGCTGCTGGCGAAGCTGAGCAAGCACTTCGCGATCGCCGTAAGCTTCGAGAAACGTTATTGCAAATGGCAGCCATTGCCGGGTCGGCACGGTTCCAACCAAATCGAGAAGGAACACAAGCAAATCGTCCGCCTGTCGCGCTGCCGCCGAAAGCGCCTGATCATGATAGATCTCGAAATCAATGAAGCGGGCGCGGTTGGTTTTCGCGTCGTAAATCACATTCGTAATGCTGGCATCGCCGTGGGACCATCGCCCGCGAAATTCGTCGCTCCAGAACCCGTGTGCGCGCCGGAACTCAGCGGCGGCGGCGCGCAACATTTGCTTGGTAAGCGTGCCACCGTTCAAATGTTCCCATAAGCTCTGGCCCGGCAATTTTTCGGCAACCACCACCCGTTTGCCCGATTCGTAGGCGCGGAAACGGTCGCCATTCAACATTTGGTAGCAGTCGACTTCCCATCGACGCCATTCATCCAGCTTGCTCCAGAAACGAATCGGAATACCGGCGACCCGAAAATACAGATTGGTGAGGTCGGCCAACTGCTCGCTGTGCAAGTTGCGGCGTTTGATGACGACGGTGCGGTTGCCGCGCTTTTTTTCCGAGATGGAATTGATCGCGATTGCCTCAACCAGTCGTGAGGCAACGTCGGCCAACTTTTGCGGCACCAAATTGCTCACCAGCGAGGCGCCGTTCTCCAAAATTCCCATCTTCACCCTCGTCTTGGACGGCCTTGATCGCACTCGCTTCAAAATTTTTCCGCGACCGACGTGTCCTTCGTTCAGATCGTAATCGTTTCGCCTACCTTCATCACGCGTAAGTCTGTTTTGGCGCCGGTCTTCTTCAATTCCTCGCCGAACTGTTCGGGCGTGCCAGTGAGGACTGGAAACGTGGCGTAGTGCATCGGAATCGTCATTTTTGGTCTGATCACTTTCACGGCTTGGGCTGCGCCCACCGGACCCATTGTGAAATGATCGCCGATGCAAACTAGCAGGACGTCGATCGTGTCGGAAACAAGCGCCATATCGGAAAAGAATCCCGTATCGCCGGTGTGATAAATAGTCGGGCCATTGCGAACGGAAACAACGAACCCGGTGGGCGTTCCCGCCGCGACTGGCGGGGAATTCTCATCTTTTCGCACGGTCGATCCGTGCATCGCTGGTACAAAACAAACTTTTACCTCGCCGTCTAGCAATCTGAGCTGCCCGCCGATGTGTCCGGTAGTTTCAACGCCGGCTTGGTCGCTCGGGTAACCAAGCACGCTTACGACTGCGGCAGACAGATCCACATCGGCCACGAGTTTTGCGCCGGTTTTCTTGCCGATTTCCACAGAGTCTCCGACATGATCGCCGTGACCGTGGGTGAGCAAAATGAGTTCGACGTTTTTTAAAGCCGCGAGTTCCTCCTTGCCTTTTGCGAAGACGGGATTCGTGAGCCAGGGATCGATCAAGAACGTTTTGCCGCCGGGCGTGGTGATTTTGTAGCCCGATTGTCCGTACCAAGTCAGTTGCGTTGCCATCCTTCATCAAATCGAAAACTCCGATCAGGGCAAATATTTCTGCCGTTCTGCTGGAAAACGCCGAACGCTCAACGCCGAACACCGAATTTCGAACGCGGATGTCTGAATTCGGCTTTGGATGTTGGAAGTTCGACGTTGGGCGTTTGCTTTTCTAAATGGGGCGGTAAGATCGAGATGTGGATCACGAAGCAGCGCATAAACATCTTGCGGCGATTGATCCTCGAATGGCGCAACTCATTGAACGATCACGCCGGTATGATGTGAAACCTGGCCGCGGTGTCCGCCCATTCGACGCACTTGCCGAGTCGATCGCCTACCAACAGTTGAGCGGAAAAGCTGCCGCCACGATTTGGAAGCGGGTTCGCGCGCTTTTTCCTGGAAAGTATATCGATCCGCAGCTCGTTGTGAAAACGCCGGATGAAAAACTTCGCGCCGCCGGATTGTCGCGGAGCAAAGTCGCCGCAATCAAGGATCTCGCCGCCAAGACAATCGATGGGACGGTGCCGTCTGCGCGCGTCCTTGCGAAGATGACCGATGAGGAAATTATCGAACGGATTATCGCTGTCCGCGGGATTGGACGTTGGACTGTTGAGATGCTGCTTCTTTTCGATCTCGGCCGGCCGGATGTCTGGCCGGTGCACGATTACGGCGTGCAGAAAGGATTCGCGAAAACATTTGGACGGCGAACGTTGCCGAAACCAAAACAGTTGATGAAACTTGGCGAGAAATTCCGGCCGCATCGTTCGGTTGCGGCGTGGTATTTCTGGCGAGCTTTGGATGCGCCGGAGAAAACGAATCGGTTCGACGAATAAACGCCAGCGCGATTGACTTTGCGGTCGCCGGTTAATAAAACGCGGGGATTATGGCGACTATCCATGTTAATCGCGGCGCGACGAGTTTGGGCGCATTTCCGGAGGAACAAGTTCGCGAGAGCATCCGAGCAGGGCGATTTTTGCCGAGCGATCTCGGTTGGAAAGAAGGAATGGCGAGTTGGCAGCCGCTTTCTCAGTTTGCGGAATTCGCCGCCGATTTTCAGGCGGGCACGCCTGCTCCGCCCGCGCCGCCAGCACAAGCAGCCGGCCCGGCGCCGGCATCTGCTGTTCTGGCGACAACGCCGGCCGCGCCCCGAAGCGGATTGCCCTGGGATGAACGCCAAACCAAAGGATTGGTCACCGCCTTCATTGAGACGTTGCAAATCGTTCTGACCCGGCCGGCTGAAGCGTTCACCGCCATGCGACGCGAAGGCGGATTGGCCGAGCCTCTTCTTTACGCGGTAATCGGCGGCAGCATCGGCGGAATCGTTTCATTTCTATTTTCGCTCGGCCTTCAGTCGATCGGATTTTTGGGCAACCGCAGTCACAATGCCTTCACAATGATGGCAGGGCTCGGGGCCGGATCGATCGCGATTATTATTTTGCTGCCGCTGTTTGTTGTCATGGGCATGTTTATCGGCAGCGCAATCATCCACGTGTGTTTGATGATTGTCGGCGGAGCGAAACAAAGCTTTGAAACTACTTTCCGTGTGGTCGCCTTCACCCACGGTTCGACCGGGCCGTTGCAAATGGTTCCGGTTTGCGGCGGAATGATCGCGGCTGTTTGGGCGTTGGTGGTTTACTGCATTGGTCTCGCCCGAGCTCACGAAATCGAGACTGGTCGCGCGGTTGTGGCGGTTTTACTTCCGCTGATTCTTTGCTGCGGAGGTGGAATTCTGATCGCGATGATGTTCGGCGCGCTGGGCGCGTGGAGCGGATCGCAACACTAATCTGTTTTTGCGGTGCAAATTCGGACGCGGCCGCTCGAACCCGGCGAAATCAATCACGAATTGATCTGGCTCGCGGTTTCAGTCACGTCCATCGGTTTGGCCGCGGTCTGGCTCGGACTCGGACTACCCTGGCCGCGTTGCGCCTTTCACGATCTCACCGGACATCCATGTCTCACGTGCGGGATGACGCGATCGGCGATCCGTTTTTTCCACGGCGATTTTATGGGCGCTCTGCGCTGGAATCCTTTGATTTTTGTCGGTCTGTGCGCGGTGACAATCTTTGATATCTACGCGGTTGCGGTTTTGGCGAGGCTGTCGCCGCGGCTCCGATTACTTCCATTCAGCTCCGGCGAGAAAAAATTTGCCCGGATTCTCGGGATTGTGCTGTTGCTGGCGAACTGGATTTATCTTTTGTCGCGGCCGCCTGGCTTTTTTTGAGTTCGTTTTAACGTCGCGAGCTCGGCCTTGGTCAATATCCGCCATGCACCGCGCGGCAGATCGCTCAATCGTAAAGTTCCGACACGGACCCGCACCAGATGCTTCACTTCATAACCGACAGCATAAAACATTCGGCGGATTTGTTGATTAAGCCCCTGACCCAGCACAACGCGCAACCGCGTCGCGCCGATTGAGTGCAATCGTGAAATGCGCGCGCGTTTTCCGTCGAGGACGATTCCTCGCAATAATTTTTCGGTGAGCGCGCTGTCCCACGGCCGGTCGAGGGTAACTTCGTACTCCTTTTCAATTTGGTGACGCGGATGGGTCAATTGCTGGGCAAGATCCCCGTCGTTTGTAAGCAGAAGCAGACCTTCGCTTTGCGCGTCCAGCCGTCCAACGTTGAACAGGCGAGGGAAGCGCGCCGGCAAAAGATCGAAAATCGTATCGCGCGCGTTCGGGTCGCTGCGGGTCGAAACAAACCCGGCCGGCTTGTGCATCGCGATCGTTAATTGCGCCTCAACCTGCACGAGCTTGCCATTGACTTTGACGTGATCGCGCTCGGTCGGCTGCGTGCTGAAATCGGTACAAACTCGGCCGTTGATCGTAACTCGGCCGTCGGCAATGAGTTCGTCACACTTGCGCCGAGACGCAATCCCCGCGGCAGCGAGGAAACGATTCAAACGCATGGCCGAAGCAGTTGAGGGGCTGAGTTGTTTAGAAGTTGAGAGGACACGAGTGGTTTTTCGCCTCAACCACAACTACTCAACGACTCTTCTACGCGTCTGGCTTCGTCTTGGGCAGGCCGATGACTTTGCGGCCGTCTTTCCATTGGCCGCGCTTCTTCAGAAGCTCGACCCGCTCGAAACGCTTCAAGACGTTACGTTTAGCGATGATCGTGCTGGCTCCTTTGAGGCTGCGATGCTGCGACATAAATCGAAAATGAGCGCCCATACTAATGCGAACCTGGCGTTTTTCAAACGCTGGTTGGCTGAAACTTACAATTGGTTCGTCAGAACCACGTACGCCCCCGAGGTCGCTACCTGATGATAAATGTGAAAACGATTCGTCAGAAGCTGCTGCCAATGGGGAATGCGATCTCCTTTGATGATCAAATAGATGCCCTCAGGATCGCTCCAGCGGCGAAAAATCGCATCTTCGCTGACCGAAACATCTGTGCCGCCGGGAATTTGCATTTCATCGTTGCGAGGCTGATTCACCAGATAGAATTTGCGATGCAAGTAGAAAACGAGACTGCTCGCATCGTCCAGATCGCCTTCATAAACTACAGCGTCCGATTTGGTCAGCCGACCCTCCAAATCCCGGGCCGCGCTAGCCAGCGAAAATTGCGGGGACATTCGCGCGACTCCGTCCGCCAGAGCCAATGCAATTGGGACCACCGCAATCGCCAAAACAGTAAGACAAAGCCGCGGCCGATTTTTAATCGCAAAATAAGTCGCGATGGCCGCGCCGATAATCAGAGAAACCGAAATGATTTCGACCATGCGCCGCAAATCCGGCCAGGCGGAAGGTGGCAGCATCTTTATTGCGTCCCATGCAGTCCAGCTGTTCGGGGTTTCGGTGCTTGGTCCAAATTGCGGCTGCGCCCGGGCGATCAATCCGGTCACGATCCCGACGATTCCGACCGCGATGATACCGCCCAACTGCCATCGACTCGAAAATCTTTCCCAGGCAGTCGCGGCGAAGATCGCGAACGCGGTCCACATGCTCATCGAATAATAATCCTGACGTTGCCCGATCAGAAGCAGCGGCAAAAAGACCACAGCCATCCAGGTCAGGGGCAACGCCTCGCCAAATGCGAGCTCGTGCGGTCGGATTACTTTTCGCCACGCGACGATTGCTCCCGGCACGACGGCGATTGACCACGGAAACCACCACACGAGGTGCATCCAGATAAATTGGAATCGCGGAACGCCATTATCGCTTCCGGCCACGTGTGAAAATGATCGAAGGTGCCCAAGCCATTCGACGGTGGTGAGCTGGCGCAGGAAACCGGGAAAATGTAATTCGGTCACGACATACCAGGGCGCGACCAGGACAATGAAAATCAACAAGTAGGCCCAATGGAACAGGCGGGAGAACCGGATTCGCGCTTCGCGAAAAAACAGGGAGAGAAACATGAAAATGGCGACGCGGATATACAAGCCCGAGCAAACTTTTTGTCAGGCAAGCCAGCGCGCAACAGATCCAAAAACCTAAAAACCACCAACCGCGGCCACGCCGCCGCTGGTAACCAATAATTCCGCACAAAACCGCGCCGTTTACGAACGCGCTGAACAGCGGCTCGGGCATCAAAACCCGGCCGAGAACTGCAGTGCCGCAACAGCAAAGATAAATCAGGCCTGCGAAAAAACCTCGCCGGTAATCCGAAAGTCTTTCCGCGATTAGAAATGTCAGCGCGACCGATCCAATCATCGCCAAAGCGATCGGCAAACGCGCGGCAGCGGCAGTAATGCCGAACATTTTAAATGACGCGATAATCAGCCAGTAAAGCAGCGGCGGCTTCGGTAATCTGGGTAAACCATCATTAGTCGGCCAGAGAAGTTGATGAGATTCGATCATCTCCCGGGCAGCGCCGGCATATTGGCCTTCGGTGTGATTGTAGAGATCGCTCCAACCGATTGTCGCCAGATGGACCAGTGCGGCGAGTGCAATCAGGCAACCGAACAGAAAATGGCGAACCGGGGGCGGCCTCAACGCCGGTGGATCGATCAGCGCGGTTTCGATTGTGAACGTCCGAGCTTCCGCCGTCATTTTTTGTCGCCGCCGTCGCGATATTTTTCCCAACCGTCTGGCAAGGGAAGTAATTTTGCCGACGGCATCTCGATCAATGCCATTGTCTGCCGGCAATCGGCGATGACCACGTTATCGCTCGATCGCGTGATTTGAAACCCGCACCAGAATCGCGCGCGTTGTAAATCGTCGAGCCAGCCTTCAATCACCAAACGGTCGCCGAGTTTCGCCGGGCGCCGATAATTAATCTCGGTGCGGACCACGACCGGATATCGTTGAGTTCGAGCCATGTCGGCCAGAGGAAGTCCAAGCGCTTCCGCCAACGATGTGCGCGCGATTTCGATGAAGCGGAGATAAGCAATGTTCGAAACCACGCCACCGCAATCGGTGTCGAAGAACATCACCTGCACTTCGCTGCAGATCCGCGGCTCTTTCGAATTCATTTGAGAATCGACATCATTGCACGCGCGACTTCCTCCGTCGTCACTTCCTTCATGCAGCGAAAATCAATCGGGCATTCTCGCAAGAAACACGGGCTGCATTCAACATGATGCCGGACCACGATGTGATTTTCGCCAATTGGGCCGGTGAGTCGCTGCTCAGTCGATCCGAAAACTGCGACGACCGGAACGCCGAGGAGAGCGGCCAGATGCATTGTGCCGGTGTCGTTGGTCAACAGAGCGCGGCAACCGCGCAATTCCGAAATCAACTCGTCGAGTGTCGTCAGGCCGATTCGGTTGATGCATTTGTCCCCGAGTTTGGCAGCGATTGTTTCTCCGACCGCGATGTCATTTTTCGTTCCGAATAAAATCCATTTCTGGCCGGACCCGTTGGAAACAGATTCCGCAACCTCAGCGAATCGTTCCGGCAGCCAACGTTTGGCCGGACCGTATTCCGCACCAGGGCAGAGACCGAGAGAGGTTCGATCTTTGAGATTTGAAGTTTGAGATTCGGTCGAAAGGGTGATTTTGCCGGCGGGGTCAACGTCCGCGCCGCAATCATCCGCAATCCGGAGAAAACGAATCGCGTGATGTTCCGGGGGGCGAGGCCGACGCGGTTCGCGCACGATTTGATTCAACAACCAGGCGCGGGCATGTCCGCGATATCCCACCTTTCGCGGCACCGACGAAACTTCGAGCGCGGAGCGAAGAGAGTTTGGAAATAAAATCGCTACGTCAAACGGCTGCTGCTTCTTGATTAAACGCCTCGCGGCGAAGACAGATTTGTCAGGCAAGGACAAAACTTCGTCGACTTCCGCCACCAATTTCCATACCGGCGCAATTTTTTCCGGCGCGAGAACCGTCACATGCGCATCGGGTCGGCCGTTTTTCATTGCGCGCACGGCCGGAACGCTCATCACGGCGTCGCCCAGCCAGTTGCTGCTTCGAATCAAAATACGAAACGGCTTCAACTTTCCGGCCGGAATATCTTTCGGCAGATAAATCCCGCGCTTATAGCGATTCAGAAGGAAATTCGGGCGCGGCGTTTTCCATCGATTGTGCACCCAAAAACCATCTTCCGGCGCATGACGAATCTGTTGCTCGATGATTTCGTTTATTTTCGAAGTCAGAGCCTCGATCGAAGCGCCGGAGGTATCGAAGCGTTCCGTGAAAACCATTCGCCAACGCGCCGGTCCGGTCGTGTAAACCGCCGCAGCGATCACTCCAGCTCGGCTGCGCTTCGCCAGCAACGCCGGCAGAGGCGAAGTCGAGGCGAGCTTTCCAAAAAACGGCGTCCAAATCCCCTGGTCGCCGGCGTGCTGGTCGCTGAGGATTCCCACTCCGCCGCCTGAACGGAGCAAGTCGATGACGGGTTGGAATCCTTCTTTTCGATCAAACAGCTCGAGCCCGGTGCGGCTTCGGCTGGCTCGAACGTGCTTATCAATGAAGCGATTGCCCAATTTTTGATAGACGCTGGCGTTGCGGACGAAACCCACAAACTTCGGCATCAGTGATGCAAACAATTCCCACGTACCCAGGTGACTCAGTACCAGCACGACCGGTTTGCCGGCGCGAAACTCGCGGGCCATCGATTCGATGTTTTCGACGGTCACGCTTTGCAGGATTTGATCGGGCGGCATTCGCATCAATTTCACCGTGCATAGAAGATTGGCGCCCAGGCGTTGGAAATGTCGCCGCACAAGACGCCGTAGTTCGGCCGGCGATTTTTCCGAGCCGAACGCGATTCCGACGTTGTGCAAAGCCAGTCGGCGATATTTGGGAACAAGGAGCCAGGCGCAAAAGCCAAGCGCTTGGCCGAGGGCGAAGGCCGCACGCAGCGGCAAAAGGCCGATCAGCGCAAAGCCTGTCCGATAAATAAAATAGACGAAATACTCGAGCATTAATCTCGGCCAAGCCCGCCAAACGCGTGATAGCGTAAATTTGCACGACCGACGCTGCAATGAAATATAATATGGCGGTAGTTGCGCAGCTTCGTTAGGCATGTAAGCGGCTTCATCTGATGAAAATGAAAAAGGATTCCTGGCTGGGACTGAACGAACGCGCTCGAAAGTCTCTGGCGGCGCGGGATTACAAGACCGGCTCGCTTGGTCAGCAGATCTCCGGTTCAGGCGTCGACGCAGGGGATCTCGTTAATCCGAGACGCAAAGCGGAATTGAAAAAGGAATGGATCCCGGGCGTTGAAATTTTTCCGAGGACGGTTCACGCTCAGCGGCACCGCGGCAGTTTTGGCGAGCTGGCGCGCGAGTCGGAAGGAATTCTCGGCAAAATTGGGCTGCGGCCAAAGCAATGGTCAGCCGCGCGGATGTTCGCCAACAGCGCCAAAGGCTTTCACATTCATCCGCCCAGCATTCCCGACGATACGACTGCGGAGAAATGGCTGCGCCGTTTGTTCGTAACCGACCGCGAAAAGTATTCGCTCCGTCCATACGACCGAGAGCAGTGGGATGTGATGTTCTTTCTCCAAGGCCGCGCCGAAGTGTTTTTGCGAGACGTCCGGGCCGGTTTGCCGGAGCGAACCATGCGATTTCTTATCGATGGCGACAATCATCGCGGCCGCAACAACGCCGGGATTGTCATACCTCCGGGTGTCGCGCATGCGATTCGCGCCGAAGGTTCGGAAGATTTGATCATGGTTTACGGCACGACCACGACGTTTCGTCCGGAATTCGAAGGCCGGATCGCGAGTGAAATTGAAACTGCGGAATTGCCGCCGGGTTGGCGGAAATTCTTAGCACTGTAGCGGCGGTCTATGACCGCCGTTTTTAATAGTCCGACGCTCATAGACCGTCGCTACAGCTGATGAAACGCCAATTCGATCCCGGCGACCCTCGAGTTAATGGACCGGCCGCAGCCGGTCTCTACCGAGCTGGAGCACCATCTACACGTTCTTCGGCAACTGAATCGATGGTTTGGCAGTTATTCGTTGATTGAATTTTTCCTGCGCCGCTGGATCAAACCTCGCGCCACGCTCCGCGTTCTCGATCTTGCAACGGGATCAGGCGATATTCCGAGATTGATCGCGGATTACGCGAGCCGTGTTGGCGCGACAGTCCGGATTGATGCCGTCGATCAGCAATCGTCGACCCTCGAGATCGCGAAAAAACTCAGCGCGGGTTATCCGAACATTTCGTTCGTTGACGGGAACATTCTCGAACACCAGAGCGCCGAACCTTATGACATGGTGCTTTGCACACTCGCTCTCCATCATTTCAGCGAAGACGACGCCGTGCGGGTCCTGCGTCGCTGTCGCGAGCTTTCCCGAAAGTTTGTTCTGGTTTCGGACCTGCGTCGCGGCTGGTTAGGCACAATCGGCGTTCACCTTTTGACTGCGACGTTGTTTCGCGAACCCATGACGAAATTCGATGCACGACTTTCCGTGGCGCGGGCGTTTTCATTTTCTGAACTCGACGAGTTGGCGAAGCGCGCCGGCTGGACAGATTTGGTCACGCAAATTTCAAGTTCGCCCGCCAAGCCGTGTGGCTCGAGTAAATCTCGCGCGAAGCTTTTTATTGAAAGAAATTCGGCGGCCGCGCGAAGAGCCGTTATGAACGAACACTCATCGGTGGCAGCTCGCGGCGGCGCAATCGTCGTCGCTTCGCTTCTCCTCGCAGTTGGCGTGTCGGTCGGCGGTTCTTTCGTCGGCGACGGCATTGCGAACTGGAACAGCGGCCGCCGGATCATCGCAGTAAAAGGTCTTTCAGAACGCGAAGTGCCGGCGAGCGTCGCCACCTGGTCGATTGCTTATCGCGCGACTGGGAACGATTTGGGCGCAATCAATCGGAAACTGACCGAGAGCACAAAAACCGTGTCGGAATTCATGAAAGGCGCCGGCTTCGACGAAAAGGACATCGCCGTGCAACCTCCCGCGCTTCACGACGCTGATTTGGAACCTCGCGAAAAAGGTGTGCCGCCGCCACCGGAACGGTATCGCGCGGAGCAATCTGTGCTTTTGCGAACTGCGAAAGTTGACTTGATCAAGCCCGCGCTCGCGACGGCTTCGAACCTGATGGTGAATGGCGTCCTGTTGTCTGAAGGATGCCGGCCGAACTACGTTTATAATGAGCTGAATGAGATCAAACCGACGATGATCCAGGAAGCAACCAAGAACGCGCGGATTGCCGCGGAGCAATTCGCGCGTGATTCACAAACCAACCTCGGGAAACTGCGAAGTGCGTCGCAAGGCTGGTTCCAGGTGGAAGACCGAGATGCTGCGACGCCGGAACGCAAGCTGGTCCGGGTAGTAGTCGACGTCGATTACGAGCTTCACTAGGTCCGAGCCGAACTGGCGCTGATCTTTCTAATTCGCGCGGCGGGTTGGACTAGTTCATGGTTGCGGCGTGCAGCTCGTGACCAAAATCTCGGAGGTTCCACAGCGCGATCCAACAAAGCGGCGGGTCCTGGTGCCGACAATGGGCGCGTTGCACAAAGCTCATGGCGAACTGATTCGCGTCGCGCGAGAAAAGGCCGGCCAAAACGGCGAGGTGGCCGTGAGCATTTTCGTAAATCCTCTGCAGTTCGAGCCCGGAAGCGATTACGAAAAATATCCGCGACCGCAAAAAGATGACGAGGAGTTTTGTCGCAACGCCGGAGTCGACGTTTTGTTTCGACCGAGTGCAACGGAAATGTATGCGGACGACCGTTCCATATTTGTGGAAGAGAACGCGTTGTCCAACGTGCTTGAGGGGAAATCGCGGCCCGGACATTTCCGAGGCGTTTGCACGGTGGTTGCCAAGCTGTTCAACATTTTCCAACCGGACGCTGCGGTTTTTGGCGAAAAAGATTTTCAACAACTGGCCATCCTTCGCCGAATGGTTCGTGATCTGAATTACGACATCGAGATTGTCGCAGTGCCAACCGTGCGCGAACCGGACGGACTCGCGTGCAGTTCGCGCAATGCTTATCTGAACGCTGAAGAGCGAAAACAAGCCGGCGTTTTGCGCAGAGCGCTGCTGGCAGCGAAAGATTCCGAACTGACATCGGCCAAGGAGATCGTCGAGTTTGTGAGCAAGACGATCACGACGGCGCCGCTCGCCCGGATCGATTACGTGGCTCTGGTGGATGCCGATACGTTGCAACCGATTGACACTGCAAAACCAAATTCGGTTCTTGCCGTTGCGGTTTATTTTGGAAAGACGCGGTTGATCGACAACATTTTCAGATGAAGGAGTACGATTTCGTCGTGATCGGGAGCGGAATTGCCGGGTTGAGTTTCGCTCTCAAAGCGGCGCGACACGGCTCGGTCGCGGTGGTCACGAAACGCAAAGGCGCCGATACCAACACCGCGTGGGCGCAGGGCGGCATTGCCTGCGTGACCAGCGACGAAGATTCGTTCGAGCTTCACGTCCGCGACACGCTCAATGCCGGCGCGGGGTTGTGTGATGAAAGCGTCGTTCGCACCATCGTGACTGAAGCGCCGGCGCGCATCCACGATTTGGTTGAGCTTGGATTACATTTCGACGAGCGGGAGGTTTCAGGCCATCGCGAATTCGATCTCGGTCGCGAAGGTGGGCATTCGAAACGTCGCGTGCTGCATGTCGCGGACGTGACCGGAAAGGAAATCGAGAATGTTTTGTTGCGCGAGTTAGGCCGCCAATCGCATGTCGATTTGCTGGAAAATCACATGGCGGTGGACCTGATCACCGCGGCAAACTCGGCTTCGCGGCTGAGGATCGTTGCCTCGGCGTTTACGTTCTCGACGAGCAAACCGGCGAAGTCGAAACGATCCGGTCCGATCGAATTGTTCTCGCCACCGGCGGTTGCGGAAAAGTTTATCTCTACACGACGAACCCCGACATCGCGACCGGTGATGGAGTAGCGATGGCGTGGCGGGCCGGGGCGACGATCGCCAACATGGAGTTCGTTCAATTTCATCCGACATGCTTGTTTCATCCGAAAGCGAAATCTTTTCTGATTTCGGAAGCGGTCCGCGGCGAAGGCGGCATTTTGCGAAACAATCGCGGCGAAGATTTCATGAAGCGATATCCGGCAGCTGCCGGACGCGGCTCGCTGGCGCCGCGCGATATTGTGGCGCGCGCGATCGACGCCGAAATCAAACGTTCCGGCGCGCAATGCGTTTTCCTGGATATCACCGACAAGCCGGTCGAATTCCTTCGCGAACGATTTCCAAATATCTACGAAACTTGTTTGCGGTTTGGGATCGACATGACCAAACAGCCGATTCCGGTCGTGCCGGCGGCGCATTATCAATGTGGCGGTGTCAAAACCGATGTGAATGGGGCAACCAGTTTGCCGGGATTGTACGCGATCGGCGAGGTTGGTTGCACCGGACTACACGGCGCGAACCGCCTGGCGAGCAATTCGCTGCTCGAAGGTTTAGTCGTGGCGCACCGCGCGGTGGCGGCGGCGACAGAGTCCCGATCGTCACGGGATCAGCGCGCGATCACACTCCCGGAATGGGAATCGGGGAACGTGCAGGACGTCGACGAGTTGGTCGTCATTTATCATAACTGGGATGAAATCCGGCGTTTGATGTGGGATTACGTCGGCATTGTGCGCACAGACAAGCGTCTTCAGCGGGCAAGCGCGCGATTGCGAAATCTGCAGCGCGAAATTCGTGAGTTTTATTGGAATTTCAAGGTTTCAGTAGATCTGCTGGAATTGCGCAACCTGGCCACGGTGGCGGCGCTGATCGTCGATTCGGCGTTGAGCCGCAAGGAAAGCCGCGGTTTGCACTACACGCTGGATTATCCGGAGAGGGACGAGAGCCACTATGTCCGAAGTACCTTGCTGAGCAGAGTATAACGATGGAACAGTTAGTGCTTCTTCGATTGTAACCGCCAGCGGCACTGGTTTTTCCATAACGAAAGCCCTTGCGTAAGGCGGAAAAATCGGATAGAAACAGGCCACCCTTTGCCGATGAGACGACTTCTCGCTCTGCTTGTCCTCGCTGCCCCTTTCGGGGCGGTTTATGGCGAGGAGCAATCCAGTTCGCCCTACGCGACGGCGGCGGATTTCGCGAAATACGCGATGAAATTGCGCGAGCAAGCGTTGCTGAAGGTTGAGCCGCAGGTATTTGTGCCGACCAGTTCACGTCCGGCCGTCCAGCGTTATCCCTGGAAGACAAATATTGTGACCACGGTGTTCTGGGTCGGCGAACAAGCCGGCGGGAATAACCCGGTGCCGAATTTCCGCAGCTCGTGGGATCTAAATTGGCAGGCGAACTATGGAGGGTTTGATAATCCGGAGCGATCCCAGCGTCGGAGCTACATTCCGGTCTCCTTCGTTCCGCGCCAAAATCCATTTTATTGCGCGCTTCCCTACAACGACGTCACTCACGGGCAATTCAAACCGGAAGCGCCTTTGGTGATTCCGTGGTTCAAGCAAGCCTACATGGGCCAGGGCCAATCGGTTTGCTGGCATCGCTGGATTGCGATTCGCAAAGGAAATCGCACCTGTTATGCGCAATGGGAAGATTGCGGCCCGTTTCGCACCGATCACTTTCAATACGTCTTCGGCAACGAACGGCCAAAGCCGAACCTGAACCACGGCGCAGGATTGGATGTTTCGCCGGCAGTCCGTGACTATCTCGGATTGCAGCCGACCGACGTCACTGACTGGCAATTCGTGGACGTCAAAGATGTCGCCGCGGGTCCGTGGCGCAGCTATGGCGACAACAACAATTTCGTTCTGGCCCGTCGCCAAATGGAACAACGCCTTGTTCAGCAGAACGGCGGAGCAGAAAAGGCAAAGAAGTAGAGTGGCTTTAGCTTAGTCTCGGCTTCAGCTCGGCAAACTTTGTTTGCAACTTCTCTATTTGAACCGACCAAGGTTCGTAGCGAGCGCGTCGTTTTTGAAAATTCTCGCGAAGAACTTCGAAACGTTGCGACATTTCCGCACAAAAAGAGTCGATTGCTTTTCCAAACTGTGATTCCAGCGCTTGCCTGAACTCCGGCCGTTTCGGATCCAGTTCGTGTTCGTAATCGCGAAAGATCCGGCGCCGGTGATTGAATGCGACGTAGATCGCAAAGAGTAATGCGGCCGCCGCAATTCCCGCCGTCGCGATTGCCGCCGGCATGTTTCGATTCATCAGCCATGCGGCCGACGCGCCGCCGATGACAACGAGCGCGGTTGCCGCGCGCATCGCTATCGCTGTGCGAGTGAACGATCGTCCCAGCCGTTCCTGGAGTGATTTGCCACCGAGAATATCGAGGAAAGCGCGCTGAATTGCGTCGGACAATTCGCGCCGCTGTCCTGCGAAATCGGGAATCTTCGGACGGGCTTCTTTTCGGAGCTCGGCGGACAATTCGTGATCAAGTAAATCCTGCATTTGCGGCCAGACACTGCGAAGATCTGTTTCGAGTGCGCTGACGGATTTATCGATTTGAGGCTTCATGAGTTCGCGCAGTCTTGCCTCAACTCGCTCGTGCAAACTGCGTTGCCGATTTTTTCGACCGGCAACGAGACCAATTGCGCTCCAGGCAGTGATGTTTTGTTGCAGGAGTCTGGTCCTCTCTGCCGTAGTTTGGTCGTAGCCGCTTTCAATATCACGAACCAGGCTTCCGATCTGCCGCCGCAATTGATCCCGGCGATTCTCTAATAAACCATCGAGCCGGGCCAAGGCGGTCTCGTCTGTCGAAATTTTTCCGAGCAGAACGCGGAGTTCGCCCGACAAATCCTCTAACACCACTCGCGCAGCCTGAAAAGTAGAGCGCAACTTCAACATCCGCGTGCTCGATTCCGTAACGATGAAATTGATCTGGTCCTCGAGTGGGCCGAACGCGCTTTCCTGCCACAGCCGTTCCTTGTCCACACCACTGGTGCGGGCGAGAAGCGCTTTGCGTGCGGAAATTGCAAAGATCGGCGGGACAAAACCGAGCTGGCGCAACGCAGTGTCCTGAAGATGGCGATGGATCACTTCGATCTCGGTTGGTTCCCGCAGATCGACTTGTTGAAGCACGAAGATGACATTTTTGAGCCAGGTTTTCTGAAGGAAATTCAAGAACTCCCAGTTCGATTGTGTCCACGGATTCACAACCGAGAAAACAAACAGAACGACGTCCGCCCGCGGCATGAATTCCTCGGTCGTCATCTGATGTTCCTTCACCATGCTGTTGGTACCCGGCGTGTCGACGACGCTGAAATCGCGCAGGAACGGGATCGGCAAATAGCGCTCAGTCAGGCGCTCTGAAATTTGGTTCGTTTTTTCCTCTGTGCCGTAACGAAAAAGATAAACCCGATCCGTCGCGGGCAGCACATCGACCCTGGCAAATTCATTTCCGAATAAGGCATTCAGAAGCGAAGACTTTCCCGATTTCACTTCGCCGACGACGACAAACAACAATGGCTCGCTGATGTCGCGAAGCAGCGTTTGGAGAGTATTGAGCTGCTCCGGCGAACGCTGCATCTCCGAACCGAGCTTGATTAATCGCGCCGAGGCCGGTTTCGAGCTCGTTTTTGAGCTGCAAATATCGGTCGGCGATCATGCCGGCAATATCAACTTTGCGGAGTTGGCGACGGAGATATCGATTTTACGGGGACCGCCTTTGGCGGAACCGATGCCTTCGGCGACGACGGAGCTTTCGCCGCCGGTGAGGACTTCGGCGTCGGCGATGGTTTCGGCGGGATCGGCGTTTGCATCGAAATCAACTCGGAGACGGTGACGAACTTGAATCCCTTCGCTTCCAACTCCTTCAGCACGCATGGCATTGCGTCGATCGTTCCAGGATGAATGTCGTGCGCGAGGACGATTGATCCCGCGCGAGTGTTTTTGACAATGCGGTTGCAGACCACGCTCGGCCCCGGTCGTCGCCAATCGAGCGGGTCGACATCCCACAACACGATCTTGTAACCGAACTCCTGATTAATCCATTTCTTCTGATGCGCGGTGATGTTTCCGTAGGGCGGTCGTAGTAAAGTGGGGCTCGTGCCGATAGCGGATTTTATCGCGTCGTCGGTTTTGCGCAGCTGCGCCCGAACGCTTTCGTCGGACATTTTGTTAAAGTTTGGGTGCGACCAGCTGTGATTGGCGACTTCGTGTCCTTCCTTTGCTTCTCGCGCGACGATGTCGGGATATTGAGCCGCATTTTCGCCGATCAGGAAAAACGTCGCCTTAATATGATGGGCTGCGAGCAAATCAAGGAGCTTGGGGGTCAGTTTCGCACTCGGACCGTCATCGAAGGTCAATGCGATGTAAGGTCCGTCTACGTGGATCCAATCAAAAGTAATCCCGGCGTCCGCCTTCGCGGCGGATTTTGCTTTTTGGTCAGTTTCAGCCGGAGGCGCGGTTTGGGCGTACGCAACCAAACCTGAGCAGGGAGTGATCAGAACGAACAGAAAAACGCGAAGCAGACTCATGGTAATTTGCGGCTTTCGGAAACTTCGCAGTATCTAGCAGAGCGCGCAGCTAACGCAACAATCCCAGGTCCGAGCGCCTGTGGATCGACGTTGACTAAGAAAAAATCCGATTTCGCGACTGTCACTTACCAGCGTCTCTCAATGGCAACTATCCTGCTTAAAAGATTTGAGTCGACGCTTTGTCTCTCCTGACGAGGTCGAAAGGGATTTTTAGGGAACTGCCTACGATGAAAATACTCCTCGTTGAGGACCACGCGGAAAGCCGGAGGTCTTTACAGAAGCTTATCGAAAGACGCGGCCACGAAGTTGTGGCGGTCGGCAGTGCTGAAGACGCTGAAATCGAACTGAGCAAACAGCGATTCGCGTTTTTGATCCTCGATTGGATGCTGCCGGGGAAGAGCGGCATAGATCTTTGCCGGGATTTACGTGCTCAGGATCAGGGCGACGAACTTTTCATTCTGCTAGTCACTGCCCGCGACGAGCCGGCCGATCTGGAATATGCGCTCGAGGCCGGGGCCAACGATTATCTGACCAAACCACTCGATCCCGATCGATTAAACGTTCGGCTTTCGGTGGCGGAACGACGCATTCGCTCATTGATGGAGCGGGTCCAAGCGCGCACCGAATTGCAGGAAACCGTTCGCAAAATGACCGACATTCTCGAAAAGACGAGTGATGGTTTCTTCGCGGTGGATCGCGACTGGAAGTTCACTTTCGTAAATCGTCAGGCGGAAAGATTGCTCGAGCGCCGTCGAGAAGATTTGATCGGCAAAGATGTTTGGATGGAATTTCCGCAATTTAAGCGAGACACTTTCGAACGGAATTATCGACGGGCAATGTCCGAGCAGGTCGCGGTGGAATTCGAGGCAAGTGACGCGAACGGCCGAGGTTGGTTTGAATTGCTGGCTTATCCGAGTGGCGGCGGCGTTTCAGTATTTTTGCGTGACGTGACCGATCGAAAGCGGACTGAGGAAGAAACGCTCACGACCAGTAAATTGGAATCGCTCGGCACGCTCGCCGGCGGGATCGCCCATGACTTGAATAATATTTTGACTGTGATTTCCGGCAACATCGGCCTCGCGCAGATTGAGGCTCCGCCGAATGCGACGAGTCTGCTTTCGTCGTTGTCCAAGGCTGCGCGGGCGGCTCAACACGCGGCCCAGCTTTCGAATCAGCTGCTGACCTTTTCCAAGGGCGGCGCCCCGTTGAAGCGCGTCGTTTCAATGCGTGACCTGGTTGAGCGGGCTGCCGAATTTTCGCTGCACGGATCGAACCTCTGGGCGGAATTGGATGTTCCGCCGGATCTCTGGAAGGCGGCAGTGGACCCCGGGCAAATCGAACAAGTGCTCAACGCATTGATCATCAATGCGCGCGAAGCGATGCCGAATGGCGGAACAGTGAATATTTCAGCGCGCAACGTGGACGTGGTCGAGGACGCCGTGGTTTCACTGGACGCCGGCCGGTATGTGAAAGTTCAGGTTAGCGATAATGGAACCGGCATCGATGCACGATCGGTCGCGCGAATTTTCGATCCCTATTTCACGACCAAAGCGTCCGCCAGCGGACTCGGGCTGTCGATTGGCTATTCGGTAATTAAAAAGCACGGCGGCGTCCTACTGTTGGAAACTACGTCGTCAATCGGATCGACGTTTGTGTTTTATCTACCGGCTACCGATGCCGAGCTGTCTCCGCCGGAGCCAACGCTTTCGAACGAAGTTTTCAATTTTAATCATCAACGCATCCTGGTCATGGACGACGAGGAAGCCATTCGCGACTTAACTGAGGAGCTTCTTTCAACTCTTGGCTACGACGTGACTGCCGTCCCGGATGGCGCGGAAGCATTGCGGACTTATCAACAGGCAATGCGTCGCGGCGAGAATTTTCATGCGGTGATCCTCGACGCGACAATTCGCGGGGGTATGGGCGGCGTGGCGACGATTGAGCGCCTTCGAAATCTTGATCCAAATGTTACCGCGATTATCTGCAGCGGCTATTCCGATGAAGCAGCGTTAGCGGAATTCCTTGCCTATGGCTTTCAGGCTGCGCTTCCAAAACCGTTCACTCGCCACGAGTTGGCCAATGTGATGCAGCGCGTGATCGAAATGAAACAGAGCTAGCGAGCAGTTCGCAGCGGCGATTAACCTTTGCGCGCTTTATCCAGTTCCGCGAGAAACGCTGAAACTCCGGCTGAGTAGTAGCCTTCAAAACGCCAGAGCAATTTGCCGTCCGGACTGAGTATCACCAGGGTCGGGAATCCCATCACGTCGTATTTCTCGGCCAGTTCGGCGTTTTGTTTCTTTATGTCGACACTTTGTGCCTTCCAACGAGCGCCTCCGCGATTCGGGAAATCGACTTCCGCCAAGACAAGGTTCTTACTGGCGTAATCCTTGAACTCAGGTTTGGAGAGAATGGCGCGGTCCAGCATGATGCAGTAACCACACCAGTCGGACCCGGTGAAATTCAGAAGGACCGGCTTGTTTGTGTTTTTGGCTTCTTCCTGCGCCTTTTTGTAATCGCTAATCCACGCCGAATCGGCGTAGGCCGACCCAACGCAAACGAGTCCAAGCGCGACCAGAACCGTGACAGCCAGTTTTTTCACCCGCAAATCTCAGCCAACCGGGCTAGCTGCGCAAGTATTGCGCACACACGATTCGCGCCGCCCCAAATCGGGGTTCGCACTTTCCTTGGCCAGCGCTGGGCGCGGGCTAGACTGCAAATCTCGGCCTACTTGATATGGCCCGAGACGAGCTTGGTCATCTCGAACATGCTCACCTGACTCTTGCCATTGAAAACCGCTCGGAGCGCATCATCAGCGTTGATTTGAGTCTTCTTCGTCTTGTCCTGAAGTCCGTGCTTCTTGATGTAGTTCCAAAGCTTCTTGGTCATTTCGGAACGGGGCAACGGAGTCGAACCGACGACAGCAGCGAGTTTGTCATCCGGCTGGACCGGTCTCATGAAGGCGGGATTGGGTTTGCGTTTTGAAGGTGTCTTGGTTTTCGGCATACACGGTGATTACTGCCTCGCCCTCTACAGGGCAATAATTATTTTGGCGTAACAAAATCTTTTTTTGAGTTGCTAATTGGACCGTCGCACAACGACAGCCGTGACATCATCTGTCCGCGCATCGTCAGAATCACGACCTGCGGTTTTCAACATCAATTGCAATAACGCGTCCGCACTACCCGCAAACGGATTAATCATCCCCGCCAGTTGTGTTGGGGTTGAACGTAACCGGCCAGTCATCGCTGTTCCGAATAATCCGTCAGTGTAAAGGGTGAGTGCGTCACCCGGATTTAGTTCGAGATCGGTTGCCGCGAATTGCGATTGCTCCATCAAACCGAGAGGCGGAGCGGACGAGGGGATTGCCTCAGTCCCACGGCCAAATCGCGTTACTAGAAGTGGAGGATGGCCGGCCCCAACTACGCTGGCTTTTCCGGTTTGGGGATCCAGCGCTACGCACATTGCGCTCATGAATGAGCTGCCTGCAAAAATTCCGCGTAGATCGTTGTTGACCGCGTCCATGATTGCAACCGGTTCATCGTGCTGTTCGTGCCCGTGATGAAACAGGAGTTTCGCTAAAGTTGTTAACAAGGCAGCCGATGCGCCGTGCCCCGTCGCGTCCGCAATCCAGAACAACCAGCGCCCTTTCGTGATTGGCAGCCAGCCATAAATATCGCCGCCGACTTCAATTACAGGGCGATACCAGGTTGCAATTTCCCACCCGAGGATTTGCGGTTTTTTCGATGGAATCAGCGACTGCTGAGTGGCCCGAGCTGCGGCCAGGTCGCGCTCATGATCTCGGCGCCACTCTTCGAGAACCTTGTTTTGCTGCTGCAACTGGAGTCGTAACGAATGGACCCGCAATTGCGCTTCAATTCGCGCGCGTAACACCTCGATCTCGATCGGCTTGATCACAAAATCGTCGGCGCCCGCCTGGAGGCATTGAACTTCGCTTTCGCCGTGTCCGGTCAACATAATGACCGGGAGTTGTGCGATATCCGGATTGGGATCGGAGCGCAGCTGTTTGATCACCTCGGTGCCGTCCATCTCTGGCATTTTGAAATCGAGCAGCAAGACCTGCGGCTTCTGCTCGCGAATCAACTTTAATGCGTCGGTTGCGCTGTCGGTTTCGCGGCAATCATATCCGGCCGACGATAACATCCGGGTCAACAAAGCCCGGCTCGAGTCGTCGTCGTCGACGATCAAGATTTGCCGGGAGGATTCCATGACTCCAACAAGATCGGAAATCGTCCGACAATTGGCTTTTGGAAAATGAGTTGCGATTCCGGGCGCACTGGCATTGAAATAGAAGCGGTGTAAACTCCGTCCAACAAAATTATGAAATTTTGGCTCTTGTCCGCGCTTCTCATCGGGTTCTCTGTATCGGCTTGTACCGAGGATGAGCCGCCCGCCCGTCGCCAGGCAGCCAAATATCCCGCGCCTGAAACTACCGCCGAGAATCCGCCGACGCAGCAACCATTTAATCCGAACGCACCGCCTCCAGAAAACCCTGACGCGAATGCTCCAGCACCTGCGCCTCCCGCTCCGGCGGCGCCCACCAAGACCGCAAAGGGAGATTATCCGTACGGCACACCGGTGCCCGGCAAACCAGGATTCGTGAAAAGCCCGTATGCGGCTGATCAGGGTCTCGTTGACGTGCGCGGTTTTCCGCCCGGAACCGAGGTCAAAGATCCTTTCACGAACAAGATCTTTCTCGTTCCGTAACGTCGAACTTGGGGCTGCATGGAGCTACGTGTAAAACGAGCGCCTCGAATTGAGGCCGAAATCACCGTCCCCGGGGACAAAAGTATTTCGCATCGGGCGGCGATAATTGCCGCGCTCTCAAACGGAGTCTGTACCTTGCGCGGATTCCTTCCGAGTGACGATTGCATGCGTACGGTAAACGCGTTGCGCGCACTGGGAATTCAGATTGAGCAACCAGAGCCCGACGTCCTGGTTGTTCATGGAAAAAAACGCGTGCTCACCCCGCCCGCGCAGGAAATCGATTGCGGCGGATCGGCGACCACGATGCGGCTTCTGGCTGGTTTGCTCTCAGGGCAGACTTTTGAAACGCGACTGGTCGGCAACGCAGCGCTGACTCAGCGCCCGATGGATCGCATAATCGAACCGCTCCGCAAAATGGGCGCAGACATTGTTGCGGAAGGCCCCGAACAAACGCCGCCACTGCGGATTCGAGGCGGATCGTTGCGGGGAATTCATTACAAATCACCCATTGCCAGCGCTCAGGTGAAGAGCGCAATTCTTTTGGCCGGCCTTTTTGCCAAGGGAAAGACGACCGTCAATGAGACGTTCGCGAGCCGTAATCACACCGAACTGATGTTTAATTACTTTCTGATTCGCACTCTCAAGGGCGAAGACGAAACGATCAGCGTTTTTGGCGATCAGGTCCCCGAGTCGCGCGACTTCGGCATCCCGGGCGACATTTCGTCAGCTGCGTTTTGGCTCGTCGCCGCAGCCGCACAACCCGGTGGACATCTCTTGGTTCGCAACATCGGGTTGAATGATACCCGCACCGCGTTGCTTGGAGTGCTTGTTCGCATGGGCGCGCAAGTTCGCGAGGCAGTTGAAGATGTCGACCAATTGGAGCCGCGCGGCGTGGTCGAAGTGACCGGGGGTCCTCTCAAAGGCACTGTGATTCAAGGCCGGGAAATCCCGCAACTCATTGACGAGCTTCCGGTCCTGGCGGTTGCCGGCGCGCTCGCAAGCGGAACAACCATCATCCGCCATGCTCAGGAATTGCGGGTGAAAGAAACCGACCGGATTGCGGCGATCGCGCATAATCTGCGCGGGATGGGTGTCCAGGTGATCGAACTTAATGACGGCCTGGAAATTCACGGACCCGCGCCTTTGCGCGGAGCGAAACTCGCCTGCTTCGGAGATCATCGCATTGCCATGGCTTTCGCTGTTGCCGGACTTTTTGCCGACGGCGAAACGATCATTCAGGATTCCGAATGCGTCCGCGATTCGTATCCCGGTTTCGAAAAAGATTTGGAAGAGTTCATGAGCCCGCGCCGTGTTCGCAGCAGCACGCCAGTCATTGGCACCCTCGTGCCGGCGGCTCCGGTCGAAGAATAATCGCGCGCTTGCTTCCGCGGGCGCGCCGCGAAAAACTGCTCGCGAAGCGAATTGCCCATGCCAGCACCAACCTCTCATCGCGTCATTGCTATCGACGGCCCGGCCGCTTCGGGAAAAAGCAGCGTGGCGCGTGAGTTGGCCCGCCGCCTCGGCTTTGTTTACGTGAATTCCGGCGCAATGTATCGCGCCGTTACCTGGATCGTGCTCGAGCGCGGAATCGATCCGGCGGACAAAGATCAAATTGCCACGTTGATAACCGGCTCGCGTCTCGATGGAAAATTTGTGGACGGAGAGTTTCACCTCCTGATCGACGACGTCGACCTGACCGAACACCTTCATGAGGACCGAGTGAATGCCGAAGTTTCGCGAGTGAGCACCGTCCCCGAAGTGCGAAACTTGTTGGTTGAGCGAATGCGCGATTACGGAACTAACCACGATTTGGTCATCGAAGGCCGGGACATTGGTTCGGTGGTTTTCCCGGACACGCCGTGCAAGTTTTATATCGACGCTTCGCCGGAAGTTCGAGCCCAGCGCCGGGCTGCGCAGGGCCATCGCGATGAAATCGCCCAGCGCGATCGGGCCGACTCCTCCCGCGCCACTTCGCCACTAGTTATCGCCAAAGATGCCGAGGTGATCGATTCCTCGCACATGTCGATCGATGCCGTCGTGGACGAAATTGTCAGTCGGCTTCGCGCAAAAAATTTAACGATTTAATGGATTGTGATTTAGCGATTGCAGCAACAATTCGTTCATTCATTAAATCGCTAAATCGCTAAATGAATTTTTACTACTGGCTCGGTTATCATTTGAGCCGCTTGCTGGCCCAGTTGTTTTTTGGATTTCGAATCATTCATCGCGAGCGCGTGATCCAAACCGGTCCGGTAATTCTGGCCGTTAATCATCAGAGTTTTCTCGATCCGCCGCTGGCCGGGAATGCCGCTGATCGCGCCATATTTTTTCTCGCAAAAAAATCGCTGATGGACCTGCCGGTTCTCGGATGGCTTCTGCCCAAGCTGAACGTTATCCCGGTTAATCTCGAAGGCGGTGATCGCAGCGCGCTCAAGGCGCTGATCCGAGTTTTGAGAGCCGGCGAATGTGCGCTCGTTTTTCCGGAAGGAACGCGGACGCCTGACGGAACTCTTCAGCCGGCCGAGCCTGGTCTGGGTTTGATAATCGCGAAAACGCGGGCGCCGGTTGTTCCGATGCGGATCTTTGGCGCCTACGACGCGTGGCCGATTGGCGGAAAAATTCGATTGTTTCGGAAGATTACCGTCGTCGTCGGGGAACCGATTTACTTTTCCGATGAAGATCTTTCAACCGGCGGCAAAGAAACCTATCTGAAGCTAAGTCAACGCGTGATGGACGCGATCGGCGCTCTGCAATTGCCATAATCAGTGTTTGCGCCTGCAGGTGCCACATCCAATACTTTGGAGTGAGCTCTCAACCAGGCGTCTCAAGAAATGTTGGCCGGTTGATGATCGCAATTGTTGTGGGTTTCGCGCTGGTCGCAGTCTACGCGAACATTCAGAAGTGGCGGCGGCCGGCAATCGAGACGGTCGTGTTCACACCCGGCGGCATTCCTTCCGCCAAACCGACGCCCTCACCGGCAATGACGCCGACTCAGTAAACTGACGATTCGACAAAGCCCTCTGACGGCATGCGAAAGTCTTTTGCGTTATCGGTTGCACTAATCGCTCTCGTGGCGACATCGTTCGCGCAAACGCCGGTACCGAACGTCACTTCAATGCCGGTTGCTTCTTCGGCCACGTCACCGGCGGTGTCACAAAGACGCGGCCGCTTACTTCTACCGCTAGGAGCGCCGACTCCGGCCAGAGCGGCGACTGCACCGGCAAGTCCGACACCGGCTAAGTCCCCGCCGGCTATCGACGAACCAACGGCGATTCCATTGCCAACAATCGATGAGCGGCAGTCGCAGCATCGAGCGCGTGAAAAATCGAAACCCCAAAAGGTCAACGTCACTGCATCGCCTAAACCTTCGCCGAACCAAACGCCAACCCCGTCGAAGTCGCGGTTAGCACTCCGACAACGTCGAAGTCGCCTGTGACGAAGCCCGCAAAATCGCCGAACCCGTCGAAATCGCCTGTGACCAAGCCGGCGAAATCGCTAGTTAAGACGCCGACACCCTCGAACTCGCCGGTCACGAAGGCGTCGAAATCGCCGATCGCGAAGCCAACGAAGTCGCCGGCTCGGACGCCAACTTCAAAGAAGCTGCCAAAGTTGAAGGTGACGAGGGCGCGGCAACGCAAACCAGCGTCGCCTTCACCTGGCACTTATATTTCTCACCCGCCGTTTTGAGGAACCCGAAACCTTAATAGCACCAGCGCTTACTATTTTAAGTTCTCTTTTGCTTCGTGCGCGGCGAGCTCGCGTGCATAGGTCAACGTGTCGATCGCGTCGACGGTTTTGTCGCGCCGAATGGCTTTGATTCGCGGAAAACGCAAGGCCAGTCCGCTTGAGTGACGGTGGCTAGGTTGAATCGAGTTGAATGCGACTTCGAGCACGGTATCGGGCTTCACTTCGCGATATCGGCCGTGGTCGACAACCGTGTTTTTCTTGAAATGATCGGTCAGCTCAGCGATCTCGGTATCGGTCAGGCCACTGTAAGCTTTGCCGATTGGCAAAAGGTTGCCGGTCGCTTCGTCTCGAACCGCAAACGTGTAATCGCTCAGAACATTATTGCGTTTGCCATGACCAAATTCCGCGCCGACAACCACCACATCGAGGGTCGCGAGCTCCTTTTTGAGTTTGAACCAGGACATACCGCGCGCGCCCGGAGTGTAGAAACTCGCCGGATCTTTGATCATCAAACCTTCATTCAACCGGCGACGCGCTTCTTGAAAACGTTGCTCGATCTCGTCCGCCGAATGCGCGGAAAAAACTTCGGCAAGCTGGAATTGCGGGGGAAGCTTCAGATCACGCAATAACTTGCGGCGGTCTGCCAGCGCCGTCTTCAACAACGACCGGCCGTTCAGCCAAAGAAGATCGAACGCGACGTACGCCACTGGGACATCGGCCGATGCGGTTGCAAACAAATCGGGCCCTTCATCTTTTCGGCCGAGTCGCTTTTGCAGATCGAAAAAAGTCAGTTTGCGTCCCTGTTCGAACGCCACGATCTCGCCGTCCAGAATTACATCCGATTCTAATTTGCGCGACCGATCCACCAGTTCGGGAAATTGATCGCTGATCCGGCGCAAATCGCGCGAGTAAATTTCAGCACGTTCGCGGTTTCGATGAAGCTGGGCGCGAATCCCATCAAACTTGTCTTCCACCAGGACAGACGTCGGAACTTTGCTCGGAAAATCGTTCCCAAATCGCTTCGGCCGTAGGTTCCGGAGTTGCCAGCATGCATTTGATTGGGCGAAACACCGAGAGCTCGGCACGGTGAAGTTCGTTTTTACATCCAAGCAACGCAGTTTGGCCGACGTCGCCAAGCAGCATGTTGGCTTCTTTGACCTGGTCGAGTGGAACATTGAACGCCCGCGCGATTGCTTCCTCGACCAGTCCTTCTCGCAATCCTATCCGCAAATCGCCGGTCAGAATTTTTACCACGTATTCGCCTTCCAGAGCAGAAAGCTTCGCAAATTGCCGCTGCAATAATTGAGTTTTTGAAATTGGCCCTCGCACGCGTTGCAGCTCATCGAAAAGATTTTTCGATTCGACGATTGCAAACGGCTTCGGCGTCGTTCTCCCATCCAGGACGTCGAACGCAGTTTTACCCAGGTCCCCGTGGCTGGCGGCGATACGATGAAGTTCGTCCTCGGTGATCTTCGTCGCCTCCAACAGAGCGCGAACAATCACCGACCATCCGATTTGCAGCGTCCGCAGATCGCTTTGGGCGAATGCGCGTCCGGTGAAATAGGTGGCAACAATTGGCAATTGCTCGCGATTAAGGGTCTTCAGGTATTCGGCAAGCAATCGGACCTTTTCCAGCTTGGCCGGAGTCGCCGCGATTGTTTCGCCGACTTTGGCGAAGGTAAGGAACTCGGAATCTGCGGGAGCGGCGGCCGTGTCGGCCGCATTCTTACGCAATGCAGGCGACACGCCTGCCACCCCAGCAGACTTCGGCATCTTAAACTCCATTTGGTTTTCTTCGCTCAGAGCCCATGCCTCGATTCCGCGTTCGCGCAAATCGCGCGCGAACTCCGCGGCGAAACCGTGCAGAGTCAGAACGCGTTTCGGTTTTACCAGATCGACATATCTAATTAGATCGTCGTAGTCGGCGTGGTCAGACAGTGGAAAAGCGGCGTCAACCTGGTAACGATAGACCGCGTTGGGCTCGACGGCCCATCCGGTGATGATCGCGACTCGCCGGCGCGCGATTTTTTCGATCATCGGCGAATGTCCGGCACTGGGCGGACAAATTAGAACTTTTCCCGCGACGTCGTTTTTGTTGTAGCGAACATATTTGCAGAATGATTGGCCGAATTGCTCGTAGATGCGCGTCATTTGGTAGACGGAGCCGTGCAACATCGGGATCAACCCGGCGCCGTCGAGTGCGCACAAGATCTCCTGGGCTTTGCCTAACGAATAGCCTAGCAATACCGGCACGTTGTCGTCCGCCATCGCGTCCCGACAAAACGCGACAATCTCTGCGGTGACCTTTTCGGTTGGCGGAAATTGGTAGCGCGGCAAACCGAACGTTGTCTCCATGATCAACGTATCGGCCTGTCTCCACTCCGCCGCTTCGGCCGATTTACCGCGTCGCAATTTGAAATCGCCGGTGTAAAGCAACGTCTCGACTTCGTTCCTTAAGAAAAGTTGGGCCGAGCCAAAGATGTGGCCGGCTGGCAACAAAGTGAGGTCGAGATCACGGATCCGATGTTCTTCGCCGAATGGAAGCGCGTGTTCGATTCGCGTCCCAGGCATGCGCGCTTGCATCAATCGCGCCGTTCGCTCCGAGACAACGATCTCCTGGTGCGCAGCAATGTGGTCGCTATGGGCGTGGGACACGAACGCGAATCGCTTCGGGTCCCACGCATCCAGCCAAAAGTCGTACGCCGGTAGATAAATTCCACGGTCGTAACGCACGTCGATCATCTGAAAATCTACGCGTCAGGCCGAACCAGGAAAGTTTTGGATCGTCTTTTCAGTTGCTTGCAAGTCCGCCTCGGCCTTTCATTAACGGCCGTGACCTCGCGAATCGCACTGCTGGTTTTGCTCCCGATCGCGATTTCTTTTGGCGCGACACCGCCACGGCCAACCCTGGTGAATCGCGCTGGTCAGTTGCCAATCGAGTTGAACCGCGATTTTCAGTTTCGCAAAACGAAACTCTACCTACTGACCGAACAGGAACAGGGCCAGGAGAAAGCAAATCCGGACCAGCAGAACACGGCTAAGACTGGCGGGAAGGGCGGAAAACTCGCGAGCACCGCGCCTTCGAGCAAATCGACTACGGTTCAGGACGCGTCAATTCGCTTCGAGCGGCCCTATCGTCTTTTTGGGGCAGTAACCAAGCTGGATCAACGCGAACGGATGGGGAATTATTTCGATTTCTTTTGGCGGGCTCGCAGAGTCGCCGACTTAAGCGTGCGACTGGAATACAAACAGGAAAAGTTACACGCTCATGTTCAGGCCCAGGAACTTTTCTACCCGGCGGCGCGGGGGAACCACAAAACCGAATTCAAGGTAATCGGCGATGATTATTTCGACGATGGCCGGGTCATAGCTTGGCGCTGTTCGCTGATCGAAAACGGCCGGATCGTCGCGGAAACGCATTCATTTTTGTGGCAATGACCGCAGCGCAAGCCCTGTAGGCTGCCCGGGCGCGGTTTGACAGCGTCACTGTCGATCCTGTATTCTTACTTACTCAGCTGTGCAGTCATCGATTTTAGTGGGCGTAAACGGCCCCGCCGTTTGGGTGCGAGTGGAAGGCAAAGGGAACTTCCTCAACAGCGGAAGCCTCAAAGAATTTGCGCAAGAAATGGTCAACCGCGGCTACCGCGAGTTCGTGGTGGACTTGGAACATTGCGCGATGATGGATTCCACATTTATGGGAACGCTGGCGGCGGTGGCGCTGCGATTGAGAGAAATTGGCCAGGGCCATCTGCATGTCGTTCATTGCGGCCCACGCAGCATGGACCTGCTTTCGGGACTTGGATTGGACCAGATCTTCGACATTCACTCCAATGGAGCGGCCGCTCCTGATTGCGAGGAAGTGAAGGATCACGCGGAGGGCGGTGAGGCGAAGAAAAAGGAGACAACTGTGACCATGCTCGAAGCGCACGAGGCGCTGTGCAATGCCGCGCCGGAAAATCTTTCTCGATTCAAAGATGTTCTCGAATATTTAAAGCAGGACCTCCATCAAACAACAGCGGGGAAATAAGCTGGCCCCGATCTAAATGCGGCCGAACCTTCTTTTCTGGCTGCTGATGGCCTCTCTGGCGGCCTGGATTTTCACTCTCCTGCGCCAACGGCAAAGCATCCGGCGGCTCGAGCGTTCGACCGAGGAGATGCAAATCGAAGAAACGCTTGTCTTCGATTTCCTTCATGGACTTGGCGAGGCGTTCAGCGAAACAATCCGGCCGGCGGACCTGCATCGCTTAATTGTTGAAGGCGCTACTCGCGTGCTCGATGCGCAAGGCGGCGCGCTTTATCTAACGGAGCGGACGGGTTCGAAGCTGATGCCGACGTTCATTTCGAAAGGTTGTCCGCCCCTGGTCGATGTTCCGCCGCACATTTTGCAACAGGCCGCGGCCACCCCGACCGCATTGGAAAGTTTCCTGCGACTGCACACGATCGGAGCCGGGGAAGGATTACTCGGCCGGGTTTGGCAAACCGGCGGTGCAGCCTGCCTCAACGAATTTTCGGAAGCGCCCGAACTGGTGAAGTTGCGAGGCAGTTCGTTCGGCGCCAGCTCAGTGCTGGTTGCTCCGCTTCTTTATGCGAAACAAAACATGGGCGTACTCGCGCTGGCGAACAGCCGGATGGGCACGCCGTTTTCGCAGAATGACTTTGTCGTCTTCAAATCGATCGCCGAGCAGTCCGCCTTTGCGCTCTATAACGCGATCATCTATTCCGAGGCGAACGAGAAGAAGCGCCTCGATCACGATTTGGAGATCGCGCGTGACATCCAGCGCATTCTGCTGCCGTCGGAATCGCCGAGGATTACCGGATTCGAAATTAACGGCATGAACATTCCCGCCCGGCAAGTGAGCGGCGATTATTTCGATTACATCAAAGTCGATGAGGAACGTCTCGGCGTTGCCATCGCGGATGTTTCCGGAAAAGGCGTGCCGGCTTCGCTGATCATGGCGATTTGCCGCAGCGTTCTGCGAAGCCAGGCGATCGGAAATCCGTCGCCGGCGGAAGTTTTGCAAAAGGTAAATCGCCAGCTCTATCCCGATATCAAAGAGGACATGTTCATCAGCATGGCCTATCTGGTGCTCGATCATGTCCGGAGCACGGTCACCCTCGCCGCGAGCGGGCCACGATGCGCCGTTGCTTTACGCCCAAAAAACGCAGGAAGTGAGCACGTTGAAAACGCCGGGCATGGTCGTCGGCATTGACAGCGGAGACGTGTTCGACAGGTTAACTAAAGACGTTGCCGTACCCCTTGAGCCGGGTGATTGCATCCTGCTATACACGGACGGGATCACCGAGGCGCTCGACAACGAAGGGAACGAGTTTGGGTTGGAGCGAATGACAAAAGCTCGTTCGAGCCAGCCGCGAAACAAGGCGCAGCGGCGATTGTTTCGACGGTTGATCGACGAACTCCGGGATTTCGTCGGCGCGACCCCGCAAAATGACGACATCACTTTGATAGCGATCAGAAAGACATGAAAAAAAATCCGGCCACACGATCCTGACGACACTGAGCGGGAGAACGCTTCCGCCACTCAGGATCAGGCCGAATGGTCACGAACGAAGTCGACTGCCATTCCAGGCGGATCTCGATCGTTTTCGCGATCTGGCGATGCGAACTCAGGCCGACTTCGAGAATTACAAGAAACGTTGCGTCCGCGAAAAAGATGACGCGATCAAATACGCCAACAAAAGCCTGCTCGAGAAACTCGTTTCGATTATCGATCACTTCGAACTCGGATTGGAAGCAGCGCGCGGAGAAGGCGAGACATCGCCAGTCTATTCGGGATTGAGTCTGGTGCTGAAGCAACTTCAGGATTTTCTGGTCGAGAACGGTTTGCAGCCGATCGAAGCCGTTGGCGAAAAATTCGATCCGAACTTCCATGAAGCGATCGGACATGAACCAAGCGACAACGTTCCGGAAGACATTGTCATACGCCAAACCCGCCGCGGTTATCGCTTCAAAGATCGATTGTTGCGACCGTCTGCTGTGGTTGTTTCGTCTGGCGCGACAAATAAGTGACACGTGACGAGTAAAATTCGGCTCGCCAGCTGCTCAATCTTGCCACTCGTTATCCGCTACTCATCATTTTCCTCAAATGCCGAAGACTAAGCGCGATTATTATGAGGTTCTCGGGGTCGCCGCGGGAGCGTCCAGTGACGAAGTGAAGCGCTCTTACCGCAAACTCGCGGTGAAGTTTCATCCGGATAAAAATCCGGACGACCCGCATGCCGAAGACAAGTTCAAAGAGCTCGGCGAAGCCTATGACGTCCTGATGGACGCCGACAAACGCGCCGCCTACGACCGCTTTGGTCATGCCGCGTTCGAGCAGGGCGGGGGTTTTCGCGGAGGATTCCACGATCCGTTCGACATTTTTCGCGAAGTATTCAGCGGCGGCGGCGGAGGAGGCGGAATCGCGGGCAACATTTTCGAAACTTTTTTCGGTGGAATGGCCGGCGGCCAGGACCGACAGCGCGGCGCCGATTTGCGATACGACATGCAGATCACCCTCGAGGAAGCCGCCTTCGGCACCGAAAAGGAAATCGAAGTCCGAAAGCTCGATGTTTGCGACAAGTGCAAAGGCTCAGGCGCCGAAGCCGGATCGCGCGACGGTCAATTGTCCAGTGTGCGGCGGTCGCGGCCAGGTCATCAGTTCCCGTGGTTTTTTCCAGGTGTCGCAGACGTGTCCGCGATGCCGCGGGGTTGGTCAGGTGGTCGAAAAACCGTGCCGTCAATGCGACGGCGACGGTCGCGTGGAAAAGGCGAGTCGAATTAAACTCAAAATTCCCGCGGGAATTACGGACGGTTCTCGGCTGCGTTCATCGCGCAACGGTGAGGCTGGAATTCGCGGCGGACCGCAGGGCGATCTGTACGTCGTGGTTCACATACAAGAGCACAAGATTTTCCAGCGTGACGAAGACAACTTGTATTGCGAAGTACCGATTCCGTTCACCCTGGCCGACGCTTGGCGGAGAAGTGCCGGTGCCGACACTGGAAGGCAAAGCGAATCTCAAAATCCCGGCCGGAACTCAGAGCGCTCAAATGTTCAAGCTCCGCGGCAAAGGCATTGTCCACGTGAATGGACATGAGCGGGGCGATTTGCTGGTGCGGGTGATGGTCGAAGTTCCGACCAAATTAAATGCGGAGCAGCGGGCCAAGCTTCAGGAATTCGCCGAGCTCTGTGGCGATGAGAATACGCCGCTGAGGAAAAGTTTTTTCGATCGGGCGAAAGAATTCTTTCGGGATGCCTGACCGTGAGATAAAATCTGTTCATGATCCCCGACCAGTTACACCAACTCTTGCACGCAGTGCCGTTTGTCCCGTTCAAAGTGACACGTCGCTGCAGATCCCAAGTCCTATGACATCCCACATCCTGATTTCGCGCTCCTCACCCATCGAAGACGTGTGCTGGCGGTAGCTCTCCTCGACAAAGACGCGGTTCATTTAATCAGCGTGCCACTGATTACGAAGATCGAAGCGACAGCTGCGACCGGTTAGCTCGCCTTCTTGCTTTCAGTCTTCAATGCGCCTAAAACGGCGCGATGGCTGACGAACCAACTCTGCCCCCGCTGCCTTCCCAACCCGCCGCAAGGGCGCCCGGCCCGCGGACAGAGCCGCTCGCGATCATCAGTCTGGTTTTAGCGATCCTATCCTGGATCATCTGCATTCTTATTGGATCCATTCCGGCGATCATCTGTGGTCACATGGCGCGTTCGAAGATTCGGCGATCCAATGGCGCTCTGACTGGGATGAATTTTGCGCTGGCTGGTCTCATCATCGCGTATCTCGAAATCCCGATGGGCGTCATGGGCGGCATCATGTTGGTCGACATGTTTCGATCGGAACACGTGCGTTTGCACGATCTCGCTCTCGAAAAAAAGGAAATCATTTCCGATGACAGTAGGTCAAAAATCACCGTGTCGGGTTTTTGGGTGAAGAGGTCGGATCTCAACAAGCAGGCGTTGTTACAAGCCGCCAAGCCGGACAAGGATTTGTATTTGATCGTAATTGGTGATTCGAAAACCAAGGTCCCGAACATGACTTTGCAACAGGATCACCAGACCACTCGCGATCACATGTTGAAACAACTGACCAATCCGTCGGCGACGGATCCCGTTTCAATAACGATCGACAACCATCCGGCGTTGCAGGATGAGCTTCGCGGCACAGAAAAGGGGAAAAACGTGGTCTTTCTTCACACCACAGTCGATGAAGCTGACTCGTTTGAACAAATTCTGGCTTGGACGGAAAAGGCGCGTTGGGCGCGCGAAAATCAGGAGCTTCGTAACGCCACGAGCAGCTTTCACGTCGGAAAATAGGGGCCGTTCCTAGTCGAGCGAGACGGCAAAACTGGTCGACGCATTTCCGCGCATACAAGCTCCTCACCGCGCGCGAATTAAGATTGTATGAAAGAAGAACTTAAGATTGATCGCAAACGAATGATCGAGTTGCTAAACGAAGATCTCGCGCGCGAATACCAGGCCGTTATCGCCTACATTATTTACAGCCAGACTCTGAAAGGGGCGGAGTACAACCACATCGCGCAGGAATTGGAAAAGCATGCCGGCGAGGAATTGCAGCACGCATTGAAGATAGCGAAGCAGATCGACTATTTTAACGGCGAACCGACCAACAAGCCGAAGGAGGTCAAAGTGTCGGACAAACCGCGCGACATGTTGCAATTTGATCTCGATAACGAACGCCAAACGATCCTCAATTATCGCCAACGGATTCGGCAGGCCGATGCAATGGGCGAGTTTGCCCTCGGTGAGGTGTTGCGCGAAATCATCGCGCAGGAGCAGGAACATCTTCAAGATCTCGCGGACGCGCTGGGAATCGATACGCCAAAAATCGAATAGCGGAACGTCAGAGACCTGTCGGATTTAAGATGTGGCGGCGAATCGCGCCGGCTGTAAATCTACATCGTCAATCTTAGATCTGACATTCCGATGCATCGCTTCTATATCTCACCTGACGATTGGAACCCGCGCGAGATGACCTTGCGCGAAGGCGAGGCGCATCATGCGCGTGACGTGCTGCGCATGAAGCAAGGGGACCGCGTTGTCGTCTTCAACGGTCGCGGACGCGAGATCACGGCGGAGATTCTCGATTTCGCCAAAAACGAAGTTCGCCTTCGCAAACTTCAGGAAAACGAAACGCCGCCGCTGCGTTGCCGAATCACTCTTGGTCAGGCGATTCCAAAAGGAAAAAACATGGATCTGATCGTGCAAAAAGCGGTCGAGATCGGCGCTGCCGAAATCGCGCCGTTGATTTCGGAACGAACAATTGTCGATCTTGATTCTAAGGACGCTGAACACAAGCAAGCGAAGTGGCAGCAGATCGCGATCGAAGCGGCAAAACAATGCGGCCAGAACTGGCTGCCGGCGATTCAAACGCCGCGAAAGCTTAAGGATTTTTTTGGTCAGCAATCTTCGCATGATCTTCGCCTGATCGGGTCGTTGCAACCCGACGCCATTCATTTGAAACAGGTTTTGGCCGATTATCGCGAGCAACATGGCGATCGGCCTGCTCGCGTGTTGATGATGGTTGGCCCCGAAGGCGATTTCACGCCGGCTGAACTCTCATTGGCAAAGTCCAATGGGTGTCAGCCGATTACGCTCGGTCCAATCATCTTGCGGGTTGAGACTGCGGCAATCTATTGCCTCAGTGTTCTTTCCTATGAGCTGATGTGAATCGCCGAGTCTCGGCTGTTGCGCCGCAACCTTGGCGACGCGTTGACGTGAAGCCGGCGGATTGGTCAACCTGAATTAGAGGAGGCCAAAAACATTGACTTTTGGCGCCTGTTTTGATTCGATCTGCGGACCTGCAGGCCGCAAAATGGTTAGAAATGATGAAGCATTTAATTCAAATCACGCTCGCCACACTGATTGTATCTGGGTCGGTCAGCGCTACTGAAATCGGCTGGAATTTTGGCAGCGGAAGTGTCGGAACTCTTTCCCCAACGTCTGGAGTTCCAGTAACGAATTTGACGGTAAGCGATTTTTCGCGCGCCAATGGCGGTCCCAACGATACCCAGGCAAATATCATCGATTCCGGTTCCAACTCGGCAGGTGCTTACGCCGGGGCTAGCGGAGATAACAATGCGCAGGCCATTGCCATTGCCGCGTCGCTCGATATCACGAACTCGACTTATTTCTCGTTCACCCTCACCCCGACCGCTGGCAATATAGTTACCGTCAGCGGCTTTACTTTTGGGAGCCGCAGTTCTACCGGTGGCCCCACTTTAATCTCCATTCGTTCGAGCCTCGACAATTTTGCCACGAACATAGCGTCGGCGACCGTGATCGCCGATGCGAACTGGGCGCTGCTCGCGCCGGCCACCCTGACAACGAGCTCCGGCCCGGATACTCCGATCACCTTTCGGATTTACGGCACCGACGGCGGTAACGGCAATGCGGTGAATTGGCGACTCGATGACTTCCGCGTGACAGTAAACGTCCAACCGGTACCCGAGCCAGCAACCTGGGCGATGTTATTCCTCGGCGCCGGCGTGGTTGTGGCAATTCGAAGATTCTCATCGGTTCGCTCCTAGCGGCCCGATCTTGTCCACCAGGCTTTCCAGTCTGCCAGAGCTCTAGACGATCAATAGATGTACGGCTGCGACAATTCGAACGCGTCTTGAATCAGTTCGCACTGCGGCGTTCCACCGGTCGGCCACAAGATTTCAACAACGTCGAACCGGAAAACCACATCGGGATTGTCGAGCAGACGCAGCCAGGCCAGACCGCCTTTTGACACGCGCAGTTGTTTTTCACGACCAATTGCTTCCATTGGCCGGCCGAATTCCGCGCTGGCCCGCGTTTTGACTTCGACAAAGACCAGGCTGTCTCCGTCGCGGCACACGATGTCGATCTCGCCGCCGCCGCGCGCTTTAAAATTTCGATAGAGCACCTTGTAGCCGCGCTCGCGCAAGAACCGGCAGGCTTCTTTCTCTCCACGGCGGCCGCGCCGAATGTGCTCAGGCAAATCCTTCGAGGGCCAGAAGCGGTTGCGCAACCGGCTCGAAAGAGCGGCGATGGATCGGACACGGTCCAAATTCATGAAGTCTGGAGAGATGCAGCTCGGTGCTATAGCCCTTGTGCTGGTCGAAACAATATTGGGGAAATTCCCTGCAGAAGTCACGCATGATCCGGTCGCGCGTGACCTTCGCAATCACACTGGCTGCCGCAATGGTCAAGCTGTAGCAATCGCCGTCAATGATCGCAGTTTGCGGAAATGGAAATGGAAAAACGGGAAGGCCGTCGATCAGCACGTGCTCGGGCGGAATGGCAAGCGCGGCGAGCGCGATTCGCATCGCTTCATGCGATGCTCGCAAAATATTGATCCGATCGATCTCGAGATGATCGACAATGCCGACGCTCCACGCGATCTCGGAATTTAAAAGCAGCTCGTCATAAATCTCATCGCGGCGTTCGGGTGAGAGTTGTTTGGAATCGTTCAGCTTTCGATGCCGAAATTTTTCCGGTAACACGACGGCGGCGGCAACGACCGGCCCGGCCAGCGCGCCACGTCCCGCTTCGTCAACCCCGGCGATCCGGACGACTCCGGCGGCGCGCAATTTCTTTTCGTGACGAAATCCGCAGCGGCGATACATCTGCGGCCAAAATACTGAAAAGCTGAAAACTGAAAAGCTGAAATGATTTCAGCGTGTCAGCATTTCAGAATTTCAGCGTTACTTCGCGAGTTACTCGCGAACAGTCGTCGCTTCTTTGCCTTTGAGCCCGCGCAGATAATTCAGTTTTGCGCGACGCGCTTTGCCTTCGGTTTCGACCTCGATCTTGGCGATGCGAGGCGAGTTCGTCGGAAAAACGCGTTCGACCCCTTCGCCATAAGAAATTCGGCGAACGGTGAATGTTTCGTTTATGCCGCGACCTTTGCGACCGATCACTATCCCGGCGAAGATCTGGATTCGTTCCTTATCTCCCTCGACCACGCGAGTATGCACCCGGACGCTGTCGCCAACTTTGAACTTGCCGGCGTCTTTCAGTTGCTCTTTTTCAATAAGATCGATGATGCGATTCATAAGCGTGCGCCCTGGGAGGGGAAGGGCGTTCACTTTGCAACGAATCCGGGAAATTGCAACCTCGGCTTATTTAGCGATTTAACGATTCAATGATTTAGCCAAGGGGGCACTGTAAATCGTCAAATCTCTAACTCACTAAATCGCTAAATTACTAAATTGGGTTATTTTGGGCCCCTTCGCGCTCGTAGCTCAACTGGATAGAGCGTTGGCCTCCGAAGCCAAAGGTTGTGGGTTCGACCCCCGCCGGGCGCAATGCGTTTCGCGCAATGCGCAAACCGGGAGCAGCCGTTTCATGCGATTCGGGGGGAAGCAGTAGGTAGCGGCGACTGACCTCAGTCGCCATGGCGGCTCGGTGAGCCGCCGCTACCTGATTATCTATGGCGGCGAAGCCGCATTTACTCGATTTAGCATCGCCCGCGGAGCGGCCGATCCACCGATGGTCACTGGAAATTTTGGCGATGCCAAAATTTCCTCAGGCCAGCGCTTCGATGCGGCTGACCAAATCTTTCTTGCTGGTCATGCCGGTGACCTGGTCGCGCAGTTGACCGTTCTTGAAAAACAAAAGCGAGGGGATCGCCCGGATGTTGTATTTGAGGGAGAGACTTTGGTTTTGATCCACGTTGACCTTGGCCACCTTAATCGCGTCCGCTTTTTCCCTGGCGATCTCGTCCAGCAACGGCGCGATCAGCTTGCACGGTCCGCACCATTCTGCCCAGAAATCCACCAGCACTGGTTTCTCGCTGTTGATTTCGCGGTCGAAATTTGATTCGTCGAGATTGATCGTCGCTGAGTTATCCGTAGTAGCCATCAGGAAAGATAATTCCAAATCTGCAAAATTAAAATGGCGACTGAGGTGGCGAGCAGCCCCCAGCAAAGCGGCATTGGCAAATCGTTGATCCGCATTTGCGGCGCCGGTTCGGGGATCGGGCGCGGCGCCGGCTGCGGCGTTGCCACGACATTGACCTTGGTAAGGGGGCCTTCGGCGCGCGGCAGATCAATCAGCGGCTGCGTCTTTTTCATTTCCACCGCCGGTTTTACGGGCGGATCAGGCAACACGGTGATGCGCGCCGTCTCCTTTTTCGGAGAATGCGTGGGCATGGGCGTGGGCGCCGGCATTGCAGCGGCAGCGGCGCGGACGGGTGAGGGCGAATCCGGCGCGGGCGGAGGGTTGGGCGGCGGCCGGGTTGGCAACTGTATCCGGACGGTCTGTCGCCCGGAGACTGACGAAGCTGCAGGTTTAGCCGAGGGCGAAACCATGATCCGCACCGTTTCTTTTTTGGGTTCGTGTGACTCGGACATGTGCGGGGGGACGTTCAATAAGACGTTGCCCGACCAAGACTATCTTGTCACTTCCGAAGTTGATTTGGCAGAAATTTTTTCGCTCTGCTCAGGCGAGCAAATCGTAACCGCGTGCGCCGGTAATCCGCTTTGTTACGAATTCTCCGACGGGCTCCGGCTTCGACAAAATCACGCGCGCGTCGACGTCGGGCGCATCGGCCTCGGTCCGCGCCATTAATGGCTGATCGATCAACAACTTCAACTTTCGTCCCACATTTTTTTCCGCACTAGCGTGGGCGATTTTCTGCTGGAGAGACATCGCCGTCCGGTAACGGGTGTTTTTAACGTTCGCTGGAATTTGCCCGGACATCTTGGCCGCGCGCGATCCGTCTTCCCGCGAATATTTAAAAATTCCGAGTCTCTCGAACCGGACGCGCTCGATGAATTCGAGAAGAGAATCGAATTCTTCGTCGGTCTCGCCGGGAAATCCGACGATGAAAGTTGTGCGAATGGCGAGTCCCGGAATTCCGGCACGCAATTTGTCGATCAACCGTTCGATATGTTCCCGCGATGTTTCTCGCCGCATCCGTTGGAGCATCGATTCGTGAATATGCTGAAGCGGGATATCGATGTAGCGCGCGACTTTGTCACAGGCGGCGATCGTCTCGATCAACTCATCGCTCCAATGCGCCGGATGGGTGTAGAGAAGCCGGACCCAAAAGTCGCCGTCGAGTTTCTGGATTTCGCGAAGCAACCGAGAAAGCGTTGGACCGCGGCTGGAATCGACCGGCTGGCGCGGGCCCGCTTTCTCCGTCCACAAATCCATTCCGTAATAGGTCGTGTCCTGACTGATCAAATTGAATTCGCGAACTCCTTCCGCGACGAGACCGCGGATTTCCGCCAGAACGGATTCCATCGGACGGCTGCGATGTTTTCCGCGCATCTGCGGGATCACACAGAAGGTGCAGGGATGATTGCAGCCCTCCGCGATCTTTACATAAACCGAATGGGCCGGGGTCAATCGAAACCGCGGCGTGTCGTAATCCGGGATGTAAGTCGGCCGAGTGTTGGCAAAGGCAAGGTCGAGATCGTTAGTCCCGGCAGAAACGCCGAACGTCGAATCAGCGTTGGGCGTTCGCTGTTTTAAGACTTCCTCCACAATCTCGCCAAGTTGCGAAACCTGATCGAGTCCGATAAACGCATCGACTTCAGGCATTTCCTCGCGCAACTCACGCGCGAAGCGTTGCGACATGCAGCCGCTCACGATCAATTTTTGTCCAGGGCGCCTGCTCAGTCCGCGCGCCTGATGCGCACTGAGAATCGCCTCGATCGATTCCTCCTTTGCGGAATCGATGAACGCGCACGTATTTATCACCAGCACGTCGGCATCATCGGCGGAGGAAGTGATTTCCATTCCGCGTTGCAGAACACTGCCGAGCATGATTTCGGCATCCACCAAATTCTTGGCGCATCCGAGGCTAACCATGCCGACTTTTGTGCTCATGGAGGAACGCGACGCGACAGCCGCTTACTCGACGGTGACGTCTGTGTCGTCCCCGCTCACCGGTTTTCCGTTCTTGGTGATTCGAACGGCCTCGCGATCCAAAACGCGAACGGCAATCTTTTGGCCGCGAAATTCAACCGGCCCGTCGGACGGTGAAATCCAACGTTCGTAAGCATTTGATCCGTTATCGACCACCACTTTGATGTACGTTTTCTTCAGCGGCTTGATCGCAACCTGATTAGCACCTTTCTCTTCAGGCGGCTTTTGAGCGGCTTCGGCTTCCGCTAACTCCTCGGGTTTGACAGGCTCAGCGCGACGCACCTCCGGTTCTTTGGCAGGCGAGGCGCTCGCTTTCGCAATCGCCGGCTTGCTATTTTCAAACTGCGGTCCAACCGATGAGCGCGGAGCAGTGGCGACAGGCGAAGGCTTCTTCGTCGTGTTATTGACCATAGCCGGCACAACAGCCGCCGGTATTGAAATCGACGGCGCGGGCGTCGCCGGTTTCTTCGTTGATTCCACCATTGCTACTGGAGCCTGAGACGGCGCGCGTGATGGAGCTTGAGCGACGGCCGAGGGCGCCTTTGACGGCGCTTGTGCCACCGGCGCGGCGGTCGGCGCAGCAGTTTGTTGGACCGGCGCTTGGGTCGGTGCGGTTTGTGGTGGCGCAGCTTGGGCTTGGGCCGGCGCTGATTGAGCAGGTTGCGGCGATTCGGACGAGGTCGGTTGGGGAACGCCGACCATCTGATGCGGAGAAATTCTTTGGATGTTCAAAATCAATCGCATCGCCACGAAACCGACCACGATCACGCCGACCGCGATCAGGATTGGAAATGGCGATGAACGATCGCGTGAGCGCGGCGCTCTCGGCATTCTGGCTGCCGCGGCTGGACGGGTGGGCCGAACTTTTCTTGGTTTCGGCGCCGGCTGATCTTGCAGGTAAGAGTAACCGTCAACCGTCACCTGCTGCGATGTTTCGAACGCGTCCAAATATGGCGTCACGTCGACGTCGAGAAACTTTCCGTAGATCAACAGAAAGCCTTTGGCGTAGGCGAGACTTGGAAATTGGGAAAAATCGTCCGCCTCAATCTCGGCCAGCCGCGATGGACGGATTTTGGTCAGCCGCGCCGCTTCGTCGAGCGTGAGCCCGCGTGCGATTCGCGCATCTTGAAATTTTTTGCCCAGACCTTCGATTGTCATGATGGGATTTGCCGGCTAAACGGCGGCATCGAGATCGACCAGGATCTCTCGCGGTTTGGCCCCTTCGCCGGGTCCCAAAATACCGCGCTGCTCAAGAATATCAACGATCCGCGCGGCCCGAGTATAGCCCAATCGTAAGCGTCTCTGCAGCAACGACGTTGAGGCGCGTTTCTCCTGGCGAATGATCTCCAGGCATTTCTCGACCAGCTCTTCATCCTCCTCGCTGACCTCTTCTTCGGCCGAACCGGACGCCGCCTGAAGTTTTTCGTGCATCGCAGGGTCAAACGACGGCCGGCCTTGCGCGGAAACAAATTCGACGAGCCGGCGGATTTCTTCGTCGGTGACGAGCACGCCCTGGGCGCGGATCAGTCGCGACGCGCTCGGCGGCAAATACAGCATGTCGCCCTGGCCTAACAAACGGTCGGCGCCGTTTTCGTCCAGAATCACGCGACTATCGATCTTGCTTGCAACCTGAAACGCGATCCGGCTCGGAATGTTCGCCTTGATCACGCCGGTGATCACGTCCGCGCGAGGCGTTTGGGTCGCGACGATCAAATGAATTCCGGCGGCGCGCGCCATTTGGGTGATCCGAGCGATTGCGCTTTCCACGTCCGCCGGGGCGGTTTGCATCAAGTCCGCCAATTCATCGATCAGGACGACAACGTAGGGGATTTTCTCGGGGATCGGAATTTCGTCTTCGCGGGGAACTTTTGTCTCGCCGGCGTCCTGCTCCGGTTTTTCATTCAATTCCGCAGCGGTTTTCTTTTTTGGCCGCGCATTGAAGCTGATGATGTTTCGCACCCCCTCGCGCGCGAACATTTTGTAGCGACGCTCCATTTCATCGATCAACCACCGGAGCGCGAGCAAGACCTTTTTCGGATCGGTCACAACTGGAAAGGCCAGGTGCGGTAGCGCGTTGTAATGCTGCAGTTCGACCACTTTTGGATCGATCATGATGAAACGCAGCTCGTTGGGAGTGAAACGGAACAGCATGCTGGCGACCAGCGCGTTGATGCAGACGCTTTTGCCGGCGCCGGTCGTTCCAGCCACCAGCAAATGCGGCATTTGCGCGAGATCAGCGATGATCGATTTGCCGTAAACGTCTTTGCCGAGCGCCAGCGGAATTCGGCTGCGCGATTTCGCTTCCTCCCAATCGGTCGATTCGAACAACTCGCGGAGCGTGACCGTCACTTTGCGGGTGTTCGCCAATTCAATGCCGACCGTGTCTTTGCCGGGAATCGGCGCGAGAATATTGATGCGTTCGGCCCGCGTGGCCCGGGCGAGATCGCGTTCCAGGCTGACGATTTTGTCCACCCGAACGCCTTTTGCCGGATAAACTTCGTATCGCGTAATGGTTGGTCCTTTCGTGATGTCCCCCGGCGCGACCGCAATTCCGAATTGGCCAAGTGTGTCGATCAAGGTTTGCTGAACGCGTTGCAATTCGGTCGGATCAGCTGCGCCGCGTCCTTCCGGATCGTGCGCATTTAACAAATCGAGGCCCGGCAGTGAGTAATTTTTTCCATCCCACGCAGTGGTTAGGCCGGAACCCGCGGTTGTGGATTTCGCAGAAGAACCGCGCAGTTCCGCAAGTGACGGTTTCCGTCGTGCGGCCGGTTCGTCAGGAAGCGCCGTGGTGTCGACTACTTTGGGCGCTGGACGGCCTGCGAGTTCTTCAGGCGAAATAAACGACGTGGATGGCTCGGAAACAGCCGCGCCTTTCTTCTTCAATTGTTTTTCGATCGATTTGCGTTGCTTGACCAGTTCGCGCTTGCTGATCTCGAGCTGGCCCTTGATGTCGGCTTTGCTCAAGCTCCCGTTGCACTCGCCACTGATGGAGGTTCGCGAATCCAGCACGTGCTCCCGCGACGGTCTGTTGGACCAGGTGAATGGGCCGGAGTCCCGTCATCAAAATCAGGCTGGCTGCATAAATTGCGCCGAGCAGAATCACCGAACCGACCTGACCCATCGACGTGAGCAGGAGCGTTCTTCCAAAGAAGTAACCGACCCAGCCGCCAGGGCCCGGGATGTTGAAGGCGTGATTCCAACCCGCCAAATGCCTGGTTTGTAATTGGAAAAGGCAGGCGCCGGACGCGATGAACAAAATCGTCCACGGCAACCGCGCAATTAGCCGCACGTTTGCATGAAATAATTTCATCGCTCCAAAAAAGAGGAGTATCCCGGCCAGGAAATAAGACGCGGCGCCGACCAGATAGTAAAAGACGCTTGCGAGGATCGCGCCGAATGGCCCAATGAAATTTTGGGCCGGCTTATTTGGAGGCGAGAGATAACTCCACGGCACCCACGACGGCAGGTCTTTCGGGTTGTAGGAGATTAGTGCGAGAAAGAGCAGCGTTCCGACGCCGAGTAAAATAATGGCGACGACTTCATTCCAAGCGGTGTTCTTTGAGCTGCGAGACAAGGGCGATCGCTCATACTAATGCTGCATGCGCGGCGTTTATCAACCTGCGCGCGAGGGAATCTTGGTTTTGTCTCAACCTTCATTCAACCTGAGATCGGTCTGACGGTTTCACCTTGCCTGAGGCGCGTCCGCCCGAGTACTGTCGACCCGCTATGCATTTTGGTGTTCGTGAGATCGTCGCCTCAATTTCCGCGGCTGCCTTAATTTTCTGTTGCTCCTGCGACAAACATCGCCTTGGCGAAGATCCGGAAGTCCAAAAGGAACATGAAGCCAACGTCGCGGGCGCGAATAAAGCCGAACCGGCAGAGTCGCCCGCGGCGAAACGCACTCCGGCGGAATTTTTCCGCGAGCAATCGCCGTCACCTGCACCGTAGAGGAGTTTATTATGGGCAAGTATCTGAGATCGCCGCCTAATGTGACCGGGATGCCGCCGGGCGTTCCTTACATCATCGGGAACGAAGCGGCCGAGCGCTTCTCCTACTACGGCATGAAATCGGTCCTGACCGTGTTCATGGCGCATTACATTTTGAATCAGTCCGGCGTTCTCGCGCCGATGAATGAGAACGAATCCTACATGTACACGCACTTGTTCGTGTTTGGCGTGTACTTTTTGCCAGTTCTCGGCGCGATTCTGGCCGACGGCTTTATCGGCAAGTATCGGACGATTCTTTCTCTGTCGATCGTTTACTGTTTTGGCAACCTCACTCTCGCTTGCATGGCCACGTCGTGGGGAATCGCTATCGGACAGCGAATGATGCTCCTGCTCGGTTTAATTATGATCTGCCTCGGCGCCGGGGGAATCAAACCCTGCGTGTCGGCCAACGTTGGGGATCAGTTTGGCGACTCGAACAAACATTTGCTCTCGAAAATGTTTGGCTGGTTTTATTTTTCGATTAACGCCGGCTCGTTTATTTCTTCGATCCTTTGTCCATGGTTCCTGGCCAATCCCAAATGGGGGCCGGGCTGGGCCTTTGGAATTCCCGGAATCGCGATGTTGATCGCCACCCTGTTCTTTTGGGGCGGTCGCAACAAAATGGTTCACGTCCCGCCCGCCGGTTTGGGTTATCTGAAAGAAACTTTCAGCAAAGAGGGAATGCTCACTCTCGCCCGGATCGCCATGGTTTTCTTTTTCATTCTGTTTTTCTGGGGACTCTGGGGAATGAGCAACGGCGCGGAATGGACGTTGCAGGCGGAGAAGATGGATCTCCACTGGATGGGCCTGAATTTGATCGCAGCTCAAGTCCAGACCGCGAATCCGATTCTCATTTTGATTTTTATCCCGATCGTTAACTACATTCTTTATCCGGCGATCGATAAGGTTTTTACCCTGACGCCGCTGAGAAAAATCGGCATCGGCCTGTTCATTACCGCGCTTTCCTTTGTCGTTATCGTAATGATCCAGGGCTGGATCGACGCCGGACAGAAACCCAGCATCAACTGGCAATTTCTCGCTTACACGATCCTCACCCTTGGCGAAGCGATGGTTTCCATCACCGGTCTCGAGTTTGCCTACACCCAGTCGCCGAATTCAATGAAGAGCTCCGTGATGGCGTTGTGGTTGCTGACCGTCGCGAGCGGCGAAGGATTTGTCGCGCTGGTTAATAAATGGATTCTCGGCGGCGGCCAAAAGGTGAGCGCTTATCAGTATTTCACGTTTTTCACCTGGCTGATGGTAGGCGCTGCCATCGTTTTCACGATCGTCGCCTGCTTCTACAAATACCGCACTCATTTGCAATCCCAGCTCACTGCAGACGAAGTGGCCACTGAGCCAATCCTGCACGGCGGCACCCCGAGCTGAAATAATATGAAAATCGCTCTCGCGGTTGCGTGTGCGTTGTCGTTGTCAATCGTCGTCGCGGCGGCGAATCCAGCCGACGATGAATTCGAAAAAATCGCGAAGGATTACATCGAAAGTTATCTCGCGTCGCATCCGGAGCAGGCAACAGAGCTGGGGGATCATCGTTTTGACGGCGCCCTGACGGATTATTCAGCTGACGCCAGCGCTCGAATGCTGGCTAACGCCAGGCAAGTTCGCGAAGCCCTCCAGAAGTTCGACGATTACAAACAACTCACCGGCGCAAATCAGGTCGACGTCCGGATTTTGCGAGACAATGTCGATCGCGAGATTTTTTCGCTGGAAGAATTGCGTGACGCCGAGTGGAACCCGCTCGTTTACAATCAAAGTCTCGCCAACAGTTTGTATCTGCTCGTTGCCCGGGATTTCGATTCGGCCGAGAAACGTGTTCCCAATCTGCGTCAGCGGATGGAGGCGATCCCGACCGTGATCAAACAGGCGGAAACAAATTTGCAGCATTCGCCGAAGATTCACACCGAGACCGCAATCGAACAGGTCCAGGGCGCAATCAATCTGGTGCGTAATGGGCTCGATCCGCTGTTGAACCAGGCGCCGCAATTTCGAAAGGACATCGCGCCGATCCAGGAGAAGACGGCGCACGCGCTGGAAGATTACAAGAAATGGCTGCAACAGGATTTGTTGAAGCGCTCGGATGGCGATTTCCGGATCGGCGCCGATAAGTTTCGCAAGAAACTGCGCTTCGCCCTCGCGTCCGATTTGTCGATGGAAGAAGTGATGAAGAGAGCGCAGGACGGCCTCGCCCAAACTCAGGAGCAGATCTATCAAACCGCGCTGCCGCTTTATAAGAAGTACTTTCCGAAATCGGATCCAAAGACTCTGACCGACAAGAAGAAGGTCACGGTCGCAGTATTAAACAAACTGGCCGAGCAGCATCAGGACGACAACACAATCGTCGGTTACGCGCAGAAAGTCGTGAACGAAGCGACCGCGTTTGTGAAACAACACAACCTGGTGACGGTGCCGAGCGTGCCCCTCGACGTGGTTGCAATGCCGGAGTTCAAACGAGGCGTTGCCATTGCCTATTGCGATTCGGCCGGGCCGCTCGAGAAGAACGGCAAAACATTTTTTGCGATCTCACCGACGCCAAAAGATTGGCCCAAGGAAAAAAAGGATTCGTTCTTTCGCGAGAACAACAATTTCTTCGTCCGCGATCTGACCGTGCACGAAGCGATGCCCGGCCATTATCTTCAGCTTGCCCATTCGAATGAGTTCAAAGCGCCGACCCTGGTTCGCGCGATTTTTCAAAGCGGCACCTTCATCGAAGGCTGGGCTGTTTATACCGAGCAGATGATGGCCGAAACAGATTACGGCGGCCCGGAAGTGAAAATGCAGCAGCTCAAGATGCGATTGCGAACCATCGCCAATGCGATCATCGACCAAAGCATTCACGCCGGAAACATGACCGAACAGCAGGCAATGGATTTGATGACGAAGGAAACCTTTCAGGAACAAGGCGAAGCCACTCTTAAATGGAAGCGCGCTCGTCTGACCTCGGCGCAGCTCTCCACCTATTTTGTCGGCGTTAGCGAGCATCTCGATCTTCGCGAAGCGGCGAAAACCAAGCTGGGCAAAGATTTCGATCTGAAGAAATACAATGATGAGGTCATTTCCTACGGCAGCCCGCCGGTCAAGTATGTCCGGGAGCTAATGGGGTTGTGATATCAATCAAATTCGAAATCCGAATGTCGAAGAAACAAATCCGAATGACCAAATATCAACAGCTCAACTTTCGCGCGCTATGAGTTTCGAATATTCGAATTTGGAGTTTTAAATATTGTTTCGGATTTCGGAATTCGGATTTCGGGTTTAATTCTTGATCTCATGCCGAAACTCGCCACCTGGCTCCGGGAAAAGGACGAAAAATGGTTCGGTCCATTTTTCGCGAACCATCCCGAGATTGAAGTTTGCAATGCGTTGAAGGGCGAGGTTGCGATCGCCGATGCCGACGGGCTGCTTTTGACCGGCGGCTCTGACATCGCCCCCGAGTTTTTGAAACAACCCATTCCTGATCCGTCGGTTCTCGAACAGGATGTCGAGCCGGCGCGGGACCGCTGGGAATTTGCGGCCGTCGATCAAGCGCTCGCCCGCGGTCTTCCAATCCTGTCCATCTGCAAAGGTATGCAGCTATTCAATGTGGCCCTTGGAGGAACGCTGAGACTCGACATCCCCGGCCACAACGCTCCTGAGCAAAAGGATCACGATCTGCAAACGCTGCGTTCGGATGTCATGAGCGGCCCATCGTTTCGATAAAGTGAACAGCTCGCATCATCAGGCCGTCGATTCGTTAGGCCAGGGACTTTTTGTTGAATCGTGGTGCGCTGACGACGATATCATCGAGCAAATCCGCCTTCGGGATTATCCTTTCGCTCTCGGTGTTCAATACCATCCGGAGCGCGGCAGGATTTACGATTCGCTTTTCGACGATTTCTTCTCGCGGCTCAAGAATCCGAGACAGGATTAACCGGATTTATTGGATTTCAGATCGCAGCAACCCTGTTAATCTTGTAAATCCTGTCTAGTTCGATATGTCCACGCCACAAAACACCATCGCGATCGTTTACGATTACGACCAAACTCTGAGCCCGAGCTACATGCAGGACGAGGTGGTGTTTCCTGCTTTTGGCATCGACGGACCGAAGTTTTGGACCCGGTGCAGCGAACTCGTGCGCGATCACGGTTACGATAACGAGCTGGCTTACATGAAAGTGCTGCTCGACACCCTTGGAATGGATCGGCCGAAAAATTCCGAGCTCAAAAAACTGGGCGAGAAACTGAATTTTTATAAAGGCCTGCCGGAAATGTTCGAAGAATTCCGCAATGAGTTGCTGACTGCGGAACATCAGGCCAATGGAGTTACGGTTGAGCACTACATCATTTCGTCAGGGATGAAGGTTTTAATCGATGGCAGCCGACTTCAGCCCTATGTCCGCGCAATTTTCGGGTGCGAATTTGATGAAGACCAGGAAGGGCGCATCACTTTTCCGCGCCGCGTGATCAGTCATACTCAAAAAACCCAGTTCCTCTTTCGCATCAACAAAGGCCTGCTCGATATGTCGCAGGACGTGAACGATCACATGGACGCCGACATTCGCCCGATTCCGTTTTCAAACATGATCTACATCGGAGACGGACCGACCGATGTCCCGTGTTTCACCGTGATGCGGAAAAACGGCGGTCAGGCCATCGCGGTTTACAATCCGGACGATCCGCAGCGCGCGGGTTTTCGGAAATGCTACCAGCTTTCAACTCATGCCGATCGGGTGAAGCACATCGCACCGTCAGATTATCGCCCGAACACACACCTGCGACTGTTGCTCGAACAAATGGTTGAGGAAATCGCCGACCGCATCGTTGAGCAGCGCAAGTCTGCGATTGAGACCGGCACGGTTCGCGCGCCTAAACATTAGGCGGTCGCGTCAACTTCTGCTTTCAAGTCAACCGCGCGAGTCAACGCATTGGAGAAACTGTTTTGGCCAAGCACAGGTGAAGTTCGATCCTGATAGGGCCCTGGCGGTGTGGTCAGATCGCTGATTTCGAATTCCGGAGGCACGTCACCCATTACCTTGCGGAAAAACTGTGTTTGCGTTTCCGAAAACGGAAAGCACCGCCAAAGGGCGTAGGAATTCAGGCCGTTGTTGAGTGCAGTTCGTGAAACTGTCGACGAAACGGAATACACCGCCTCGATCTCGGCGAAATGACGCAGGAAATATAAATCTGCGACTTCGCGGTCGTCCTCAATTCGAAATCCTTCGAACTTCAGTCGCGCAGCTTCGCCTTTTTCAAACGGATGCGGTCGATATATCAAATCGCGGCCCGGATAATTCCGGCGAATGTAATCGAGGCAGCGGTTTAAATGTTCGATGTAAACTTCCGGCTGAAGATTTCGAACCAAAAGAAACGGAGTGCCGAAAAAGATCACCCGGCGTTTTCGAGACTGGGCGCGATCGAGCATCGCTGGAAAATCGTGCAACTCCGCAACACTGGGGAAGCGTGAAGGAATGATTTGGTGCTCAGCGCGGTCGGGCAGTTCGCCGCCGCTGTTGCTCATAAAAATAATGACGTCGAACAGTTCTTCGGGGTCTTTTTGCAGTCGCCGCAACCGCACACCGTCGCCGCCCGGATTGATCCGCGGCTTGTAATGGATTGTCCGTTCGACCCCTGCCATTGGTTCGATAAAGCGGTTTTGCAACCAACCCGATGTCGTGAACCGGTAGCGCGCCCGATCTCCGGTGCGGGTCAGCTCGCCATACGCTTTCTGGGACACGGATAAAATTTTGTAAACATCGGGATGCGCCGAAAGCGCGGCATTTCCGAGTCCCAGCAATCCAGCGAGACAAAGCAACACGTCGCCGTCGGGATCGATCGGCAGCCCGGCAACACCGCGTTGGCGGTCCATGTTCTCACGATAAAGGCGCCGCAAATCTTTCAGCCCGCGACAGGTCCTGACTTTTGGAAAGGCGTGAACCTCCGCGAACGCGCCGGCGAACTCGCGCCAGTTGGCGTTTTCCCACCATTTGGATTCCTCCCGGAGCAAATGAATCCCGCCTGGAAATCTTTGGCGCAGGGCGTCGGCCGCGACCAATGCGTTCGGCAACCGGTCCGGTCGCGATATAACGATCCAAAGTTTCGGTTCGCCAGCCATGGCCTAAACTCCGCGCTGGGTTGGGGTCCAGATGAATTTGTGCATCTGTAATTGGAACCGCACATCGAGCTTGTCCGCCAGGATCCATTCCACGATCTGGCGCGGATCGATCCGCCCGAAGATGGGCGAGAACAAAACCGCGCGACAACGTTTCGTCAGGTCGAACTTTTGCACTTTGTCGCGCGACCACTCGTAATCTTCGCGCGAACCCATCACGAATTTCACTTCATCGCCTTTGGCCAGATGATCGATGTTGGACCAGAGATTTTTCTCAACCTCGCCGCTGCCCGGAGTTTTTAAGTCCATGATTCGATGCACCCGCGGGTCGACTTGCGAAATATCGTGGGCACCGCTTGTCTCCAGCAACACTGTGTGGCCGGCGTCGCACAACATCCTCATCAATGGCAAAACATTCGGTTGCAGCAGCGGTTCACCGCCGGTGACCTCGACCAACGGACATTTAAAATTCGCCACCCGATGGACGATTTCCTTCAAAGGAGTTTTGTTGCCCTCGTAAAACGCGTACTCCGTGTCGCAGTAATTGCAGCGAAGATCGCAGAAAGTCAGGCGGACAAACACACACCGCTCGCCCGCCCAAGTGCTTTCACCCTGGATCGATTCGTAGATCTCATTCAGCGTAAGCGTTTGTTCTTTTTCTGCCATTGGGCGTTGGACGTTGAGCGTTGGACGTTCGACGTTGAATGTTACAAGTGATAAACCGGATCGACAATTGCTTCGAGCGCCTCCGAAAAGACAAGCGCAAAGGGTTCATTCCCTACATTTGCGCCGGGGATCCAAATCTGCGTCGAACCGTCGATATTGCCTTTGCTTTGGAAAAGGCAGGCGCGGACTTGCTCGAGCTCGGGCTGCCTTTTTCAGATCCGCTCGCTGATGGAATTGTCAATCAACTCGCGGCACAACGTGCGCTCACGGCCGGCGCAACGATCGCCGGCCTGTTCGATTGCGTTCGTGAAATCCGGGCGAAATCGCAGATCCCGATCGTGCTCTACAGCTATTTGAATCCGATTTTTCAATTCGGCGTCGACACTTTTCATGAGCAGGCCGGAGCTGCGGGCGTCGATGGATTATTAATTCTCGATTTGCCGCCAGAAGAGGATCTCGACCTTCCAACAACGAATGTTGTGCATATCCGGCTGATCGCGCCGACAACACCGCCTGAGCGCATCGAGAAAATCGCGCAAGGTGCGAAAGGATTTCTCTACTACGTTTCGCGCGAAGGTGTGACTGGCGCGCAGGATTCGATTGCGACGTCACTAACGGAAAAGCTGAGTTTGCTGAGAAAACATTCATCACTTCCGCTCGCAGTCGGGTTTGGGATTTCAAATCCGGATCAGGCCCGCGAGGTGGCACAACATGCGGACGCCGTCGTTGTTGGTAGCGCAATTGTCGATCTCATCGCCAAAAACGGCGATAACTCAGAGATGGTCGAAAAGGTGAGCGCTTTTGCGAAGGCGATCGCCGAGGCGGTCCATTCGATTGAAAACTGAATCGCGTTAATCGCGAGGCGACTGCGAGATCCACTAAATGCCGCACTTTTGCCGCGCCTCGGCGAAACTCGAGTTCTTGCGAAGTAACGACCCGAGATAGCTGTCCGTCGGCGGCGCATTGTTGATGCGGGCAAGATTGGCGGGCGTTTCCAATCGCGAAAAGATCGCGTTGGCAATTTTCGAGCGTGGCACTTCCTTTTCGCCGTAGCCCATACCGATATTACTCGACCAGAAGCGCACGTATTCGCCGTCGGGATGCTGGGTTGTACCCAGAAAGATCACTGAGTGGCCGCTTTCGCGGCGGCCGACGTTAGTATTCCAGAAAATCTTCATAAAGTCGCCGGGTTGGGCTTGCTCGAAATCGGTGAAATTCCGTCCGAGTCCGAGTTCATAAAACAATCGGGCCGTCCCGGGACCGTTTGCATTCCAGCGTCCCCATACTCCTTCGCCATCATGTTGATCGCGGATGATCAACTGGTTCAGAGTTGCGTAGTCGAGCTTCAATTCGCCGCTGTCCCGCAATTGCTCGATCGTTTTGATGAAAACGAGATAGGTCGCGCCCGAGCAAAAACTTACGTACGGCTTGGTCGGAATAACGAAGAATTTTCCGGACTCAAAATGAGCGGAAGATTGGAGTTTTATTTTTGCGACGTGAGACGTGGAATATTTTCCGCCGCTCGGCATGTTGTGCACTTGATCGAGGATGAGTGAGTTCAGGCCGGCCGCGCTCGCGGAATTGGCGACAAAACAAATGCAAAAAAGAAGACTGAGCCTGAGCATAGCCGCGGAAATAAACGGCAAATTTCAGAAATATCCAGAGATGCCTCCACTTCCGCTCGGGATGACAAGTGAAGAAGGCGCCGCTAAAGTCCTAATATGTTGCGGTTCACCAAAATGAACGGCGCCGGCAATGATTTCGTAATGATCGATAATCGCACCGGGGAAGTGCGTTTGCAGCCCGAGCAGATCGTCCGGATTTGCGATCGCCATCGCGGTGTTGGCGCAGACGGAATTCTGTTGTTGGAACAGGGCTCGAACGGCGCGGATTTTCGCATGCGTTATTACAATCGCGACGGCGGCGAAGCCGAAATGTGCGGAAATGGCGCGCGTTGCTTCGCTCGTTTTGCGCACAAAGTCGCCGAAGCGCCGTCAAAGATTTCATTTCAAACGCCGGCGGGCCTGATTCGCGGAGAATTAAGAGACGAACTGGTCACGCTCCAAATGAGCGAGCCGAAGGATTTGCGGTTGAACGTCGCGATCGAAGTCGATGGTGAAGACACTCACGTGCATTTCATCAACAGCGGTGTGCCCCATGTTGTGGTACCGGTCGCCCGAGCAGACGTCGTCCACGTTTTCGAACGGGGCAGGGCGATTCGGCGTCATGAAATGTTCGCTCCGGCTGGCGCAAACGTGAATTTCATCGAAAAACGCCAACAGCACAGAATTTTTGTGCGCACCTACGAGCGAGGTGTCGAAGAGGAAACGCTCGCCTGCGGCACTGGAGTTGTGGCAAGTGCTCTGATCTTTGCTGCGATCGAAAAGATTAACGGGCCGATCGACGTCATTGTGAAAAGTGGCAGCCAATTGAGCGTCGATTTCAAAAGAGAAGGGGACAAATTTACAAACGTCACCCTGACCGGACCTGCTGAGTTCGCGTTCGAGGGGACGATGGAAATCTAAACGAATGTTTCGCGGCACTTTCACTGCAGTAGTAACACCGTTTCGCAACGGCGCTGTCGACTTTCCCGCGCTGGAAAAACTCATTGAGGGCCAAATTGCTGCCGGCATTACGGGCATCGTCGCAGTCGGCACAACTGCTGAATCGCCCACACTCACCCCTGATGAGAAGCACGAAATCATCGAACGCACGGTCAAGATCGCGAAAGGCCGCTGTCAGGTGATTGCTGGAGCGGGAACGAACTGTACGCGCGATTCAATCGACGCGGCGAAATTCGCCGAAAAAGCAGGGGCCGACGGAGCGTTGCTGGTCGCGCCCTATTATAATAAGCCGAGCCAGGAAGGTCTGTTTCGGCACTTCAAGGCCGTCGCCGCCGCCACGAAGCTGCCGGTGATGCTCTATAATATACCCGGCCGATGCGGGGTCGACATCGCAGCCGACACGGTTGTGCGGCTTGGCGCAGAGCTGTTCGAACATTGTCTCAATCAAGGAGGCGAGCGGCAGCGTTGATCGCGTGGCTGAGTTGCGGCGTCGATTACCGGAGAAATTCACAATTTTGAGTGGTGACGATGGATTAACATTGCCATTCATGTCGGTTGGAGCGGCTGGAGTCGTTAGCGTCGCATCAAACTTGTTTCCATCCGAACTCTGTGCGCTAGTGCGCGCGTGCGAATCCGGCGATTTCAAGTCGGCCGAAACTTTGCATCGAAAAATGGGCGGGATCTTCAAAGACTTGTTTATCGAACCGAATCCGGTTCCGGCGAAAACGGCGCTGGCCTGGCGCGGCGCGATTTCGTTCGAAGTTCGGTTGCCTCTTTGCGAAATGACGGAACCCAATCAGGCGCGCCTTCGCAAAACACTCGAAGAGTTCGAAAAATCAAAATGAATCCGGGGTGCGAGGGCCGATGCGTAGCGGCGTTTCACTTGCCTTGAACTGGCATTTAACGGTGAACAAAGTCCGTGTCTGCTTGATTGGCGCCAAAGGTCGAATGGGCCAGACCATTATCGATTTGGCCAGAAAGGATTCGAAGATCGACGTCGTCGCGCAATGTGACATGGGCGACGCGATTGAAGCAGCTCTTCAGAACTGCGACGTCGCCATCGATTTCAGCAATGCTCAGGCAATCGACGAAGTTTGTGCCGCGGCTTCGAAAAATAACAAAGCGCTCGTTATCGGCACGACCGGTCACACCGCAGAGCAACGCCGACTGATTGAGAAGACGGCGAAATCGTTGCCGATTGTCTTCGCTTCAAATTTCAGCGTCGGGGTAAATACTTTGTTCGCGCTGACTCGCCGCGCGGCCGAAATTTTGGGCGAAGATTTCGCTGCAGAGATCACTGAAACTCATCACACAAAAAAGAAAGACGCGCCAAGTGGAACGGCGAAAACGCTTGGTGAAATTCTAGAGCAAGCAGGCAAATCGAACGTCCCGATCGAATCCATTCGCGAAGGAGACGTGGTCGGCGATCATTCGGTGTTCTTTACCGGCCCAAATGAACGTCTGGAACTTACCCACCGCGCCGGCAGCCGTGAAATTTTTGCCAGAGGAGCGCTGCGAGCCGCGGAATGGGTGGTCGGCAAACCGGCCGGTTTGTATTCGATGCAGGATGTTTTGGGACTTTGAGGGTTCGCCATTCCTTTCATTAACACCTGGCTTCAGCCAGGTGTTGACTCGAGTGCTTATGGAAAGCCGTTTAAACGGCTTATCAGTTTGCCTATCGACTGGCACCGCGGTAAAGCGCGGTGTTAATGAAACGTAAGGGGCCATGAAAATCGGCATCGCGCTTGGTTCGAATCTCGGGGATCGTATGGCAAACTTGCACGGCGCGCGGCAGGCGATCGCCCGTCTCGTTGGGAACAAAAACCTTTTGGCGTCGTCTGTTTACGAAACTGAGCCTGTCAATTGTGAACCGGGCGCGGGCAAATTTCTCAACGCTGTTTTGGAAATCGATTACGACGGCGACCCAACGGAACTCCTGGAGCATATGATACAGATTGAACAATCGCTCGGACGCAAGCGGGATCACGATCATCCGCCTTCAGGCTTTGGCGCGGCAGCGAGTGTTTCGCGCAACATCGATATCGATCTCCTCTACGCAGATGAGTTAGTCGTGAGGAATGAGCGGCTGCAATTGCCTCATCCTCGAATGCATTTGCGGCGATTTGTTTTGCAACCTCTGGCCGAGATTCGGCCGGAACTGGTCTTGCCGGAGCAAACCAAGCCCGTTCGACAGCTACTCGCGGAACTGAAGGATTCAGCTACAGTGACTCGCTTCGCGGAGAACTGGTGATGACGAACCTGGTCGACAAGTATCGCGAGTTGAAGAAACGCGGCGAAAAGATCACCGCGCTGACGGCTTACGATTATCCAACAGCACGACTGTTGGACGAAAGCGGGGTCGACATCATTCTGGTCGGGGATTCGTTAGGCATGGTCGTGCTTGGTTACGAAGATACCACCGAGGTCACGATCGAGGAAATGTTACACCACACCAGGGCAGCCGCTCGCGGCGTGAAAAACGCGCTCTTGGTGGGCGACCTGCCGATTCATACTTTCGACACGCCCGACCAGGCAGTCGCGACCGCGAAAAGATTTATCGAAGCTGGCGCGCACGCGGTAAAATTGGAGGGCGGCGTCAGTCATGCCGCTCACATCGAAGCGATCACGCGGGTCGGTATCCCGTTTATGGCCCACGTCGGCATGCTGCCTCAGCAAGTTCGCGAACAGGGCGGTTACAAGGTGAAAGGGAAAACCCAATTGGAAGCGGAAGGGTTGATCGCGGATGCGCGCGCGGTGGAAAAGGCCGGAGCGTTTTCGGTCGTGCTGGAGATCGTGGTGCCGGAAATCGCGAGGCAAATTACCAACGCGATTGCGATTCCGACGATTGGCATCGGCTCTGGCGAACACTGCGACGGCCAGATCCTGGTCACTCACGATTTGATCGGGTTGTTTCCGTGGTTCACTCCAAAATTTGTGTCGCCAGAAGCGCAGGTGGGCGCGGAAATTCGGAAAGCAGTAAGAGCATTTATTGAGCGAACGCGCGGGCGGGCGGCGTTGTCTAAACCGTCCGACGATTGACAACCGATCCGCGGTGACGGTGTTTAACCAAGAATGAGGGCGGCCCGAGTCTCCGATTTTGACGATATCGATGATATCGAGCACGAGGCATTATTGACCGGGTCGCCGGAACGAAGCTGGATCTGGTTCGGACTAATCATTTCGCTCTGTCTCCACATCACCCTGTGCATTTGGTTTTATCGGACGCGATTTATTTCCGTCGAACAGGTTTTTGCCGACACCCAGCAACCAATGACGTTTCGGGTGAAGCCAGTCGACATGAGTCAGATCGACAAGATGAGTGGCGATCAGATCAATCCGGCGGCGAAGTCGAATCCTGACGACGCCAAAGAGCAGCAACCCGACGAGAAAAAGTCGTTCGACAAGTTACTGCAGGAGATTCAGGCCACCACTCAAATGCCTGACGACATAAGCAACGCGCTTCCCGACAAACCGAAAGTGGAACAGGCGGATGTCACATCGGTCATGAACGAGATCGAGCGCACGACAGCGCAGACCCTTTCGGCTAATCCTAATGCCACTCACGAACAGTCGACTTTGAATGACAGCTCGGTTTCTGGCCGGCCCCAGCCCGCGTTGACCGGAACGGAGTTGGCCACCAGCACGATCATCAAACACCCGAATACGTTCACCAGTAAGCTTCCGGGAGACAGCGCCGGGCCTAACAAGAAAGGCGCGCCGGGATTTAGCGATCTCGATCAACTGCTTTCGCAGAAAGGGCCGCTTGGCTCAGGAACAAAAATCCGGATGCCGGAAGACCAGCTTTTTTCATTCGATAGCGCCGAGCTCCAGCCGGGGGATATCATGCAAAAGCTGGTCGATCTGTTAAAACGCAATCCGAAAGCGACGTTTACGATTGAAGGTTACACGGATTCGATTGGAACCTCGGAATACAACGCGGATTTGAGTCAGCGACGCGCCGACAATATGAAGTTTTACCTGGTGCAAGCGTTGGGGATCGATCCTTCACAGGTCGATGCCCGCGGCCGGGGACCAACGAAGTTTGTCGTGCCGCCGCGTTCAATAGCACCGAATGCCGGCCAGGCCGAGTTCGACGCCGAGATTCACCGGCAAAGTCCAAATCGTCGGGTTGAAGTCACGATCAATACCAACGCGAAATAAGTGACGAGTGACGAGTGACGAGCGCGGTTGCTCAAATCACCAGTTCTTGACCCATTGATTCGGATCAGTTGAACCAGCCGTGCTCCAAAGGTCGAATGTTGGATTGTAACCGGTAGTCGGACTGTTTTGGTAGGCAGTGGAATAACCGTACGAATTACCGAAAGGATCACGAAGGTATTGAACTTTTTGTGTTTGGTCTGTCGGACTGAGCTGATTCGGTTTGAAAGCAAAGTACGTCTTTGGCAAATCCGTCATCGCCGGGTTTAATGAGGATTCGTCAATATTTAGGCTCTCGTCCTTCGGCTCTACGGTTCGATTCGATCCCTGTCTCCAGAGTTGCTCGGTACAAAACGAGACTAGCCAATTGATAAGCCGCGGCGTTGGCGTTAGCCGCGTCTTTCATCGTCCGGGCATCCAGCTTGTCGGTTGCCGTGTTTGCCGTCGGATCGCGCGGATAAATTCCGTTATCAGATTTGTAATTCTCCAACGCGGCGGAAATGGCGGCGATTTCGGTTTCGGCGCGGGAGCGTGAGGCTTTGTTTTGGACGTAACCGATCGTGCTTAAAACGAGGCCGGCCAGAATGATGATGAGAGCAATGACGACTAACAGTTCAATGATGGTGAACGCGGCTCTCTTTGTCATTCCGACCGAAGTGGAGGAATCTCTAACTATCTTTTTTTTGGCGAGCTTCGTTAGCACGGAAATATTCAGAGATGTCTCGACTTCGCTCGACATGACAAAGACGAACGCCTCAGGTTTGCTGCTGCAAACCTTGAATAATGCTGATCAGCGGGAGAAACAGCGCGATCACGATCGTGCCGACAACAAGCGCGAGAAAAACAATCATGATCGGTTCCAATGCGGCAGTCATTGCCGCAACTGAGGTGTCGACTTCATCATCATAAACGTCGGCAATTTTCAACAGCATCTCCGGTAACTGTCCGGTTTCCTCGCCGACGTCGATCATGCTCACCACCATTGGCGGAAATGCGCCGCTGGCCTCGAGTGGCTGAACGATCGATTCGCCTTCTTTCACGCTTTCGTGAACTTGCGAAATCGCTCGAGCGATCACGGTGTTGCCGGCGGTCTCGCGAGTAATATTAAGCGCCTGCAAAATCGGCACGCCGCTCGTCACCAGCGTTCCAAGGGTGCGGGAAAATCGGGAGATCGCGGTTTTCCGAATGACGTCGCCGAAAAACGGGAAGCGCAGCTTCGCGCGATCGAGCGTCGCTCGTCCCCGCGTGGTTCGGTTCGCGAATTTGTATCCGGCAATGATCGCGAACATGATTGCGCCAATCACGAGATAATGCGCTTGGACAAACCGGCTAATGGTGATGACAAATGTCGTAATCACCGGCAGCGGCCGGTCGCCGAGCATGTCGTGGAAGATCGCTTCGAATTTCGGAACAATGAACACCAGCAAAAATCCCATAATCGCAATCGCCATCGTCATGACGATGATCGGGTAAACCATCGCCGCGGCGACTTTGTTTTTGATCTTGGCCGCCTTTTCATGGAACTCGGCCAATCGGGTGAGGACGAGCTCGAGCACGCCGCCAACTTCGCCGGCTTTCACCATGTTCACGTAAAGGTCGTTAAAGATGGCGGGAAATTGGGCAAGACTTTCCGAAAACGTGTTTCCGCCCTGCACCGAATCAGCGAGCTTATTAATTGTGTTTTTCAGAACGGAGTCGCGTTCCTGCTTCGACAGGACGGTGAGACCGCGCAACAGGGGCAATCCCGAATCGATCAGGGTCGCGAGCTGACGCGTGAAGATCATCAGGATTTTTGGTTTAACTTTTTTGCGTTGAAAAAGGACGATCCCTTTGCCCTTTTCCTTCGGTTGAGTGGCGCGGGCCGCCTTGGCCACGCGCTTGGCCGCTTTGCTTTTGCCTCCGCCGTCTTTGCCTTCCTCGTAAACGTTGGTTGGAAAATATCCTGCCTGCCGCAATTGGCCGACGGCTTCGTTGGTTGTGGCGGCTTCAACCAGTCCGGTTGATTCCTGTCCGCGCGAATCGAGAGCTACGTAACTAAAGCGGGGCATTTTGGAAATTTAACGATTTAACCATTTAGTGATTTAGCAATTGCAGCAAAGTGGAACAGGCAAGTCGATTTCATTCGCCATTTAGACATCGTTAAATCATTAAATGATTACGTGTACTTCAGAACTTCCTCGATCGTCGTGTCGCCGGCGAAAATGCTGCGTAATCCGTCTTGGCGCAGGCTCACCATTCCGAGCTCGACCGCTTTTTGTTTCAAAACAACCGTCGGCGCGCGCTCATTGATCAGTTCGCGGACCGGATCGGTGATTTTCATCAGTTCGTAAATGCCTTTGCGTCCTTTGTAGCCGGTTTGATTGCATGCGTCGCAGCCTTTGCCGTAGAAAAATTGCCGTTCGCCGATGTCGCGCTTGGACAGCTCGAAGCTGGGCGAGGAGAGATTCGTTAGGCTTGTAGCCGCGCGGCAGTTCGGACAAATTCTGCGCAGCAAGCGCTGGCCGAGAACTGCTTCGAGTGTGGACGAAATCAAAAACGGCTCCACCCCCATGTCGATCAAGCGGGTGACGGCGCCGGGCGCGTCGTTGGTGTGCAGAGTCGTGAAGACGAGATGGCCGGTGAGTGATGCCTGGATCGCAATCTGCGCCGTCTCCAGGTCGCGCGTTTCACCGATCATTATTCGATCCGGGTCCTGTCGCAGAAATGCGCGCAACACGCGCGCAAAAGTGAGGCCGATTCGCTTCGTTGACCGGGACCTGAACGATTCCTTCCAAATCGTATTCGACTGGTTCTTCCGCGGTCAGCAGTTTGGAATCGATCGTGTTGATCTTTCGCAAACAGGAATAAAGCGTGGTCGTTTTGCCGGAACCGGTTGGGCCAGTTGCGATGAAAATCCCATTTGGCCGGTTAATCAGCTCGAGCAGGTAAGTGTGGATGTAATCGGGCATGCCGAGCATTTCGAGATCGAGATTGACGGTTGAACGATCGAGCACGCGGAGGACAACGCTCTCGCCGAACTGCGTCGGTAACGTTGAAACACGAAGATCAACGTGGCGGCCGGCAATATTTTTTTGAATTCGTCCATCCTGGGGCAGGCGGCGTTCGGCGATGTTCATGTTCGCCATGACTTTGACTCGCGAAATCACTGGAAGCGCGAGATGTCGCGGAGGCGGTGACATTTCGTAAAGCGCGCCGTCAACGCGATAACGAATTTTGAATTCGTGCTCGAACGGCTCGAAATGAATGTCGCTCGCGCGGTCCTGGATCGCTTGATACAAAATAAGATCGACGAAACGGATGATCGGCGTCGCGTTGGCTTCCGCTTCGACTGCCGCAGCGCTTTCGTCGCCACGGATTTGCAGCATTTCGCCGGCTTCGCCGAGCTGCTTGAGCACTTCGTCCATGCTCGAGGTGTCGGTGCCGTAATTTTCCTTGATCCGTTCTTCGATTTGTTCGGTCGGCGCGACCACGACTTCAACGTCTTTGCCGAGCGCAAACCGGAGATCTTCCGCGGCGGTCGGATCTGAGCGGATCAGCCAGCGCAATCCGCAAAGTATTTCCATTCAAACCGATTGGCAGCGCCCGATGAAGCCGCGCAAGCCCGCTTGGAATAAGTTTCAGGACTGCCGGCAGGAATTTTGAGGTCGGACAAATCGACATATTCGGCGCCGAGAGCATCCGCGATCGTGTGATAAAATCCGTGCTCGTCGACAAAGCCGCTGTCGACCATTGCTTGCGCGATGCTTTTGCCGTTCTGGTTTGCTTCGTTCAACACGTCTTCGGCTTGCGACGGCTGCAACACCTGGTGTTCAACGAAAAGTTCGGCGACTTGTTTATCGTTCATACAACACGTAGTCGCTCCGCATCCGGGGAGCGCAGGCCGCTGGCCTGCGAGTTTCGGCGGCCCGCCGAAACAATCTTTCCGAAAGTTCGCGATGGCGAGCCGCCATCGCCGGCACGCGAGCCGCGTGCGCTCCCCAGAAATCTTGTTGTTTGTCGTTCATCGCTAGCTCACGTCTCCAATCGTGATCGAAATTACTTCGTCGGCAGTTGTTACGCCGGCCAGCACTTTGCGGATGCCGTCTTCGCGCAACGTTCGCATCCCGAGTTCGCGCGCGCGTTGACGCAAAGTTAAGCGTCGAGCTGCGCTTGTTGATCATGTGCCGGACTTCGTCATCGAGGACGAAAATTTCGAAAATGCCCATCCGACCTTTGTAGCCGCTGCCGCGGCATTGTTCGCAACCGCGGCCTTGCATGACCTGCGCATCTTGCAATTGTCCGGGCTCGATTCGCAGCGCGCGCATTTCGCTTTCTGTAAGTTCCGCCGGCTGCTTGCAGTGCGGGCAAATCCGGCGAACAAGGCGTTGCGCCATGATCGCTCGGAACGACGAAGCAACGAGGAACGGTTGGACGCCGATGTCGATCAAACGCGCAATTGCCGACGGCGCGTCGTTCGTATGGAGCGTGCTGAAAACTAAATGGCCGGTGAGCGAGGCGTTGGTGGCGATACTGGCGGTTTCGAGATCGCGAATTTCACCGATCATAATGATGTTCGGCGCCTGGCGAAGAATGGAACGCAGCGCCGCCGGAAACGTCATCCCAATGTCCGAACTGACCTGGACCTGATTGATGCCGGTCATCTGGTATTCGATCGGTTCCTCGACGGTTATGATTTTGCGATCCGGCTTGTTGACGTAATTCAAGCAGGCGTAAAGCGTGCTCGTTTTTCCGGAACCAGTCGGGCCAGTCACCAGAACAATCCCATCCGGAAGTTGAATCAGTCGCTCGAATGTTTCCTGGTCGTCGCTAAAAAAGCCGAGCTCGGGCAAACCCAAGCGTCAAGCTCGATTTGTCGAGCAACCGCATGACGACGCTTTCGCCGTGGTTGGTTGGAATTGTCGAAACGCGAAGATCGAGCGGTTTCTTTTTGATCTTCACCTGGATTCGGCCGTCTTGCGGCAATCGCTTTTCCGCGATGCTCATTGAACCGGTCATGATCTTGAGCCGGCTGACGATGGCCGATTGCAATCGTTTTGGCGGCGACTGCATTTCCTGGAGCACGCCGTCGATGCGGAATCGGACACGAAATTTTTTGTCGAGCGGCTCAAGATGAATGTCGCTGGCGCCGGCGCGGTGGGCTTCGATGATCAACATCGAAACGAGTCGAATGATCGGGGCGTCCGCTTCATCCGTTTCGGCGATGATGCTGCCGTCGCCAATTTCCAGTCCGAGATCGAGGTCTTCTCCAATTTTTCCCTGAATTATGTCCGAGGCCTCGTCGGCTGTGCCGTAGTATTTGATCAGGGCTTCACGAATTTTTTCGGGGCTCGAGCAAACGAGTTCGAGCTCCCGTTGGAGCAAGAAGCTCAGGCTGTCGATGGTATCGATATCGAGCGGATCGCTGATCGCGACGACCAATCCGCTTTCGCCCAGCGCGACCGGAATTACTTTGAAACGGCGAGCATCTTCGGCAGGGATCTGCTTGATGATGTCGGGCGGGATGACCATGGTCGAGAGATCGACCCAATCCATATGGGCCTGAGCGGCGAGTGACCGCGACACATCGGAGTCGCTGAGAACGCCGTCCTTGATCAAAATATCGAGGACCTTGTCCTGCCCATTCAAACGTTTACGAGCGGCGTCGATTTGCTTGCCCGATACAAGCCCGACGTCCTGCAGGACTTTCAACACGTAATCTTCGTTTTGTTGCACGGCGAACGCTTGCCGGGAGTTCGAAATCCTGCCGTGAACGCGAATTACGCACTGGACGAAATATGCCGTGTCTCCGAACGGATCGCGCCTGCAACCGCTGGATTATTGAGGCAGCGCGCCTTAATTTCGAAAATGCAGGCGGCTGTCCGACGATGAGAGATCTCGCTTAAGCGAGGTCGAATTATTCCACGGTCACGCTTTTGGCGAGGTTGCGCGGTTTGTCGACGTCGCGGCCGAGTGCGACGGCCAGATGATAGGCCAGGAGTTGCAGCGGAATCACTGTCAGAACCGGGTGTCAGGCAATCGATTGTTGTCGGTACCTCGACAATGTCTGCCGCGAGATTCTTCAAATGTTTCGCGCCGTTGCCGGAAGTGATGGCGATGATCGGCCCTTTTCGGGCTTTCACCTGTTCGATGTTATTCACGTTTTTCGAAAACACTGCGTCGTCGGGCGCGATGAAAACCGAGGGGAGATCCGGCCTGACCAAGGCAATGATTCCATGTTTGAGCTCGGCGCTGGGATGGCCCTCAGCGAAAAGGTAGGTGATCTCTTTTAGCTTCAATGCGCCTTCAAGCGCGATCGGATAATTAAACTGCCGCCCGAAAAAAAGCATTCCATTAACGTCGATGTATTTCTTGGCGATAGATTCGATTTGATCGCTCAGTTTAAGGACTTGTTCGATTTGACCAGGAAGCGCTTCCAAAGCATCGATCATTTGTTTGCCCTGAGCAGTCGAGAGCTGGCGCATCCGGCCAAGCAAGAGGCCGATTAGATTTAGAATGATCAATTGCGACGTGAATGATTTTGTCGCGGCTACGCCGATTTCCGGCCCTGCGTGCATGTAAACTCCGCCGTCGCTCTCACGGGCAATTGTGCTCGCGACGTTGTTACAAATTCCGAGGGTGCGATATCCTTTGCGTTTGCTTTCCCGCAATGCTCCGAGCGTGTCGGCGGTTTCACCACTCTGGCTGATCGCGAAAACCAGGGTGTGCTCCGTCGGCGGAGTATTGCGATGACGATATTCACTCGCAAAATCGACATCGACCGAAATGTTGGCGAGTTGCTCGATGACGTATTCGCCAATGCGGCGCCGCGTGCAAAGCGGTGCCGCATCCAGTCAGAACAATGCGCGCGACATCGCGTAACTCCGCCGGATTCATATCCAATCCGCCGAGCTTCGCCGTGCACTCTTCATAGGTCAGGCGTCCTCGCATGGCATCGCGCACCGTGTCCGGTTGCTCGCAGATTTCCTTGAGCATGTAGTGCGGGTAGTCGCCCTTTTTGATGTCTTCGGCGGTGAACTCGACCTTGCTCACTGCGTGTTGGCCGGAGGTGCCCTCAATTGAACTGATCTCGAAATTTTCGCCGTCGAATGAAACGAGATCGAAGTCGTTGAGATAAACAACGTCGCGAGTATGCGCGACGATTGCACTCACATCGCTGGCCAGAAAATTTTCGTCTTTGCCAACGCCGAGAACGAGTGGACTGCCGCGTCGGGCGCCCACGATGAAATCCGGGATGTCGGCATGGACGACCGCAATTCCGTAAGTGCCGATGACTTGCTTCAGGGCGGCGCGGGTCGCGTTCACCAGCCGAGCTTTTGAGTCCTTGCCGTTTGTGCCGTCGAGCTTGCGATAAATATTTCCGATCAGGTGCGCGAGCACTTCGGTGTCGGTATCGGATTGAAAATTCGTGTCACCGTCTTGAATGAGTTGTTCCTTCAACGTCTGATAATTTTCAATGACGCCGTTATGGACGAGCGCGATCTTGCCGCTCGCGTCGAAATGCGGATGTGCGTTGTCGTCAGTGACTTTGCCATGGGTGGCCCAACGGGTGTGACTGATTCCGTAGGACCCGGTCGCGGGTTTTTTGCTGATCAGGTTTGCCAATGACGCAATTCTTCCGGCGCATTTGCGGGTTTCGAGATGATCGCCGTTGACGATCGCAACGCCGGCGGAGTCGTAACCGCGATATTCAAGGCGACGCAGGCCATCGAGGAGGATGGGAGCAGCCTGGGAGCGACCGACGTAACCGACAATTCCGCACATATGAGGCTGGAAGATTAGTGTCTGAACGAATATGCCGCAAACGAAGCAAAAAAGTTGCCGGAATGGCCAGTCACTGAGTTATTGGAGAAGTGGAAACGCAGAAACTGACCGGGCGCGATTTTAGATTGGCCCAAATAACAACGCCATCGCTGCCGCCCGGAACAACTCAGCGAACCCTGGCCATCGTTATGGGAGGTGGGGCAGGGACACGGTTGTTTCCTTTGACCAAGGACCGCTCGAAGCCGGCGGTTCCGCTTGGCGGCAAATATCGCATCGTCGATATACCGATTAGCAATTGCCTGAACTCGGGGCTTCGCTCGATCTACGTGCTGACGCAGTTCAACAGCATGTCGTTACATCGGCACATTCAGGCGAGCTACAAGTTCGACAATTTCTCGCGCAGCTTCATCGAAATTTTGGCGGCGCAGCAGACGCCGGAAGATTCGCAGTGGTATCAAGGCACCGCAGATGCGGTCCGACAGAACATGCGGTACTTCCTCGAACGGCCGTTCGATTATTTTCTTATTCTCAGTGGAGACCAACTTTACCGAATGGATTTTCGCACATTGCTGCACCAACACATCCAGACCGGCGCGGATATCACGCTCGCGACCAAGCCGGTCAAACGGGATCAGGTTGCCGAATTTGGGATCATGCAATGTGAGATGGATCGACGAATCACGCGATTCGTTGAGAAACCGAAAGACGAGAATTTGCTCAGTGGAATGGAAATGAGCGCGGAACTGATCGGCGCGACCGGATCGCAACGGGACGGCGAGCTCTATCAGGCGTCGATGGGAATTTATTTGTTCAATCGCGAAGTTCTCGTCCGATGTCTCGATAACGATCTGGTCGATTTCGGACGGGATGTGATTCCGCATTCAATCAAGGACCGGAACGTCAGCGCGTTTATTTTTAACGGATACTGGGAAGACATCGGAACGATCCGCGCCTTTTATGAAGCGAACCTTGATCTGACCGACATCCTTCCTGAGTACAGCTTTTTTGAAGCCGACACGCCGATTTATACGCATCCGCGATTTTTGCCGGGCAGCAAAGTAAATGGCGCGACCCTGAGGCAGGCCCTGATATCCGACGGTTGCATCATTTCCGATGCCCACATTGAGCGGAGCGTAATCGGCATTCGCAGCATCATCGAAAGCGGTGCCACGATTCGGAACAGCGTTATTATGGGCGCGGATTACTTCGAAGAGGATAGACAATCAGGCGGCGACATTCCGCCATTGGGATCGGCCGCAGTTGTGTGATCGATCGCGCGATCATAGACAAGAACGCGCGGATTGCGGACGGAGTTGTGATAACCCCGGAGGGAAAGCCCGCAAATTTCGACGCGGAGAATTATTTTATCCGCGATGGGATCGTGGTTGTTCCGAAGAACGCGATTATCCCGGCTGGAACCTGGGTTTAAAGACTAATCAGCACTCCCGATCACCGGTGATCGGTCATGTTTGCGAATTGCGAGCCGCCGGTCTCCCATTTTTCCTGCTTGTTCCACGGCATGGCGCCTTCCTGTTTCGCATCAGGATCTTTGACCAGCGCGGTTTGTTTTTGAGATGCGCAGGACACCAGGGTTCCCAGGGCAGTGATTAAAAGCGCAGTTGCAATTGGCCGTCTGAATTTATGAATTTGAGCCAGCATAAATAACGATGTCTCCGGGTTGCACCTGGACGCCACGCGCCAGCGTGCTGGTGATGATATCGCCGATAGCCGTCGCCGGTTCAACTGAAGAAATGCGGATCTTGCCAATGAAGGTGCCGTCTCGCACGATCAGCATCTCGGAATGGGTTTCGACCCCGTTGCGGCCTCCAAGGTTTAAGACCACGAAATTGTAAGCCTGGTTTACGGCGAGAATCGTTCCATGCACCCCGACCTTGTTGCGCACAACCGCGCGACGTTTTTTTTCGTCCTCCAACTGGGATGAGCGCTCGCGAACAGTCTGTACTTTTTCAGCGAGCAGACTCTTTTCGCGCTCTGCGCTGTCGAGTTGTTGCCGCGCGTCATCGAGTTGGGCTTGTAATTCCACCGGGGAAGCCGCGCCGGGGTTGGGGGATCCGGGCTGCTTTTCCTCGATTTGTTTCTGCAAGGCTGCGATCTGCGAATCTTTGGTCTGAAGTTGCGTTTCGAGCTGCTTCTTTTCGTTCAGGATTTGAGCCAGTTGTTCTTCGGACGCGTCGGTTTTGCGGTCTGGTTGGGCTGCGAATTTGGCCTGCTGCGCTGCAATGGCCGCTTCCCGCGCCTTGAGTTCGCTATCTTTTTTGGCACTAGCTTGTTCAAAACTCTCGCGGGCGACAACAGCTTCGGCCGCAGTGGAACGCAGGGTCCGGACTTTGGAAACGTTCAGCGCGGCAAAAATCGCAGCTACTGCCAACAGCAAAACAGAAGTGCTGATGAGTGTTTTGGGAGTCGGCGCGAACGGCCCGGAAATGGAGAGCACGGATCAACTTTGTAAATTAAACGCGACCCAAATTGCAATATTAGATTTGGCGACTTTGGCTGTTGTTAGCTTGCGCGAGACAACTTCTCGCCTATAACAGTGAACGTGGGACAGCAACTTCGAGCTCGAGTCAAACGCAGGCGCCGGAAGGCGTACATGAAGCGGAAAAGCGCCGCAAGTCGCCCAAAACGTCGCGAACCAGCCAAATCGCGAAGCAAAAAAGAAGCGGCCCCTGCGAGCTAACGCTTCCCTCATCGCAGATAAGAAGTCGCCGGCCAGCCAATGACGGCTACGGTTTGATGTGCGGTATCTGATTGTCGACGGTCACAGCATCATTTTTGCCTGGCCCGAGCTGCGCAAACTTCAGGAGCGGCGGTCAATGTTGGCCCGCGAAGCTTTGGTAAAAGAGCTTCGCGATTATCAGGATTGGAGCGGCGACAAAGTGGTTGTCGTTTTTGATGGTGCCGGAACACGAACAACGTCAAAAGCCGATCCGCACGATGTTCAGATCTTTTACGCCCGCCGTGGTCAGTCGGCTGACGCAGTGATTGAGCGTCTGGCGTGCAAATATGCTCCTCGATTTCCCATTCACGGTTGCGACGTCCGATTTGTTGGAAATGGAAACGGTGAACGCTTGCGGCGCGGCGTGTATTTCGCCTGACAGCTTGCGCGAACTTCTTAAGACCGCGCGGAAATTGTGATCAGGCCGCTCCGGCGAGGACCGGTTCGGCGGTGGGCACGGGGCGCTTTCGCTGCTGACAGGTAGCGAGCACTCGGGCCAGAACACAGTAAAGTTGTTCGATCGGAAGATTCTTGCTGACGTAGCCGTTGGCGCCTGCGCGAAGAGCGGCGTGCATTTGCTCCTCATCGTAGCCGACGCCAGTAAACACGACGATGGGCAGCGATGGATTCATCTCGCGCATAAATGAGATTAGCGAGATGCCGTCGACTTTTGGCATTCTCAAGTCGACAATCGCGACTTCGCAATCGTGCTCGGACGAGCCAGGAGGCGGTTTGAAAGCCATCGGTGAGGGCGTGGCAGGTGTGGCCTCGTTGGCGGAGGTAGGTGACGAGGAATTTGGCGATGCCGGGGTCGTCATCGATGATCAAAAACTGAGAATATTCGCGGTTTGACGGGCTCATTGCTTATAATTTCCATAATGACTAAAGCACCTCCCTTGCCAAGTTTAGGCTCGGCGCGGCGATTTAGCTCGCTCTTGCAGCCCCGCCAGCCGCTCCGCCGCCTCTATAACCCCAGCTTTTTTTCGATCGCTTTGAGCCGCTTGAAAAGCTCTTCAAGTCGATGAATCAAAACGATTTGTCTCTTTGCGTCCGCTAACGGCACGGCCGGTGAACCGAACCATGCCCCGCCCGGAAGGTCCTTTGAAATACCGCTTTGGGCCGCAATGACGGTGTCGTTTTCGATCGTGAGATGACCGATCACTCCTACCTGGCCAGCCATCTTCACGTTTTCTCCAACCCGGGTGCTGCCTGAGATTCCGGTCTGAGCGGCGATGATCGAATTTTTCCCGAGGATCACGTTGTGGGCGATCTGCACGAGGTTGTCGATCTTGACGCCTTGCTGAATCCAGGTTCGGCCGAACCGGGCGCGGTCGATTGTCGTATTTGCACCGATTTCCACGTCATCATCGATTTGGACGATCCCGAGTTGAGGAATCTTTTGATATTGGCCGTCGACCATTTCAAATCCGAAACCGTCGGCGCCGATGACCGCGCCGCTGTGAATGACCACACGCGCGCCGATTGTCGTTCGTTCGCGAATCGTGACGTTCGGATAAATCAGGCAGGACTCTCCAACCACACTTTCCCGGCCAACATAACTTCCGGCGCCGATCACACTTTTATCTCCGATGCTCACGCCTGCCTCGATCACGGCGTGCGGTTGAATCGAAACATCGTTGCCAAGCTTGGCGTTCGGATCTATCGCCGCTGTTGGATGAATTCCCGGCTCGAACACGATCGGCTTCGGCGCCAATTTCAACACGACTTGCTCGAATGCTTTTGAAGGATTTGCGACCAGGATTTGGGCGGCTTCAGTCTTCTCGGAAAAGGCGAGGGGAACAAAGATTGCCGATGCTCGAGTATTTCGAAGGCGGCCCAGATAACGCGGATCGGCGTAGAATGTGATTTCACCGGAAACGGCTTCGGACAGCGATGCTGCACCGGTAATTTGTTGTCCGGGATCACCACCGCGCAATTCGCCGCCGGATTGAGTCGCGAGCTCCTGAAGCGTGATCGTCACGTTTCTTAAGTTTTCGAGGCGTCGAAAATGTTCTGAATCGATTTATCGAGGACGCCGTTGAACTCGGTGTCCGATTGTTGCGCCGATAATCCTTCAACCAGCGCGCGAGAAAAGCTGGCAACTACGCCATGCTGTTTACGCAGACGATTATTTGCCTCTTCTCGCGAATAGCCACCCGAGAGCGCAACCACCCTCAAAACGCGCGGATGTTTTACAAACTCGCTGTAAAAATCATCCTGCTCTGGCAGGGTAAGCTTGAGCATGACGAACTTGAGTAGCTGGCAATTCGTTGAGTTTTTGAAGGATTGCCGCTTTAAGCAATTGCTCTGCTTTTGCTTTTTCAGGGCAGTGAATATCAACTTCCGGTTCGAGGATCGGCACGAAATCCTTCGAGATTATCTGCTGCCCGATCTCGAACTGCTGAAGTACGATGTCTTTGATGCCTGCTTCGTCAGCTTGCTTGATCACCGACCGCATCTTGGTTCCAAAGATGCGTTTCGCCTTCGCTCTATCGAGGAGCTCATCCAGCTTGGGCATTGGCTTCATCAATTGAACGCCGTCTTTTTCACCTGTAAGGCCCTGATCGACTTTTAAAAACGGCACAACCCTCTTCACGTTCCAAAGATAGTCTGCGGTGGGCTGTCCTTCGATGTCCCGATCCATTGTGTTCTCGAACAGAATCGCTCCGATAATTCGCTCCCCGGTGAACGCGGGGCTAGTGATGATGCGGGTCCGCATTTGATGCACGATGGTGTACATCTCTTCGTCGCCGGACCAGGCATCCTCTTGAATTCCATACTGACGCAGAGCTTTCGGCGTGCTCCCGCCGCTTTGATCCAGCGCCGCAACAAACCCGGGGCTGGTCTTAATCTTTTGCAATTGTTCTTCGTTAACGACGATAGATTTCATGATGTCTTCGAAGCCTCAAATCTCGAGCCGCAAATCGCAACTCGAAAATTCGGCTAATCGCGTGCGCCGCCGGTGGCTGGCAAGATAATGCTGACGAGTGTCCCTTTCGACGTCGAATCGACTTCCACCCGTCCATGATGATCGAAAACCGTGCGCTTAACTATTGGCAGACCGAGGCCCATGCCGCGCGGCTTGGTTGTGCAGAACGGCGAGAAAATCTTGTCCTTAAGTTCGGGTGAAATCCCGCTACCATTGTCTCGCACCGTCACGACAATCCCCGACGATTTTCGGCCTTCGCGGACCGTTTTTGCCGAAAGCGTGATTCGGGGTTTGTTGCGGTCAGAACTGGCTTCCGCGGCATTTGCCACCAGGTGAGCGAAAACTTCGGCAAGCGCGCTTTCGTCCCCAAGAATGTGTGGCAAGTCGGTGGGTAATGCGGTTTCGATTTCAACTTTGCCGTTGACCCCAAATCGCGAGCGCGCGATTTCCAAACCCTTTTTCACCGGAGTCCGAACATCGATCGATTTCAATATTAGCTCAGGCGGGTGCGCAAAATTGTTGATCTGAGTAATGATGCGATCGAGCCGGTCGATTTCCTGCACGACAATCTGATTGAATTCCTTGCGAAAATCGGCGTCATCGAAACGTTCGGGCAGAAGTTGGGCAAACGTCTTGATTGCCACGAGTGGATTGCGAACTTCGTGAGACATGCTCGCGGCGAGATCGGTCCAAAATGCTGCCCGATCTACCAACGATTGCCGCTCGCGCAGAGTCTCTTCCGCAGTGAGATCATTGATTACCGCGACCGCGCCGAGGGACGATCCATTGCCTGCGAGTTGGCGCGCCTCGACGGAAAGCGAGCGACGAGTGGTGGGATCGATCCAGTGTTGCAGTTCCGGCGGGGTTTTCGATTCGAGCGCTTCGCGCAATAAGCCGGCTAATTTGTTGCCAGCGCGTTCAACCGGCTTGTTCAACGCGTCGGAACTGGAGACGCCGAGAATTTTCTCAGCGCGTGGGTTGAACCAGCGAATATTCGCATCGTTATCGATTGCAACAATTCCCGGAGAAATCGATTTCAAAAGCGTTTCGGCGAGCGTCTTTTCCACCGCCGTTTGTTCGTACAGGAGAGCGTTTTCCACGACGGTCGAAACGTGCTCGGCCAGGATCGTTAAATATTCGAGATCGCGATCATCGAACATCTGACCGGTGACACGGTGCCCGAAGAAGACCCAGCCGGTGACGCGGCCACCGGCGTAAAGCGGCGCGATCGCTTCCGCGCCGAACATGTCGAGTGCACGACGCATCACGGAACGTTTTTGTTCGTCCGGCGTTTGATCGAGAAAAACGCGTGAGATCAAATGGCCGTTGAGCTCAAACCAGCGGACGAGAGCGTCCCGTTCGTTGAACACCAATTGATCCGTTTCGGGCAGACAATGGACGGCTCCATGCAAACGGTAGGGTTCTCCTTTTCGCTTCTGTGCAAATATTCCGACGCGGCTAACCCCAGCGCTTTCGGCCAGGCCTTCCGCCATTGAGGCCATTAAAGCGTCGATGTCCGCGGTGCGACGAAGAATTCGCGGAAAGCGCGAAAGCGGAAAAGATCTTGTGCCACCGCCCCCCGAGTGAGCCGGTTCGCCAGTTCGCAATGTGTTATTCTTGGGTGTCGCCGACGTTTGTCGAAACTCGTGGTTCTCCTGTAACACTCGTTGATAATCCAGAGCGCGGCCCAGGAGCGCTTGAAATCGCCGCCGATCCAAGCCGATTTCCTCCGCGGCATAAATTCCAACGTGCTCGGCTTCTCGCAACGGTTCGGATTGAGCGACACCAAGTGCAATAATCAAATTGCCGGGCTGTTCGCCGTGAATTTGTTCCAGCAAGTCGCGGCATTCTTTCGCTCGCAAGTCCATCATTACGACGGCTGGCCCGGTCTGTTGAAGGACCGGTTCCAAACGGTCGGGATCACCGACATGGCGCACCTCGGTTGATGTCCGCAAGAATGCTCTCGCTTTGCGAACGAGATCGGCATCCTGCGTATATAAAATACAGACCGGAGTAGGCTTCATGCGGCGGCGGCTTTGGCGTTAAACCGCACCAATGGTAGCAAAATATGAAACACGGTTCCCTTTTGCAGTTCGCTTTCTACTTCGATCTGCCCGCCGTGTTCTTGAATAATCCCGTGAACAACCGATAACCCGAGTCCCGTCCCGTAATCTTTGGTTGTGAAGAATGGATCGAAGACGTGAGGAATGTCTTCCGCCTTAATTCCCTCGCCAGTGTCGCGAATGCTGATCAGGAGCGCCTCCGGAGTCTGGCCGTTTCCACTCCCGTTGCCTTGAGCGTTGCTCTCACCGTTCGTGTACACGCGCGGATTAACCCAATGTCCGTCGGTACGAATTTCGGTGGTCACCGACAATTCGCCCTGGGTTTTCATCGCATCCATTGCGTTTAGGAAAAAGTTCAAGAAAACCTGTTCGAGCTGATCTGCATCGCCGTGGATGGTGTCGACATCCGCCTGCCAAAAACGCTCCAACTTGATGTCCTTTTGATAAAGCCGATGACCGACCAGCGTTAACGCCTTCTCCAAAACTTCATGCGCATGAAGTGGCTTGAGAATTGGCTTTGCCGGCCGGGCGAATCGAAGGAGCTGATTCACCAGCGAATCGATCCGGTCGATCTCATGTCCAATCAAGTTCGAGAAGGTGTCGCGAAAATCCGAGTCCTGGTAACGCTCTGGCAACAGCTGGGCGAAAGTTTTGAGAGACACCAGCGGATTCTTGATTTCGTGCGCCATGCCTGCGGAAAGAGTGCCAAGACTGGCGAGGCGATCGCTCCGACGAATTTGCAACTCGAGGCGTTTTATCGCGGTCACGTCGGTGAGCACCATGAGGGCGCCGAGAACTTGACGGTCTTGTCCGTGAAAGATCGACGTGCTGGCGCGAATCGAAACATCACTGCTGTCAACGTGGAGTGCGACTTCGTAATCCTGCTGGCTTTCGCCCGTTTTCATGGTCGTAACCAAAGGCTCGGCCAGATCCAACGGAAGGGCATCGATTGAACAGGCAAGCATTTGCTGCGGATCCAGCCCGGTAATTTGGCCGGCTTCATTATTAAATACGGTGATGCGGCCGTCAGTCCCTGCGGCAATCACACCGCTGGTCAGGTTTTGCAGCAAAGTTTCGTTGTAGATCTTCGCGTTTTGAACTTCCGTGAACAGCTCCGCGTTTTCGATCGCAACGGCGAGCTGACCACAGAGGACCTGCAAGCGCGCCTTGTTCGGGTGCTCCATAAATTCGGCCCGATTTCCGGACGCCCAGAAGCAAAACTCCCGCGAGATGATCCCGCGAAAAAATTCCCATCGCCAATGCGATCTGCAGCGAATCGAGCTGTCGCATGACCCGCTGCAGTTGAGCGGTAGGTCGGGCGCGATGCAATTCTTCGAGAACAATGGGTTCGCGGCTTGTCTCGAGATAAGTGATCGTCGCCTGGTCGCGAGTTAATTCCAAATATTGACGTGATCCGGGGTCGGCGGCGGGATAGTGCTGCGAGAATCCTCGTTTCGTGGGCAAAAGAATTAAAACGCGATCTGTGCCGACAGCTTCAGCGACGGTCTGGGCAAATCGATCAAGCAAATCGCGCAATGTGGCGACCGACGCTAGAATTTTGGCCGCTTTGCTGACCGTGGCGCGAAAATCGAGTTGATGTGACCCGATGAACATTCGCTCTGCCAATCTCTGGGAAATACCTCGCGCCGGCGCCATTGCGAACGCTATTGCGATCGCCGCGGCGACGTGGGCAATCGTTATGCGCATCAGCAACCGCAGAATGCAAAGCCGTCGCAGTTAGCCACCAAACCAAAGCGTAAAGCGCGAGCAGATATCCGCAGAGGAGAGTGTAAGAAATCGATTCGGCGCAGAAGACGCTAACATCCATGATCTTCCGAGTCGCGATACCGTAGGCAACGATGAGGCTGAAAAGGACGACCCGAAACGGCGCGAACCACATTAGCCGCGATTGCTCGACGAAAGATCAAGCACAAATGAGAGCAACATGCCAGACGGCTATCGTCACGATTACCGCGATCAGAATAAAGGCCAGCTCAGCGCGCTCACTGCCGCTTGCTTTGGCGTAGATCGCGCCAATAGACACGACTGGAGCGCGAGGAAACCAACGGCAAAACAAAGTGCGCATACAGATAACCGCCTGGACCATAAACTGGCGCTGGTGCGCTTCACCGACGTCCGGAGACATCTGCGCGCCCTTGAGGAACAGCTCGTGTTTGGCAGAGGAGAACAATACCAAGCAGGTCCCGAACCAGCCATATTCTTGATTGCGAGAATAGGCATCGCCAGCCGAGTTTTGTCGCTCGGATCGACAAACGTAAATAAATTAAGGTGGCGAGCACAACTGAGCCCCGCGACGGAAGCCTGCCGAATCGCAAACTCGGCGCTGCTCGCCTCAGAGGCATGAATGCCAGATAGAGAGTTCCCAGCCATGCAGCGATCGTGAGCGACAGTAACAGATAACACTGGTTAGCCTTCGATGGCGATTCGATGTGAAACACGGCAATCCCAAGCACAAATTTGATCAACGACCGCAGACAAAGTTGGCACAGCGCGGTATTCATTTGTTACGCGACGATTCGCTCCACGACTAAACTGCTGGCGCCGCCTCCGATCCCTCGAACATTGATCAATGCGCAATTGACGTTTCGCCCTGCCGCGGCATGTTCGGAACGAAATCCAAATCACAATCGGGATCTTCGGATTCGTAATTTGCCGTCGGCGGGATCAATCTGATCGCGAAAAGCAAAGCGCACAGGCGACCAGCTTGGAATGGGCCGCCTGCAGCCAAGGCATTTCCCGTTGACTCCTTTGATTGAACTTACTGGCATTGTAGCTCGCGTTCACCAAAAACTTCCTTTATCATCTCACCTCAGCAGCATCTAAAATTGGATGGCTCGGGCCCGTACGCTGAAATATAATCGATGTCTTGGATCGTGCGACTTGCGTTCGCGAGTGCCAGTTTCATCGACTCTTCAAGTCCGGACCCCGGTCTCTCGGATCGACGTCTCGCTGCCTGCCATAACCGCTGACTTCTAGATACGCGGCGCCCTCGTGCCTCGGCTCGCTCCAGATTCTCGAGCAACGAATATCGCCTGCTCCTTCTGAAATGACGCCAGAGTCCCGATCGAGCATCGAACGGTCGGCTTGCTGTCTTCAGGGTCTCCATTTCTGGCACGAGCCATTCCGCTGGCAATGAAACTAGCCATGGTTAAAGGAGTGATCGGAGCATCGGCACCTCCGGCGATGGCAATTTCGGCTTCGCCCGATCGAATCATTTCCGCGGCGTCTGCCGATCGCATCAAGCCTGAGGGCAGGCAGAAGAAACTGTTGCGGCATGCGCGGATTCCGATTCGATCTGCGATCATGTTTGCTGCCGCCTGAGGAATCGATGCGGCCGCAGATGCTGCAGGCGACTGCGATTGGGTCCATGTTCTTGGATCGCGAAATGCACGCTTTCTATGACGTCGATCGCACTTGTGCTTACACCAATTATGACGGGCATGGGACTGGGCAAATGAAGATTGTTTGGATTCAACTCCGGCATCTTGCAGGCCATCATCGATGCGGCATAAGCGAGTTGTGTGTGTCGTGCCCATCGCTTTGGCTTTAGTTCCGGCTCGATGTAATCCAAGAGGATCGAAATCTTTCACTTCTCCGGCAATTCGACTTTTGAAATTCGCTGGCGTCGAAAAGAGTGATCGGACCAATCCCACTGCGGCCGGCTAGTAGCGATTCCCAGAAGTTTTCCAAACCGATACCGTTCGGTGCCAGAATTCCTATCCCAGTAATGACGACGCGATTTCGTTTCATCGTGGGCGGGACGGTGTGTGGCGGAAACGTCTGCTGAAGAAAGTTTGAGCGTCTCCCGCTGCAATACCCGAGAATTTGATGGTCAAGGAATTGTCGATCTCAGCCACGAACGAATCACCACGCATTCTAAGGTCTCGATTGGCTCCAGTCATTATATTTTTTGCAGCAGAATATCAGTCGTTATCGATCAAACGCAGGGACTTATTCACAAGTTGCACCTTGCGTGCCAGCCGTTTTTACATAAACGTGCGCCGGCGAATCTAAATGCGTTGCCGAATATTTCTGTGTCCACTGCCGCCGCGCGGCATGACCTTAGCTTCTGTCCCCCCTGACCTAATATGATCGCCGGGACCGAACTGCCGCAAATTCTCGTCATCGATGACGAAATCGGCCCGCGTGAGAGTTTGCGCATGCTGCTAAAGCCTAACTATCGGGTGCATACTGCTGATTGCGTCGAGACGGGTATCAAACTGCTTAAAGAGAAAAATCCTGACACCATTGTCATGGATATACGGATGCCGGGAATGTCGGGGATTGAAGGCCTCCGCCAGATTCGGGATATCGATCCCCATTTATCCGTGATCATGCTGACCGGTTTTGGTGCGCTCGATACCGCAAAGGAAGCGCTTCGGCTCGGCGCCAACGATTATATCAGCAAACCATTCGACGCCCACGAAATGCAGCAAGTCATTGATCGGAACGTCGAGCGGACTCGCGCGCATCGGACGAGCGAGCACGCATCCGCCGAGATCAAGGAATTAAACAATCGGCTTCTCCAACAACTCGCCCAAAAGGAGCGACTCGCTTCGCTAGGCCAGGCATCGGCCGAGTTTGTCCACGATCTTGGAAATCCGCTGACGATTGTTTGGGGTTATGTTCAGTTGCTCGCGAAACGTCTCGAGAAATCGGACAACACGCAGCAGGACAGCACTTCTATTAAGGAACTTAATATCATCGAGCAAAACGTTCGGATGTGCCGCGAGCTGCTAACCATGTGGCAGAGCTACGGCAACGTCGAATCCTCTCCACCGAAGCCGATTTCGGTTTCCGGGATTCTACGCGAAGTAATAAAAGGGATAGCGCCAATGGCCGCGGAGAATGGCGTCGAACTCAACTCGGACATCGGTGAAGACCCGTGCACTCTGTTGGGAGATGCGCTGCAGATCAATCGCGCAATCCAGAATGTGATCGTCAATGCCGTTCAGGCTTCTATTGAGAAGAAGGGGACGGTTACGGTCGCTTGCGCTCAGAAAGACTTTTATGTCGATCTGCGCATTGAAGATACCGGCGCGGGAATTCATCCGGCACAGCTGAACAGAATTTTCGATCCCTATTTTACTACCAAACAAGCCAAGAGCGGCACCGGTCTCGGCCTTTATATCACTAAGAAAGTTGTCGAAGACCACAGCGGTTCCATAAAAGTGGAAAGCACATCTGGCGTCGGAACGGTTTTCACTATCCGCCTGCCGTTGCAGACAAATTAATCGTGTCGCGCGTTAGTGGGTGACGATTTAGTAATTGTCAGTTCTCGCCTGTTTGGTTTTGCTGAGGCGTGTCCTATCGGGTCGCGCCAATCTTTCTAATTCGAATGGCCGGCGTGCCGTTCGATGTTATCGAGCAGCTTGAGACTCCACAAACCGCTACATCCGGACGTGAGCTTTTGATTAGAGGGCAACAGTTCCGCAAATGTGCGGAAGAGATAGATCACTTTCTTCAATCCCGTGGGCGCGATCTGTCTAAGAAATTATACCGGGCTTGGAAAAGAACGATTCGCCACGGCGACACTCCACCTGCAGAGCCGAGGATGGAGATTTTTGATCGCTGCCGCGAGGCTAGCCGCGAAATCGCAGAATCGGAGTTGCGGCTCAACAACTGCATGCAAACCGAGCTCGAAAAATCACGAGCAGCGCTTCACGAATCTGCCGGAAGAATTCTGCCGGCATATCTGGTATTCAGCGACTCTGCGATGCGCGATCGCCTGAACAGACGAATTTTGCTCCGATGTGCCGCCGCATCGGAACAAGCAGGCGCGCGCTCGCGAGCGGCACGTTCTGTTGTATCTACAGCGCGTCTGCGCAAAGAACGATTCATTAAGTGCTTTCGGGCCAGAAGGCTGGGGTAATGTTCAAAAAGCTGCACCGACCATTCGACTTGCCGCCCAAACCCGGAATTGCAAAACGAGAGACATTTCTTGAGCGGTGGACTGCACACGCAGCAGCCCTAGCGATAAACGCGGATCCAGAAGTGCATTCGAAAATCAAAGTTCGTGCACTTGAACCGCATGCGTTCGACGTTCTTTGCGAGGACGTCGCAAAATGGCCGCCGGCGCCGGCTCGCGAGAAGTGGTTGTCCATGTTGAGGCCGATCGGTGAATTGCCAAAGAAATTTGCCTTCGCTTCATCAGTGAGCGCTCGCATCAAAACGATGGACGAGGCTAACGCAAGGCTTGCTGAGCTCGGTGCGCACCGGCAACCGACCCGATTTCTGTATGCGGCGATTAACCCGATTGGCGAAGAATGTGTTCGCGAATGCAACTTTGAAATCGAAGAAGTCTTTGATCGATGAAGTTCCTACTGAGGCTGCACCTTGGATTGATCTTTGGCGCGACAACTATGCGTTCGTCGCAGCGCGGGTTGCGGCAGGTCTGCGGAACGTCTTGGAAAGAACAGGCGCGAAAGGCGGAGGGATAACGCTACCTTCATTTCTTCAACTCTTGCGAGGTCGCAAACTTGCCGCTCACCGGTGCGGGAATGGTTGCCCTCGCCGCGTTGCTTTTCAGGAAGTGAAAGCTGCATTTCGAGAGCGTTTGCAGCCTCATTGCAATCTACACTGAGTACGAACTTACGCTCGAAGATTGCCACGTTAGTGCGAGATACTTCGATTATCCGAAATTCGATGAATACACTTATCCTTCTGCCGATCTGCAGTTGGCAGCTGTTTCCGCGGATGCAGTCGCTCGCGGGGACTACAACTGGGTTTGGCCGAGTTGCATCCGCCGCGCACTATTGCACCACGGCTTTTATTGGGGTTGTCCCGACAAAGCAGCGTTGTCTCGATCACCTTGCCACCACACTTATTCAGCAAACCAAATTTCCATTACGGCTTTTTTGCAGCGGATTTCACAGCAACTACGGCTATTCGGCTTTTTGATGCCTTACCTGATCTCAGTTGGTTCGTCGCACCGCAGAGCGGGAATCCGAAGTGGCAAACAGTTCGACCCGAACGATCTGAAGTTTATGTGGATCCTAGCGGGGACGTCTGTTTGCGGAGGATCGACGATCATCAACATCTCGGATCATTCGCTCGCAACTGGATCATTCCTCTTGGATTTCATCCTTTCTCTTTTTCGTTAGGCAACACACGCCGCGCCTGCGTTGCGGGAAAGTCATTGTTCAACGCCGAATGTGGACGATTACCCTCGAAGAAATTGGCAACGGCGACTTCACTGGCGTGTCGCAAGACTTGGTTTTGGCGGTAGAACGTCTGACGGGTCATGAGAGAGATCCCGCGCGTTCATATATATACGCCCTGTTGAGCAAGCTCTCCGCCGCAGCGGCGCTGAAGGTCGTGATAAAGACACGAAGCCAGTTTTCATTGATCTTGAGAGCTATTTGTTCATCGAGATTTTTTATCGCTGGCTGATGAAGGCTGGCGAGATAGAAGTAACGGAAATGTTGCCAGCTCCCAAAGACCTATTTTGGAAGGAAGCAGATGGGCGACGGACATTCGAATTGCGGACGTTAATTGTTCCCCGAACGTGAAAATCGTCGCCGTTGCCAATCAAAAAGGCGGAGTGGGCAAGACGACGACGGCTGTGAATCTTGGCGTCGCGTTGGCTGAGAAGAAGTTGCGGGTATTGCTAATCGATCTTGATCCACAAGCCAACGCTACCAGCGCGCTAGGCATGCAGGACGTCCAAGGGGAAAGTATTTATGAATCGCTTATTGGAGACATTCCAATCGCTAACAAGATTTTGCCGACGCGAACAGACAACATGTTCCTGATTCCATCCGATCTCGATCTTGCCGGCGCCGAGGTGGAGATCGCGCGTATGCCCGATCATCTCACTCGTCTGGCGGCAACACTTCGTGCGTTTCGCTCGGATGAGACGTTTGATCTGGTATTCCTGGATTGTCCGCCTTCGTTAGGCATTCTAATGACGAACGCGCTCGCGGCGGCAGACGAAATTCTCACGCCGATCCAATGCGAATATTTTGCCCTGGAAGGGCTAGTAAAGATCGTACGAGTTGTCGAACAGGTGCGCGACTCCGGAGCCAACGATCAGGTTCAGATTGGCGGCATCGTTATGACGATGTTCGATAGCCGCACGAATTTAAGTACGCAGGTAGTGAACGAAGTTCGTCAACATTTTAGCGAACGTGTTTACAATACGGTAATTCCAAGAACAGTCCGGCTGAGCGAAGCACCAAGTTTCGGAAAGTCGATTCTCGAATACGATTCAAGCCGGTACCGGAGCCACGGCGTATCGCTCGCTGGCTCGCGAGTTCATTACGCGCCATGAATTGATCGGGGCTAATCGCGACTAACAGGGCTAACGAAGATGCGTGGCTTAAGTGCGGCTCGACAACGAATCAGATTGCTCAGCCGCTTCGACCACAGCCATATCAGCGGGCAGATACTTCGCACCGATCAACCAAAATACACCAGAAAGTAATAGCACGGCCGACAGCGCGAGGAAGGCGTTGTTCATGTTCGTGTGGCCTGCCACGAATCCAAATATTGGCGGCGCGATCGCGTCGCCCAGCGCGTGCATTACAAGAATGCTCAAACCAAAAGCCATCGCGCGCACCGACGGAATGGAAACATTTGCTATTGCCGCGTTTGCCGGGCCGATGTTGAAAAAAATAAAAAACATTGCCCCGAACAACAAAATCCAAGCGTGTGGAAAAGGTGTGTAAAGCATCGCGGCCAAAAGAGGAAACCCTACTACCATTCCGACCCCAGATATAATGAGGTCAGAGCCTCGAATTCGATCGCGAAGGCGATCTGCCAAAAAGCCGCCGGCTAACGTTGAAGTTAGTCCCGCTATACCAACGAGAACCCCCAGGACTTCAGTTGCCGAAGCAGGCTGGTGGCGAAATTGCAAGTACGCTGGCATCCAGTACCCGATGCCGCCGAGGGCGAAAGCCATTGCTGTCTGGGCGGCAACGTTGAAGACATAAGATGGCATCTTTATCAGATTGGCGACCGCTCGCAGATATTTGAGCAAAGCTGTCTTCTTATCGCTGTCGCTATATAAATTTTTATTGCGGGGATCTTCTTGGAAAAGGCAAAGAACGCCTAGTACAAGACCAGGTAGGCTCACAATGTAGAACGCGGCGCGCCAATCCAGGTGAACGTTGATTAATCCGCCTAGAAAATATCCGAGCGCGCTGCCTATTGGAATAGCAGCAAAGAAAACCGCCAATATGATGCCGCGTTTTGCTACCGGAAATAAATCTGAGATGATCGGCGGAGCGGCGGAATTGTAAGCGCCTTCTCCAACCCCGACAAACATCCGCGCAACGAAAAGTGCTGCAACACTGCTCGCCAGGCCCGACGCGGCAGTTGCGAAACTCCATACGATGGCGGCGACACCAATGATAATCCAGCGTGAGTACCGGTCCGCTAACCAGCCTAAAGCCGGCGCTGACACCATATAGCTAACGGCAAAGGCAGTGCTGAGTGTACCGGTCCACCACATTGCGTTTGGATCAGTTGGTGAGAAAAAGGTCGCGCGAATTGACGGCTCAACTGCTGCCAGAATATAGCGATCGATAAAATTGAAAAGATTTAGAGCGACCAAAAGGCCGAGCGAAATCCGGGCGCTGCTTCTGGAGGGTTGGCTAAGCATGAAACTCGGCCAGATACACTGCAGAGCGGCATTTGCAAAGGCGAATCCCTTTTGAGGCCCGCAAACTAAACATAGTCTTCGGATTTCTAACCAAAAACAAAATGCAAGGCAGTTGCGATTCATTAACGGACGATGCCGAACAAAAAAACAGACGAATACGCGCAACCAGCCACACCGCCGAATTCAGACAGTCTCGCAACCGTGCGGAAGGCGGCCCGCGATTGCACCGCTTGCCATCTGTATCAGCACGGGACCCAAACCGTTTTCGGAGAAGGCCCAAAAACCGCGATCATAATGCTGGTGGGAGAGCAGCCCGGCGATTCCGAAGACATTGCCGGCAGGCCCTTCGTTGGGCCGGCGGGAAAAATTATGGACCGCGCGCTCAAAGAGGCGGCATCGACCGCAAGAAAGTCTACGTAACTAATGCTGTGAAACATTTCAAATGGGAGCCACGTGGTAAGCGCCGGCTGCATAAAAAGCCAAACTCACGCGAAATTGCCGCCTGCCGTCCATGGCTTGAGGCCGAGATACGGCTCGTTAGGCCGAAGTTGGTTGTCGCCATGGGCGCGACTGCCGGCCAGACGATTTTCGGCCCATCATTCCGAGTCACGCGGGAGCGAGGCAAAGTCCTTTCTTCAAAATTCGCACCGAAGGTTGTCGCAACTGTTCATCCGTCGTCGTTGCTCCGACAACCCGATGAAGAATCTCGTCATCGCGAATTTAAAAATTTTGTGGCCGATTTGGGCGTAGCAGTCAGAGCAGCGAAAGAGTCTTGATTTTTCGGGGCCTAAGAGGCGGAGTTTCGGTGTGAAATGTTGTCGCCTCGTGATATTGTCGTCGGTTTCCGGGGGTATAGCTCAGTTGGTAGAGCGTCTCGTTCGCAATGAGAAGGTCAGGGGTTCGAATCCCCTTACCTCCACAACAAAAGTTCGATGTTTTGCTACGGAGATTTGAACTTTGTGGGGCGGTAAAGTGCCAGGCGCATACGTTAACAGAAACTCACGAGCGACAAGCCCGGAGCTAAGCGCCGGTCCGGATAAGCCGATTAGTTCCAATCCTCGATTCGCGAACGGTCCCCGCTTTAACAGTATGCCCTATCGGAGCCTCGTCCCGACTGGGTCGAGGCTCCGATTTGAATCGCTTCCCTTCCGCTGGGTGGGTCGGCTTGTTCTGGGGGGGGACAGCCGCCCTGGAGCGATGTGAACTCATCACAGCGAGCATTCATGGTCGTTTTGTACTCGCCTGTCCGACATTTGGCTAGACAAACAGTTACGAGACAGTTACAAACAGATCGATTACAGTTCTGAACAGTCAGAGAACACAATGGCCTAAACCACAAGTGTCGCGAACAAGAATCTCTCGTGATCTCGAGCCGCTGCCGCGAGCCACTACGCTCAAGTCCAATCAGAACAGGACTGGCAGTCTTTTGCAGATTCTACGCTCGTTGGCTCTAAAGAATCAGCGAGAGCAACCGCGCGTTTTCTACTCCCTTCGCGAAGTTGGCAACCGTTTCAACGTGCCGATCTCGACAGTCGTGAAGATTTACCATGACTTGGAGCAGGAAGGTTTGTTGAGCCGGGTTAGAAGCTCTAAAACAGTCCTAAATGGCTTGCGCGACTAGTCGACGCGTGAGTGTTCGCGGCTTTGTTGGTTTGCCCGCTCTCACTTCACATTTCATCACGATTCCAGATTATCGAAGATTTTTGATTTGTATCGGACACGAACTTTGGTTACGGGGCTTCGCGACAACAATGTTTTTCTTTCGGGATCACGAAGTGGCTGACGGAACGCTTAGCGATCGACTTAAGAGCCATGAAGTCGATACCGTAATTTGGTTTCAACCGGGCGCAGTGCGATGAGAGTCAATTCTCCGGCTTTCCGACATGGGAATTCGAGTCGATCGTAATTTCCGAAGTCGGGACGCCGGGTATGCCATCTCGCTATTTTATATGGAGAGAAACGCGCAATTGAAGCATTGCTAAAAGATTGGAGAGATCGAAAATCAGTTCGCGGAATCATGATGGTCAATTCTAGAGATTTTTCGGTCGACCGTTACGGAAGAGGTATTGCGAGTTGATTTTACAAGCCCTTGGAATCGAATCCGTCATTCAAACTTTTAGAATGAAGACAGTTCTGTTTTTCTTCGCGATCTGTGCCGAATCAAAACGAATGGCATCATTTTTCCGGTCTGCAGGGCTGGTGTCTATGTTTGCATTTCGAAATCCTGACGAACTGATCGAGTTGATAAAGCAGTCAGCGTGTGGCATTCATCGATGGCACTTATCGATATTCCTTTTGCTCAGATACCGGACGTGCCGATCGACTTGGTGACCGTTAACTGGCAGGCTGTAGCCGAATCGATCGTGAATGACCTGATCACACGTGAAGCCTTTGACGGTAATCGGTACACGACCTTTCAAGCCGAAGCTCGGTTTAGAGTTCCTCTGAATACTTTTGCGACGAGATGAACCCAGCTCGGAGTATTGCCGCATGCAATCTGACGAAGAGATTGATTTAGCGGATGGGTGTAACCTTTGTGCGGGAAACGAGTTGACTCCGCATCGAGCAACCCGCAAGTCTTGTTTGACTCGCTTTTTCCGATACTATTACGCATTGCGGTGGTTAAATGCCTGCAAAGCCCAGGAGGAGGTTCGTATGAGAAAATGTGACTGGATTCCGAAATTGATGGTGTTTGTTCTCGCCGGAATGAGTGCCGGTCTGGCGCCGAAATCGATTGCCGGAACGGGTGCCGAGTATTCTCGAAGTGAATTAATGGGGAACAGCGGTCTGGCTGTTTTTCGGGAAGCAGACTACGGAAATCAAAACGGCTTAAGCGTTTATCTCGATGGAGTTCCGGTAACCACGCTATCTCGCGGCGAAGGTTACAGAGCGATTGTTCGGCCTGGTCGCCATATTTTGACGGTAGCCAATACACCATCGCCATACGGAAAAACGCGCTTCACCAATCGCACGATCCAATTAGCGCCGGGTCAAAATTACGCTTTCACCGCGATTTGGGACGTCGAGACGATCACGCTGGAAGATGGCGGTTACCAATATCACGGATTCTATCGTTGAAGCTGGTCAGGTTGAGTTAAAGACCGCAGCCGACAGTTAGCACTTTCTTTGCGCCTGAAGTCTGCGTTTCGTAAACACTGATTTCATTGCCTTCGTAATAGGCCGAACGCAGAACAATATCGATTTTTCCATCGCCGTTGAGATCCAACAAGGCGGCAATCTCGAATTTGTTAGGCGCACTGTCCGGTTTCGCTTCAGGATAAAATTCGCCATCTACCAGTCCGGTTTTGGTCTGACCGTCTACTACTCGCTCGATCATCACGAACGAATAAGTGTTCGGACTGGATTCGTCCGGAATCTTGTCGCCTTTTTTATAATGTGTTGCCGAGAGCACGAACTCGTCCTGCCCGTCGCCATTCAGATCAACGCTGACAATCTTGGTGATGTGCACAACCGGATCCTTGATGCCGCGATCGCGTAAGAATTCGCGAACGACATCGACATGACTTTTCTGCTTAGGGTCGGCCAGCTTCGGTTTTCGCGGAAGCGGATTCCAATTCGCTGAAAATGCGATCGCGCCTTGTTTGATCGTTCGCGGGCTCAATTTCACCACTGGTCTGTCCGGGCACGGCTCATTGCGAGTATCAAGCTTCACCACCGAGACGTTGCCAACTTTTCCCAATAAGCCAAAAACGGTCATCTTTGTGCCTGACCTAACCGACTCTGCGGCGTCGGTCGGCTCGATCCATTTTCCCGAATCGATCGCGCCCATCAAATAACCGTAACGCACATCGATAATCGGGAACGTGTCCGCGTTTGCGCAGACACAGACTGCAATGGCTGCAGCAGCACTGAGAAATCTAATGCTCACGAAATCGCGCCGAACGCGAGTCCGAGACCGTAAGTGACTGCGGCCTCGATTACTCCGACCATTGTCATCTCGAATCCAGACGCCCACCACGAGCGCAGCGTGATCAGTGATTTCACCGCGCCGACTACGAAATGGGCAATGATGCTGATTGCGAATGCCCAGATCACAGCGGCCATTCCGCTCATAAAGAAAAACGGGATGATCGGGATGAACGCGCCAATCGCCGTCGAAATCGCCGCCGAAGCTGAAGATTTCCAAGGCGACGGAAATCGATGTTGGGATAACCCGAGCTCGCTCTGGGCCATCGCCTGCACGAGTTGATCAGGATTTTCACCGAGTTTCTCGGCCATTCGCTGCGCTTCTTCGGGATTAAAGCCCTGGAGTTGGTAAAAGAGCGACATTTCCTCGATCTCTTCCTCCGGGTTTTCTTCGACCTCCTCTTTTTCGCGGGCGATCTCGGCCTCGTACACTTCACCCTCACTTTTGACGGCGAGATATGCACCAGCGCCCATCGACAAACTCGACGCGATCATTCCGGCAAGACCAGAAATCAGGATGTAATGCTGTTGATTATTCGTTGCGCCGGCCACGCCAGAGACGATTCCGAACACCGCGCCGAGGCCATCGTTTACTCCATAAATTGCGTCCGCGACCCAGCTTCCTCCGCGCCCGTGCCATCGTTCGCGTTTCAAGATCGTGTCGAGCACGGTGCGGGGACCGAGTTGTGGCACCATCGATTGCAAGGCGCGGGCGTGGGCTTTTTCTTCTAACGCGCTCTCGCGCAGAAAATCTTTCACATCCTCTTCGCCGGCCAAAGTCCGATCATGTTGGTCACGAAACTCGGCTTCGTGTTTTTCCTCGGCAGCTTCCATTCGGCGAATCGCGATGTCGGTTCCGAGCGCGCGATTGAGCCAATGCTTCAATCGCCGGCCTAACGAATCGGGGATTGTCGGAACGGGTTCGCCTAAATCAACCAGCTTTTTTTCCCAACGCCGGGCGTGACGCTCTTCCGCTTCTGCCATACGCAGAAGGATTCCTTTTCGTTTCTCATCCAATTCGCGCCCGGCGAGGTCGCGATAAACTTCGGCCGTTTCGACCTCGGCGCGCCAGTTGCGCTTCACGACGTCGACTTTTTGACGACGATCCTGTTGTTCGCCGGAGTCCGTGTTGGTTTTCATCCCGCGCACTTAGGTTCGATTGACGATGTAATTGGCTGCATCTGATGGGAGCTCAATTGCTGGATTGTGATAATGAGCGCGACCGAACCGATGATCAATACTGCAGCGACCAGTGTTCGTAACGTGACGACTTCGTGTGCGAAAAATGCGCCAAGCAATACCGCGACGACCGGGTTGACATAGGCGTAGGTGGCGACTTTTGCCGGATCACAATTGCGCAGCAGCCAGAAATAAGCGGTGTAACCGACGATTGCGCCGATCAACACGAGATAGGCAAAGGCGCCAAGCGAAAGGGAAGTAACTTTGGTAAGATGGAAATTGCTGGCCTCACCGGCGGCGAATCCAACCAGGATCAAGAGCAAACCGCCGCAAATCATTTGTTGAGCGGCAGCGAAAAATGGAGACGCAACATGTTTGGCGGAACGTGAGTAGATCGAACCGGCAGACCAAATGAACGATCCTACCAGCAAAATCGACATTCCGATCGCGGCCCGACCGCCGTTTGAGATTCGCAATTCGGGCCCGAGCAAAATTGCCACGCCAAGAAATCCGCCAGCCAATCCGACCCAAACAATCGCTTTCGGTCGCGGAGTCATCCCAGCGATCCAGGCGAGCAATATCATGTAAATGGGAACGGTGGCGACGATCAGGCTTGCCAACCCCGTTCCGACAAATTTCTCCGAGATTGTTACGCCACCGTTTCCACCAACGAGAAGGCAAGCGCCGATAATGAGCGACGTTCTCCAATCCGGCCACGTTGACTTCAATGGACCCTGCAGACGTGCGATGCCCAACATGACCACGCCGGCTATGAAAAAGCGCGTGCCCGCCATGAGGAATGGCGGAATCGATTGGATGGCGAAAAAGATTGCGAGATAAGTCGAGCCCCAGATGACGTAAACAGCCGCAAATGCCGCGACGATTTCGATTCTGCGTGGGCCCGCCATCGAAAACACTTACGCCAACCGGATCAATGTTCCAATCGCGCAAGAGCTTCGCTGGCTTGAGAGAATTGTGGATTAATCGCGAGAGCGCGCGTGTACCATGACTTCGCCTCGTCCTGGAACCCCGCCTGCGCGCAGTGATCGCCCAGTCTCAGCAGCGGAAATGTGTAAAGTGACACGATCGACGCTTCGAAAGTTTCCATTCGCGCAGTGCCGGGTGGCGGCGGATGACATCGACTGAGCAACTTTTCGTTGTCCGAAAGCAGGGTTCCCAAATCGCGCTGCTCTGATTTTGGCAAAATATCGTCCAATAGACCTTGCTGGTACGGCCAGTAATTCGCGTCAAGACTGTGATCGCCTCCGAGCGTCCCCGCAAAAGCAAACGTTCGACCGGGATTGGCCTCCACCATCACTTTCAAATTTTTCGTTTCGCGATCATAACGATCGAATGGAATGACAAGGTCGGGATGTTGTTTTCGCAGTTGGTCGACGTACCAATCGCCTAACAACATCGGCAGGGCGACGAGAGTAACGTCACTGCCGACGTGCTCCACTTTTTGCAAATAGATGAGAGGAAAAACAAATGCGTCACCGGCGACGAGTAAAATTGAGTGAGGTTTTGCTTCCGCCAGGACGTCTTCAGCAAAATTACGGGCGATAAAGTTTCGGCTTTGATCGATCCGTCCATAATTCAGCGCGACCATCGCGATAATAGCAATGAGACAAGTCGCAACAATCGCGACTGAAGAAAAACCCGGCAACCAGCGTGCGAGGGTCTTTGTGATCCACAAAATGCCAAAACCGATCAACGGCGCGAGGATGACTTGCGAGACCAGAAAGAAGCGTCCGAGGACGAACAGGGCCGCGGGCGCGTTGTGAAGATTCAGATTTGTGATCCAGATAAAGAACGGCCCTGAGAATAAAAAGGCGAGCGCGCTAAACCAAAAATACCAGCGGCGTGATTGGTAAGCCGCGATCGCTCCGGTGCAAATCAGAATGCCCGCGAGCCAACCGAACGAAACGAATAGTGCAGCGAGCCTCGCCCAAGGCGCGCCGCCCGTGTAACCCGGCGTGCTAACGAGATGCGTCGATCCGTAACTCCGGCGCAAAACCAATCGGATGAGATCGTGGAATGACGAAATGTTTCCCCAGCTGTGGACGGGATGCCGCGCCGACGCCCAAAGAACATAAAGATACGGCAACAGTCCGATTGCAAAAACGACAACGCCAATCGCCAAAATGCCCGGCCGAGCGAGCAACACGTCGCGCCGCAGCCAAAGCACAAAACAAAACGCCGGACCCAGGAGCACGATTGTTTGATGATTCGTGAGCGCAAGGCCGGCGACAAAAAACGCCCCGATCAAAAAATGGCTGCGCTCTGGTTGCTCGTGCCATTCGACGAGCAGCAAAACCAAGACTGCAGCGAGCAGGTTGTTCAACGGAAATACTTCTGCTGCGAGCGACCACTCCCAAAATGTCGGATTCACCGCAAGTGTGAGAGCGGCGATCGCGGCCGCTATTCGAGATCGAACCAGTCGCTCGGCAATGAAATACACGATGCCGACGGTCAAAGAATCGCACACGACAGAAAGCAGATTCACGCGAAAGGGGATCGATCCGAATGGAAGCAGACTGAAAAGATGCCCAAGCATGGTAAACAGCGGATAGCCCGGTGGATGTGCGACTCCGAGAGTTGCCGCAGCTGTAATTAATTCAGGCGTATCGCCGACCACAATGTCGCGCGCCGCAGTCAGAAAGTAGAGAAGCGCGGCGGCGAACGTGGTGACGACCGCTCCCAACCAAGTGTATCGGTCACGGGCTACGAAATTCGACATGTTTGGATGCCGAAGGTCACAATTGAACAACCTGCGCGGAACGAATGTCTTCGCCTCCGCGAATTTGCTCCAACAATTCTTCACCCGGCGCGTTATCGAGATTCAAAATGGTGAGGGCGGTGCCACCCGCTTGATTTCGGCTGAGTGACATTGTGGCGATGTTTACATTATGTTCGCCGAGCAACGTTCCGATTCGCCCCACAATCCCTGGCCGATCGCTGTTCTCGAGAACAAGAATGACGCCATTTGGTCGCGCTTCAACTGGCCGGCTGTTTACGCTCACAATTCGCGGCGTTGCTCCAAAGAAAGCGCCGCCGACGGAAACGGTTTTTCCCTCAGCATTCGCCGAAAGCTCGAGCAAGTCCGTGTAATCACCGGCCGAGCTGATGCGCGTCTCGGTGATTTTTAATCCAAGACTTTCCGCAAATGCCGGAGCATTCACTTCATTGACGTCTTTCCCGCCGGCGTTCTGCAAAAAGCCTTTCAAGATCGCGCGGGTGATTGGCCCGGTCTCCATCTCGTTGACTTTGCCGCTGTAGTTAATTTTCAATTCATCTACGCGACGAGGCGCGACCTGCGATAGGAAACAGCCCAACTTCTCGCCAAACCGAAGATGCGGTCCTATGATCGACAAAGTTTTGGCGTCGAGGCTCGGCATATTGACAGCGTTGCGGATCGTTCCTTCAAGCAAAGCGGCCCGGATCGACTGCGCGATTTCGATTCCGACACTTTCCTGCGCTTCCGCCGTCGAAGCCCCAAGGTGTGGCGTTAAAGTGAGATTGGGTGCCGCGCGCAGCACTGAATCGTCCGGCAATGGCTCAATTTCGAAAACATCGAGCGCTGCCGCCGCCACGTGTCGATTTTCCAATGCGGCCGCCAGAGCATTTTCGTCGATCAATCCGCCGCGCGCACAATTAATAATGCGGACGCCGCGTTTGGTTTTCGCGAGCCGCGTCTCGTCGAGGAGGTGACGAGTCTCGTTCGTGAGCGGTGTATGCAAAGAAATGAAGTCGGCGGCGCCGAGTAAATCATCGAGTTCTTCTACGAGTTCTACCTGCAAACTGCGAGCGCGAGACGCGGAGAGATAAGGATCATACGCGATCACGCGCATTCCGAAGGCGATCGCTCGCCGGCTCAGTTCGCTGCCAATGCGGCCCATGCCAATGACCGCGAGCGTTTTATTATAGAGCTCGACGCCTTCAAAATCTTTTCGGTTCCACTTTTTAGTCCGCAAAGTTGCGTCCGCTTGCGGAATTTTGCGTGCAACGTTCAACAAAAGCGAAAACGCGTGCTCCGCTGTCGAAACCGTGTTGCCGCCCGGCGCATTTAACACCAACACTCCACGTCTGGTCGCCGTTTCAACATCAACGTTGTCGACTCCAACGCCCGCGCGTCCGACCACTCGAAGCTTTGTCGCGGCATTAAGAACGTCGCCGCTGACTTTGGTTTCGCTACGAACAATCAGCGCTGCGAATTCCGGAATGATCTGGATCAGTTTGTCCGGCAGAAGCTTTACCTGCATCGAAACGTCGAGCCCGCCGTCGCGGGAAAGTTCGTCAATTCCGCGCTGCGAGATAGCGTCAGCGATCAGGACTTTAGGTGGAGTCACAGCAAAGGTTTAACGTTCAATCGAGGCGACGCAACTCCGCGACGACTTCGATTTCAGCGGTCTGCGGAAACATATCCAGAGGCGTGATGGATCGAATCTCGAAACTGTGGCGGAAATCGCCAAGATCGCGCGCGAGCGTTGAAGGATTGCAGGATATGTAGATCAGTGTCGCGGGCGCAGTATCGCCAATGACTTCGCGGGCTCGTATTCCCAAGCCAGCGGCCGGAGGATCGAGAAGCAGAACAGTCCGCTCTTTGTCACAGCCCTGAAGAGCGGAACGAAGCCCGGCTTCAACATCGCCGGCAATGTAGGTTTCTTTTGCCGTAACGTTTTCGTTAGCCGCGGCGATCGCGAACCGGTCCCAGTCAATTCCGACGATTCTCTCGAATTTGTCGATCAGCGCTTTCGCGAAAAATCCCGCTCCGCAGTAAGCATCCACCAATAGTTGTTGATTTGGTGGGACAAGGCCGATCACCAGATCACGGAGCGCAGTCGCGACCGCATCGTTAGTTTGAGAGAAAATGCGAGGACCGGATCTTGCCCGCAAAGTATAATGTCCGTCCGGAACTTTGCGCGCTCGCAAATCCGTAAGCTCCCGATTTACTTCGTCCATCGCAATTGGACAACGTTCGACATCGATGAGCCGATGGGAATCGCGCCGAAAATAACCGATCACTCCGTCCTCGGCATGAACGGTGACGCGGTTTCGATAGGCGTATGGCAAAGGCGAGGGGACAATCGAACGCAGCGGGACGTCGTGGATTTTTCCGATTCGTTGCAGAACATCGCGGACCTGACGCGTTTTAATTTCGAGTTGATGCGAGTAATCGATATGTTGGTAGGCGCAACCGCCGCAGCGGCCGAAGTACGGGCATGGTGGTTCGACGCGATGCGATGAGGGTTTGCGGACATCGACAACCTCAGCTTCAGCCAGCTGCTTCTTTTCCCGTGTGATTTTGGCGGAAATGAGCTCGCCGTCGACAGTGAACGGCACGAACACAGCCTTTCCCTGTTCACGTCCGACTCCTTTACCGCCGAAGGCGATATCGTCGATTTGTAGATCGATTGTCCGCAAGCCTGAATTGTAGCGGCGACGGATCAGCGCCGCATTTTATTTCGTCGGCGTGTTCGCGGTTGCCGCCATCACTCGATCAATCGCCGACTCAAGTTTTTCCATTTTCACCGGCTTAACCAAATGTTCTGCGAAACCAGCCTCGAAACTCTTTTCGATATCGCCGTTCATTCCGAAACCGCTGATTGCGATTCCGGGGATTGGCGACATTGCACGAAGATAACTCATCAATTCGATGCCGGTGCCGTCCGGCAGCGCGATATCGCTGATCAATAAATCGAAGGAACCGCGCGCCGCCGCTTCCATGGCCGATCGAACATTGTGGGCAGCTGCGACGATGTGGCCGCGCCGCACCAACAATCGTTCGAGCGCGGTGCAGGTGTCGACATGATCGTCGACCAATAAAATCCGGAGCGGACGTATTTCGGGAAGAGGCGCGGCGAACGTCACCATGCGCGTCGGCGGCGGAACGGTCTTCATTGTTAACTCGAAAGTCGATCCGCGATCGCGTCCGTCGCTTTGGGCGACGAGAGTGCCTCCATGGGCCTGGGCCAGCGATTTCGAAATCGCGAGACCGAGGCCGAGACCGCCATAACGGCGCTTCAGCGCGTGCTCGCCTTGTTCGAATGGATCGAAGATCCGTCCCATGATTTCCGGTTCAATGCCGATACCGGTGTCCTTGATGTTTATTACCAGGGTTCCCGGTTCCAGATTTGTCGTCGAAATCAAAATCTCGCCATTTTCGCCGGTGAACTTGATGGCGTTTTTGACCAGGTTCCAAATGATCTGCTGAAACTTGGCCGAGTCGGCGAGAACGTGATGAGCTCCTGCGCGCAGGTTTACCCGCAAATTCAGCCGGCGTTCGTGGGTTTCGCTTCGGCAAATTTCTACGACGTCACCAATGATTTCGTGCGCATCGATCGAACCGAAACGCAGTTGAAGTTTGTCTTTGGCGATCCGCGTCAAATCGAGGAGGTCATCGATCAGCTGGCTTTCCAGTTCAACATTGCGGCGAATCATTGCTAACGAAGACTTCGCCACATCCGACGGCGACGTTTCCGTCTCCAGCGCGTCCAGCGCCGCGATAACCGGAGTGAGCGGTGTCCGCAATTCATGCGAAAGCATGGCCAAAAAATTATCTTTTGTGCGATTGGCCGCCTCGACGATCTCCTTTTGCTGCTCGATTGCAGCCTGGGCGCGATTGCGTTCAGCGATGGCGGCCGCAATTGCCATGGCCGTGATCGTCAGTGCTGCGGTCCACAATTCCAACATGAGAAGAGAACGGTTTTCAGTCGGCATCACAAATGGCCCGAAAGCGTTCAGCGTGCCCGATAGCGCAATCGACGATAGAATAAAGACGCCGGTCGCAGTTTCACGCGGTGTGAAACGAAACGCAGTCCAGATCACTACCGGACCACAGAGAAAAGAAACGGGATAGTTTCGCGCGGAAATCCCGAACCCTCCGCCGAAAACGATTTCGGCAAGGACTACCAATAGCAGAAGAAGAACGCTGACTTCGATTACTTGCGAGCGATCCCATTTGCGTTGCGTGGACGAAACGCTCCAAAGCAAAAGCAGCGGCGTCACGACGAGCATACCGGACGCGTCCCCGAGCCACCAAGTTGTCCAAACCGGCCCGTAATTTGCCCACGGAGCGAATCCGCCGAGCGCCAAACTTGTCACACCTAACAAGGGGCTGATCATCGTGCTCACGGCCGCGGCCAGTGCGAACTTGAAAACGTTTTGCGGGCGCTCGAAAACCTGAGTGCCCCCGGCGAATCGATTCACCAGCCATGCGCCTGCTAACGCTTCAAGCGTATTGCCGCCGGCGATTCCGAGCGATGTAAAAACATTTCCGGCATGGGTCACGTTCACCAAAAACGCGCCGATGAAAATCGCCGGCCACAGGCGAGAACCGAACACCAGCAGCGCCGCGAGTGCGATACCGGCCGGCGGCCAAACTGGTGATGCGCTCGGATTAACAATCGCCAGCTTCAAAGAAAAGTAGCCCGCGACGAAATAGACCAGCGTGAGAACGCCGATTGCGGGCAGCGCGGAAAATTTCCTGGGATTTAACATCACCCGACCGCCTGTGCGGATCGAATCGGCTTACTTGTCACGCCGGTTCTCTGCGCGGTCAACCTAATTGTGGACGCAAAACCTGAATTGCGCGGATGTTTCTAATATGACCGGCAGTATGGATACTTCGATTCGTTTCCGAGTTCAGGCGCGAATTCAGAGTAGCCGCCGTGGATCCAGGGAATGTCGTTAGGCAGAACCGGCCGATAACTGGCATGCCAGGTTGGAGCGACGAAGGTAAAGATTTCGTAGAGGCCGGTCGCGTGTCTTGCGGTCGAACGTCCGAGTCCGCGGACTACACCATAGCCAGCGGCGGCGACGTTGCCTTCGGTCTTGTTCACTTTGCAAATCGAGTCCGGCAGTTCGGACGACGCGTACAGGAAATTCGATATGCCGCGGCCAAGTTTTCGAGTTGGGCCGTAATCGTTACCCGGCGGATCTTGAATATCAGCGCGCAGGTTCGCAGCCACGCTGCCGGCGACTAGCGCAACGAATAGAAATTTTTTCATAGGCGCTGAATTCATGTAAACAACTTCTTCGGCACGAATGCAACTTCCATTTTTTATCAGACAACGGACAACAGACGACAGACGTCCGCAGCTAATGCAGTCCACGCGTCCAACCTGTCAGTGAAAAGACGACCAGCACGTCCCTGTGATCAATCGTTCCTGGTTGAAACTTCCAATTGAGTAATGTCATCACACAGCTCGCATCGAGTTCTCGATGGCCGGTTGTCTTGAGCACTTTTATTTCATCGGCCATTCCCGTTTTCTTATTAATGACCAGCCGGTAAATGCCCTGGCCTTGATAACCAAGATGTTGCGCTTTCATCGGATACTCCGGATCCGGTGATGCCAGAGCGCCTTTCTTATACTCCGCGGGAATCCGCACGACATCAGTCGCACCAATGGAGCCGACGAACGCCAATGTCACTAACAACAACAGAAATTTGAGGGATATTTTCATCTTAGAAAAGATCGAACAATGCTGGCTAGCCGGCCGTATTCCTGACAATCGTGAAGAAGAATTGGGGTGGTACCTAAACATTCAACATTTGTTGAACTGCGTTCCCGGCGGGAATCGAACCCACATCTAAGGTTTAGGAAACCTCCGTTCTATCCGTTGAACTACGGGAACTTCTTTTCAGACGTCAGATGTCACAAACCAGACCTCAGACGTCAGATATCTGATATCCGACATCAGCGGTTAGATTCAAAGGCCGAAAATCCACGTGCTCGGCGGTCAGAGACCGCCGCTACAAGATTACTATTTCGGAAGCTTCATTCCGAGTTCTTTGACCAGGAATGCCCAGCGGTCTGCGGTTTCTTCGATGATTTTTGCGGTTGGTTTGCCGGCGCCGTGGCCGGCTTTGGTTTCGATCCGGATCAGGGCTGGGCTTGTCGCAACCTTGCGCGGCTTGAAGCGTCGCCGCGAATTTGAAACTGTGCGCCGGCACCACACGATCGTCGTGATCAGCGGTTGTGATCAGGGTTGGCGGATAACACGCACCATTTGCGATGTGATGGAGCGGTGAGTAGGCGTAAAGAAATGGAAAATCGTCAGCCTTTTGCGCGCTGCCGTAATCCGAGGTCCAAGCCCAGCCGATGGTGAACTGTTCGAATCGCAACATGTCCATCACGCCGACATTGGGCAACGTCGCGCCATAAAGATCCGGCCGCTGCGTCATGCACGCGCCCACCAAAAGACCGCCGTTGCTGCCGCCGCCGATCGCGAGTTTGGGAGTCGACGTGTATTTGTTATCGATCAAGTACTGCGCAGCCGCGATGAAATCGTCGAAGACGTTTTGTTTCACGTGCAGCATTCCGGCTTCGTGCCATTTCTCGCCGTACTCGCCGCCGCCGCGCAGGTTTGCGACTGCATAGATGCCGCCCATTTCCATCCAAACCAAATTCGCCGGTGAAAATGATGGCGTACTGGAGATATCGAACCCGCCGTAGCCGTAAAGATAGGTTGGAGTCTGGCCGTCGCGTTTCATTCCTTTTTTGTAAGAGACAAACATCGGAATGCTCGTGCCGTCGGCGCTTTTATAGAACACCTGGTCGGTCGTGTAATCGTCGGGATTGAATTTTACCTTGGTTTAAAGAGCAACGCGCTCGCGCGTTTGTCGAAGTCGTAGCGAAAAATCTCGGTGGGCGTGGTGTAACTGGTAAACGAGTAAAACGTTTCACGGTCCTTGGTTTTGCCGGTGAATCCTGACGCGGTGCCGAGACCCGGGAGTTTGATCTCGCCGTCGGACGAACCATCGCGCTTGAACAGTTTCACCGCGCTGTGCGCGTCCTTTAAATAAAGCGCGACAAACCGGTCCCCAACGCTGCTGACTGACTCGAGTTTGTCCTTCAATTCCGGAACGACCTCGTCAATCTTCGGTGGCAGTGGTTTGCAGGTATTGACGGAAATGATGCGGCCGAGCGGTGCGCGGAGATCGGTCCTGAACATGAACACCGGCCCATCGTTGTCGATGAAGGTGTACTGAGCGTCGGCTTGATCGAGCAATTCAACGACGTTCGATTTCGGGTCGACCAGGTTCTTGTAAAAGACGCGGTTCTTCGGGTCGGTCCCGCGCTGGACGGTTATAATGAGATACCGTCCGTCATTCGTGACTTCGGCGTTGAGCAACCATTCCTTCTGGTCCGGCCGCTCGTAAATTAATTTGTCCTGCGATTGCGGCGTCCCGACCTGATGGAAATACAGTTTGTGGTTGTAGACCTGGGACCGAAGTTTGTTCTTCTCGTCGGCCTTGTCGTAACGGCTGTAAAAAAATCCGCTGCCATCTTTCTTCCACGACGTGTTGGAGAATTTTACCCAATCGATTACGTCGGGGTGGTCTTTGCCGGTGCCGACGTCGCGCACCTTCCATTGTTCCCAATCCGATCCGGCGTTGGCGAGACCGTAGGCCATAAGCTTGGCGTCGTTGGTCACGTCCATGCCTCCAAGTGCAATCGTGCCGTCCTTGGCGAGACCGTTTGGATCGAGCAGTTCCCTTGGCTTTTCGGAAAAGTTCGCAGCGGTGAACAGAACGTTTTGATTTTGAAGTCCGCTGTTTTTCGAAAAGAAATAGCGATTGGCTTCTTTAAATGGAACGCCGAATCGCTCGAAATTCCAAACATCAGTCAGACGTTTTTTGATTCCCTCGCGCTCCGGAATCATTTTGAGGAAATCGAAGGTGATTTTGTTTTCCGCTTCAATCCACTGCCGGGACTCCGCGGAATCGGGATTTTCCAGCGGCCGGTAGGGATCGGCGACTTTAGCGTTCGGGTAGTTGTCGATCTGATCGCTACGCGGGGCCACCGGGTATTTTGATTGCGCCGCCGGATTGTCAGCGAATATGCAGGCGAAGGGCGCGAACAGACAAAGCGCCAGGATTTTCCGGACCATAAACGTCAGCGAATATCGCGAGGGCTGAGGCACGGGCAATTATTATTGCCGTGGCGGAAAAAAGCATTCGTTTCAACGGCAGGCTCTGTTAGAACGCGCATCCCGGGCGATCGACGATGAAAAGCTTTCTGAACCGAATCAAAATTCGCGCATTCGCGCCGATCGATATCGCATCGCTTGTTTTCTTCCGGATCGCCTTCGGATTGTTGATGGCATGGGAGGTCTGCCGCTATTTCAAAAACGAATCGGTTTACCATTACTGGCTCGAACCGAAATTGCTTTTCAAATACTACGGATTTTCGTGGGTCCATCCCTGGCCCGGTGACTGGCTTTACATCCACTGGGCGGTTCTTGGCGTTCTCGCGTTATTCGTTGCGTTCGGATTTTTTTATCGGGTCAGCGCGACGCTGATGTTCCTGAGTTACGCGTATTTTTTCCTTCTCGATGAAGCGCGCTACGTCAATCACACCTACCTGATTTGTCTGTATTGCCTGCTCCTCGCGATTGTTCCCGCTCATCGGTCATTTTCAATCGACGCCCGGATCCGACCATCATTGCGTTCCGACACTGCGCCGGCGTGGACTTTGTGGCTGCTTCGATTTCAAATCGCGGTCGTCTATATTTTTGCCGGACTGGTGAAACTTTCGCCCGACTGGCTTCACGGCGAACCGATGCGATATCAACTCTCGCGCGCAACTAATGCACCGGTCGTCGGACCATTCCTTGGGACTGAATGGGCGGTTTATTTGGTCTGCTACGGCGGACTGCTTTTAGATTTGTTTGTCGTTCCGGCGTTGCTGTGGAAGCCAACTCGGGTCGCCGCCTTTTGCGCGGTGGTTTTTTTCCACGTCACGAATGCGCTCTGGGCAGTAATCGGGATGTTTCCATGGCTGGCGATCGCGGCGACCGCATTATTTTTTCCGCCCGACTGGCCGCGCCGAATTCTCGAGAAGCTTGAATTGGTTAGGCGGCGCAAAACGCTTAAGGAATCGAAACCTGCGCCGCCATGGCAACGGGCGATCGTTGTCACTGGGCTGAGTATCTACGTTGCGATCCAGCTATTTTTGCCGATTCGTCATCTCCTTTATCGAGGCGGAGTTGAGTGGATGGGGGCCGAACATCGGTTTAGCTGGCGAATGTTTGTCTGGACCTACGCAACGATCGCGAATTTTTACGTCACGGATCCGAATACCGGAGAAACCACGCAGATTAATCTTTCGGATTACCTGTCTCCGCGGCAGACGCCGCAGATGGGTTATTTGCCGGACTTACCGCTGCAATTCGCGCATTATCTGGCCAGGGTGCTTCCTGACAGCGGGCCCAAACCGCTCCAAGTCCAGGCCCGTATTTTCGTGGCGATCAACGGGCGCAAACCCACTCTATATATAGATCCGGTGGTGGATTTGGCGGCGGAGCCGCGAACATTGGGCCGACCCAAGTGGTTGTTACGCAACGATGAACCGTTACCACCGAAGGATCAGCGGTATCGGATGGAACTTTATTAATTGCGGGCCGAAATCGGACTGCAAAAATCGTTCGGAGAGCCGTGTTGGCATTCAGGCTGCTTTAACACGCTTCGCAAGCTTGGAGCTCAAACAACTGAAATTGAATTAACTCCTCAAGCTTCAGCGCGCGGCTGATTAAGTTCGGCCGCGCTTTTTTTGGAACGTGACGTTCCATCCATCTAACAGAAGTTTGGCTTTCAAATTTTTGCGCGCAGATCGTCGGCTCTGAGCCATTTCTGATTTGCAGAAGAGGACGAGTCCTCCGTGCTTAATCCGAAAATCGTCGTTCGTCGGGCGATTCCGACGAATCAGCTCTGTTTCCAGCCGTTACCGTTGCCGTCGCGAGCGAGGACGGGTGCAAGTTCCGGCGCGGCCTCGATTTCTTCCGTGCCTTCGAGGTCCGGATCCATCAGCGATTTTTCGTGATGCTCCTTCGCGATCAGCATGTAGAGCGACGGCACGATGAAAAGGGTGAAGATCGTTCCGATCGTCATTCCGCCGACCAGCACGAGACCGATCGAATTTCGCGCGGCCGCGCCGGCGCCAGTGACGAGGGTGAGCGGGAAAGTGACCGGCCACGGTGGCGACGCTCGTCATCATGATCGGGCGCAAACGAATGCCGCGCGGCCTGCGCGACAGCGTCCAGTTTCGCCATACCTTCGCGCTGCAATTCGTTCGCGAACTGGACGATCAGGATGCCGTTCTTCGAAACCAACCCTACCAGCGTGACCAGTCCGACCTGCGAGTAAATGTTGAACGAAGTGGTCCAGCCGTCGGTAAAGAATTTCCCGAACGGCATCTTCAGGAACATGAAAATGGCTGCGCCGAACAACGCCAGCGGCACCGAACCGAGCAGAATGATGAACGGATCGCGGAAGCTGTTGAACTGCGCCGCCAGAACCAGGAAAATCAGGACGACGGCGAGCATGAAGACGCCGCAGAATTTGTCTTCCTTCGATGCGCAGCTGGCGCGAGCCGCCGGTGTAATCGATCACGTAGCCCGGGCGGCAAAACCTTGTGCGCTTCGTCCTCCAGAAACTTGAGCGCGGCATCGACCGAAGCCGCGGGAACGCCGCTGATGGTGACGGCATTGAGCTGCTGCATCCGATTGAGCGAACGCGCGACGGTCTTATGCTCGATGTGCGCGATCGGTGCTCAAGCGGGATGAGCTGGTTGTTCGGGCCGGTGACGTAAATGTCCTTGAGCTGCTCCGGGTTTAACCGGTCGATGCGTTTGATCTGCGGGATGACCTTGTAGCTCAGGCCCTCCATGTTGAACCAGTTGACGAAATTGCCGCCGATGCTGGCCGACGAGATCGGCGCCGATCTGTTGCATGTCGAGGCCCATCGACGAGACCTTGTCGTGATCGAACACGATCTGCGCCTGCGGCTGATCGATCTTGGTGTCGATGTCGCCGAACTGAAAAACGTGCGCCTGCATCGCCTTTTGAAATATGTCCTTCGCGAACTCGAGGATGCGTTCGTGGCTCGCCGTTGAGGCGATGATGAAGCTGACCGGGAAATTGTCCGAGCCGGGAAGCGCTTCCGGCATGGTCGCGAACATCTGAATGCCTGGAATCGTCGGCGAGCTTCTGCTGCACTGATCGGCAGGTAATCCTCCGTCGGCGTTTTGCGCTCGCCCCACGGCTTCAACACCAGTCCGCCGAAGCCGAAGCTCGGCTGCGTGATCTGAAAAGTGAAACGGGTATCGGGAATGTCCTTGAAAATTTTTCCGGCCGCGTCGGCATAACGAATCGTATCGTCGATCGTTGCATTAGCCGGCGCGGTGATGATGCCGATGATGAATCCCTGGTCTTCTTTTGGCGCCAGTTCCTTCGTCGCGACTTTCGGAATCGCATGAACATGACAATCGCCAGGAGTGAAATGCCCGACCCAAACGATGTAAACCGCCGGGCGCGCATTCAGCGTTCGATCGAGACTGGCTGCCGTACCAGTCGCGGAATGCGATCGAATGTGCGATTGACCCAGCCGCTGAAGCCGTGTTTCGACATGGTCGAGGCGGCAGCAGATTGGCGCACATCATCGGCGAAAGGACGAGCGCGACGACGCCGGAAATGAAAACGGCGCCGGCAAGCGTCAGCGCGAATTCGCGGAAAAGCGCGCCGGTCAGTCCGCCTTGCAGCGCGATCGGCGTGTAAACGGCCGCGAGCGTGATCGTCATCGCGATGATCGGCCCGATCAGTTCGCGCGCGCCGACCAGCGCGGCGTTCATGCGCGTCATGCCTTCGCGCATATGCCGCTCGACGTTCTCGACCACGACGATGGCGTCATCGACGACCAACCCGACCGAGAGCACGATCGCGAGCAGCGTCAGCAGATTGAGGCTGAAGCCGAAAACCTGCATGAGGAAGAGCGCGCCGATCAACGAAATCGGAATCGCGACGATCGGCATGATCACGGAGCGGACCGAGCCGAGGAAGAGGAAGATGACGATCATCACGATGAGCAACGTGTCGATCAGCGTCTTCACGACTTCGTGGATCGCGTCGTTGATGTAGGCCGTGGCGTCGTAAGCCACTTCCACCTCCATGCCGGTCGGCAGTTCTTTCTTGATCTGCTCCACCTCGGCGCGGACGCGCTTGATCACGTCGATCGAATTGGCATTCGGCAAAACCCAAGATGCCCATGAAAACCGCTTTCTTGCCGGTGAATCGGACCTCCGAGTTGTAGTCCTCCGCGCCGAGCACGACGTCGGCGATGTCGCCGAGCCGAACGAGTGTTCCTTTGTCCTGCGACGACCAGCTGCTTGAACTGCTCGGCCGTGTGCAGATCGGTGTTCGCGGTCAGGCTCACCTGAAGGAGCGAGCCTTTGGTGCTTCCGACGGCGGCGAGATAATTATTTTTCGCGAGCGCGTCGCGGACTCTGCGACGGACTGATGTTCAACGCCGCCATGCGATCCGGCTTCATCCAGATGCGCATGGCGAATGTGCGTCCGCCGAGAATGTCCGCCTTTTGCACGCCGGCGACCGCGGTCAGCCGCGGCTGCACGAGGCGGACCAGATAATCGGTGACCTCGTTAGGCTGCAGAATGTTCGAGGTGAAGCTGAGATAAGCCGAAGCGATCTGGGAATCCGCCGGCTGAATCGCGATCACCGGAATCTGCGATTCAGGGGGAAGATTGTTGCGGATCGCGTCCACCCTGCGAGCTGATGTCCGACAGCGCCTTGTTCGCGTCGTAGTTCAGCTTCAGCCGCGCCGTGACGGTCGAGACGCTCTGCTGGCTCGTGCGATTGGATGTAATCGATGCCGTCCGCGGCCGCCATCGCCCGCTCGATCGGCGTGGTGATAAATCCACGCACCAATTCGGCGTCCGCGCCAACGTAAACCGTCGTGACGGTGATCGCGGCGATGTCGCTGCGCGGATATTGCCGGACATTCGAGCGTCTTCATCGCCTGCAGACCGGCGATGAGGATCACGAAGCTAACGACCATCGCGAGCACCGGTCGCTTAATAAAAAGATCGGTGAACGATTTCATCGCGACGTTTCGGAAATCCGAAATCTGAAATCCGAAATTCGAAACAAATTCGAATGTTCGAAATTCGAATTAGCGCTGCCGCCCGAGTTTCGGTCATTCGATTCTTCAAAATTGTTTCGGATTTCGACATTCGGATTTCGGATTTTTTCTTTTATGAATCAGCCGGAGTCGGATTCAATTGCGGTTTCGGCGCAAGATCGTTGCTGATAGTGACCGCCATACCGTTGCGCAGCTTGAACACTCCAGTGCTGACGACGACGTCGCCGGCTTTTAATCCCTCCGTGATCGCAACGAAATCGCCCCGGGCTTCGCCGACTCGGACGAACTGCCTGCCGCAAGCTCTGCGATTCTTTGCCAGTTTTCGGATCCTTCTTCTTCTCGATCACGAAAACCGAATCGCCGTACGGCGCATAGGAAACTGCACTGCCGGGAACGACCAGGGTTTTGCTTTTTTCCGGCAACATCACGTCCACTTTCACGAACATGCCCGGTTTCAAAGCGTGGTCGGGATTTTGAAGCGTTGCCTGCACGGTGACATTGCGAGTCACCGTGTCGACCATGGAATTGACCGCGGTAACTTTTCCTTTGAACTCCCGGCCAGGAACCGCATCCGTGTGCACGTGAGTTTCAAATCCGGCTGCAAGCTTCGGTAGTTCTTGCTGGGGAAGCGCAAAATCGACGTAGACCGGATCAAGCGCGGTCAATTGGACGACCTGCTGCCCGCGCATCAATCGATTGACCGACGTTGACTTGCCGAATACCGAGTTGGCCGTCGAACGGCGCGCGAACTTGTTTCTTCTCGACGATGCCTTCCTTTTGTTTAAACGCAGATTCCGCCGCATCGAGTTCCTGTTTAGAAACAACTTTTCGCGCAGCGAGATCGCGCGTCCGAGCGAGATTTGATCGAGCGAGTTCCAGATCGGCTTCCTCCTGAGGAGCAGCAAGTTTGATGAGAACGTCTCCTTTTTTCGCTTCACCTCCGTTTTGAAAATTCACCTTATCAACGACGCCGCCCAGTTCGGCGGAAACGACCGCACCCTGGACCGCCGAAACTGAACCGACGGACGAAAGCACCGGCGCCCAATCTTCGTCCGTTACCACCGCGCTCGATACGGTAGTCGGCGGCATCGTGAACGGCGTGCCCATCATTTTGCCGATTTGCATCGCTTTGATGCCGACCAGCAACACCACCACGAGAAGAAGAGCGCCAATCGCTATGACGATCGGTGAACGAATGAATCTCATTTTCTTTTGGGCAACTGGTTTCAAAACATCATGCATAACTTGTTTCGATCTCCGATTTGAACAACAAGCGCCAAAGTCTTCGAGTCACGCCGAGTTGACGCGCCCGACGCTCGGCCGCAGTCATTTCCGGCGGTTGCAGGATATCCAGCATCAACATTCCGCGTGCCACGGCGAAAATCAGTTCGGCGAGTTCGTCGCGGAGTTTGCCCGTGCGGCGCGTTTTGCCCTTCGGGAGAACGCGCGATTAATTCGGTCACGCCGTCCATCGCGGTGTTCAAGACGTCGCGCACCAAATCGGCGACTGCCGGATTGCGCGACGCTTCGGCGTAAAGATCGACCACGAACGCCGAAAGAAGCTTTGGCGAATCTTCGCAGCAATGGGCGGTGAAAAGAATCTCGAGCGCTTCGAGCAGGCTCGGCGCCTGGCCTGCGCGCTCCAGAAGATCCTGAATTTCGCTTTTGTGCCGGTCGGCCATGGCCGCGATCACGGCCTCTTTATTTTGAAAGTAGCGATAGATCAGGCCGACACTGATCCCGGCCTCGGCGCTGATGTCGTGCATGCTCGCCTGATGAAATCCGTGCTTGGCGAAGCAGACGACGGCGGCGTCCAGGATCTGGGTCCGGCGGTCAAGCAAAGCAGGTTCTGCGAGAGCGTGAGACATCGAGCGGGGACAATGAATGAACGTTCATTCATTGTCAAATCACCCCTCAAATCACGACGCAATTTGGACTTCCGCGTCCCGCTGAACCCGGATATCGGTCGTCGCCATCGGTTGCTCGGCAAACTGCCAGATCGAAACGATCACGCTGGCTGCCACCAGGCCGTAAATGACAGTTTCCAGGATGTTCCGGTTCTTCTCTTCCGACTGCACCAACAACTTGTAAGTGTATCTGTTTTTCATGTTCTCCCTTTCTCCTTCAGAACGTCTCCGAGTGTCGCTTTTGTCTAAGAACTGACTGAGCATTATCATTGGCGTTCAAAGATTGGATGCGACGATTCGATGATTCGGATTCGAAATAATTTTCTCGCGCGAGTTCCCGCCTGATGGGCGTTATTTGGTTGGAGTGTCAGGCGGGCGTGATTCCGTTGCGTTGCTCGATTGGTTGATCGTTGCCGGCTACAAAAATCTGACGGTTTGCCATTTGAATCATCAGCTTCGGGCGCGGGCCAGCGAGGCCGATGCGCGATTCGTCGAAAAACTTGCGACGCGCTACGATCTCCCGATTGCCAGCGGTGCTGCAAACGTTCGAGCGCTTGCCGAGAAAAAGAAGTTGTCGATCGAAGCTGCGGGACGCGAAGCGCGCTACAAATTTTTTAGTGGTGTTGCCAAACGCACGCGCTGTCGCACGATTTTTCTTGGACATCATGCCGACGACGTGGTCGAAACGTTTCTGATTAATCTGTTTCGCGGTTCGGGAACCGCCGGTCTTGCCGGCATGCGCGAAGTCTCGCGACGGCGTGTCAATAAAATTGACCTCACGGTCGTTAGGCCGTTCGTCGCAACCTGGCGCAACGAAATCGATCGCTACGTTCGAGCGCGACGTTTGAAATTCCGCGAAGACAAGTCCAATCGGGATCCGGAACCTCTACGAAACCGCATCCGCCTTCGAATCATTCCATATCTGGAAAAGTCGCTCGGTCGAAAAATTCGCCAAAGTATCTGGCGCGCGGCGATGATTGCGGCCGAGGAAGAAGCCTGGATGGAGAAGCAAGTTGCCAAATTCCATCGGAAGCGATCTTGCGGTCTCCAGCTTGCGCGATTTGCCGACTGCGCTTCAACGACGCCAGATCCTCAAATGGTTGCGATCGCGAGATATCGGAAATGTCGGGTTCGATGTCGTGGAGAATGTGCGCACCCTGCTCGATCAGCGAGTCGCGCGTCGCGAAAATCAATTTGCCGCAAAATCGCCACGTCAGGCGGCGGGCAAAAAAGATCTTTATCACAGGCTAGTCCCGGCCTCGCGCGCGATTTAATCTGTGAATGGATACGACTCCGTACTGGGTTGATTCGGCCCCGATAAAATCGTTTCCGGCGCTCAGCGCCGACCTCACCGTCGATGTGCTGGTTGTGGGCGCCGGCATCACCGGGATCACCGCTGCTTATCTGTTAAATAAAGCAGGCCTTCGCGTTGCGTTAGTCGAACGCGAACGTGTCGCATTGATCGATACCGGGCATACCACTGCCCATCTCACTTACGTAACTGACGCTTCGCTCGACACTCTCGTAAAAAAAGTCGGGCGCGATCACGCCCAGGCCACTTGGGACTCAGGGGTGGCGGCGATCGACGAAATTGAGCGTATCGTTCGCGCGGAAAAGATTGAGTGCGATTTCACTCGCGTTCCAGGATTCGTCCATTCCGCCTCGATCGTCGGCGAAGGCAGTGAAGATGATCGCGACCAACTCAAACGAGAAGCGGATCTGGCCCAGCAGCTCGGTTTCGACGCCGCTTTCATGGACGCGGTGCCTCATTTCAATGTTTTCGGTGTCCGGTTTGCGAACCAGGCGGAGTTTCATCCGCGAAAATATTTACGCCGGCTCGTCGAGATCGCTGCTGGAGGCGGTTCGCAAGTATTTGAACAAAGCAAAGCCGAAGAATTCGATGCCGAAAAACGCCGCGCAAAAGTAAATGGCCACTGGATCTCATTCGATCGTGTGATTTTGGCAACTCACAATCCGCTACTCGGTCTGGAGAGTGTGACCGGTGCGACGTTGTTCCAAACTAAGCTGTCGCTCTACAGCAGCTACGTGCTCGGCGCGCGGGTGCCCCATGGTTCGTTACCGATCGCTCTATTTTGGGACACTGCGAATCCCTACAATTACTTGCGCGTGTTTCGTAATGGCGAGTCCGATTACGCGATTTACGGCGGCGAGGATCACAAGACTGGCCAGGTCACCGATACCGACAAATGTTATGCGCACCTGGTTACGAAGTTGAAAAAAATCGCACCCGAAGCGGAGATTGATCATCGCTGGTCAGGTCAGGTGATCGAAACAAACGACGGTTTGCCGTACATCGGCGAAAACGCAGAACGCCAGTTTATTGCCACCGGCTTTGCCGGAAACGGGATGACTTTTGGAACCGTTGCGGCGCTCATGGCGCGTGATTGGGTCATCGGCGCGAAAAATCCGTGGAGCGAACTGTTCGATGTTGATCGAAAACTAATCAATCGCGGGGCGTGGGATTACCTCACCGAGAACAAAGATTATCCATACTATCTAATTAAAGATCGCCTAACGCGTACTGAAGCCGATTCTGTTCGCGAACTGAAATCGGGCGAGGGGATGCTGGTGAAATCGCGGTGGCAAAAGAGTCGCAGCTTATCGCGATCCGAAAGGCGACGTCCACAAATTGTCGGCGGTTTGCACGCACATGGGCTGCATCGTGCACTGGAATTCGGCTGAGAAAACGTGGGATTGTCCGTGTCACGGATCGCGATTTAAGCCGACGGGCGAAGTGATTGCTGGTCCGGCCGAAGCACCATTGTCGCCGGCTTGACCATGAGTAGGGCCCGACGCCGCTCCGGCTCCGAGCCATCGCAAAATTAATGCGGCACTGACAGAGCGCGGCTACAGTAATTGCGACAATGTCCTCTGAAGTTCGCGTTCGTTTCGCTCCGTCGCCGACCGGCTTTTTGCACATTGGCGGTGCGCGCACTGCGCTTTTCAACTGGCTTTTTGTCCGCCATCACGGCGGCAAACTGGTTCTTCGTATCGAAGACACCGACACCAAGCGCAACACCGAGGAAGCCGCCGCCGCGATTTATCGAGGGACTGGAGTGGTTGGGAATAAACTGGGACGAAGGTCCGCACGTCGGCGGAAATTACGGGCCGTATTTTCAAAGTCAGCGCAACGAAATCTACGAGCGCTACCTGAAGAAACTTCAGGACGCCGGTCACATTTTTGAAGATCAGGGGGCGTTGCGTTTCCGCTCGCCGCGCGAACACGTGATCGTGGACGATTTGGTTTGCGGCAAAATCGATTTCGACCTGACCAACCCCGGCACGCATCCGGACATGACAGTGCGCCGGCCGGATGGCTCATGGATTTTCCATTTCGTGAACGTGATCGACGACATTGAGATGAAGATTTCGCACGTGATCCGCGGCGAAGATCATCTGTCGAACACGCCCAAGCACATCGAGCTTTACAAAGCGCTCGGCGCGACGCCGCCGAACTTCGCGCACATTCCGCTCATTTTGAATCGGGACGGTTCGAAAATGAGCAAGCGCGATGAAGGCGCATCAATTGCGACTTACATCGAACAAGGTTACGCGCCGGAAGCGGTCCGCAATTATCTTTGTCTGCTCGGCTGGTCGCCCAAAGACAATCGCGAGAAGATCGATATCGAGGAAGTCGTAAAACTTTTCGAGCTGGAAAAAATCAATCGCCGCAACGCCGCGTTCGATCTCGACAAATGTTTTTGGCTTAACGGCCAGTACATCGCGCAGATGTCGCTCGATCGTTTCGTCGAATTGGCACGACCGTTCCTGGAAAAAGCGAAGATCGATACCTCCAACGAAAAATACACTCGCGAGGTGCTCTCGATCGTGAAGGAAAAGATCAAACTCCTGAAAGAATTGCCGGAATGGACGAGTTATTTTTCACCGAGGAATACGAATTCGATCCGGCGGCTGTTGAGAAAGTTTTCGGCAAGCCGGAAGCGACGACTCACTTGAAAGCTTTGCGCGACGAATTCGGGAATGTTCGACAACTGGGATTGGCAGACGCTCGAGACGACGTTGAAGTCATTGGCGCAAAAGCTTGGTTGCAAGACCGGCGACCTTGTTCATCCGGCGCGCGTCGCGGTAAGTGGCCGCAGCGTTGGCCCGAGTTTGTATCACATGCTTGAGGTGATGGGGAAAGAACGCGTGCTGAAACGGTTCGAGCGCGGAATTGCGCAACTCGGCGCAAAATGAGTCCGAAGCCGGACTGGCGGCAAACGAAGCCGCGGCGAGAAACGCGAAAGGATGTTTACACGCTGGCGGATTTGCAGAACTGGCGTGAAGTCGATCCGCCGATTCGTCTCGGCGTTCTTGGCGATCCAGTTGCTCATTCGCTTTCGCCGCAAATGCAGAATGCGGCTCTCGAAACATGACAAGATCGATATGCAGTATGCGCGATTTCACATTTCGCCGGAGGAACTGCGCTGAAGCGTTCGATTGTTTGCGCGATCTTGAGTTCGCTGGACTTAATCTGACTTTGCCGCACAAGATTGCCGCCCCGGAATTGGTCGATCGACTGGACGACGACGCGAAACAAGTCGGCGCGATTAACGTAATGAAGATCGATCAAGGCAAGTTCCATGGTTTTAACACCGACGGCCGCGGATTTGCGCGCGCAATTCGCGAAGAGTTCTCTGTCGATCTGCGTGATCTGCGGGTGATGATCCTGGGCGCCGGCGGCGCGTCACGCGCGATCGCCCTGGAATGTGCAAAATCGCGATTGCGAACGGCTCGTCATTGCCAACGGCACTTTGAGAAAGGCAAACAGCTCACCGAGAAGCTGCGGAGTTTTTTCGAAGGCCCGAAAGTGTTCGGTCCAGTGCCACGTCTGCAGGCAATCCCATGGGAAGAATCAGCGTTCCAATTTCAGATTGCGAATATCGATCTCATTGTGAACGCCACCCCGGTCGGCCTGAATCCCGGCGACCCTTCTCCACTTTCATCACGTCTTCTTGCGCCGCATTTGATGGTTTATGACACGATTTATTCCGCGGACGAAAACACCATTGATTTCCGCAGCGATCGAAGCCGGTGCACGCGCGGCAAATGGATTGTCGATGTTGTTGCATCAAGGCGCGCTCGCGTTTGAAATCTGGTTCGAACGCTCTGCGCCGATTGAAGTGATGCGGAAAGCATTGTAGCGTGTCGAATTTCGGTCGCTCTGTCGAAGTCGACTAGCGCTGGGTCGGCTGATCAGGTCGAGCCGCCTGGTTCTACAGTTAGATTTTTTCCTCGCCATTTCCTGGCCGCGTTTTGTGGCAGCTTCCACGGCGGCGATTAAACTTTCGCTCGTCTTCATTTTTTCCATGACCGCCAGACCGGCAGCGGTTGTGCCGCCAGGCGTGACGACCATTCGCACCAGTTCTTCCGCAGACATTTTGCTTTCCTGCATGAGCTCGGCGGCTCCGATGACAGTTTGGATTGCAAGTTCAGTCGAAACGTTTTCTGGAAAACCAAGCTTCACGCCGCCTTTCGCCAGCGCATCTATAATTGTGTAAACGAAGGCCGGGCCGCTTCCGCTCAGCGCAGTCACGATGTCGATCTGCGGTTCGTCGACTTCAACGACCACGCCAATCGCGCTGAAGATTTTCTTCGCGACATCGGCATCTTCGTTAGTGCGTTCGACTTCCGCGCGAGATTCCGGTGGCAGCGCGGCAGATCGCCGAAGGCGTATTGGTCAACGCGCGCATAAACCGGGCGTTCGCTGACTTTCTCCATGCTCGCAATGCGAACGCCGCCCGCGAGCGAAATTACGAGTTTGTTGTCCAATCGAGGCGCGAGGTCGCGCAAAACGCCGAGAACCATTCCCGGCTTAACCGCGATGAAAATCGCCTCTGCTTTCGCTACGACGTCTGCGTTGTCGACGGTTACTGAACAGCCGTTTCGCGATGTAACGTCGCGCGGGTTTGCTCGTTCGGTTCGCTGGCAATGATTTTGTCCGGCGGGCAAAATTTGGCGCGAATCAGGCCGCGAATAACGGATCCGGCCAGTTTGCCGGCGCCGATAAAGCCGAGTTGGTAGATTTGAGAAGCATTCATTCTTCGCGATAGTATTTCATGGTAGCCGCCGCTGTAAATTTGGAACGTCAGATTGCCCCTGATTTGCGCCGTTCCAGTGCCGATCTCGCCAAAGAACTTCGTAAGCTGGCGACCGAGCGCAATGCCGTGATTTTGGCTCACAACTACCAGGTCCCCGAGCTCCAGGACGTGGCTGATTTTGTCGGCGACTCGTTAGGCTTGAGTTATCAGGCGGCGAAAACCGAGCGCGGACGTGATTTTGTTTTGCGGCGTTCATTTCATGGCCGAGACCGCGAAAATTATTAATCCGAACAAGCGCGTGCTTCTCCCGGATTTGGAAGCGGGTTGTTCGTTGTCGGATTCGTGTCCGCCGGAAAAGCTGGCGGAGTTTCTGAAGCAACATGCCGACAAAAATTATTACGTCATCGCCTACATCAATTGCAGTGCTGGCGTGAAAGCGCAGTCCGACATCATTTGCACCAGTGGCAACGCAGACAAAATCGTGAAATCGGCGCCGCCGGACCGGAATATTTTGTTTGTGCCGGATCAAAATCTCGGCGCCTGGGTGATGGAACGCACCGGCCGGAAAATGGATCTTGTGGCAGGGAAACTGTTACGTGCACGTTGAGTTTACTGCGCGCAGCATCAGTCGCATTCGCGAGGAATATCCCGACGCGCCCGTAGTTGCGCACCCCGAATGCACTTACGCGGTGCGAATGCTGGCGGACGAAGTTTGTTCGACGGAAAAAATGGTCGCCTTCTGCAAGAATTCGCCGGCCAAAGAAATTATCGTGGTGACCGAGGCGGGAATGTTACATCGGCTTGAAGAAAGAAATTCCGGACAAAATGTTCATTCCGGGGCCGACCGAGAATTGTTTCTGTGGCGAATGCCGTTTCATGAAAAAGAACACTCTGGAAAAAGCCTACGACGCGCTGCTGCACATGGAGCCGGAAATCACGCTGCCGGAAGAAATCCGTCAAGCGGGCAGAATTACCGATTCTCCGCATGCTCGAACTGAGCAGGTAGCGGCGGCGCAGCGCGCCGCCATGGCGATTGAGGTCAGTCGCCTCTACCTTTAATCTTGTCACTGGTCACTCATCACTTATCACTTCTCCTCGATGGAACGGCCTTCGATCTGGGTGATCGTCTTTGTTTTGCTGCTGGGCGTTCTATTTTTGCGCGAGCCGCGGTTTCAGCGTTCTGAGGAAATTTTCCTCCGCTGGCTGCTGAGACATTCGCAACCGGCGACCAAGCAAGTGCCACTCACGATTGTTGAAGTTGGAAAGGAAAATCCGCCGGCTCCGCTAGAAACCGCGTTGCTGTTACAGGGACTTCTCGAATTCAAACCGATCGTGATTGCCATCGAGCCGGTTTTGCAATGGGGCGAACGGGCCAAGGACCAGGAACAAATCTTCATGGACCAGGCGATGCACGTTCCGAAATTGTTATTGGGCGCAGAGCTTACCGCTTCGCCCGATCCGGATGCGCCGGTTCCGGAAATTCGCCGGCTTCTCACATGTCACGGGTCGTCGTGGCGATTTGCCGGAATTTTCGGGAATCGAACACCAGCCGAGCGAAGATGTCCGCGTTCTTTCGACCGTCGGCTTCATTAATTTCCCTCCCGAAGCGGCGGACGATCTTCATGTGCCCCTTCTTTTTCAGTACCGCGGAGAAGTCATTCCCGCATTTGCGCTGCAGGCCGTGATGCTTTGGCTTCGCCTGACGCCGGACGAAGTGAAAGTCGACATCGGCACGTCGATTGATTTTCCGAGACGGCACTAAAATTCCGATGCGCGCCGACGGAACGCTTTTGATCACTCCTCAAATGACCCAGCGCGCACGCCACATCACGATCGACGAACTTTTGCTCGCGGCGCAGCAACATCGAAAGCGGAGCCGCCAGCGGCATTCGGCTGGAAGATGTGCGGTCGCATCTCGTCCTTGCGCGAACCGAAACCAACGCGCCCGATCTGATTGGAGCCGCAATCGCCTCGATTCAGGCGAGAACTTTCATTCGGAGGGTAAGCTGGATCTTCGATTGTGCGATTGTGGTTGTCATCGCCGTGCTGAGCGGCTGGCTGCGCAAATTTTCTCGGGTCGATCTCGTTATCGGCGCGGTTGCGTTTTCTGCGGCGTATTGCCTGATTGCGCTCGGAATTATTTCTGCGTGGGCCGATCTGGCTCCCGGCCTGGCTTCCGCTGGGCGACTGTCTGGATTTCCGTCATTGTCCGCGATCGTTCTGCCGAAGCCAAAGGATTCCGTCCGAACCGTCACGATAGCCGCTTCGCCACCGGTGCCGTAATGGAATCCGCGGAATCAATTCAGAAACGCGTCGACCGGCTCCATGCAGGCGGACTGGTCGACATGCATTTCGATTTGCCGCTCGATCTTTACGAAAAACGAAATCATCCCGGCGCGCTGGTTTCGCATTATTTGCCGGAGTTCGAAGCCGGAAATATTGGAGTCGTCGGCGCGGCACTCTACGTCGAGGACCGTTACCTTCCGGAAATGGGCTTGCGCGTGGCGCTCGATCAAGTCGCGCGCCTTTACGCGGAAGTGGACGGCAGCGCCCGGTTTGCGATTTGCAAAACCAGCGCAGAAATCAAGCGCGCGCGAAGCGAAAACAAGATCGCGCTCGTCATCACGATGGAAGGCGTCGAACCGCTTGGCGACGATTTGAATCTGCTGCGCGTATTTTATCAGCTCGGACTTCGGATGGTCGGGCTAACTCATGCCCGGCGAAATGCCGCCGGTGCCGGCGGAATTTTCGCGGCCAGCGGTTCGCCTCGCGATGGATTGACCGCTTTCGGACGCGACGTTGTTCAGGAATGTGAACGGCTCGGAATCATCATCGACCTCGCCCACATCAATCCGAAAGGATTCGAGGAGATTGTCGAATCTGACCAGCAAGCCATTGATTGTTTCGCACACCAACGCGCGAAAATTTTACGACATCGAACGCAACGTCAGTGACGAACAGATCAAAATGATCGGCGCACGCGGCGGAGTTATCGGCATGAATGCGATTCTGGTCAGTCCAAATTCGTGACAACAGCACGATCGATCGTTATATCGACCACATCGAGCATGTGATTAGTCTGATAGGAGTCGATGGGGTCGGAATCGGTTTCGATTTTTGCGAATATCTATTCAATCAACTGCCCGAGGACGTGATCAAAGAATTGGCGGCCAAATTGACAACGCCGCATTTTATTCCCGATCTGACGAATCATTCGCATGCCCGAAACTTGACCCGCAAACTGATCGAGCGCGGTTTCAGCGACGCTGACATCGAAAAGGTTCTGCGCGGAAACTGGCTGCGCATTTTTCAGGAAATGCTTTAGCTGGAATGCGATCTCCGAGCGCGTTATTGACTCTCGGCGAATTCACGGTTCTTGGTATCGCCGCTCGGAGAGGTCGATCCACCTCACACATTCCGCAGCCCCGGGAATTTTCGTCCTAGCACGGTCTGGCTCGGCGCTTTCAACCACTTATCGAGCACGGTTCCGTAAACGCTCCGGAAATCGGTGTTGAACTTCAAATCGCCGTGATCGAGGTCGGTCAGGCTCGGATATTTTCCGAACAATCCGGCTTTGACTGCGCCGCCGACCACGAACATTGGCGCGGCCGCACCGTGATCGGTCCCGCCGTTGGCGTTTTCCTGAACGCGTCGTCCGAATTCGCTGAAGGTCATCAACAATACCCGCTCGAAATTTCCCTGCTGTTTCAGGTCGGCGACGAACGCGCTCACCGCGTCGTTGAATTCGCCCATCAGCCGGTCGTGGGTGTTGATTTGTCCCGCGTGAGTGTCGAATCCCCCCTGGCTCGCGTAATACACGCGAGTCGGCAATCCGCCGGCGATCATTCGGGCGATGATGTTCAAACCCGCCGCGAGCTGTCCCTGTGGATACGGCACGGTCGATTTGTATTTACGCGCAATCGCCAGGATTTTGTCGGAGCTCAATTGCGCATCGAGCGCGGTTCGTTGCAGAAAGTCGAGCGTGCTCAGATCGGTTTTTCCCGGCGAGGAAGGACCGGGAATTGCGCCGATCGATGCGCCGGCATTTGACGCCGCGGTGCCGCCGTCATCGCCGCCGCCGGTTTCGTTCAGTTGACGAAAAAGAACTTCCTCGGCGCTCATTTGGCCATTGCCCGGCTCTGATGGGCGAAACCGGAATTGTTCGGGACGCGAAAACGTCACGCCGGTAGGATTTTTCGCGGCGAACGCCTGTGGCGTTTCTTCGCCAATGGCGACGCCCACGGTCGGATCGGCGCCGGAGCAACAATTGTCAAAATAACGGCCGAGCCATCCTTCACTCAATGTTCGATCCGCATCGGATGCCGTTTGCCAAATTTCGGTCGAGCGAAAGTGCGAACGATTCGGATTTGGATAACCGACGCCTTGCACGATCGCGACGTGACCTTCGTCGTACAGCGATTTCACTCCGGTAAGTTTCGGATTCAGCGCAATGTGATGATCCATCTTGAGGACTTGCTCGGCAGTGAGGCGGAGACGCGGACGAGCGACGTGGTAAGCATCATCGGCGTAGGGGACGACCATGTTAAGCCCGTCGTTACCGCCGGCCATTTGCAACACGACGAGAATAGTTCCGTCTTTGCCGGTGACAGTCTGGGTTGCGGCGTCAGCGGCCATTGCGTCGAGGGCAAAAAATGTTTTCTCGAGAAATACCGGCAGGGTCCAGCTCGCGGCGGCGCCCAGCATTGAAGTTCGCAGAAATTTTCGGCGGGTTTGTAGAGTCGTTGTCGTTTTCATGTTCAAGCCAGTTGGAATTGCGGCGTGCTCATCATCAGATGAATCAGTTCGCGCAAGTGAGCGTCGGTAAGATCCGGCCCGCGCGATTGCAGGAATTGGGCGAACGCATCGAGTTCTTTTTGCGCCAGGGCGGTTTGAAACAGTCGTTTTGCGAGGACGCCGACAATCTCGCGCGGCTTGGTTCGCAAATCGGTCGGAATTAATTTCGCGACGTCGATGGGCTCGCGTTTAATTTGCTCGGCGTATTGCGCGGCGCGGCCGAAACCGACGTCAGCGCCTTGTCTAGGCTGCCGGACATTCGCCGGCAGAATCGCGTCACCGTTGATCAGGTAGTTCGCGAAATTGTATCGAAACAACAATGTCGACGTGCTGATCCATTGTTTGCCGCCATCCCAGCCCTTCACATTTGGCGGTGCAAAAAGGATCTGTCCCATTTGCCGCATCGCGTTCTGGGCCGCGAGAGGCGGTGGGGCTGGCGCATCCAGCATCCTGGATGTCTGAACGATGTATTGGACCGGGCTTTTGATTTGGCTCCCTCATCACGCGGTCCGAATAAAATTCCTCGGAACTGAAAATGTCTCGCAGAACCGGTCGCATTTCGAAATTGTGTTTGCGGATCGTAGCCGCGACTGAGTCAACGATCGCGCCAGGCGGATCGTCTTCGGCAAAAAATCGCCACAGCTTGCGACCAATAAATTGCGCGCACGCCGGTTTGCTCACCAAAGTGTCGATGATGTCGTCGCCGCTGAGATTGCCGGTCCGGCCCATGAATTTCTTTTCTCCGTGATCCTGTTGGAATGGCGCGAACCGAAATTGCTGGGTCGTGAAATCGATCCTGTAACCGGTGAAAGCGCGAGCCGATTCCCGGATATCCTGTTCGGTGTAATTGCCGATGCCGACCGTGAACAACTCCATGAGCTCGCGCGCCCAATTTTCGTTGGGATGTTCCTGCCGGCTTTGTTGAAGATCGAGATAGATCATCATTGCCGGATCGCGCGAAATTTTCTTCACGAGTGCGCTGAAATTTCCGAGCGCGTTCCGCCGCAGGGTGTCGTTCTGGAGCCACATCCAGTAAGCGTCGCGAACTTTCTGGATGCTGGTGGCGAAGTGGCCGTGCCAGAATAGCGTCATCTTTTCGAGCAACGGGGCCGGTCCGTTTAGCATCCGATCGAGCCACCATCGGCGGAGATCGATCATTTCGTCGCCCTCCATCATCCGGACGTCGCGAATCTTGGTCCGGAAATTTTCGCCGCGATCTTTCGCCGCCTTAATCTCCATCCGCTGAGCGCGAATATTCCGGGGGTGGGCCCAGGCCGGTGGGGGCACATTGGCGGCATCGGCCTTTACTTCGACGAAATCCCGGACCGTGGCGGCAAGTCCGTTTTGCCGGGCTCGTTCGATTTCAATTGGTGTGGCCCCGAATCCGGCACGGTTTAGCAAATGGGCGGCATTCGCTTCGTTCCACTTCGATTCGTCCAGCGGCGTCAACATACCCGATTCAACCTCTTAATAAGACCGCAGTCGCGTTACGACGGTTACAGAGTTCTTACTCTTGCTCGTACTCTTACTGTTACTCATCCTGAGTCGCATGAAACCCCAGTTCGGCTGACGACGTGCGGCTCACCGGAGCCATGGCGACTGAGGTCAGTCGCGCGGCTTATCGAGATCGTCTCAATGGGATTACAAAAGAGTTTGTCAGTCGCACGGTCACGTGGTTTTCGGGGGTAGGGAGAGAGTGACTAAGTAGGAGTAAGAGTTCATTGAAATTTATCAACCTAACGCGCCGGACTGAGATCGGCGCAAACTCGTACTATCTAGAGGCCGGCGGGCATCGCCTGGTGCTCGATTCGGGGATGCATCCAAAATTCGCAGGCGAAGAAGCGCTACCCAATCTGAATGCGCTCGGGGGCCGCAAGCTCGATGCGATCATTGTTTCACATTCGCACCAGGACCACATGGGAACGCTGCCGGTTTTGATGCGACGCCAGCCGCAGGCACACATTTTTATGACTGAGCCGACGGCCGAGATCGGACGCACCCTTCTTCACAATTCGGTAAACGTAATGACGCGGCAGCGCGAAGAGCTAGGTATGGCCGTCGCCGGAGTGTATCCGCTGTTCACTCATCGAGAGCTCGATCGCGTTACCGAACGGTGGCGGTCCTGCGCATTGCGTCAGACTTACACCGTTTTTGGCGAACGCGTGCCGGCCGGCACCGCCGATACAACTTTCGAGTTTTTCGAGGCCGGCCACGTGCTTGGTTCGACCGGGGTAATGCTGCGGACGGAAGGGCGCACCGTCTTTTACACCGGCGATGTGAATTTCGATGATCAAACGATTGCCCAGGCTGCGGTTTTTCCGGAGTCAGAGGTCGACGGCCGAAAGCTCGATGTTCTGATCATGGAATGTACGCGCGGCGATACTCCGATGCCACCGGCCTGGTCCCGGGAGAGCGAGGAAAACCGGTTGATGCAGGCGATTGAAAACGCATTTGTGCGTGGCGGCTGCGTGCTGATTCCAGTTTTCGCGCTCGGCAAGACGCAGGAGATTTTGGCGATCCTTCACAAGTTGCGCCGCGAAAAAACGCTCGATTTCCCAATCTACATCGGCGGCCTGAGTTCCAAGATCACGCGAGATTTACGATCAGCGCGCCAACATGGGCCGCAGGCAATTGCCCCGGCTGGAACTGCTGGCTGAGCTTCGCCCCTTTGTGTTGAACGCCGAAAATATTCATGACGCTGGCACCCGCGCCGGTCGCGTTTACGCGCTGTCGAGCGGGATGATGACCGCGAAGACGCTTTCGAACATTTTCGCCCGACGAATCGTCGATCAGCCGCGTCACTCGATTTTTTTCGTGGGTTACGCCGATCCGGAATCGCCGGCCGGGATTTTGCGGAGTGCGTCACCGAATGATGAGGTGATAATCGACCCGGATCACCCGCCCCAACGGGTGCGTTGTCACATCGACCAATTCCAGTTCAGCGCTCACGCATCGCGCGAATCGTTGATTGCGTTTGCCCAGCGTGTGGCGCCAAAAAAGATTTTGTTGGTTCATGGCGATCCTCTGGCGGTGGAGTGGATGCGGGCGCGTATCGCTTCGGATTTGCCCGATTCAGAAGTCATCGTGCCGGCTCCTGGAGTCGAGATTGAGTTGTAGCGGCGCTCTATGAGCGCCGTTATTTTGTGATCGACGGTCGAGACCGCCGCTACAAGAAATGCGAATCGTCTCCTGGAACATCAACTCGTTGCGGAAGCGCCAGGACCGACTTTTCGATTGGCTCGAGCAAACGAAGCCCGACGTTGTTTGTTTGCAGGAAACCAAATGTCCGGACGAACAGTTTCCGGCGCTTGCTCTTCAATCCGCCGGTTACGATTCGGCCTGTCATGGCGAAAAATCCTACAATGGTGTCGCGATTCTCTCGAAAACAAAGCTAACCGAAGTTCGCGCGGCGCTTTGCGATGAGATTGCTGATCCGCAGGCGAGGGTCCTTGCTGCTAACGTTGGAAACGTTCGGGTGTATTCCATTTATGCGCCAAACGGTCAGTCGGTTGGTTCGCCGGCATACAAATACAAATTGGAATGGTATTCACGGTTGCGCGATTGCCTGAAAAAAGAACGCAATGTCGATGTCGCGGTCTGCGGCGATTTCAATGTCGCGCCCGAAGATGCTGATGTTCACGATCCCGGCCTGTGGCAGGGCGCCATCATGTGTTCTGCTGATGAACGCGCGGCGTTTCGTGCGCTCTGCGAAATCGGCCTGCGCGATACGCTTCGATTGCATTCTCAACCGCCAGGCATCTTCACCTGGTGGGATTATCGAATGCTGGCATTTCCGAAAAATCGTGGCCTGCGCATCGACGCGGTTTTAGCAAGCGACGGACTCGCGAAGAAATGCACCGCATCCGGAGTGGATCGTGATTTACGAAAAGGCAAAGATCCTTCCGATCACGCGCCAATTTGGGCAGAGTTTCAGGAATAATAAAACGACGAACATCGAATGTTAAACTCGGATTCTGAATTGGACGTTGGACGTGGGGCGTTGGACGTTAGGAGTTGATGACCAGCGCGTCGCACCTCCGCGTGGCCAATCCCCCGACGAAGCCCACCTTGATTTGGGATGGCGAGTGTCATTTCTGTCGCCGATGGATCGAGCGATGGAAAGAAATCACGGGCGACCAAGTCGATTACGAAACGTCGCAAAATTCGCTGATAGGTTTCCGGACGTTCCGCGCGAGGACTTTGACCGCTCCGTGATCTTGATTGAACCGGACGGCGCGGTCCAGCGAGGAGCGGCCGCCGTTTTTCGTTCGTTGCAGTCTCGACGTTCAAAACGATGGCTGAACTGGAGCTACGAACACGTTCCCGGCGTTGCCGCCATTTCCGAGAACTTTTATAAAGTCATCGCCGCCAATCGACGATTTGCGTCAGCGATCACGAGTTTGCTTTGGGGAAGAGATGTTCGGCCGCCCACGTATTTCACGGCGCGGCGCTGGTTTCTTCGCGCGCTCGGACTGATTTTTCTGATCGCATTCGTTTCCCTCCGCGTTCAGATCGACGGACTGATTGGTTCGAATGGAATTTCGCCTCTCTCGCAGCTTCTGACTGCGGCGCATACCCAACTGGGCGATCGCGCGTTCTGGGTTTTGCCCACGTTGTTCTGGTTCAATTCGAGCGATCTGTTTCTCCATGTGCTTTGCGGCGTTGGAATGGTTCTTTCGCTTTTTCTGATTTTCGGAATAGCGCCGGGATTTTCGCTTCTTGGTCTCGTTGTTTGTTATCTTTCGTTTGCTGGAACGAGCGATGGCGTCCTCAACCCCTTTCTCAGTTACCAATGGGACACGCTTCTCATCGAGACCGGGTTCCTGTCGATTTTTCTCGCGCCGTGGACACTCCGCTGGACGAAAGCAAATGAACCGCCGGTTTCGCGGGCGGGGATGTTTCTTCTCAAGCTGTTGCTTTTCAAACTGATGCTGATGTCGGGCGTTGTGAAATTGAGCAGTTATCAATTGCTCCAAAATCCAGGCGAAGAAACCTGGTGGAACCTCACTGCGCTCGATTATCATTATTGGTCCCAGCCGTTGCCGACCGTTTTGGCGTGGTGGGCCAATCAAAACCCGGAATGGTTTAAAAAGTTTTCGGTCGCCCTTTGCCTCGTCATCGAGATCGTCGTGCCGTTTTTCATCTGGGCGCCGCGCCGTTTGCGGTTACTCGCGTGCGGGCTGCTGATTTTTCTGCAGGTCGTAATTGGAGCGACCGGGAATTATAATTTTTTCAACCTGCTCACGGTCGCGCTGTGCTTGTTGTTGATCGATGACACCGTGTGGACAGCGCGTTCCGCCGCGCGCGCAGGTCGCAGCGCGACCTCTCTACCCGATCGACTCTGTCGCTGGACCGCAATCGTCGTAATCATTGTCACATTGCCGATCAACCTGCGTTTGATCTACGGCGCGTTTGAGCCGCTGGCGGAATGGCCGCCTTTTCTCGGCGCAGTGAATTCTAGAATCCAGCCGCTCCGGATTTTGAATGAGTATGGATTGTTCCGGGTCATGACTTTGGACCGAAAGGAAATCGTTATTGAAGGCAGCGCTGACGGAATCGATTGGAAGCCGTATGAGTTCAGATGGAAACCGGGCGACGTAATGCGTGCACCGGGTTGGTGTCAGCCGCATCAACCTCGACTCGATTGGCAAATGTGGTTCGCCGCCCTCGGCAGCCCGCGCGAAAGAATTTGGATGAGTCAGCTAATCGTCGCTTTGTTGCACGGAAAACAGCCGGTGACGGGCTTATTTCAGTTCAATCCATTTCCTGACGCGCCACCGCGATTCATTCGCGGGACGTTTTACCGGTATCGATTCACCAACTCCGAAGAGCGCCGCCAAACCGGCGCGTGGTGGAAACGTCAGGAACTTGGCGAATATTTGCCCGCCGTCTCTCTGGAAGACGTTCAATAAATCGGCTGGTTTGAGCGCGGTTTTTTTCGGGATATATTTCGGGGCGATGCCGAAGGAAGAGCAGATCGTAATGGAAGGAACCGTGACGCAGGTCCTCCCCGGAACGATGTTTCGGGTCGATATCGCCGGCCAACGCAATGTGCTAGCCCACATTTCCGGCAAGATGCGAAAGCACTTCATTCGCATTGTTCCCGGAGACAAGGTGTCAGTGGAATTGTCGCCCTACGATCTGACCAAAGCGCGGATTGTCTTTCGCGAGCAATAGGACGCGGTCATGTCGGGTTGAGGAGTTGAGCTGTTGAGCCGTTGAGAAGATGCTACGATCGGCGGCCGCTCCGCCGTCTTTCAATCGCTAAATCATTAACTCGGTAAATCGACCCAGTAGCTGGCATTCGGCTCAGGATTTGCTCAGAATCCGAAGCGCGCGGATAGTTCCGGAAACGAAATCAATTGGAGAACTTTATGGCTGAAGGAAATAAATCACAGCAAGGGTCAAGCGCGACTGATGCGCAAAACAAATTCGAGAGCAGCAAAATGCACGCACGCAAAGCGGCTGAGGAATTACGAGGCGCCGCCGAAGCGGTCGCAGGCGAATATCGCGGTAAGGCCGAACAAGTTTGGACTGACACACGCGACAAAGCGGAGAAAGCCTGGACCGACGCGCGAGGTCGCGCCGAGGATGCCTGGGGTGATGCCCGCACCCGCGCTCGCACCTTTCAAGATGACGCCGAACAGTATGTTCGCGAAAACCCAACCAAGGCGATCTTTACCGCGCTGGGCGTTGGATTCGTCCTCGGGCTAATCTTCAGGCGCTGACTGCGCTCTGTTGAATGCCTGACGAAATTGCGTCGTCGCGAAGCCGGCCACGCCAGACTGGGTTAATCGGGAGTTTGATTGCGCTGGCCAGCGCGCTGGCCGACTTTTTTGAAAGTCGGGCGGCCTTGCTGGCTACCGAATCTAAGGCAGCGCTGTTCCAGTTTTTAATCGCGGCGATCTGCCTTGTGGCGGCAGTTTTGTTTTTTGCATTTGGCTACATTTTTTTGTTGGGGAGTGCGGTTGTTGCGGTTGCGCATATGGCAAATGTGTCATGGATCTGGGTCGCGCTCGCCGCAGCCGGACTGCATTTTGTGATTGCACTCGCTTTTCTATTGGCTGCCACGACCGGAATTAAACGGCCGGTATTTCGCGCAACCAGAGCGGAGCTACAGAAGGATCGGGAATGGCTAAAAAATCTCGAAGCAAACCAGCCGAAGAGCTGAAACAACAGATCGCCCGTTCTCGCGACGACGTCGAACGACGGCTGGCGCGGGTTCGTGACGAATCGGATTTTCCAAAGAAGATCCGCCGCTCGGTTCGACGCGAACCGGTCCCATGGATTATTGGCGCAATTGCAGTCGGCCTGTTGCTGACAGCTGTTGTGACCCGGAGGAAAAAAATCGTGGTGAGTGGAACGCCGGGAGCGAAATCAAAGGGCGGAATGTTGGAGGCCGGATTTGTCCTCGGCGCCCTAAAAGTCGCGGCAACCTTGTTGAAACCTGTGGTGCTAAAGATGGTCGAACAAAAATTTGGCCATTTCGGGGTTCGCGATCGGCCGAAGCCGAAAGGCTTTTGAGTTTACGCGCGCCGCTGTCCGACATAAAACGGGCAGCGGGTAATGGCAGCAGCTTCGACATCTCCGACTTCACATCCGCTCCGGCATGTTGATGATTACCTCGCAGTGGGGCAACGGGCGGGTGCGTCGGACGTGCATCTGGGCGTAAACGCGCCGCCGATTTGGCGATTGCACGGAACGTTGCAACCGATCTGGCCCGACGCGCCGCGGCTGACCTCCGAGCAAACTCTCTCTCTGGCGGAAGGTTTTCTTTCGAATCCGCAAAAGGCACTCCTCAACCAACGCGGTGACGCCGATTTCGCCTACGCCAATGCGTCGGGCCGCTATCGCACGAGCGTGGTGCGACAAAGACTCGGGGTGGATCTCGTGTTTCGCATCGTCAACACCAACGTGCGGACGATGGACGAACTCGGCTTGCCTGAGCATTTGAAATTGCTGACGCGATATCAAAACGGATTGATTCTCGTCACCGGTTCGGTCGGCAGTGGAAAATCGACGACGCTGGCGGCGTTGGTGGAGCAGGTGAACATCGAGCGGCGCGAACACATCATTACCCTGGAGGACCCGATTGAATACGTGCTTGAGCCGAAAGGCTGTCACATTACGCAGCGCGAAGTTCACACTCACACCCGGTCGTTCGCGGCGGCGCTGCGTGGAGCGCTTCGCGAAGATCCGGACGTGATCATGGTCGGCGAAATGCGGGATTTGGAAACAATTTCACTGGCAATTACCGCCGCAGAAACCGGCCACTTGGTTTTGGGAACGCTGCACACCGGCAACGCTTCGCGCACGCTCGACCGTTTGCTCGATGTTTTCCCGCCCGATCAACAGGAACAAATCCGCATCATGGTCAGCGAATCGCTGCGCGGTGTGATCAGTCAGCAGCTGATTCCGCGCGCTGACGGCAGGGGCCGCGCGCTGGCGTTGGAAATTCTCACCAACACTCCTGCGGTGGCCAACGTGATCCGCGAAGCACGAACCTACATGCTGCCCGGAATCATTCAGACCGGAAAGAAGCAGGGAATGCAGCTCATGGACGACGCGCTGGTCGATCTCGCCAACCGAGGCATCATTACATCCGAGGAAGCTTACGCCAGGTCAGACCAAAAGCAGGAAATGCGAGCACGACTGGCCAAATAACGAATCTCGAATAGCGAATTTTGATCATGCCTAAACTCGACGAATTCCTGAAGGTGATCGTTTCCGAAGGTGGTTCCGATCTCCATATCGGCGAAGGTCAGCCGCCAAAAATGCGGAAACATGGCGACGTAGCACCAATCCGGGAGAAGGTGCTGGATCACGACGAGACAGTGTCGATGTTGCGCGAAATTTGCGGCGACCGGAATTGGGAAATCTTCGATGACCGCGGCGATCTGGACTTCGCTTACGAAATGGACGCAGCTTCGCGTTTTCGCTGTAATTATCTCAAGCAGACCCACGGTTACGGCGCGGTTTTCCGATTGATTCCGACGAAAATCGCCACCCTTGAGCAGCTCGGAATTCCGCCAGTCGCCAAAGAATTCGCGCATATTCGAGGCGGACTCGTTTTGGTTACCGGTCCGACTGGCTCGGGAAAATCGACGACGCTGGCAGCGCTGATGGATTACATCAATGTGAACTTCTCGCGTCATATCGTGACGATCGAGGAACCGATTGAGTTCGTGCACGACAACAAGCGCAGCATTATCACTCAGCGCGAGATTCCGGCGGATTCCGAATCGTTCCCGGTCGCGCTCAAGGCGGCGCTACGCGAGGACGCCGACATCGTGCTGGTCGGTGAGATGCGCGATTTGGAAACAATTTCGCTCGCGCTCACGGCGGCCGAAACCGGGTTGCTGGTTTTCGGCACGCTTGCACACGAATAACGCGCGCAAGACCGTCGACCGAATGGTCGACGTTTTTCCGGCGCCGAAGCAACCGCAAGCTCGCGCAATGCTGGCGAATTCGCTGCGCGGCGTGCTCGCACAACTGCTCCTGAAGAAGGCGGATGGCTCGGGCCGCGTGGCGGTGAATGAGATTCTCGTCGCGAATGCCGCCGTTTCCGCCATCATCCGCGAAGGCGCCACTCAAAAACTTCAGGACGTGATCGTTTCCGGAAGAGCGCAGGGTATGCAATTCATGGATGACGCAATCCTTGCTCTTTTGAAAGATGGAACGGTCACGCCGCACGAAGCTTTCATGAAAGCGATCGACAAAAATCGGTTTAAACAATTCCTGCCGGATGAAGAGCAAAGCCTTGGCGATTCAGCGGGGGCTGTCCCTGACGACGAAAAGCGACTCCCGGGCAATTTTACGAAGAAAGCGGCGGTCCGTCCGGTTCGGCGATAACCGGATCGCCCACACTCCTCGCCTTGGCCCTCGCGCGGCGGCCTCACTCCGCGCCCGGCGGGCCCGGGTATTGCTAGATAATTACCGCGATATGCGGATCCTGGTCGTCGAGGATGAAAAAGCAGTAGCGCACATGATTGCCATGGTGCTCGGTGGTCCATCCGCCAAGGTAGCCACGGCAAGAAATGGCTGGGAGGCGCTGATCAAGATCGGCGCGACCCTCAAACCGTTTGACGTCGTTATCACCGATCACCGAATGCCGCACATGACGGGTCTTGAATTGGTGCGCCAGCTTCGGGTAAAGAAATTTGGGGGGAAAATTCTTGTTCTGTCCGCTTACCTTTCAGACGACGATATTCGCGCTTACGAACAATTGGCCGTGGACATGATGATGTCGAAGCCATTTGATTTTGAAGAGCTGCAGCAAGCGATGGCCATTCTCGAGAAGAAGCCTTCGGTGCTGGCCAGCGCCTAAACGTCCCCCGTTGGCCCTGGCGCGGGCTGCATCGCGTTGACAGCGGAAAACGACAGTGATAATTTCGCGCCACTTTCCACTGAAAAGGTGGCAAAAGCGCAGGAGGAAGATCCTTGCACTCGTTGTTAAACAGTCAGGTGTTGGTACTTAACCGCCTCTGGCAGGCAGTGAATATCTGCTCGGCTCGACGCGCGTTCTCCCTGGTTTACGCCGGTCATGCCCATGTTGTCTCATCTGACGACACCAACAATTTCCTGACTCACGACTTCGAAAGCTGGCGCGATTTTTCCAGTAACGCCCCCGACCACGAGCTCGTGCAGACGATTTCGTGGAGGATTCGCGTGCCGAGAGTCATCGTCCTTCTGTTCTTCGATCGTTTGCCGAAGAAGGAAGTAAAGTTCACCCGCCATAACGTATTTGAGCGCGACAAGAACACCTGCCAGTACTGCGGCAAAATGTTCGATCGCAACGATCTGAATCTCGATCACGTGATCCCGCGGGATCGTGGCGGGAACACGACGTGGGAAAACGTCGTCTGCTCCTGCATTCCGTGTAACACCGTGAAAGGAAATCGGCTTCCGCACGAAGCGCAGATGGCCTTGATTCGGAAACCCAAGCGGCCGAAATGGCGGCCGTTCCTGCATGTCACCTTTAGTGCGCCGCAACACGAGAGCTGGCGGCACTTTGTCGATCTCGCTTACTGGAACGTCGAACTGAGCGACTGATTTGCCTAACGAATCGGCGTCGGCATCGATTTTGCGACTGACCCGCTTTGCGGTTTGATCGCGCGCAAAATTGGCTGTGGATAAACTCCGAGCCCGATCGTCGCGATTATCATCGAAATAATTAGCGCTCGCGAGAGAAGAGTCATTTGAATCGGCTGCGTTTTAACTTGTTCCGGTTGTGCGGCCGGCCAGTACATCGCGCGAACGACTTTGAGATAATAATAAAATCCGCAGGCGACGGTGATGATCCCGACAATGACGAGCAAAAATTGTTTTTGCTCGATTGCAGCGGCAAAGATGAAGAATTTTCCGAAGAACCCGGCAGTGAAAGGCAAGCCGGCGAGTGATGCCATCGCAATGACCATGGCGAAGGCCAGGAAAGGTTGTCGTTTCGCCAGTCCATCGAAACTTGAAATGTCATCGCCCGATTGCTGCGAAACAATGATCAAAACGGTGAAGCTCAACAGTGTCATCAGCAGATAGGCGACGAGGTAAAAAGTCATGGCTGCGCCGTCCAAGCAAAGCACGGCAATGAGCAAATAACCGGCGTGAGCGATGCTCGAATAGCCAAGCAAACGTTTGAGATTCGTTTGCGGCAGCGCCGCGAGATTTCCATAGATCACCGTCAACAAAGCCAACACCACCAGAAGGCGGTGCATGTTCGGCAGCATTAGAAACGGCTCCAGGACGCGGATCAAAACAACAAACCCCGCCGCTTTTGAGCCAACCGATAAGAACGCCGTAATCGGAGTCGGCGCGCCTTGATAAACATCCGGGACCCAGATTTGAAACGGCACCGCCGCGATCTTGAAACCGAGACCTGCAACGATTAGCACCGCGCCGAAAGTCGCGGCCTGAGTATCTACATTGCCACTGGCGAACGCAGCGGTTACGCGCTGCAGATTCGTTTCGCCGGTCACGCCGAAGATCCAGGTGATCCCATAAACGAGGAAGGCTGCCGAGACGCCGCCGAGAATGAGATATTTTATTCCGGCCTCGAGAGCGACCGCGTCGCGCCGGGCGAAGCTGACAAGAACAAAAAACGAAATGCTTACCAATTCGACAGCAATGAAAATGAAAATGAAATCGATCGCCGAGACCAGGTACATCAGGCCGGCGCATGTCAGAAGCGGCAGCGAGAAAAATTCCCCAAGGTTTGAACCGATATGATCATGTCCGCGGCGCATTGCCGGCGCATAGTCGATCATCATGACCAGAACGACGATTGTCGTGATGAGCTCGAATCGCTTGAAAAAAATCGCCAACCCATCCGCGGTATAGAAATTCCACAACGGGCCTGTCTGTTCGGCCGGATTCGTGGAAACAAAAAAACTGGCGATGAGAACGAGGGTCAGGCCAATAATTCCGATGTAGGCGAAAACCTTTTTGTCGATTTTGGAAGCAAAGGTTTCAACCAGCAGAATGACGATGCCGAGAACAAGCACATCGATTTCGAGATGAAATGAAGGAATTGCGGCGATCATTTGCTCGCGGTGAAATAGGTTCGAATCGCGGGACTGATGATATTGACGACCGTCTGTGGAAAAAATCCGACAGCCACAAGCGCGGCGATCAACAGCGCGGCCGGAATTCGGAGACCGACTCCGAAGTCACTCAGCTTCGCCCAACGTTCCGGCATTGTGCCCATGAACGTGGCGCGATAAGCCCGCAACATGTAAACCGTTGAGATGACGACGCCCCAAAGCGCCAGCACCGTCGCGATTTGAAAAAGATGAAAGCGTTGCATTTCCCAACCGTGACGAAATGCTCCGAAGAAGATCATGATTTCCGAGGCAAAGTTGGCCAATCCCGGCAAACCAATCGATGCGAAAGCGCCGAATCCGAAGATCAAGCCCGCGAACGGCATCACTTTGGCGAGTCCTCCGAGATCATCGAACGCTAACGTGCCGGTGCGCTCGCGAACCTGCCCCGCCACTGCGAAAAGCAGCGCGATCGATAATCCATGCGCGAAGATCAACGTCGCGGCGCCGGTGCTGCCGATCGCGTTGGCGCTGGCGATGCCGAGAAAGATGTAGCCCATGTGCATCACGCTTGAGTAACCGAGCATCCAATCGAGTCGCTTTTGCGCGATCGTCACTAGGCCGATGTAGATGATGTTACCGAGCAACAGGATCACCAGCAGTTGAGTCCAGTAGTGCGCACCGTCAGGCAAAAGTGGAACCGCCAAGCGCAACAAACCGTAGAGGCCAAACTTTTTTAGCACTCCGGCATGAAGCATCGCAGCGGGCGCCGGCGCGGATGCGTAGGCCTCAGGCGCCCACGAATGAAATGGAAAAAGCGAAATCAAAACGCCGAAGCCGATCAGCAACAAAAGATAAATATTTCGCTGGGCCGGAGCTGCGATCGCATGTGCGCTGGCGGCCGATTGTAATTCCCGGAAATCAAAGCTCCGCGCCGCCGCCGGAAAACTTTGATACAGGAGAATCAGTCCGATCAGCAAAATGAAACTGCCGACCGTCAGGTAAATCGTGATTTTCCATGCGGCACGGCTGCGATTGCCGCTGCCCCAGATCCCGATCAACAGAAACGTCGGGATGAGGGCGAGTTCATGAAAAGCGTAGAAGAAAAAGAGGTCGATCGACGCGAACGCTCCAATGGCGCCCGCTGATATGAACAAGAGGCAGGCATAAAATGCGCGCACATGATTGTCGACTTGGCCGGTAAACCAGATCGCAGCGACGGTGACCAGAGTTGCCAGCAAAAGCATCAGCAGGCTCAAGCCGTCAACTCCGAACGCGAAATGGATCCGCCAATCTGTGGAGACGCTCATCGAGCTGACGAACTGAAATCCTGTCGCTGCTCGATCGAACCGAACGAAAACAGCGATCGCCACAATCAAATTGAGAATTGCCGCAGTTAATGCCGTAAACCGCGCCGGCGCGCCGATTAGAATCAGGATCGCCGCGGCTATTGGACAGAGAACGAGGAAGAGGAGCATTAGCGGAAAATGACGAAGTAGATGAGAGCAACGATTCCGAGTCCGAGCAGAAATGCGTAAGCCTGCAGGTTTCCGACCTGAAACAGTCGGAGGAGCGAACCGAAGCCGAATGTCGCGCCGCTCACTCCGCTTACGGCGCCCGCATCAACGATCCAGCGATCGACAAACGCGGTGACTCGCGCCAAAAATTCCTGGGTAGCTTCGATCAGCCATTCATAAAACTCGTCGATGTAAAAACGGTTACGGATGAATGTGACGCTGATCGGTTCATGCTCGCGCTTGCGATAAAGCAAGACTGCGATTCCTGCGCCAACCACCAGCGCAGCGATCGCCAGGGCCGGCACGATGAACGTGACTTCCTTCTCGTGCGGAACAACGAGAAAATTCTGGGCGAACACTGGAAAACCGGCGACCAGCGCGAGAACTGCGAGGATAATCAGTGGAACAATCATCACCGCCGGCGATTCCTTGCAATTGCGCGCAACATCGGTCCGCGATGTTCCAAAAAATACGACCACGATGGCGCGTGAAACATAAAACGCCGTGAGGAACGCCGTGACGAGTCCGATCACAAAAATCGCGGGGTTATGCTGAAAGGCGAGGGCGAGGATCGCATCCTTGCTGAAAAATCCACTGAACGGCGGACATCCGATCAGAGCGAGAGCGCCGACGAAAAATGTAGCGAACGTTACCTTCAGATTTCGCGCAAGGCCGCCCATTCGCCAGATGTTTTGCTCGTGATGCAGGCTGACAATGATTGATCCGGCGGCGAGAAACAGGAGTGCTTTGAAAAAAGCATGCGTGAAAAGGTGAAACATCGCCGCTTCGTTTGAAGTCAATCCCACCGCCATCACCATGTAACCGAGCTGTGACATCGTGGAATAAGCGAGGATCTTCTTGATGTCCGATTGTTGCGTCGCCATTACCGCACCGAGCAGGGCCGTGATCGTTCCGATCCACGCAATAACGAGGAGCGCGGTTTGGGATGCTTGGATCAGAAATGCGACGCGGACCAAAAGGTAAACGCCAGCTGCCACCATTGTTGCCGCATGAATCAATGCCGAAACTGGAGTTGGACCTTCCATCGCGTCCGGCAACCAAACATGCAACGGGAACTGCGCGGACTTCCCCACCGCGCCACAAAAAATCAAGAGCGCCGCAACCGTCAAATAATTGGGATTGCTGGTGATTTTGGACAAGTGGGCGACGATGTCGTCGAAAACAACGGAGCCGCTCGCGATCCAAATCATCAGGATCCCGATCATGAATCCGAAATCTCCAAGGCGTGTAGTGATGAATGCTTTTTTGCCGGCTTCGGCCGCGGTGTCCCGATCGAACCAGTGACCAATCAGCAGATAGGAAGTGAATCCGACCAGCTCCCAAAAAATGAAAAGCATCACGAAATTGTTCGCCAGAACGATTCCGAGCATCGCGAACATGAAGAGCGACAAAGCGGCGAAGTAACGCGACTTCCCGGCATCGTCGCGCATATAGCCTAACGAATAGATGTGAATCAACGATCCAACACCGGAAACGATGAGAAGCATGAGACGGCTCAGATCGTCCAGAACAAAGCCGATCGGGATTTGCAGCGTACCGCGAATATCAAGCCAGGTGAATTCCGGCGTCGAGATGTCGACTCTTGTGAAAACAAGGCAGCTACAAACGAAGCTTCCCACGACCGCCAGGATCGAGATCGCCGCGCTCAAAGTTTTTGATCGGCGCGTGAACAATGTGATCACGACCGCCGAGATCAGCGGCAGCAGCAAAATCAACCATGGAAGCGAGCTGTTAGTCGTGAAATTCATTTTTTTCGCGGATTTCCTAAAATTTCAGACTCGTGATGTCTTCAACATGCGTTGTTTGCCGCAACCGAAAGAGTGCGACCACGATGGCGAGACCGACGGCGACTTCCGCGGCCGCGACGGTGATGATGAAAAAAACGAAAACCTGGGCGCCGTAATTCGGCGTCCCGGCCGCATCGACATGAAAACGCGAAAACGCCACGAGCGAGAGATTGGCCGCGTTCAACATCAGCTCGAGCGACATCAAAATGATGATGAGGTTGCGACGCACCATTACTCCGGCAAATCCGATCGTGAACAGGACGCCGCTGACAATGAGATAGTGCCCGAGGGTGATCATGCTAACGGGTTTCGCGCCGGCTTAGCACGATCACACCGACCGTAGCGATCAGAATGATGATACCGATGATCTGAAACGGCAGTGTATAATTGGTAAAAAGCGACAAGCCGATGCGATGCACATCATCCGTTGTCGATCTCGGCAACTCCGGGAATGCCTGTTTGGCGGCCGGTAATCTTTCTACTACCGCAAAAATCTGAACGAAGAACGCCAGCGCGACCGCAACGCCGCCGGCGGACGCGACCCAATTGATCTTGCGCAGCTTTTCGACGCGGAGATCGAGCAACATAATGATGAAAAGAAACAACACCATGATGGCGCCGGCATAGACGAGAACCTGAATGACTCCGATGAAGTAGGCGTCGAGCATCATAAAGAGCGCGGCCAAACCGAGAAATGAAACGACCAGGCTGAGCGCGCTCGCGACCGGGTTTCGATTAATGATGACGGCCGCGCCGAAAATCAGCATCAGCAGCGCGAATGTCCAAAATAGAAATGGCGAGATCACAAGATTGGAAGATTGAAGATTGAAGATTGAAGATCGTTTCAAGGAAATCTGAGAATTTGAAACGGGATCTCATTTCTTTTTGTTCCATTTCAGGACGACGCCGTGCATCACGCCGCCAATCTCGAGAAGTTTGTCTTTGTGATGCACCATGTCTTCGCGGGTGAACCCGGTAATGGCGTAATCTTTTCGCAAATAAATTGCCTGTTCGGGACAAACCTCTTCACACATGCCGCAGTAGATGCAGCGGATCATGTCGATATCGAATTCGTCCGGAAATTTTTCGACCTTTGCGAATCGATCAGTCGCGGGAATTTCGCCTGGAGCAATTTTGATTGCGCGTGGCGGACAGATGAATTCGCAAAGCTGGCAGGCAACGCACCGAACGCGACCATCGGTATCGCGAACGAGCGCGGGCGCGCCGCGATAATGGTCAGGCAAATTCGCGTCCCATTTTTCTTCCGGATATTCCATCGTCACCTTGGTCCGGCCGAAGATCATCTTGATGAAATGCTTGATCGTGATGGCCAGCCCGGCGGCGATCGCGGGCAAATACAACCGCTCGCGCCAGTTCAAGTTTGGTCGTGGAACTGTGATTGCCATTTACAAAGGGAAGTAGATCAGAATGATCGCGACCAGAAAAATGTTCACCAGGGCGATTTCGAAAAAGAAAAGCCAGCCCAGCCGCATCAATTGATCCCACCGAAATCGGGGCAGGGTCCAGCGGACCCACATAAATAAAAAGATGAGCGCGCAAACTTTGGTGAAGAAAACTGCAATGTTGATCAGGCCGAAGATCCAGCCGTGCGAACCGTCCGGGATTCCCGGAAAGTGCCAGGCGCCGAGAAACAGGGTCACAATAATCGCCGACCCGGTGATCATCGCGATGTATTCGCCGAGAAAAAACAGGCCGAATTTCATCGAGGCGTATTCAGTGTGGTAACCACCGGCCAGCTCCTGTTCCGCTTCGGGCAAATCGAACGGAAGCCGGTTTGTCTCGGCCAGAATGGCGATCAAGAACACGACGAAAGAAATGAGCATCGGGATCGCCAGCAACCATCTGCCCACATTGGTCCAGTCGCCGGCGAACGGCGCAATCAACCAGCCGTGATCGATTTGATACTGGACAACGCTGGTCAGCCGCAAATTTCCAACCAGCATGAAAATCGGGATGACCGCCAGTCCAAGCGAAAGTTCGTAGGAAATCATTTGCGAACTTGAACGAACACCGCCGAGAAATGGGTATTTCGAATTGGACGCCCAGCCGGCGAGCACAATTCCGTAAACTCCCAGCGAAGCGATCGCGAACACGAACAAAATGCCGACGTTGATATCGGCGATTACCATCGGCACGCCGAACAATGTGCTGCCAAATGGGACGACCGAAATTGTGATGACCGCCGGAATCATTGCCAGGCACGGCGCCAGGAAATAGTAGAATTTGTTTACGTGCGCCGGAGTGAATTGTTCCTTGAGCAGAAATTTCCCGGCGTCGGCGAGGGGCTGGAGCAATCCGGCAAAGCCGACGCGATTTGGACCGAGGCGATCCTGCATCAACGCGCTGACCCGGCGCTCCGCGTAAACTGCGTAATTCATCAAACCGAGCACGAACCCGAGCAATCCCGCTATCTTTGCGAAGCGATGTACCAATGAGAAAGTAATCCATTCGATCCTATCTCCCCGGCGGACGTTTCTTCTCCGCGCGTTCGATGTCCTTCGCTTTCGGATCCACCGGCGCGTATGGCGATTCGTCGACATTCAAAACGTGCACCCCGAGGTCGCCGATTTTGCTCAAGGTCAAATGCGCGAATTCCGGAATTTCCGCGCTCATTTGTCGAAAAACATCGTCGATTGAATAAAGGCCATTGCTGCCGCCGATCCCTTGCAGCAGATCTCGCAAGATTTCCCAATCGTCCCGCGCATCACCAGGTTGGCGAACCGCGCGATTCAAACGTTGGAGCCGGCCGTGACCATTGATCATCGAGCCGCGCTTTTCGGCAAAACCGGCTCCGGGCAAAAGCACTGTGGCGTGTTCGGTTGCAGCATTCGATAAAATGTCGATTGCAACAAATGCGGTAAGATTTCGCAGTTGTTCTTCAGAGATTCCAATCTTGGTCGGGTTTTCTCCGAGAACGAGCAACGCGCGAATTTCGCCGGCATTCACATTATCGACGATCGTCTGAAGGGTTGCGCCCGGCTCTGAAGTCAAACGAAGAATCAAACGGGCACCCACTCGGTTCGGATTGCGATATTGACTTAGCAGGATATCGTCGCCCTCGCCGCGGCGCGGCACGATATCGATGTGACGGACGCCGAGAAAGTCGGCAATCTTGCGCGTCAGCCAGAGTTCTTCGTTGGTCATTCGACCGGAAGCGATGATCGCGATGTTTTCGCCGCCATATTGTCGCAACTGGAACGCTGCCTGGGCGATTGCGTTTTTCCAATCAGTCGGAGCGAGCCTGTCGCCAGTTCGAATTTGCGGCTCGAGAATCCGATTGTCCGCTTCGAGATATTTAAAATTGAGCCGGCCGTAATCGCACATCCAGCACGAGTTCACGTGATCGTTTTGACGGGGCGTTTGGCGATAAATGATGTCTTCTCGAGTGCCAATGACGGTGTTGCAGCCTGTCGCGCAGCTGGTGCAAAAGCTTTTCGTTTCTTTCAAGAACCAGACGCGCATTTTGAAACGGAAATCGCTCGAGGTCAGCGCGCCGACCGGACAAATATCAACGGTGTTAAGGGAGTAATTGTTTTCGAGAACTTTGCCCGGATGGGCAGTGAGAACAGTGTGACTTCCGCGATCGACAAACCCGAGGACGTCGTCATGCACAATTTCGTTGCAAAACCGAATGCAGCGCGAACATAGAATGCAACGCTCGTCGTCCAGGGTAACGCGCGGTCCCAGCTCCACGTTTTTTGGTTTCTTGACTTTGTTTTCAAGAAAACGTGACCCGGAATTGCCGTATTCAACGCTGAATTCCTGCAACTCGCATTCCCCGGCTTGATCGCAAATTGGGCAATCGAGCGGATGATTGATCAGCAAAAATTCCATCACGCCTTTGCGGCATTCCTGCGCGAGCGGCGAATTGGTGCGCACGCCCATTCCTTCGGCGACGTCCTGCGCGCAACAAATTTGCGGCCGCGGCATCCAGTTGATGACCGGCTTGCCGTCGGGGCCGAGCTCCGGTTTTCGATCCGGGCCCATCCGCGGCATGCCCATTTCGATCAAACACATTCGACAATTTCCCGGCGAACTCAGTTTCGAATGGTAACAATATCGGGGAACGTAAACACCCGCCTGCGCGCAAGCTTCGATCACGCGCGTGCCTTTCTTGAACTGATGCCACACGCCGTCGATCTGGACGTTGAACAAGGGTAAATCAGACATAGCTAAGGAAAGCAGGAATGCAGGAATTCATTGCTGAAGGTCCGGCACTTCAAAGGTCCGTTCACGCCGAACGCGTTTCACCGTAAGCGGCATACTCGAGAAATTCAGAATGAGACCGTCTGCTAAGCCGGTGGCCTTAAGATAACTTCGAACAATTGCGAAGTGGACCTTTTCGAGTGAGTCGATCGCCTTAAGCTCGACTACGATTTTATTTTCAACTAAAAAATCCAGCCGATGTTCGCCAATCTGGTGATCCCGATAAAAAAGCGGAACAGGATGTTGGCGAATAAATGCAATTCCGCGCAGCGCGAATTCCACGGCAATCGCCTGTTCATATACGGACTCGATGAAACCCGGCCCGAGCTCTCGATGCACAGCTATTGCCGCACCGATAATGCCGTCCGTTATTCCTGAATCCCGTAAATCTTTTCCTGCGTTCCTGCTTTCCTGAGACATATTAAATCACCGAATCGGTGCCGGCTTTTTCCCAACCGGGATCGTGGGCGAGGGGGCTGGTCGGAATTTGTTCGTGTTTCTCCAGCTCCTGCGGCGTGTATTCTGGTGGAATCGGCGGCGGAACGGACTTTCGCGCACGGGCGGCGAATTCTTCAGGAAACTTCTCGACGAAACTTTGCGTCGGCCAGGCGCAGGCTTCGCCAAACGCGCAAATGGTGCGGCCGGCAATGTTGTCGCCGATGGTTTTGAGGGTGCGCGGATCTTCGGTTACGCCGCCGCCTTTGAGCATCCGATCGGTGATTTTTTTCATCCACAACGAGCCTTCACGGCACGGGGTGCACTGTCCGCACGATTCGTGGGCGTAGAATTCGTTGATATTGTTGAGAACCCAAACCATGTCGCGCGAATCGTCGAGGACGATGACGCCGCCGGAGCCGGCCATTGATCCCGCGGCAGCGAGGGTATCGAAATCCATTGGCAATTCGTCAATCGTCATCTCCTGTTCGATCGTCGAGCCGTCCGGCTGCTTTTGTTTGATCTTGAAGCGCTCGTCGGCCCGCAGGACTTTGGCTGAACTGCCGCCCGGAATTACCGCTTTCAATGTCCGGCCCCATTTCAAACCGCCGGCGAAATCGTAAATCAACTGCCCCATGGTTACCGAGCCGACTTCGATTTCGAAATAGCCGGGGCGTTGAACATCACCGCTCACGCAAACAATACGCGTGCCGGTGTTGTTTGGCCGGCCGAGCTGGGCATATTTCGCGCCGCCCATGGCGATGATGTGCTTCACCGCACACAGTGTTTCCACGTTATTGACGATCGTCGGCGACATGTAGAGACCGAGTACGGCCGGAAAATAAGGCGGCTTAATTCGCGGATACGCCCGTTTGCCTTCGAGCGACTCGATCAACCCCGTTTCTTCACCGCAAATGTAAGCACCAGCCCCGCGATGAACGTGGATCTCGAGATTGAATCGGGAGCCGAGAATGTTCTTGCCGACAAACTTGTGCTCGCGCGCTTCTTCGATCGCCCGTTCCAGGATCCTCGCGCCTTCCGGGAATTCGCCTCTTATATACATGTACGCTGTCCGGGCGTTGATGGCGTAACACGAAATTGCGATTCCCTCGATCAACTGGTGCGGATCTTCGTGAATGATGTAGCGATCCTTGAACGTGCCCGGCTCCGATTCGTCCGCGTTGCAGATAAGGTAAACCGGTTTCTGTTCGTCCTGTTTGATGAAGCTCCATTTTACTCCGCACGGAAATCCGGCGCCGCCGCGGCCCCGCAAGCCTGACGTTTTCACTTCGTTGACGATATCGGTGCGCGACATTTTGAGCGCTTTGCGCAAGTCCTGGTAACCTCCCGCTTCGAGATAACTGTCGATGTCGGTGTTCCAATCCGGCCGGCCGATATTTTTCAAAACGATCCGTCGCTCCAGCGGATGAGGAGAGATTTGAGATTTGAGAACAGATATTTGGTTCAGGAGGCGGTCAGCTGCCGCGGCTGGAGCAACATTTTCGAAAAGGTCGTCGTTCACCATGCAAACCGGAGCGGTGCCGCAGCTGGCGAGACATTCCACGAATTCCACGCTGTAGTTTTCGTCCGGGCTGACTGAAATCGGCTCGTGCATTCCGTTGTGACTCGGTTTGCCGGCCGCGCCGGAGCCGGGCCACGGCGGACGCTGAATCCCGGTTGCCGCGCAGAGATTTTCCATGACCTCGTAACTGCCGGCCATCGCGCAACTGAGAGTGCGGCAAACCCGGATGTGAGTTTTGCCGGCGCGTTTCTCGCGCAGCATCGGATAAAAAGTCACCAATTCGAGAATGTTGATTGGTTGCAAGCCGAGCTTGGCCGCGATCCAGGTCACAGATTCTTCGCTGATAAAACCGAAATGTTCCTGCCAAAGATGCAGCAATGGAAGCGAAGCGCTGCGTTTTTGCTCGCGCGGGTAATGCGCGATCGCTTCGTCCATTTTTCGCTCTAACTCAGCCGGAACGTGTGAGTCCACTCGCGAAAAATTAATCGGTTAAAGTGCTTTGTTTCTCTACGACTTTATCGTCCTTGAAAACGATGGTGACCGTATCTTTGCCTTCGCGGTAAACGTAGGTCGTCTTTTTCAAAATCAGGAAATCCTTGTTATCGAGCTCGGTGGGCGGGCCAAGTATCGATTCAACCTGCTTCTTCGACATTCCTTCGCCGACTTCGTCGACATTCGCCTTGGTTATGCGTCGCCCGGCGCACGAGATCAACAGCATGAGCAGGAGGACGAGCGACAGACGCAAAATGCTTCGCCAGCTCGACATTCGAAATTCGTGCTTCGTCATTGTTGAATTCATCTGTCGCATTCGCCCATGACAAAGTCCAGACTACCGAGCACCGCGGTCACATCGGCCACCATGCAGCCTGGCAGCAGCTCGGGCAGAATGCTGAGGTTCACAAAAGACGGCGAACGGATTTTTAAACGGTACGGCACGCCGCCGCCGTGGCTGTTGATGTAAAAACCGAGTTCACCCTTGGGATTTTCGGCGGCGAAATAAATTTCACCCGGCGGCGCGTTCAATCCTTCGGTCACGACGATGAAATGGTGAATTAATTCCTCCATCTTTGTCATTACGTGCGACTTCGGCGGCGTCATATTTTTCCAATCGCTGACGTTGATTGGGCCGGCCGGTAGTTTGTCGATCACCTGACGCAGAATTTTCGCGCTCTGCCGCATCTCTTCGATTCGCACCAGATAACGGTCGTAACAATCGCCGGCGGTGCCGACCACGACCTCGAAATCGTACTGCTCGTAATCGAGATAAGGATGTTTGCGCCGAAGATCGTGTTCAACGCCGCTGCCGCGCAAGTTTGGTCCCGAAATCGCGTAGGCGATCGCGCGATCCTTTGTGATTACACCGATATCTTTGGTGCGATCCACGAAGATTTTGTTACGGGTGAGAAGTTTATCCATTTCTTCGAGTGCGGGACCGAACTGATCGAGAAAATCGCGCAACATCGGAATGAATTTTTCGGGGAGATCGCGAATCTGACCGCCGACCCGGGTGTAGGAAGTGGTAAATCGTGCGCCGCTCAACAATTCGCTCAGGTCGTAAATTTTTTCGCGTTGGGTGAACGAGTAGAGAAAAACCGTCATCGCCCCGAGATCGAGCGCCATTGCGCCGAGTCCCATCAAATGCGACGAAATCCGCGAAAGTTCGCAGCAAATCACCCGAATCGCTTTTCCGCGCGGCGGAATTTCCCAGTTCATCAGCTTTTCAACGGCCAGCGCGTAGGCAACGTTGTTCGCCAGGGGCGCGAGATAATCGAGGCGATCGGTATACGGGACGAACTGGTTATACTGCATGTTCTCGGCGATTTTTTCGTCGCCCCGGTGCAGGTAGCCGATGTCCGGCGTCGCTTTGGTGATAACTTCGCCGTCCAGTTCGAGCACGAGCCGCAACACCCCATGCGTCGCCGGATGGGACGGCCCCATGTTGAGAACCATCTTTTCGCCAAAGTCGTCGTCGCCGGCGTGGCGGATCTTCGCGTCTTCCGCCGCGACGCGCGTCACCGGATCGGGCGATTGGATTTCACGCACGGTAATTGGCATAGGGTCAATTCATTTACGCTGCAGACATGACCTCCGCGCGCAAGCCTAAAATGGAAATTCAGCGGTGGGCTCCGATTAGTTCGGGCTGCCCCATTCGCCAGTTACCGGCGCTAACCGCTCGGCTCATCAGGAACAGGGCCAGGGTGTTTGCCTGCGAAAAAGGCGCATTTGTCCCGGCGCGCCATTTGGAACCGCCTACCGTTGTGACGCTGGTGTCGGTTTGGACAATGGAGTGACAGCGTTGGCGGGTAATGATTTGGAACGAGATTTTGTTCGGCTCACTTTGGATTTTCCTCCGACCGGCTCCAGTGTGACAGAGACGGGGTTCGGATACAGAGAATCATATGCTCCGGTGCCTGCATCTACTCCCATCCCAATTGCGCCGCCCAGAAGGATATTTCCGGCCATAGCCGTCCCACCGGTACCGCCCGCTTTGCTTTCCACTGTGACAGTTTGGGAAACGTAGCCGGGTTTCGACACGGTTACGGTAAACTGATCCCGTCGACGCTTCTCGACAAAGGTCGCCGGCGTAATTCCTTTTTCGCCGGTCGACAAGGTTACGCTCGCGCCCGTGGGGTCGCTTTGGACCTTCAACTTTTCATGGACCCCGCGCGTGATTGTGGCACAGGAAGTGAACAACAACATCGAGCAAAATAGCAGGGGACTAAATTTCATCGGGCGCACGGTAGCGGGACGAAGCAGCCGTTCAAGCGAATTTCTGACTGGCGCGCAGATCGGGAGCCGATTACGTAAAAGCCCATGGCAAAAAAGGTCGCGTTGTTATTCGCGGGGCAGGGCGCTCAGGCGGTCGGGATGGGAAAGGACCTGGCCGATCAATTTCCAGTTGCGGCTGATGTCTTTCGGCGAGCCGACGAAGTTCTCGGCCGTAAATTGAGTGACATTGCCTGGAACGGTCCGATCGAAGAACTGACGAAGACGTCAAACTGCCAGCCGGCTCTATTTGTTCATGGCCTCGCCTGTTTGGCGGTTTTGCGTGAACTTTCCGGAGAAATCGGAGTTTGTGGCGCAGCAGGCTTGTCGTTAGGCGAGCTGACTGCTCACGCCGCCGGCGAAACATTCATTTTTGACGACGGCCTTCGCCTCGTGCAAAAGCGCGGCGATCTCATGGATGAGGCTTGCTCGACGACCGTCGGCGGCATGGCGGCGCTGATCGGCGCCGATGAAAACGCGGCCCGTGCTCTGGCCGATGATGAAGACGTTGACGTTGCCAATATCAATTCGCCTGGCCAAATCGTAATTTCTGGCGAGCTGGCGAAAGTTGAAGCGGCGGTTGCTGTCGCCAAGGAACATGGAATTCGTCGCGCCACGATGTTGAACGTCGCCGGCGCGTATCATTCGCGCTTGATGGAGAGCGCTTACCAGAAATTCGGTGCGGCATTGCTCGAAGTCCAGATGCAGCTGCCGCGGTTTCCGATTATCAGCAACGTCACCGGCGGTGAGGTCAAAACGTTGCCGGAAATTCGGCAAACGCTCCAGGAGCAAGTGACCAGGACGGTGCGCTGGGTCGATTGCATGGAACGTCTGGCCGATCTGGATTGCGATTTGTTTCTCGAACTTGGCCCGGGCGGCGTGTTGGCCGGTTTGCTCAAACGCACGCGCAAAGACGCCAATGTTTTATCGGTGAGCGACGCGGAATCGGTTCGTAACGCCGCTGCCGCGATCAAGAACTAGGCCTCAACAGTGTGATGTCCAATGTATAACTGGGCATGGTCGACAACTGCAATCGATAACGATAGTTTCTGCGCGTGAATCTTTCCGAACGAGTCGACTCCGATTTGAAAACAGCCATGCGCGAGAAGAACGCGATGAAACTCGGCGTTCTCCGAATGCTGAAGGCTGCGATGATGAATGCGACGATTGAGAAATCAGGAGCGCAAGGACAACTGAACGATGCCGATGCCGTTCAGGTGATCCGGAAACAGGTCAAACAGCGCCAGGATTCAATCGAGAGTTTTGAAAAAGGCGGCCGGACCGAGCTTGCGGCCAAGGAAAAAGAGGAAGTGCTGATTCTGAATTCCTACCTGCCGCAGGCGATGAGTGCCGACGAGATCGCAAAAGTCGTTCGTGAAACGATTGCCGAAGTCGGCGCGAATTCGAAGGCCCAAATGGGCGCGGTAATGAAAGCGGTGCAGGCGAAGATCGCGGGGCGCGCCGACGGCAAGACACTCAGCGCCGAAGTGCAGAAGCAACTCGGATGAAGAAAACGCCGAACGCCGAACGCCGAACGCCGAATATCGAATGCAATCGTTCTGACTTCGGCATTGGACGTTGGACGTTGGGCGTTGGACGTTTTCTGTTCTGCCGATGCTAAGCGCAATCATCGTCGCAGCCGGTTCGAGCGAACGAATGGGTTTCGACAAATTGTTCGCGCTGGTCAGTGGCAAGCCGGTTATTGCGCACACGATTGCGGCGTTCGAGAACACCAAATGCGTGGAGGAAATCGTTCTGGTTGGGCGAACCGACAATATCAGTGAATTGCGAAAACTAATCGGCAAGCCGAGTAAGGTGAAACAGATCGTCGAGGGCGGCGTTCAGCGCAGCGATTCAGTGCGCGCCGGTTTGGAACATGTTGGTCCGAATTGCGATTTCGTGGCCGTGCACGACGCCGCTCGGCCGATGATCACGCCGGAAAAGATCACCCGAGTGTTTGAAGCGGCCCGGACCAATGGCGCGGCCACCCTGGCCGAGCCGATCAACGACACATTGAAGCGGGCGGACGCCGACCTCACCGTAACGGGTCCGGTCGATCGTACCGGTGTTTACGCAATGCAGACGCCGCAGGTGTTTGAAAAGAAGCTGCTGATTGAGGCTTACGATGTTGTCGCCGAGAAGAATCTGTCCGTGACCGACGAAGTTTCAGCGGTTGAACTTCTAGATCGAAAAATCGTGCTCGTTCCGAATCACGATTTCAATTTCAAGATCACTTATCCGCGCGACCTGCCCCTGGCGGAATTCGTTTTGATCCAGCGCGCAAACGCAACCAAGCGTTAAACCAGCATCGGGTCGATCGGCACCAGCGGCCGAATGAGCTCGACGATGTCCGGAATGTCTTTGGATTTAAATGGCCGACCGTGCCGCTTGAGTTTCGCATTCTCCAGTTCGCTCATTTTCACGATCTTGCCATGTTTCCAGATCCACGCGTCAGGATTGTAGGGACCGACCCGTCGCGGATTCGTCCAAGTATGAATCGATAGTAATCGATCGTTGACCGCTGCAGCGATGTGCATTGGTCCGCTGTCCACGCTGATGACGAAGCGTGCGCCTCGAATCAGTCGAATGAGCTGAAGGAGCGAGGTCTGGTTGGTCAGCTCGACGCAATTTTCAGCGACACCAACAACATCGACTTCGCCATTCGTTTTTCCGACAACGACAACACGCGTCGGCGCGAATGCGGCGCAAATTTCTTCGATCAAACGATTCGTTAGCGACTTGCCGCTGCCGCGCGCGAATGGGTGCAACAGGATGAACGGCGGATAGTCCTCGAACCGAGGCAACGGGTCGCCCGAAGGCAGAGGACAACGAAGGGCGTCACCAATTTTGGCGCCGGCGAGCTCCGCCAGTTTCAAATAACGTTCCACGGCGTGTTCGCGGCGATTCACTTTCGCCGTTTTTTTGTAGAAAAACCGCGAGCCTTCGCGGCCGTCACTCATCCCGTAAACTTCCTTCGCGCCGCTCATTCGTGCGATGAACGCACTTCGCAGCAGTCCTTGAAAGTCCAATGCGAGATCGGGCTTTAGTTTGCGGGTTTCTTTCAACCACGGCCCAAACCGCGTGGTCGCGCCGAGCCCGCTGAAATCCTTTCGTGGAAACACGTGGATGTGGTTCACGTCGGAATTGCCGCGGAGCAGCGGCGTGAATTCCGGATTCATCACCCAGGTGAGTTTTGCTCGGGGATAGGCTTCCCGAATGGCCGCGACCGCCGGCAACGTATGAACGATGTCGCCGAGCGAGCTTGGCTTGATGATTAAAATCGAATCCATGATTGCACCACGACCTTCACGAAGAGCACGAAGGATGGCCGGAAGACTGAAGACAGACAACAGAGAACAGATTCAAATCGTCTGAATGCATTCGCTGGTCACAGGTCACTTGCCACTCGTCACTTTCCTTATCTTCCAACCGCCAATCGATCGGCCAGCATATGCGGCAGTCCAGCGTCGATGATTTTTTTCTGCGCGGTCGCCAGGTCGTATTTCAACCGGCGTTGTTCGACGATGTTGCTTTCGGCGTGGTAAATGCAATACGCCGCGTGCCAGTCGCCGTCGCGCGGCTGCCCGACACTTCCGACGTTGATGAAATATTTTTTGCCGGGCTCAATCCGCAGTTTGTCAATTTGCTGGCGTTGCACGCCTTCATCCCGGATGAACGCCATTGGCACGTGAGTGTGCCCAAAAAAACAAACGGTAGTGTGCTGGTAGGTGAAACTGGTGGCGGCGTCGAGATTGTTGAACACGTAACCCCATTGGCCTGGGGTATCGAGGGTCGCGTGCACGATTGTGAAATCGCGGACCTGCCGCTGCAATTTCAAATCGCGAAGCCACTCAATATCGTCCGCGGTCAAATGATCGCGGGTCCATTGAATTGCTTCTTCCGCCATTTCATTGAAGTCGCGCGATGATTCGAGGAGCGATGCCTGCTCGTCATGGTTTCCCTTCACGATCGGGCAATCCATTGCGCGAATCCGCTCGACGCATTCGTGCGGATTGGCGTTGTAACCGACAACATCGCCAAGGCAAACAAAATGAGTGCATTTGTTGTCATGAGCGTCCGCCAGCACCGCCTCGAAGGCTTCGAGATTGGCGTGAATGTCACTGAGAATGGCGTAGCGCATGTGCCCGTGGAGAGTTGATAGTTGGTAGAAGATTGTTGATAGCGAACCGACGCAGCGCAATCAACTATCAACGCTTCAACTATCAACTCAAACCTTGCCGAACGCTTCAACGGCTCCGCTCCGGAATCCGCTGCTCCGGGGGAATATTCAGCTTCGCCTCCAGATACTTCAGTCGCCTGATCAACGTCGGCAGCCGCTCCCGCTCGCCTTGATCGTATAACCGCCGGAGCTGGATGTAGGCCTGTGGCTCCCACCCGTCGCAATAGGAAAGTTCGTATGCTGAAAATCTTTTGTCGTAATCCGGCGCGCCCGGACAATCGGCCGCCTTCCGGTAAAATTCGGACGCGTGGGCGTGATCGTTGTATTTGTCGCGATAAAGCATCGCCAGCGATTCATACAGTTTCGGATTTGTCGGGTTATTCTTAATCCCGCGTTCAAGAAAATCTTTGCCGAGCGCAAAATAATCGCGTTGCGCTTTCACCCGTAACGCCAGCCGCGGTTGCGATGGATCGTTGATCGCCGCCGCGCTCGCATTCCAGGCCATGTGCCAGGCCGCCGTGTCCCAAAATAATGGAACGTGCGGTTGCAACGTCGTCACCTGGCGGAACAAAAACAAAACCCGTCCCCATTCGGTTCGTTCCCAGGCCATGTGGGCCTCGATAAAAAGAAAATCAGCCAGGACTGCGCGAAAGCCGCTGAGCGCGGCAACGAAACTGAGCTGCCCAACCCTCTCCCGCAGATCGAGACTAGGAGCGAGATCAACAACACGCGAATCGCGACGATCGAGCGCAAGCGCGCGTTCCGCCGGCAGCTTCAAGGCTCCGAAGGCCAGAATTGCAATCGCAACCACCAGCGCCCGCTTCATAATTCCTTGCCGTAAAAAACGAAAATCGACGCCAGGGTGTAGATCACGACGTAAAACACGCCGAGCAAAATTGTTTTAGTGAAGAGTGCGACTGGGATCGCGACGCCGGCCACGATTGCGTCGACGAGATTAAACGACTGCAGGTCGGGAAAAATCAGCGCGATCACGGCGAGAAATCCACGAGCGACCCAGCCGGCGCCGGGTTGTTGCAGCCAATATTCACGAGCCGTCGACTGCAAATGTCCGATCAAGTAAACAAACACCATGACCGAAATGGTGAAAATGTTCGTGGTCGCGAACGTCGATACAAGAAGTGTTAACGCCGCAAGCAAACAGGCTTTGATAAAAATCACCGCCACCCCGCTAAAAATGTCCGCGTTCAATCCAGCGACCCGGATTGCGTTGAGCGCATCATTCATTTGTTCCTGCGGTGCACTACTCATTTCCCGCGCGGTTTGGCTGAGCACAGCTTGCTCGCGAAAATAGAAAACCGCCGCGAACAGCATCGACATGACCACAATGCTGATTGCCAGAAGCAACAAAACGCCGGCAAGTTTGCCCAGCACATACTCAAACCGCGGCACCGGCTTGGCCAGGATCGTGTAAATCGTGCGGTCATCGACGTCCTGAGAAATCAGACGCGCCGTAGCTACGATGGCGAGCAGCGAAGTGAAAATCGACATCGCGCCCAACGAAATGTCCTTCAAGATCTGAAATTCCTGCTGAAAGCTGAACCGCGCCATGAACACGGAGCTGCCGATCAGGATCAGCGCGAAAATCAGCAGAACGTAGAAAACTTTTTGGCGGGCCAGTTCGGTGAGGGTGTTCGTGGCGATCGCTCCGATCCGATGGAACGAAAATTTCCGATACTTCGGAGAAGTTTGGTCATTCGCGTTCATGCGTGCGATCTGCCGGATTGTTCTCGCTCGTTGCATCGAGGAAGAGTCGCTCGAGCGTTGTTTTTGAGGTCCGGCGCTCGATGACTTTCGCTTTCGACCTGGTCGCGATCTTTTCGATTTCCTTCAACAATTTCCCGGACGCATTTTGCAGAACGACTTCGGTTCGATCTTCGATTGCAATCAATTCGTCGAGTGGTCCTTCCCGAACCAGCATCCCCTTGGAGAGAATCCCGATCCGATCGCAGACCTCCTCGACGTGTTCGAGCAAGTGCGACGAGAGAAGCACGGTCACGCCGCGTTTCTTCAGATCGACGATCAGGTTGCGCATGTCGCGCGAACCCGCCGGATCAACGCCGGCAGTCGGTTCATCAAGGACCAGGAGCGCGGGTTCGTTTACCAGGGCCTGGGCCAAACCGATCCGTTGCAGCATTCCCTTCGAGTAAGTACCCAATCTTTGGTTTCGGGCCTCGGTCAGGCCGACCAAGTCGAGCAGCTCCTGAATTCTGTCCGTCAATTGAGAGCCGCGCAGTCCGCAAAGTTTTCCAAAAAAGCGCAGGGTTTCGGTGCCGGTCAGAAACTTGTAGAAGTATGGATTCTCCGGCAAAAACCCGACCGATTGCCGGGTCGCAACCTCGGAGCTGTCGCATCCAAAAATCTGGGTTCGTCCGCGGGTTGGCGAAATCAGCCCCAAAATAATCTTCAGGGTGGTGCTCTTGCCGGAGCCGTTCGGGCCGAGCAAGCCGTAAACTTCACCGGTCTCGACTTGAAGATTAAGATCGCTCACCGCGACGATCGATTTTTTGCGAAACGGGATTGGAAAAACTTTGGTCAGTCCTTCCACCGCGATCGCCACGTCGGCCTCCGCCAGATGTGAATCCGGCTCAGACCTGCGCCGGGACGAGTCATTCATTGCGAATGTCGAATCCTCGCGCTTTTACCGGTTCGGCCATCGCAGCGCGGGTTTGTTTGTCTATGTGCGAACGCAACTCGCTGTCCATCACCGAATCCAAAAACGCGAACACTTCGCTCTCGCTGCCGCCGACCTGCAGTTCGACTCGTCCATCGGGCAGATTGCGGACCCAACCGATAACGTCAAAACCCTTGGCGATATTTTTGATGGTCCAGCGAAAACCGACGCCCTGGACGTTGCCTTCGTAAAAGACCTGGAGCGAGAGCATGGGATCTGGATACTGGATTCTTGATACTCGATGCTCGATGGAAGAGTCAACGACTCATAAGCGTACAATCTAGAATCGAGGATCTAGAATGCGGATCGCTTTAGCTTTACTTGTAAGAGTAAACCAAACAAACGCTGCTCTCGTTGCCGTCTACGAGATCGACCATGACGTAATATTGGCCGCTGCTGGTCGGCGAAAATCCTGCCGCTGCCTTTTCGCCCTCGTTATAGCTCTCGGTCTCGACCAGCTTTCCGCTTTCGTCGTAAAGACTGATCGCCACTTTTTTCGCGGCGTCAGTCGCGCCAATCGAGAACCAATACTGATTTCCGGCGTAGAGATTGACTGCGATCAATGCATGATCGTGCGGCTTGATTGTTCCCGCCCAGTGACCATCGCGAATCTTGAAACCTTCGTTTGAAAACGCGCCGGCCAGGTCGAGCGCAGCTTTGTGCGCGTTTACTTCGGAATCGCTTTCCGCCGCAGCAAGCACGGACGTTCCGGCCAAAACGACTGCCGCAAAGATCGACGTCACCGATTTCATTTCGATTCTTTCGTCTGGATCTGCGTCATGAGTTTGCCGACAGCCTCGTTGACTTTTTTGACCTCATCGGCGCTCGGCGCTTTGCCGGTCGGAAATGAAACAAGCTTTTCAACTTCCGGCAGCTGGCTGCTCACGTCCTTGACCAGCGGATCATTCCGCATTTCCGGCGAAACGTCGTTCAGTTTCGTTTGAATGAAATTTACCAATCCAGGCTGGCGCAAAACTTTCGCCGCGCGTTCATCGTAATTTTGCATCACCGCAGCGCTCACGACTTGCGTTCCGCGGATCCAGCCGCCGATGCTTACCAGAATTACCAAATCCTGGTCGCGATGCGTTTGCATCGAGGATTTCACTTCGTTTTGGGTGGCCTCGAGTTCTTCCTGGAGCGCGTCCCACTCGTCGTTTTCAGCAAATTCGTTGATGCTGTTTCCACGACTGAGCACGTTTTCGCTGACGCCCAGCGCTTTCGCCATCTTAATAATATCGGTGCCGATATTTTTGACCTGCTGGCTGTCTTTCGCTTCAACCGCGATAAATCCGTCGGCAATCAAGCTCCCGAGATTGAGCGCGATCTGGGCGCGATCCTTGTAATTCATTCCGACCGGGCCGCGCATTTGGCCTACCCAATTCGGCTTACCCGGTTTTTCCAACGCCGCGAACAGTTCGCCCGGGCTCGGAATGCTGATCGAATCGAGCCGGATCGCCTTGGCCATCTGGTCGGCGGGCAAATGATTCTCGGCTCCGATCAGGGCACAGCAGCCCAACAACAAAATGGTGGCGACGAATTGCCTCACACGCCTCATGAACCGCCAGCGTACGCACAGTTGGCCATAATGCCAGTAAGAATCGCGTCCTAAGGCCCTGCGGATAGAACCCTTCCGAGCGCAGGAGCAAAAGTCCGGCGGCGACGGCAGAATCTCAAAACTTCGTTGTCAGCGGGTCGGAACTGAATTAATCGAGAGCTTCAACATGTCGAAAGCCACCATCAAACAAATTCATGCGCGCGAGATTCTCGATTCGCGCGGAAATCCGACGATCGAGGTCGACGTTCGGCTCGACAACGGCGCGTTCGGCCGGGCTGCGGTCCCTAGCGGAGCGAGCACCGGCGAGCATGAAGCATGGGAACTTCGCGACGGCGATAAAAAACGCTACGGCGGCAAAGGCGTCAGCAAAGCCGTTGCGAACGTGAACGGCAAAATCGCGAGTGCGATCAACGGCATGGACCCGCGCGAGCAGAAGGAAATCGACCAGAAGCTGATCGATCTGGATGGATCCAAAAACAAAAAGAACCTCGGTGCCAACGCGCTCCTCGGCGTTTCGCTCGCCGTTGCGCACGCCGCGGCGGCGGCCGAAAACGAACCACTGTTTCGTTATCTTGGCGGCAAAGATGCCCACGTGTTGCCGGTGCCGATGATGAACATCTTGAACGCCGGCGCGCACTCCGATGCGCCGATCGATTTCCAGGAATTCATGATCATGCCGAAAGGCGCGCCGACTTTTGCCGAAGGCTTGCGTTACGGCGCCGAAGTTTTTCACGCGCTCAAGAGCGTGCTAAAAGACCGCGGCCTTTCCACCAACGTCGGCGACGAAGGCGGCTTTGCTCCGCAATTGAAGTCGGCGGACGACGCGCTCGAATCGATCATCAAAGCGATTGAGAAAGCCGGCTACAAACCTGGCGAGCAGATTTTCATCGCCTTGGATGTCGCTGCCTCGGAGTTCTTCGACAAAAAACAAAACGTTTACGTATTCAAAAAGTCGGACGGCTCAAAAAAGACCGCGGAGGAATTGATCGAATATTATGTCGATCTTTGCGGCCGGTTTCCGATCGTTTCGATCGAAGATGGTTGCTCCGAGAACGATTGGGCCGGCTGGAAGAAACTAACGGCGAAGCTCGGCGACAAAATTCAGTTGGTCGGCGATGACCTGTTCGTCACGAACGTCGAGTTCTTGCAACGCGGAATCAAAGAGCACGTCGCGAATTCTATTTTGATCAAGGTGAATCAAATCGGCACGCTGACCGAAACATTGGCCACGATCGATCTCGCCAGGAAAAACAAATACACCTCGGTGATCAGTCATCGTTCCGGTGAAACTGAAGACACCACGATTTCCGACATCGCGGTCGCGACCAACGCGGGGCAAATCAAGACCGGTTCGCTTTGCCGGACCGATCGCGTGGCCAAGTACAATCAGCTTTTGCGTATCGCGGAAGAGCTTGGTGACAAAGCCGAGTACGGATTGCGCTAATTTGCTCCTTGGCTGTTGCCGGAAGAATTGGGTGACAAAATAATTTACGGCCGTAATATCCGCTGAAAGTGGATTACACAGATTTCCGCGCGCGACGTGAAGCTTCCGTTTGGCAGCGATGGAATCGTGTCCTCCTGACGCTTCTGTTCCTTGCCGTCTGGCTCGTCATCATCAGTTTGTTCGTGCCGCCGTATCAAAAACTAAAACTCGGCCACGCCGAGATCGATAAATTGCAACAGCAGCGCGACGACCAGCAGGTTTTGCTCGCCAGGCAAACCCGCGAAGTAAATCTGCTCAAGACCGACCCCGTTTATCTGGAAACGATCGCCCGTGATCGCCTCGACCTGATGAAAGACGGCGAGACCGTTTTCCGAGTCGAAGCCTCTGCCGCGCAAGCTGACAAACGGAAAGAGTCAGCGCGGCGATAGAATTCGTCCGGGAAATTCGAAACGGTCCGCGGGTGTTTCGAACATTCGGATTTTGAACATTGTTTCGGATTTCGACTTTCGATTCTTCGGACTTCCGCGAACATGACAAACTCAAACCTGCGGTTATCGTTTAATCATGCCAACTGAAACTTCCACCGTTGACGCCGAAGATTTGAAAGCGCGCGTGAGCGAACTGCGGAGGTTTCTTTGACCTGCCGAAATTGCAGGAAAGATTGACCGCGCTCGAAGCGCGGATGGCGGCCCCCGATTTTTGGAATAATCGCGATCGCGCGCAGACCGATGTCGATGAAGTCTCGCGGTTGCGATCGTTGATCAATCCCTTTCGCGACCTCGAGCGCGAGATCGAAGATTTCGAAGCCCTTCATCAACTCGCGGCCGAGGAAACAAATGACGCGCATCGCGTCCAGGCCGAGCGTGAAGTCGCCTCCGAGCACGATCGTCTGATCCACAAACTCGAGGAATTCGAGCTGAGACAGTTTCTTTCCGGCGAGAGCGATCGCAGCAACGCGTTCCTCACCATTCACTCCGGCGCCGGCGGGACCGAATCGTGCGATTGGGCCGACATGCTTCTGCGCATGTATCAACGCTGGATCGAACGCGACGGATTCAAATCGCAGATTGTCGATGTGCAGACCGGCGAAGAAGTCGGCATCAAATCGGTCACCCTGTTGGTGAGCGGCGAGTACGCTTACGGTTATCTCCAAACCGAGCGCGGCGTGCATCGACTCGTTAGGATTTCGCCGTTCGACGCCAATAAGCGGCGGCACACATCGTTCGCCAGCGTCGATGTTGTTCCTGAAATCGCCGACACTGCGCCGATCGAAGTGAATCCGGCCGATCTCGAGATCGACACTTTTCGGAGCGGCGGCAAAGGCGGCCAGAACGTGAACAAAGTCGAAACCGCGGTGCGCATTTTGCACAAGCCGACCGGCATCGTCGTCGCCTGTCAGGCCGAACGCAGCCAGGGCCGCAACCGCGAGCTCGCGCTCAAAATGTTAAAAGCGAAACTTTACCAGATCGAGCAGGACAAAAAACGGGCCGAGATCGACCGGCAATATGGCGAGAAAGGCGAGATCGCGTGGGGTAATCAGATTCGTTCCTACGTTTTTCAGCCGTATCAAATGGTCAAAGACCACCGCACCGGCGCCGAGACCAGCAACGTCCAGGAAGTCATGGACGGCAAAATCGACAACTTCATCCAGGCCAAACTCCGCGGCCAAAAAGCGGCCAAGGGAGACAAGAGTGATGAAGTTTAGAACTGAATACTTGTCTAGAGATGTCTCGCGTTGCTCGACACGACAGGTAGCGGCGACTGACCTCAGTCGCCATGGCGGCTCGGTGAGCCGCCGCTACCTGATTGGTTTGAGCTGAAGGCGCGCTCGACCCGAAGAATTTTTTTAACAGAAGGTAGCAAAGAAAGCGAAGAGCTAGGCTTTAGACTAGAACCTTTGTTTCCTTCGCTTCCTTCTGTTGAGATTTAATCATTCTTAGCCGAAACCGCGGATCGAAATCGCCGCGGTTATGTTTTCGGCAACACGCTAAACATGCGATCGCGCGGCGAATCCGACGGGCGCGCAAAAATTTCTGTTTGCAGTTCGGACAGATGTAAACGTAGCGCGCCGAGTAGGCTTTCGTCGCGAACGGTAGATTGTGACAACGCGCTTCGTCCGCGATTCCCAAATCGCGACACGCCCGACGCCATTCCGCTCCGTGCGGCGCGATTCGGCGACGGCCGACCCGCCATTGAGCGAGCAAATGCGCGAGCTCATGCCGCAGGGTTCGCTCAACCTCGTTCATGTCCGCGGAAGCGCTCGGTAAACTTGAATGCATTTTGCATTCAAGTTTACCGACGACACTCTTCGGCCTTCTGCGACCTGCTGATCTTGAATGCATATTGCATTCAAGATGCCCAGCCTGCTGAGAAGAAATTGAACTTTCGGATTCATTTTGCGTTTCGTCTCGGCTGCCGCTCGGAGGATTGTTTAGTTCGCGTAGCAGCGGGTTCAGCGCGATTAATTTTTCGCGATAATCCGCGCGGCCGGCGCAAGTTTTGAGTCGAGGATTCCATTCAACTCGAATCTCGCGGGCAAGTTTGTCCGCGCGAAGTCCGTGCAGCAGTTCGCGCGCTTGTGACTCAAGCGCGTGATCGCGCCTTCTGAGGTGGATCGGCCTCTCCGAGGGCGATGTTAACTCAGGCGGCGGAGCCGCATATACTTTCACCAACGCGCTCGGAGATCGCGTTCCACCTTCAAGATCGAGACCGCCGAAGTGAAAGAAAAGCTGCGTGCCTTTGTAAATTCGTTGCCCGATTTTACGCAACCGCATGGGCGCTCTTGCGTTTGGTCACGCGATCCACAATTTCAGCGATGATTTTTCCGGTCGCGGCGATTTCTTCGGCAGTGGTATTTTTGCCTAACGAAAGCCGAACCGCCGATCGCGCGCGTTCCATCGGCAAACCCATCGCGAGCAACACGTGCGATGCCGAAACGCTGCCAACCATGCAGGCCGATCCGCTGGACGCGCAAACGCCTTTGAGATCGAGCGCGATGAGCAACATCTCCGAATCGATGCCAAGAAGACTGACATTCAATGTGTTCGCGAGCCGCGGCGCATTCTCGCCGTTCAGTTTGGCGTCCGGAACACTCTGTGAAATCAAATTCCAAAGCTCATCACGCAGCTTTAGCAATCGTTCTTGCTCCACCTCCCGATTCGCCAGAACAAATTCCGCAGCCGCGGCCATTCCAGCAATCGCCGGAACGTTTTCAGTTCCAGGTCGCCGTTGATTTTCGTGCGAGCCGCCGAATAAAACCGGCTGCAGCGAAAGTCCGCTACGCAGAAAAAGAAATCCAACGCCTTTCGGTCCGTAAAATTTGTGCGCGGCAAAGCTCGCTGCATCGACTAGCGAGATGTCGACATCGATCTTGCCGAACGCTTGCACGCAATCGCTGTGCAACAGCACGCCGCGCTCGCGACAGATTTTCGAAATCTCGTGCATTGGCTGGATAACGCCGGTCTCGTTGTTCGCGTGCATGATCGAAACCAAACGCGTGTCCGGTCGAATCGAATTCGCGAGCTGATCGAGATCGATGACGCCGTCGTTCGAAGTATCGAGCCAGGTAACTTCAAAACCTTCGTGTTTCTCCAAGTGTTCGATCGCATGGAGCACCGCGTGATGCTCCGTCTTCTCGCAAATGATGTGGCCTCCGCCGGCCGTGTTGCCACGCGCGAGACCTAACACTGCGAGATTGCATGATTCGGTCCCGCCGCCGGTGAAACAAGATCTCGTTTGGTTTCGCTTTGAGGAGTGACGCAATCTTGTCGCGGGCATTGTCCACCACCGCGCGCGCATTGCGGCCCGCTCGATGAATACTCGAAGCGTTGCCGAAATTTTGGCAGAGGCACGGCTCCATCGCTGCGCGGGCAGTGTCGCACATCGGCGTGGTGGCGTTGTAATCGAGATAAATCATCAAACTGTTAGCTACCTCTAAATCTTAGCCTGAATAATCCAATCGATGTAGCGGAAAACTAAGACCAAAAGGAAGAGGAAAAGGAAGGTGCGGAGTTCGAGGCTGAAAGTTTCCTGCTGGTCTTTACGGCCGTGCAATCCGAGACATCAGGCAAAAAGAGCTGGTCACCCCGATACAGCCGCTGCCAGCATTCGTGCCGGCATCATTTAATGTTCAACCTTATCCCGATCAGCAATATCGGGGAAATCGCTCTGGGGCTCAGAGTCGCAAACGCGTCCAACAATCGGTGTGATGTCGCGAAGCGTGGCGCCGATTAAACCATCAACTTCCAATTATGGCTAAAAAGAAAAAGACCCCGCAACGCCGCATGTGTGGCGCAATGGAAGCACATCTTCGCCTTTGCGAAATGTTTCCGGAATTCCGCGTTCGAAGAGGAAAACTTCTCGCGGAAACAGAACTCATGGTCCGCCGCGAAATGGCATTTCGGCGGGTAGAGAAAAAGGGTCCACCGACGATTCCAGTAGTCGTTCATGTGGTTTATCGAACTGCAGACGAAAATATTTCCGATGCCCAAATCAAAAGCCAAATCGTGGCCTTAAACCGGGATTACAGCGCGGGTAATGCCGACAAGAGCCAGACTCCGACGGTTTGGCGCGGACTTGTTACCGATGCGCAAATTAAGTTTGTTTTGGCGACGAAGGATCCGAACGGCAAAACTACGAAGGGAATAACCCGAACGAAAACCAATCAGGCATCGTTCGGGACGAATGACGACGTCAAACGTGTCTCAACCGGCGGCGCTTCGGCATGGCCGACTTCGAAGTTTCTCAATCTTTGGGTCTGCAGTCTCGGAGGCGGTCTGCTCGGATACGCGCAATTCCCGGGAGGACCGGCCGCCACTGACGGCGTAGTTATTTTGAATACGGCCTTCGGCACGACGGGCACGGCTGCTACGCCATTCAATCTTGGCCGCACCGCCGTCCACGAAGTCGGGCACTGGTTAAATCTGAATCACATTTGGGGCGATACCAGCGATTGTTCGGGGACCGATCACGTGAGTGACACCCCGAACGCGCAATTGCCTAATTATAATACGCCGACATTTCCGCATGTGACCTGCACTAACGGACCCAATGGCGATATGTTCATGAACTACATGGATTACGTCGACGACAAGGTGATGGTGATGTTCACCTCCGGGCAAGTGGCACGAATGCAGGCTACGTTGGCGGGACCGCGCGGCACGGTTGGGGCATGACAAAATGGCAGACGATCCGGCGAAATTTCTAACCAACCGTCGCTGGATTCATTCGCACGAGGAGGACACCGACAGCCACATGGTGTTTCGGTCGCCGTCTTATGATTTTCCGCGTTCGCGCGGCCGTTCTGGCTTCGAGCTGCGCCCGGATCAATCGATGGTCGACATCCAACCCGGCGCCGCGGACCGGCCAGAAGAAACGGACGGCACTTGGAAACTGCAATCCCAAAACCTGCTTTTTTTCCAACCCGGATCGGATCGTCCTTCACGTTCCCTGAAAATCGTTTCGGCCGACAACGACAAACTTGTCGTTGCTAAAACGGCCTGAGAGACTGCGTCGGCGCGAAACGCGCGCGTTACTTTTTCAATCTGTTCTCGTCGCCATTGGCCGCTTGCTTCTCGCGCTTCGGAATGACGGAGACTTCCTTCTCCTCGTAATAAACCAGCGAGTTTGGCGGAACGCTTTTCGTGAGAAAAACGTTGGCGCCGATGGTCGAGTTGGCGCCAATCAGGGTGTCCCCGCCCATGATTGTCGTCCCGGCGTAGATCCGAACGCCATCTTCGATCGTCGGGTGGCGTTTCTTTCCGCGCAACGCCTGGCCTGCCGCGAGCGAGCGCGCGATGAATGAGACGCCTTGATAGATTTTCACGTGCGAACCGATCGTCGTCGTCTCGCCAACCACCACGCCGGTTCCGTGATCGATGAAGAAATGCGAACCGATTTCGGCGCCGGGATGAATATCGATCCCGGTGCGGCTGTGGGCCCACTCAGTCATGATTCGCGGGATCAACGGCACTTTGTTGTAAAGCAAGTGCGCCATTCGATAAATCGCGATCGCCTCCAGCGAGGGATAGGCGAGAATGATTTCCTCGTAACTTTTCGCCGCCGGATCGCCTTCGTAGGCTGCGTCGATGTCGGTCCATAAAAGTTTACGAACTTCCGGCAGCTGAGACACGAAAAAATCCAGGATCTCGTCGGCTTTATGTTTGGTTTCGTCGCTTGCCGGATAATCGCCAAAGCTTTTGCAAATCTCCGGTTTCACCCGAATCCGGAGATTTCTGATTTTGCTTTTGGTGATGTCGGGCAAATCGTCCGAATCGGCCAGCGCTTCGCCCCGAAATCCGGGAAACATCAAGCTCATCAGATCGGCGCAAGCGTCTTCTATCGTCTTGCGTGACGGCAGGGTGGCAGCGGCGTCGAGATAATTGATGCCGCCAGTCTCGCCATAAGTGGCGAGCAGCTCGTTCACAGCATCGGAGCCGTTTTTGTTCGTCACAGGGGAATTATGCCCGATTAAGGGGAAAAGCGCACGCGATTACTGGGGGTTCTCTTGTCATGTCGAGCGAAGTCGAGACATCTCTAGATATTTCCGAAAAGCTCCTCGGACAGATCAACCCAGCGCGGATTTGTCGTTTCGATCAGCGTGACTTTCTTTTTCCGCGACCAGCTCTTGAGTTGTTTCTCGCGAGCGATCGCATCGTAGACGTGGCCATAATGCTCCCAAAAGATGAGCTTGTGACACCGATAATCTGCCGTGAATCCAGGGATGTCGCCCGACTGATGTTCAATGACGCGCCGCGTTAAATCATTGGTCATGCCAATGTAGAGTACGGAATTGAGCTTATTGGCCATGATGTAAACCCAGAAATCGTACCCGCGCGGCATGGGGGAAACATTGAGAGATTCCTCCACTTCGGTCGGAATGACAAAAGGGCCCGCGCGCGATTGAGGACAATTGCCCCTACCTATTGAAATCACGCTTATGGATTCTACGTTGGAGGTAATGACGAAGCCTTTTTCCATTGCCGGAATACCGCCAGACGAGCTGAACAGCTTTTTGTCCGGCACTTATTCCGATCCGTTCCGCATCCTGGGGCCGCATCGGATGGGGGACGATCTCGCAATTCGCGCGTTTCGACCGGATGCGCGCAAGATCGAAATCGTCACCAATGGTTCCGCTTCGGGCACCGTCACGGCCGACGCGCCTTCTAACGTGGAGGCCGAGAAAATTCATCGTGACGGATTTTTTCAGGCCAAAGTTCCGAACGCGACGCGGGATCTCGATTATCGGCTCCAGATCACGAATTGGGACGGATCGGAATACGCCATGCGCGATCCGTATCAATACGGGCCGATCATGGGCGAAATGGATCTGCACTTGTTCGGCGAAGGTCAGAACTGGTGTCTTTACGAAAAGTTTGGCGCGCATTTGCGCGAAATAAACGGCGAACGCGGCTGCTATTTCGCGGTCTGGGCGCCGAACGCGCAGCGGGTCAGCGTTGTCGGCGATTTCAATGGCTGGGACGGCCGGGTGAATCCGATGCGCAAACATCCGGGTGTCGGCGTTTGGGAATTATTTTTGCCCGGCGTTCGCGAAGGCGCGCATTACAAATACGAGATCCGTACCCAAGCCGGCGCGGTTTTGCTGAAGAGCGATCCGTTCGCGTTTTTCAATCAGTGGGGAAAATCGACTTCGTCACTGGTTTACAATCTCGAACGTTACAAATGGGCCGACGCCGAGTGGATGGAATCGCGCCGGAAAAAGGAATGGCCGAAGTCGGCGATGTCGATTTACGAAGTCCATCTCGGTTCCTGGCGGCGAAAAACGGACGAGGGGAATCGCCACCTCAGTTATCTCGAGCTCTCCGACACCCTGATTCCGTATGTGCTCGAGATGGGTTACACCCACATCGAGCTGTTGCCGATTGCCGAACATCCGTTCGAAGGTTCGTGGGGTTATCAGGTCACCAATTATTTTGCGCCCACCAGCCGCTACGGAAATCCGGACGAGCTCCGGCATTTTATCGACAAATGTCACCAGGCCGGGATCGCGGTGATCATGGATTGGGTGCCGGCGCATTTTCCGAAGGATGCGCATGCGCCTGGCCGAGTTCGACGGGACCGATCTTTACGAGCACATGGATCCGCGCCAGGGCGAGCACCAGGATTGGGGCACGCTCATTTTTAATTTCGGACGCAACGAAGTTCGCAATTTCCTGATCGCGAACGCGCTTTTCTGGCTCGACAAATATCACATCGACGGGCTGCGAGTGGATGCGGTCGCGTCGATGCTTTATCTCGATTACTCACGCCAACCGGGCCAATGGATCCCGAACGTGTTCGGCGGCCGCGAAAATCTCGACGCGATTTATTTTTTGAAACGCTTCAACGAAGTTTGTTACGAGCGTTTTCCAGGAATCGTCACCATCGCGGAGGAATCAACCGCCTGGCCCGGCGTTTCGCGGCCGGTGCATCTGGGCGGACTCGGCTTCGGATTCAAATGGAACATGGGTTGGATGCACGACTTCCTGGAATACATGTCGCTCGATCCGATTTACCGGCGATTTCATCACGGCAACATCACGTTTTCGCTGCTCTACGCGTTCACCGAGCATTTCATTTTGGTTTTGAGCCATGACGAAGTCGTTCATCTCAAAGGATCGCTGCTTTCGAAGATGCCCGGGGACGAATGGCAGAAGTTTGCGAATCTCCGGCTGTTTTACGCGTGGATGTATGGTCAGCCGGGCAAAAAACTGTTGTTCATGGGCGGCGAGTTCGGCCAATGGCACGAATGGAACCACGATTCCCAGCTCGATTGGCAACTGCTCGATCTTCCGAAGCACGACGGTTTGCGGCGGTTGGTCCAACATCTGAATTACGTCTACAAAAACGAGCCGGCGTTATGGCAGCAGGACGATTCCTACGACGGTTTCGAGTGGATCGATTTCCACGACGCCGACAACAGCGTGGTTTCGTTCGTCAGAAAATCGAAGGAAGGCGAAACGATCGTGTTCCTCGTCAACGCGACGCCAATCGTTAGGCACAATTACCGGCTCGGCGTGCCGAAGCCCGGATTTTATCGCGAGATCATCAATACCGACGCCGAAACTTACGGCGGCAGCAATGTGGGAAATCTCGGCGGAGTGAAAAGCGAGGCCGTGGAATGGATGGGTAGGGAACAATCGATCCTGATCCAGCTCCCGCCGCTTGCGACAGTGGCGTTCAAGTTGGAAGCATAATTTTTTTTACAAAAGGCAGCAAAGGAAACAAAGGACGGCACTTCGTTGCCTTCGCTTCCTTCTGTAACATCAGTGCAAATTGGAGGAGCCGCCCATCGCGGACGCGAGCAATCGATTTTGATCCAGCTTCCGCCGCTGGCGACGCTAGCATTCAAGCTGGAACCAAATGTGTAATCGTTCAGTGCGTGTTGCGGCAGGCGGCGCTGCAAGCGTGGAACTTTGCGTTACACTCGCCGTTGGCCTTCATGTTCTCGTCCATATGACCATTCTGCCAATTTACGTTACGCGTGCAGGCGTTTAGTTCGTCCAAACAGTGCTGCTGGCACGCGCTCATGCCCCAGGCCCGGTATGCCATGAATGTCCCCATTACAACCAAAGTGAGCACGGTCGTCGCTGTGATAGGTTTCATAGACTCGCTTGTACAAGACTCAGTGGAACACCGCAAGCGTCCACGGTTTCAATTTTTATCTGACATATCGCAAACCGTGTTTCGTACCTGGAAGCGCTGCCGCAGGCCGAGTTCCATCGCGAGATCCTCAATACTGATGCGGAGACCTACTGCGGCAGCAACGTTGGAAATCTCGGGGCGTGAAAAGCGAAGCGGCGAAGTGGATGGGCGCGAGCAATCGATTTTGATCCAGTTACCGCCCCTCGCGACGATGGCGTTCAAATTGGAAGAATAATTTCTGGGGAGCGCACGCGGCTCGCGTGCTGGCGATCGCGTCCTCGCGATCGCGAACTTTTGTCTTGGGATTTATCCGTTGTCATTTCCAAAATATCGTTTCGGCGGGGACGCCAAAACGTGCACGCGAGGCGCGTGCGCTCCCCGGCATTTGACGTAACTCCCTGAGCCCCAAGGCCTCGATTCTGAGAAAAACGCCTATGTGCCGATAAGGTTACAAAATTATGAAAAGTATTGACTTTTCCCCGCAAATTTGACCCAATCGCAGGACTGCGCCCAGCCCTTTTCACCCGTTAGTTGGGCCAGTAACTCCTGAATCTGAATATATGAAAAATGAGATGGTCTTCCGGGGGCTGCGAACCGCTGTGTTCGCGGCAGTCATGTTCACCAGCGCTTCGCTTTTTGCGGCCGCGCCCAACGCCGGCGGCGATGGCGGCGCCATGGTCGGACCGGTGAATGACGGCGGAAATGTCGTCCCGTAATCGGTGCGGCAGATCGACTTTGCTGGGAATCGATGAAACTGCCCAGCTCCTGGAGCCTGATCAATTGGACTCCGATGCCTGTGTGGACTCTGACGCCGCTGGTTCATGGGTTACCGTGAACACGGATATCGACGCGTTCTTCGACGGTTAATCTGTTCAATATCGGTGACGTTTGCGACGACCGTGTTAACGATGGTCGTTTAGATCCGGCGATCCAACAGCGGCAGCAGCTTCACGTTGCGGCCGGCAGCGGCAGCGGCACTCTCGACTTTAATGGAAATGGCTCGAACACTCAGCTGAACAATCTGATACGGGCAGAGCCGCTGATACAATCTCGGCTCCAGTAACCCTCGGTGCTCCTCAGATGTTATGAACGCGATCGTCGAACAATCATCACAATCAGTGGAGCAATTAGCGGAAGCGGTCGCTAAACCTTAGCTCCGCTACTTCGTTCTGAGTTCGACCTCCAATACCTACGGCGGCGGAACAACGCTCAATGGAGGTAACTTTCATTTTCGGTACCGCAACGTTTGGTACCGGCGCGCTGACGCTTTCCGGCGGTAATCTCGTGACAACGCTAATCGTGCTGTAAGCGCAGCTCTTCCGAACAATATCGTAGTCACCGCAGATAGTGCGATTAACAACAACATCGAACGCTGCCAGCGTAGGTCTTCCTTTCACCGGCAGTCTCAGTGGGACCGGCGGAACATTGACGATTCAAATAACGAGTCGAGTCCTGGCTTTTTCGATGTGACCTTCCGCAACGGCGATAATACGATGACGCGGCCGATCGTTATCGACAACGGTGGGAATGGCGGCACTGCTAGAATCAGCGATTCAATACTACCGGTGCTGTCCACACCTATAGCGGTGTGATCTCCGGCAACGGAGCGGAGAATCGTAACGTCGACCACCGCTGGAACGGGCGGTCTGACCGTCTTTTTGGCCGACAATACTTATACTGGCACAACGACGATCAGTGGACGGCACTCTTCAGCTCGGCAATGGTGGCACCACCGGTTCGCTTTCTCCGAGCAGCGCAATCACCATAAATGCCAACGGGCATCCTGCGATTTGATCACACGACCGGCTCCGATTTCGTTCAGGGAACAAACTTCAGCAGCTCGGCCATCACTGGCGCGGGCAAAATCATCAAAGATGGCACCGCTTCGCTTGACCTTCAACGTTGCCAACACGTTCAGCGGCGGCCTTACCATTAACAAAGGCACTGTGGTCAGCGCCGTTGATGGCTCGCTTGGAACAGGCAACATCAGTCTGACCGCCGGAAATATCACGCTCACTCTAAACGGCGCGAGCAATAACATCGCAGATACCGCGACGTTGAGTTATGTCAATACGGATACGATCAATCTTAACTAATGGCACGAGCGACGTCGTTGCGGATTGACCGTCGATGGCGTTTCACAAGCCCCTGGCATTTATGGAGCCAACGCGATCAATCCGGACGGCGCGTTCTTTGGCGTGGGAACGATCACCGTCGTTCCGGAACCGGCGACCTGGGGAATGATGCTCCTCGGCGGTGGATTGCTCGCCGCAGCGGGCAGATTTCGTCGCAAACGAATCTAAAAATTTTAAGTTTGGGTTTTTCCCCGCTACTTGGAAACGAGTAGCGGGGTTTTCTTTTGCTGAAAAGCCAGTTTACCGGTCTAACAATCGTTCTGTCTTGACCGGGCCGGTCATTTTTAAGATTTTCCCGTGGGAAGGTATTTCCGCCGTGTTTATGATCAGAAAAAATAGGGGCGCCTTTACGCTGATTGAACTGCTCGTTGTCATCGCGATCATCGCCACGATTGCGGCGTTTGCTGTGCCTGCGTTGACCAGCGCGCTGACCAAAGGGCAAATGACCGGAACGATGAATAACGCGCGGCAATTGTACCTGGCCGGTTATCAGATGGCGCTCGATGGATCCGCCAACGCCGATCCGAACCTCGGCTGGCCCGGCGATTACCCAGCCGGAACTATCAGCAACCTCCAAGACTACTGCACTAAATTAGTGCAGAACGATTATCTGAAGGCGAGCGACCTGGCGAAGATTCTGAGTGCGCCGGGCGCGACGTGCTATGCCACCTCGAGCGGCAGCGGTTCCACTACCACCGTCACATTGAGCGGCACGAGCGGACTGAAAGTATATCCAATCACCTCCGCCGACGCTTCAAACGTGATTTTCGCCGTTACCGCGAATTACACTTACGACACCGACTTTACGGCAACTCCGCCGAATCCGTACGGGGATAAAGGATTTGTTGTTGTTCGAAAGGGTGGGGACGCTGCGATGTTGCGCAGAAACAACGCAGTCGCAGCCGGCGGCAGCACTGGCACGGCTTCGTTCGAGTCACTGGTTGGCAAAAAGCCCGCTGAAGCCCAAGGGACAGTGACAGCAGGCGATCCGTCGAACGTCTTGAAGTTTCCGCAATAGAATTGCAGGACGCGCGCTCCGCGCAAAAAAATTGTTGTAGAGGCTTCGCCGCGGCGACGCCTTTCTATAAATTCGGTGCTTGGCACAAGCACCGCTACAACGCTTCCGATTCGAACTCGCCGTGGTTCTTTGCCCGCGAATCACGCCAATGGTCGCGAATCGTTCAGAAAAGAATCTTTATTCGCGTCTTTTCGCGTGATTAGCGGGCTCTGATGTTGTCGGGTTAGTTACAACGTCTCCGACTCAAACTCGCCGTCAGTCAATCGCGTTTTGATTCTCATCTTTGCGCGTACGTTTGCGATCGAGCGAATCAGTTTGCCCCGCTCGTCGGTGGTGATGCTGTAACCGCGGCGCAACGTCGCATCGGGACCGAGCACGCGCAGGATTCCTTCGACTTTTTGAAATCGATGCTGCGCATTTTCCAAAATGCGCGCGGGCGATTCGCGGAGACGACGCTGCAGGTCGCTGAAACGATTTCGGCGCAGCATCAGTTCGCGGGCCGGACTGCGGGCCTGCAACGTAGCCAACGCGTGACCGAGCGCGCGCCGATAATTTTCGATTTTATGGCCAAGACAGCGCCGCAAGGTTTCGCGGGCGTGATCGAGCCGCTGCTGCGCGTCGCGCATTCGATTCAAAAGTTCGCGCCCAATTCCGCGCGCGTGCCCGTCGAGATGCCGGCGAAGGTCGGCGATATCCGGCACAATCAGTTCCGCGGCCGCGCTTGGAGTCGGCGCCCGAAGGTCGGCAACAAAATCCGCGATCGTGAAATCGATCTCGTGACCAATCGCGGACACCACCGGCACGTTCACGCTGGCGATCGTCCGCGCCACGATTTCCTCGTTGAACTCCCACAAATCTTCGATGCTGCCGCCACCGCGCGCGACCACGATCAAATCGACCGGCTGCGAAATGCTTCGTTTGGCGTGGCCAGTTCGCCGAATTGCGACTGCGATTTCCTGGGCGGCACCAGTTCCCTGGACCCGCACGGGGCTGATCAGGATGGACAGCCATGGCGCGCGCCGGCGAAGAACATTCAACATGTCGCGAATGGCCGCGCCGCTGGGCGAGGTGACGATTCCAATTCGGCGCGGGAAATTTCGGCAGCGCGCGTTTTCGCGCCGGGTCGAATAATCCTTCGGCTTCGAGTTTACGTTTGAGGGCTTCGAATTTCGCCTGCAACAGCCCGCGACCAAACGGCTGAACGATTTCGACGCTGAGCTGATATTGCCCGCGCGCTTCGAAAACCGTGACTTTTCCCAAAACCTGAATCCGCGCGCCATCGGTGAGCGGTTCGCGCAGCGGCGCCATGGTATCGCGCCAGATCACGCACGAAATCTGTGCTCGCGCGTCTTTGAGCGTGAAATATTGATGGCCGTTCGGGTGAAGTTTGTAATTCGAAACTTCGCCCTGGACCCAGATCGCGCCGAATTTCGTTTCGAGCGTGCCGCGAATCGACCGGGTCAATTCCGAAACGGTCAGGACCTTCGAAGTTTGTTGAAACAAATCGACTGTTACTTGCATAGCGCGATTCAGCGGATCTGGGTAGCGCACGCGTCTCGCGTGCTGGCACATTTCGGCGGCCTCGCCGAGCGGACTTCTCCGAAAAGTCCGCGACGGCGAGTCGCCGTCGCCAGCACGCGAGACGCGTGCGCTACCCAGAACTTCGCGAGTGCGCCATTCGTCAATTACAACAACTCTTGTTGGATTCCACTCGGCGGTTTCAGACCGAGCTTTTTGTAGGCGTTGGCCGTGGCGACGCGCCCCTGCGGCGTGCGCTTAATATATCCCTCCATTATCAAATACGGCTCGTTCACTTCTTCGAGTGTGCCGGCTTCTTCTCCGATCGCGACCGCCAGCGAATTCAAGCCGACCGGTCCGCCGTTAAATTTGTGGATCAACGTTTCGATGATCCGTTTGTCCCATTGATCGAAGCCATCGCGATCGATTTCCAGCATGGCGAGCGCGGCATCTGCCACGTCCTTGTCGATTTTTCCCTGCGCTTTGACCTGGGCGTAATCGCGGACCCAGCGAATCAGATTGTTGGCGGTTCGCGGAGTTCCGCGCGCGCGCGCGGCAATTTCCGCCCCGCCGGCTGGATCGATATCGACGCCAAGCAATCGCGCGCTGCGCAGAATGATCTTCTGCATTTCCTCGGCGGCGTAATAATCGAGCCGCGCTGTCATTCCGAACCGGGATCGCAACGGCGCGCTGACCATGCCCGCGCGAGTGGTCGCGCCGACCAGCGTGAATTTCGGCAGCTGCAAACGCAGACTCCGCGCCTGCGGGCCTTGATCGATAATGATGTCGAGCCGGTAATCTTCCATCGCCGGATACAAATATTCCTCGATCGTCGGCTGCAGCCGATGGATCTCGTCGATGAAAAGAACGTCGCCTTTTTCCAAACTGGTGAGCAAACCGGCGAGCTCGCCCGCTTTTTCGATCACCGGGCCGCTGGTGTTTTTCACGTTCACGCCCATCGCGTTGGCAATGATGTAGGCGAGGGTGGTTTTGCCGAGGCCGGACGGTCCGCTCAACAAAATATGTTCGAGCACGTCGCCCCGTTTCTTGGCCGCTTCCACCATCAATTCCAAACGCTCGCGCACTTTCACCTGGCCGGTGAATTCGCTGAACATTGGCGGACGCAGCGACATTTCGAACGCGGGATCCGGTTCTGGCGGTTTCATTTTGGCGGCGCTCATTGAGTCTCGGATAATAGCCCAGCGTTTTGACGCTGGGTCAAACGAGTAACATGCGCAAAGCCCCGCCAGGGGCGAAAGAATTCTTGGAACCTCTCTTTCGTCCCTGACGGGACTCAACTTTCAAATGCGACAAATCCCAGCGCTGAAGCGCTGGGCTATTTTCGGCAGCGAAAGGATGCGCCGCCCGCCTCATTACCCAATCCGTTCGACGTTATCATCGTTCTGACTTCGGGATTGTGGACGTTGGGCGTATTTCCTTCATCGATGGTGCGATTCACGAGTCACGTTTCCAGCATCTGGTGAGGACCAGTTCGGTGCCGCGCGGTTTGTAAGATGTACTCGACCTTGTCAAAAATCTGGCGCATGAACTGGATTCCGCGGCCGCCCGGTGTCGACACGCTCGGCGCCGAGCGCGTTCAAAGATTTGTAGATCGGCGTTCCGTAATCCCGCAACCGGATGCGGATGCAGTCGCGCAAAGGTTCGATGGACAATCGAATCGGCTGATCGTCCTGCATCGCGTAGGCGTACCGAATGATGTTGGTGCAGGCTTCGTCGATTCCGAGCACCATCAGGACGCGGTCCTTCTCTGAAAATGGAAAGTCGCTCGATGAATGTGCGAACGAAGTCGCGCATCACTGCGAGATTGGCCGTGTGGCTGGTAAACTGGAGCTTGCCTTTCTTCATCGCCACAAAACGAAACTTCGGGGACGTCGTTCGGTTCTATTAAATAAAGGTGACGCTCACGACGTCTCCTACAATTGCGTTCAATTAAGTGACGATGATCGGAAAAGCAATCGCTGCGCCTTGGCCGACCGTAAGGCGGAAAGGGGGCACGACATTCGACTTGGCCGTCGCGAAAGCGATGGACAGTGTGCAAAACCGCTGTTCAGTCTGGCGCATGTGGAAAACATTGGTTGCGCTGGTCATCTGCGCGACGCCCGCTCTCGCGCAGGAGCAATTCACCGCGTACGACGCGCTCCGCGTGCTCGGGGTTCATTCGAATCGCGATGCCGTGAATCACGTCGTGTCTGTGACTGGCACGCATGGCTCGCCCCAACCGAAAATTTGGAAAATTGTCGTCGCCGATCGCGGTGGTTTTCGTGAAGTCGAGGTGCGCAATGGGCAAGTCGCTTCGGATCGGCCCAGCTCAGCGGTCGGATCGGCCGAAGGCGCAACGATTAACACCGCGCATTTGAATTTGGATTCGAGCGGCGCGTTTCAAGTAGCCAGCCATATCGCGGACAAATCCGGAATGCGTTTTGACTCGGCGAGTTACACCCTTCGCACCGATCCACACGGCGACCCGGTCTGGGTCGTGACTTTGCACGACGTGAACGGTCAACCGGTCGGCACGGTTCACATCGGCGCGAATCGCGGCAACGTTACGCGCACCGAAGGAATGTTCGCCGGAACGACGATGAACGATGTCGCGACCGAAGAACACGTTTATCGGGAGCGCCCTCGGCACGAACGCCACGACGAAGAACTATCGAACGAAGATCAGCAGCAGGGCGATGACGAGGAGCACGGCCCGTTGTATGGAGTGCGACAAAGGATGCGTGGATATTTTCACCGGGCGCAGGATCAAGCGAACGATATGTTTGACCGGGTGCACCGCTCGTTTTCGGATTATATTAATCGGTAATCCGTGAATCGTGAATCGATGTAACGATTCACCGTTCAACGCTTCAATCATGCCCAACATTTGGCCGGAACTAAATTACGCGGATTGGAAAGACACGTGCGCGACGCTGCACATGTGGACGCAAATTGTCGGCAAAATCCGGCTCACCTTGTCGCCATGGACCAATCATTCGTGGCACGTCACTCTTTACGTTACTTCGCGCGGCCTCACGACGTCGCCAATTCCTCACGGCACCGATACGTTTGAGATCCGGTTCGATTTCATCGATCACAATTTGCGCATTTTGAAGAGCGACGGCGGCCAGCGCGCGATTCGCGCTCAAGCCCCAAACGGTCGCGGAGTTTTACAACGCGGTCATGGCCGCGCTGAATGAATTGAAATTGCCGGTAAAGATCGACACGACGCCGAATGAAATCGTGAATCCGATTCCTTTCGAGAAGGATGATAAACATCGAGCCTACGACGCCGAATACGCGAACCGATTTTGGCGCGTTCTGGTGCAGGCCGATCGAGTTTTCAAACAATTTCGGTCCCGATTTTGCGGCAAATGCAGTCCAGTGCACTTCTTTTGGGGGAGTTTTGATTTCGCAGTCACCCGGTTTTCGGGTCGACAAGCGCCGCCGCACCCGGGCGGGATTCCACATTTGCCGGACGCGATCACCCGCGAAGCGTATTCGCAGGAAGTAAGCAGTCTTGGATTTTGGCCGGGAGCGGACGTGATGCCGGAGCCGCTTTTTTACTCTTACGCTTATCCTGAGCCGCCGGGATTTGCCGAGGCAAAGGTGAAACCGGACGCGGCTTCATATAATAGTCAGTTGCGAGAATTCATCTTCCCTTACGAAGCAGTCCGAACGGCCACGTCACCGGACGAAGCGTTGCTCGATTTCGCCCAATCCACCTATGACGCGGCCTCCACCTTGGGAAGTGGGATCGGGCGATGTTAGAGGAAAAGAAACCAATCTTGCATTCGGGCCGCCCCCGTTCGTAAGTTGATGGCGATGAGTTTTCAATGCGCGGCCGAAAAGGCCGCCTGGCGCGATGTGAAGGAAGGCTGGCGGCCGCTTTATGGCGATGTGGAATCCATGGGCGTCGCTGTGGAATGGCATGATTTTCGAATGGCGCGGTCGTTCAACTGGGGCCGCACATTTCATCCGCGCAGTCTCGAGTTTTGTTTGAATCTTGATGGTCGTGGAGAGGTCGGCAGCGCGGCCAAAGTTAGCTACACGCCGGCGGCGGCCGGTTACTACGCGGTTGGGGATGAACCGCTGCCGGCATCGCGTCGCGCCAACGATCATCATCAATTCGCGACGCTCGAGTTTTCCCGAAATCATTTGCGAAAACAATTTGTCGAAACCGAAGCCGATCTCGAACCGCAGATTCGCCGGGTAATTTTTGGCGACAAGAACGAGGCCGTAGTCGGCCCGATCCGGCCGATGTCGATTGAGCAGCGCGGGGTCGTGGCAAATCTGGCGACGCCGCCGGTTTCGAAAGCGGCTCAAGTTCTTTGGTACCAGAGCAAGGCGCTCGAATTGATGGCCCATTTTCTTTTCGAACCCAAGGACTCGGAGTTTTTCTGTCAGCGACAAAAGCGCGTGGCGCGGGAACGAGTTGAACGGGCCAAAGAATTGTTGGCGCGAGACCTGGTAAACCCACTGACTCTGGAATTGCTGGGACAGGAAGTTGGTTGCAGTCCGTTTTATTTGAGTCGCATGTTCTCGCGCGAAGTCGGGCTGACGATTCCACAGTATCTTCGCAAACTTCGGATGGAGCGCGCCGCTGAATTGCTCCGGACCGGCCGTTACAATGTCACTGAAGCCGCAACCGAGGTCGGTTATTCGAGCTTAAGTCATTTCAGCAAAGCGTTTTGCGAAACGATTGGCTGCTGCCCGGTTCTGTACCCGGCAGCAAAAAACGTCATTCTCGAAAGACTGATTCAATCGCTCAGGAACGCAGGAATTATTATTTTTCATTCCTGCTTTCCTGCGTTCCTTAGAAATCCGTGAAAATCTCGCGTGCTCTAATCTCCGTTTCGGACAAGACCGGCGTGGCCAAATTTGCCCGCGAGCTCGAGCGTCAGGGCGTCGATATCATTTCCACCGGCGGAACGGCCGATCTATTGCGCAAAGAGAAGATTCCGGTGCGCGACATTTCCAGTTTCACGGCGTTCCCGGAAGTTCTGGAAGGTCGCGTGAAAACTTTGCATCCGCGCGTGCATGGCGGCCTGCTTTACAAACGCGGCAATGCCAAGCACGAAGCCGAGGCCAAAGAATGCGGATTCGAGCCGATCGACCTGGTCGTGGTCAATTTGTATCCGTTCGAGAAAACGATCCAAAAACCGGACGTCACCCTGGCTGAGGCGATCGAAAACATCGACATCGGCGGCCCGTCGATGATCCGGAGCGCCGCAAAAAATTACGAATCGGTCACGGTGGTCGTCGATCCGGCGGATTACGATTCGATTTTGGAAAACATGCGCGAAAACAATGGCGAGACGTCATTGAAACTGCGCGAGCATCTTGCGATCAAGGCGTTCATCAAGACATCCGACTACGATCGGACGATCGGAAACTACCTGAACCGGGAACAAATCACCGAGGCATCGTTCTCGTTGTCGCTGCCGCTGGTTACAAAACTGCGTTACGGCGAAAACCCGCACCAAAACGCCGCACTGTATGGCGATTTCGAACACCAGTTCGAAAAATTGCACGGCAAAGAGCTTTCCTTTAACAACATCCTCGACATCAGCGCGGCCACGAATCTGATCGCGGAATTTTCGCAGCCGACGGTGGCGATTCTAAAGCACACCAATCCGTGCGGTGTCGGCGCCGATAACGATCTTCGCAAAGCGTGGGAGAAAGCGTTCGCAACCGATAAACAGGCTCCGTTTGGCGGAATCATCGTTTGCAATCGCGCGATCACCGAGACACTTGCGAAAACAATCAGCGAGATCTTCTCCGAAGTAATTATCGCGCCTGACTTCGACACTGAAGCGCGGGCGCTTTTGCAAAAGAAAAAGAACCTGCGGCTCATCCGGCTCGCGCAGGTCCGCAGCCGAAGCGCGGCCGATGGTTGATATTCGCTCGGTTTGCGGCGGCCTGCTGGTCCAGGATTCGGATATCGCATTCGACAATCCCGAACAAATCGTGACCCAACGCAAGCCGACCAAAAAGGAGATGGAGGCGTTATTGTTTGGATGGCGTGTCGTTAAGCACGTGAAATCGAACGCGATCGTTTACGCCGCTTCGGATCGAACACTTGGAATCGGCGCAGGACAAATGTCCCGTGTCGATGCATCGCGGATCGCAATTTGGAAAGCGAATGAAGCCGGCCTTTCCCTGAAGGGCAGCGCAGTCGCGAGCGATGCGTTCTTTCCGTTTGCCGACGGGTTAATCGCCGCGGCCGATGCCGGCGCAACTTGCGCGATTCAACCGGGCGGCTCGGTCCGCGACAAGGAAGTGATTGCGGCCGCCGACGAACGCGAAATGGCGATGATCTTCACCGGCATTCGACATTTCCGGCACTGAGGCGCGAAGTGGAACGCGATCTCCGAGCGCGTTGACGATAAATGGCGGCGAAGCCGTATAGCTGTCGTCATCGCCCTCGGAGAGGCCGATCCACCTTACGGCGCAAACGTAATTGGCACCAGCACTGTCCAATCGTTCGCACCGGGATCGGCGCGCCATTGTCGCAAGCCATCGAGCGCGGCCTGATCGAGAATTGGCTGGCCGGTGGATTGGATAACCTGGACATTTTTCACCAAACCATTGGTGCCAAACGTGACCCGATATTTCCCGTTGCCGCGATTTGGTCCGACGCGAATCGAGCGCGCTTCGAACGGATATTTGGGCGCAGGATTATAAAGAACGCGCCGCGCGACTCGGGGAGTTGGAGTGGGGGAAGGCGATTCCGCGGGCGCCGCGGTCCACTTTCCCGCCATGCTCGGTTTTATTGGCGCGAGCAATGGTTCGAGCTGGCCTGACGGCTGGATTTCATTTTTGCCGCCGGCAGTCACGATTCCAACAACATCGCCGTTTGCGTCGAGCACTGGCGCGCCGGCCGCATCCGCCGGAACGGTTCCTCCGAGTTGAAACGGATCCTTTTTTGGATCGGCGCCGCGAGATGTGATCATGCCGCCGGCAATCGGTTGTTCCTTGTGCTCGAGCGAGTTGCCGACAATCACGCCCCAGGCGTTCACCGCGATTGATTCGCTGTTCCTTTGCAACGGAAGAATTGGCACACCGACTTTTGTGTCGGCGCGAAGAATTGCCAGTCCGCTGGTTTTCGGAAAAATCAATCAGACCGTTCACATTGCGAATTTTCCCATCGGATGATTTGGCGACGCCATAAGCTGCGTCGCTGACCAAATCCAAACTCGTCGCGAGCAGACCGTCGCGGGAAACATAGAAGCCGGTTCCACTTCGCAGGAGCTGCCCTTTCGCATCAAAAAGCGTGAGCTCAACGATCGCCGGCTCCGCTTTTTGCACGACTTTTTGGAACTCTGGAGGAATCACCGGGGCTGACGCGCTCGGAGTTGGTGTCGGCGTCGCTTGAGTTGCTGCAGTCGAAGCGCTCGTTGCCGCCATGGGTGTGGGGATTGGACTAGCTGATGACGGAGGCGCGGGGGTCGGCGTTACTGACAAAACATTCGCGGGCGAAGGAGGATTTCGGCCACACCACGAATAAGCGAGAATCACACACAGGGCCGCTCCACAGATGACGGCAAGGGTCGATTGTCTCATTCCCAAATGGTCAGCAACGTTATCTTCGGGATGTTATCGCGCGGCCGAGGCGAGACGCCACATCCAAATGCAGAGCACGCCCGAGAAAATCAGCGCCACCCAGCTCAGCTCCATCGGGACCACGTGACTGCCAAATGTAATTGGAGTGTGTCTAAACAGCCGCACCGCATGTGCGATTGCGACGATCGCAAAAATCAATGACGCAAGGCGCAAACCGGTTCGTTGTGAGTTCATGGTCAAGATTCTCCCATGTCGGTCTGCGCTTTGTCAGCACTAAATAGTGTGGAGTTATTGTAGGCCATCTGTGCCAGAGGCGTTCTCAGAATGGCGTCTCGCAGAGACCCCTGACAATCATCGGGACATTACGCGACCGCTCTTCGCCGAAATGCCGACGCTTGGACAATAATTCCGACAATGGCGAGCCCGACAAATAACAACGTCGCGCCGGTTGGAGGCAACGTGACAGTGTGGCTGATCAAATAGGCCCCGACCGCCGCAGACATCACGATCAACGCCCAATCGAACAACGATAACAACAGAATCATACCAACAATTCCGCCGATGATGAAGGTGATCCAATAATGGTTGGCGCTTTCAACGACGAATGCGGCCATTAACGCAATCGCAAGTTTCCCGCCGGCCAAAAATCCGGCAATCGCGATCGCGATTTTTTGAAGAAACATCGCCAACAATGCGCCGATGAATCCGAAGACCAGCCCGACGCTGAGTTGCAGGATTGGTGTCGGCTCGTGCATCAGCTGCGGCGCGAGTTCCATTCCGGCAGCAAATCCAATCGCCGCCACGCATAGCCAGAACAGTTTCCGTCCGAAAAACAAAACAATCGCGCCGATCAGGACGCTGACAATTGGAATCGGAAGATTCATCTTTTTGTCATGTCGAGCGAAGTCGAGACATCTCTAAATATTTTCCCAGCAAACAATGGGCAGACAATAGTGAGAGATTCCTCGACTTCGCTCGGAATGACAAGAGTCCGAAAACTAAGATTGTTTTTTGCACCATGCTGATAAATCTCGCCCCAACAGTGTCTCCAGTTCCTTGACGTCAAAATAGAACGTCTCGTTCAGCCGCGCTCGCACCTGACGATCGATCTCGTTGGCGTATTCATGCTCGAAGACACTCGCCTCCGGCGGAACGAATGATGAATCGACCCCCAGAAATTCGAAAACCTGTCGCAACGTTTTTTGATGTTCGTTCCGCAGATCTTCGCTGAGCAAAACGAGGACGTTGCCTTGTCCGAAAATATTGAACAATCGCCGGACTTGATGCGCATAAAAACCGCGATCGACATACGAATACACCCGATGCTGCAATGGCAACGCTTCCCGGCAGCGTTCTGGTTCCTTTTCGATCGCTTCGGCAAATGAGAGTTTCTCGTTGCCGCGCTTCGTTTCCATGTTCCAGGCCGAGAACGCGCGCTCGACCGGATTTCGCAGGGCGAGGATCCATTTCATCTTCGGATTGTATTTCCAAATCCGGTAGGGCGCGGTTTCCCAATACATGTAGATCGGGCTCGCTTCGCCGATCACGCGATGTTGGGGTTTCGGCTCAAAGGCAGCGTGATATTTTTTGTAATCGCGGTTTTCCTCTTCGCGGTCGAAAAAGTGCAGCTCCTTGCGCGTGGCCGGCATGCAAATCTCGGGATGCTGCCGCAGAAAAGAATCCAGAGCGGAGGTTCCGCCCTTCTGGGTTCCGCCAATGACAAAGTTTACCAGCATTTAGTCCACAGATTGACGCAGATTTTCACAGATTGGAAAAGCAGGAAGAAATTGTAGCGGCGCTTGCTCTCAAGCGCCGAACTAAAAGGCAGGTGCTTGAGAACAAGCACCTCTACAACCCTTGTCATGTCGAGCGAAGTCGAGACACCTCTAAAGTATTTCCGCACCGAGAATGATCAGACAATACTCGAGAGATTCCTCGACTTCGTTCGGAATCGACATCTCGATCACTTCTTCATCATGGCGTCGCGTTTTGGCTTGAATTCGCTGCCGGCTTTCCATTCCGGGAATTTGGCGGCGTTCGCGACCTGGTAGCCGACTTCGAAAAGAAGGTCGACGTCCTGAACTGCGCCGGAGAGGTCCCAATCGGGATGAACTTCGTCGCTCGGCTGATGATAATCTTTCAGATCGAATTCGTCCCCGCGGAGCGCGCCATTGGGCGGACGCGACATCAAATGTTCGCCTTTGCCGATGTAAAGCGACGGCACGCCGACTTTGGAAAATTCGAAATTGTCAGCGCGGTAAATACTTCCTTTCTCGGGGCGCGGATTCGGGATGGTGGACCGGCCCTGATGTTTTGCGTGATCGGCGAGCATATCGTCCATGTCCGAAAAACCGTAGCTGGTGTCTTCAACATCGCGGGCTTTGCCCCAGACATTCATGCTGTCGATGTTGATGTCGGCCGCGGTTTTCGCGAGCGGATAAAGCGGATGCTCGGCGTACCATTTCGCGCCTAACAAGCCGGCTTCTTCCGCAGTCGTGCACATGAACAGGACTGAGCGCGCCGGTGGCGGCTCGGCTTTTACGAACGCGCTCGCGAGGGCGAGAACGGCGGCGTCGCCGGACGCGTTGTCTACCGCGCCATTGAAAATTTGATCGCCCTGAAGCTCCGGATGCTTGCCGAGATGGTCCCAGTGCGCGCTGTAGATGAGGTATTCATCTTTCAGTTTTGGATCCGCACCCTCGAGCATTCCAATCACGTTGTGCGATTTAAACGAGCGCACCGCTTGTTTGATATCGATATTCGCCTTCGCATTTAACGCCACTGGCTTGAATTCCCTGGTGATCGCCGTCTTTTTTCAGGGCGTCGAAATCCTGACCGCAATCGGCCAGAAGTTTTTTGGCGACATCGAGCGTGATCCACGAACGGGCCGCGACTGAGCCCATGTTCTTGTCAGGATTATCGAGCTCGAAGTTTTCCTTCGACCAACTCGATTTCACAACCTGCCATGGATAGGCGGCGGGTTCGGTTTCGTGAATGATGATTGCCGCGGCCGCGCCCTTCTGCGCTGCGATTTCGTATTTGTAGGTCCAGCGTCCGTAATAGGTCATCGCACGGCCCTTGAACATTTTGTCGTCCAGCTTCGACGGATCTTTCGGATCGGGCACGGCTGGATCGTTGATCAACATCAGGATCGTTTTGCCGTGAACGTCGACACCTTTGTAATCGTCCCAGCCGTATTCCGGCGCGACGACGCCGTAACCCACAAAAACGATGTCGGAATTATCGACCTTGATTTCGTTTTGCAATCGCGCGGACGACGCGACGAAATCATCAGCGACCTTCAAATCCATCGGTGGTTTGCCGTTTACCACCAACTGCATGCGCGGATCGCTCTTGATTCCGGCGAGCGGTACCTCCTGAAAATAACTGCCATCGGGATTTCCCGGCTTGAGTCCGATCGACTTGAATTGATCGGCGATGTATTTGATCGAGAGCTCTTCGCCTTTTGATCCGGGCGCTCGGCCTTCGAATTCATCCGACGCCAGGGTTTTGATATGAGAGAGCAGCGCGTCCGGAGTGATGACGTCGAGCGCGGGTTTGAGTTTCTCAGCCTCTTTGTCCTGAGCGAGAAGGGAGAGGAATACGAAACAAACGAACGAAACCGCAAAGAACGACGTTTTCATATATGCAAGGTGGATCGGCTTCTCCGAAGGCGATGTTAACCAAATCGCGCGCAAGCGCGCATTATTTTATCAACGCGCTCGGAGACCGCGTTCCACCTTCTTTTTTCTCGCCGCCGCCTTTGACGCCAATCTTCTTCAAGAACGGTTCGACCGATTGTTTCCGGCCGAGGAACTTCTCGATCGAGACCGCGACGTCGCGGCCATCGCCCTGTTCGTAGATCTCTTTGCGCAACTTCATTCCGGCTTGTTTGTCCAGATAACCTTGCGGCGCTTTTTCGAAAACAGTCCCCATGTCAGCAGCGATCGCATCCGCCCAGGCGTAACCGTAATAGCCGGCGTCATAACCATTCATGTGGCCAAAGTAAGTCACCATGGTCGTGCTCGGCTCAATCGGGAGGAAGACTTTCTCAAGGACGGGATTGGAAATGTCCACGCAGTCCCATTGCGCGCCTTCGGAATGCGCGTCATGCATCGCGAGATCGAGCGAGGCAAATGCGAATTGGCGGCGATAAAAAACCGCGGCGGTCGCTTTTTTGGCGTCGTTCATCTTCTTGATGATGTCGCCGGGAATTTTTTTGGACGGATCGCGATAATCGGCGGCGAAAGTATCGAGCACCTTCTTGTCCCAGACCCAGTTCTGGAGCATTTGCGACGGCGCTTCGACAAAATCGCCGGGGACGCGGGTGCCGGCAAAGCGCCCGGACTTCGCGCGGGTCGTGATTTCATGCAGGCAATGTCCGAATTCGTGGAACAGCGTTTCCACGTCTGAGTGAGTCATGAGCGACGGCTTGTCGGCGCTGGGCGGCGGGAAATTACAAAGAAGCGCGCAAACCGGCCGCTGATATTTGCCATTGGAAAGCAACTTGCCGCCGGTGATGCTGAACTCGGCGAAGTGATTGAATTTTCCTTCGCGCGGGAACATGTCGAGATAAAACATGCCAAGCGGCTCGCCGGTCGCGGCATCCGTCACCATGTAAAGCTGGAGGTCGTCGACCCATTTGTAGGGCGCGGAGATTTTTTCAAACTTCAGGCCGAAGATGCTTTGGTAAATGTTGAACATTCCATCGACAACTTTTTGGAACGGGAAAAAGTTTCTCAACGCTTCCTTGTCGACGGCGTATTTCTGTTTCACGAGCTGGTTGCCGTAATAACGCCAGTCCCAGACGCCGATTTTCGCGTTCGGATCCTTGGTCTCGGCCGCTTTCATTTTTTGCAGCTCGGCGACTTCAGCGGCGAACTTCGGCTGAATTCCCGATATCAGATCGTCGATGTATTTTTTCGCGCCGGCGCCGCTCTTGGCCATTTTGACTTCGGTCTGATAATCGTCCCACGATTTATAGCCGAGCCGGAGCGCGATCTTGTTCCGGAGATCGATCATTTGATTCAGGACGGTGCGATTCGTGTCTTTGGCTAACGAATCGTGAATCACGTAAAGTTTTTTGCGGGTGGCTTCGCTCTTTGCGTTTTCTTCAACGGTGACGAACTGCCAGGTGACATTCGGAAGAACGGTGTAGGAATCGTCGCCGGTTTTGACGCCGGGCGACGCGAAAAAGCTGTCCGGCACGCCGTCGAGCTCGGCTTTGGTGAAAACGACCGGGACTTTGGCGTTAACGATGTTGCTGTCGAAATCAGTGCCGAGCTTCGCCAATTGTTTGCGCAAATCTTCAACTTCCTTGCGCTTCTCCGGCGGCAAATCCAGACCGGCGCGGCGATAATCCCGCATGGTTTCGTCGAAAAGCTTTTTGTCTTCGCCGGTAAGCTTTGGCTTTGTGTCGGCGAACGCTTTCAGCGCTTTGTAAACGTCTTCTCGATAATCGATGCCGACTGCCCAATCTTGAAACGTTTTGACCGAGTTCTCGGCCGCTTCGCGCACTTTAGGATCGGTATTCGATTCCTTGAGCACGACAGCCCGGCTCTCTGCATTGCTGGCGGCCCAATTCAAATCATCGAGCGCGAGGACTGTGCTCTTGAAACTAACTTTGCCCAGGTCCTGCTGTCCGATTTGATCGAGCGCTTTGTTCGCGGTGTCGATCGCGTTCTTGGTCATGGCATCGACTGCTTCCGGCGTGTGTTCCCAATCCGGGAGGGCGAGGACAGCGTTGGCTTTCGCCGCCGCGGCGGCAAAATCGTCGACGGTCTTCAAATTTTCAGCGCCAAAACTAACGGTAAGAGGAAGAGCGAAAGCGAGAAGCAGTGAAGTGGTTTTCATAGATTTTAGCAGGGCAGAAAGGCCACAGATTTACACAGATTCGTGCAGATGACAGATCGAATTTTTTTGCATCTGGGTTTGATATGGGCGTCTGTGTCAGACGCCGTTTTTGGTAGCCGTCTCACCGAGACAGCCTACAATTCGATCCGCTCTCAAAATGATTCAAAAGTTTCTGCTCGCGTTCATTCCGGTGTTTGTCGCGATCGATCCGATCGGACTGGTAGCGCTGTTTCTGGGTCTCGGGACGAGCGCCTCGCACCAACATCGCCGCCAGCAGGCGTTTCTCGGCCTCGTAACCGGACTGCTGGTCGCCGTCGGATTTATTTTTCTCGGCAAGGGAATTTTTGCCGCACTCGGAATTACCGTGGCCGACTTTCAAGTCGCCGGCGGCCTGGTCCTGCTCGCGCTGGCTGTGCGTGAACTGATTGGGTTCGGAAGGATCGATACCGAAAAGGATGATGAGTATGGCGTCGTGCCGCTTGGGATGCCGTTGATCGCCGGCCCTGCATTACTAACGGCGCTGTTGATCCTGATCGACAGCGTCGGCGTCGTTTTCACGCTGGTATCGCTGATCGCGAACCTTGCGATTGTTGCGATCGCCCTTTGCAACGCGGAGCGGTTCGCGCGGTTGATGGGGCGGCAGGGATTGCGCGGGGTATCGAAAATTATCGCGCTACTTCTGGCCGCGATTGCGATCAGCCTGATCCGGCGCGGCTGGCAAACGCACTGAATGTGGGAGCGGCCTTAGTGCCGCGATAGTCGGGACGCTGAGTCCCTCCCACATTTTTCTAGTGCTGCGTTCCGGGCATGGCGCGCTTGAGCTCGGCACTCTTGTCGCCATGATCGTAACGATAATTCAGCTCACCCTCGATCGTGTAGATTTCTTTCTGCTGATCGGAGAACGCTTCGCCACCATGATGAGTGAAGATTGGAACCCCACGTCGGCTTTGTCGCTGCGGGATCTGCCGATAGAGATCGAGTCGGCGCTGCTGCAAGTCCGCGGTGGACCATTTCCGGAAGGGCGAATTCGCCGGGGAAAAGGCGCCCGGCCCGGTTGTTTTCGGGCCGACCGGTTGACCTTCGCGAGATGCGCTCTGGCCATAAGCCGATCCGGCGATAACAGCGGCAATTGCGACTGCGAGTAAGGTTTTCATAAGTATTTGTATAAGATTGGTTTCTTCAGCAGGCAAAAGGTTCAAATATTCAACCGCGGGCGAGGTCTGACGTTGCGGAAATTCGCTCGCATTTCCAATAGATTGGGCTCTATTTCGTCCAACCTACACCGGGTTGACACGCCGGGGAGCGTTGTTACTTTCCACGCCCTTAAATTTTATGAGATTTCCGCTCGCATTAACGACGAAAATCGCTGCCTACATCGTCGGCAATAAACTGCGCGGTACGAAGAAGTTCGCCACCGTTTTGCAGCTGGAACCGTTGCATACCTGCAATCTGACCTGCACGGGCTGCGGCCGGATCCGGGAATATTCGACGTCAATGAAGGACGTGATGCCCTTGGAAGATTGTCTGGGCGCGGCCAAGGAATGTAACGCCCCGATGGTCTCGATTTGCGGCGGCGAACCACTGATTTATCCACAGATCGAAGCGTTGACCAACGGACTGCTGGAGCAGCGCCGGATCGTTTACATCTGCACCAACGCGATGTTCATGCGCAAAAAGATGCGCGAATGGATGGCGAAGGAATTGGTAAATGCGACTGGCGAAAGCGCGAAACGATCTCGAAGGCAAAATCGGCAGTGCTGTTGGCTCGCAGGATTTAATCACGGAAAAGGACGCCGCCGAAATCCGCAATGGGACCGAAGGACACGAACAAGCCGGTGATGGCGCCGAGCAATTGGATGTATTGGAATGTTCACCTCGATGGGCTGGAGCGAATCCACGACTTGATCGTCGAGCGCGAAGGCGTGTTCAAGGAATGCATTCTCGCGATCAAAATGGCCAAGATTCTCGGCTATCAAGTCGCCACTAACACGACGGTCTACAAAGAAACGGACATGGACGAGCTCGAACAAATGTTCGATTACCTTTCCGATCTCGGCGTGGACGGCCATACCATTACGCCGGGATACGATTACGACGCGGCCAAAAAGGACATGGTGTCGCGTTTGAATTTGCAGCCGGAGAATTTTTTCCTCACGCGCGATCTGACGGTCGAGAAGTTCCGGCGGATGGACGATTGGATGAATCGCTACACGTTCTTCGGAACGCCGGTTTATTTCGAATTCCTCGCCGGCAAACGCGATCTGACCTGCTCAGCCTGGGCGATCCCGACCCGCAACATCAGAGGTTGGAAAGCGCCGTGTTATTTCATGACCGACGCGGTCGGCACCAACGGCACCGGGCATTACGCCAGTTACTCCGAGCTGCTGGAGAACGTCGATTGGGACAAATACGGCGTCGTCGATGGCGTGGCCCGCGATCCTCGTTGCGAAAATTGCATGACGCATTGCGGTTACGAGCCAACGGCCAGCCTCGGTTTGAACGCGCAACCCGGCGATACCTGGAAAACTGTAAAATTCAATTTCGGCCGCACGACCGAAACCGACTGGACGGGGCAGCGAGACTCTCGCCTTTAACGGCGTGAGTTCCGGGAACGGCCATTTGACCGGCAAGCAAGCTCAGGCCGAAGCGACTGCAACGAAAGCCTCGTAAGCCGTTTCTTTCGTCATGACTCGAGCGTGACAAGCATCCATCTCTTGAGCAAAATCCAAGATCGTTAATGAGTACGTCAGGAAACGTTATTGCATTACGAAGCGCGAGTCCGGAGCGGGAGGCGCCGTTTGTCGCGACTGATGTCGAAATTTCGGACGCGATTGGGCGCGCTCAGCAAAACCTGTTGCGCCAGCAACATCAGGACGGCCATTGGTGCGGCGAATTGCTGGTCGATAGCACACTGTGCTCCGACTTTGTGGTGTTCATGCACTGGCTCGGCGAAGTCGACGTCACGCTCCAGGAACGCTGTGCCCGTCACATTTTAAAGCGCCAGCTTCAGGACGGCGGTTGGAACATTTATTTTGGCGGACCGAGCGAGATTAACGCGTCGGTAAAAGGCTATTTCGCGCTCAAGCTTGCCGGTTATTCGACCGATCTGCCGTTCATGCGCAAAGCGCGCGAAAACATTCTGCGCCTCGGCGGCATTCCGCGGATGAACACGTTCAGCAAGCTTTATCTCGCGCTGCTCGGACAATTTCCCGTGGAAATATCTGCCGACAATTCCGGTGGAAATGATTTTGCTGCCGAGTTGGGCGCCGTTTCACATCTACAAGATGTCGTCCTGGAGCCGGGCGATGCTGATTCCGCTCGCGATCATCAACCATTTCAAGCCGACCCGATCGCTGCCCGGCAACAAGCAACTGCACGAACTCTACCCGCTCGGCACCGAACAAGGCGATTTGCGATTGCCGCGCAGCGGAAAATTCTGGACCTGGCGAAATTTCTTCCTCCGGGTCAACGACGTCTTGAAAGTTTTGCACCCGATGCGGATCAATCCGATGCGGAAACGCGCGCTCGAAGAAGCTGAGCGTTGGATGCTCGAACGAATCGGCGAGGGGAGCGATGGATTGGCGGCGGTTTTTCCCGCGATGCTCAATTGTCTGATCGCGCTGCGCGTCCTCGGTTATCCGAAGGATCATCCGGCTTACAAAAAAGCGGCGAAGGATTTTGCCGGATTGTTCGTGGACGACGCCGAAGATTTTCGGATTCAACCGTGTCTGTCGCCGGTTTGGGACACCGCGATCAACTTGATCTCACTCGCCGAGTCTGGCATGTCGGCCGATGATCCAGCCTTGCGCCGCGCCGCGAAATGGCTGCTCGACAAAGAAGTGCGGATCCGGGGCGACTGGATGCATAACAATTCGCATCGTGAGGCCGAGCGGATGGGCGTTTGAGTACAACAACGTTTACTATCCTGATGTTGACGACACCGCGATGGTGTTGATGGCGCTGCGTTTGGTGAAACCGGAAGAGAATTCAGGACTGGAAGATGCGTTCCGGCGCGCGCTGGATTGGCAAATGAGTTTCCAATGCCGCGACGGCGGTTGGGCGGCATTCGACAAAAACGTCACGACGCCGTGGCTGGAAGACATGCCGTTCGCCGATCACAACGCGATTCTGGATCCGACCTGCAGCGATTTGACCGCGCGGACGTTGGAATTACTCGGCTACATCAATTTCGATTCGAGAGCGCGCAGCGTTCGCGATGCGGTGCAGTATCTGATCGACACTCAGGAGCCCGATGGATCCTGGTACGGCCGCTGGGGCGTGAATTACATTTATGGAACGTGGCAAGTGCTGCGCGGTTTGCGCGCTATCGACCACAACATGACCGAGGATTGGATTTTGCGCGGCCGAGATTGGCTCGAAAGTTGTCAGAACGACGACGGCGGCTGGGGCGAAACCTGTGCGACCTACGAAAATTCAGCAACGAAGGGAATTGGCAAAAGCACAGCGTCCCAAACCGCGTGGGCAATCATGGGCATTTGCGCGTGCGGCGATTTGAATCGCACCAGCGTTCAACGCGGTCTCCGTTTTCTCTTGAGCACCCAGAAGGATGACGGTTCATGGGATGAACCGGAAATTACCGGCACCGGATTTCCGGGCGTGTTCTATCTCAAGTACGACATGTACCGCCAAAATTTCCCGCTCCTGGCTCTCGCGACCTACGTGAACATGCGCGCGGGCAAGATCACCCAGCCGGGATTTTATCAAGCGAGATAATTTCATTAACACCCGGTTTTAACCGGGTGATGCGGGGCAATAGGAGAGCAGAAACCGTTTAAACGGTTTTGCGATTTCCTGCGTTCGGCCGGCCACCTCGCTGAAGCGAGGTGTTAATCACGATCGATAACCGCATGTCGGGTGACAATTGACCGGCAATCGTCGCGGCCTAACGTGTTTGTATGGCTTACGAATTACCGAAACTACCTTACGACTACAACGCGTTGGAACCACACATCGACGCGCGCACGATGGAAATCCATTACAGCAAGCATCATCAGGCTTACGTCACGAACCTCAACAATGCGATCAAGGGCAAAGGCGATCTCGAAAACAAATCGGTCGAGGACCTGATTCGCGATTTGAACTCGGTTCCGGAAGATATTCGCGCAGCCGTGCGCAACAACGGCGGCGGCCACGCGAACCATTCGTTCTTCTGGAAAATAATGGGCCCGAACGCAGGCGGCGAACCGAAAGGCAAACTGGCCGACGACATCAAATCAACGTTCGGCGGATTCGATCAATTCAAAGAAAAATTCGCGGACGCAGGCGTCGAAGCGTTTCGGAAGCGGCTGGGCCTGGCTGGTCAAGAGCGGCAGCGGAAAGCTGGAAATCGTTTCGACTGCAAATCAGGACAGCCCGCTGATGGGCAAAGCAATTGCCGGAGCCGAAGGCACGCCGATTCTCGGCGTGGACGTCTGGGAGCACGCTTACTATCTCAATTATCAGAATCGCCGGCCCGATTACATCAAGGCTTGGTGGAACGTGGTGAATTGGGACGCGGTAGCGAAAAATTATTCCTGAGCGCGATCGTTTCCCGCAAAAACTTGTAGAGGCGCTCGCCGCGGCGAGCGCCTATGTATTAGTTCGGCGTTTGATACAAACGCCGCTACAACAGTGGCTTATCTAAACGAAAATTATCTCAAGCTTCAGGCGGGCTATCTCTTCCCCGAGATCGCGCGGCGGGTTCGGGAATTTTGCGAAAGAAATCCGGACGCCGCGAAACGATTGATCCGCTGCGGCATCGGCGATGTCACCGAACCGCTGCCGCAGGCGGCGATCAACGCAATCAAACTCGCGGCGGACGAGCTCGGCCGCCGGGAAACGTTTCGCGGTTACGGGCCGGAGCAAGGTTACGAATTCCTCAGGTCTGCCATCGCGCAGAACGACTTTCGCGATCGCAACATCGATATCGCGGACGACGAAATTTTCGTTTCCGACGGATCGAAATGCGATTGCGGGTTTGTTTTGGACATTCTCGGCGATCAAAACAAGATCGCGGTGCCTGATCCGGTTTATCCGGTTTACGTCGACACAAATGTGATGGCGGGTCATACCGGCGCGCCGCGGAAGGACGGAAGCTATGAGGGAATTGTTTATTTGCCGTGCACAGCCGAAAACAATTTCGTTCCCGAACCGCCGAATGACCACGTCGATCTAATTTACCTTTGTTTCCCGAACAATCCGACGGGCGCGGTGGCGAGTCGAGAACAGCTCGCACGCTGGATCGATTACGCGCGGCAGCACGATGCACTGATTTTGTTCGATGCCGCTTACGAAGCTTACATTTCGGATCCGAAGATTCCCCATTCGATTTTTGAACTCGATGGTGCGCGCGAATGCGCGATGGAGTTTCGCAGTTTTTCGAAGATTGGAGGATTCACCGGAGTTCGTTGCGGATTCACGGTTCTGCCGAAATCGGTGATGGGAAAAACGGATTCAGGAAAAAAGCTATCCCTTCATCCGCTGTGGCATCGGCGATGGAGCACGAAATCGAACAGCGTGAGTTATCCGGTGCAACGCGCGGCTGAAGCGCTGTATTCGAATGAGGGCCGCAAACAATGCCGCACCTTGATCGATCATTACATGGGCAACGCAAAGATTTTGCACAAGGCGTGTGAAGAAATCGGATTGAAGGTTTTTGGCGGCGAAAATGCCCCGTATGTGTGGGTCAGCACCCCAACTGGTCTGACGAGTTGGCAAATGTTCGACCGAATGCTCAACGAAATTAACGTGGTCATCACGCCGGGCGCGGGTTTTGGCGCCCAGGGTGAAGGTTACTTCCGAGTCTCAGCGTTCAACAGCCGCGAGAACGCCGAAGAGGTGGCGCGCAGAATAAAGACTTTAGGTAGGGGCCGTTGACCTCAACGGCTCGCACGGGCGATTGAGGTCATTCGCCCCTACCTTTCAGTTGCGATCTACGTCAGGCGCGCAAGATTCCCGCCGGAGAATTTCGGGTGGCCGAAGAGAAACAAGATCTGCTGCAGCTTTATCGCTTTTGCTTTCTGATGCTGGCGGACGCCAAGAAAGCGCAGGAGGTTTTTCACGCGACGCTTCGCGAAGCCGCACAACAGGCCGCCGACGGCGAGGCGCCGCGTGATCGGCTCTGGTTCTTTCGAAACGCGCGCTGGCGATGTCTGGAGGCCGGCGAACAGGCTTTGCAGCCAGAAGACGTCGATCTCGAACAGGAGGAATTGGCGGCATGGGGTCCGTCACAAATCGAAAAACTCGAGCCGCAACAGCTTGCAGTTTGGATTTCAGCCGCGCCTGATCCGCAACGCACCGCGATGGCGCTTTTTTTTCTCAACGAATTCAGTCATCGCGATTTGCTTTCGGTGACCGAATTGAAAGCCCCGGAGTTGTCGAAGCTGCTTTGCGATGGTCGCCGCCAATTTCAAGCCTGGTTGGATGCAACGATGCCGGCGATCCAACCATGAGCACGACGACCTCCCAACTTTCAAAGCGCGACAAGATGCTGCTGCATTGCGCGCCCACTTCGGGATGATCATATCGACGAGCGTGGGCTTCGAACTGCTGTGCATCATGCGCGCAAAACCGAAGCGTTCGCAGTCCAGCAAAGTTTTGATAAAGCGGCAGGCGCACTCGTTCAGGCGATCCCAATTCCGAAGGAGATTATCGAATGGATGCCGACGGAATCTTTCATTGCGCCGCGGCGCCGGACCTGGAAGAAATACGTGCAGAATCCGGTATTCCTCGCCACGGCATCGCCGCGTTGGTGATCGCGGTGATCGTGACTTTTCAACTGGTCGATCGGTTAAATCGTTTTCCCGGGCAAAGCACCGCGCTTCGCTTGTTGACGACTGCAAGCTCGAACAAATCGATGTTGCTCGATCCGGTAAAGACAAACGCGGGCGCGCTTGGCGATTATCTGTTCATGAAACATCGGCTGGCGCATTACGACGTGCCTCCAGAGTTTGCCGATCTGAAGACGATCGGCTGCCGCATGTTTGACGACGAGGAAGGCCAACGCGTCGCGCAAATTTGGGTGGTGGAGAAAAAGATGCAGTTCTTTCTGTTTCCAGCGGAGCGCGATCCGAAAACGGGCGAGCCAAACATTTCAACGGCTGGCGTTATGTCGATCAAGACCGTTGGACCGGTGTGGTGAAAGAACAGAACGGCGTTTGTTTCATGGCCGCGCTGCGAGGAAGCGAACAAGGATCTGGCGCCGTATGTTGCGAAAAAGAAGGAGTAGGGGAGTGCCAGGGGGGAGAGTTGAACTCCCGACCAAGGGCTTATGAGTCCCCTGCTCTACCACTGAGCTACCCTGGCGCGAGTTTGGAAGAACGATTAATCGCTATCGGCTGTCAACGATCCTGCATTTGAGCGTTGGACGTTGAGGTCGTCGGCATTGAACCTTGCCGCGGCGAATGAACTGACGAGATCGAGAAATTTTTCGCGCGCGGAAATGATTATTGGCTGACGCGGTTCGTCATTCTGCGGCTGCTTGGTTTCGTTTACGCGATCGCGTTTTTGGTCGCAGTGAATCAACTCGTGCCGTTGATTGGCGCCACGGGCCTAACGCCGGCGCACGATTTTCTCTCGCGCGTCCACAGTCTATTACGGCTCGCGCACGTAGGCAATGTTGCATTTGCCGACGCTTGTTTTGGTTCGGCGTTTCCGATCTAGGCCTGTCGATCTTCGCCTGGGTCGGTCTCGGTTTGTCGCTGATCGTTCTCGCCGGCTACGCGAACGCGATCCTCCTGGCGCTGCTCTGGATCATCTACATGTCGATCGTTCATATCGGCAACATTTGGTACGGCTACGGCTGGGAGATCCAACTGCTCGAGACCGGATTCCTGTCGATCTTTCTCTGCCCGTTGATCGATCCGCGGCCATTTCCAAAATCGCGTCCGCCGATTTTGGTGTTCTGGCTTTTTCGCTGGCTTGGCTTTCGGATCATGGTCGGCGCAGGGCTGATCAAATTGCGCGGCGACGATTGCTGGCGCGATCTGACCTGCATGTATTACCACTACGAAACGCAGCCGATCCCGAACCCGATCAGCCGTTATCTGCATTTCTTGCCGCATTGGTTTCACAAACTCGAAGTGCTTGGAACCATTTCGTCGAGCTGATCGTGCCGTGGTTTTCATTTGGCCCGCGCACGGCGCGTCACATCGCGGGCGTGCTGCTCGTCCTGTTTCAAGTGCTCCTCATCATCAGCGGAAATCTGTCGTTTCTGAATTATCTCACGATCATTCCGTTTCTGGCCTGCTTCGATGACACGTTCCTTCGCCGCGTTTTGCCGAAAGCGCTGGTCAAGCGCGCCGAGAAAGCCGCGGCGCAATCGCAGCCGTCGCGAATCCGCAACGGCATCACCGTCGCCTTGGCGATCATTGGTGGCGTGGCTGAGCATACCGCCGGTGATGAATCTCGCCGGCGGCCGACAATTGATGAATTCCTCGTTCGATCCGCTCGATTTGGTGAACACCTACGGCGCGTTCGGGACGGTTGGCCGCGAGCGCGACGAAATTGTGTTTCGAAGGAACCGACGACGCAGTCATCACCGGCGAAACCAAATGGAAAGAATACGAATTCGAAGCCAAACCGGGCGATCCCAACCGGCGTCCGGCATTCATCGCGCCGTATCAACCGCGAATCGACTGGCAAATCTGGTTCGCCGCGATGGCGACGCCCGCGGAATATCCGTGGACGTTCCATTTCGTCTGGAAACTTTTGCACAATGACAAGAACACGTTGTCGCTTCTCGCCAACAATCCGTTTCCGGATTCGCCGCCGCATTTCGTCCGCGCGCGGTTGTATCGTTATCAATTCGCGCCGCTGGGCGAGCAAGGCTGGTGGAAGCGCGAGCTGATCGGCGAATGGTTGCCGCCGCTCTCGATCGACAATGAACAATTCCGCCAGTTGCTCGCGTCCAAAGCCTGGCTCGATTAACTCAACCCAATCAAAGGCGCTCTTTGAGACGCGCGACGGTCTCACGCATCATGCGATAACCGAAATGGCCTTGTGGCACGCGCAATAATTCCGAGCCATGCCATTTTCTGTGGATCGCTTCGATGTCCGTCGGGTCGCGCAATCAAATCAAATTCGCCCGAGACGAATAGCACACGCGATAGGATCGCATACTGGATTGGTATGAAGCGGCGAGCTGAGATGATAATGCCGCGCGACCAGCTCCGGCGTCGATGTTCGCCCGTCGCAATTTGCGCCGCATGGAGGCCGAGCCTGGATTGTGCCAAATCGCGTGTTCGACATTCACGATCGGCGCCATGAGCGCGACAAAACGCAAATCGCTTTCGACGCTGGCGAGCAATGCGCCGATCCATGCGCCATAACTCGTTCCGAGAATTCCGAATTCGCGACAGCCGTGTTCGCGCAAGGCGGCGATCAATTGCCGGACCTCCATCACGCCCTGACGTAATCCTTCGGCGTTTCGAACCAAATCGGCGGTGATAGCGAGCTCGCCGTTCCAGTAACCGCGGGGCACGCGTGAATAATGATAGGGCAAGTGAACAAAACATGCGTTCCAACCGAGTTTGTTGAATTGCGTCGCCCAACGACGGTAACCGATATCCGCTGCTGACATGAGCGCGTGCAGCATGAACACGGTCGGCGCGGTCCGGGGATGTGCGCTTGGAAAAAATTCGGCGTGCGCCGTGTTGTTACGCGCAAATTTCGTTTCGATGGGACTTCGCCACGCGGCAGATGTGCCGTTTGGACCTCCGATTGTGTTCGCCAAGCCGACGTCGTTAGGTGCGGCGAAATATTCACGCGGTGTGAGATTTTCGCACTCCGACGACATAACGCTCCATGGCTTCGGCGCTGTGGCCGTTTAAATTATGCCGCGCTTGCAGCAGATTCATCGACGTGCAGACGGCGAAATCGACGGTTTTCGCGGTGAAGCGACGAAGATAAAAATGCCGCGCTGCCGCGTCCGGTCGGCGCTGTGCCGCCGGGTCTGCCATTCATTCGCTCGCGCGGCGGGTGGGGGAGATCGTCAGCGGTGAGCTGGAATTTCGCGCGCAGTTCGGAATACAGATTTTGAAATGCATTGGTCAGTGCGGATTCAACTTCGCTTGCGCGCGGCGGATTTCTCCACGTCGCGCCGCGGCGTAATCGGAGTGCCAAACGCGATCCAGACCGGCGTGCGGCGAACGGGTAACCAGCTGCGCTTCGCGTATAACCGGTCGGTTCCCAAAATAACGCAGGGCAAAATTGGAACCTGCGCAATGTGCGCGAGCGTCGATGCGCCGGCGCGAAGTGGTGCGCCTTGCAACAAGGATTGGGCGCCGTCGCGAATCCCGCCTTCAGGAAAAACGCCGACGATGCGGCCGTTGTGCAGCCGTTCGATCGCCGTGCGAATCGTCTTGCGATCGGCCCGGTCTCGTTCGGCCGGAAAGGCGTCCACCGCGCGAAGAAACATTCCGACGACCGGCAACGGAAAAAACTCCGCCATCGCCATCCAGTCGATTTTCCGCCGGACGACCGCTGAGATGATCAACGGATCGAAATGACTGATGTGATTTGAAGCGAGCAGAAAACCACCGGGCCACTCCGTGTTTTCAATCCCGATCACCCGAATGCGCGATGAGTATCCAAACAGCGCTTTCATGAAAAGCGATGCCGCGCGATTGCAGATTGAATGAAAGAGCTGTCGCATCTTTCGACAATACTCCAGCCTTTTAAGGCTGGGAAAGAATTGCCGTTAATCCGTGTTCTGTGGACCCAGCGCTAAAGCGCTGGGCTATTTTCGATTTTCGTCGCCAAGTCCTGGCATTTTCTGAGATCGAGTTTGCCGGAGGCCAACACCGGAATTGATTCGACGCGGCAGATCTTTTTCGGGATCCACAAATTCGGAAGGCCGGCATCGCGAAGTTTGTCGCGCAGTTGGGCAAGATCGGCGTCGAAGGCGCTCAAGAGAACGAGAGCTTCGCCCTTGGCTTCGTCCTGCACGCCCATAATCGCGATCAACCGCTCATCTTTTCCAGCGAGGCCAAGGACATCGACGATTTTCTGTTCAACCGATTCATGCGGGACCATTTCGCCGCCGATTTTGGAAAACCGCGACAAGCCGCCCTTCGATGTAAAGGAAACCGTCCTCATCGAAGCGGCCGACGTCGCCTGTTTTCAGCCAGCCTTCGTGCAGAACAGCTGCCGTGCGTTCCGGATCGTCGAGATAACCCTCGAAAATATTAACGCCGCGAAACCAGATCATGCCGGTGTCGTGCAACGAAAGTTTTCGATCGGTCTCAGGGTCGCGAATCTCGGCCGCGATTCCGGGAGCCATTTTGCCGACCGAACCGAGACGACTCGACGGTTGAATCGGTTCGCCGTTTTTGGGCTTTGGGTCGGGCAAATTCGTGCTGACGACGGGCGATGTTTCCGTCAATCCGTAGCCTTCGTAGACGCGCTGCTGAAATCGTTCTTCAAAGGCTTTGGCGAGATCGACCGGAAGTTTTTCGGCGCCGGTTATGATGAGCCGCAGGCTTCGAAGTTGTTGCGGGTCGACTTTGCGCAAGTAGCCGCGCAGAAACGTGGGCGTAGCGAGGAGTAACGTCAGCTTGTATTTTTCGATCAGCGCGGCGTTCTTCGCGACTTCAAGCGGATTCGGATAAGTGACAATGCGAACGCCCTCCATCAGCGGATACCACAAGGTGACGGTTGCGCCGAAGCTGTGAAAAAATGGCAGCGACGCCAGGATAGCGTCGTCTTTCTTTGCATCGAGCATTTCGCGGAATTGGGAAACGTTGCCGACGATGTTCCGATGACTCAATACGGCGCCTTTGGGGTCGCCGGTGCTCCCGCTGGTGAAAAGCAGGCTCGCTTCCGAGTGGCCTCCGATTTTCGGAACTTTGAGCAGCCGCAGAAGAATCCACGTCGGACAGAAAATCGCCATCATCCACCAAAACAGGATCCGCGATTTCAAACGCGGCATGAGCTCGTCCAGTTTCAAGACGCGATCCGGCCACGGAAAATCTTTGAGCCGCTCCATGAACGCCGTCGCTGTGATTGCGACCTTCAATTCCGCGCGCCGGCAGCAAAACTCATTTGCGGCGCGGCCCATCGTGAAATTGAGATCGACCGGAACTTTATTGGCGAGCACGACGGCCAAGTTCGCGATCATCGAACCTTTACTCGCCGGCAGAACGATCGCGATTCGCCGATCGGAAAATTCTTTTTGCAGGAAGCGACCGAGAGCAACGGCCGCACCCAATAATTTCGCGCGGCTTAATTCAGTGTGATCGAGTCCGTCGACGACTGCGGTGCTGAATCGGTGCCGTTTCAGACCGCGGACACACGCTTCGGCAAGATGTCGATTCAATAACGGCCGGCGGCTGTAACAGAATTCGCCAAGCTTGAGTAGTTCTTCGCGAACGGTAGGAATATCTGCCGCGGCCGGTTCGAGCGGATTGCCGAAGGCGACACTGACTCGGTAAGGAATTTCTCTTGGCCATTTGGTGAAAAATTTGCCGCCTTGATAGGAAAAGATCGATCCCCACAATCGGTCGAGCCAAACCGGAACGACCGGAACGTTGGCATGTTGAGCGATCAACTCGTAGCCGCGCCGCAACCGCAACAATGTCCCAGATCGCGTGAGCTGGCCTTCGGGAAATAAACAAACCACCTCGCCCGCTGCGAGTTGTTCCGTCGCAGCTTTAATTGCAGAGCGCGCGTGTCGCGTGTCGATAGGAATGCAGCCAACCGCTTGCAGCAAAGGCTTGAGCCACGGCTTATGATAAAATTCCTGATCGATGACGTAACGAATGCGACGGGGGCAGGCGAGTTGAAGCACAATCGCGTCGACCCACGAAATGTGGTTTGGCAGAAGCAAACAGCCGCCTGATGGCACGTTACGCGCGCCATGAGCGTCGACCCGGTAAACACATCGGGACAACGCGATGCCGACAAAATAGAGCAGCCGCTCTCGGACTGTGGTGGAAGCCATCGTTTATGATTTACAATCGCTCGGCGCTCGTCTGCAATCGGCAAACTCTCGGATGGAAAGTGATCATTCTCGCTCGGCCGCTCGGACCGCGCTCGTTCTACTGCTGACGATCAATTTGTTCAACTACATCGATCGCCAGGTGCTGGCGGCTGTGGAGCCGGAAATTCGAGCAACATTCTTTGCGCCAGGTGATCCCAACGCGATGCGAGACACCGGGTTTCTTGGATCGGCATTTCTGCTGACCTACATGCTCGCGGCTCCGCTTCTAGGATTTTTAGCCGATCGGTTTTCGCGTTGGCTGATTGTTGGCACTGCGGTCATTCTTTGGAGCGTGGCGACGGGCGTCTCTGGACTGGCCGCTACATTTGGGATGCTTTTCGCCACCCGCGTTTGCGTTGGAATAGGCGAGGGCGGCTACGGACCCGCGGCGCCGACGATCCTCGCTGATCTTTACCCGATCGAAAATCGCGGTCGTATCATGGCGTATTTTTGCGCGGCGATTCCGGTCGGCAGCGCGCTCGGATATGTGATTGGCGGCGCAGTGGGCGCGCATTGGGGTTGGCGATGGGCATTTTACATGGTTGCGCCGCCGGGACTGATTCTCGGGCTACTCTGTTTCTGGCAACGCGATCCGCGCGTCGCGCTGCCTTATCTGATGCAAGGAGCGTCCCGCCGAGGATTCAAAGATTATCTGAGGTTGTTTCAAACCCGCTCTTATCTGATGAATTGCATCGCTCAGACGTTGATGACTTTTGCTCTGGGAGGACTGGGATTCTGGATTTCCGAGTATCTCGCCTTTCGCAATCAGAGCCCTGCCGCGGCGAGATCAATTTTTGGGATTATCACCGTAGTCGCAGGTTTGAGTTCAACGATCATTGGCGGAATTGTCGCCGACAAGCTTCGTCCACGTTTTCCCGCGTCTTACTTTTGGGTTTCAGGAATCGGAATGCTGATCGCATGTCCGTTTTTCGTGGTGAGCCTCTACGTTCCATTTCCAGCGGCTTGGGTTGCGATGTTTATCGCAATTTTTCTGCTCTTTTTGAACACCGGTCCATCGAACACCGCGCTCGCCAATGTTTCCTTGCCTGTCGTGCGCGCCACCGCGTTCGCCGTCAATATTCTCATCATCCATGCGTTGGGCGATGTGCAAGCGTTCTGGCTGCTCGGTTACATCGGCGGCCACAGCAATATTCGCGTCGCATTCCTGTTTGTATCGGCAGTTATCCTTGCGTCCGGCGTTACCTGGATTCTCGGCGCAAAATATTTGGCGGCAGATACGGCTAGAGTCGAAGAAGCTACCTCTGCGGCTTGACGATTCGCGAAAAAAACCGCGGGCGATATCGAAATCCCCGCGGTTTTTGATCTGCGGCGAATTACGCCGCGCAATTTAGATTATTCCTGCTCTCCAGGACTTGGAGCCGTCTCGCTCGAGCTCTCGTTTGAGCTCTTTCTGTGGGAACTCTTTTTACCTGACGGACTTTCGCTACTTTCAGCTGACGATTCCTCGTTGCTGGAAGATTTGCGAGTGCTGCTCTTCTTGCCTGAAGAGGTGCCACTACGGTCCGAGGTTGATTCCTCATTTCCGCCCCCATTCGCTTCTTGGCCTTTGTGACGCGATGAAGTGGCTGATTCGCCCGATCTCGAATGTCCCGATGATCTCGGCGATGCGGTTGCTTTTGCGTCGGACGAGCTGGGCGGAGAAGACTGCGAATTCGCAGGCGGAGTGAGATTGGGGTTCGGTGAGCCTGATGCGCTTGGAGAAACCGAAGCAGTTGGCGCGGCTGACGCGGTTGTTGCCGGTGACGCCGACGGCGAAGCGTAAGCACCGCCTTGAGCCTGTGTAGTTGCGCCGGCGTTCGTTGTTGTCCCGGTGTTCGTCGTTGTCGCCGTTGTGGTTGTTGTCGCGCTGGACACGCCTACGCCCGCTGCCACACCAAAGTGCGAATAGATGCTTGAGGTATAAGCGGTGTCGCTGATCCGCGAGGTACTCAAAAACCGGCGCGTTGTAGATGCGATCCCGCTCCACGTTGACCGTGAGATAGCCCGCGTCCGGCGAAACGGTGTAAACGCTCCATGGCACAGCCACGAGTTTGCTTTGGCCTGTGATCCGCGAGCCGCTGCCGCCGGTTGAGAGAACGGTGTAGGCCATGCAGCCGTTGTTCCGATCCAGCACAACGTCTTTAACAACGCCGACATCTTCGCCTTTTCCACTTTTGACTTTCGTTCCAACAATCTTGCTCGTTTCCACATAGGTCGAGCTGCTCGACGTGCTTGAAGTCTGGGCTTGAGAGATCAAAGGAGCCGCTGCCACGCCCAGAATGGCCAGCGCCGCTCCGCAAATCAGAGATGTTTTCATACGAAGGACTGACGAGCTATCGCAGCCGCTATTCAGTATCCGGAGTCTTACCGCTTCGTCGGATTTTCCCTTAGATGGCCTAACGATCTACGGTCGCGCGAGATGGACGTCGTACGCGCGAGCCTGAGCGAGTGCGTTGGCGGCCTGATCCGCGTGGCCGGCTTCCGTTTCGAGTTCGCTCAGCAGAACCCAACTGTCGGCGCGGTACCACTGAATTTGCAAACAAGAGAGCAATTCGTTAATCGCGGCGCTCCGCGCGCCGGTTTGGTCTAACAATTGAATGTAACTCTTTTCGATCGTCCAGGTTGGGATTCCGCTACGCGAAGCCAGACGCATTCGCATCCGATCGACTTTTCCGTTCTCCTTGTATTCTAACACGGCCAGCATCTGATTCGCCTCCGCGTCAACCACAGGCATCTGGATCGCCCGAGTTAACAGCTCGCGCGCCTGTTTGAAGTCGTTTTGTTTCAACGCCACCGCCGCCAGGTTGATCACCGCCAGCGGCTGATCTGGCTTCTTTTGCAACGCAGTGTGCAAATGCGTTGCCGCCTCCGGGAGTTTTCCCTCGCTCAATTCCAAGGCGGCGAGATTGATCAGCATTCGTGCCGAATCGCCCCCGCTCGCAATCGTCCGTTCGAGAAACGTCCGCTGATCTTTCCAGTCGAAAGTCCGCGCGAAGGTGCGGCAACCCAGAAACGCGAACCAGGCGCAGAATGCGACGGTCCCGATAACATGAATCCGGCTTCGAGCTTGAACCGATTCGAAGAATAGACGTGCATTCGAGGGCGATCGCCAAAAACAGAAAAGCGGTCGGCAAATAGATCCAGTGTTCCGCCGCGGTTGCATTAAGCGCGATGATTCCGCTAACCGGCAGGTAGGTGATTAATCCAAACAACAGGCACGCGAACACCACCGGACTGCGTTTGCGGCTGCGCCACATCCAATAAAAATACCCGGCGATCAAAACAATCCCGAGAAGGGTTTGAAGTTCCCGCCATGCCGAGTGCGCGAGACTGGCCTCACTGAAGCCGGTTGGCTGGGTTTCGACATCGCGATCCATGTGAAGATTCCAGGGAAAAACGATCAAACCGGCGTATTCGGCGACCGCGCGGGCAATAATGATTGGCCGGACGAGGACCGGAGGCGGTGGCGTTAGCTCTGGGGCGGGCTGGTGCTCGGCGCCAAGACGAAGAGCGAAATAAATCGTGCCCACAAATGCTGTGACCAGCGCGAGTCTCCACAACTCCCGCAAATTTTTTTGGAGCACAAACAGAATGATCCCGATTAGCGGAAATATCAGGCCGGCTTCCTTGCTGAACGCGCTCAACAGCAGCGCGACTACGCTCGCGGCAAAGAGAAACAATTTACGGCTGCCGCCGGCTTGATTCGCTCGAATAAGAAAGAAAAGGCCGAGAAATCCAAAAGTTGCGGCGAGAGGATCGGCCCGGCCAGAAATGTAAACGACGGCCGCGCTTTGGACCGGGTGAACGGCCCACGCAAGCGCGGCGAAAAAGGCGATGGTGCGAGCGCGAACTCGTTCCAGACCAAAGCTGGACAACAATTCCTCGGCGAAGACCAAAAACGTTGTGGCGGCAAAGGCGTGCCACAGAATACTGGTGGCGTGGTAGAAGCCGGGTTGAAATCCGCAATCGCATAGTCGACGGTGTAAGTGAGTCTTTGCAGCGGCCGATAAAAATCGGAAGCCGTTGCGTCGATGAAAAGAAAATGGTTAAAGCCCTCGGTGATCAGCCGCCAGCTGCGAATCAGCGGGTCACGCAGAATCAGAGCCGTATCATCCCAGACAAAACCGTTGCGCAGAGCGGGCGCATAGCTAATGAAGACAGCTGCAAAAAGGATGAGAACGGCCCAGATTTTTTTCACGAACGAGAAATCAATAAACTGAGCGGCTAGATTTGCGAAGCTTTAGAATGTTTATGTTAATTTTCCAACGTTGTTGTCGCCGCGAAATATTGGCGGCACTTTTAATCGCCATGCTTGCGGTTCGACCAAGCACTGCCCGTGCCGAGGGTGTCCCGGCGAACTGCAGCCAGCTGATTCTCGCTATTGCTCCGGACTGGAATTCAATGCACGGCAGACTGCAGCGGTTTGAGCGTTCCAACGACAATTGGAACCCGGTCAGCTCGCCGATTCCGGTTTTGTTCGGCAAGAGTGGGCTGGCCTGGGGCAGTGGTATCGCGGGTCAGGAACAAGCGGGATTGCACAAAAAGGAACGCGATGGGCGAGCGCCCGCCGGAATTTTTTCAATCGGGGAAGTATTCGGTTACGATCCAAAATTGCCGCCAGGCGGCGACTATCCGTATCGTCAGGTCAGTGAAGCTGATATCTGGAGCGATGATTCGCGATCGCCCAATTACAATCGGCACATTGTGATCGATCCCAAAAATCCACCGGACAATTACAGCCATGAAAAGATGCGGTCGGGCGATTTTGCCTATCACTGGTTGGTGGAGATCCGTCACAACTCCGATCCACCTGTGCCGGGGCAGGGCAGCGCGATTTTTTTTCATATTCGGCGCGGAGTCAATCATCCGACTACCGGCTGCACCACGATGGCGGAGCCGGAACTGGTTAAGATGGTGGCGTGGCTAAGGGCCGCAAAGCATCCGTGTTACGTTCTATTGCCGGCGGAAGAATACGAAAAGAGATGGCGGGCGTGGAACCTGCCGTCTCCGGAAAAAACCGCTTTGATTGATAAAAACAACGCGACTCATTGATTCTCGCGCGGTTTTACGTACCTGTTAGGCAGGGCAAATGAGAAGACGATCTAATCCTGATTCTGAACCGAACATTCGCCGCATCGACACCAGGGCGCGCGCGAAGAAACAAACCCATGGCTTCCAGGTGCATTTCTTGCGCGGGAAAGCTGCGGTGACGAGAATGTTTAGCGATTCGCTTTACGGCGGCAAAGAGGGCGCTCGCCGTGCAGCGCGAAAATTTAAACGCTCCGCGATGGGCCGGGCACCGAAACGTGGCGAGAAATCGACGTCTCGTCGGCGACGGCGCTAAGAAGTTTTTTCGCGCCAGACCTTCCAACATTCCACGAAGCCGGGCGCGAACTCGTTCGGTCGTGCGGCCATCCAGCCGTCGACAACCGACGGCGGAAAGTAACGACCCGCTTCGATTTCGGTGCGGTTCAATCGCATCGGACCATCGTAGCGCCCTTGATAGAGACAAATGAACTCCTGGCCTGTCCGATCTGAGGCTGGCAATTTCGCGACTTTTTCGAGAGTCGTTTGTACGCCTAGCTCTTCCTCGAGCTCGCGATTAGCCGTCTGATCGTATGTCTCCCCGGCGTCTACGTGGCCGGCAGCGCTCGAATCCCATTGCATCGGGTGCCGGTCTTTCCAGCGGGAGCGTAATTGGAGAAAAACCTCCCCTTGGGAGTTGAAAATGAGGATGTGAACGGCCCGATGGAGCAAGTTATCCCCATGCACCTGGCTGCGAGGCGCGGACCCCACGGCAGTGTCCCGCTGGTCAACGACTTGGAACTGTTCTTCCGGCCCAATATCGTCCTTCGCGGGGCCTACCGGGGCGACGCAGCTTGTGAGAGCAATCCACTGTTCGAGCGAGAGTTCCTCCGCTCGCGCACGTGGATTCAATCCAAGCGCAGCGACGATCGTTTCCCAGTCCGCGCCTTCTTGTCGAAGGAGTTTGCCAAGTTGCTTGCGCCGTTGAGAGAAACCGCGCCGAACGAGTTTCTCGAAAACCGTGTAATCGCACGCAGGTAACTCGCGTTCGCCCCGTGGTGTCAGACGCACGATCGCTGAGTCGACGTCGGGTTTGGGAAGAAAAACGTTCTGAGATACTGTGCGCAAATATTCGACACGATAATGAAATTGAATTTGCAAAGTGAGCGCGCCGTAATCGCTTGTGCGCGGCTTAGCGCCAAGCCGCGCTGCGAGCTCCTTTTGTAACATCAACAGCCACAACGAAATAGGACTCGGATATTCGAGAAATTTTATCAACAGCTGGCTCGAAATGTAATATGGAAGATTTCCAATTAACTTTACTCGCGATTGCGCGTACAACGTGCGCACGTCGAACTCGCGCGCGTCGCCGTGAATAATTTCTACGTTTTGATTTGCGAATCTTTCCCGTAAAAATTCAACGAGACGTTTGTCTTTCTCGATTGCGAGAACCCGCGCCCCCTTTTCCAATGCAAATTCCGTCAACGCGCCCAGCCCGGGCCCAATTTCGACGACGTAGTCATCTGCTGCGATGTTTGCTTGATCGACGATCCACCGGGCGAGATTGTGATCGTGCAGGAAATTTTGCCCGAGGGTTTTTACCGGCGAAACGCCGATCTCACGAAGAAGCGCGGGAATTTCGGAGAGCTTCATCGAGTCAGGACAAAGTAGCGCACTGGGAGCTGGAAAATTAAGCCGTTATTCACAAAAGGGTGTGAACAAAATGGCCCTTTTGGAGCTTTTTATTCACAAGTTATTCAACATTACAGGACCCGAACTGATTTGGGGCTCCAATATCGTCGGTTTGGCCGATATTTGGGAAAGAGATTGCGTAATCTGCAGTCCAAAACCATAAAGTAATTCGTCCTCATGAGTCTAAATATTGAAGCTCTTTCCCGCGCCGCTACGGAAGCGCGCGGCCTCGCCATGGATGCCGTGCAAGCTTCCCAATCGGGACATCTTGGGCTGCCTCTGGGCTGCGCCGAAATCGGTGCAGTTCTCTACGGTTACGCGCTCAAATGTAATCCGGACAAGCCGAGATGGATTGGACGCGATTATTTCGTTCTCTCGGCCGGGCACGGCTCCATGTTCCTTTACGCCTGGCTGCACATGAGCGGCTACGATTTGCCGATGTCCGAGATAAAGCGTTTTCGACAGCTCCATTCGAAAACGCCGGGACATCCGGAATTTTTTGAAACGCCCGGAGTGGAGTGCACAACGGGGCCGCTCGGTCAGGGAATCGGTAACGCTACCGGAATTGCGGTTGCCATGAAAATGGCGGCTGAACGATTCAATACTCCCGAGCATCGAATCTTTGATCAACATTGCATTTGTCTCGCGGGCGATGGTTGCATGCAGGAAGGCGTTGCCTCCGAAGCGAGCGCTTTCGCCGGCCATTTCGGTCTCGATAATTTGATCCTGATTTACGATTCGAACGCAGTCACGCTCGACGCTCCGGCCACAGCGAGTCAGAGCGAAGACACTGCGATGCGATTCAAGGCTTACGGTTTTGACGTTCAGACGATCAACGGCCATGACATGCAGGCGTTCCTCGACGCCCTGAACAACGCGAAAGAGAACAACGACGGGAGGCCGAAGCTGATCATCGCCCACACCTTGATCGGAAAGGGTATCCCCGAGGTTGCGGGAACTTACAAAGCGCATGGCGAAGCCGGCGCGAAATATATCGACGCCGACCGGAAGGCTCTCGGCCTGCCGGACGAGCACTATTATGTGTCGAAAGAAACTTACGATTATTTTGCCGGTCACAAGAAAGAGCTGATTGCCGAGTATGATCGCTGGGAAAAGACCTACAGCGATTGGCAAAATAAAAATCCGGACAAGGCGAAGCTTCTGGAAGACGGAATTGAGAGAAAAGTGCCGGCCGACTTGTTGTCGAAGATTCCGGAATTTCCGAAGGATGCAAAACTGGCGACCCGAAAAGCGGGCAGCGAAGCGCTTCAGCCGATCGCTCAGGCTGTGCCGTTGCTCATGAGCGGCAGCGCCGATCTGCACGGCTCGACATTGAATTACATCAAAGACGGCGGCGATTTCACCAGGGACACGCCCGGTGGCCGCAACATCCATTTTGGGATTCGCGAACACGGCATGTGCGCGATCATGAACGGGATTTCCTATCACGGAATTTTCCGTGCTTCGGGAGCGACGTTTACCGTGTTCACGGATTACTGCCGCCCATCCATCCGGCTCGCGGCGTTGTCGAAGTTGCCGAACACTTACATTTTTACTCACGATTCGATTGGCGTCGGCGAAGATGGCCCGACCCATCAACCGATTGAAACGATCAGCAGCGTTCGAATAATGCCGCAGATCGACGTAATTCGCCCGGCTGACCCGGAAGAAACGGCCGGAGCTTTCGCGGCTGCGATGGAGCACATAGACGGTCCAACGTTCCTTGCTCTCACTCGCCAAGTCGTTCCGATCCTCAATGATCTGGATGTAAAACTGCGTCGTGAAGGCGTTTTGCGCGGGGGCTACATCGCGAAGAAAGAGAGCGGCAAACTCGATCTAATTATAATGTCGTGCGGCAGCGAGCTGCAGCATGCCCTGGCGGCGGCGAAAGAATTGGGCGATGGGGTCCGGGTCGTGTCGATGCCGTGCTTCGAGCGGTTCCGGCGCCAGTCGGAGGAATATCGCGAGGAGGTTTTGCCTACCTCATGCCGCAAACGTGTCGCCATCGAAGCCGGCGTGCCAGATGTCTGGTATGAATTCGTTGGACTCGATGGAAAGGTCATTGGCCTGCATCGGTTTGGTTTGAGCGCGCCGGGTCCCGAAGTGATGAAGGAGTTCGGCATCGACGCTAAACACGTCGTCGAAGCCGCCAAATCGCTCAGGTAGCGGCGGCTCACCGAGCCGCCATGGCGATTGAGGTCAATCGCCGCTACCTTAAAACGCTTCTTCCGGCTCGGTAACGTTGCGGGCGCGATCTTCGAACCGGGTGAATTCTTTCAGGAAGGTCAGAGGAATTTCACCGACGGGGCCGTTTCGCTGTTTGGCGATAATTAAATCCGCTTCGCCCGATTTTTCAGCGCGAGCGTCTTCGTCCTCCTCGTAGATCTCCGGCCGGACCAAGAGACCCACCAAATCAGCGTCCTGCTCGATGGATCCCGATTCCCGCAGATCGCTCAGACGGGGCTTACCGCCGGTGCGCTGCTCAGGCTGCCGATTCAACTGCGCCACGACGATAACGGGGATTTTCAATTCTTTGGCCAATCCCTTCAGGCCGGCGGAAATTTCCGAGATTTCAAGCTGCCGGTTGTCCTGGGCGCGGCGGGACGTCGACCTCAGGAGCTGTAAGTAGTCTATAATAATGAGCTGAACATCCTGCTGCGCCTTGAGCCGGCGTGCTTTTGCCCGCAACTCCAGGATCGTCAGGCTCGCCGTGTCGTCGATAAAAATCTTTGCTTCGGCAAGTTTCGACGCGGCTGCGGTCAGGCTTGGAAAATCACGTTCGCCGAGGAATCCGTCTCGCACTTTTTGCAGGTTCACACGGGCGCGTGAGCAAAGCAGCCGTTGCACGAGCTGTTGGCTGCTCATTTCCAAACTAAAGACGCCAACGGGCAGCTTTTCATTAATTGCTACGTGCTCCGCGATGTTCATGGCCAATGCGGTCTTTCCCATGCTCGGTCGCGCCGCGATCACGATCATTTCCGACGGATGCATTCCGCTGGTCATGCGATCGAACTCGACGAAACCCGTGGAGACGCCGGTGATGCCGCCTTTTCGCTCGTAAAGTTTCTCGATCGATTCGATCGCTTCCATGACCTGGTCTTTCATGGAAAGCATCTTGCCCTTGAAGCGATCTTCTCCGACGGCAAAGATTCTCTGTTCTACTTCGTCGAGAAGATTACCGACTTCGTCCTGTTCTTCGTAGGCGCGCCGCACACTTTCGGTTCCGGCGGCGATGATTGATCGCAAAATGTACTTATCGCGAACAATCTCGATGTAATAGCCGACGTTTGCAGCCGTCGGAACGAACGTGAACAGATTTGTGATTGCCGGCGCGCCGCCTACGGTTTCGAGAAGGTTCCGGTCGCGCAGATTCTGGGTGAATGTGATCAGGTCGATTGCGGCGCCTGCATTCCAGAGCTCGACCAGCGCATTGAAAATCGTCTGATGCGCCGGAACGTAAAAATAATCATCCGTTATTTTTTCGACGACTTCCGCGATCGCATCGCGTGGTGAGATCAGCATTGAGCCAAAGACACCTTGCTCAGCTTCGACGCTGTGAGGCGGGGGCCGGTGAATATCCTGCGCAGAACCTGTGCGCGGAATCGGAATAACATTTTCTCCGCTTCGCGCCGCCGAGCCTCGGCCAGCGCCATTCCCTGACTTGCGAGGCTCTCGACCTATCCCGGAGGACGGTTGAGTCGCCATTAATTACTCTTCTTTTTTCTCTTCGTTGGTTCTGCGGAAAAATCCGCGGCGCTCTTTTTTCGGATGGTCGCCCGTCGGCTCCGCTTCCGTTTTGCGCGCCTCTGCCGATTTTACATCAAATCTGAATTGAGCTGTCACGTCGTGATGCAGCTTGATCGTGACTTCGTGTTCGCCCGTGTCCTTAATCGGACGCTCGAGCATGACCCTGTGCCGATCGACTTCCAGCCCGAGCTCGTTTTTCATTCGGTTAACGATATCCTGGGCCGTGATCGATCCGAATGCTTTGCCGGACTCACCGGTTGCTAAAGTAAATACGAGATGGGCTTTGCCGATCTTGCGGGAAAGCTCTTCCGCGTCGTTCAGTTCGCCGGCTTCGCGTTCCGCGCGCTTCTTTTTCAGATTGTCGAGCTGGCGCAACGCCACCGGAGTTACTTCGTAAGCTTTCTTCTGCGGAAGCAGATAGTTGCGGGCATAGCCGCGGCGCACCTTGACCACGTCGGCCTCGGCGCCGAGGCCGGGCACGTTGTCGATTAAAATAACTTCGGTTGTTGGCATATCGAAATTTCGCGCGCGCGAATCCGTATGAAAGCAGCGCATGCATGGTCTGTCAACGTGCGAACCGAAATTAAAATTCCGATTCGCGCCAAAAAAAAATCGCGCCGAGAAAGTTGGATTTTGTTCTTGCTCCTCGATTCCCTTGTCTGTAGGCCGTTGTTTCGCACCGGTTTATGAAACCCACCACCCATGAAAACACGAAACAAAGTCAGCTTAGCTGCGGTATGCGGTTTTCTGCTAGGGTTAGCACAAGCTCAGGGCGAGCTTACATTCACGGTTACCGACCTCGGAACTCTCGGCGGTAACACCACCACAGCCAACAACGTCAGCGGACACGGCCAAAATGCCGCCGGAATGATCGTTGGCTCATCGACAACCAGCGACAATTCGGAACACGCGTTCCTGTATGTCCGCGACAAAATGTACGATTTGAACACGCTCTGCGATCTCGGGCAGAGCGACTTCAAAGTTCTGACTCTCGCGCGAACAATCAGTGATTCTTGCGTCATCATTGGCGACGGATTGACCAAGAACGGCGACAAGCACGCCTTCAAACTTACTCCGGTCGAGGTCGCCGGCGGCCAGTGGTCCTACGAATGTTGCCAATGGGTTTGGAAACAAGACGGCGGGGGCTGGTGCTGGGAGTCGGGTTGCGGTTGTTACAAATGGTGCGGACCTCCTGGTAAACATCCGCCCTGTCCGCCTCAACCGCCGCCGTGCTGGAATTGGCCGCTGCCTTGTTGCCCAACTTGCCCGCCGCCCGTAGGGCCACCTTCGCCGCCGCCACCACCGCCGACGTATGGGCCACCCCCGGCGCCAGCGCCACCGCCAACAGTTTACGTTCCACCCGCGCCGCCGCCGCCGGAACCGCCACCAGGCTGCTGGTGCTGTATCAACGGGCAAATTGTTTATACGACGCCGGCGCAGTGTCGCGAGAAAGAAGGACAATGTTACCCCACTAAAGAAGAAGCGGAGCGACGCTGCCGCGATCTCTGCTGGTGCTGCATCAACGGACACGTGGTGCACGTGAACGCTGCCGAATGCAAAGAGTACGGCGCGCAATGTTATCCGACCCGCGAACAGGCCCTGCGACATTGTCGAAGCAAATGTTGGTGCTGCATCAATGGACAAGTCATTGAGACTACGTTCGAGGTGTGCCGGCAAAGGGAAGGTCAATGTTATCCGTCTCGCGAAGAAGCCGTGAGAAATTGCCGGCCTGAGATTCCACAATGCTGGTGCTGTTATCACAACGAGGTCTGGCACATGAGCGTGCAGGCTTGTCAGGAGAAGGGCGGTCAATGTTACGGCAGCAAGGAAGAAGCGGAAAAGCGATGCGGGTTTGTCCTGACACCGCCGCCGCCTCCGCCATTGGTGACGCCGTTCCCGCAAACGCCGCCACCGCCGCCTCCTCCAAGCTTGACCACGATTCGGCCTCCCGTGACGCCATCGCCGACAACGTCACCGCGAATACCGACGAACAGTCCAACGCCATCGCCGGAGATTCCGAAACGGCGTCATTCGCCAACGCCCGGGCCGACGATCACGTCGACCCCGCATCATGGAGGAAGAGGAACGCCTCGAGCGTCTCGAACGGTGAAACCGAAAGGTAAAGCAACGCCGTCGGCGTCGCCGGTAATTAGATAGCGCAGCTCGGACTTAGGCGCCGCTTTGTGCCGCCGGAAAGACTTTCTTTCCGGCGGCAGCTATCTCTGGCGCCGCGGCTGATTGTGTCCCGCCAAAATCGGATTTCTTAAGAAATCCGCACAAGGCAACGATTGCCGCGATGTTGAAAAACAGCACTCCGTTGGCAAACAACACCGCAATGACCACATGAAACGCGATCATTGTTAAAACGAGCGGCAGTCGAAGCCGGGTCCAAACCAAAAATGCGAACGTTCCTTCGAGTAAGAGCGACCCATGCACGGCGAGTAAACAAACCCATCGGGCGCGAAACCATTCGACCTCTGGAAATCGAAACCAATCCGACAGAGTGATTTGGTACCAAATGTCTCCCGAACCGAGATCCCATTTGCCGAGGATCTTTCCGATCGTGGTGAAAAAATACATCATGCAAACATTGAACTGGAGAAATCGCGCCGCCCACGATTCGGTTCGGGACGGCAGCGGCTTTTTGAAAAGGAGATGATCGACGGACCAGCGTTGCGGTGCAGGCGAGAATACCAACGCGACTAAAACGAACGCGAGAATTCCACATTCGCCGTTAAACGAAATCAGATTTCGTTGGACGGTGGCGACGTAGAGAAAAAATGTGGCGGCGGCGGCGATTCGCGTCCACAAACCGGCGGCGAGACAGAGAGCGGCCGCGAGCGTTGCCCAATAAATTTTCCAGATCCAGTCGGGATCGGCCTTCATTAAGAAGAGAAAGCCCGGCCAATAAACAACGTCGACTGCTGCGTTGCGCGGAAGCATTCCCCAATGTCCGTAAAGTCGCTGGTAGTTTCCTGACAGGCCGAGAAAAATTAACGGCAATAGCACGGTGACTGCGGCACCAATGCGGACCAGGTCCCAGGAGGTGTTATCCGGGCCGAAGAAAAATTCGTTCAGACGCCCGAGCGCCTTTTTAGTAGCTGTCGAGAACACGTTCGGCTTCGGGTGCGTAGTGTGTGCCGGCTGCGGCCGCTTCTTCACGGGTAAGTACGGTCCGGTAACGCAAATAAATTGTGCGCCGCACAACGCCCGCGGGATCCAGGCCATTGGTGCGGATCAAGTATTCCATGTACTCCCGCATCGCGCGCGGGTTGGAATAAAAATTCAAATCGGCCTTGGGTTCGTTATGGAAGAGAATGGATTGCCACTTTCCCGCCGCCTCTTTTTTAAAGTCGTGCAAATCGACATTCTCACCGCTGGTGAGTTCCACCCGGTAGTTAATGGTGAAATTGAAAGGTGAGATGTAGGAAAAAAGTCCCCACATCTGACAGAGTAACAGAGCGTAAAACGATGGGAATTGCCGGTTCAGTTGCAGAATCGCGCCCGACAACCCCGCTTGTTGTGCGTAAGCGCCAATGTTCATGCACAACGGCGGCATCAGTGAACCGATCACGATTGAAACGATCGCAATCTTGCGCGCGATCTCTGTCCCGCGCTGGACTTTGGGCGCATCCACGGCGCCCGATTATAGTGGGCGGCGAGCGAATGTCAGCGCGGATTAAGGAGACGGTCTGGGCCGCGGAGCTCGCATCCCCGCCGTCAAAGGACCAGCAGAAACGTCTTCAAACTTTTTCGGCCACGTATTGCCCATTGCTCGAACGTACGAAGGTGCTAAAAATTGTGCAAAGCCGGATTATGTCGCGAAGGATTTTTTCTCCAATATCAATTGCTCTGCTCTTCGTGGCCATTTCGCTTCGGGCCGCTCCGACCCCGACCCCAACTCCAAAGAAATCCTTTTTTTCGAATTTCAAGCCCCGCGCGAATCCTTCGGCCACCGTGGGCAGGACCGGGGCGGCTGTTGGCCGTAATTCTCACCTCGGCGTGGATCGCAGTGCATTATCTCCCACGCCAAAGCCCAGTCCTAACGCGAAACCAAAGTCTTCGACGTCGACGCGCAAGTCGCCTGTCGCTTCAGAGAAGCCGATTAAAACGACAAAATCGCCGACGCCGAGCAGCACCGCGACACCTCGGAGTACGCTCTCGCCCCCAAAAGAAATTTCGCCTGAAATGTCCTCGAGCCCGGCGGAAAGCGTCTCGGCTGCCCCAACTTCTGCTCCGTCACCGACTGCAACATCGACACCAAAACCCTCTCCACCACCATTAGCGGCCGAAACACCGACCCCAACAGCATCGCCTGCGGTTTCTCGACCGACAAAGATAGAACTGACGTTGACGAAATTTCAGCCGCCGCGCGGCTCTCCCGGTGATCGCGATTATCAGAGCGCACAGTTATCGTATCGGATCAACGTTCCAAATCGCATGGAATATCCGGCGATTAACTTCACCGTCGAGACATCGGGCGGAAAGCTGTTTGAACGTGTGTTCCAGCTTCCAAGCGGCAGCGCATTTGTCGAACCCGATGATAGGACCGAGCACACCGTAGCGTTGGATCCCGCGCCGCGGACTGATTGGGCGGACGCTTACGGCAAAACCGAGCGAGCGAAGTTTACCTGGTCGATTGAGGGCCAAACGAGCGGCAGCACCGAAAACTCGGTAAAAAAATCCTGGCCGTAATCGGCCTAACTGCAGTCCGGCTCGGACTCAGACCATGCCGAGTTTCATTCGCCCGGCTTCACTAATCATATTCTGGTTCCATGGCGGATCCCAGACTAGTTGCACGTCGGCTTCATCGATACCGTCGATCGACAAGATCTTGCTTTGGGCATCGTGGGCGATGGCAGGACCCATTCCGCATCCGGGCGCGGTCAGCGTCATTTTAACTTCTACGCGCGTGCCGCCGTCATCTTTTTTGATCAGGCGACAATCGTAAACCAAACCGAGATCGACAATGTTCACCGGGATTTCCGGGTCGTAACATTGCTTCAGCTGAGTCCAGACTTCGTCTTCCGAAACTTCGCCGTTTGTTTTGGAAGCGGCCTTTTCTCTGGGTTCCGTCTTCGGCTTTTCCAAACCGAGCGCATCCAAATCCTTTTCGGCGACCTGCGACAGTCCGTAGGAGGTCGCAATCGTGTAATTGCCGCCCAGCGCTTGAGTGATCACGCCCTTTGTTCCCGCCGGGACTGTGTATTTCTGCCCGGCCGGAATCAAAATCACCTCCAGATCACGCTTCAACTCGAATTCTTTGTCCGTATGCATCGCTCTGAAATTGTAGCGGCGGTCTCTGACCGTCGCAAATATTGCAATTGTAGGGCGCCTATATCAGACCGCGCGGCGTTTCGCCGAAACACCCTACAACTTCGTCGGATCTTCCAGCAATTCGATCACACGCTTGACCAATCGCCCTGCGCCGCCGCCGTCGAGGCTGCGATGATCGAAGCTCAAGGTCATTTGCGCTTCAGTTCGCGGAACGAATTCGTTTTTCGACTCGTCCCAGACCGGCATTTTTTTCCCAACGCCGAGACCGAGGATCATCGTTTGATCGGGCAGGGGAATAGGCGTTCCCCAATCGAGTCCGAAAGTTCCGAAATTGGAGACCGATGCGACGCCCCCTACAGTCATGTCACTTGTTAACCGGCGACGCCGCGCCAGATCGACAAGTTCAGCATATTTAGTTGTGAGCTCGGCCAGCGATGTTTTGTCGGCGTTCCGAATCACCGGAACCATGATTCCTTCGCCGGCTTCGACCGCGAGGCCGATGTCGATTGACTTCGATCCGATGGCGCGGCCCCCAATTAGTCGCGCTGCGGCGTTGGGTTGTTCGGCAAGCGCGAGAGCCAAGGCGCGTAATGCATAAAGCGCCGGGCCGGGTTTCGGATCCCGCGATTTTCGATCTTCCAGAACGGGGTCGAGGCAAACAGAAACACCAACGGTTGCCAGTGGTCGCGTCCAGCTCCGGCGCATCGCGTCGGCGACGCCAGTGCGAATCGCGCTCGGTTTTTCAGCCGGCTGCGATTCGATTGAAGCTGAGAAAACTTTCGAGATCTTTGATCGTCAGGCGACCAGCCGTGCCCGTGCCCGCAATTCCGGCGAGGTCGGCCTGGGTCAATTGCAATTCCGCCATGCGCGCGCGAACTCGCGGCGAAAGATATCCTGCGCCTTTCGCGCTCGCCGGAACGGGCAGGCCTCCGCGTTGTCCGGTTTCGACGCCGGTCGCGATTTGGGGAAGCTCGACATCGTCGACTTGAAAGTGCGAACCGCTGCCATTTCCGGACTTTGCGGTAGCTTCTTCCTGACGACCGGGAATTTCCTTTGCCACTTCGCCTTTCGGCTGTTCCGGCGCGCGTTTTTGAAATCGCGCGGCGTCGGCTTCGCTCGCTTCGACATAACCGAGGACCGTTCCAACGGTGTAGGTGCCTTTCACTTCCGCATCGATCTTTGCGATCTCGCCAGGGCATGGAGTGGTCACGCCCATCACGGCTTTGTCGGTTTCGACTTCGATAATTTCCTGATCGGCGGAAACTTTGTCGCCCGGTTTCACTTTGATCGAGACGATCGTTGCCTCGGCCATTGATTCGCCGAGCTGCGGCATGGTGATTGGAACTTGAGGCATGAAGAAGAAGTTGAGGGGTTGAGTTGTTGAGAGGTGGGTTATTACTCCTGCAAAATTTTGCGGGCTTTCGTTAAAATCGTTTGCCGATTCGGCCGATGCTCGCTCCAAAGGTTTGGATGATACGGAATCGGCGTATCTTTGGCGTTGATCCGGCCAGGCGCGGCATCGAGAAGGTGAAAACCTTCAGTGGTAACGCGCGAGATCACTTCGGCGGTGACACCGCCCCACGGAAACGCCTCGCCGACCGCAAGTAAACGCCCGGTCCGAGCAACGGACGAGAGCACCGTCGCGGTATCGAGCGGTTTCACGGTTCGAAGATCGACAATTTCGATTTCAAATCCATCACTCTGCAACTCGTTCGCAACTCCAATCACTTCGTGCAGCATCGCGCTGTATGTCACGATTGTCAGATCGCGTCCCGGCCTAACGATTCGCGCTTTGCCAACTGGCAAACTGTCTTTCGGCAACGCCTCCGCCTTGAGATGGTAATAAAGATATTTGTGCTCGCAGTAGACGACGGGATCATCAATCGCGACGGCATCGATCAACATTGTGTAAGCGTCTTCCACTGTAGCGGGCGTCATTACGACGATGCCGGGATAGTGCGAGTACAGCCCTTCCATGCTCTGACTGTGAAATGGCCCGCTCCCTTTTGTTCCGCCTGACGGCAACCGGACGGTTATAGGCACTGGCACATTTGTCCGGTAATAATGGGTGCCGGCATTGTTGAGAATCTGATTGAGAGCAATGCTCGAAAAATCGGCGAACTGCATTTCCACAATCGGCCGCATTCCCTCCAAGGCCGCACCAATCGCCGTTCCGACCATCGCATCTTCGCTGATTGGCGTGTTTAAAACTCGCCCGGGAAATTTCTCCGCCAGCCCTTTCGTCGCTTTGAATGCGCCGCCGAATTTGCCGGCGATGTCCTGTCCGTAAATGAAAACGCGCGGATCGTCGCGCAGCAGTTTTGTCTGCGCCTCGCGAATCGCCTCTAAATAGGTAACGGCCATAATGAAAGTGACGAGTGGCGAGTGACGAGTGACGAGAGAAAATTCGAAATTCGAAATTCGAATACCGAAACAAGCACGAAATCCGAAATCCGAATATCGGAAACGCCGCGTTTTCGTTTTGAAATTTGAATCATTCGAATTTGTTTCGGATTTCGAAATTCGGATTTTAGGTTTAACCGAGTTGAGGCTTGTCCAGTAAATCGCCTGTCGACATTGATCGCCAATCTTCTTCGCGCGGCTGCGGCGGATCTTCCTGTTGGGCTGTCGCCACGGCTTCATCGACTTCTTTAGCAATCTCGGCACGCATTTGCTTCACTGCATCGGCATCAGCCAACCCGTTTTCGAGAATGAATTTCTCAGTTCGCGCAACCGAATCCTGTGCGAACGGCTGACCTTTCATGTCCTGGGGCACATAACTCGCGTCGTCATGTTCGCCGTGTCCGGCTAAACGTAAAACCTCGGCCACAACCAATTGCGGCGGCCGGCCGGCGCGCGCGCGTTTCACCGCCGTCTCAATCACTTCCAGGCATTGGTTCAAATCAGTGCCGTCGATTTTGTGTCCTTCATAACCATAGCCGATCGCTCGATCGACCAGGTTTGCGCACGCGAACTCACGTTCGTTAGGCGTGGAATACGCCCAATGATTATTGGTAACGACGACCACCAACGGCACTTGTTCTACTGCCGCGATGTTCAACCCTTCATGCGATGCACCAGTCTGCATTCCACCTTCGCCAATTGTCGTCAGGCCGACGAAATCTTTTTCGCCCTTCATCCGTTTCGCCATGAGCTTTCCCACCATCACCGGAATCATTGATCCGAGATGGCTGATCATCGCCAATTGGTTATCGAGCGGCCGACCACGATGAATGTTTCCGTCCCGGCCGCGCATTGGACCTTTGACCGAGCCAAGATAAGTCCGGACAACGTCGAGCAGCGGTTCGCCGAATGCGGATCGTCCGGCTTGATCGCGAATCAGCGGTCCAAAAACATCGCCTTTGTGCAAAAACATTCCGCAGGCTGCGCTGACCGCCTCTTGTCCGCGGCCGAGGTAAACGCCGCCGACAATCATTCCGCCGCGATAGAGACTTGCCAGTTTATCTTCGAGGATGCGGGCGGTCAGCATCCACCGAAACGCTTCCACGAAACGATCGTGCACTCCTGGCGATTTTTCCGGCGCAGCTTTCTTCGATTTTTTACCTCGCTGCGCTGTTTGAAGCATCCCGGAATTTTACCCAAGAACGCCAGTCGCGCGCAAATTTTTTTGCGAGGTGGAACCGCGTTGTCCCTAACGCGTTTGAACAGAAAATCGCCTTCGGAGAAGCCGATCCACCTATCGCCCGCGGCTCGCGGTTTGGTGGCCGTTTCCGTTTTCAGCCAATGCGAATTGTCGTTGCGAAGTAACCGGTTCGCGTTGCGGCGACGTCGCAGGGCCTTGTTCGGCTGCCGGCGCCGCAGTCAGCTTCATGCCGACTAGCTTGCTGATGCCTCGTTCCTGCATTGTTACGCCGTAAAGGATGTCCGCCTTGGAAATCGTGCGCTTGTTGTGAGTGATGATAACAAATTGGCTCTGGCTAATGAACCGGTCGAGCATGCGGCAGAACCGGTTGATGTTGCTCTCGTCCAGGGGCGCATCAATTTCGTCCAAAACACAAAACGGACTCGGTCGGACCATGTAGATCGCGAACAGCAGCGAAACCGCGGTCATCGCGCGCTCTCCGCCGCTCAACAGTGAAACGCTTTGCAGCTGCTTCCCGGGCGGCTTCGCCGAAATTTCGATTCCGCAGTTCAACGGATCGTTCTCATCCATCAATGCCAGGTCCGCGCGACCGCCGCCAAACAGCTCGGCAAACATTTCCTTAAAGTTCGCCCGGATCTGCGTGAAAGTGTCGGCGAACAATGTCTTGGTCGTTGCATTGATTTTCGCGATGACGTCGAGCAGTTCGCGACGCGAATTTGTAAGATCGGTATTTTGCGACTCGAGGAATTTGTAACGCTCTTCCAATTCGTCGTATTCCTGGACCGCGTCGAGATTCACCGGCCCCATGTTATCGAGCTGACGGGTGAGATCGGTGATCAGATTTTGCAGTTCTCGTTCGTTAACATCAGCGACCTGGTGGATCGCGCTATCCGAGGGCGATGATGTCGACGCAGCTTCATCAACATTTGTATCGTCGCCCGTCGGCCGGTCGGTCCGCCTTTTGAGCTGGGCCCGCAAGATCTTGTCGAATTCGGCTTCGTCCGGCGCGAAAGCGCGCAGATCGATCTGATAACGACGCGAAATTGTTTCCGCCAGATTATCGATTTGCATCTGCAATTGCGATTCGCGGACCTGTTGATGTCCACGCGTTTCCTGTAGCTCGGTGAGCGAATCACGAAATTTGCGCAGCTCCGTTTCACGGATCTGGACCGCTTTGAAACGTTCGGTGCGTTGCGAGGAGATTTCGGCAGCCTGTGCTTCTTTCTCCGCCGCCAGCGCGCCTTGCTCCTTTATTGCCAACTCGGCGTCCTGATTTTCCTGCGTTTGCGTTGCCAGTTTGCGCTCGTAATTGGAAATATCGGCGTTCCGCAAACCGATCAGTTCCGCGAGCTCTGCGTCGCGCGCGGCCATCGGCTGCCTCTGCGCTTCCAGGTTTTCAAGGCGTTGACGCGTGGTAGCGATCGCCAGACGTAAATCATTTAGCGACTCGACTGTCTTTTCCTCGTCTGAACGCGCGCCTTTTTCATCATTCTCGGCGTCATGCTGCGCCGCCTGGTGTTCAGCGAGTTCGTTCCGTGCAGAGTCGAGTTCCGCTTCGAGGCCGCTTACCCGTTCGCTGGCGGTTTCGATTTGCTGCTCGAGCGTTGCTTTTTCCGATTTGAGATTTTCGATCCTGCGGGCCGCTTCTTTTTCGTCGGCTTGCAGCAGCGAAATCTTGTGAGCTGAGGTTGAATGCGAAAGGTGCGCAGCCTGATGATGGCCACGCATTTCGTCCACCTGACGCAAAGCGGCCTCGACGCGGGCCTTAGCCTGATCGCGCTGTTCTATGATCATTGTTCGCTCGGCTTCGAACTCGACCATTTCCTTTTCCAGCGCCGCCACCCTTGCTCTGCGCGCGAGCAATGAATCGGCTTTCACCGTGCTGCTACCGCCGAAAATGATTCCTTCCGCGGAGATGAATTCACCATCCAGCGTTGCCATGGCCAGAGTTGGCTCATCCTGTCTTGCGGCGATCGCGTCATCGAACTTCGCGAAAATCACAACGCCGGATAGCAATTGGCGCACGAGCGGTTCAAGCGCGCGTGGGGTCACGACTTTATCAATGGCCCAAGCCAACGCGCCTCTTGGGAGACTCTTGCGCACTGATTCGTGATCCGAGACGCCAAGTTTTGAGACGAACAACGCGGCCTGGCCGAGCTTCTTCCTGGTCAAGCGCGATAGAATTTCCTCGGCGCTCTGCACGCCTTTCAAAATCACTGCGTGCAAGTTCCGGCCAAGCGCGGCCTCCACCGCCGGAATAAATTTGGGATCAACATCGATCTGCGCGACAAGTGAGCCGACGATCACCTCCCGATAACGTTCCGGATCATCGAGACCTTTGAGAACTGCCTGTGAACCCTGGGCGAGTCCTTCACCCTCGGCGTTCAATTGGCGCAAAATTTCCAGGGTGGAACGTTTTTCAGCGAAGGTCCGGTCCAATCCTGCGACCTCGCTCTCGGCTTTGGCGAGGAGTTCCTGCTCGCGCCGTAAATTTTCTTCGATCGATTGAGATTGGGTGCGCAGTTCGTCCAGTTTCTTCTGCTCCGACTCGGTGGATTCGTGCGCGGCGCCGATGTCCGCAATGAGTTGCTCGCGAGCTTTCGTGGCCTCTTTGATTTCAGAGCCAAGTTCCCGAATTTGTTCTTCGGTCAACTCTCGACGAGCAGTGAGCCCAGCCAATTCATCTTCGAGCTTGTCGATTCGACTTTCGAATTTTGAAAGCGACGCGGTTGCGTTTTTTCGTTCAGTCTCGCGGGCTTCACGGCGCGCCCTGAGTTGATCGAGCGCCTCCGCAACCTTTGCGAGTTCCTCCTGCTTGGATTGCAGGAGGTGCTGCGTGTCTTTGATGCGCGTGTCACTCTCGAGAATCTCCGCCGCGTGTTGTTTGCGTTTGGTTTCGGCAGCGGCAATGTCCATGCGCGCGCGCTCGATCAGATCATTGAGCTCGTCTTTGCGCAGACGATTGAATTCGATCCTGCTTTTGTGCGCAGCCATCTCGCTCTGGAGTCGCAGCGCTTCCGCGCGGATGTCGGCGATTTCGATATCGATTTTGTCGAGCGCCTGGCGTTCGGTCGCCAATTCGCTTTCGCTTTGGTCAATCATTGAGCGGCCGGACTGCTCCGAGCCCGCGATCTTTTCGATTTCGGCCCGGCACTGAGCGAGATCAGCTTCCAGTTTGGCGAGTTGTTTCCTCGAATGGTGCGTGTCGAGCACGCGCAGATCGGTATGCAGCGCTTGATAACGCCGCGCTTTGCCGGCCTGGCGTTGAAGCGAACCAATTTGCCGCTTCACTTCTTTAATCACATCGCCGATGCGCAGAAGATTCGCCTCGGTCGCCTCCAGTTTTCGAAGGGCTTCCTTCTTTTGCGATTTGTATTTTGTGATCCCGGCCGCTTCCTCGAAGATCGCGCGACGATCCTCCGGCCGCGAGCTCAGGATCATGTCGATCTTACCCTGTTCCATCATCGAATAAGCGGAGCGGGCGACGCCGGTATCGGCGAAAAGATTTTGGATGTCTTTCAAACGGCACACCGTCTTGTTGAGGAGATATTCGGAATTTCCGTCGCGATAAACGCGCCGCGTGACGCGAACGTCGTGCCAGTCCACGTTCAATTCCGACGCGCAATCGGTGAAGGTGAGCGAAACTTCGGCGAAGCTCAGCGGCTTACGATTATCGGTGCCGTTAAAAATCACATCGGCCATTTCGCCGCCGCGAAGAGATTTGGCGGACTGTTCGCCGAGGACCCACTTGATGGCATCAAGCAGGTTGGATTTGCCGCAGCCGTTAGGGCCGACGATTGCGGTAACGCCTTCGTGAAAATTGAAGACAGTTTTGTCGGCAAACGACTTGAAGCCGAAAAGTTCGAGCGATTGTAGGTGCATGTGGGCGGGGCCCAACTGTCAGCCTTATGGGCAATATAGTAACCCAAGCGCCGTGACAAGCAAAATCACACAACTTGTGGGCTGAAAAGCGGCCCTAACCCCCACATTTGGTATTTTAGCGCCGGCCGGTTCCGGCTTGCCTCCGCCACCCGATTCCGGCACCATCCCGCCCATGCCCGGCGAATCCGCGACGGAAATCAAGCAAGCCGAGCAAGTCGATCATCAGCTCATCCGCGCGATCGGAATACCCGGCCTAAGCGCGAACATTGTTAACGCGACGATCGGCGCCGGGATTTTTGTTTTGCCTTCGCTTGTCGCTAGGAATCTCGGCGCGGCCGCGCCGCTTGCATTTGTCTGCTGCGCGCTGGCGATGGTTCTATTTGTGACCTGTTTCGCAATCGCGGGCAGCCGCGTTTCGCTGACCGGTGGGCTTTACGCTTACGTGGAAGTTGCATTCGGACGTTATGTCGGATTTCTCGCCGGCATTCTTTATTGTCTCACCGCGATCTGCGCGGTCGCGGGTGTCGTGAATGTGTTTGTGAACTCTGTCGCCGGCCTTCTGCCCGTTCTGAACAATCCGATCATTCGGATAATCGCGATGGCTGTTGTTTACGGCGTCCTTGTCTTTATCAATGTTCGCGGTGTTCGTGAAGGCGCGGCCGCCGTGACGTTTGTGACCCTGGCGAAACTTTTGCCCATCCTGCTTTTTTTAGCCGTAGGAATTTTTTTCGTTCATCCGGCAAATATTTCGTTCACGGCCTGGCCGGGAAGCAAGGCGCTCGGCGAGAGCGTGGTTGTTTTGATGTTCGCGTTTGTTGGAATTGAAGTCGCGCTCATTCCGAGCGGCGAAGTGAAAAATCCGGCGCGGACCGTTCCGCGCTCAATTTATCTGGCGCTGTTGATTACGACGATCATTTACCTTTTGATCCAAATCGTCGGCCAGGGAGTGCTTGGAAACGAAATTGCGAATTACAAAGACGCGCCGCTGGCCGAAGCAGCGTTTCAATTTCTCGGCAATACCGGCCGAACGGTTTTGCTCGCTGGCGCAACAATTTCAGCGTTTGGTTTTGTGACCAGTGACATCCTGAGCTCGCCCCGAATGATTTTCGCTTTTGGACGCGACGGCTCGGTCCCGGCGTGGTTTGCGCATGTTCATCCGCGTTATCGGACACCCGACGTCGCGATCGTTACTTACGCCGTCCTCGCGTTCGCTATGTCGGTGAGCGGAACCTTCGAGCAATTGGCTGTGCTTTCGAATGTTGCAGTGCTCTTGATGTATTTACTTTGCTGCGCAGCCTGCTGGTTTTTGGTGCAACGCGACGTGCGAACGGAAGGCGGTGGCGCCGGCTTCAATTTTCCAGGAATGAACATCATTCCCGCGCTCGCGATTATCGCGATCGTCTGGATTCTCGCCCACGCCACGCTTTGGGAATTTGAAGTTAACGGAATCGTGCTGGCGATCGCTTCGTTCGGATATTTCGCACGACTCCGGTTGCAGCGGAAGTAATAGCAAACAACCAAAAACCGTTTAGTTTTCCAATCATGCGCGACGATTATCTCCAGGATTATTATTCGTTTTTGCGGTTTCCGAGTGTTTCAACCGACGAAAAATACGCGGGCAAAGTTCGCGATTGCGCAACCTGGCTTTCCGAGAAACTCACGAAAATCGGCTTGGAATCGAAAGTCGTCCCGACCGCCGGCCATCCGATTGTCTGGGCGCGAAACGAGCACAAGAAAAACCGCCCAACGGTTTTGCTTTATGGGCATTACGACGTTCAACCGCCCGATCCATTGGAGTTGTGGGACTCGCCCCCATTCGAACCGGTGTTGAAAAACGGCTACGTCTTCGCGCGTGGCGCGACCGACAATAAAGGACAAATTTTGGCGCACATACTTGGAATCCAGGAAACGCTGCAAAAAAACGGCGACCTGCCGGTGAACATCGACCTGGTGGTGGAAGGCGAAGAGGAAGTTGGCAGTCAAAATCTCGGAAAATTCCTCACTGACAATCGCGAAGCCTTGAAATGCGAGGTGGTGGTTGTTTCGGACACGGGAATGGTCGCTAAACATCAGCCGACGATCAGTTATGGTTTGCGGGGAGTGGCCGCGCTCGAGGTTAAGGTCACTGGCCCGAAGATGGATTTACATTCAGGAGTGTTTGGCGGCGCGGTCGCGAATCCAGCCGCCGCGCTCGCGAGAATGTTGTCCACGCTTCATGACAAGAACGGACACATCGCGGTGGACGGCTTTTATGACGAAGTTGAGCCGTTGCAGGATTGGGAACGCGAAGCCTGGAGAAAACTACCGGTTGATGCGGACGCCGAAATTCTTGGCGAAACCCGCGCCCCTGCGCTTTTTGGCGAAGCTGGTTTCAGCACGCTCGAGCGAATCTGGGCGCGGCCGACGGCGGAGATCAATGGTATGGGAAGCGGTTATCAAGGGCCCGGCACGAAAACCGTGCTGCCAAGCCACTCGATGGCGAAGCTGACTTTTCGATTGGTCCCGAACCAACAGGCGGACGTGGTTATTGAGCGAGTAAAGAAACATCTGCAAAAAAATCTGCCGCCGGGAGTGAGTTTGGAAATGACGGCAGGCCACCATGGGCCGTGGTATTTGACGGATCCGAACAGCAAGTTTGGCAAAGCTGCCCAACGCGCGCTGAAAAAAGCGTTCGATAAGGATGCTTCGCTTATTCGCGAAGGTGGCAGTATTCCGATCGTGTCGGATTTTCGAAAGATCCTCGGCGTGGAAACGTTGTTGCTCGGTCTGGCGCTGCAGGATTGCCGGGCTCATTCGCCCAACGAGAATTTTCCGTTGGAGAATTTCGACATGGGCATCCGAATGAATCAAGCCGTTCTCCAAGAACTGGCGGCGTGAAAATTAACGGCCGGTCTTCTGGTCGTGATCGTTCTCGCGACGAGCTTCGCGAGTGTTCGCGGTCAGGAAGAAAAAGAGACGCTCGGGGACAAATTGAAAAGACTGTTCACCCGGCCTACTCCGTCCGCGACTCCGACGCCGCGAAGATCACACAGGCGGAGTTCACCTGCGCCGGACAGCTCTTCAACTGAAACCCCGCCGGCGACGAAGAGTCCGGCAGCGATTCCGTCTTACGGTGAAACGCCATTGCCATCTTCGACACCCGAGACTTCGACGGAAACTTTGGAGCCAATGCAGGCCGAATCGCCGCGCACTCAATATTTCGAGCCAGTTCGTCCGATTAATCCCGGTCCACGCGGTCGAGCTACCCCGAACACGATCTACGCGCCGCAAACTTTGACGAGTCCGGCGCCCACTGAAACGGCGACTGCAACTCCCGACGTTGCCGACGAAGAAACTCCACGATCACGGCCGATGCCGAGTTTGCCCGAGGCAGCTGCGAGTCCGCAGATGGACGAATCGCCAAAGACGACTCCAAACGTTTTGTCGCCCACACCGGCGGTTGCGGTCAGTCCAACACCGCTTCCCAACAAAACGCCTTCCGTGGCGATTTCTCTCGATGATATCGCTGAAGCTCCGCAGTACTCCGCGGACATTCGCAGGCTCGTCACTACCGGCTTGGATTTGGCGACGCACAATCTCACTTATAAATACGCCTCGGCAGATCCGGCGAACGGCGGACTCGATTGCTCCGGCTTCATTTATTATGTGCTGACAAATTCAGGTCTCAAGAACGTGCCGCGTGACGCGCGTGACCAATACGTTTGGGTTCGAAAAGCTGGGAATTTTCAGGCCGTGCTCGGTCACGGCGACGACACGTTTGAACTCGACGAATTAAGGCCCGGAGACCTTTTGTTTTGGGCAAATCCGTCCGGAGCAAGTCGCGAAGCGGACATTACCCAAATCATGATTTATATCGGTCGCGACAAATCGACGAACCAGCGGCTGATGATTGGCGCGAGCGAACACGCCTTCTACAATGGTCAAAAAAAATCCGGCGTAGGCGTCTTCGATTTCAAAGCCGGCTCCGACGCAGCAGCGTCGGATGAAGAACAGAGCTCGGTGTTTGTTGGTTACGGACGCTTTCCTGACTTGTCTGGCAACTGATCTCGGCGAATCACCAGCCGATGACGTTGCTACCGGCGATGCCTTTGTCGTCGCCGGCACATCAGCCGATTTGGTTCGCCACAAATGTCTCGCGAACGCGATCGCGACCAAAACCGTCACGATCAAAATGACCACGCGCTGCTCGCGTTTCGTCAGCTCGAAAATATTCCGCATCCGAATTCGTTAAAGCTACGTCGTTGCATGATTAATTCGCGTATTGAATCGGATCGTTAACGCCGGCCTCCTGGAATCCCTTGCGCCGTAACCGGCACGAATCGCACTCGCCGCAGGCGCGCCCATCCTGGAGCGGATCGTAACAACTGTGGGTAAGTGAAAGGTCGACCTTTAACTCGACAGCTTTCCGGACAATGTCCGCCTTGGACATTCTGATGAGTGGCGCGTGAATCTGGATCCGAGCACCTTCGACGCCGGACTTCGTCGCCACGTTTGCCAGCGTTTCAAAAAGTGCCATGAATTCCGGCCGGCAGTCGGGGTAACCGCTGTAGTCGATGGCGTTCGCGCCGATGAAGATGTGGCCGGCGCCGATCGCTTCCGACCAGGCGAGGGCGTGCGCGAGAAAGATTGTGTTTCGAGCCGGCACGTAGGTCACTGGAATACCGGTCCCGATTTCCTTGTCGGATCGTGACTTTGGAACATCGACATCGTTGGTGAGCGCAGAGCCTGCAAAAATCTGATTATCAAGCTTCACGACGAGATGCTTTTTGGTGCTCAACGAGGCGGCGACCTGTTTGGCAGCTTCGATCTCTCGCTTGTGACGTTGTCCGTAATCGAAAGACAAGGCGTAGGTTTCGTAACCTTGCGAGCGGGCGATCGCGAGGGCCGTAGCTGAATCAAGTCCGCCGCTGAGGAGAACGATCGCGTGCTTCATCAAGCAAGAAAATTCGAAAGTCGAATATCGAAATCCGAAACTAAGGCGAGAACGTGCACGTTTCGGAGATTAAATTTTTGAATTTCGTGCTTGTTTCGAAATTCGAATTTCGGACTTCGAGTTTATCCATCGATTACGACCGGTGCGTTTTGACGGCTGCTTGTTAGGATGTTCAGCCCGCACGCTCAACGCGATTCCGCCGCGCGCCGAAAATTGCGCGCTGAGAGTCGCTTGGCGGGGCGAGCAGGCTTTCACAAAATCGTCGAGGATTCGATTCGTGACCGCTTCGTTGAAGGCGCGCTCATTACGATATGACGCGAGATAAAATTTCAGCGACTTGCTTTCGACGCAAAGGCGATCGGGCACATAGTCGATTTCGATCCTTGCGAAATCCGGCTGACCGGTGACTGGGCAAAGACAGGTAAAGTCGTCCGTCTCGAAATGAATGTGATAATCGCGGCGGGCCGGGTTCGGAAACGTTTCCAGTCGGGCATCGGACGGAGTCGACGGCAATTTCGTTTCGCTCCGGCCCAACAGGCTTAAATTTGCGCCTTTAGCGCTCGGCCGCTTCATGGCTTGAACGTTTAACGTGTAACGATGAACTTTCAAATCCGATGACTGAACCGAACAGCGAAAGTGGCAAGAACGAAGACCGGATCGGCGTCATCGACATGATTGCGCACGACGCCAAGACTGACGAAGCCGTGCTGGTGATGAACGAGCTGGAAAAATGGGACGGTTCCGATGAGCAGTTGTTTCAATTACAGGAACGGTTCAATGTCTACGTTTCCTTCCTGCTCGACGGCGAATTCGTCGAGTCGCATCCGGAACTCGCCCGAAAACGCGCCCGGATTGAAGTTCGATGCGCTCACGTGCCGGACAGCCGGGCGATTGATTTACTCGGCCAGATTCGCGATCAGCTGGCGCACCAGGAAATCGACCTCCAGGTAGTCGTGGGTAGTGTCGGCTCACCGAGCCGCCAGGGCGATTAAGGCCAATCGCGGCTAGCTAATATTTCAGAAACGAAACGATCGGCGTTGGCTTAAGTTTGTCGCGGCCGTTCAGGAATTCGAGCTCGATCAGAAAAATCGCTGACACGAGCTCGCCGCCGACTTTTTTGATCAGGGTTGCGGCCGACGCCGAGGTCCCGCCGGTGGCGAGGAGGTCGTCAATGAGGACCACTTGCTCGCCGCGACTAATGGCGTCGACGTGGAGTTCCATTTCTGCTTCGCCGTATTCGAGCGAGTATTTCGCGCTTTCGGTCTTGTAGGGAAGACGTCCTTTTTTTCGCAACGGAACGAAACCGATTCCAAGTGCATAAGCGACAGCCGAACCAAACAGAAAGCCGCGGGCGTCGATCCCGACGATTTTATCGACCTGTTTGCCCCGGCACTGCTCGAGAAAAAGATCGATCGACGCGCGGAACAGATCGCCGTCCTTCAGAATCGGGGTGATGTCTTTGAAGACTATGCCTTTCTTCGGAAAATCGGGCACGTCCCGGATGCCGCCACGAAGCTTTCTGACGACTTCAGCACTCATAAACGCGATGCTAGCGGCAGCGGATGAGAGGTCAATCAGTCATCATTGGCGCATGATGCGAGTATTGCCAAGAATGGGCGTCCCTCTAAAATAGAACAGTCCTGTGGATCGATATCTTCTCTTTGCTTCAACGGCTTGTTTTCTGGTGGCGATTGGCCACACCGTTCTGGAATTGCGCGGCAAAGTTTTTCGCCCGATGCGGTTCAACTTTGTAACGGTGGCGCTAGGATTCGTTTTCCAGACTGCATTCTTGTATGTGCGCGGCCATGCAGTGGGCCGTTGCCCTATTACAAACCTGTTCGAGGTCATCGTTTTCGTCGCTTGGTCGATTGCGCTCTTTTATATAGTGGTTGGGCCTGCCTACCGGCTTTCCCTGATGGGGGCATTCACTGCGCCGCTGGTGGTGGTTCTTCAGTTGGTCGCGTTGCTCGCGCCAATCGACCATCCACATCCGGTGAAAGTGCCTGCCGAACTCCTGGCTGGAATTTCATGCCTCAATTTCACTGGTTGCCTATGGTGCGTTCGCTCTGGCCTGCATCGCCGGAGTCATGTACCTCGTGCAGGAGCGCCAACTTAAAACGCATCAAATTCATTCGATCTTTTATCATCTGCCGCCGCTGACGGTCCTTTTCGCAGCGATTACCCGGTTGTTGTGGTGGGGATTCGCGCTTTACACGCGTCGGTTTGTTCAGTGGGTTTTTCGTCGGCGAACCTTTGCCTTGGATACAAATTATTTGTGCCATTGCGGTCTGGGTTCTTTATGGCGCTGATTCTGCAGGGGCGCTATTTGCATTGGTTTGCCCCAAAACGGGTGGCTGCGCTGTGCGTGGTCGGTTTTAGCGCGGCACTGACGCTTCTTTGGGGAATCACGTTCACAGTCCAAACCCACGCCCGATGAATCTTTTTTGTGTGGGTTTGAGCCATCACACCGCCGACGTCGAAACGCTGGAGCGTTTCGGCGCCAACCCCGAAGTGAGCTGTCTGTTGCGCGATTCCGGTTGCGCCGAAGCGGTGCTCCTTGCCACCTGTAATCGCATCGAAGTTTATGGCGCGTCCGAGTCGCGAGTGTCGACGCTCGACGTTGCCCGTTGCCTGGATCGAAAAATCGCGAGCGACGTTTCGCCGGAATCCGCGCCGTTTTATCGATATGAGGACACCCAATGTGTTCGGCATTTGTTCCGGGTCGCCTGCGGGATTGATTCGATGGTGATCGGCGAGACAGAAATTCTTGGGCAAGCGAAGAAAGCTTATGAAGCCGCCCGAGCGAACGGAGGGGCGGGGCGGTATCTCCACCGTTTGTTTCAACGTGCGTTCCGCGTTGCGAAGCACGTTCGCACCCAGACCGATATCACGCGTGGCGCGGTTTCGGTTGGATCAGTGGCGATTGATCTCGCCCAGAAGATTTTCGGCAACCTTGGTGCTTGCAAAGTTCTGGTGCTCGGCGCCGGCGAGACCAGCGAAAAGACGGCGCGAGCGCTAGTCTCGCGCGGGGTGAGCGATCTTCGGATTAGCAATCGTTCAGCGGAACGGGCCGACAATCTCGCTCAATCGATCACGGGTCGAGTGATCCAGTTTGAAAATTGGCTGGATGAATGTCGCGAGATTGACATCCTGGTGACCTCGACGTCGTCCGACGTCCCGCTGTTATCTCGGAGCCAACTCGAGCCGCTGTTGCGCGATCGAATCGACCGCCCTCTGTTCATTATAGATATTGCCGTGCCGCGCAACGTCGATGCTAACGTCAACGCTCTCGATGGAGTTTATCTCTACGACATCGACTCGCTGCAGTCCATTGCCGAACAATCGTTGGTGATGCGGCGCGAACAGGTCGCGGCTGCGGAGGAGATTATTGCCGAACACGTAGCCGAATTTGATCAAACGATCGCGCGTGGAGTAAACCGCACGCCAGCCACGCCGGAACATCCGCCGGTTGGAGAAAGCTCACTGCGTCCGTCCGAGCTGTGATTTGCGGCTAGAGACGGCCCCCGCTACAGCTAAGGAGATGAAGGGTTCCGCTCGTACCAAGATTGTCGTCGGCACTCGAGGCAGTCAGCTTGCCGTCATTCAAACCGAGCAAGTCTTGCAAGCGCTCGAAGCGAAGTGGCCCGGTCTGGAATGCGAAACCAAAATAATTAAGACGCGCGGGGACGATCCAAAAACCGCAATTCCAGATATTCGTGCGGGACGAAAGGGATTGTTTACCGGAGCAATCGAGCGCGAAATATTGCAAGGCAGCATCGATCTGGCCGTTCACAGCGCGAAGGATTTGCCGAGTACATTGCTGCCAGGAACCGAGATCGCCGCCGTTCTTCCACGGATCGCGGCGGATGATGTGCTGATCGCAACCACACCTTGCGATTTGGAATCGCTTCCGCGCGACGGAATCGTCGCTACCGGGAGTGTTCGACGGCAACATCAACTGCGCTGGAAGCGAGCCGACTTGGAAATCGTGGATCTCCGCGGGAATGTTCCGACTCGATTGCGAAAACTCGCCACTGGACAATGGCACGCGATCATTCTGGCAAATGCCGGTTTGAAACGGCTGGGTCTGGACCCGCAGAGCGCGCTGATCCAGTTCGAGCAAAACGAGTTTTCGACGGCGTTTTTGCCGCGCGATGTTTTTGTGCCCGCCGGCGGGCAAGGGATTATTGCAGTCCAAATTGACTCGAAGAACGTTCAGCTGCGCGAAATGCTTCGGGAAATCAATGATTTCGACACCGAACTTTGCTTGGGCGCAGAACGTGAATTTCTGCGACTGCTGCACGCCGATTGCAATCAACCTGTTGGAGTGCTCGCGACCGTGGACGGCACTACCATGAAAATACGCGGGCAAATATTTGATCTCGGGGCGACGGCGCCCCGCCACGGCGAACTTGAGGGGCGCAGCGCAGAAGGCGAACGTTTGGCGGCGGAACTACTCCAAAAAATTAATGGCTAAAACAGCGAGCGGAAAAGTTTATCTGGTCGGTGCTGGACCCGGCGATCTCGGATTGGTGACGTTGCGGGCAAAGGAATGCATCGAATCCGCCGATGTCATTATTTACGACCATTTGGCAAATCCTGAAATCCTCGGATGGGCAGGAGAGGCGGCCGAAATTATCTATGCCGGAAAAAAGCGGCCGCACACACGCTCGCCCAGGACGAGATCAATAAACTGATCGTCGAAAAAGCGCGCGAAGGGAAAAAAGTCGTGCGTCTGAAAGGCGGAGACCCATTTGTTTTCGGCCGCGGTGCGGAGGAGGCAAAAGCAATCGCTGAGGCAGGAATCGCCTTTGAAGTAGTTCCGGGCATTACGTCGGCGATCGCCGGACCGGCCTACGCTGGGATTCCGGTTACGCATCGCGGCGAAAATTCGCACGTTACATTTTTTACCGGCCACGAGGATCCCGTCTAAATTAGAGAGCGCGATCGATTATTCCGCGTTGGCGAAGCTAGGCGGCACCCAGGTGATGCTGATGGGAGTTGAGCGAATTGCCGAGATCACCCGCGAAATGCTCGATAAAGGCGTGCGGCGCGATCTTCCGGTCGCGCTGGTCCGATGGGCGACGACCGGCCGTCAGAAAACGCTGACCGGCACGCTCGAAAATATCGCGCAGCGGGTGATTGAATCCGGATTTGAACCGCCGGCGGTCGCCGTGTTCGGAGATGTTGTCGCCCTGCGCAAAGACCTGAACTGGTTCGAGAGGCGTCCGCTTTTGGGTAAACGGATCGTGGTTACTCGAACCCGGAAGCAAGCCGGCGCGCTGACGAGCGAACTTCGCTCGCTCGGCGCCGACGTCATGGAAATGCCAACGATTCGGATCGAACCGCCGACGGATCTCCGCGCATTTGCGCGAACTCGTCCAGGACGCGCACTCGTATGACTGGATCATCTTTACCAGTCCGAACGGCGTCGAAGCGTTCTTCGAAATGTTTTTCAAACTCTACGACGACGCGCGCGAAATCGGCGGCGCGAAGATCGCTGCCATTGGACCTGCCACGGCCCAGCGGGTGCGCGATTTCCACCTGAAGGTGGATCTTCAGCCCGAAGAATTCGTGGCGGAAAGCATTGTTCGTGAATTTCAGAAGCAGGGCGGGGTGGAAAACCTGCGAATCCTCCTGGCTCGTGCCGAAACGGCGCGGGACGTGCTACCGAAGGAACTCTCGAAGCTGGGGGCGATTGTCGATGAAGCATTTGCATATCGGACGGTTCCGGAAACGCGCGATATTACCGGCGCGCGCCAACGTTTCTTGGACGAGGGGGCCGATTTGATCACGTTCACCAGCTCTTCAACGGTTGAGAATTTTCTCGCGCTGGGATTGCCCTGGCCGAAGGGAATGCAAATCGCCAGCATCGGCCCGATTACATCGAAAACCGCCCGCGATAACGGTCTGAAAATTGATATCGAAGCGCGCCAGCACGACATCGCGGGATTGGTTCAGGCGATTCGGAAATTTTTTGGCGCAGAAAAAACAAAGTGAGTAAAGCGATTCATCCCGAAGAAGAATTTACGGTTGCGATGCAGCAGCTCAGCGCTGAAGCCGAGAAAACGCTGCCGATGTCGCCGATGATCGTCGGCCAGCTTCCGGCGGCCGACAAAATCAATCTGGCCGAGACAATCCAAGCGATGGAAAAATCGCTGCTCGGCCAGTTCGAGAAATTTTCCGGCGAGATTGATAAACAGCTCGCATCGATTCGAAACACTGAAAGCGTCAATCAGCAGTTGTTCGATTCGCTTCACGCGGAGTTGCTAAAATATCGCGATAATTTTCTTCACGAATCGCTTCAGAAGCCGTTTATCCACGATTTGGTTTATCTCTACGATCATCTCAATGGATTGTGCGAGCAGCTTTCGGCCGCCGCTCAGGAAAAGGTCAAGCGCGGCCGCGTTTCGCAATGGCGAGACAACTTGGAGAACGCTATTCATTCTTTGTTGGAGATTCTGCACCGGTTCGATGTCCGCGAAATCGAGCCGCGGGAACGATTCGATCGAGCTTTTCATCGGGTGATCAGCTTCGAGCCTGCGGACTTTCCCGAGGAAGACGGAACCATTGTCATGCGGGTGAAGCGCGGATTCGTCTGGCGGGGCAAGTTAATCCGTCCAGAGGAAGTGATCGCAAAGCGCTTCGGTTGAGTCGTCTAAAGGCTCACTGAAACAGCCGTAACTTCGCGGAAAATTCGGCCCATTCGAGGGCACGAAAACTGCACTAGCCAAGGCGTCTAAACCCAAGGCATTTGCCAATTTTGTCATGAGCGCACGCAAAGTAGTTGGAATCGATCTCGGCACCACGTATTCGGCCATGGCCCACATCGATAATTACGGGAAACCGCAAATTATTCCGAACGCCGAAACCGAACGAATTACTCCTTCGGTCATTTTCTTCGATGGAACGAATGTGATCGTCGGCACGGTCGCCAAGAACAATGCCGTCGCCGATCCGGAAAAAATCGTCGATTTCGTCAAGCGGGAGATGGGGAAGCCAAACGAGCAGTTTCACCGCGAGTTCAACGGCAAAGATTTATTCGGCCGAGGAACTGTCGGCGTTGATCATCCGGAAACTCAAATCCGATGCCGAGAAATACCTGGAACAGAAGGTCACTGACGCGGTCATCACTGTTCCCGCATATTTCAATGACGCCGAACGCACCGCTACGATTACCGCGGGCCGGCTCGCCGGCTTAAACGTTCTTCAAATTGTCAACGAACCCACCGCCGCCGCGCTGGCCTACGGTCTCGATAAACTCGACGAAAACCAAACCGTTTTCGTTTTCGACCTCGGCGGAGGCACGTTTGACGTCACGATCATGCGGATTCTCGATCACAAAATCGAAATGCTCGCCACCAACGGCGACCATCGTCTCGGCGGAAAAGACTGGGACGACGTGATCGTGAACATGATCGCGGAAGAATTTGATCGGTTGCACGGCGAGAATCCGTTACTCGACCTGCACAGTTATCAGGATCTGCATAACCGCGCGCTTTCTGCCAAGGTCCAGCTTTCCAGTCGCAACAGTACCACGATTGTTTACCATCACGGCGGCAAGAGCGTGAAGTTGACGCTCACCCGCAAGGAGTTCGAGCAACGAACCCGGCACCTCGTCGAAAAATGCAAAACCATCTGCGAAATGGTGATGCAGGAAGCGAAGTTGAAATGGGACCAGGTCGATAAAGTTCTTTTGGCCGGCGGCATGACGCGCATGCCGATGATTCGTTCGATGATGTCGAGCTTCGCCGCCGTGCCCTTGGTCGATCAGCTCAATCCGGACGAAGTCGTCGCTCGCGGCGCCGCGATTCAGGGTGTGCTCTCGATGTTGAATGAAGAAGAAGTGTCGGGTGAGAAACTATTTAGTGACGTTGTTCGACAGCAGTTCTCAGGATTGGACGGCGGCTTGATTCAAGTGACCGACATCACGTCTCACACCCTCGGAGTTGTTCTTTGGGATGAAAAACATCTTCACGAATACGTCTTTCCGATGATCAAGAAAATGACGCCGATTCCGGCAGTCATTAAGAATTCATTCGGCACTGCTGACGCGAACATGGAGCGCGCGGTGGTAAAAGTTGTCGAAGGCGAGAGCTCGATTCCGGCCGAATGCACCGCGCTCGGGGTTTGCGATATCCAATTGCCGCCCTACTTGCCCAAAGGCTCGCCAGTCAGGCTCACTTATCAATACAACGCCAATCAGGTGTTGGAGGTCCAAGTGGAAGCCGCCGGCAACAACGCGCAAGTTACGATCGATCGTAACACGGGCCTCGATCCCAAAGATATCGGCAGTGCAGCCGCGAGCTTGGGCGAGCTCAACGTCAGTTAGGCGATGACGAAGTGCGACATCACCTTTCCGCTACCGCTCCCTGACGACCCGCGAAAGTGGCAGGGATGGAATAATTTCCGGTCCGAAAATTTTTACGAACGGCTTTGCCTTGATCCTTACGCGAATCCGAGCAACGAGCTGATCGAAGAGCATTGCCGTGAACTGATGCGGTGGTGGCAAAAAAAGCTGCCGCTGAAGAACCAACCGAGCAACCCGCTCGCCCAGATGCTCTGGTCGGGTTTGGAAGAATCGTCGCGATTGTTGACTGAAGCGCGCCTCGAACTGCTCGATCCAAGCCGTCGTAAGGCACTCGATGAACAACTGGCTGCACAGCAACATGAAGCCGCGGTCGCAGAGCTTCGAAAGTATCTGAACTTTGTCCTCAGCGGAGGAATCCTCAGCGCGGAAGAAGAAAAAAATCTGGTACGATTCGGAACCGAGCGCGCGTTGAGCGAACCTGAAATCGCTGCCGTGATCGAAGATGCCTTGCAGGAAACAGGAGCAAAACGCCCTGTCGCTCCATCGCCTTCGCAACATCTTTCAGAACTTCCGGCCAAACCTGCTTCCGCAAATCCCCAGGATGACTTTTTGCGGATGCTTCGCCTGAGCAATCTCGACAGCATGAGCATGAGCGACGATCAACGCGATACTTTCATCGACATGGCCGAGAATCTTGGTCTCGAGCCCGGCGAGGCCGAAGACCTGGTGGATCTTTTTTTGGAAGAAGCAGACGAAAAAGAACTCCAAGCCTGTTCCAGTTCCACGCCGAAGATCGAAGTGAAATCGGCGACGCCGGCTTCAACGCCGGTTCAGGAGAAACCGGCGGCCGCAAAGTTCGAGTATAACGCTGATTTGGAGCGCGCCCGCTATTCGAATTTCTCCAATTCGCTCGGTGCCACGATGATTTTTGTTCCATCGGGCGAATTCACCATGGGCAGTAACGACGAAGATGCGGCCCCCAATGAATACCCAACCGCGCATGTGACGGTCAGTCGCTTTTATATCTCTCGCTATCTGATTACGAATGCGGACTACGAGCAATTCGAGCGCGGCCACGCCGGTAAACGCGCCGCCGGAGCGGGGGACCGGCATCCGGTTGTCTACGTCGGCAGTTTGGAGGCGATCAAGTTTTGCAACTGGTTAAGTACGCGCGAACGGCGCAAATACCGGCTCGCGACCGAAGCGGAATGGGAATATGCCGCAAAAGGTCACGACGGCCGAAAATTTCCCTGGGGCAATCAGGAAGGACGCGGCGATCTCGCGAACTTTGCCGACAAGAACACCGTATTCGCCTGGAGCGATCACGAAATTGATTGCGGTTACGCTGAGAGTTCTCCGGTTGGCTCATTTCCGTTGGGCGCGAGTCCGTTTGGAATCGAAGACATGGCCGGCAACGTCTGGGAATGGTGCCTCGACTATTACGAACCGTATCGTCCGGGTCCCAAGATCAATCCGCGCGGGCCCACGATCGGCGCCAAGCGAGTTCATCGCGGTGGAAGCTGGAAATCGCGCTTCAGCAGTCTGCGAACGACCGTGCGTGGATCGAACGTGCCGAGCTTTTCCTGCAACGATCTAGGCTTTCGCATTGTTTGCGAATGCGACTGATCGAACTTAGTTCGCGCGAAAAATTGTGCACCGTGCAGGGATCGAACCTGCGACCCAGTGATTAAGAGTCACTTGCTCTACCAGCTGAGCTAACGGTGCTAAAGTTTTCCGGGTGCTGGCCGTTGGATTGGTAGCGCATTCGGTAACACGAAATTGTTCGATCTGCCACTCGTTGCATCCGGAAAGAACATCCACCAATGCCGCGAAGATCGACATCCGAGTAGATCGATATTTATTGGTTTATGGAGGATGGGCACGCGCGAATTGAAGATTACGCTTTTTTGAGCGACACCCAGACCGGCGCGCTGATTAGCCGCGAGGGGTGCGTGGACTGGCTCTGTTTTCCGCGCTTCGATTCAGGAGCGTGCTTCGCTGCATTGTTAGGCAAAGGCGAAAACGGCCGCTGGCGATTTTTTCCAAACGAAAAAATCGAAAAAGTGACGCGACGCTATCGCGGCAACACGCTGATTCTAGAAACCGAAATCGAAACGGCCAGTGGCGCCGTGCGTTTGATCGATTTCATGCCGCCCCGCGGTGAAAATCCCGACCTGATCCGCATCGTCGAAGGCCTGCGCGGCGAAGTCGCATTGCAAATGGAACTGATCATTCGCTTCGACTACGGCAAGATCGTTCCGTGGGTGCGCAAACGGCACGGCGGACTGGAAGCCATTGCCGGTCCCGACGCGTTGATTTTGCGAACGCCCATTAAAACGCATGGCAAGGACTTGACCACGGTTGCCAAATTTAATGTGAAAAAGGGCGACCGTATTCCGTTCGTTCTGACCTGGTTCGAATCGCATCAGGAACCCCCGAAACCAGTCCGGGCCGACCACGCGTTGCGTGACACCGAGCAATTTTGGAGCGCTGGGCGGAGCAATGTAAGCGCAAGACTCCATGGGACGACGCCGTGATTCGGTCCCTGGTGGTCCTTAAAGGCCTGACCTACGCGCCGACTGGTGGACTGGTTGCGGCGTTGACGACTTCGCTGCCCGAAGAAATCGGCGGAGTGCGCAACTGGGATTATCGTTACTGCTGGTTGCGGGACGCAACCTTCACCCTGATCGCGTTCATGAACGCAGGGTTATGTTGAGGAGGCAATCGCCTGGCGCGAATGGCTGCTTCGCGCAATCGCGGGTGAACCTTCGCAAATGCAAATCATGTACGGCGTGCGAGGCGAACGTCGTTTGGCAGAATTCGAAGTTCCCTGGCTCAATGGTTACGAAAATTCGCGACCGGTTCGAATCGGGAACGCGGCTTCGGAACAATTTCAAATGGATGTTTACGGTGAGGTGCTGGCTGCGATGTATCGAGCGCATGTCATGGGTATCAAAAACCAGGAAGCGGATTGGGCATTGCAGGAAGGACTTATGAAATTCCTGGAAACGAACTGGCAAAAACCCGACCACGGAATCTGGGAAGTCCGCGGCGAACCCCGAAATTTCACTCACTCAAAAATGATGGCCTGGCTCGCTTTTGATCGCGCAATCAAACTGGCCGAGGTCTGCAATTGCGCTGCGGGCGAAAACCTGGATCGCTGGCGAAAAATCCGCGACGAAATTCATCGCGAGGTTTGCGAACGCGGTTACAACTCTTCGAAAAACGAGTTTCACGCAATTTTACGGAGGCGAAACCTTGGACGCGAGTCTGTTGATCATGCCGTTGATCGGTTTTCTTTCAGAGAAGGATCCGCGAGTCATCGGAACTGTCGAAGCAATCCAACGTGAACTGGTGCAGGATGGATTCGTTCTCCGCTATCGGCCTGAGGAAAAAAATGTCGATGGTCTGCCAGGTAGTGAGGGGGTTTTCGTTCCGTGCTCGTTCTGGCTGGCCGATTGTCTTTATCTGATCGGTCGAAAGAAGGAGGCGCGGGAATTATTCGAACGTTTGCTCGATATCCGAAACGATCTCGGTTTGCTGTCAGAGGAATACAATCCCGGTTCAAAACGACAGCTGGGAAATTTCCCGCAGGCTTTCTCGCATGTGTCGCTTGTTAATTGCGCACTTTTGCTGAGTGATCAGCATCCCGCGATCGGCGGTTAAGCTTCGAGGGACGCGATTCCGAACGCTGGCGCCGACAGAGCGACGGCTTTCACGACAGGACGAACGTCTAACCCGGACTCGAGAAGATTTACGCCTGGGTGTGGCGCGCGTAATGGCGATCGACGCCTTTCGGCAACAGACGTTTCCGGCCCCGCTGACGGCGCCGGGCGAGAGTGGCGCGTCCGCCTTTCGTTCGCATTCGGGCGCGAAAACCATGCTGGCGCTTGCGAGTTCGTTTTCGAAGGTTGATAAGTCCGTTTCATAAGGCCGAAGAATTCGCTCGGGCGCGAATTGAAGAGCGGTTACCTTAGGATGGAGCAAGGGATTGTCAATGCGGTCTCGAGCTCGGATTTCGATCCGAATCACGGGTTGCAAGCGGCTCCGATTTCTGGAATAAGCAATGCAAAGCACACTGACGGTGAGCGAGAAAGTAGTCATTGAGCCGGCTACCGAGGCTGATTTGGATGAGTTGTCCGAGATGCTCGGCGCACTCTTCTCGCAGGAGAGCGATTTTCGCCCGGACAAGGACAAGCAACTCCGAGGTTTGCGATTAATTTTTGAACAACCGAGCCGAGGACGCGTTTTTGTGCTGCGACGCGACGGCATGATCGTCGGCATGATCAATCTGCTCTTTCACCATCAGCACGGCGGAAGGCGGTTTTGTGATGCTGCTCGAAGACCTCGTCGTTCATAAGCAACATCAGGGCCACGGTTACGGCGCGATGCTGCTCAAGCATGCGATCGATTTCGCGCGCCAGAAGAATTTCCTTCGCATCACCCTTCTGACCGATCGCCCGGAAAATCAGGCGCAGGAATTTTTCCGGCGTCACGGTTTCCACGAATCCTCGATGATTCCGATGCGCCTTCTGATCACGCCCGAGTCGGACCAATCGCAGTCGAATCTGTAATTAGCGATTAGCGGAAAATGCGGTGAATCGGCTCGCCGCAATCGATTGAATCCGGCGCTGATCGGGTTCGCCGGCTCTACGCGACGGCGGCGATGGGCTTGGCCGTGCTGCTCATCATCTTTTACCACCAGGACGAGAAGCAACTGACCGCTGCCAACCTGCGGACCCTTTGATCACTAACGGGCTGCTGCGGCTGAGGTTCGCGTCCGTTTCGAGCAGAACGTCTTTCTCTTTGTAGAGCTTGAGATTCAAATTGTAACCGCCCTCGTTTTCCCCGCGGGCATCGCACTGCAACGAAAAATATTTGCTCGAGGCGAGCCAATCTTCCTCGCCGGTTTTCAATGTCTTGCTCGATTGGCCGATGACCTCGAACTGGTTGTAACCGAACAAATCCTTCAATGTTTGCTCGAACTTGGTCAGCTCCGGCGGAATCGCCGCCGGTTGCGGAACATTTTCCGCGATGACGAGTCCGCTCCAAACCGCGTGGGCGGCGTCAGCCGACACCACGCCCACTGCCAACATCACCACCGCGGCGATAAGCAGGGGCCTCAGCATCGGGCGGATCTATTTCGCTGCGTAGTCGGCTGGGAGCGTTTGCAATCCCTCGGTCCACAGCACGGTTACCTTGTTGTCGCTTCTTACGTTTCGAAAATCGAGACGGTAGCGTTCGGATTCGCCGCCGGATCCACTCTCGAGTTCAGAATCTGGGTCAGATAATCCGATTGCTCGCCGGGCTGATGCTGGCGCATGATCGCGACCGCGCAGATCAAGAACAGCGCAAGCGCAGTTGCTCCGGACCAAACCAGTCGCGGCACGGTCCACCAGGTCGATCTTGACGCCGTCGACGAATCGCCGTGTTTCGTCGCGCGATCCGTTCGCGAAGTTGGTGACTGAAAAACTCCTCATTGCTCAGGGCCTGGGCTCCGAGTTCCTTCTTCAGAAACGCGCCGAGCTTTTGCGCGTCGCGCTTCTCGGCCTCGGCCGCCGCCAAATCCGGCAACGACGATTCAAATTCAACCAATTCTCTGCCGCTCAATTGGCCGTCGAGCCAGGCAGTCCATTTTTCTTCAAACGTTTTCATACACGTCCTTCAGGGTATGTTTGCAATTTTTTGCGGGCATAAAACAAGCGCGACATCACCGTGCCGATGGAGCACCCGAGGGTTTCGGCGATTTCATGATATTGCATCTCTTCAATTTCTTTCATCAAAATTACGGCGCGATGTTCGGGCGAAAGCTGCGCGATTGCCTGATCGATCCGGGCCCGGATTTCGCGCTGTTCCATCCGCTGGTGCGGAAGCGGGTCCGCTTTTGGAACCGTCTTCGACGCGGGCTCGATCTCCTTGAGCTGAATCGAATCGTCGAACTCCGCTCCGCCGGCTTTGATCTGCCGCTTTCGCAGCCAGTCAATAGTCACGTTCATCACGATGCGATAAATCCAGGTGTAAAACGACGACTTGCCGCGGAAACGTCCGATCGATTTCCAGGCTTTGACAAAGCTGTCCTGAGCCAGGTCCCAGGCGTCCTGCTCGTTATGGACCATGTTGTAAATCATAGCGAAAACTCTTGTTCGGTAGCGGGTCACCAGCTGGTCGAATGCCTCGGAATCACCGGCCTGGCATCGTTTGACCAGGTCCAGTTCCGACACATCGGCTTGGGCCGGAGTCGCTTCCGTTTGCATATTTGGACGGAACTGACGCCTATTTCATTCAACCCCGGTAACCTTCGGAGCCGAAGCGGCGTCGCCATTCGCCGCGGTATTCGCCCATGAGGGTGATAATGCCATCGCGCACCTGGAAAAGTCGTTGCTGGAGAACGGAATACTGCCGGGCCGCGATGAGCTTTTCGGACAGTAATTTGGCCGCGGAATCCAGCGAAATCGTGATGGCTTTCAGCGCACGCTTTAGGTAGGCGATCGTCATTCCGATCTCGTCGATGTCGTCGTCGCTCAGCGCCGCGGCGAGTTTGGCGCTGGCCAGCGCGGCGTGGGTCGCCAGCTTGATCGCCACCGGCTCATTTTGCAGGGCGGCATTTTGATCGAACAACTTGTCGATCCAAACGGTTAGCGCGAACGCCGCGCGATAAAGGACATGGTCCTCGAATGTTTCGCCGGGCTTGTCGGCTTCGACCGTAGCGTCTCGTCGTCCTGCGATCGCCAATCTTCGTCCAGAAGCGCGTCGACTTCGGCGCTCCAATCGTCAGCCCCGGCCGTCGTTGGTCCAACCCATTTCGCGGGCGATGATTTCGTCCCGTTGCGGGATCGTCGATGTACTTCTCCAGCAGGTCCATGTATTTCTCGGTTCGCTGGTCCTGCTGCTGAAGGAACCGTTCCCAATCGTACTCGTCCCAAATCCCGTCCCGTTCCCGATCGAAGTCGGACATGTCGGAACTAAAAGCCAGCTTGGCGCGGCGCGCAAAAGATTTCCCGCGACTTACGAATTCGTAGATTGCAGTTCCCGTTTGGTTTGCAGGCGCAAGTTGTCCGCAAGCCGCGTCGATGTCGTGGCCTTTTTCCCGCCGAAGTGTGGCGGCCACGTCGTTCTGGCGAAGGATCGAGAGAAAGCGTTCCTGTTGTTCCGGTGAGGGTCGCGACCATGGCAGTCCTTGAACGGTGTTGTAGGGGATTAAATTTACTTTTGCTCCAAGCCGGCGCGCTATCCGGCCCAATCGCCGCGCTTGATCGGGCGAATCATTGACGTTCTCGATCAAAATGTATTCAAACGTCAGCCGTTGTTTCTTGTGTGCTGACGTAGTAATCGCACGCCGCCAGCAGCGTTTCGAGATTGTAACGGCGGTTGATCGGCATGATTTGGTTGCGCACTTCGTCGGTGGCGCCGTGCAAGGAAATGGCGAGGCGGATTTGAAGTTGCTCGTCGGCCAAGTTTGCGGATTTGCGGCGCCAAACCGCTGGTGGAAACGGTGATGTGTCGGGCGCCGATCCCGAGTCCCCATGGCGCGTTGATGATCCGAATCGCGCGCATCACGTTCTCAAGATTCGCCAGCGGTTCGCCCATTCCCATGAACACGATGTTGTCGATCTTCTCCCCGGTTTCGCGCTCGATCGCGATGATTTGGTCGACGATTTCGTTTGGCTGCAGATTTCGGGAGAACCCTTCCAGGCCGCTCGCGCAAAATTTGCAGCCGTAGGCGCACCCGACCTGCGTCGAAACGCAAATCGTTCGCCGGTCGGAGCGCGATCCGTAAAGTGCCGGCGAGGCCGGGATCAAAACCGTTTCGATCAGGCTTTCGTCGGTGAACCGAAACAGAAATTTGCGCGTGGTGTCGCGCGAACCCAGCATCGCGGACGATGTCTATTTTACCGAAGCCAAGCTCCTCGCCGAGTCGGGCGCGAAAATCGCGCGGCAGGTCGGTCATTTCGTCGAACGATTGGACCCGCTTTTGATAGAGCCAGTCGGCGATTTGTCGGGCGCGATAGCGCGGTTCGCCGAGCTCGGCGACGGCTTTCTCGAGTTCGCCGAATTGGAGAGACTTGATGTCGGTTTTTGCGTCTCGTGGCCACTTCGGAAGTTACGAGAGCAGCGCACTTGCCAGCAATGGCGCGGAGAATGCGACGGTTGTGATTTTTGTGGAGAAACGCTTGCGTGAGCTGATTAGGTTTTCGCCTCGTCGATGAAATATATCTCGATCCTAGCTATTCTTATTGCCGCCGTCTGCGTATTGAACGGTTGCGCTTCCACGGACACAGCTTCTTCTTCCTCAACCGGGGAAACGGTTCCCGGCGAAACAAAAAGCACCGAAGAAAGCCGGCTTCAGCCCGGCGTGCGGTGCCGGTCCGAACGCGAGCGTGAAATGGTGATTTGCCGTTTCGGCTGATCATTTGAATCGCGGCGATGGCCAAATCGCAAACGCCGCTCACGCTGGGTTGGGAAGCCGCGCGCGCGAATGCGAAGCCGGCGCTGATCATTCAGGCGATCATGCTCGCGCTGGCCATCGCTTATTACACAAATCCTGCGACCGCCGACGCGCTTCGCAACTCTTGCCGAATTCAAACGCGCGCACGGATTGCCGTTTGTGATCGTGGCGTCGGTTGCCGGCCGGCGCGGTGATTCCGGAAATTTTCCTGATTCTGTTTTTCCAACGCGGCCGGCCGAGAGTTGCGGAAATCTTCGCAATCTCGCCTTCACCATCCCGGTCTGGGGATTTGATGGATCGCTGGTCGATCTTCTCTATCGCGCGGAAGCGCATTGGCTCGGCGATGTCGCCACGTTTTCCGGTCGTGCTGGGGAAGATTTGCATCGACCAGTTTGGCTACAACGTTTTCTTTGCGGCGCCGTTTGGGGTGTTGACCTACGAATGGAAGAACAACGGGATCTCGCTGAAGCCGGTGCGCGATCTGTTCACCTGGCGACATTATCGCGACAAGATCATTCCGACGCTGCTCGCGACGTGGGCGGTGTGGATCCCATTGATGGCGATCATCTATTCGCTGCCGCTGGCGTTGCAGTTTCCGCTGTTCGCGCTGGCGCTTTCGTTCTGGGTTCTGCTTCTCACTCTACATGACGAACCGGTTCGCCGGAAAAGTCGAAGCCGACGCGCGGCTAGCATTGGCCTGGCAGAAGGCAATGGCGGTAGATTTCAGCGCCCTAATGCCCTCGCAGATTGCGGAATCTGGTTCCGGAGAAGCTCGCGTAGATCTGCGAAATCTGCGGATTAAAATGCTGTGAAATGTTTGAGCGCTTCGTGCACGCCGGCGCCGTGATTCCGCTTCGCGACGTAACCCCCGGCAGCACGCACTGCGGCTTTCACTTCGTCGATTGCATTCGCCGGACACGCCGGCATCGCGGCGACTTCGCCATTCAACATTGAGATGTCGTTGTGATGATCGCCGGCGGCGAAAATGTTTTCGCGCGGAATGTTGAGTAATCGCGCCAGCTCGGCCAGCGCCGCGCCTTTGTGATAATCGGCGTGACAAAATCGCAGGATAAACAGTGTTGCGCTGGTAATGGAACTTTGACTCGGGCTCGCGCGCCTGCTCGATGAATTCGACGATCCGATCCATCTCCTGCTCGTTTGCGGCGCGCAAACCTTCCAGCCCTTCGGTGTGATAAAGCAGCTGGGCTTTGGTTTTCTGGGTCACGAAATCGACCACCTCGGCCAGAGTTGATTGGGCCGACGAGAATAGCTCAGCGTGATCCCGCGCGCAGCGTGCGTTCCAATCGCCAAACGCCTCCCATTTGTCGCCGTTCGTGCCCGGTCGAAAGACTTCGCGTTCGGTCGTGAGAATGAAATCGGGGCGAATCGGAAATTCGAAATCGGTCAGTCCAGACTCGAGCAGATCGACCGAACGCCCGGTGTTGATGGCCCAGACCGCACCGGCGTGTTGCAGATCGCGAATCAATTCGACGCAGTCGCGTCCAGAACCGGCTCGCTGACGTGCGAAACCATCGTGCCGTCGAAATCGAGTGCTCAGAAGTTTGATCCGTCCTGAATTCAAGCGCTTAACTTAGGAATTGATTCGGCAAACGCAACGGCGACGCATTCCAGTAGGTAGGGGCGGTATCACGCGAACCGCCCGCGGGCTGTGCTTTATCGCTGGATTTGTTCGGAAGTAAGATTAAGATTCGACACCAATAGAAGATTAAAATGAAATCAGCTTACGAACTCGCGATGGAACGATTGGCGAAAGATCAGCCGATCGTGACCCTGACCGACGACCAGAAAAAACAGCTCGCCGAGATCGATTCCCAATTCAAAGCCCGGATCGCCGAGAAAGAATTATTTCTGAAAGGCGAAATCGCGAAAGCGCAAGCGGCCGGGAAACCTGAAGAAATCGAATCCCTCCAGAAACAGTTGAGTTCCGAAATCCGCCGGTTGCAGGAAGATTGCGAAACGAAAAAGGAAAAACTGCGGGCCAGCTTTGTGAAATAGCTGGAACGCAATTTCCGAGCGCGGCGTTCAGTCGGTTAATCCGGATCATCCTCCGGAGTGAACGAGAGCATCAGTCGATCTGCAGCTCTACGCGCCCGCATGTCCATGAGAAGTAGAACAATTGTTCACCTATTTGGGAAACGCGCTCCCGCTTGTGATATCGAGTTTGGTGAAGTCGATCTGGCGCCGCGCTTTGGCAAATCCGGATCCAGAAAGCCGAGCATGTGGGCGCGTTTGATGGTGCGAACGCCTTCCTGTTTTTGCAGGTCGGCGATGCTTTGCACGGAACGCCTCCATTTTTGTCCAATGCACTTTCGGCCGGAAATGGTGCTCGGCGTGGTAGCCGTTGTAGAAAAACAGCCAGTTATAGATTTTTCCGTAACTGCTCACGCCCCAGGCGATCGGTTTGTCGGGATTCGCGCCGTAATGGCGGTAGTAACCGTTCAAATAACTGAAGCAGTGCCCGAGATACCAGAACGGCAGGAAATAAACGATCCGTAACGCCAGTTGATGAAATGAATCGGCCAGGTCGGAACGATCACCGCCATCAAGAACAGCGTGGTCGCGAACGCGGCGAGTTCGATGTTTCCCCAACGCACATCGCTTGTTGTTGCGCTTGCGCAAGTTCGTTTCGGATCGCGCCGACGTCGTCGCGGAAAAAACTCTTGAACACATAGCCCCACGGACTCTCCGGCTTCGCCGTCGTGGCCGTGGCGATAGATCGACAACCAATCGATCGTGTCTCCGGTTTCATCCTGTCGATCCGAATTGCCTTTGTGATGCTGCATGTGGACCGCGTCGTACATAGTTTGCGAGAAACAGCAGGCGATCGATTGGGTGACTCCGAACAAGCGATTGAGGATTTTCGAACGGAAAAACGGATTATGAATGAAATTGTGACCGACGCCGTTGATGTTCGCGTTGACCATCAGCGAGTAAATGAAGCCGAGGATCAGCATCACCCAGAGCGGCGCGTGCGGGATACAAAAAGTACAGCCCGAAAAAGTAGGCGAGGTGAAATAATCCGGCCGCCGCAGGCAGCACGTCCCAGCGCGTGTGGGCGAAGATGCGCGAGTTGGTGGCGGGTCGCTCGATGCGGATCGCGTCGCGGTTCACGGAGGTTGCTACCAATCGCGGAAGAGACGCTTTCTCGCAAGTTTTGATCATTGCCAACCGCGAACCTGCACGCCAATTTAGCGCGCTCATGTTCGCGCTTCAGCCAGAAATGAAAGTTTTCAGCGGCACGGCCAACCGCGATTTGGCCGAGCAGATCTGCAAATACATCGGCATCCCGCTCGGAAAGGCCACGATCAGCTCGTTCCCGGACGGCGAAACCTACGTGATGATCGAGGAGAACGTCCGCGGCCGGGATGTTTTCCTGATTCAACCAACTTGTCCGCCGACCAACGAGCATTTGATGGAGCTTTTGATCATGGTGGACGCCGCCCGCCGCGCCAGCGCCGATCGGATCACTGCCGTTATCCCGTTTTTTGGTTATGCCCGGCAGGACCGCAAAGACAAACCGCGGGTGCCGATCACGGCCAAGCTGATCGCCAACCTCCTGTACGCAGCCGGAGTGAACCGGGTCCTGACCATGGACCTGCACGCCCAGCAGGTGCAGGGCTTTTTCGATATCCCGGTCGACCACCTTTATTCGTTGCCTGTACTAATTAAGTACCTGCGCAAAAAGCTGAAGGGCAAGACGGTCGTAGTTTCGCCAGACATTGGCGGCTTAAAAATGGCCTCCGCCTACGCGGGAGCTCTCGGGGCCAACCTGGCCATCGTGGCCAAAGAGCGGAAAAGCGCCACCGAAACCGACGCTTTATACCTGATCGGCGAGGTCAAAGACCGCGATGTTCTCCTGGTAGACGACCTGACCGAGACGGCCGGCACCCTGACCTCGGCGGCCGAGATTTTGAAGAAAAACGGGGCCAAAAAGATCTATGCCGGGGTGTCCCACGCCGTGCTGGTGGACGTGGCCATTGCCCGGTTGCAAAAGTCCAAAATTGAGGAATTAATAACGACCAACAGCACGCCGGTGCGCTCGGTGGAAGGATTTAAAGTCACCGTGCTCAGCGTCGCCGAGCTTCTCGGCGAGGGGATGAAACGAATCCATAATGACGAGTCCGTGTCGTCGCTGTTCAAGATCGACAACTAAAGCAAATCATGGCCAAGCAAGTTAAACTGAAAGCAGAACCGCGGACCGAGACCGGGACGTTCGGCCGCGCGGAAATTGAAAGCGCGCGGAATCGTGCCGGCGGTCATTTACGGCGGCAAACAGAAATCGCAGGCGTTGCAGGTCCTGGAGCGCGACATCAACGCGATGCTTAGCCACGCGTCGGGCGAAAACATTTTGGTGGAACTGGAAATCGCCGGCGACAAGACAAACCGGACCGCGCTTCTTCAGGAAGTTCAACATTCGCCGGTACGGAGGCGATGTTGTTCATGTCGATTTTCACGCGATCTCGATGGACGAAAAAATCGAGGCGAGCGTTCCGCTGGAAGCGCTCGGCATTGCCGACTGGCGTGAAGAACTTTGGCGGCTTGCTCGAGCAAAACCTGCGCACGCTCACGATCGAATGTTTGCCGCGCGATTTGCCGGATAAAATTACGGTCGATGTTTCCGCTCTCAACATTGGCGACGCGATTCACGTTCGCGACATCAAGCTGCCGCGAAGGCGTCGTTGTGAAGGTGCACTCGGATCTGACCGCGTTTTCAGTCGTGGCGCCGCTGGCGGAAGAAGAACCGGTCACGCCGGAAGCCGAAGCTGCAGCTGCGGCCGGTCCGGAAGTCATCACCGCGAAGAAGGAAGAAGGCGAAGCCGCTGCCCCGGCTGCGGGAGGAAAAGGTGCTGCCCTGGAGCGAAAGGCGCTGCCGCCGCTGCCAGCAGGAAAAGAGCAGAAGAAGTAAGGTGGAACGCGCTCTCCGAAGCGCGTAGGTGTAACGGTGCTTGTCCTCAAGCACGCGAATGCAATGAACAGGCGCTCGACTGCGGCGAGCGCCTCTACAACGATTCACCTGGCAATGATCCGCCTTGTTGCTGGTCTTGGAAATCCCGGAGCGGAATACGCCCACACCCGTCACAATATCGGATTCATGGTGTCGATCTTCTGGCGCACGAAGCGGGACTCTGCCTGGGAAAAATCAGGCAAATGGGACGCAGCTACCGCGAAACTTGGAAATGCTCTCTTAGTGAAACCCGCAAGTTATATGAACCGCAGTGGCCATCCCGCTTCAGGCGATCGCGCAATTTTTTAAAATCACCCCGCAGGAGATTCTGTCGTCGCTGGACGATTTCTCGCTGCCGTTGGGGCGACTCGAATTCGACAGAGCGGGGGACCGGGCGGCCATAACGGGTCTCGAATCGGTCATCGTTCAATTCGGGACCGAAGAAATTCCGCGTCTGCGGGTCGGAATTGGACCAGCACCGTCCGAAGGCATCGAGCGATTATGTGCTCAGCAATTTTTTCGAGGAGGAAAAAGCGCTCGCCAGATCGACAATCGAGCGAGCGGCGGAAGCGGTGAAATGCGCGATTGACAAAGGCGTCGTTTCCGCGATGAACACTTTCAACCCCGAACCCGGGGGGAGCCAAAACGAAGAAGAAAAACCATGAAGAACCGTTACGAAGCGCTGTTGGTCCTTAACGCGCAGGGAAAAGAAGACAGCGTCCACGACATCGTCGACCGGCTGGAGTCCGAATTTAAAAAAGAAGGCGTCGAAATTGAGCAGGTGCAGAAAATGGACAAGCGGCCATTTGCCTATGCCGCGGGTCCGCTCGACGCCGGATTTTACGTGAACTTTATTTTTCACGCCGACCCGGACTTGATCACCAAGCTGAAGTCGAAATTCAAACTCGATCCGGAAGTTTATCGTCAGCATTACCAGCGGCTGCGGGAGAAAACGGAAAAGAAAGAACGGACGGAACAGCCCGCGAAAAAGTTGGCGCGCGCCAAATAATTCCGCTAGACCTGGCGCATGGCCAGTTTCAATAAAGTTATTCTCCTCGGAAATCTGACGCGCGATCCCGAAGTGCGTTACACCCCCAAAGGCAGCGCCGTGTGCGATCTCGGCATTGCCGTAAATCGTTCCTACACCCTCGATAGCGGCGAAAAGCGTGAAGAAGTCACCTTTGTCGATGTCGTCCTATGGTCGAGACTCGCTGAAATCGCCGGCGAATATCTCAAAAAAGGCCGGCCGATTTTCATTGAAGGCCGGTTGCAACTCGACACCTGGGACGACAAACAAAGCGGACAAAAGCGAAGCAAACTGCGCGTGATCGGCGAAACGATGCAGCTCCTTGGCGGTCGTCCGCCCGGCGCGGCTGGCGGCGGTGAAGGCGGCGACGAAAGCAAATCCGCGCGACCTAAGACAGCTCCGCCACCAAAGCGCCGACTGCAACGAGCCGGACGACGACGAAATCCCGTTCTGAGGATTTAATCCACAGATTTCGCAGATTTTCACAGATTCTTCGAAGGTTAATCTGTGAGGGAATCAGGGTTCTGAAAATCTGCGGAAAAGTCATCTTGTCATGAATTCCACCGAAGCTTGCATCGCGCTGAACATGCTCCCGACCATGGGGCCGGTGCGGCTTGCGCAAACTGCTCGAGGTTTTCAAACAGCCGGAGCAAATTCTCGCCGCCAAACGCGATGATCTTCGAAAAGTTGAAGGCGTCGGCAAGGAAGTCGTCGATCAAATTTCGAACTGGGAATCGATCGTCGATCTGCCGGCCGAGCTGAACCGAATCAAAGATTTCGGCGCAACCGTCATCACCCAGTCTTCGCCGCAATATCCGAAATCGCTGCGCGAGATTCATTCGCCTCCGATTGTTCTATACGTTTGGGGTGAAATTCAGGAGCGCGATCATCACGCGATCGGGATCATTGGCGCGCGGCGGACCACGCATTACGGAAGCGAATCCGCAAAGAAGCTTGCCTATCAACTCGCCTACGCCGGATTGACCGTCATCAGCGGGCTCGCCCGCGGAATCGATACCGCCGCGCATCAAGGTGCGCTCGCGGCAAAAGGCCGCACGATTGCCGTTATTGGCTCGGGATTATCGAAGTTGTATCCGCCAGAAAACCAGGCGCTCGCGGAAAAAATTCGCAACGGAAACGGCGCAATCGTGTCTGAGTTTTCAATGGAGATCGAACCTGACCGGCAAACTTTTCCGATGCGAAACCGGATCATTTCCGGCTGGAGCCATGGAATTCTGGTGGTCGAAGCCGGCGCGAACAGTGGCGCGTTGATCACGGCTTCGCAGGCGTTGGAGCAGGGCCGCGCGGTTTATGCCGTGCCGGGTCATATCAACGCCCCGAGCGCGATCGGTTCGAATCGTCTGATTCAACAGGGCGCAAAGCTGGTGATGGACGCGAACGACATCCTCGAGGATCTTGCAAATCCTGCTCCCCGAGGCAAAACCCGCCCCGGGAAGCAGCCGCTCGACCGCTCCCACAGTCTGAACGAGCAGAGCGTCGGGTCTACGATGCGATTGAGGCCACCGAAACCCCGATCGACCGGATCGCTTCCGAAATGCGATTTGCCAAGTTCGACAGTCAGTTCTACTCTCCTCGCCCTTGAGCTGAAGCGGCTGGTGAAGCAGTTGCCCGGAAAATATTTCGTGAAACTCGCCTAACCTCGTCCACTATCTGCTTCCCCCCGTTTGCAAGGCGTTGATTTCCAAATGTCTAAATCTCTGATCATCGCGGAAAAACCGAGCGTGGCGAACGACCTCGCCAGCGCCCTTGGCGGGTTCCACAAAGAAGGCGATCACTTCGAGAGCGACAAATACGTCATCTCGTCCGCGCTCGGCCATCTGGTCGAATTGGCCTTGCCCGCCGAACTGGATGTGAAGCGCGGGAAATGGAGTTTCGCCAATCTGCCGATCATTCCCGAGGAATTTCAGCTCAAACCGATCGAGAAAACCAAGGCGCGCTTCAACATGCTGAAAAAGCTGATGAAACGCGAAGACGTCGATCTTCTCATCAACGCCTGCGACGCCGGCCGCGAAGGCGAGCTGATTTTTCGTTACCTGATTCAGCTCGCAGGGGTAAAGAAGCCGGTCCGACGGCTTTGGCTGCAATCGATGACCGCCGATTCGATCCGCGATGCGTTTAACCATTTGCGATCCGACGAAGAAATGGTCCCGCTGTCGAAGGCGGCGGTGTGCCGCTCGGAAAGCGATTGGCTGGTCGGCATCAACGGAACCCGCGCGATGACCGCGTTTAATAATAAGGCCGGCGGTTTTCAATTAACTCCGGTTGGTCGGGTGCAAACTCCGACCCTCGGCATTCTGGCCGAGCGCGAGGACAAGATTCATCAATTTAAAGCCACGCTTCTATTATGAGGTGTTTGGCGATTTTGACGTCAAAGCCGGAGCGTATCGCGGTCGCTGGTTTCGCGAAGATTTCGACAAGAACGGCGATGAAGACGCGCGAGCCGAGCGAATCTGGGACCAGGCCGAGGCCGACGAGATCAAAAATCGCTGCCTTGGAAAAACCGGCGTCGCCACCGAAGAGAAGAAGCCGACCACTCAGGCGCCGCCATTGCTATACGATCTGACCAGTTTGCAGCGCGACGCGAACAGGCGTGGATTCAGCGCCAAACGGACGTTGCAGATCGCTCAGCAACTTTACGAGCGCTTCAAAGTCGTCACTTATCCTCGAACCGATTCGCGATATTTGCCTGAGGATTACATTCCGACGGTCAAGGCGACGTTGAGCAAAATCGAAAATCCGCACGCGCGAACCGTTCTCGACAATCAGTGGGTGAAACAATCAAAGCGGATTTTCAACAACACGAAAATCTCCGATCACTTCGCAATCATTCCGACCGGCACCGTTCCGCACGGTTTGGATGAAGTTCAGCAAAAAATTTACGACATGATCGTGCGGCGCTTCGTCAGCGTGTTCTTTCCGGCGGCGCAATTCGAAGTGACCACGCGAATCACTCGGGTCGACAAAGATGCGTTCAGAACCGACGGCAAGATTATCAAAGACCCGGGCTGGCTCGCAGTTTACGGGAAAGAGGCAGCGGATGAGCAAGGCGAAGCGACCCTGGTGCCAATCGAACCTAACGAGGCGGCCAAGGTTCTCGACATCGAAGTTGTCCACAACGAAACCAAACCGCCGGCGCGATTTAGCGAAGCAACACTGCTTTCGGCGATGGAAGGCGCCGGCAAATTGGTCGAAGACGAAGAACTTCGCGAAGCGATGCGCGAAAAAGGTCTCGGCACGCCCGCAACCCGCTCGGCCATTATCGAAGGTCTGATTCACGATGGATACGTTCATCGTCAGGGCCGCGAATTGATCGCCACCGCCAAAGGCATGGCGCTGATTACGCTGTTGCGCGGTATCGGAGCCGACGAGCTCACTTCGCCGGAAATGACCGGCGAGTGGGAATCAAAGCTCAAGCGCATGGAAAAAGGCGCGATGAAGCGCAACGATTTCATGGCCCACATCCGACAATTCACCCGGCACGTTGTCGAAAGGGCCAAGAATTTTGAAGGCGACAGTGTGAGCGGAAACTTTGAAACGCTCGAAGTGAAATGCCCGAAATGCGGCGGCGGACCGTTCGAGGAGACCTATCGGACGTTCAAATGTCAAACCTGCGGACTGATTATTTGGAAAACAATGGCCGGTCGATTGTTCGAGCGCGCGGAGTTGGTAAAACTTCTGACCGAAAAACGCGTCGGGCCGCTCGAAGGATTTCGCAGCAAGATCGGGCGCAAATTCAACGCCATCGTAAAACTCGGCGAGGAATTCAAGCCGGAGTTCGACTTCGGCGAAAATGGTCACGATCAAGCGATCACGATCGATCCCGAGAAGCACGAGTCGTTGGGGCTCTGTCCAATTTGCCAGAAGGGCCAGATCTACGATTTGGATCGCGCCTTCGCTTGTGAGAATGCGGTGTCGAAAGAAAAGACCTGCACTTTCCGCATCAGCAAAACGATTTTGCATCGGGAAATTCCGAAAGAGCAGGTGCAAAAGCTAATCGCTACCGGCAAGACCGATCTCTTGCCGAAGTTCGTTTCCAAAAAAGGCCGTCCGTTCTCGGCCCATCTCAAATTGGAAAACGGCAAAGTCGGTTTCGAATTCGCCGCGAAAAAGCCGAAGAAAGTCGCGCCGCGCAAAGCCGTCGCGGCGTAAGAAAACGACAGCGCGTTGGTAGGGCGAGACTCTGTCGAGCCGAACAAAACCGCTTGGCCGCGGCTCGACAGTGTCTCGCCCTACCAAAATAAAAGCCTTGAATCGGAGATTGACGCCACAATCGGTGGTGTGGTATTAACGCAATAACACTATGCGTTGCCCCAAGTGCGGCTCGCGTGATGATAAAGTTATCGACTCTCGACAGTCTCGCGATAGCTCGAGCATTCGTCGCCGCCGTGAATGCCTGAAATGCGGATATCGATTTACGACCTATGAAGAAATCGAGCGCTCCGACCTGCGCGTGGTCAAACGTGACCGGACCCATGAACCGTTCGATCGACGCAAACTCGCCGGCAGCATTGCCAAAGCGTTTCGAAAAACGTTCGACGAGTTTGTTGACCCTGGAACAACTCGTCGATGACATCGTGCACGATCTCGAAACCAGCGGCCGCGAAGTCCAGTCAACAGCGATTGGTGCCAAAGTTCTGGAGAAATTGCGCGGGATCGATGAAGTGGCCTACCTGCGCTACGCGTCGGTCCATCGTCGATTCGAAGATGTCGATCAATTTGTGGATGCCATTCATACCCTCGGCGCGTCAGCCGAAGCCGGATTCAAAGCAGCGGGAACTGTTCCCGCCGGACCAAGTTGTAGATCATGGTCGCATTTAAAGAAGAATTCCCATATTTGCGCTGCGACTCGGGCCAGCTCTTTGAGTTCGACCGCGATTGGCTCCACGCCGCGATCAATCGCGCGGCGGACAAGGCCGGATATCCGAGTTGGTGGCTGACCGATCACGTCACCGAGAGCATCGCGTTTTATCTTCGATTACGAAACGATGAGAGCGTCGTCGCGTTCACCCAATTGCAGGAGACGGTCCAATACGTCCTGAAAGCGATCGGATACAAAGAAATCATTCCGCATTTCAGGCCCGCGCCGCCGCCGATTTCGGTTTCGCTGATCGACATTGCTCACGCCGCGGGAACGGGTTACGAGCTCGCGTTTTTTGACCTCCTTGAAAAACGCCTCAATTCGCTCATCGAAACCGGCGTCGACAATCTTCAGCTCTGTTCGCTCCACTCGTGCGTCAAACATTTGCGCTGCACCAAAGTCTGGACGCGAGCCTGCGATTGTTTACGCGAAGAAATTGTTTGCTTCATTCGCGAGCGACTGACGGCAACGACGAGCGAACGACTGAAATGCACGCTGAAATGAGCGACGAGTGAAATGTGACCAGCCATGACAATTTTTGAAAAAATCATCGCCCGCGAGATTCCCGCGAAAGTTATCTGGGAAGATGACGACGCGATCGCTTTTGAGGACGTGAATCCACAGGCACCGGTCCACGTTTTGATTGTGCCGAAAAAAGTGATCCCGCGATTGAGTGCCGCGACGGAAAAGGACCAGGCGCTTCTTGGAAAATTGTTGGCAGTCGCAGGAGATCTTGCGAAAAAACTCGAAATCGACAAAACGGGATATCGCGTTGTGATCAACAGCGGACCTGATGCCGGCGAAAGCGTTCCGCATCTGCACGTCCATTTGTTAGGCAAACGCGCTCTGGCCTGGCCACCGGGCTAGTTTGCATCGGTCGCTCTTACTCGATGCGGCCAGCGCGGCAAGGTAGGGCGATTGACCTCAATCGCCCGCGGACGGTTAGGTGAACCGCCCCTACCTTGAGAGCCGCCGCTGTGCTGCGTCCGCGTTCCAACTATTGCGACTATCGCGCATTTCTTTAGAATGCTCTCTCATGTCGCAAACGGTGGCACCGATTCGGCCGATCACTCTAGACGAAATCAAAGAGGCGCGTGAGCGCATCGCGAAAACAATTGTCCGGACGCCGTTGATTCGTCTCGAGCTTGGTCCCGATTTTCCCGATATCCGTTTGAAGCTGGAAAATCTTCAGCCGATCAACGCCTATAAATTACGAGGCGCGGCAAACGCGGTTGCGATGTTGTCCGATTCGGAACGTAAACGCGGCGTCTGGACGGTGAGCGCCGGCAACGCGGGGCAGGGGGTTGCCTATGCGGCGCGCCAGGCCGGAGTTCCATGCACCGTCGTTGCAATTGAAACTGCACCGAAGGCCAAACTCGAACGAATGCGCGCTCTCGGAGCGACGTTGGTTCCAGTTTCTTACGAGGTCGCGTGGAAGACGTGCGACGCCCGCGCGTTCCCCGGAGTCGAAGGAACATTTGTCCACCCGTTCGATGACGACAATTTCATTGCCGGTCACGGCACGATGGGTCTCGAAATTTTCGAAGACGCGCCGGATACCGAGGCGATCATTACCGCGATCGGCGGCGGTGGATTAATCGTCGGAGTCGCCAGCGCAATCAAAGCGCTCAAACCGGAAGTTAAAGTTTTTGGCGCCGAACCTGAAACCGCAGCGCCTGCTGCATTGTCATTCGAAAAAGGTTCGCCGCAGGTGTTCAAAGATTGGAAAGCGTCGTTCGTCGATGGCGCGGGTGGTCAAAGCATGTTCCCGCGGATGTGGGAACGAATGAAACCGGTGGTGGACGGTTACATCGTCGTGACTTTGGAAGAGACGAAAAAAGCGATGCGATTAATGGCGGAAAAAGCGCGCGTGATCGCGGAAGGCGCGGGCGCCTTGTCACTGGCCGCCGCACTTACCGGCAAAGCCGGCAAAGGTCCGATCGTCGCAGTTGTTTCCGGGGGGAATATCGATCTCTCGAAATTCAGCGAACTGCTCGGATTCGAACCAGCTTAGTGTTGCTTCGGTTTCGGCGCACAGACCGCTTCCGCAACGGCCTTGGCGAAATCGTCTTCGACGTTTTCGATCGTGGCCATTCCGCCAACTGCGCCGCCCCACGAAAATGTCTTATCGATCTTGAACGACCCGGCCACTGTCTTCGCCGGCATTGAATAGAGCGTGATGGTTGCATCGATATGCATTTGGCCGAGGCCGGCCAGCATCATGCGGGCAAATTGACTGCCTCGTTCGTATCGCTCGAGCGCGACGACTACGCGATAATTCCTAGCGCTTCGGGCACCCTGTGGCGCGCGGCTTCGAATCGCGACCTCTATCTTTTGCGAAAATCGTTCCTTGTCGGCGCGTCGTCAAAACTACTTTCGGTCCGGCTGCGGCAACTTCAGCGCTAACTTTATCTCCGCTGATGATCCGGGCATCGGATGTGAGAGCCTTGGAAAAAGTCGGTTTGCCGCCACTCGTTGCGCAGCCCGCAACTAACAACGTCGCGATCACGCAACCAACAGTTGAAGTAATGGCCGAAAGGGAAACGAATGGAGTTTTCATGCAAGGAGTGATTCGAAAACTGGAGAAACGCCGGACGTGCCGTTCATGGAATTCAGTGCGAATGAATCATTTCGCGGCAGCCTGCGACGTTCGCAGTTAGCAGGGCGACCAGGATTGCGTAGAGCACGACGGTGCGCAACGTCGTCGTCGACCGGAAATAAAAATATCCGTGCACGATGTAAACAATGTAGAGGCCGAAGAACACGCCCCAACCGCCGTCATTGGCCAAATGTTTGTTCACTACCGCGATCAGCCCGAGCGGAAACATGTAAGCGAGCGGCCACATTCCGGGCGCGGTTAACAACAGCGCGATCACCCATGCCGCCACGTAGGCGACGATTTTGTAAACAAGTCGAACCCGACCCGTTGGTTGCCCGATGCCCGGATTCGGTCATCTAGTCGGTGACTGTAATTGGCGTCCCGACCGGTGCGTTATCGTAAAACTTTTCCGCCATTCCCTGCGGCACGCGAATGCAACCATGGGATGCCGCGTAAGGCGGACAATAGCCCTGGTGCATGGCATAACCGCCGGTGAAATGCATGCAGTACGGCATTTTCGCCGGGTCGAAATGGCCGCCTTTCGGGCAACGATCCTTCCGAACGTCGATGTTCGAAACCAAAACGTTGCCGTCGCGATCGACATAATCGCCGAACTCGCTCGAGAAATGGTTCTTATCTTTTGAGACGACGGAATAGTGGCCTGACGGGGTGGAAAAACCTTTTTTGCCGGTCGAAACGGTCGACTCGCCCACTAGGCGCTTTCCTCTGTAAAAATATGCTTTCTGTTCGGCCATATGAACCACGATGCGTGGCTCGCCGTGCGCTCCCGGAGTCATCCCACCAACCCGGCATCGGGGTCGGTGTCGACATGACCGCAGCAAGCGGGTTTTGCATTTGCTGTTGCATGTCTTCGCAGCTGCAAAATAAGACTGCGACCGCTCCCGAGAGTGCGAGTTGGATTAACGCCCGATGTTTCATAAACCGATGGATATTAACGTGCAGGTGGTTAGGGGGCGCAATCGGAAAACGCGGGTTTGTGGTGAACCGAGCAAGTTCCTTGCTTAACCGCGGATGGCGGCAAAGGCGGACCAATTGGAGCGGCGCCAACGCGGCGGTCGATTTACCTGGAGTTTGACGCGTTATCATGACGGAAATACGCTCGTTTATGGCCACTCTTACAAAAAACGCGCCGCCTTCCCGGGAAGCCAGCACGCCGGCAGTTCAGCCACCGATAAATCTCGATAATTGGATCGAGAAAAACCGGGATCTATTCAAGCCGCCGGTCAGTAACCGGTATCTTTATGATGGGCGCGACTTTTTCGTCATGGTGATCAAAGGCCCGAATGCGCGGAATGATTTTCACAAAGTCGATTCGGAGGAGTATTTCTATCAGCTCAAGGGCGACATTAAAGTCCGGATCCGCGAGGCGGACAAAATCGTCGACCATCTGGTGCGCGAAGGTGAGACATTTTTCATTCCGCCGAATGTTCCGCATGCACCGGTCCGGCCACCTGACACGATTGGGGTGGTGGTTGAGAAACGGCGTCCGCCGGGCGAACACGAACACGTGATTTTCTATTGCGATAATTGCGGCGCTCTCGTGGAAGACATTGACTTTGATTGCGCCGACATCGTCGAGCATTTCAGCAAGGCGATGAAAGACTTCTGGGCGGATGATTCGCGCCGGACCTGCAAAAACTGCGGCCATAAAGTTCCGCAGCCGGAGCCGGTGCGGCCGTTCGGAGAACGGCAGTGACGAGTGACATGTGACGAGTGACGAGTTCCTGTTCGTTCGTCATGATGTTACGTATAGCCTCTAGTCACTTGTCACTCATCACTCGTCACTTTCCTTGAAGATAGACATTCACACCCACATTTTGCCGCGCGAATGGCCGGACTTGGACAAGAAGTTCGGTTATTCGGGTTTTGTCCGGCTCGAACACTGTGACGAATGCAGCGCGCGGATGATGATCGAGAATCGGGTTTTTCGGGAAATTAAAGACAACGTTTGGGATCCAAGGCGGCGCATTGAAGAAATGGATCGGACTGCCGTTACGATGCAGGCACTGTCGACCGTCCCCGTGATGTTCAGTTATTGGGCGAAACCGAAAGACGCACTCGAACTTTGCCGTCTACTCAATGATCACATTGCCAGCGTTGTTCGCGACAATCCAAAACGGTTTGCCGGACTCGGCACCATTCCGTTACAGGATGTTGACCTTGCCGCACAGGAACTGACTCGTTGCGTGCGTGAACTCGGATTGAGCGGCGTTGAAATCGGCAGCCATGTCGATCCGAACGACGATTGCCACGGACCAACCTGCCGCAATCTCGATCACCCATCGCTCGATGTTGTTTGGAAAACGGCGCAAGATCTCGATGCGGCCATCTTTGTCCATCCGTGGGACATGATGGGCAAGGATCGGATGCCGAAATACTGGCTGCCTTGGTTGGTCGGCATGCCGGCCGAAACTTCACTCGCGATCTGTTCGATGATTTTCGGCGGCGTGTTCGAACGTTTTCCGCGACTCCGAGTTGCCTTTGCCCATGGCGGCGGTGCGTTTCCGGGAACGATCGGGCGCATTGAACACGGCTTTCAAGTTCGACCCGATTTGGTCGCGATCGATAACGACACGCAACCCCGAAAGTATCTTGCCAGCGACAAGGGACCAGGTCGGTTCTACGTCGACTCGCTGGTGCACGATGCCGACGCCTTAAGACTGTTGATCAGGGTTTTCGGCGCGGAGCGGGTTGCGCTCGGATCAGATTATCCGTTTCCGCTGGGTGAAGCAGAGCCCGGAAAACTGATCGAATCGGTTGCCGATTTTTCCGACCAACAAAAATCACAGCTTCTCTCGGAAACAGCCCGGGAATTTTTAGGCGTAAATTAAAAATCGCTAAGTCAAAGCTGGCGGCAGACAGCTTCAGATAATCGCGCCCGCAAAAATCCCGACGTTCGAGAACTGTCGGCGCAATCGCAGCGATCAAGCCATCTCGTCACTCATCACTGGTCACTCGTCACTTCTCCTTATTTTCTCCACCGAAGAAGCTTTGCAACAGCGACGGCATAAGGTCGGCGAGCGCCTGTTGATGATTCGCGTTCGGATCGATTTGTCCCTGCGGCGTAAGTTTATCAACCACCTTCGGCAGATACTGAGCCAATATTGTGGACGCTTGGGCGGGATCGATTCCCATTTTTGCAGCGATGGCTTTCACCTGCTCAGAACCAAGCGCTTCCTGGATTTGAGTGGGGGAGATCGATTGGTTTTGTCCAGTTCCAACCCAGGAGGCGAACGCGCCGCCTGCACCGCTTTGCGAAAATTTGGAGGCGAGGCCTTGAAGCCCGCCATTTTGTTGGATCAGCGACCCTACCATTCCGACCAAGGCGTTTGCGCCGCCGCCTTCTTCACCAGGTTTTCCGGACATTGCACCGAGTACCTGAATCAAGAAGTCCCATAATTTTGTTTTCTATTGGTTGAGGTTCGACGTTTTGTAGAACGATTAATCCGGGCCGGCCCTAATTTGTTACGGCTAAGACTTTTGTCGTACTGAGGACTGTCCGATTTGTGGTGAATTGTCAATCTCCCTGGCGATGATCGCGAGGATGCCGCGTCAGTGAATATCTGGCTGAAAAGGCCGGCGAATGCGCAATCTCTGCGCGGCTTAATCGGTAATCGACACGAATTAAAACGAATTTTCTGAATCGATCAGGAATCGCGGCACTAAGGCCGCTCCTACATTATCTTTCACTTTTCGAATTTCGAATTTCGAATTTCCGCGGCGCAGAATGCGCCGCGGCTACATCTCGTGACGTATTGCCCAGAGGTCTGGAAAGATCGGGCGAAATAAAGATTCCTTTAGAAATGGAACGCCGGGCGATCCGCCGGTCCCTTTTTTTGCGCCGATGGTGCGCTCGACCAGCTTGATGTGGCGGTAACGCCACTCCTGCAAACCTTCATCGAAGTCGGTCATCAACTCGAACAGGATCGAAACTTCCGGTGATGATTTATAGAGCTTCAGAATTTCCGTTTGCACTTGCTCATTCGGCTGGTTGGGCTGGGTGAGATCGCGATTTTTCAGTTCCGCCGGGATCTTCGCACCGCGGGTCTCCAGGAAATCATAGAAATGATCGATCACCGTTCGTTCACCGAGCCTTTTCTGCAGGCGATCTGCGCCCGGGAAATCTGGTTTGACGTGTCGCAGGGTCGATTCGCGCTTGTAACCAAGCAGGAACTCGACTTCGCGAAACTGAATCGACTGAAATCCCGATGCGGTTTCGAGCCGATCCCGAAAGCTCGAGAACGACGAAGGCGTCATCGTTTCAAGAATATCGATTTGGGCAACCAGCACTTTCATTACAGTGCGGACCCTCTTGAAGGAATGAATCGCGCCGAACAAATCGCCGGCAGAGAAATCTCGATTTATTTTTTCGAACTCATGGAGCAGTTGTTTGAACCAAAGTTCGTAGGTCTGATGGATGATGATGAACAACATCTCGTCGTGCTCCGGCGGAGTTGACCGCGGCCGTTGGAGGGTGAGCAGTTTCTCCAGATCTAGATAGTTCGCGTAAGTAAGCGGAGGCATGCTTCTGAATTATTGATACTCGATACTGGATCCTATGTCGGTAAATCGCCCGACTTACTTCAAAACCGCCTGGTGGAATGCGTGCCAGTCGTCCAGGTTGTTGAGATTGACCGCATCTTTGAATGCTGATGCGTCATCGGCGATTTCGCAGGCGCTGAGAATTTCTTTGCGGGTTTCATCATCGTGATTGTAACCGCGCACCGAGGCGTTGTGTTTTTCGATTGACTGCTGGTCGAGCGCTTTCGCGTTTTTTTTCACCCAGGCCTCGAATTGGGGGTAGGTGGGTTTGTTTGTTTTGATGAAATCTTTCACCGCCTGCTCGTCGAGGCCGAGCGCCGCGCAGGTCATCGCATCGTAACCTCGGCCGATTCCAGGATAACCCACGGCAAGTTTTCCCTGTGATTCGAGCGAAACTTTTTGCCACATCCGCGGCAGATGAAGAACTCCGAGTGGACCGGCGGTGCCGGAACTGATCATTGGAACGTAGGTTTGGGACATAGGGATTCTTTCGTTATCTTTGGAATCCACAGATTACGCAGATTTTCGCAGATTAGAAGGCCGCAAAAATCTGTGAGGGAATTTGGGTTCCGGAAATCTGTGGATGAAATCAGGACAGCTGCCGCAAGTAATAACGATCCCATGCGGCTGGAATTGATTCGCGAGACGAATAGGGCCCCGGCTCATAAGCGCGCGAAGAAATTCCCTGCTGGCTAAGCTCGCAAACGTGCCAGTCCTGCTTGTTGGTCATGTCCCAAAATTCGATCGCGTCCTCCGGCTTGAAGTCGTCGCGTTTGAATGCATCCGGATGAAAGAGCCAATCGCAGATAATCAACGTGCGCTCCGGCGATTGCGGCCAGAGTTGATGCACCATCACGTATTCCGGATGCAAACTGAGCAGCATATTGGGAAAGATTGAGTAGTAGAAGATTCGATCTCTCCCCTCCTGCTCCTGCTCATGATCGTAATCGATCTTTTCTTTCTGCGCTCGAGCAGGAGCACGAGAGGAATCTGCGATTCCTAAGGCACATGCATTTCCGCTCATGGTCAGGCTTTTGCCCGCGTTGATCTTCATGAAGCCGCCAAGAAATGGACCTTCGTGAAGATCATTTTCCGCCGAATCGTACGGTGAGATTTTTTGGAGCTGCGGATGCACGCCCGGGCAGTGATAACACTCCGAGTAATTCTCGAACATCAACTTCCAATTCGCCCGCACGTCGTAGGTAATCCGTTTCGCTGATTGCAAAACTGGCATGTTCCAGTGCGAAAACTTTCCGGCAAGTGGCGCGAACCAATCTTCCAAAGCCTTGTAGCCGGGGTCGCTGACGCCGGCGTTTTCGAGATTCACAAAAATAAAACCCTCCCAAACTCCGACATTTGGTGAGCGCAGCGGATAATCCTCTTTATCGAACCCGGCGACGTCCTCCATGTGCGGCGCGCCGATCAATCGTCCATCGAGTCCGTAAGTCCAAGCGTGATACGGGCACTGGATCGTCCCGCAGTTTCCACCATCGTTTTCGATCAGACGACTTCCTCGGTGACGACAAACGTTGAAGAAACCGTGGATGTCTCCGCGTTTATCCCGAATAACGATTAACGATTCACCATTAACTCGCTGGACGATGTAATCGCCAGCGTTCAGCAATCTGGCTCTGATGCCCGACCAACAACCATTCGTTTGCAAAAATCTTTTCCTGTTCGCGGGCAAAGATTTCCGGCGAAACGAAATATTTTTGCGGCAGCGACTTGGGAATTTCGACAGAAAGTTGAGTCGCTCGACGAAATGCGGTTGCCGTTCTCGGTTTGATCTGGACCGCCATGCCCCATCGTCTACTTCGCTTTAAGACTCGTCAATTTCAGTGTCGAACATCTAACTCCGCAACGCTTGCACTGGATTGACCCGGGCGGCGCGGCGGGCGGGGAGAAAGCAGGCAATTAACCCAACCGCGATCAGAATGATGAACGCGGAGCCAAACGCAATCGGATCGCGCGGGCTCACTTTGAAGAGCAAGTCTGCCATCAAACGAGTCAGCAAAATCGCGGCCGTCGCGCCAATCACGATTCCGACAATTGTCAGCCGCAAACCACGAGTCACGACGAGTCTGACGATATCGCGGGCGCCTGCTCCCAGCGCCATTCGCATGCCGAGTTCGCGCGTGCTTTGCGAAACCGAATACGACATGACGCCGTAAAGTCCGATCGCGGCCAGAAAAAGCGCCATTCCGCCGAAAACCGCGAGTAACGTGGCGGCGAGTCGCTCAGTGTAGCCGCGTCCGTCTACTTGCACTTGCAAACGATCCGCGGCATACGGCGCCAAAGTCGGATCCAGCGCGTGGACTTCGCGCGCCAACGCGTTCGTGATCGCGCCCGGACTTTCATTTGTTCGAATGAGCAACGCGTTCCCGACAAAAAAATTCTGCCGCACCGGCACGTAAAAGAACGACCGCGGCGGCTCGAGCTTGGTCTCGATCTTCACGTTTCTCGCAACCCCGACGATCTGCATCCAATCGTCTTTCACTTTGAGGCGCTGGCCGATCGGATTTTTTCCGGGCCAATATTTTTCGGCCATCGTTTCATTGACGATCGCGACCCGTGGCGCGTTCTCGTCGTCAGTTCGAACAAACTCTCGGCCGGCGACGAGCGGAATTCCGAGCGTTGAAAAATAATCCTCGCTTACCTGAAGATAATTCCCGTTCGGCTGCTCATTCGGAGCGGATTGGTAGCCGTCGATCTCAATCGGCGCGGAAGAAGGAGGGTTGTAACTGAATGGAGTCACCCGGGTCAAAGCTGCGGACTCGACACCCGGAAGCGCACGGACGCGATCGAGCAACTGGGTGTGAAAAATCTTCGCGCGATCGAGTTTATAACCAGCCGAAAACAAATCCACGACACCCATCATCACATTGTTGGTGGAGAAACCGGGACTGGCATTTTGCATTCGCTGCAGGCTTTGCAATAGCAATCCGGTGTCGGCGAGCAGAACAAAACTCAGCGACACCTGGACCAGCACTAAAGCGGAGCGCAATCGCGACCGGTTGCTGCCGGCGACGACACCGCCGCCGTCACTCTTGAGCGCGCCGGAAAGATCGACATGGCTCGATTGAATCGCCGGCATGAGCGCAAAAAGCATTGTCGCCCCAACGCAGATCGCGACGCTGAGCAAAAGAACGCGCCAATCAAGTTGTCCGGGATAATCGATCGTGATCCCGGGCAGGGATGGCGGAAACGCGAGCACGAGCGCGTTTCGGCTCCAATAGGCAACCGCGATTCCTCCGAGCGCGGCGATCAGCGAAAGGAGCAAGCCTTCGGTGAAGAGTTGCTTGATCAAACGGCGGCGGCCCGGCGCCGAGCGCGAGCCGCATCGTCATTTCGTGTCGGCGCAAGAGTGATCGCGCGAGGAGCAGATTGCTGACGTTGGCGCAAGCGATGAGCAGAACAAAGAAAACGACGGCCGCGGTGATGCCAAGCGTCGTCGAAATTCCGCCGGCCGCGTTGAACGGCGTTTTCCAGAGCGGAAAAATTTCGATGCCGCGCCCGCGATTTGTTTCGGGAAAATCATTCTCGAGCCGTTTCGCGATCGCGGAAAGTTCAGCCTGTCCTTGCTGGCGGCGTGACGCCGGGCTTTAAAAACGCATAACCTTCAACCCAGCGCGCGCTGCGGTCCTCGAGTTTGTAACCGGTATTATCAAACGTCTCCTGCATCGACGTCGGGACCCAGAAGTTGAACGAGTAACCGATAAACGTGCCGTGAAATTTTTCTGGCGCCACGCCGACGATGGTGTGCTGAACACCATTCATGAACTGCGTTTTGCCGATGATATCAGGATCGCTCTTGTACCGATTCTTCCAGGTCATGTAACTGATCACTGTGACCGGATGTGCGTTACGCCCTGCGCCTTCTTCGGGAGTGAACCCGCGGCCTAGAATTGGCCGGACGCCCAGAGCATCAAAATAATTCGCCGACACGATCCCTCCGACCGAACGCTCGGCCCGATCGCCAGTGCTCAAGGTCGTGCCAGTGATTCGGTCGACGATGAATGATTCGAAGAGTGTCGAGTTTTTTTCGAAATCGAGAAAGTCGGGATACGACAGTCCGGTTCTCTCGCCACCGCGAACTGTGCCACTGAGTGCAACCATCCGGTCCTGGTGCGCAACCAGTGGATAAGGGCGAATGAGAATTCCTTCGATCCAACTCAAGGCGGCCGCATTCGTGCCAATGCCGAGGGTCAAACAAAGAATTGCCAGAATGGAAAACCCCGGTGTTCGGCAAAGCATTCGCCAGCCGTAGCGAAGATCTTGAACAAATTCGTCGGCCCAGCGCCAGACGCGTTCTTCGCGCGCGACTTCTTTTGCCTGCTCGACGCCGCCGAACTGCCGAAGCGCGGCGGTGCGAGCATCGTGCGGAGACATTCCGGCGGCGAGGTTGCGTTCAGTCAGCAGATCGACATGCGCCTGCATTTCTTCCGCCATTTCGGCGTCGGTGCGATGTTTGTGAAATAATCCGGCAACTCGGCAAAACCAGGCGCGAATTTGCGGCATAATTTTCTAGGCCTCGGAAAGGACGAAATCGATTCCTTTGGTGATGCGGGACCAATGTTCCTTTTCCGCGGCGAGCTGTTTTCGTCCGGCCGCAGTCAATTTATAATAACGCGCTCTGCGATTGTTATCGGACACGCCCCATTCCGCTTTGATCCAGCCCTGCGCTTCCAAACGATAAAGCGCCGGATAGAGCGAACCTTGCTCCACCCGCAGAATGTCGTTGGACATTTGCTGGATTCGGTCGGCGATTCCGAGGCCGTGCCGTGGGGCGTGCTGGAGCGCTTTTAGGATCAGCATGTCGAGCGTTCCGTAGACCAGGTCGGATTTTTCTTTTGCCATGATTGAAAGCCTAGACAGTCTGGGTGAGCGATTGTTCAATCTTTCACCTAGACTGTCAAGAGAAGGCTTCGCCTAAGCCTTCGGCGGTCGCGGTTTTGACGTCAGAACCCGCTGCGTCGCCATGGCATTGAGGATCTCGGGATTACCCTGCGCCCAGGCGTTGTCGATGACGATTTGACGAAACCGCCACTTTTGGCCGTCGCGAATCAGTTGGCCGTCGTACCGATTCATCAATAGAGCGTTTTCGGAACCGGGCCGCGGACCTTGGCGAGGCATGAAGTGTTGCGCCATCACGTAACCATAAAGAGTCGCGGTATCGTCGCTGACCTCGATTTGGAGATTGCTCACGGTGTGGCTGGTATCGAGTGGTCCAAGAAGACCAATAAGTGTGTCGACGATTGCCTGTCGTCCATTCAGCTTTCCGAAATCGAGCCCAAGCTTCTTGCCGGCCGGCCGAAAATCCAAGACGCAGTCTTCAGTCATCGCTGATGCCAGCGAATCCGCGTCTCCATGATCGAGCCCAAACGCGAAGCGATGCAGCGCGTCGCCAATTTCGTATCGATCAGCTGCAAGCTGTGCAAGATCATTGCTCATGATTTGGATTCTAAGCGCCAGTGCACTGATGGCAAAGTTATTGCCGCGTGGAAATTAGCGCTTCCCTCGCTCCGTCTCGAGCTGACGCAAAAGTTCCTGCTCCGATTTTTCCATGTTACGAAAGAATTTTGCCGCGGCGTCGAGTTCGCCAGGATACTTCTCGACGTTCGCTCGGAGTTTTTTGGTCGCCGTATCGTAAAAGAAAGCGTTGCCTTTATCCAAATTTGGAAGGATCAGCTGATCACTGAGCTTCTCGAACCGTGCCATCAACGCGAGTCCGCCGCGGACGACCGATTCAGTGTTGCGCAGGGTGGTGAGCGTTTTCGGATCGAGCAACTCGACCCCGCCTGCTTGCAAAAGCGTGGCGATGTCGGTCGGGCTGTAATCGGCCTGGAATGAGAATGGCGTGACTGTCGGCATTTCGCCGGCATCGAGTGCGCGCCGAAATTCATGCGCTCTGTTTTCTTCGATGCCCGCGTTTTGCTGCGCGTTCTCCAGCTCTTGTTTTACGCTCTGTTCAAGCGAAGCGAGGATAATATCGCGACGGCTAGCATCGCGCTGACGCTCCTGATAACTGTTCAACCAAAAGGCGGAGTAGACTCCGACGAAAACCAAAAGCAGTTCCGCGAACCATCGACCAAATCGAGAGAAGCGTGGTCGACGAGACGGCTCGGTCATATCGCGACGATGATCATTCGCGAATCGAATGCAATACTAAGAAAACGATCAGTGCCAGCGTCACGACCAACGCAGCGTAAACAATTCGGTCTTGGCGCCGCGCACGGCGGGCGGCCACCGAATACGGAATCCGCGTGAATGTGACCATGGTGTAAAGGGGCAGATAAATGCCGGGCAACTTCGCTTCGAGAAAGTGGTCGAGTTTTTTCTTCGCCCGAAATGTTTTGGACGCCGTCTTGTCGCGCATCTCGATAAAATTTTCGACCGCCAGATCGGCGAGAGCGTCGGCGTTCGCTTTTCGCTGCTGAAAATATTCCGCGAACGCTTGTTGCCGGTCCGCGAATTGGTGGAGGCATTCGTCCAGGACAACGCAATCTTCGAAGGCGGCGTTCATTCCCTGTCCATAGAACGGAACGACGGCATGCGCCGCGTCGCCAACCAGGCAAACTTTGTCGCGATAAAACCACGGCGCGCACCGGATGGTCACCAGTGAGCCGGTTGGATTGTTTTTGAAGTCTTCCAAAAGCTTAGGCATTAACGGAACGGCATCGGGAAATTCCTCGCTAAAGAATTTCATCACCTGTTCGTCCGCTTGAATCGTTGCAAAACTTCGTGGCCCTTCGAATTCCCAAAACAGCGTGCAGGTGAACGAGCCGTCCGGGTTTGGAAGCGCGATCATCATGAAACTTTTGCGCGGCCAGATGTGGAGCGCGTTCTTTTCCATCTGCCACGAACCGTTCAGGCCCGGCGGAATGGTCAACTCTTTGTAGCCGTGCGCGAGATAACTCTCATCGTACCTGAAATCTTTGATCGCGAGCTGCATCGATTTGCGAACGGCGGAAAACGCGCCGTCAACGCCGATGTACGCCGTCGGCAGCAGCCGACAGCGGTTGAGATGTTGAGGTGTTGAGAAGTTGAGCAGTGGCCGAGTCCAAATCGACGCCGGTGCATTTATGATTGAAATGCACTCGCACGTTTGGAAACCGCTGCGCGGCTTCGATCACAGTTGTATTCAACGCCGCGCGACCGATCGAGTTGATGTGTTTGTTCGGATCGACATCGTAGGGTGCGAAATGCAACCCGCCCGACTTCTGGTGGATCATTCGGCCGCGCATCGGGATTGCCTGTTTTAACACTTCGTCTGCGATTCCCATCTGCTGCAGCGCGTGAATTCCGCGGGTGGAGAGCGCCAGATTGATCGAGCGTCCGCCAATCATGTTTCCCTCGCGCGGATCGCCTCGGCGTTCGTAAAGATCGACCTCGTAGCCGCGCCGGCCGAGATACGCGGCCAGCAATCCGCCCGCCAGTCCGCTACCGATCAAAACAAACTTCGACACCCGATAAGAATCTATGAATCAGGAAACCAGGAAAGCAGGAAAATTCTTGGGCCGGGGACTTTTGGCCGGTGGTATGCAATTCTGACATGAAGAATTTTCTGACTTTCGGATTAACGGTCCGATGTAAATTGCACTGTGAGCTCAAGCGACGATTCAACTCCGGGCGCGCAAACGCCGCCCGATAAATCGCAACCTGAGCTGCGAGCGCCTGACCGGGTCGCGGCGGGAATGCACGCACTCGTTGAAAGTCTGAAATTCACCGGGCGTGAGACCGGGTTTGTTCGCGGGATTTCCGACTGGCTGAAGATTAACAAAAAGGACGGGTTCGATTGTCAAAGCTGCGCCTGGCCGAGTCCGGATGAAGATCGACATCTTTTCGAATTTTGTGAGAACGGCGTCAAAGCACTGACGAGCGAAGCAACAAAGAAGCAGATCGGGCCGGATTTTTTCCAGCAACATTCAATCGCCGAGCTTTGCGAACAAACCGACAACTGGCTTGAGCTTCAGGGCCGGCTGATTCATCCGATGATAAAACGCGAAGGCGGCACGCATTACGAACCAATCGAATGGAGCGAAGCGTTCGAATTACTGGCGCGCGAGCTCAATGCCTTGCCCACGCCAAACGCAGCCGCTTTTTACACCAGCGGCCGAACCAGCAACGAAGCGGCATTCTTGTATCAACTTTTCGCCCGGCAATTCGGCACCAATAATTTGCCCGATTGCTCGAACATGTGTCACGAATCGAGCGGCGCCGCTTTGAGCGAAAGCATCGGCATTGGAAAAGGCTGCGTGAAGCTGGAGGATTTTGAGCAAGCCGATGCCATTTTCATCATCGGACAAAATCCCGGCACGAATCATCCGCGGATGATGACCACGCTTGAGCACGCAAAGAAGAATGGCGCCACGATTGTTGCGATCAATCCCATCCGCGAAACCGGTTTCATTTCGGTGGTGAATCCAAATCCGCAGGAGTACGGCAACCCGTTCAGATTTGCCGCGAAGATGATTTCCGATCGTGGAACTCCGCTGGCCGATCATTGGTTGCCGGTCCGCATCAATGGCGACATGGCCGCAATGCGGGGAATCATGAAAGAAATGCTCGAGGAGGAAGATCGCCGTTCGGGCACCGTTCTTGATCGGAAATTCATCGAGCAATACACGATTGGTTTCGACGGCTTTGCCGCTCACGTACGCGCGACTCCATGGGAGCAGATCACTCAGGCAAGCGGATTAACGCGCGAGCAGATTCGAATTGCCGCGGAGATCGCGATCCGGTCGAAACGAATCATTTGCTGCTGGGCAATGGGCCTAACGCAGCACAAGAACGCGGTCGCGACGATTCAGGAAGTCATGAATTTTCTGCTGCTCGGCGGCAACATTGGGAAACCGGGAGCGGGCCCGTGTCCGGTGCGGGGCCACTCAAATGTCCAGGGCGATCGGACAATGGGAATCTGGGAACAGATGGGCGATGCGTTTCTGGAAAAACTTGGGCACGAGTTTCAATTCGATCCGCCGCGCGAACATGGCACCGACACCGTGGAAACGATCAAGAAAATGCACGACGGCATGATTCGTTTCTTCTTTGGAATGGGCGGCAATTTTCTTTCGGCAACGCCGGACACGGAGTTCACTGCAAAAGCGTTGCAGCAATGTCGCGTCACCGCGCAGGTCTCGACGAAGTTGAATCGCGCGCATCTGATCACCGGCGAGATCGCGCTGATTCTTCCATGTCTGGGCCGTTCCGAGATCGATCGACAACAGTCAGGGGAGCAATTCGTGACCGTGGAAGATTCGATGGGAATCATCAATCCTTCCCGGGGTCACGCAACGCCTGCGAGCGAACACTTGAAAAGCGAACCGGCGATCGTTGCCGGACTTGCCAAAGCGACGCTTGGCTCGCGCTCGACCGTCGATTGGGATGCGCTGGCCGGAAATTACGACCGCATCCGTGATCACATCGAGCGGGTAGTTCCTGGCTTCGAGAATTTCAACGAGCGGATTCGAAAGGATATTTTTTATCTGCCGAACGACGCTCGTGACCGGCGCAAGTTCAACAACAACGAAGGCAAAGCGAAGTTCGTCGTTTCAGAATTATCTACAGTGAAGCTGGAGCCCGGCCAGTACTTGATGACAACGGTCCGCAGTCACGATCAGTTCAACACTACAATTTATGGCCTGAACGACCGGTATCGCGGCGTTTATAACGGACGCCGGGTTGTCTTTATGAACCCTGACGACATTCGGGATGCAGGTTTGCAACAAGGCCAGCTGGTCGATCTGACGAGCTATTATAAAGACGAAACGCGGGTCGCGCGCCATTTCATGGTTGCGCCGATGGAAATCGCGCGTGGTTGCACAGCCACATATTTCCCGGAAGCGAACGTTCTGGTTTCAATTAACAATGCCGCGGATCGGAGCAACACGCCCGTAAGCAAGAGTGTTGTTATCGGAATTGCGCCGTCGAAAGATCGCTGATGCCGGAGTTGATCGAATTCTCCGCGAAGCGAGGCTGTAGCGGCGCTCTATGAGCGCCGGAGCTAAACATTCGGCGGTCATAGACCGCCGCTACAAATCACGGTTCGAGAACTACTCTTTCGACGTGCGAATAAATGTTGAAAGACGGCGGCCGTAAAAAGCCGACGAGCGTTTGATTGCTTTCGCGCGCGAACTCCATCGCCAGGCTCGACGGCGCTGAGACGGAAGCGACAATCGGAATTCCTGCCGCGAACGCTTTTTGCATGATCTCAAATGAGGCGCGACCGCTGACCAGCAAAATGTGGCGGTCCAGCGGCAGTTTTTTGTCGAGAAACGCGCGACCGATAACTTTGTCGACCGCGTTATGCCGCCCGATATCTTCGCGAACAATCAGCGGTTTGCCGTTCGCATCGAAGATTCCAGCGGCGTGAATTCCTCCAGTACGGGTCGAAGTCCGACTGTTGCTCGCGCAGCTGTTCGGGAAGTAACAACAGCGTTTCAACTTTAATTCGAAACGATGCCGATACGATCGGTGCAAAATTTTGACGGATAGCGTCAATGTTTTCCTTGCCGCATAGACCGCAGCTACTCGAGATCGTTCCGAAACGCTGGACCGAGTTCAATTTGACTTTGGTGCCCTCAGCAAGATGAACCAGGATGATGTTCTCGCGATTGCGGGCGGTTTCCGGTCGCGAAAAGTTTTTGATTTGATCTTTTGATTGCACGATCGCCTCTGACAGCAGAAAGCCCGCGGCGAGTTCTTCGTCGTGACCTGGTGTTCGCATCGTCGTGGCAATGTTTTTGTCGCCAAGTCTGATTTCCAGTGGCTCTTCGATGGTGAGTTCGTCACGCTGATATTCGAGGCTGCCGTCCGCACGGCGGCGAATAATTTGGCCTGGCCCAACTCCATCTGCTTTCATCGATCGAGAGCCAATGATATCATTTGCCCGGTGGAAATCTGTCATCTTTACATTTCGGCCGGCCACAATTTCTTCGGACATCACGGCCGCGATCCGGGCAATTATCCGGCAACCGAAGTGCAATCGATCGAGTGCGTTGCCGGCCACGGCATTCGAAACGATCGATTCTTCGATTACGGGGACGCTTACAAGGGACAGATCACCTTTTTTTCCTCAGAAGTATTTGCCGATCTTTGCGCGGCACTGCAATTACACGACGTTGATCCGGCACTGACACGGCGAAACGTCTTAACTCGTGGCGTGGATTTGAATGAGCTGGTTGGGCGGGAGTTCGAAGTCCAAGGCGTTCGTTTTCAAGGCACGGTTGAATGCCGGCCTTGTTACTGGATGGACCGGTCGCTTGGGCGAGGCGCCGAAGAATTTCTGAAAGGTCGTGGCGGATTGCGGGCGCGCATTTTGACCAACGGGATTTTACGTCCGACCGCGTCATGTTTGAACCTCGATCTCGCTCCTCCTCGTCAGGACCAGAACGCGGGAACAGGCGGTTAGGGCAACATGACACTGAGCGCGGTATTGCTCGCTGGCGGACAATCAACGCGAATGGGCAGGGACAAGGCGACGCTCGATTGGCGCGGCCGGCCGTTGTGGGCCTGGCAGTTGGAAAAACTCCGCGCGCTTACGTCGGATATTTTTGTTTCGACGCGATCCGATGTGCCGTGGCGGCCGCCAGGCGTTAAATCTGTAATCGATGAGTCGCCGTCACGCGGTCCACTTAGCGGATTAACCGCCGCGCTCGCGGCTATGGACACAGATCGTTTGCTCGTCCTGGCGGTGGACATGCCGTTCATAACTCTGTCCAACTTGAAACAACTGTGTGATAGCGCCGAACCAGGCATTGGCGCGGTTCCTGTCGTTAACGGGAGAGTCGAACCATTGGCGGCGGTTTATCCGAGGAGTGCCGCATCGACCTTCGCCGCAGCGTTGAACCGAACCGACCATTCCGTTCAAGGAGTCGTGCGGCAACTGACGGCGCTCGACTTGGTCCGGCAAATACGAATCGCGGACACTGCTGCCGATTTTTTTCGCAGCGTTAATTGTCCGTCCGATCTTGAGACTTAATGGAGCGGCGCGCCGCCCTTAGCGAGCACTTCATAATCAATCGGTTTGAATTTGTAATTGTTCGACATCTCGGCCGAACACGCAGTCAGCCCAACGATAAGGTCCATCTCTGCGCGCAAACTGATACTTTGGCCGGGGCGCGAAAGTGGCGGCAGGATTGACAGCCGGCCATCACCTCCGACCTCCACGTTCATGAAAATATTGAATGTCGTCGGAATCCGATCGGCTGTGATGCCGTAACGTTTAACGACGCGGGGTTGGTCGCCGGTTGTCGCTTGATTTGATGAGCGGACGGATGTTCTTGCCGACAACGGACTTACGTGCGTGAAGCGTGGCGTTGCCGAATCCTTGGCGCGGAGATTGTCTATAATATAGAGAGGCGTTGCGGGGTCAGCGCCGCCCTTCTGACCGCTGACGTCTGTTCTCTGTTCTCCGTCCTCCTTCCGTCATGTCTGCCTCGTGGCACTGAGGCTGCTTAAACCTTGATTCCGATGAAGAATTTCGACCCGCTTCCCCATGAAATGCAGCCGGTCATCCAGAGTCTTGAACTCAAGGCCGTCCTGGTGGTGGATGACGACAAGCAGCTGGCTTCGGCCCTGCAGTGGATTCTGGCCGACGAAAATTTCCTGGTCGATCTCGCGTTCGATGGCGAGGAAGCAATGATGAAGGTCAAGGCGCACGAATATGACGCCGTGATTTGTGATTTGAAAATGCCGAAGCTCCGCGGCGACGAATTCTATTTGAAGGCAAAAGAGGTCCGTCCATCGCTGTCCGACCGCTTCATCTTCATCACCGGTTTTGCCGCCGATCCGCACATCGCGTTATTCTTCAACAAGCACGAGGTGAAATATCTGGTGAAGCCCTTTTCGATTTCGGTGCTGATTGATTGCGTCAAGCAGCTCCTCTGCTAGTCGAATCGCCGAAATAATCGAAGGTCGAGGTTGGCGACCGGAAACCGCTTACTTATGCTGCCCGGGTGCTACACCCGGCGCAGTCGCAAGACCAGAAATCAAAAAAGAACTTCGGTTACGAACCGTCGTTGGATGGCATCAGGGCCATCGCCGTGTTTTTCGTCATGGCCCAGCACCTGGGCTACGTTCATGCCGGCGGGTTCGGCGTTGACATCTTCTTTGTTCTCAGCGGCTACTTGATCACGGCCATTCTCGTTTCCGAGTTCGCGGCGACGAATCAAATTAGTCTGAAAAAATTCTACGCTCGGCGCGCTCTCCGGATTCTCCCGGCGGTGCTGCTGTTGCTGATCGTAATCAACATTTTTGTCAGTGTCTTTGAAACAAGTGCCCACATATCCAGAGTGCGCTGGGATTCGTTAGGCGCGTTATTTTACATCGCGAATTGGCTGAGAGCGTTCGGCCATGACATCGGCATTCTTGGCAACTTGTGGTCGTTATCGATCGAAGAGCAGTTCTACCTGATTTGGCCGGTAACGCTTCTGTTTCTCTTGTCGCGAAAACTTAGCGTGAATCGAATCCTCATCGTCGTCGGATTGGCGATCGTTCTCGTTAACGTCGACCGGATTTATTTGTACCACGGCGCCGAATCATTTGACCGCATTTACAATGGATTGGATACGAGAGCGGACGCATTATTGGTCGGATGCGCGCTCGGACTCGCGGGCTATGAAGGTTTATCGGCGCGGACTTGGGCAATTCTCGGATCGCTGGGCGCTGCGTTTGTTGGTTACGTGCTTTTCTTCGCCTATCCAGTGCCGGGATCTGTTCAGGTCCCGTTTGGTCTGACGATCGGCGGCACTCTCTTTGCAATTGGCGTTGCGCTGTTTTTGGCCGGCATTCTTTCCAACGCCAAAAGCATTCCCGCGAAATTACTCCGGCTGCCGCCATTGGTTTGGGCGGGTCGCCTGTCTTACGGTTTGTACTTGTGGCATTTTTTTGTCTTCGCGTTCATCGCCGGCTGGTTTCGAGGATATCAGGCGCGACTAATTCCCGCCCAAATTGCCGCGACTTTCTTGATTGCGGCGATCTCGTTTTATTTTCTCGAGCTACCGTGTTTGAAGCTGAAAAAGAAATTCAGCGTCATCCGAACCCGCGAACCTTCGACAAACGGCTCGATTTAGAGAAGGCATGCCGCCTGCTTTGCGTCACCCAAAGCTTCCGTCATTATGCGAACCCAGAATCTCGGCAAAACGCCAAACTTCGTGAAAAGTGTTGTAAAGCGGAGTCGGCGCGACGCGGATGACATTCGGTTCGCGGAAATCGCATTTCACACCGGCGGTCTGGAGTTCCTTGAACAGTTCTTTTGGATGTTCGTGCGCCAGGATCGACAACTGGCAGCCGCGCGCGCGACTGTCCGCCGGCGTAATCACGGTAAAACGTTTCGATCCGAGCTGGTTCAGTAAAAATTCCAAGTAGCCGGTTAGTTTTACCGACTTCTCGCGCAAGGCTTCCATTCCGCCGGCTTCATCGAAAGTTGCCAGCGAAGCGCGAAGCGGCGCCATCGAAAAAATCGGCGGATTGCTGACCTGCCACGCATCGGCTGACGCGACAGGAATAAATTCGGGCTCAAGCTGCATTTGGAAGCGTGTGTTCGGATCGTTCCCAAACCAACCGGCGAAGCGCGGCAGTTTCGTGTTGGTCGCATGCCGCTCGTGCAGGTACGCGCCGCCGATCGCACCCGGCCCCGCGTTCAGATATTTGTAGGAACACCAAACCGCGAAATCGATGTCCCAATCGTGCATCGACAACGGAACATTGCCGGCTCCATGCGCGAGATCGAATCCCACCAAAATATCGTGCTTCTGCGCGGCTTTCGTGATTGCCGGCATGTCGAAGAGTTGCCCGGTGAAGAAATTCACCCCGGCGATCCAAACAATCGCGAGTGAGTCGCGATTTTTGTCGATCAGTTCGAGAATGTCCTCGGTCCGGACGGCGAATTCACCTTTGCGCGGACTTGCCAGGACCAACGCGTCTGCCGGATCGAGGTTGTGGTGCCGAATCTGGGTTTTGATCGCGTAGGTGTCGGAAGGAAACGCGGGATCCTCCATCAAAATTTTGAATCGTGATTTAGTCGGCCGGTAAAACGTCGCCATCAGCAGATGGAGATTCACCGTCAGGCTGTTCATGCAGATGACCTCGACCGGTTTCGCGCCGACGATCCGTGCCATCGGCTCCCGCAACGGTTCCTGATAGGTGTACCACGGGGTTTTCGCTCCAAGATGCGCGTCAACGCCCAACTTCGCCCAGTCTTCCAATTCCTGATCGACAAATTCGCGCGCCAGCTTCGGCATTAGGCCTAACGAATTGCCGGCGAAATAAATCAGCGGCTTGCCGTCTTTACCGAGAGGCAGATGAAACTTCTCGCGAAACTGTCGAAACGGATCCTCGGCATCCAGCTGTCTCGCGAAATCTTGATCGGTGGAAAACTGCATAAATATAACCGCAGATTACGCAGATTTCGCAGATTGGCTAAGGTGGATCGAGCTCTGTCGAGACTCTAGAGCAACGCGCTCGGAGATCGCGTTCCACCTTGAAAGGCACTGCCTCACGGCTGGTTAGCCCTCGCAGCGCGAAGTTATTGCGTGGCAAGACGCGCACGCCGCTCCCATTGGCTGAACAATCGCGTTTGGTGGTTCCGAGTCAGCGAATGGATCGGCCTGACTCTTCTGGTTCTCGCGATTGTTCTGATTTCGTGCCTGCTTTTCATCCGCCGGCACACCCTGCCTTACCACTTCGAACACACTTTTGCCGTCAGCGATCCTGAGTTTATCGGGTCCGCCCTCGCACTCGGTAATCCGGTCCTGATTTCCGGCAACAAGATCGACCTGTTGCAAAACGGCGACGCTTATTTTCCCGAAATGCTGAAGGCGATTCGCGCCGCGCAAAAGACGATCAATTTCGAAGCCTACATTCTTCATTCCGACGCGGTGGGCGAACAATTTCGTGATGCTCTATGCGAACGGGCCCGGGCAGGAGTCGAGGTGCGCGTGCTCCTCGATGGGATTGGCTCGTCATGGAGCCTGAATAACTCGGACGTGAAAATGATGGAGCAAGCCGGCTGCAAATTTTCCTATTATCATCCAACGCATTCCTGGCGGGCCGATCGGACCAATCGTCGAACACATCGACGTATTCTTGTGATCGATGGCAAGATTGGTTTCACCGGCTCGGTGGGATTTGCAGAGAAGTGGTCGGGGAACGCACAGGACAAGAATCATTGGCGCGATATGCAGGCGCGAGTGGAAGGGCCGCTGGTCGCCGAATTACAGGCCGCGTTTCAGGAACATTGGGTGAAAACATTCGGTGAAGCGCTGAGCGGCGCGGATCAATTTCCCGCGCTCAGCTCTGTCGGCGATTTGAAAGCGCAAATCGTCACTTCTCGATCATTTTCGATGGCACCGGTGCCGCTGGTTCAGGCGGTCTCCTTTACCGCCGCAACCAAACACATTTGGATCACCAACGCGTATTGCACGCCGACTGATGATCAAGTCGAACAATTGGTTAAGGCGGTTCAGCGAGGAGTCGACGTTCGATTGTTATTGCCGGGTCCGAATAACGATCAACCGCTCACCAAATCGGCCGGGCGGACGGCCTATGGGAAAATGCTCGAAGGCGGGGTGAAGATTTTTGAATACCAGCCAACTATGATCCACGAGAAATCTATGGTGGTCGACGGACTCTTCGCGATGTTCGGTTCCTCCAATCTCGATGCGCGTTCCTCGGAAATTAACGAAGAACTCGATGTGGTTGTTTACGACCAGAATTTTGGACGCGAGATGGAATCGGTGTTTGAGAAAGATCTTGCCGCCGCGCGAGAGTATACTCTGGAAGATTTTAAAAAGCGCACCGTCTGGGAACGCGTGAGCGAGTGGTTGATGATTCCGTTTCGCTCGCAGTTCTGACTTATTTCGGCGGCATCTGCATGAATTCAATCGTGGTGCCGTCGGGATCCTGAACATAAATCACGCGTTTGCCTGCGTTGGGCCCACTGGTGAGCGATTGTGGTGTACCCGCCGCCTTCCAACCTGATTCGGTAATTTTTTGCAGAACGGCATCGAGATCGTCCACAATTAGGGCGACGTGCACGTGTCCAAGATCGCACGGTCGACGGTCATTCTGTTTCTTGCGATATTCCGGCGCGTAATATTCCAGCAACTCGATTTTGTGACCGGTCGGAGATTTCATCACCGCCAGTTTGAGCTCTGCGCCCTTTACGCCGGTGATCTGCTCGGGCCGTTCTCCGGTTTGATGCGCGGAATGTGAGAATTCGAAACCGAGAACATCCCGCCAGAACGCGAGGGAGCGTTCGAGATTCGAAACGGTGATGCCGGTGTGGTCGGCTGCGATGACGCGAATAGACATACAGAAAACGTCCAACGCTCAACGCCGAACGTCCAACGCCGAATTCAGAAAAAATCTGCGTAAATCTGCGGAATTGTGGACGTCTATTCTTTGACGGCAGCGATTACTTTGAGCTCAATTGCGATCGGCGTCGGCAACGCAGTGACTTCCACCGTCGTCCGCGTCGGGTTTGGTTTGCCCGGTCCTGCAAAATATTCGGCGTAGATTTTGTTGTAGGTCGGAAAGTCGGTTTTCATGTTCGTCAGGAACACGGTCACATCGACGATGTCTTGCCAGGTCGCGCCGGCGTCTTCCAGCACCAGCCGCACATTTTCAAAAACACCATGGCATTGGGTCGCGATGTCGTAGCTCTTGATGTTTCCGGCCGAATCAAGAGTGACCCCCGGAATTTCTTTGCTGTCGCGAACCCGCGGTCCGATCCCCGAAGAAAAAGTAAATCTCCAACTCGTTTTGCGTGGGGAAAAGCGCCCACTGGTTCCGCAGCGCGTTTGCTTTCGAATCGCTCATGCATTTGAAGATCCCTTCTCAACCACGGACGATCACGGATGAACACTGAATTTCCAGACGAAATGAAGATTCTCATCGTGTGCGGGATGACCTTACTGAAAATATTTCTTGAGCAGCGACCAGTAGTTTTCGTCCCAGCCTTGGGCCAAATGATCGTGCAGACCTTCGGGAAAACCGATGTGGTCGAAAACGATATGGGTTCCGGAGCCATTTGGTCTCAACTCGAACCGAGCGATGGACCATGCGCTTTCGGGCCACGTCACCACTCGCCAACCTTGTACGATTCGCTGGTTTGGCATGAGCTCGAGGTTTCGGCCGATGATATGTCCTTCGAACAAGGAGAACGCTCCGCCGACCTCGCGGTTGATCTCGGCTGCCCGGCCGGAGAACGCAATGAATTGTTTCGCCTCCAACAGCGCTTCGTAAACTTTTTGCGGGCTGGCGTTCAGATCGACCTCCTGATGGATCGTTATCGACTTGTCGTTCTGCGCGATGACGGAGACTGCGAGGATTAGCAAGTAAAGCGGTAATGCTCGAGGCTTTAGTCATTCTCGGAATTCTAACGGACACGGATTAGCCCGATTTTTAGACAATGACCCATCGACTTGTCGACGATCCACTCTCAACCATCCCTGTGTAATCCTCCGGCGATCGCGCCCATCACGAAAAACGGCTCCTCGCCTTTGACGATCGGATCGGGCAGGGGAGTCTCAGGCGATTCATGTGAAATGTCCTCGCCGCAAACGAAGAACCGCACAAGTGGACGGCGTTTCATTGTGCCGTGCTCGCGAATCGTTCCGCGCAACACCGGATACTTGGTTTCGAGCGCGTCGAGCAACGATTTCACCGTTGCCGAGCCGTTAACGTCGACCTGCACTTCGTCGCCAACCTTGGCCAGGGTGCGGAGATGATGCGGTAAGACTACTCGGATCATGATTCAAATCCGAAATCCGAAATCCGAATCTCGAAACAATTTCCAAAATCCGAACTGTGAAATGTCCAAAACGAAACCGGTTCTTGCTCTGATTTTTCTGCTCTTTTAGTCATTCGAGTTTGTTTCGGATTTCGGATTTCGATATTCGAATTTGCCTTCGACTGGGTAGTGCCAGGAAGAGTTGAACCACGAATTGACACGAATCTACACGAATCAATTGGTGTCGCATTCGTGGTTACTTCAGAGTCTGAACTTCGACTGAAAGAACGGCCGGCAAGTCGCGAACGATCGCGTTCCAGACATCACCGGAATCGGCGGAGCAATAGATCTGGCCACCTGTTGTCCCGAAGTAAATCCCGCATGAATCGCACGAGTCCACGCTCATCGCGTCGCGGAGCACATTGACGTAACAATCTTTTTGCGGAAGCCCGTTGGTCAGAACTTCCCATTTGTTTCCGCCAGTTCGGCTTCGCCAAACCTGGAGTTTGCCATCGAGCGGGTAATGCTCGGAATCGCTTTTGATCGGCACCACGTAAATCGTTTCCGGCTCGTGCGCGTGAACGTCGATCGGAAAACCGAAATCAGTCGGAAGATTGTCGCTTACTTCGGTCCAGGAATCGCCGGCATCGTCGCTGCGCATTACGTCCCAATGTTTTTGCATGAACAAAGTGGCGGGCTTTGATGGATGAAACGCGATCCGATGCACGCAGTGGCCGACCTCTGCGTTGGGGTCTGGCATGAAATTCGAGACCAGTCCTTTGTTGATCGGTTTCCAGGTCTTGCCGGCGTCATCGGTCCGAAACGCGCCGGCGGCCGAGATCGCCACGAACATTTGTTTTTGGTTTTTCGGATTAATCAGAATCGTGTGGAGGCACATTCCACCCGCGCCGGGTTGCCAACGCGGGCCCGGTGTCGTGTTGGCGAAGCCCGGAAAGTTCGCTCCAGGTTTGTCCGCCGTCTTTCGATTCGAACAAAGCGGCGTCTTCAACGCCGGCGTAAACGTGGTCGGCAGAATCAAGCGCCGGCTCCAGATGCCAGACCCGTTTGAATTCCCAGGGATGCTGCGTTCCGTCGTACCATTGATGGGTCCCGGGAATCCCGTCGTAAACGAACTTGTTGCTCTCGCCTTTCGGCATTCCGCCTTCGCCTTCCAGGTCTTCGGGTTTGCTGCCCGGCGTGTTCCAGGTTTTCCCGCCGTCATCCGATCGCTGAATCATCTGCCCGAACCAGGCGCTGGTTTGAGACGCGTAAATCCGGTTTGGATCAACCGGCGACCCTTTCATGTGATAAATTTCCCAGCCGGCAAAGTGCGGGCCGTCCACCTTCCAATTCTTTCGCTTCTCGTCGGAGGTCAGGATGAACGCTCCTTTTCGTGTCCCTGCCAAAACTCGTATTCCGCTCATAAAGAATTTTCTTCCACAGATTGCACAGATTTACACAGATTTTTTCTGAGAAGTTTTGCTCTCCCTAATCTGCGCTGATCTGCGAAATCTGTGGACAATCAATTAGGCGGCAATGCCATTCGGCGTGCCGAACCTTTTCGCCGATCGCGCCTTCGCTTTGGCTGCCTCCGCATCGCGACTCCGAGCCGGTGCGTTTGTGACCAATGCTCAAGCAAGTGATGCGCGGCGTGCGCAACTTCATCGACGCGCGATTGAAGGCTGCCTCGTTCGCCTGTGAGGGCTTTGTAAATCCGGATATTTCCGGACAATTGCGGACGAGCCGAATTTCGTCATGCGTCGCCGGAGGAGAAAAGTTATGCAGGGTTTTGATGGCTCGGCACATGGTAATGAAATTAAGAGTTAAGATTTATGAATTAAGAAAGCCAAATTTCCGCGATCAGCAAAGCTGAACTTGTCGTGGCGTTAATTAATCTTTGGATGGCGACAAAATTCCGAACTCTCAACTATTTCGCGATACAGATGTTCTTTGGTTCGGTGAAGAAATGGAGCGCTTCGGTTCCGCCTTCCCGGCCGATACCGCTCGCTTTCATGCCGCCAAAGGGAACTCGGAGATCGCGAACCAGCCAACAGTTCACCCAAACGGTGCCGGTGTGGATTTGTTCGGCGACGCGATGGGCGCGCGAAAGATTTTGCGTCCAGACGCTCGATGAAAGTCCGTAATCGACGTCATTGGCATAACGAATCACTTCGTCTTCGGTGTCGAACGGCGTGATCGTAATCACCGGACCAAAAATTTCTTCGCGGTTGGTGCGGCATGCGACCGGAAGATCGACAATCACCGTTGGTGGAAAGAAATAACCGTCGCGGGTGCGTTCGTTGGTGATTCCGGCAATTTACCGCCGAGCGCGATCTTGCCGCCTTCTTTCTGCGCCAGATCGACGTAAAATTTAATCTTATCGAGCTGCGCCCGGTTCACGATCGCGCCTTGCTCGGTTTTTTCGTCGAGAGGATCGCCTTGTTGCAGTTGCGACGCTTTTCTCAATGAAGCGATCGACGAATTGTTGGTAGATCGGCTTCTCTACGAAAACACGCGAACCGCACAAGCAAATCTGCCCCTGATTGGCGAAGGACGAGCGCACGCTTCCGGCGACGGCGGCGTCCAGATCGGCGTCGGCAAAAATGATGTTCGGGTTTTTTCCGCCGAGCTCGAGTGAAACTTTCTTAAATAATGGTGCGCAAGCTTCGGCCACTTTTTTGCCGGTCACAGTCCCGCCGGTAAACGAAATCGTCGTGATTTTTGGATGCGCAGTGATGGCGGCACCGACGTTTGGTCCGGTTCCGTGAACGATATTCAGAACACCGCCTGGCAGACCCGCTTCGACGCAAGCTTCACACAACAAAAACGCGGTCATCGGCGTTAGTTCGCTCGGTTTAGCAATCGCCGTGTTCCCGACGGCGATGGCTGGTGCGATTTTCCAACTGAGCAGGTAAAGTGGCAGATTCCACGGGGAGATAAGTCCGACGATCCCGCGCGGCTGGCGCAGTGTATAATTGAATGCAACGCCGTCGGTCACGTGCGCCTCGTTTTCAGTGTGCAGAATCGCCGTTGCGAAAAATCTGAAGTTTGCGACCGCGCGAGGAATATCGAGCGAACGCGCGAGGGTGATTGGTTTTCCGGTGTCGACCGATTCGGCGCGGGCGAATTTTTCCAGATCTCGCTCAATTAAATCGGCGATGCGCAAAAGGATCGTTGATCGCTCGGCCGTTGTTTTTTTCGACCAATCTGGAAACGCTTTCTCAGCGGCTGCCACGGCGAGCTCGACATCTTCTTGTCCGCTATCGGGGACCTGCGAATACGGCTTGCCGGTCGCGGGTTCAACGTTCTCGAGATAGTTGCCAGTTCTTGGTTCAACAAACTCGCCGCCGATGAAGTTTTTGATTTTTGGAAGGCCGCTCGACATGTCGCTGCAGAATAAACGTTGTAGAGGCGCTTGTGCCAAGCGTGTGTTTATTAGTTCGGCCTTTGACACAAAGGCCGCTACAACAATTCCCCAACTTTAAAAATCGGATTCGGCCCTTCCTCGTTCCATTGCGCTTGTATTGAAGAGCGGTTTGCCTTGTAATTGCGCAATGAGAACCATGAAATCCATATTAGCTTTTGCCGCAGCGGTCACTCTTGTTCTAACGACAGTCGCCAATGCGGCCGACCAGAAGTTCCGCGCGGATGGCACTGTGCAGCGACTAAGCTCGGACATGATCCTGGTGCGCGCGTCGGCGCAGGACGTCGAGATCACGCGCAACGCAAAAACAAAGCTCACCGGCGGCGAGCCACGACGGGGCGGGGCAGTCACCGTGTTTTATACCAAACAAAACGGACAAAACGTCGCGACCGAAATCATCATGGGCGGTGCAGGCAAACCAAAATAGCGACCGTTCCAGCCCGCTAACCAGAGCTCAGTTGTAATCGGTGTAATTGCGGGTTCGCGGCTCCGCAAGATTTGGCGCTATGCCGACGCTTCGGTTGCCCAAGTGACGGCGTGAGCGCGAACGGGCTGTTCAAAGCCTTTCAGCGTGACTTCGCCGAGGTCTTCGAACGGGATAGCTTTGCCAACGCAAAGTTCGGCAACAACGTTGGAGACCAGAATTTGTTCGGCTGCGGCCTGCGAGCAGAGTCGCGAAGCGAGCTGAACGGTGACGCCGAACAAATCGTTGTGACGTTCAACGGGTTCGCCAGCGGCAATGCCCACCCGAATCTTGACCGGCCGATCCGCATTGGCCCGCGTGTGTTTTGCGATTTCGCTCTGGACGCGGGCGGCACATTTCACCGCTGCCGCGGCGGAAACAAACGATGCCATGATTCCGTCGCCAAGATGTTTTACCTCGCGCCCGCCTAAATCCTTTAGCGCATCACGGACGATGGAGTCATGCAGCTCGACGATTTCCATCGCTGCTTCATCGCCAATTTTTTGAGTCAGCGACGTTGATTCCACAATATCGGTGAAGAGAACGGTGCGAATTCCGGGGTCGCGATCGTCGGCAGTTCCGCCGGGAAGCACCGCGGCGCCGGCGGGGTTAACTTCGCTTCCGCCCAGGAACAGATCGGCCATTTCCGGTTCTACTTGGATGATTCTTTCAGCAACGAGACCGTGCGCTTCTCGATGGACATGTTTCGCTGCCTCGGCATTCGGGCGCGTGGCAAAGGCAGAAAATCTTTCCCTCCTTTTCGTTCACCCAATACTTATGATAACTGACGCCATATTTATCCTGGATTTCGACGTCCTGGGCGTGGGCTTTGGCGACATCCTCGGGGCTGACGCCGCCTGCAATTTTGTGGATGTCCATGTAGGTCGGCATACGACTATTTTGTTCCAAATACTCCTGACCGCAAATCGCTATGACGTTACGGAACGGGTGACTGTCGATCTTCGGCGAATGCGCCAGCGTCTGATAAACGACACAATACCGCTCGGTTAATTTCAAAAGCGTGGCGATTTGTTCCTCCGTCGCGTCCGTGTCGAGATCGAAGCGCAATCGAATGTTCTGAAAACCGACCGGGACTTCCTTTGAAACTCCAAGCGTACCGCGGAAATCGAGATCTCCTTCGGCGCGAATGGTTGCGTCCCGCAATGGAATTTCCAGCGCGGTTGCGACTGCGCTCAACGTAACTCCGGCGCAGGCGACCAGTGATTCAAGCAACATGTCGCCGGAACACGCGCTCAATCCGTTGCCGCCGGTGGCGGGATGAAGTCCTGCTTCGACCAGCGCTTTGCCGGTCGCGACGCTGCAAGTCACGCCTTCGCCGATTTTTCCCTCGGCACGCAGCGTGATCGTCGCCGCCTTCGGTTCGTTGCGATACTGCTCCTTGATCGGCGCCTGCAGTGATTTCAGCTTGGCCGCGTTCATTTTCAGGCTGCGCGTTTTGCTCCGCTCGGTTTGATGTTCTGATTTACGCGAAAGAGATTGGTGGGGTCGTATTTCGCTTTTATCTGGGCCAAACGTTTGTAATTGCTGCCGTAAGTCGCTTTCACCCGATCTTCGCCTTCGTCCATCATGAAATTGACGTAGGCACCGCCGGCTGAAAACGGATGGAGCGCATCGAAATAATCTTTGGTCCACCTGGTTATCTTCTCTTTGTTAGCCGGATCGGGATCGACTCCGACCATCACCTGCGACCATTTCGCATCACGATAATTCCACGCCGTTTTGTTTTTTCCGACGCGAGCAGCCGCGCCGGTGACTGGATACATGTGCATTGTTGAATGCATGGTTGGCATCGCCTTCGCGAATCGGACGTGTTGTGCGATTGCCTCGTCGCTCAATTCATTGACAAAATCGGCCCGCCAATACCATTGCAGGCCCGGCGGGTAGATTGGATCGAACATGCTGTTCAAAACCGGTTGAGGCATAGGCCCAACAAAGTCGAGTGCAGGTTTCTTGAACGCGCGGATCGGTCCGAACATTTTCTCGGCCTTGGCCTGCGGTGCGGTGCAGCACCAGATAATTCCGCACATTTTCTTGAGGTGAAGGTTTTCAGGAAACGGCGGACCGGGAGGCACGGTGAGAAAAGCAAACCATCCGTTGAGATCGTCGGGCGCCTTGTGGATGAAGTTGCGATACCACTTCATCACTTCAGCGGCGTCGGTTAGGTGGTAGAGCATCGGACCGGCGTAAACCGTGTCGATTTTCTGAAGCTTGAAGGTGAACGCAGTGACAATTCCAAAATTTCCGCCGCCCCCGCGAAGCGCCCAAAATAAATCGGGATTCTTTTTGGCGTTCGCCTGAACAAATTTTCCATTCGCCAAAACCACATCGGCCGACACCATGTTATCAATGGTCAAGCCGCACTTGCGGGTGAGGTGACCGATCCCGCCACCAAGCGTAAGCCCGCCGACGCCAGTGGTGGAAATAATTCCACTCGGCACGGCCATTCCAAACGCGTGCGTGGCGTGATCGACGTCGCCCCAGGTGCAACCACCGCCGACGGTGACGGTGCCAGCCGCGGGATCGACTCGCGCGAATTTGATCGGCGCGAGGTCGATCACGAAAGCGCCATCGGCAATTCCTAGCCCGCCGGCATTGTGTCCGCCGCACCGTACCGCGAGCAACATCTTGTTTTCGCGCGCGAAGTTTACGCATGTGATTACATCCGCGACGTCCACGCATTGCGCGATCAGCCGCGGCTTCTTGTCGATCATCGCGTTGTAAACTTTGCGCGCCTCTGCGTAATCGTTGTCTGCCGGTTCGATGACCCGCCCTCGGAGCGCTTGTTTTAGTGAATTCACCGACGCTTCGTTGATATGATTACTCATAATGACGTACGACCTCGATGGAGTTATAATCCCTTAGATATGAAACAGCTTCAACTCGTTGCCCTTATCACGATCGGTATGTCCTTGATCGGTTGCGAAACAACGAACCAGAACGCCGGGGTTGGAAATCAGGAGCAAAAACGTCTGGCCCAAATCGAGCGTCAACAACAGCAAGCCTCGCAGTATGACGAATCCGAGGTGAATCTGTGGAACGCTCAAGTCGACGTGATCAATCGCGGCACAAATCCATCTGTTCGATACTAACGGACGGACGTTCCGAACCACGCCAGGGCCCCGAACGGAGCGACTGCCGGCTGGCTATTTTCGCTCTTCTCATTCCAATCGCGGCTCATTAGGCTTCAGTCTATGAGAACCAAATATTTCGTTCTGCTCGTGGCGTTTGGCTTTGCCGCCGCTTCGGTGGTGCACGCTCAATCGCCGTCACCTTCGCCGGCTGAATCGCCGGCTAAACGCAAGTCACACAAGAAAGCTGAGGCCAGCCCGGCCGCATCGCCGGAAGCTAGTGCCGCGGCAGGCGCCGAAGCGTCCGCTTCGCCCGCGAAGAAGTCGCGCAAGAAGAAGGAAGCCGCGGCGGAAGCGTCGCCGGCTGAAAGCGCATCGCCCGGAGCGGAAGCGTCTGCTTCACCGGAGAAGAAATCGCGCAAGAAAAAGGAAACCACAGCCGAAGCATCTCCAGCCGCCAGTGGTTCGCCAGCGGCGGAAAGTTCTGCCTCTCCGGCTAAGAAACCGCGAAAGAAAGCCGCAAAGACGGAAGCCTCACCGGCCGCGAGCGCTGCGGCAATGGCAACGGCCGCGCCGAGCAGTCCGCCGCTAAACGAACCGGCGGCCAAAACCCACCGAAAGAACGTCGCAATGACTACGCCTCCGAGCGCGTCGGCGACTCCAGCGGCTTCGGCGTCGCCGCATAAGACGTTGGCGGATTTGTTTAAGCCAAAAACTTCCCCAACTCCGGCCGCAGCCACTGCAGCCGCGAAAACTGAGACCGTTGCCAAAGCATCGCCTGCTCCAGGCGGCGGCCCCGGCATGGTTTGGGTCAACACCGAGAGCAAAATCTATCACAAACAAAACTCGCGGTTCTATGGTCGAACCAAAAAAGGCCAATACATGACTGAGGCCGATGCCATGAAGGCAGGCTACAAGGCTGCCAAAGGGAAAGATTAGGTCGCGTCTCTAACTAACGAATCGCAAAACGGCGATGAGCGAAATCTCATCGCCGTTTGCTTGTTTTGGAGTGCCGATCGTCTTCGCGTTTCCAACACTTAACGGCAATTGCACGCGCCGTTCGACAGGAGGAAGACAGAGGTGTTGGCAATTGGCAATTCGTGGAGATATTCTCGACTCACTCGGACTTTGGTGAGGTGGCTGAGTGGTCGAAAGCAGCGCTTTGCTAAAGCGCCGTACCCCAAAAGGGTACCGAGGGTTCGAATCCCTCCCTCACCGCGGTTCGGCGAGGTGAGGGAATCTATAAAGTAGGGTATCACTTCCGGATCGCGCGGGAGCGCAATCCCTCCCTCACCGCCACCTGTCTGATTAGGTAAATCGCCGACTTTACATCACTCCATGTGCTATCGAGAACCGGAGATTCGAACGCCGTTCGACCGGTGGGGCGCGGAGCGCAGGGTTAAGAGCGAAGCTCCAAGGCTGGAGCCAACGCGTAGCGTTGGATAATCCCTCCCTCACCGCGCTTTGATTTTAATCGCCTCGACATGCCATTGCGAGCGAACGAAGACTAAGTTTAAGCGAAAAAGGACAGGCAAATGATCAGCGAAGCAGACGCTCGAGCGAAGATCTTGCAGGCCGCACGGCCGCTTCCGTCCCGAAGCGTGGCAATTTTAGACGCGCTCGATCAATTCGCCGCCCAAGATTCCTTCGCGCGTTTGCCTCTCCCGATGTTCGACAACTCGGCGATGGACGGTTACGCGGTGATCGCGAGCGATTGCAAAGAAGGTGCCCGGTTGTGCGTGACCGGCGAACAGCCGGCCGGAGTCGATCGCAAGCTTCGCGTTTCGAAAGGAAACACCGTCCGAATTTTCACTGGTGCGCCGATTCCCGCAGGCGCGGACGCAGTTGTGATGCAGGAAGATGTCACGCGTAACGGCGATGAAGTTGTCGTGAACACCAATGTGGAGCCCGGCGAATTTGTGCGGACTCGCGGATGCGATCTCGGCGAAGGCCAGAAGATCGTGAACGCCGGCGAACGAATCACCGCCGGCATCGCCGCGTTGCTTGTGTCGCAGGGATTTGGCGAAATCGCGGTTGGAGGAAAAGTTCGCGCTGCGATTATTTCAACCGGGGACGAATTGGCCGAGGCCGGGACGAAGCTTGAACCGGGTCAGATTTACGACAGCAATTCAGTTCTGCTTCAAGCGCTTCTGGAGCGAACCGGATCGCACGTCGCCGCCGTCGCACGCTGCAGCGATGATGCAGAATCGTTGCGGAAAACATTTCAAAGTGCCGCTGCCAACGACGTGATCGTCGTTACGGGCGGTGTTTCGGTTGGCGAACATGATTTAGTTCAAAAAACGCTGCGGGATCTCGGGGCCAGGATCGACATCTGGCGGGTGGCGATCAAACCCGGCAAACCGTTTCTGTTTGGCCGCCTTGGCGATGCGCTCGTGTTTGGGCTGCCGGGGAATCCGGTATCTGCATTCGTCACGTTCTTGCAGTTCGTGCGGCCGGCAATTTTGAAGTTAATGGGCGCGGCAGATGTCGATCTTCCAAAAGTGCCGGCGCGGCTAACCGTTGATCTGACTAACGATGGCGATCGTGCGCATTATTTTCGCGGAAGATTCGAGCGCGGAGCGTTCACCCCGGTCGGCCGGCAGGAATCGCATGCGTTGTACGGATTGAGTCAATCGAACGCTTTGTTTCGGGTTGGTTCCGGCGAAAGCAGAAAATCCGGTGAGATGGTCGAAGTGGAATTGTGGTGAGCTTTTTCGCGCCTCACAGTTTGACAGGTGACCGGCGCATTTTAGCTTAGGATCGCTTTGAACACGGAAACAGGGTTGGCAGAAAGTCCGCAGAATCAATTCCGTGCCGACGCTGAGCGTCTTTCTCACATCGTGTTGGAAATGCAGCGTTGTTTCGTCCTGCATTTATGCAAAGAGCTCGCGCCTGGAAACGTTTCCTTTCCCCAGTTTTTTTTGCTGGCTTACCTCGATCAAAAGGAAGTGCTCACCATGTCGGCTATCGCCCAGAAGATGGGACATACCACGGCGGCGGCGAGCGGACTTGTGGCCAGATTGGAAAACCTTGGCATGGTGGTCCGGTCGGTCGCGCGGGATGACCGGCGCAAAGTGATGGTTTGCATAACGCCCAAAGGATCGGCCCTGGTCCGGCGCATTCGTCAGGAAATGGTAGGCAACCTGATGAAAATAATGGAATATCTTTCGCCTGAAGAACAGAGAGCGTGGTTACAAATATACAGTAAAATATACGACTACTGCCAATCGAAGGATTGCCGATCTCTCGTTGGCGGTGGTAGAAAATAAAATAACCGCCTGGATTGAATCCTCGCCTTAACCTTAGCGCATCCAACATGCGACGCTCCCTAACATGCGAAAACAATTTTTCATTGCCGTCTTCGGCCTAAGCGCATTTTTAATTGCTGCGCTGACCTTTGCCCAGGCTCCGAGTCCTTCGGACACGCCTTTGCCGACGCTGGTCTCGACCGCAACGCCCTCTCCGTCTCCGTCGCCTTCGGTCACGCTAAGTCCAAGTGATGTCGGAACGGTTTCAGTGCCCTCAACGTTATCGAGCCCATCGGCCGTCACCGACTCGAATCTCCCTCGGCGACGCCGATCGAAATTCAAGCCGCGTCCCTCGGCGTGAGCGATCTCGGTTGGTCGGAAAGAGGAGCACCGTTTTCACAATCGACCAGGCGGTGATTACGGCTCTCGAGCACAATCCCGCTAGTTCTCCAAGCGCTTCAGGAAATCCGGCGAACCAAAGGCGTGATCATCGAGATTCGAGCGCAGGCGCTGCCGCAAATCGGCCCGAGCTTTCACCTGGAATTGGACGGATCCGAATCTCACAACGCGGATTACCGACATTCGGTGCGAGCGCCACTCAGCGGCTGACAATGCCGCCGGGCGGCACCCTCCCAGCCGGATGCTACACCAGCATCTACGCGAATGCTCGCAGCGATATCGCCTACAATGTCAAGGTCACGGGAACGCAGGAGATTGTTAACTACAGCAACTGGCGCGCGATCCGCGGCACGTTCTTCCAGCGCGATTCTGCTTACTTCGCTCTGCGCAACATGGTCGATCAAACGATCGCGACCGTGAAGACGCAATTCTATCAAGTGGTGGTGAATCGCGAATTGATCGTGGTGCAGGAGCAATCGGTTGCGCTTTTGGAAAGCCAACTAAAAGATCAACAAAATCGCTTTGAAGCCGGCACCGTTCCGCGATTCAACGTCCTTCAAGCGCAGGTTGCAGCTTTACAATCAAATCCCGCAATTGATTGCCGCGCGAAATGCTTATCGAATCTCAGTGCTGCAGTTGGCGAAAACCCTTGGTCTCGATTTTCATCCGACCGCTGTGGTTACGGCGCCGCTGCGGGTCAGAGGGACATTGACCTACGTTCCGCGAAATATCGATTTGTTGGCTGCAATCGAAGAAGGCAAGCGCAACCGGCCATTTTTGAAACAACAACGCGCGAATGTTTTGAATCAGATCGAGCAGGTCCACGTCGCGATTGGCAGCTGGCTGCCGACCGTCAATGCCAATGGCGGTGGCGAATGGCTGAGCAATGAATTCAATTCGAGCTTTGGCGATGTTTCCAAAGGCTGGCTGACGACGGTGACCGGCAGCTGGCCGATCTTCGATAGCGGCATGGCCTGGGGCAAAATCCAGCAGCAGCGCGCGATTTTGTCTCAGCAGGAAATTATTTACGACGATGATGCTCGTCAGGTTGAACTTGAGATTCAGCAGGCGGCTTCGAATACGCTTCAAAATCGCGACTCAATTCAAGCGACGGAAAAAAACCTGGAGTCAGCCGCGGAAGCTGTTCGTCTGGCTAAGGCGCGATTGGATGCCGGCGCCGGCACTCAGCTCGATGTTTTGAACGCGCAGGTGCAATTGACAACCGCGCAATCGACCAACTTGCAGGCGTTGTTTGGATATATCTCCTCGCTCGCCGAGTTTGATCGGGCGACTGGCGCGCAAAGCGACCTATACCGAAACGTTCGATGGCATCGCACCGCATGCGACCAGAACTCGGACCTACTATACCGGCAGCGATGTCGATGCTCGCGGCAAACCAAAGCCTGTCGACCGGTTGGGAATCGACACACAACCACGACAACGACGACTCGCGCTCCAGCTACGAAGTAGTCGATCAAATCTCGTGCAGACGCGGCGCTCGCCAAATTCTGAGCGATCCCGGATCGAATATTTTTCGGCCTTTGCAGCGATCGAGAATATTCGTCACGGGTTCATTGTTCGCATTCCGGGCATCGATGTTTCGGCGGACAAAGCGGAAGCGTTGCGGCGGCTGGACGTTATTCATCGCGATTATCGGAACGAACTCGGAATTGGAGACTGGCCGTTGCTAACGGCACAACAAGTTCACGGCGACAAAATCGCGGTGATCGATCGGCCGTTCGATGCCGATCATGTTTTCCCTGGCTGCGACGGACTAATTACCAACCAGCGGAAGCACGCCCTCGGTATCCACGTGGCCGATTGTGGCGCGGTTTACATTGTCGATCCGAAAACGCCGGCGATCGGTCTCGTCCATTCCGGAAAAAAAGGAACAGAACTGGCAATCGCCGCAAAAGCGATCGCCCAAATGGGCAACACTTTGGATCCGCACCCGGTGATCTCATCGTGCAGCTGAGTCCGTGCATTCGTCCGCCCCACTACGAAGTCGATTTCGCGGCGAAAATTGTTGAGCAATGCCGCGATGCTGGCGTGCAAAAAATTCAAGACTCCGGAATTTGCACGGCCTGCGATGTCGATCGCTACTATTCGTATCGCGCGGAGAAAGGAAAAACCGGCCGGATGCTCGCGCTGCTCGGAATCGAATGAATGGTGTTAGGGAAATCCGCACTCCATGTTAATTCGAATCGGCAGTAACGGTTTTTGGGCGCGACGCGATTCCCCGTCCGAATCGCTCGAGGAAACGGCCAAGATCTTCAATCAAATCGACGGTCAGATAATCGTAGAGATTGGTTCCGGGGTTCATGGCCGGCTCGCAGGCAACAGCGTTCTTACTTGGGCGAAAAAAACGCGGGCGAAACGGATCATCACTGTCGATCTGGATCCGAAACAGGTCGACGACGTAAAGAAAGCGACAACGCGGTTCAAAAACGTGGAACCTATCGTGGGCGACGGTTTGAAATATCTCGCCGAATTTTCATCTACGATCGATTTGCTGTATCTCGACTTTTGGGTGCCCGATCCCGATGGAGCATTGCCCGGGACCGGCCGCGCCGAAGCCTACCGAACCGCTTTCGCGGCGGCCAAAACTAAACTTGCGGAGCGGGCGTTAATCCTGATCGATGACACCGACCATGTGCATCCGCTGGAAGCACACTTTGATTGTCCCGGACGCTCGAAAAGAAGGTTTCACGGTGATGTTCGTTGGCCGGCAGACTTTGTTAATGCGGCGTCCTCAACCCTCCGCCCAAGCCATTCGCTAGATTCAGTCGTGTGCGACTCTTAGTTCACAGTCCCGAAAAAATCTTGAATGCATTTTGCATTCAAGATTCGCGGACGTTGTACCACCTGGAATGCGTTATCATTCGACTTTGGCGGATGGTAAAAGGCTAAAGTCGAGGCGAACAAAAGTATTAACGCGATAATCAGCGCGATCGCGGTTTGTTCCGCCGGCTGCTGGTCGATCGGATATTCAGACGTCGCCGTCGCCTTTGAGTAACCGGCTCCAGAAAGCGCAGATCTTGAATGCATTTTGCATTCAAGATTCACCGGCATCGTTTCGAAACTTGAATGCAATATGCATTCAAGTTGATCGAGCGATTGACTCCCGGCGGATTGTTTTGTCTCGATGCTCAGTCGGCGGATCCGGCGTCGCCGTCGCCTTTGAGCGGACAAATCCCGCGTTTTTTTGCGGCGGCGACGAAATCGATAAACTCTCGCGCAGCCGCGCCGAACTTCATGCTCGATGCTTTGTCGATCGCCTGGGCAACGTTAAGACCGCTGGTGTAAACCAATTTGAATGCACCTTTGATTTCATCTCGCTCCTGCGAACTGAATCCGGCGCGGCGCAGACCGATCACGTTCAAACCGAAAACATAATTGCGTTCGGCAGCGATCACGAACGGCGGAATGTCTTTGCTGAACGCGGAGGCTCCTTGAGCAATGGCCAATCGTCCAACGCGAATGTTTTGATGAAACACGCAGCCGCCGCCGAGGAACGCGCCGTCTCCAACAAAAACATGACCGCCGAGGAGGCAGTTGTTCGCGATAATGACGTTGTTGCCGATTTCGCAATTGTGGCCGACGTGGGCGCCGGCCATCAGGAAATTGTTGTCGCCGATTTTGGTCGCGCTTCCTTCAGCGCTGCCACGGTGGATCGTACAATGTTCACGAATCACGTTCCCGTTGCCAATTTCGATGCCTGAACGTCGATCCGGTGAATAGGAAAGGTCCTGCGGCGCTGTTCCAATTACAGCGCCGTGACCAATCGCGTTATTTGAACCTATCCGAACGTCGCCTTCAATAACTGCGTGGGATCCGATTTTCGAGTGATCCCCGATCGCGACGCAGCCATCAATCACGGCGTACGGTCCAACCTCGACGCAGACGCCGAGTTTTGCCTCCGAATCGATGATTGCAGTGTGATGAACGTTCACAAAACTCCCGCTTCTTTGAAACTAAAGTAAGCCGGCCGGTTGTTGGATTGCGCGCCAATAATTATGTGATCGAGCAACTTGATTTGCATCAGCTCGGCCGCCTCGGCGAGCCGCCGGGTGAGACTGTGGTCCGCCTGGCTGGGCGACGGATCTCCCGATGGATGATTGTGAACAACGATAACCGCGTAAGCGGACGCGATTACCGCGGGCCGAAAAATTTCGCGCGGGTGCGCGATGCTCTCGTTCACTGTACCGAGGGAAACATTCTCCACTCGAATCAGGCGATATCTCGTATCCAACAGGACCGCTCGCATTTCCTCGCGGCGGAGCATTCGCATGTCTCCGCCAACCAGCTGATCCACCAGTTCGGGCGAATCGATTTTCTGGTTGGCCAAGGGTTCGCGGGCCAGGCGATTGCCCAAATCGAACGCTGCCGCCAGTTGCACGGCTTTGGCAACTCCGACCCCCGGCAGTTTCGACAGTTCGGTGACGTTGCAACGGCTCAACTCTCGAAGCGATCCATGACGTTTCAACAAATCGCGCGCTACGTCGATCACATTGGCGCCGACGCGGCCAGTCCTAAGCAAGATCGCGATCAATTCGGCATCGGACAATGCCGATGCGCCGTGCGCGGCCAGCTTCTCGCGTGGACGCTCGTCTTCCGGCATTTCACGAATGCGCGATTGCAACTTTGGGGGGATGGGGGTTGAGCGCGGATTTTTCCGCCGATTTATTAGGGAAACGATCAACTTCGAAATTGCTCGAGCATTTCGCGGAAAGAATCGCTCAAACCGATCAGCGCGCCCGTGTATGGATTCGACGGAAGATTTTCGATTTCGGCCTGGGCCTCGGAAATTAAGTTTTGGCCGGCTTCGATCGAAGCGCTCAAAGCGCCGTTAGCCTGCGGTGAACCTAACAGCTGTGCGATTTCTTCGAACCGCGCGTCGAGGATGAGTTGCGAAAGATGTTCCTTGTCCGAACCGTTGCGGCCCCCAAGCAGCATCAAGACCGGCAGCGTCAATTTTCCTTTTCTGAGGTCGCTCCCCAGTGTCTTGCCACTCAACCGTTCGGTGCCCGCGATATCGATGCAATCGTCGTAGATCTGATACGCGGTGCCAATTTTCTGACCGAAAATCTTGAGCGCATTTTGGGTGGCCGAATCTGCCTTGCTCAACAGCCCGCCAAGCTCGCCCGCAACCGCGAACAGCGAACCGGTTTTCATTCCGATAATTCGCAGGTAATCGTCGATGCCCAGATGAAGATCGAACCGGCGCTGGGTCTGAATGATTTCTCCAGTGCAAACCTCCCGGGCGGCACGAGCAATTGCCCGGCTGACTTCAACTTCTTCAAAGCCCGCTGACAAATTCAAAGCGTGCGCAAAAAGCCAGTCGCCCAGCAAAACACTCAGGGAATTTCCCCAGCGCGCGTTCAGCGTTGGTTGAGCCCGGCGCCATTCGGCCTCGTCGACGATGTCGTCGTGGACCAACGTTGCCACGTGAATGAGTTCGACGATTACCGCCAGATCCACGTGCTCGGATGTAATCGCTCCGGTCGCACCGCCGCTCAACAGCGCGACCAGCGGTCGCAATCGTTTTCCGCGGCCGCCGATCGCATAACTGACATAGCCTTCCACCGCGGGATCGAACGAAGAGGCTTGGGCGATGATGCGCGCTTCGACATCGTCGAGCTCTCGCCGGACCACTTCCGTTACTCGGCTCAGCGACCCATTCGGAACTGTGGGCGCGAACGCCGAAGGTACCGTGACTTCCACAAGCGCAGGATAAAAGGGCGGCCTAGCGGTTGTCAAAGCAACACGTTCAGGAAAACGCCCATTTAGCGCCTCCGCAGCCAGGCATCGGTCCCATATTTCTGCGTGGCAATCTCCCTGGCGCGCGCGAGCAACGTGCCGTCGATCTCTTTGGCTTCGCAGTTTACCGAAAGCGCGTTTGCAAACGAATCGGCAAACCCGTCCCGAAATTCGACATTTTGAATGCTGCCCTGTTGAAGCAATCCATGGCGATTCCGGCGTTGCGCCGCCCCCGCGATTTTGCGTCCATTTAAAAGAACGTCGGCGCAGACCGGATTGGCGAAACACTCATTGTAGCGGCGGTCTCCGACCGTCGAACCTTTCGTCCGACAGTCAGAGACTGCCGCTACAGCCGATAATTCGGCCGGCTCGCCCTTCACCATCAACACATTTCGTATTGCCCTGTGTGTCTCTTCGTAAATCTTCATCGACGACTCGCCGAACGCGGCGTCGGTTGCCGGAATCACGATCGAGTAAGTCAGATCGTCACCATGATAAACAATTCCACCGCCGGTCCAGCGCCGCACGATGTCACGATTATCCGATGCGACGTCGTCGAACTTTCCAAAATACCCGAATGAGAGCGCCGGATGATCCCATTGATAAAATCGAATCGTCGGAACTTTCGCCGTTTCGAAAAACGCTTCGTCAATCGCCATGTTCAGTGCCGCCGAGCGCGAATCGATGTCGTGATAGACGTCGAGCGACCTGAACAACGTTCCTGTCGCGTTTTTTGTCATGTCGAGCGAAGTCGAGACATCTCTAACTATTTCCGTTTTAAAGAGCGCAGTCATGGCCAGCAGAGTTACAGATCCGCTCGCTTCGGCCAGGATGACGAACTTTCTCCCAACATGACAAATTATCCGCCGATCTCGTCGAGAATTTTTTCGAGCGCTTCCCGCGGATTCTTTGACGCAGTGATTGGCCGGCCAATCACCAGGTAATCCGCGCCCGCCTCGATCGCTTCGCGCGGCGACATGGTTCGTTTTTGATCTCCGGCTTCGGCCCAACTCGGCCGAATTCCCGGGACCACAAATTTTATCCTGTTGCCAAACTCTGCGCGCAATGACTTGATTTCGTGCGCGCTGGCGACGATTCCGTCGATGCCATTTTGAACTCCGAGTCTGGCCAGGCGCAAAACCTGTTCGTCGACTGCAGCGTTGATTCCCACTTCGCGGAGCGTCGCCTCCGTCGAACTGGTCAGAACGGTGACGCCCAAAATGGACATATCTCCTTTTTTGGCGCCGATGGCGGCCCGAATCATCTCGGCGCCACCGGTCAGATGAATCGTCAGCAATTGCACGCCGAGAGCGTTCGCCGACTCGATCGCTTTCGCGACGGTGTTTGGGATATCGTTCAGTTTTAGATCCAGAAATACCTTCCCGCCGTTCGAAATCACCGCGCGCACGATTTCCGGCCCTTCTGCGGTGTAAAGTTGGAGTCCGATTTTGAAAAACGAGACCTGGTCACGTAGTTGGTCGACAAGCCCAAGTGCTTCGTCGATTGAAGGCACATCAAGCGCAACGATGATTTTGTCAGCTGCCTTTGTCATTCCGACCGTTGTGGAGGAATCTCCAACTATTTCTGTTTGGTCTAAGCCGCTACAACGGAAATAATAAGAGATGTCTCGACTTCGCTCGACATGACAAAAATGCAAGTCCTTGCCCCGGCCAAGATCAATCTCTCGCTGCGCGTCCTCGGAAAACGACCGGACGGTTTTCACGAAATCGAAACGCTGATCTCGCCGATCTCACTTTCCGACACGATTCATTTCGAGAAGCAAAACCGCTGGATCGATTTCAGCTGCGACGATCCTACGCTTTGCGCCGGGGACGATAATCTGGTGGTTCGCGCGGCAAAGCTTTTCCTCGAGTACACGAAAATCAAAAGCGGCCTTTCGATTGCGCTGGAAAAGAAAATCCCGCACGGGGCGGGTTTGGGTGGGGGGAGCAGCGATGCGGCCGCGACGCTGAGTGGATTGAATCAGCTTTTCGAAACGAAGTTATCGCGTGATGAGTTGGTCAAGCTTGGTTCGCAGATCGGTTCTGATGTTCCGTTTTTCCTTTTTGAATCAGCGGCGACTTGCAGAGGTCGCGGCGAGATCGTCGAGCCGGCGCAATTGGCGACAAAACTTTCACTCCTGCTGTTGAAGCCGGCATTTGGCGTTGCGAGTGGATGGGCCTATTCGCGCTGGCAGGATTCGGAGGAGATTCCCGGAACTTCGTACGCCGCTCAGAGCTCCAATGGGCAGAGTTTCGTCAACGACCTTGAGCGTCCTGTTTTTGAGAAGTTTGTTTTTCTCGCGGAGTTGAAAAAGTGGCTGCTCAAACAGCCGGAAGTAGCGGTCGGGTTGATGTCGGGTTCGGGTTCGACCGTTTTCGCCGTCATCCGCGACGGTGCGGATGGTGATTCGTTGTCAAAACGCGCCCGCGCAGAGCTGGATCGCGAAATTTGGACGCACGCGACGGAGACGCTTTGATTTCCGGGGAGCGCAGGCGGCTCGCCTGCGAATTCCGGCGGCCCGCCGGAATTGAATCGTGTTCGGCGAGCCGCCGAACAGTACAGGCCAGCGGTCGTGCTCCCCAGAATTGCAATTCTTATCCACAGATTTCGCAGATTGCGCAGATTAAAAAAAACAGACTTCGCCTTTCGGAAATCTGTGTAAATCTGCGAAATCTGTGGAAAAGATTACTCGCCGGCGCTGCGTTTTAGGGTTGCGCGCGAATATTCGCGATTCAGTTTGGCGATGAAGCTGGCGCTGATTTCTGCCGGGCAAACCGCTTCGCATTCGTAAGTGTTGGTGCAATTGCCAAATCCTTCCGCATCCATCGCCTCGACCATGTTCACCACGCGCTTCACCCGTTCCGGTTCGCCCTGCGGCAGAAGCGCGAGATGCGAAACCTTTGCCGCGGTAAAAAGCATCGCCGACGCGTTCGGACAGGCCGCAGCGCAAGCACCACAGCCGATGCAGGCTGCCGCTTCCATCGAAACGTCAGCTTCCGGTTTCGGAACCAGGATCGAATTGGCTTCCGGCGCCGAACCGGTCCGCGCGGAAATGAATCCGCCGGCCTGGACGATTCGATCGAGCGCGCTCCGATCGACCACCAGATCTTTCACGATCGGAAAGCTCTTCACGCGGAAAGGCTCGATCACGATCGTCTCGCCATCTTTGAACTTTCGCATGTAAAGCTCGCAGGCTGCGCCGGGATGATCCGGTCCGTGGGCTTCGCCGTTCACGGTCAGCGAACAAGTTCCGCAAATTCCTTCGCGACAATCGGAATCGAAGGCGATCGGCTGTTCGCCGCGAAGCAAGCAGGCGCTCGTTCACGATATCGAGCATTTCGAGTAACGATGCCTGTGGCGGAATATCGGGCGCGTCGTAATCGACAAGCTTGCCGGGCGACTGTCGATTGTTCTGACGCCAGACTTTAAGTTTGAAGTTCATTTGTAGCTCCTTTGAGTCAGATGAACCGTTTCGAAATGCAGCGGTTCGCGATGCAATTTCGGCGGCGTGACTGTGCCGTTGCATCCTTGAAATTCCCAGGCAAAGACAGCCGCGTAATCTTCATCGTTGCGCAATGCTTCGCCATCCGGCGTTTGATGTTCCTCGCGAAAATGCGCGCCGCATGATTCGTCGCGGGTCAGTGCGTCGGTGCACATCAGCTCGGCGAATTCCAGAAAATCGGCGACGCGACCGGCGCGTTCGAGCGATTGATTGAAATCCTCGCCATCGCCCGGCACACGAACTTCGCGCCAAAATTTTTCTCGCAGCGCGGGAATTTTCCCAAGCGCTTCTTCGAGGCCGGCTTTGTTTCGGGCCATGCCGCATTTGTCCCACAAAAGCATGCCGAGCTCGCGATGGATCGAATCGAGCGAACAATTGCCGTTTATTTTCAGAAGTTTGTCGATTTTCGCGCGCACCTCGCTTTCGGCATCTTTAAACTCCGGCCCGATCGGTCGATGGCCGTTTGCCGCCCTGGCCGGCGAGATAATTGGGCAGAGTGTAAGGCAAAACAAAATAACCGTCGGCCAACCCCTGCATCAGCGCGCTGGCTCCCAGACGGTTCGCGCCATGATCGGAAAAATTCGCTTCACCGATCACGAACAAACCGGGCACATTGCTCATCAGATTGTAGTCAACCCACAGCCCGCCCATGGTGTAATGGACGGCGGGATAAATCCGCATCGGCACTTCGTAGGCATTTTCGCCGGTAATTTTTTCGTAGATCTCAAACAGATTTCCGTAGCGTTCGCTGATGGTTCCGGCGCCGAGCCGTTTGATCGCATCGGCGAAGTCGAGGTAAACGCCGCGGCCGCCGGGCCCGACCCCGCGGCCTTCGTCGCATACTTCCTTGGCCGCCCGCGATGAAATATCGCGAGGAGAAAGATTTCCGTAGCTCGGATATTTTCGTTCTAAATAATAGTCGCGATCCGGTTGCGGAATTTCGTTCGGCGGTCTCTTGCAATCTTCTTTCCGTTTCGGAACCCAAACGCGGCCGTCATTGCGGAGCGATTCCGACATCAGGGTGAGTTTCGATTGATAATCGCCGGCGTGGGGAATGCAGGTGGGATGAATTTGAGTGAAACAAGGATTGGCGAAAAGCGCGCCCTTTTTATATGCGCGATAAGTCGCGGTCACGTTGCAGCCGCGGGCGTTGGTCGAAAGATAGAAAACGTTTCCATATCCACCGGTGGCGAGAACGACCGCGTCACCAGCGAACATTTCGATCTTACCGGTCCGCAAACTTCGGGTGATAATTCCTTTGGCCTGACCGTCGACAATCACGACGTCGAGCATTTCAGTCTGCGGAAACATTTGGACCGTGCCGGCGGCGATTTGGCGGCAAAGCGCCGAGTAACAACCGAGCAACAGTTGCTGGCCGGTCTGACCGCGAGCATAAAAAGTTCGCGAAACCTGCGCGCCGCCGAATGAGCGATTGGCGAGATAACCGCTGTATTCGCGAGCGAACGGAACGCCTTGGGCAACGCACTGGTCGATGATATTGCCGCTGACTTCGGCGAGCCGGTAAACGTTGGCTTCGCGGGAACGAAAGTCGCCACCTTTGATCGTGTCGTAAAACAAACGGTAAATGCTGTCGCCGTCGTTCTGATAATTTTTGGCGGCATTGATCCCGCCTTGCGCGGCGATGGAGTGGGCGCGGCGAGGCGAATCCTGGTAGCAGAAGCATTTCACTCGATAACCGAGTTCTCCGAGCGTTGCTGCCGCCGATCCGCCGGCGAGTCCGGAGCCAACGACAATGACTTCAAATTTTCGGCGGTTGTTTGGATTAACGAGTCGCGCGTGGTCCTTGTGGCTGGTCCACTTTCGATCAAGCGGGCCGCCGGGAACTTTTGCGTCGAGTGTTCCTATCATAACAGTCGACGGAATGACGAATGACCAATGACGAATGACGAATGAAGTCCGAATACCGAAGGACTGAATGTCACAACGAGCGAAACCGATCGATCATTCGGGTTTTGTGCTTCCTTCGTCCTTCGACATTCGTGCTTCGTCATTTCTTTGTAGCTATTGCGCTGGTTTGATGAATCCAAGCAGGACGGCGGTCGGGATTGACACGTAGCCGATAAAAATCAGCCACGCGAAAATTCGCCCGCCGATGGCGAGCTTTGGGGCGAGGCGCTGGTTATTGAATCCAAGCGATTGGAAGAAGCTGGATGAGCCGTGGGTCAGGTGGAGCGTCAGTAAAAACAAGCCGACGATGTAAAAAATCGAGACGTAAACATTCTGAAAGCCGTAGACCATCATCGAGTAAACGTCGTAACGATTGAGGGTATCGAGTTTCAGAAGCGGAAACTGAGGATTGAATTTGCGCGCGGTGAAATGCAGCAGATGAAAAATGATGAAGGCGAGCACAACCAAACCGCTCACGACCATGTGGCGCGACGCCCAGCTCGCTTTCACATAATTGCGGTCGCGATACGCTTCGGGCCGGGCGCGGCGGTTTTCGATCGCCAGCAAAATCGTGAAGTAGATGTGGAGGATCACGCTGACCAGGAGAAATATCCGGATCATCCACAAAATCGGCCCCAAATCGCGAAGATGTTGGGCGTAAGCGTTGATCCACTCCGGTCCGATGAAAATCTGGAGATTGCCTAACAAATGCCCGATGACGAAAAAAATCAGGATCACGCCGGTGACCGCGACGATTAATTTTCGTCCGACTGAGGAATGGCAAAACTGAAAGACGAAGCCGTGCGGTTTTACGCGGACGGTCGCGGCAGCGGCTGATTTTGGTTCGCCGTTCATTTACTTCCGGGCTTCACAGCGGGAACTTTTGCCAGGTCCGGCGGCAATTTGTCGGCTGCGAAATTCTCTACATTCATTTCGACCAAACTAACGAACGGGCAACCGAAATCCGGCTTTTTGTCGCCGCTGCGATCAACAATCACGCCGACGGCGGAGACGATTCCGCCATTCGCGCGGACAATGTCGACCGTCTCTTGAACCCTTCCGCCACGCGTAACCACGTCTTCTGACCACAATAAATTTTTCGCCCCGATTGATATTGAATCCGCGGCGAAGGACGAGCTTACCTTCCTCCTTTTCGACGAAGATATGCCGTTTGCCTAACGATCGTCCGACTTCCTGGCCCACGATGATTCCGCCGAGGGCGGGGGAAATCACCGAATCGCAATCAACTTTGCGCAGTTTGTCCGCCAGCATTTCGCAAACGCGCTCGGCGATATCGGTGTGCGACAGAAGGATTGCGCACTGGAAATATTGACGGCTGTGCAAGCCGGAGCGCAGGACGAAATGGCCATCGAGCAGCGCGCCGGTTTTTCGGAAAAGAGCGAGCAGATCTTCGCTCATTGTTTTCTGGGGAGCGCACGCGCCCTCGCGTCCCCGTTTCCGCGCCGTCGCGGAAACGTTTCTGAAAAGTTCGCGAAGGCGAGGGCGCCTTCGCCCGCACACGAGGCGCGTGCGCTCCCCAGAGTCGACGCTCCACCATTTGTAGAGTCGAACATCACGATCGTCATCCGGACGTGTCGGCCACGGTGCGGTCGGCGTTTCCATCCGCAACCGCGATGACTTCGATTTCGATGCCAACACTCTTTGGCAGGGCCCCGGCCTGTACAGTCGAACGCGCGGGAGGCGCCTGCTTGAAATAACTGCCGTAGATTTCGTTCACGGTTTGGAAGTCGCCCATGCTCGCGAGAAAAATCGTTGTCTTGACCACGTTGTCATAGTTCAAGCCCTCCGCTTTCAACAAGCCGCCGATGTTTTCCATTACGCGGCGCGTCTGAACATCAATGCCGCCGGAAACAACCTGCCCAGTTTTCGGATCGAGCGGGATCTGTCCGGAGTAAAAAATGATCGAGCCAACGCGGACGCCCTGAGAGTACAGGCCCGATCGCCGCAGGAGCTTCGCTCGTGGAAATGATTTTCTTCATCTATCGAGCTTAAACAGCCAATCGTCGGACGCAATCATTCTGGCGCCGGCGGATTTGAATTCCCTTTCTTCTGTTGTTCCACTTTGTCGCGAAATTCCTTCTCGAAATGATTTACGAATCGCTTGTAGCCGACCGGATCTATGAACGGATTAGGAGTTTCGCCACCAAGCAGCCGCTCGCGCTTTTCAAGCAACCCAAAGAAGCTTCCGTGATCCGACAGGAAAACATCGCACGGTAATTTGTTGAGAACGGCGAAGGTTTTTTCGAAATCGCCGGCGATGCCCGGATAACTTACTTTCTCGACCAGGCGATAATCGAGCGCGGTTGGACTTCCAGCGAACACCACATCGTAGGTCTTCGCTCCGTCGGAAATTTTTGTCGTCCACGTTGTGTTGCCTTTGGTATGGCCCGGGGTCAGCCAGGCGGTCAGCTTTTGGTTGCCAAGATTGATCGATTCGCCATCGCCAATCGTTTGATCAACGACCACCGGTGGAAATATCAGGCGATCTCCGAATCGAAAATCGCCGTGGCCGCCGCTTCGAAGCATTTTCGCATCTTCCGCGCTCGCGATCATCTTTGCGCCGCTCTTTTGTTTCAATTCAGCGAGGCCGCCGGCGTGATCCAGGTGGGCGTGACTATTGAGCAAAATCTTTACGTCTTCGATTTTGAATCCGAGCGCGGCGACGTTGTTCTCGATTTGGGGCGCAGTTGCGGCGAAGCCGCCATCCAGAATGATATGGCCTTTCGGCGTCGTGATCAGGAACGAACAAACCTCCTTCGCGCCAATGTAATAAAGGTTCCCCATGATCCGGAATGGCGGGATCGGTTGATTCATTTCGCGGCTCTCCGGATCGGCCTGGCCGAGAGCGACGGACGTTGCGACCACGAAAAGAACGAAATGGAATGAGTATTTCACGGGCACGATTCGTCCGAGAAGTGCTTCTCTTTCACGGTTTCTACCCCACAAAATTCAGGATGACTCGATTTTACATTTTCCGATCGCGTGCGACTCGTTGCGACCGGGCCAATCTCATCGATATTACTCGCTCGAATGGTTAACTGGATTTTAAAGAAGATTTTCGGCTCGAAAAACCACCGCGAATTGAGGCGCCTGGCGCCGATCGTCCGCCGGATCAACGAGTTTGACGAGCAGTTTAAGTCCTTATCAGACGACGCGTTGCGCGCGAAGACCGCTGCCTGGAAAGAGGAGTTGGCGAAAATCACGGAACCGGAGGAACAATGGCGCCGGCTCGACGAGATTTTGCCCGAGGCGTTCGCGGCTGTTAAGAACGCCGCCCGGCGACTGAAAGAGCGGCAGCATAGCTTCACCGTCTGCGACCAGCCGATGACCTGGGACATGGTGCATTTTGATGTGCAGTTGCTCGGGGGAGTCGTTTTGCATCGCGGCCGAATCGCCGAAATGGCGACCGGCGAAGGCAAAACTCTGGTCGCGACGTTGCCGCTTTATTTAAATGCGCTGACCGGGCGAGGGGCACATTTGGTTACGGTGAACGATTATCTTGCGCGACGCGACGCGGAATGGATGGGACAGCTTTACACGTTTCTCGGTCTGACAGTCGGCTGCATTCAACACGATCGAGGAGCCTGACCGTCGCCGGCAACAGTATGCCTGCGACATCACTTACGGAACGAATAGCGAATTCGGATTCGATTATCTCCGCGACAACGGCATGGCCACATCGCGAGAGTTACAGGTCCAGCGCGGTTACCATTACGCGATCGTCGACGAAGTGGACTCGATCCTGATCGACGAAGCGCGCACTCCGTTGATCATCAGCGGTCCGGCAACGATTTCGACCCATCAGTACGACAAGTGGAAGCCTTTGATCGAGCAACTCGTTCGCAAACAAACGATGCTGTGCAATCGGCTTGCCAGCGAAGCGGCTGAGGCTTTCGAGAAGGGCGATGCCGAGCTTGGCGGACGTTTGATGTTCAAAGTGAAGTTAGGGCAGCCGCGCAATAAACAATTGTTGCGGATGATGGAAGATCCGGACAAGCGGCGCTCGATCGATAAGGCCGAGCTGTCGTTCTACACCGACACGCGCAAAGAGGAATTGTTTCAGCTCAAAGAGGAACTTTTCTTTACGATCGATGAGAAATCGAATGAATCGGATCTGTCCGAACAAGGCCGCACTTTTTTAAATCCCGACGATCCGAATGCGTTCGTATTGCCGGACTTGATTAGCGAATTCACCGACATCGAGCTCGATCCGACGTTGTCGGACGAAGAGAAGGACAAGAAAAAATCGGAGCGGCAGGATCTGTGCGATTCGCAGGCGGAACGGATCCATAATATTTCGAATTTGCTCCGCGCTTACTGCGTGTTCGACAAAGACGTGCAGTACGTCGTCGAGGAAAACAAGGTCGTCATCGTCGATGAATTCACCGGCCGCAAAATGCCCGGCCGCCGTTGGAGCGATGGATTGCATCAAGCGGTTGAAGCCAAGGAAGGGGTGCAGATCGACCGCGAAACTCAAACCTTGGCGACGATCACGATCCAAAATTATTTCCGGCTTTATCAAAAGCTCGCCGGCATGACCGGCACGGCCGAGACCGAGGCGGCGGAGTTTCACGATATTTACAAGCTCGATGTAAACGTGATCCCGACCAATCGGCCGGTCGCCCGGCGCGATTCCAACGATCGGATCTACAAGACGCGTCGCGAGAAATACAACGCGGTCATCAACGAAATCAAAGAACACCACGCGAAACAGCAGCCGGTGCTCGTCGGCTCAGTCAGCGTGGAAGCGTCCGAACTACTGAGTCGAATGCTCAAGCGCGAAAAAATCCCGCACAACGTGTTGAACGCAAAGTTTCACATGCAGGAAGCGGAAATCGTCGCCCGCGCGGGGCAGCCAGGAACGGTCACGATTTCAACGAACATGGCCGGACGCGGGACGGATATTAAACTCGGTCCCGGCGTAGCCCAGATGGGAGGACTTTCAGTTCTTGGAACTGAGCGGCACGAATCACGCCGGATCGATCGCCAGCTGCGGGGTCGTTGCGCGCGCCAGGGCGATCCGGGTTCATCTCGGTTTTACGTTAGCTTCGAGGACGACTTGATGCGGAACTTCGGCGCGGCGGATCGAATGACGAAAATCATGGAGCGCTTCGGTCTCGAAGAAGGGCAGGAGCTCGAACATCGGTGGCTGAACAAATCGGTCGAGACGGCGCAGAAACGCGTCGAACAGCGCAATTATCTCACCCGGAAACGCACGCTCGATTTCGACGACGTGATGAACATGCAGCGCGAGGTGATTTACACTTGGCGAAACGAAGTCATCGACACTGAAGATCCACGCGCGGAGATCTTTGAGGTGATCGACGAAGCAGTGCCGAACAAGGTCAAAGAATATCTGGACGGGGAAGAGCCGAACTACACCGGCTTGCTCAATTGGGTGAACGTCACGTTTCCGCTCGGTCTAAATAAAGAGCGCGCGCAATTTGAAACGCTGAGCGTCGACGAAAACGCGAAGTTCCTGATCGAGAAAATCAAGGACGCGTATCAGCGGAAATCGAATCACGAGGAGCCGACCGCGGTCAAGAGTCTGGAGCGTTACATCATTTTGAACGCGATTGATCGGCTGTGGCAGGAACATCTTTATGCGATGGACGCGTTGCGGGAAGGCGTTTATCTGCGGGGCTACGCCCAGAAGGATCCTCTGGTTGAATACAAGACAGAAGCTTACGACATGTTTGTCGAGTTGATGGCGAACATCAAAAACGAAGTGCTGCATAATCTTTTCCGCAGCACCACCAATCTGCGCGCGTTTGAAGATTTCCTTGGCAGTTTGCCTCAGTTCTTACTTCGCGAAGATGCGCCAAGCGCGCCGGCCGCCGGCTCCGATATCCCGACGAGCCGGGCACGACAACCGAAAGCGCCCGGAGAAAATGGCGATGGCGAAGTGGCGCTGGATCTGCCAGTTCGGCGAAACGTTCCTAAAGTTGGCCGGAACGAGCCCTGCCCCTGCGGTAGCGGCAAAAAACACAAAAATTGTTGCGGCCGAACGGCCTGATCAATTTCGTTTCGAAATTGACGAACGCATCTACTTTGCAAATTGTTTGCACCTGACATGTTGAGAACGCCTTCACGACAAATCATTGCCCTGCTGCTGGTGGCGGCTTTTCTTCCGGCTTGCAAAAGTCACCCCACGATCCGCGAGTACAACACGGACACGTCCGGGCCGTTGCAGTGAAGAACGTGAGTGAGGACGTCTACTGGAAGGAACGGGTCAACGAGCGGATCGCGGCCGAGCTCGCTAACGAGAAACCCGAAGCCGGGTATGACACGTGGCAGAATTACTGGCGGTGGTGGTATAGCGTGCTGCGGCGGAAAAAGAAACCGGCGTTCAAGTCCCAGGAATTCAGGACGTCGGAAGACATGGTCAATTACATCAAAGACCAACGCCGGGCCAAAAATTTGCCAACTTACGAAGACGCGGCCAGAGACCAAAGGTCAGAAGTCAAAGCTCCGGAATCGGAAGTCGAAACTACGCAGTAGCGGGCACCGACAACTGGCAGGTGTGAATCGGGCCGGCCGGAGTGAGTTGACTGCAATAAAGATGAAACGCCTCCACCCGAAACATTCCCGCGTCGAATTCAGTATTTGATTTTAGAAATTTTCGGAGGGCGCCACCCGGCACACCACGGCAGCGCGCGAGAGTGATATGCGGATGCCACGGACGCAATTCGGGTTCGATGCCCACACCCAGCGCGGCTTCCTGCACGCGTTTGTGCAGTTGAAACAGGTGCGGATGACCCGCGCCGATGCCGATCCAGATTATTTTCGCGATTCCTTTGGGCGGAAATGTTCCGATGCCTTCGACTGGAAGAAAGAAGGCGCGAAACTCGATCGCGCCGAATTTTTCACGCAGGGCAAGCTCGACTTCTTCACGGACCTCGGGGAAAAAACCGAGCGTGAGATGCATTTGATCGCCGGCGGTCCAGCGAACGCCGCGAATGTGGGGATCCAGCGACACCAAAACGTCACGGACGGATCTCGGCGGATCGATCGAAACGAACAACCGGCTCAGTTTCACTTTTCGGCGCCAATGGCGAGTCCGCTGCGCGCTTCGTTACCTTCCTGGCTCACTTGACCGCGGAAGACCTCGATTGATCAATTTCATCACCCGCGCCAGCGATGTTTGGGAAAACGGCGTTGGCAACAATCGCGAAGTAAGCGGTGAAAGGCATGACAAGGACGGGACGCCCCCGGCGGCAGGCATTCACGATCTTTTTCGCGCGCGCGTTCCACGGAAATCGAAGCGAACGGAATTTTCAGGGACGATCGGAACCATCGGTATTCCGCCGCGTGGTCGCCTTTGAACTTGGCGTGAACGTGGGAGCCGGTGCGCATCATTCCGGGTGTGACGGTGGTGACATAGATTTTGTCGGCGCGCGAGCTCGGCCCGGATTGCGTCGGAAAATCCGCTCAGTGCAAATTTGCTGGCGCAATATGAGACGATATGAGGAATCCGCGATCCTTCCGCCAATCGACGAAATGTTGACGATTCGTCCTCCGCCTTTTGCCCGCATCTGGGGCGCGACCAGCAAATAAAGAATGAAGGGCGCCCAAAAGTGAACGCGCATCGCGCGATCGAAATCTTTGAACTGCATGTGGTCGATCGGACCGACTTCGATGATTCCGGCGTTATTGATCAGGATGTCGATTCTGCCGAAACGTTGGAGGGTTTGCTGGACCGCAGCTTGAATTTGCGCGGTGTCGGTCAGATCGCATTGAACGGTAAGGACCTCGGTTCCGAAGCGATCCAAGTCACTTTTTGCGCTGTCGAGCTCTTCTTTGTCGCGCGCGAGCAAGAGAGACTTTGGCGCCGCGAGCGCAAATTTGTCGCGCGATTTCCAACCCAAGACCGCGTGAGCCGCCGGTGATCAGGGCGACCTTGTCCCGAAGAATTTGATCGCGACATTTCAGAAAACGTCGAACGTTCAACGCCCAACGTCCAACACTGAATTCAGAAATAGATCTAACCGTGTTTGCGATTGAATCGCGCAACTTCGCGCGCGGTTTCACGATCGACCGCTCGTTTCTTCAGATCGGCCCGTTTATCGCGCGCAACCTTACCCTGGCCGACGCCGAGCTCGGCTTTGAGTTTGCCATTTTTCCAATACAAGTTTGAGGACAACCAGGGCGCGGCCTTTGACCTGAGTTTCGCCGTAGAGTTTGTCGATCTCCTGGCGATGAAGCAGAAGTTTGCGAGTCCGTTTGGCGACGGGATTTCGTGGCTGGCTTTTTCGTAAGGCTGAATATCGGCGTTGTAGAGAAACGCTTCGCCATTTTCGATTCGCGCGAAGGCGTCGCTGATGTTGGCTTTGCCGGCGCGGATCGATTTAACTTCGCTGCCTTTTAGCTCGATGCCGGCTTCGTAGCGCTCGAGGATGTGAAAATCGCGCAGCGCCTTGCGATTGAGAATCGACTCGGCGGACATGATCGCGTTCGAAACGCGACGGGAAACTTACGCGTTTTCCTGACGGCACCCTTGACTGCCTCGAAAGCGAGCTTGCCGGCGATGATTTCCTTCAGCGCGATGTCGGTCAGCGACATGCGCGGGGTTGTTTCCACCATCGGCCGGTGTCCCAGACCGAGCTGGCGAACGCGCTTGGAGACAACGTTGATCAGGAGTTGCTGGTTGGGAATTACTTGAGCGGCTTCCTGGAGAAGTTGAGTTGTCATATGGCGCAAGGATGTGACGGCGCGGTTGGCTTCCGTCGGGAATTGAAGGATAGTCGGCGCACTCGTTGCAAGCACGGATGGAGTGAGTTGCGGGGCGAGCATAAAAACGGAGCGTGACTGTGCGAGCGGTTGGCGGCGTTGTCAACCGATTTTGATTGCATCGCGTGACAGCCGGTCGATATTGCAGGCCGGCGACACCGATTACAGATTTTGCCACGAGTAATGGCTATTCTGGAAGGCCTTTTGCAGATCGCGGAATACGTTCCGATAGCACGTGAGCTGAAAACGAACCTGCTCGTTTTGGCGATTCAGAAACATGACCGATCGCGTGCAAGGTTGGCTGTAATAATCGTAGTTGATGACGACCAGAAACGTTTCTTTGCGCTCGATCAGACAGTGGATTTATCTGCTGAGAAACGAGCGTATCGCGTTGATCGTCCGCGCGGAAGCGGAAGCAAGCGACCTCGTCGCAGAGACGCTTAATGGTCGTCTTCATCGAAAACTTCCTGACGCTGCAGCTTTCGTCACCGTTATGACTGCTTCAGCGGCCGATTCAGTGGTTGGATGAAGAACAAGTCGATTTCCGCTGCCGGAATACTCCCATTTCTTCGGCGGAGTGTAGATTACGCGTCGCTCACCGTCCGCGAAGACTAGTTGTTTGAGCTTTACGCCTTCGAGGTCGTATTCCTCCACTCGCGGCGTGAGATCGAGTCTGCGTGTGCAAAGCCCGCGCTCGAAGATGAGGGCTGACGCCGATCCTTACTGCAGAGCCCATTGGCCTTTCATGTAACTGTAAACCATGAGAGAGCCTGGAGGCGGTTTACCTTGAAGTTTGAGTCGAAATACCAGTGCCGAGTCGGCGGAACATAAACATTTGGTTTTCCCCATTCGCCGATTGATTGCTTGCTGTTGTAAAGTTCAACCATTGACCCGTAGTAAGTAACTATTGCGTGAGACCAATCTTCGAGGAAACGCGGGAAATTTTCCGCGCCGCCGCTGTAAGATCCGTCGCCGCCGACGGGAGCGGTTGGAATAATCCCGACGAGAATCGCAGTGTTAAACGGTTGTATTGCTGGCGACGCGCGAGCTCGTGCCGCGCAGACGAATTCGCGTCATTCCAAGAACCAGAAAGCATGTTCATCGCATCGGCAATGATCGAACAGGGCGCGCGGGTGTAGCCCGAGACTTGGGGGTTAGTCGGATCTCCTGGCGGTGCCATCCGAAGGCGGATTTCCGCCGGTATTGAAATCGCCCTGAATGTAAATCGGATTCTCACTAGCGATGGTCAGACCCGATACTTGGAATTTTTGTACCGCTCTTTATCCGCATTCCTCGTCTTGTCGAAGACGTGTTGCTGCTATCGTAAATGTAAATAATCCCGTTGAACGACACGAAGATTTGTATGTCGGCGAAAGACCGCTCGTATTGTTGTTCTAGTTGGCTGATATCCAGTGTGGCAAGGCGAATGCTCGCAGTCTCTCGGTTGTCCTGGATGCGTTTGGTTCGTCGTGATCGCACCGTGCAGTAAACATTTGATAAAGCGGGTCCACTCGTTAGGCCTGCGTGAACGCCGGTCTGTTGATTGGTCACCGTGTAGAGATTTACGAGGTCATGTCCTTTTACGCCGTCGAATCCATTTGTTAGCTTAGGATTGTCCTGAACTTGGATAATTACGCTCGCCTGATCCCAGTAACGCGAACCACCAATGGATCGGTGTAGCCTGCGACCGGCAGCTTCAATCAGTTCGCGATAGCTGTCGTTGTTTGGATTTGTGTCGGTCGTGCTGAAAATTGCAGTCGAGTCCATTCCGAAAGGCTGCAAAGCCAAATCCCGAGCCGGCGGAAGATTGGAAGGCCAGCTGGGATTAGTAGGAGTTTCTCGTATGTTGTCTGATCGCCGGGCATGAAGTTAATAAACCAATCCGAAGCGTAGGTAACCTTGTCAGCGAATGTTAGTCGTGTTGTGAGCAGTGTAAAGATTTGAATTCGTGTTTACCCACCCGGTGACGGTCATAGGCGCGCCGGGATGGATCTCCAACGGGTCGACATAAAAAATGGCCCAGTTCCACGGGGAAAGTTGTTGTTTGGAGAAGACGCGACGAACTTTCGCGACCACATTTCCTCTTAGCGTCGGCAAGGTGACATCAGCAGAAGCCACGTAATTGTAGCTGGCGGATGTAGTATTGACGACGCCGGTCTGGGCCATTCCTACCGCGGGAGGAGGTGCAGTAGCGGCCGTAGCGAGTGATTGAAGTGTTCCATCAACCGCCACTACTTTCACATTCGAAACCGAATAGTTTGCGTCGTATTCGTCACTTAGGTCGGCGTTCGCTCCGGCCTTCGAGAAGTTACCAGAATTCGGAAGATTCAGATCGGAACTTGTAGGTAATGGAATACTGGTGAAGGCGTTGGTCGCCAGCGGAGTAGTTGGCGTTGCCCGACAAATCGCACGCCAGTTTGTAAACAGTTTTTCGATCGTAGCATCCGCGGCACTTACCGCGGTTTGCAAAGTCGTCGTCCGCTGGACGAGCCGATTGACATTGCTGCTGTAATCCAGAGTAACGCCCACGATCACAGCCAAGGTCGCGATCGTCAGATGCGACAACGACGAGCGAACTCCCCGAGTTTGCAGTAGTTGATGTTTTTCATTGGTAAGTTGTAAGGCGCGCCTTCATCGGAATCTGACCGTTCAGAAAGATATTAGCGGCTTTGAATCCGCGATTGCTGTAATTCGGGTCCGCAGTCGAGAGGTTGATTGCGGAGACGAATCGGTAATAGAGTGGCGCCCGCCGGCGTTTGGGGAATGCTAAAAGGTAAGTCGCTGGTGATGTCGTTGCCCAAAACCGCGAACGATTTCTTGGCGGTGGATCCCTGCCACTGCAGATTGCCGTTCGATACAGTGTAGGCGCAGCGATCTGTGATGAGAGCGACGATTGTGTAAGTGCCCGTACCGCTGATCGCGACTGGCAAATTGTGCGCTAGGGTCACGGTGATGTTGCTGCCGCTCCCGCTTATCGCTGTGATGTCATCCTCGATTTGATGGGTTGGAACAATCAGCCTCTGACCGACAGAGACGGTGGGAGTCGCGCCATTGATTGGAGTGAGGTTGAGCGACACTTGATTTTGGCTTGTGGTGACGTCTGCACTGATCTTGTGAGGGCCGCTCGAGAATTCTTGGAACGCAATTCCCGCAGCCGGGCCGATCCCGCTTATTGTGATTTCCACTCGTGTCCACCAGGTACGGCAGCGAAATGGCGCTGTGAAGGTCCTGCAGCATTTGGATCATGGCAGTCCGGGCTTGTTGATGCGCCGTATTCATGGCGACATTCTTGGCTCCCAGGACCAAGCTGACATTGAAGAGCGAGCATAGGGCCAATCCCACCGTGCTGAACACGGTGGAGGAAACGGCCAATTCAATTAATGTATAACCTCGATTTTTTGGACAATATTTCATATGTCGGATGTGCGAATGGTGCTCATAGAAAAGGAATAGTTTCGGTTGAGATAGGTGTAGGTCACGGTAACAACGGCTTTGTACATCGTGAGCGGGAAGGTGACGGAGCCATTCGTATAGGTTGAACTGATATCGCGTGACCGCCGTCGTCATTGTTCCCGATACGATCACCCCGGTCTTAGGGTCCTGATAGATTGGAATGTTGTTTTGGGTGTGGGTGCCGATCTGCAACTCGGGCGGAATCTGCGCGGTGCCATCGGGGTTCGTCTTTTGAGGGTTGAACGGACTATCAGATTGGATGAGATCGATCTGATTCATGACCGCGGTATAGGCGCCGGTTGCGTTTCGCGCCGTGCTGGCGAGCGAGTTGAACCTGGTGAGGGCCCCGATGGCACAGGCGGCACCGATGCCGAGAACAGCGATGCCGACAACGGCCTCAACTAAGGTGAAGGCAGCGAGGGTTTTGTGGGTTGCGTCCTGCATCTTATAATTACCATAAAAAAGAGCAGAGCATATGCCCCGTTTTCTCGCCCCTGCGAGCTGTTAATTGCGAAATGAGAAATTCGACGTTCTTTTCTGCAAAATTGAGACCATTTAGTCGCTTGCGTGCGAGCGGGTTGTGAAAACTTTTCGAACACTTCGGGCTAGTGATCGGTTCCAAGCGCAAAAAGTATCGCTGAATCGAGCCGGTGTTATGCAACGACGATCACTTTTGAACGCTGGACCGTGCTTGCCAGATGAGGATAGATGCGCGAGGTATTCGCGGCCATCACGGATTTCTCAGTGAATTCGGGCTGTGGCTCAGCTTGGTAGAGCGCCTGGTTCGGGACCAGGAGGCCGTGGGTTCAAATCCCACCAGCCCGACCATCCAAAAGAACACAGGCAGGAATGAAGGGTGAGCGAATTTCGACCCGTGTTTTCGCTGGCAATGTCATCCACGAACTTCCTTTGCGCGTCGTTTAGCGAAGGTCGCCGATCAACCAAGAAGAAGGGTTGAATCGGCACGCGCGATGTGGTTGGATCAGCGCTCACAACTGACAATTCATGGGTTCTCTGAAGAAACGACGAAAAGCGAAAATCTCAAAACACAAGCGTCGCAAACGGATGCGGGCAAATCGCCATAAGAAACGTTTGCGCTATAAGACTTAGATTCTTTCGATTCGTTAGGCGCTCTGGCGTTTGCGCCTAATCTGCCGGACGACTACAATCGAAAACATGATCGAGTCGAGCGGCCGCTGCGGATCAGCTGTCGTTGCTGCTGCTGGTTTTCAGTCTGCTGCCGGTCGCTCCGTCGCTTTCGGCTCGGCCGCATATCGGCGCCACCGGCGCCTGCGACCAAGCTTCAGCATCCGCGCCGGCGAAAAAAATCGTCGCGACATGGACGATTCGATTGCAATTTGGCGCCGGCCAAAGATCTGCATCTTCGCCTCGAAAACGAACATAAAGCGCGACGCGCTCGCGCATTTCGTCGAAGGCATGTCGTTCGAGGAAAACGGCGAAATGGAAAAGGCGCTGGCCGCCTATCGCAAAGTGCTGGATGTCGATCCTGGTCAGATCGATCTCGCCGCGCCGCGTCGCGTCATTGCTCACGCGGCAGGACGATTTTCCCGCAAGCGATCGACGTTTTAAAGGATGCGATCAAGGCAAATCCGAACGCGCCGGAGCCGTTGCTGCAGCTGGCATTTATTTACTGCGAAGTATCTTCGGCGAACCGATCAGGCGATTGATTATGTGAATCGGGCGATCGCGATCGATCCACAAAACATCGATGCTTACGAACGTCTTTGCGAAATCGCGCTCGCGGCAGGTGACGAAAAAAAAGCGGTAGAAGCACTGGACCGCGCGGCAACGCTGAAGACCGATGATCCGACTTTCTGGACGCGGCTCGGAAAACTCTACGCATCGATTGTCTTTAAGCCGGATCGCAAGCCTAAGCCGCGGACGAAATCGCGCGGGTAAATCGAATTTTTAAAAAAGCGGCCGACCACGCCGGAGATGACGCTGCCGTGCTGAAAGATCTCGCAGACTACTACGCGTCGACCCAACAAATTAAGGAAGCGATTCCGCTTTACCTGCGGCTGCTCGAATTGGAGCCGGACGACACGAATGCGCGAGAAAAGCTTGCCGCCGGCTTTCTTTTGACCAATCAGCGCGACAAAGCGATCGGAGATGCTGGAGGAAATCATCAAGCAGCACCCGGAAAAATATCAGCCCTACGATTTGCTCGCTGGGCTGCTCGACGACAGCGCCCGCGCGCTTGAGCGAGACAAAAAGAAGGACGAAGCCAAAGCGACGTTCGCAAAAGCGGCGGCAAATTATGAGCAAAGCCTGGTTGTGAATCCGGAGCGGATCACTCCTACATGCATCTGGCCGAATTGCTCCTCGGGCCGCTCAAAGAAACTGAGCGTGCGATTAAAATTCTGACTGAAGCTCGCCAGCACTTCCCGCGAAGCTCCGGAAATCGCCTATTATCTCGCGATCGCTCAACGCGAGGCGAAACATTCGCAGGAGGCGGTGGCCACTTTTGAAGAAGCATTGCATGAAGCCGAGCTGGATGGCGGCGAAATTACCAATGCTCGATTCTATTTCGATTACGGCGCCGCCGCCGAGCAGGCCGGTCTTTACGATAAAGCGGCGGATCTTTTCCGAAAATCCATCGCGCTCGATCCGGCCAACGCTGCCGATGCTTACAATTATCTGGCTTACATGTGGGCCGAGCACAATATGCGCCTCGATGAAGCCGAACAGATGGTTAAGCTCGCCCTTCAGAGCGATCCCAACAACGGCGCCTACATCGACACGCTCGGTTGGCTGGAATATCGGCAGGGAAAATTCGATCAAGCATTGGTTGATCTTATTGCGAGCCGCGCAAAAAATGACGCGCGATGATCCGGTTGTATTTGAACACATTGGCGACACCTTCGCGAAAATGAACAAAGTTGCCCAAGCACTCGATGCATGGCAAAAGGCGTTGAACTTGGATCCGCAAAACAAGAGCCTTGAGTGAGAAGATCGACAACGCGAAAACCAAAATGAGCAAAGGCCAACCGCCGAATGGCAATCCCGATTCATTAAGGCAGCCGCGGTTTTGCGTTTGTTGCTTCGCTCTGCCGGCGCGATTTCATGAGTACCTATCCAACACCCTGGCAGAAGAGAACGATGTGGGCTGCGCTCAGCGCGTTCTTTGTGGTAATGCTCATCATCATTGCCGGCGGCAGTCGTCTATGTCGGGGCGAACCTCATCAGTTTTCTTCAGCCAATCCTGATTCCGGTCGCGATAGCGATCATCCTCGCCTATCTGCTCGACCCACTCGTGACCGAGCTCTGCCGCCGCGGTTTGAGCCGGCTGTGGTCGATCATTACGATTTTCATAAGTGTCCCTGGTCGCGTTGGTCGGCCTGTTTTGGTGGGTCGTGCCGACGATCTCGGAGCAGAGCGCAAACTTCGCCAGAGAACTTCCTTCCTACACTCAAACGGCGCGGGATCGAATTGTCGACCTGATCGTTCGCTACAATCGCGCTTTCGGGGCAACCGCCGGCACGCGCGGCAAATCGGCCAGTTCAGGCCTGGTTAATTTACTTCTTGGAACCCCGCCGCCGAATCGCCCACTGCCACACCATCGGCCACTCCGACTCCATCGTCATCGCCGCAAGTAGAATCAATCTCGGCCGCGCCGCCGAAGCTGAGTTCTGCCGAGCGCCAAAAAGTTGAGGGCGACGTCGAGAAAATGATTGTGTATGTCCAGCATCAGTTGCCGGCCTGGAGCGATAAGGTTTGGCAACATCCTCAAGAAAAGCATCGGCGGATTTCTTGGCGTTGCCGGGTTCTTACTCAGTTTGATCATGGTGCCGATTTATCTCTTCTTTCTTTTGAAAGAACGGCCGCGAATCGAAAGCCGGTGGAGAGATTATTTGCCGCTCCGGCCTTCCCCACTGAAGGATGAAATCGCTTCCGCGTTGTCGGAGATCAATAGCTACGTCATCGCTTATTTTCGCGGCCAGCTGCTGGTTTGTCTGGTTGACGGAACGCTTATCGGCAGCGGCGCTGGCATTGCTCGGTCTGAATTTTGCGCCGCTGATCGGTCTGATGGTCGTCATCCTGACCATGATCCCGTATATCGGAATCATCATTTGCTGGGTGCCAGCGGTGCTGATCGCGGCATTTCAATACGGCGATTGGCTGCATCCATTCATTGTCACCTGCATATTTATCGTCATTCAAAATCTTGAGGGAATGTTTTACGCCCCACGAATCGTTGGCCAATCCGTTGGCCTGCATCCAATGACCGTGATCGTTTCCATTTTCGTCTGGGGCTTACTGATTGGCGGTTTGTTGGGCCCGATTCTGGCAGTGCCGTTGACCGCAACTATCAAAGTGTTACTCGCTCGCTATGTGTGGGGCCCGCGCATGCGCGACCGTGTGCGAGATCAAGTAGGGAGCGTTCCCGTTGTCCGTGAGGCGAAAGCCGAAACCTAGTCTGCCGATCGCGTCTCCTTTCAGGAGCGAGTTGCATTCTCGCAGTCGTCCACGCATAAAGATTAGATGCCGGAAAAAATCAGACGCGTGCGCCGCCGAAGGCGCAGTCATTCTTCATCCGGCGCCGAATCGTATCCGAGCTTCCGACTTCATTCTCCGCCGTTTCGCGTTTTGCTTTACGTGATTGCGGCAGCGGTTGCGCTGGCCCTGATCATCGTTTTCGCGACTTACGGTTCGAAACTCTACTCTGGATGGCGTGAAACGCGTTTGTTGAAACGCGCGTCGGCGATGTTGGAGAAGAAAGATTTTGCCGGCGCCAACCAGCTCGCGCGACAGGTTCTGGAGGTCCATTCCGATTCGGTTCCCGCCTTTTACATCCTGGCCGACGCAAGCGAAAAACAAAACTCCGAGGAAACCGTTTCCTGGCGCGCCCAGATCGCGCGAATGCAACCGGACAACATCGACGCGCAGTTGAATCTCGCTTCGGCCGCGCTCCGGTTTAACCAGATCGATCTCGCTCGAAAAACTTTGGCGAAGATCGGCCCGCGCGGCGAAGACCGCACTGCATTCCACGTAGTCGCCGGCTGGTTGGCGCGCGCGGAAGGAAATATTGGCGACCAGGAGCATCATTTCGAGATCGCGGTCGAAAAGGATCCTAAAAATGACGTTTACCAGTTCAATCTTGCGGCAATTCAAATTCACTCGGCGGACCCGGAAAAGGCGAAGCGTGCGCGCGAAACTCTAAATCGACTGATGGAGAAGGCGCAGTTTCGAAGCGGCGCCGCGCGTGCACTTCTAAACGATGCAGTGGACCAAAAAGACTCTGAAGCGGCCGACCGCCTGGCCCAGCAGCTCCAAATGTCGTCGGACGTCACGTTCTCGGATTATCTGCTTTGTCTGAATTTTTATCGCAAACTCGATGCAAAAAAGTTCGATAACCTGCTCGAGAAAGTAAAGCCGGTCGCCGCGCGTAATCCCGGTGATCTCGGACTGCTGATGGATTGGATGAACGAAAATGGAATGGCGGGGGACGTAATTAAGTGGTTGGAAAAGCTGCCGGCAGAGACGACCGATCATCCGCCCCCGGCGATTGCAATCGCCGCCGCGTTCGCCGAACTCAAGAATTGGTCGCGTTTGCGCCGGTGGACGCGGAGCGAATCATGGGGCAGCGATGACTATCTGCGTCTGGCTTACCAGGGATTTGCCGCGCACCAATCGCGGCAGTCGGCCGCAGACGCGGAGTTCGACACCCTTTGGCGGGAGGCGTTGCGGGCCGCCGCCGATCAGCCAGATCATGAACTCCGACTCGCTCGCCTTGCCAGCAAATGGAATCTTGCGATCGAAAGCGAAGAGCTTTGGTCGCTGTTATCACGAAATCCGCCGACTCGGCGCGAAGCCCTGGATGCACTCTATAAATTGTACCGCGGCGGCAACGACACGAAAAAACTTTATGACGTGCTTCAGCGACTGCACGAAAATTCGCCTAACGACATCAGCATTAGCGTAAATCTGGCGCGACTCGGTTTGAACATCGACCAGAACACCAGACAGGCGCAGGATTTGGCCAGGCAAGCTTACGAACAGGCGCCAAACGATGCGAATGCAGCCGTTGCTTACGCCTTCTCGCTTTATGTTCAGGGTCGAACGATGGAAGGACTTAACATCATTCAAAAATTGCCAACCGAGGCGACGCACGAATCGCACAATGCGGTTTATGCGGCGGTGTTGTTCCTCGATGTCAATCAAGCCGACGCCGCCAAAGAATATCTTCAAATTGCCAAGCGCGGCCCGCTTTACCCCGAAGAAAAGCGTCTGCTCGAGGACGAGGTCACAAAAATCTCCGGCGGCACTCCGAGTCCCACACCAGGTGCTTCAGCCAGTCCGTCGCCGACCGTGAAGGCGGCAACATCACCACCCGGCCCATCGCCTTCCCCAAAGCCATCCGCCCTCTCGGTGAAAGAGGCGTGGAGTTTGATCGGTCAATCTTTGTAGGGATCCCGGGCATCACGGCCGGCCATTGCCACGCCGAGCGGCCGCAAAGTGTGAAGAATGCGAATCGTCCCGGCGTGCGCTTTCAAAACATCCGGTAACCGCCGGTAGGCCTGAGGCGCTTCATCCAAATCGCCGCCGCGCAAAACAATTCCGCGATCGTGCATCCAATTCATCATTTCGTCGTGCCTAACCAATCCATTCTGCCGGATGCGTTTGTTCCCCACTTTCACGAATTTCCCTTTGGCTTGCGGTGCGCGACATGATTCGGCCCGCTCCGTGGATCGTCGAGAACAGCGACTCGCGCGAAATCGGCGAATCCAGCCCTTCGACGATTACCGCGTCGTCACCCATGCTGCCGCCGACGAATCCTTTTTGGCCGGGAAATGCCGGAGTCGCGCCCTTACGGACCACCCAAAATTCTTCGCCGTCATGTTTTTCCCGCCAGGCGAAATTGTGATGGTTGTGCACTTCTTCGATTATTCGCGCGCCGAGAATGTTTTGGACGACATGGCGCGCGACAGCTTCACGACCCGCATACGCGTAACGCCCGGCCAGATGCATCGCCGCCAGATAATCGCTGGCCGATCTCGGATTTTTCGTCGACGACTGTTGGAGGCACGTCCATTCCATCTTTGCCGCCGGCCGCTTTTAGAAAATGCGTCGCCGTTTTGTGGCCGAGTCCGCGCGAACCGAAATGCACGCCAACCCAAACACGGTCATCTTCGTCTGCGAAAATATCGACATAATGATTTCCGCCACCGACGGTCCCGAGTTGCTCCGCTGCCACCGATTTCAAATCTGCGATGGGCTTTAATTGCCAGGCATCGTCCTCGAACAAATCGTGTTCGATTCGTGTTTTGCTTTTGCGGCCGATTCCGAACGAAACGTCGCGCACAACATCGTTCATGATCGCTTCCATCTTTGGCGCGACGTCTTCGCGGTTGGCGTCGGTCAGGATAGCCAGATTGCCGCAAGCGATGTCGAATCCGACGCCGCTCAAAGATATTTTGTTTTTGTAGGCGACAACTCCGCCGATCGGCTGCGCGTAACCCTTGTGACCGTCCGCGCAAAGGACGGCCCGCTCACCACCGGCCGCCACGCAGGTTTCGATTTGCTTGATCGTTGCCGGATCGTGCTCGCCGAAAATCTTCGTCAGCCCTTTCACCGACGCACAATTTACGCGCGATTCCGGGTAGCGCACTCGTCTCGAGTGCTGGCGATCGCGTCTCGCGATCGCGAACTTCGTGGAACCTTGTTTGGCGTTACGCCAACAACCGTACGCGACACGCGGGCGTTATCGGGACAGCCGCTTTTTCGCGACCGTTCTCCATTTCGTCACATCGCGCCCGGTCTCCACCGGTAGGCTTAGGCGAACAGCCACAATGGAATCGAATCGGACGCTGCGGAACGGAAGCTTGATGACTTTCGCGATACCTTTCTTCACAGGGCTAGGGATTTTTTGATAAACCAAACTCACATGCGGGTCCTTCGGTCCTTTCGTCGACAAGCCAGCCGCGCGGCCCAGATCGACCGTGAGCCTTTTGAGAGCCGGGCTCGACTTGAATCGGACGAAAAGCGTTTTCGTAAATTTCGGTGAAAACGCCACACCGCGAATATTCAGCCGGATCGGTCGCGACCGAAACTGCTGCAAAATCTTTTTTGGTGATTTGTGCTTTTCCGTGGTGACGAACAAAGTCAGATGCGGCTCAAAGTTGGATGCGCGAAATTCTTTGCGCAGGATCCGAATGATCTCGCAAAACAAATCCCGCTGCGGTTTGGCGGGCAGGAGCTGGTAAGCAATGGCGGTCTTCTTCATTGGGATAGGTGGGCGACCGTCCAGCTCCGATGGTAGATCATTGCTTCCCTGGATGTCGATCCTGCGTCTTATGAATCACTTGGCGCGAAGCCGCGCTTGGCGGAGAGTATTGCATGCACAAAGCGGTTAAGAGCCAGGTCGATTGGCCGGCGCTGCGAGAGGATTTTCCGATCCTGCGCGAGCGCGTCAACGGCCATCCGCTCATTTACTTCGACAGCGCAGCCAGTTCGCAAAAGCCGTCGAGCGTGCTCGATGTTGTGCGGAACTATTATGAGCACGAAAACGCGAATGTGCATCGCGGCCTCCATTTCCTGAGCGCTCGCGCGACCGAGCATTACGAAAAATCCCGGCAACGGGTCGCCGATTTTATCGGCGCGAAAAGCGCGGACGAAATCATTTTCACACGCGGCACGACCGAAAGCATCAATCTGGTCGCTCAGACATGGGGTCGCGAAATTCCTGCGTGCCGGCGACGTGATCTTACTCACCGAGATGGAGCACCACAGCAATCTGGTCCCGTGGCAGCTCCTGTCCGAACGAATTGGCGCCCAATTGCGGTTTGTTCCGGTGCGCGACGATGGGACCCTCGCGATTGAAAAACTTTCTTCGTTGCTTACGCCGGAGGTGAAATTGTTCGCGTTCACTCACGTTTCGAATTCACTCGGGACCATCAACCCCGTGGCTGAGCTTTGTGCGAAAGCGAAAAATATCGGCGCTGCGACGTTGGTCGACGCCGCCCAAAGCATCGGGCACATGCCGCTCAACGTTCAGGAGATCGGTTGCGACTTTCTTGCCTTCTCGGGTCACAAAATGTGCGCGCCAACCGGGATCGGCGCGTTGTACGGGCGCTTCGATCTTTTGGATGCAATGCCGCCTTATCAGGGCGGCGGCGAAATGATCGTCAGCGTGACGTTGGAAAAGAGCACATTCAAAAAACCGCCACAACGTTTCGAAGCGGGAACGCCCAACATCGCCGGCGCAATCGGTCTGGGCGCCGCGGTTGATTATCTCGAAGGCATTGGCCGCGACGAAATCTTTAAACACGACGTCGATCTCACCCAGTACGCGTTGGAGCGAATGAAAGAGGTCCCGGGTCTGCGGGTCCTTGGAACCGCGAAAGAGCATGCCGGTGCGATCAGTTTTGTGATGGACGCCGCTCATCCGCACGACCTCACAACGTTCGCCGATCGCTACGGCCTGGCGATGCGGGGCGGTCATCATTGCAATCAGCCGCTCATGCGCCGCTTTGGCGTGCCGGGATCAACCCGGGCCAGCTTTTATCTTTATAATACGCGCGAAGAGATCGACCTGATGATCGAGATCCTTCAGAAGGCTGCGAACTTCTTCAAATGAATCACCGAACTCGGAGAGCTCGAGGAACTTTATCAGGAAGTGATCCTGGATCATTCCCGCCGGCCGCGAAACTTCGGCGAGCTGACAGACGCGTCTGTAAAAGTCCATGGCGATAATCCTTCGTGCGGTGACGAGATTCATCTCGCGATCAAGTTTGATGGCAATGGCGGATTGGAACAGATCAAGTTCACCGGTCATGGATGTGCGATCAGCCAGGCCTCGGCGTCGTTGATGACGATGAAGTTGAAAGGAAAGAAACGCGCTGAAGTCGAGGAGATGCTGCATGCATTTCACGATCTGGTCACAACGGAAAAGAATGAGGCGCCGAAAAATCTGGGCGATCTCCAGGTCATGCGCGGCGTTCGAAAATTTCCACAGCGGGTAAAATGCGCGATGCTTCCCTGGCGCGCGGTGGAACAAGCGCTTCGGCAAACCGAAGGCGAATCGACCGTTTCGACCGAGGAACCTGAATTCGCTTAGCAATGCCGACCAACGTCCTCGGAACTGAATTGAAGTGCTGTTGTCGCGACCCGATCACAGGATTTTATCGCGACGGCTATTGCCGCACCGGTCCGGAAGACGTCGGACTGCACACGGTATGCGTCAAAGTTACGCGCGAGTTTCTCGATTTTTCGGTTCTTGATGGCAACGACTTGGTGACGCCGGTTCCGGAGTGGGGTTTCCCCGGACTGAAGCCGGGCGACAAATGGTGCGTATGCGTGACCCGCTGGAAATCCGCACTCGAAGCCAACCGCGCCGCTCCGGTTGATCTCGAAGCCACCCATTCTTCGGCTCTGGAATTCGTCACGATCGAAGATCTCAAGGCGTGGGCGATCAAGACGCTAATCTGTTCGCCTGTCTGTAGCGGCGCGCTGACCGGAGAAAATTTGGCCTGAAAGCAGCTTCTAGGCAGGCGTGCCGCGCCTGCCTTTGTCGATCGCAATTTTGATTGTCGTGTGCGTGGCGTTTTTCGCATCCAACGCTCGCGCCCAAACCTGGCCGGCGCGCGAACCAATTTACAGTTCGCGGACATCCGATGGCGGTCCGCTGCAACCGTTCACTTTCAAACGTCCGCCGCAGCGCGCTCAGGCAATGCGGGTGGCTTATTATGCTCCTCGTGCTCAGCGGAGCGACCCGATTCAAAGCACCGATGAAGAGCCAGAATCAAGAACGCCGGGATTCGATCTCACCGATTCGCATCCGATGGTTCATGGAAATCGCGCCGTATTGCGAAATGGAATCGCTTACGCACCGTCAAACGCACCCGACAGTGTGAAACACGCGATCTGGGCGGTGAACACAATTTCTCGGCGGCCCTACGTTTGGGGCGGGGGACATGGATCGTTTCGCGATTACGGATACGACTGTTCCGGAACAGTTTCCTTTGCCCTTCATTACGCTGGAATGCTGAATCAACCGCTGCCGTCGAGTGATTTTCTCCGTTACGGCCAACGCGGCCGTGGACGTTGGGTCACAATTTACTCACGGCACGGTCACGTTTGGGCGATGATCGCTGGCTTGCGCCTTGATACTACGGATTTGCGGTACGGCGGTGACGTTGGTCCGCGCTGGCACCTCGATGGCCGCGACACTTGGGGATTCGAAGCGCGTCATCCCGTCGGGTTGTAAAGCAACGCATTCGCGGCCAACATAACGGCGATTTGAAACTGCCGTTCAGCTTTTTCCTGGCCCTGCGCTATCTCAAACCGAAGCGCACGTTTGTTTCCGTTATCACGTTGATTTCAATTCTTGGCGTTACCCTCGGCGTCACCGTTCTGATTCTGGTCATTTCGGTGATGACCGGATTCGACCGCGAACTTCGTCAAAAGGTCATCGATTTTGACGCTCATATTCTGGTGACGAGCGAGGACATCTTGAAGGACTGGCGTCCTTTGAAGACACAAATCGACAAACTGCCGGGCGTCGTCGCGACCGCGCCCTACGTCCAAGGACCAGTGATCGTCGAATACCAAAACCGGCGGCTGGCGCCGATGATTCGCGGCATTGATCCGAAACAGGAGGAGAGCGTCGTGCCGTTGCGGAAGTTTGTGAAGTATGGAAAAGCCGATCTCGATGCTGACTCGGCGGTCCTCGGAATCGACCTCGCCCGCAAATTACAAATTAGCGTTGGCGAGAAGCTGACGGTTTATTCGCCGGGAAATCTCGGCCAGATCCTCGACGGCATAAAAAAACTCGAGAACGCCAAGGGTGACCAAGAAAAGGCCGCAGTCGACGAATTGCGCGACGTCATTCTGCCCAAGGAACTGACCGTGACCGGTATTTTCGAGACCGGCCATTACATTCACGACTCAGAATTTTTGCTCGTGCCGCTCTATATCGGCCAGGAACTTTATGGTTTGGGCGATTCGCTTCACGGCATCACGGTCAAGACCGATAACCCCTACGATGCCGAGCACGTTAAAGAAGAAATCGAACCATTGCTGACTCCGCCGCAGTTTGCCGAAACCTGGATCGACATGAACCGCCAATATTTCGAAGCGGTTCGACTGGAACGCACCGTCATGTTTTTTCTTCTTTTCTTCATCGTCGTCGTGGCCGCGTTCGGCATCATGAGCACGCTTATCACCGTTACCGTCCAAAAACGTCGCGAGATTGGGATCGTGAAAGCTCTCGGCGCCAACATTTCGCAAATCATCTGGGTTTTTCTCGGGCAGGGAACGGTCGTCGGGTTTTTTGGAACGTTGACCGGTCTCGGGCTTGGAATGACCCTCATCCGTTATCGCAACGAATTCAGTCGCTGGCTTGCGAACACCTTGCACATCGAGATTTTCCCGCGCGAAGTCTATCAGTTCTCGGAAATTCCCGCCCAAGTGGTTCCGCACGACGTTACCGTGATTTGTATTAGCGCCTTCCTGATCTGCGCGGTCGCGGCCTTGATTCCGGCCTATTTCGCCGCCCGCCTCGATCCGGTAAAAGCGCTGCGTTTCGAATGATCAGCGCCGCCGGGCGCTAAATCGCATTCGGCTCAACAAAACATCGATTGCGCGAAACGTGTAATCATAACCGCCCGCCCATTCGGTGGCCCGCGGCCCGGCAACGTTCAAAATGTCGATGTCATGATCGCGGATGAATGCGGCCATCAGCGGCACCGCATCTTCGGGCGAATATTTCGCGGCATCGATCAACCGATGAGGCGCGCGTTGCTCGATGCAACAACCAACCGTGTAAGCCGTCCCGCCGCTCAACTCGTGAAAGTAGATCACGATTGTTCCATCCGAATCCTGAACGTTGCGGGCAGTTCGTTCATCCGGGCCGCCCTTTTTCAATTCGGTCATCGGATAGCGATCCGGAATCTTCCCTTCTTCATCGAGGCGCCCTTCCGGACACCAACCGCCGCAAGGAACTCGATGCTTCATCGCAACATCAAGCACTGCGCGGTCAACTCCAGTTTGGCCTCCGGAAACGATTTTCACGGTATTTTAAACAGGATTAACAGGATTCTGAGGATTGGAATCAGGAAATTCCCGCGAATCCTGGTTTGATCCGTTCCAGCTGTTAGCTGCTAACTGCTTTTTGCGATTGAAGCAACCTGACGTCGAATCCGCTGCCTACGACGCCGGACGGGCAATTGCTTTCGACTATTTCGTTTCGCTTTCTCTTTCACCAGTTGCGGCACAGCCATACTATCAATGCCACCGACTGTCGTCCATTTGCCTCCACCAGGATTCCATTTGCCGCGCTCTATTGTTTTTGCGAAGAGAATTCGATTTCGATCCACACCGAAAATGTTTGTGCTCTTGTCGCTAGCAATTACGGCGATGCAGCCGAATTTTCCTCCGAGTGGCGTCCATTTTTCCGATTGTCCATTCTTCCCAGTCGAAACGACGAGGCGATAAAATGCTTCTCCGGCAGCATCAAGAGCGACAAGATGAATGCCACTCTTGGTTGGCTCCGTAGCCGCAACTAACTGGGAGAACTTTCCTCGGAGATTCTGCCACGCGACTTTTCGATCAACTTTGTCATCGCTAAGCTGCATGTATTGCACCGAGTTATTTTTGCCGAGCGCAAACAAATGCAATTCGTTTTCGGATGATCGCACAACCGTCACATCGCCGGAGACTTGCCCGCCAAGATCGGTCCAAGTCGGCGTTTGAGTATCGCCATCAATTGTCCAGGTCCCGTGCGCAACGTGATTGTTATCGGTCCGCCCGAAAACATCGACGCGGCCTCGGAGCGTTGAAGAGAACGTGAACCCTTCAGGGAATACCGGGCCACCAATTTCTTCCCACATGGACCTTGGTTTCGGCAGTGGCGGAACGCGCGCGAGAATGCGGCGAAGAATTTTACCGTTAGGTCCCCAGATTAGAATGTGGGTTGTGCTTTTCGTGCCGCCGGCGGCCCCTCTGCCTTTGTGGTGGACGACTTTAGTAGCAAATGCCCTCGCGGCTTGCGCGATCGAGATATGAGTGCTCAATCCGGCGACCTCTATGTCTATGTGACCGAAAAGCGTGTATTCGACGCCCCACGGTCCGGAATAGACTTCGAATGGAATCGAACCAGGTGTGTCCGGCAGTTGAATAGCCGGCGATAGCACGGCAGCCCATACATGGCTGTCGTCCTCGCCATTTCCGGTACCCGGAAGAGAATCGCTCGGAAGGTAGAACGCTTCCCTAAACGGGGCATCAAAATTGATCGGAAAATCGGTATCCTCGCCGTAAACATAGAAACCAACACGATCTGGAGCTTCGACGATGGTCTCGACCGGCGAACCAAATGGGCTCTGAATGAGTCTCCGCTTCGAACATCTTTGACGTTGGCGCCCGCTTCCTCGTTTGGATCATCGATTGGCCAGGAGTGCTGTTCGCCTCTAAGCACTTGGTCGTCGATATCATACGCTCCAAATAAGAAATCCATTTCTCCGGTCGCTCCGGGGTCGCCGCTTCGCGAGACTCCGATTCGGTCCACAAACACTGTGGCGTTGCGACTGCCCGTACAAACGCGACAACAATGGTTGCCGGCGGTGGATCGGCTACTCCGCCTCCAGCGGTGATTTTCAGCCAGTAAGAAGTGTTTTGATTAAGACCGGAAAAGGTGGCTGTGTGAAATAAATCCGCCTGTAGTAAGACTGCCTGCGCGACGAGATCGATCGGCACGATGTCTATTGATGCAACGCCCCACTCGAAGCGGTAGACTTCGACCATCGGAAACGTTGGGACCGATAGTCTGAAGCTGACGTCAACGGACGTTACTTTGCCTCGAACTTTGACTCGGTCGATCACTTGCAAGGCACCTTGAGCGGCCAGTACTTCCGCCGCTTTCGCGATCGCAGCCGAGAAGCCGAACTTGCTGCCTCCACTCGGGCCGGGTCCCGGACAGGAAACTTCTGCGGTTACTGTGACGGACGGAGCTAGGTCGATGCCCCTGCCAAGCAGTCTAAAAGTATAAGTGTGATTAAGATCTACTGTTACCTGCTGGCTGCCGCTCGCCAGTGTGCTGAGAGTCTGCGGCGTGTTATTATCTTACCTGCTCCGTAAGTGAGGATACGACTCCTCCACTGTCCCAAGTGATAGTTGTTTGTCCGTTACTCGCAGGAGGGCAAATGACTGGGACCGGATTAGGAGACGCTGTGAGGGATGCCATATGACATGCCTTAACTGACGGGTCGACGAGGTGACAAGTTTATTTCCTACGTCAATGTAAGACTATGTCCCACAGTCAAAACGGGCAGTATCAGTTGCCGGTCGGCACAATGTCGGCCCGCTCGATCATCAAAATTACGCAACGCTTCGGCGCGCGCGGACGATGGCGAACCCCTTTTGGGACAACGAAACCCTGACGCGGCGCGAGCTCCACGATTTTCTCTTTGAGATCGATCAGGAAGTGTCCCTCCATTACGAAAAAGAATTCATCGATGTCATTGTGTTCGTGCCAATGATATTCGCCCTCCACAACGCCGATCCGCACCACGGCATCGTTCACTTGGCAAAGCGTCTGGTTCCACCACTTGTCCGTGCACGCATCCACCAGTTTCTGAACGTCGATTAACTCCAGCGGCCCGTGGAGGATGTTCAGGTATGTCTTGTAGGGAAACTCTTCGGCCTTTTTTTGCGCGTTCATAATCCTATTTATCTTCGAGAAACGAATTTTTCACCGAATTATCACCAATCAGGTTCGGCGGATTCCCCTCTCGTGAACATTCGTGTAATTCGTGCCTACTCCTCTCCGTCGAAATAATCGGCTCTCGTTACCTTTAATGACGACGCGATCTGCCTGCGAGGTCTTGTTCAGTTTCCATTTGCCGCTGTCCGGATAATAACCGGATTCGCCCAGCGGATTGTCTGCGATCACATAATAAATCAGATCGGTATCGCCAGAATTCGTGATTTGGTGCGGCTCGTTAGGCCCGAAAATAAACGCGTCTCCAGCCACGACTTCGGTTGTTCCATCTTTATCGCGCACGCTCGCCTTGCCGCTCACGATCAAATACATTTCCCATTGCGCCGAGTGCGCGTGGAACGGGAAATTTATTTTACCCGGCGGCATTCGATTCCATTCCAAATCGAATGGCGGGGTTGAGCCATCCACCGATACGCGGTGACCGGATTCGCGAACACGACCGCGACCCAGCGCTTCCGAAACTCCCCTGAACGCGACCGCGAATTTCCCTTTCGGCGATTGCCACGGGTCTTCCTTGATGTCGTTGACGTTAATTTTTTTCACAAAGCATCGGACTCACCACGGAGATCACGGAGCTCACGGAGGAAAAGAAATTCTGTCTCTGTGGCCTTCGTGTTCTCTGTGGTGGTTCTCATTCTTCTCCTCGATTTCCTGCGTTCCCTGCTTTCCTTGGATATCACTCTTCTCCATCGAAGTAATCGGCTTCCGTCGCTTTGACGATGACTTCCTCGCCGTTTTCCTTCCACACCGCGAACTTGCCGCTGTCCGGATAATGACACATGTCGCCGCGCGGATTATCGGCGATCACATAATAAACAAAATCTTCGTCACCGGCGTTGGCGAGTTGATGCGCTTCGCCCGGTCCAAAGAAAAACGCATCTCCGGCTTCCACTTCGGTCCAGCCATCTTTGTCGCGAACTTTTCCGCGACCCGAAACAACGAGATACATTTCCGATTCGGCTGAATGCGAATGATACGGGCAAAGCGATTTCCCTTTTGGAATCGAGACGAGAGCGAGATCGAACGGCCATCGCTTCGCGGATCGAGCGATTCCGGTTCGCGTCCGAGGGCTACCGAAATATTCTTTGTCTTCCGCCCAAACTTTCCCTTCGGCGACTGCCGCTCCTGCCATTCAACATCGTTCAGGTTCACTTTGCGCATTCGATCGTGATCACCGTTCAGGCAACAGCAACGGTAATAATGGCGCAACGATAAAGAACGTTACCAGAGCTAAAACAGTGGTTGCGATTGAAACGGCGGCGGGCAAATAGCCGCCGTTAACCAATCCGAGATACACCATCGGCACCCCGCCGAGCCAGGTAAGCAGGCCGCACAAGAGCGCGAGGCGAATTTTAGCTCCGCGCCAGCCTGAACTGGCGAGTCGGTAGATGGCGCACAAAACGAATGCGAACACGAAATCCGAAACGAACTGCAAAATCGCATGAATGACGGGCGAAAACGGCGTGGGCATAGGTGGCGGCGCCATCTCGCCAGCATGTTGCCACATCGTTCCAAGCAGGAAGACATTCCCGGCCCAACCGGTAAGATTGAGGACAAAACCTGTGATCAGGACCGCAACAATAAATCGCAACATGATTTATTAAACGTCGCCGGAATCCCGGTTTGCCTGTTTTCGGCTACAGCTTCCACTTTTTCGGCAGCTTTTGTTTCAGTTTTTCGACGGGCGCGAAGAGGTCGCCCATTTTCTGGACGCGGGCCACAGTTTGGTCGCACGCGAAACTTCAACAGATCGGCTTTTTTCTTTTTCAGGCAGTTTTCAACTTCATCCCAGGTGACTGGAGTTGAAACAGTCGGCTCCTCCTTGGCCCGCAAGCTGTAAACGCACACCGTGGTTTTGTGTTCGTCATTCTGGCTCCAGTCAACGAACACTTTGTTTTTGCGCAACGCCTTGGACATGTTCGAGGTCACGAGATTGGCGTGTTCGCCTTCGAGCAGTTGGGCCAGCGCCCGCGATAAATCTTTTGTTTGGTCGAACGTGACCGGCGTATTCAGCGGGACGTAAACCTGCAAACCTTTCGAGCCGCTCGTTTTTGCAAACGATTTCAATTTCATCGCGCCTAACAAGTCGCGCAGCCAGATCCCGACCTGGCAGCATTGGACGATGTCGGCGGGCGCGCCGGGATCGAGATCGAAGACCATCACCGTCGGCCTGGCGACGTCCTTCTTTTTCGCTAGCGACGTGTGCAGCTCAAGGTCGGCGAGATTCGCGGCCCAGACCAATGTGGGTAAATCCTGAGCCAGACAATAATCCATCATTCGATTGTTGCCTTCGCTCCAAACCTTAGCGGTCTTCACCCATTTTGGCCGATGGGTCGGGCAATTTTTTTCGTAGAAAAATCCTTTGTCTACCCCGTTCGGATAACGCTTCATGGTCAGCGGCCGATCTTGGAGATGCGGCAAAAGGACCGGCGCAATTTTGATGTAATAATCAATCACCTGGCCCTTGGTGAACCCGGCTTTTGGATAGAGCACCTTGTCCAGGTTTGATACCGCCAATTTCCTCCCCTTAACAACGAGCTCGGCTTTAGTGGACATGATTCTTATCCACAGATTACGCAGATTTGCGCAGATTAAAGAAAAACAGACGCCAGCTTTGGGAAATCTGTGTAAATCCGCGCAATCTGTGGACTAAGCGAAGAACCGTTCGGGCGAGAGCATCGGCTGCGGTTTACAGATTCGCGCCACGCAATGCTCCCAGGTTTCGTGACCGCTCAGGATCTCGATTTCGACCCGCATGAAATAAATCGGCACCTTCAGTTCGGCTTCGGGCAGGCGCGGCATTCGAACAGCGTCTTTCTCAGTGGTGATGATCATCGACAAGTCACGCCTGATGCAACGAGTCATGAAGCCGCGGATCTCGTTTTCAGTGAAGTAATGGTGGTCGATGTAACGCAACCCGAGATTTACGTTCGCTCCGAGTTTTTTGAGCGCGCCTTCAAAACTCTCCGGCACCGCAATCGCGCAGATCGAACCAATGAACGCGCCGCGCAAACGATCGAGCATGATCCGCTCGCCAGTGTAAATGTTTTGGAGGTAGAGCGGGCGATGCGCGCATTCGATGATTTCGGCTGTGCGATTGTAACGGCGGATGCGCTCGATCAGCTGATCGTTTGGTTCGCCGGTGTTCTTGGTGATGAAAATGTAACTGGCGCGCCGCAAGTTCCGCGGCGGCTCGCGCAACGTTCCGCGAGGAAGCAGGAATTCATTCCCGAACGGCGCCTGCCGGTCGATCAACACGATATCGAGGCGGTGTTTGAGATGGAGATATTGCAGGCCGTCATCGAGCAACAACGTGTCCACTTTCCAGTTGTCGATCGCGAACTTGCCGCTTTTGACGCGGTCCTTATCGACCAAAACGATCACGTCCTTCAAATTGTGCGCGAGCATGTAAGGCTCGTCGCCGGCGGTGAGCGAATCGAGCTGCAACGTTTTTCCGTCGGACACAACGCGCGGCGGCTCGAGTTCTTTGCCGATAAGTCGTTCGAACCAGTTGCGCTTGGCAGGTTTCGGCACGCTCTTGTAACCGCGGCTCAGGATCGCGACCCGGCGTCCGCCAATTTGGAGCGCGCGCGCGAATTTTTCGACGACTGGCGTCTTGCCGGTCCCGCCGACCGTCAGGTTTCCGATGCTGATGACCAGGCAGCCGAGTGTCCGTTCCCGAAGAACACGCTTTCGATACAAGTAGAGCCGGAACTGAACAATTCGCTCGTAGACAAACGAAAGGGCGTAGAGAACGCCGCGCAAAACTGCGGCCCGAAATCCACGACGGCGACCGAGAACAACATCGATGCCGAATTCCTCTAGATTTTCAAGACGGCGGCCCATGGGATTAATGACGAGTGACGAGTGACGAGTGACGGTGCTAACCCCGAGATTGTCTGCGCTGGTGATAACGATTTGCGCACGCGCATTTGAGGCACGCTTCATTGCTATCGCGATTTTTTGCGGATTTCGCAAAGTCACGGCACAGATGGTCGATCCGATCCGCTCAAGAACGCGCCGAGGGCGCCGGCGGTTTTCTGCGGCGGCTATTACGCGCGGAAGAAACGGGATCAGTTTCGCGCGGAACGGTTGATGAAGGTGATCGGCAAAAAGACCATTCAGCTTTTCGTAGTTGCCGCGGAGACGAACGCAGCGGCGATGGCAGCGGCGTTACCGGCGCTTTCGACTGCGCCAAGTCTCGAAATCTTCGACGGGCAGAATCTTTCGCGCTTTCGTGGTTCGAATTTCAAAGTCCGGGACCACGAGAACGAATTTTAGCTTCGACCCGACGGCAAAGCGCTGAACATTTTCGCCGCGGGCGACGGTGAATCCCCCGAAGCTCGCGGGCGCGGCGTTGTCCGGATGCTGTTCGAGTTCAGCGCAAATTGGAAAATCGAAAATCGATCGAGCGGCCGTCCAGCGAGTTCATTTAATCCATGCAACATCCCAAGCCGGATAGTGGCGCTGCTGCCAAGGCCGCGGCAACGCGGAATTCTCTCTCTCGCCGAGACGAGAACTCAAATGGCGCTCGTTTCGTTCGTTTGAAAAACAAGTCCGCAGCCTGATGACGATCTTTTCCTGATCGTGACCGGCGGGATTTACGCGCGGAAGAGCCCGGTCCGCGGATCGTAATTGATTGTAAATGCGAAGGGCAACGCCAAGGCAATCGAAGCCGGGACCGAGATTCGATGTGCTGGCGGGAACACGGACAGTGATGCTTTGCATCATTGCTGATTTGAAGTTAGGGGCGATTGACCTGGATCGCCCTCCCAAGTCGCCACGAAGCGGGCGGTTCGGTGAACCGCCCCTACCTATTCGGAAAACGGAAGAATGAACAAGAACCAATGGATCGATCGGCCGCTGCTGATGCTTTCGAAGCCGAAGGCACAACCGCACACCGGCTTTGCACGATCGACCAGGCCTGGGTCGAACGGTTTGGCGCAGACATTCTGATTTCCTATACGATCTGAACCCGCCCGGCGTCCGACTCGCCGCCGAACTGCGACAATGGGCGACGTCCATGGACTTTCACATCAATCGTGTTTTTGGACGCTTCCTGCCCAGGAAAAACGAAGAGCGGGAAACGCCTAAACTCTTATCAGGAAATGAAGCCGAAAGTTTGCAGACAGTGGCGACGGAAAATCATCTCAAGTTACGGAATCGATTTCGGCGCGGGATATTCGGTCGGACTGTTTGTGGACCAACGCGAGAATCGCCGATTTGTCGGAGGAGCAAAACCGCGACACCTGTTGAATTGCTTCGCTTACACTTGCTCGTTCTCAGTCGTAGCCGCTGCGGCTGGCGCGCAAACCCTGAGCGTCGATCTGTCGAAGAAGTCTCTCGCGCGCGGCCGGGAAAACTTCGCTCTCAACGAATTGTCCACAGATGGTCATCAATTTATCGCCGACGATGTTCGACCCGTACTGCAACGGCTTGCCCGGCGCGGCAGCAAATTCGACCTGATCGTGCTCGATCCGCCGACGTTTTCGCGAACGAAGGGCGGGTCGGCTTTCCACGTCGAAAAGGATTTTGAGGATTTGATTGCCGCGGCCATTGAAATTGCCGATCGCGAAGCGCGGATCCTTTTATCCACGAATTGCGAAACTTTGGACGGTCAAACACTCGAGCGCATGGCGCGTTATGCTATGAAATTATCCAGGCGTTCAGGCAGATTTCAGCAACAAGCGAGACCAGCCGACTTTCCGCCCGGGGCCGGAGCTACGGCGATTTGGATGACTTTGCATTGACCAGGGCCGAGTCGCGGACAATCGTTACTCAATGAATGAACGACATGAGGACCTGGCCGAGCGCGGCCTGCGCTACACGCGCGAGCATTTCGACGAACTTCTGACCGAAACCGAAGCTTACGTTCGCAAAAACCCCGTCCAGACGATAGCCTATGCGCTGGTTGCGGGATTCGTTTTGAACCGGCTCGGAATTGGCAGGATTTTGAGCGGAACCGTCCGGCTTCTGCTATTCGCGCTCAAACCGGCGGTCCTGATCTACGGAGCGACCAAGTTATACGAAGCGACGCAGGAAGAGTCGGTGGAACCCTAAGCGGTTGAAGCGAAGGCCGTAAGAAGTTTCGGTTCTTCCTGTGGCGTAGCGATTTAACGACGGCTTAGTCGTCGAGGGTAAAGCCGACTTTCAGCGTTACCTGCCAGTGCGCCACGTTACCGTCTTCGAGATAACCGCGCATCTCGCTTACTTCGAACCAGCGCATGTTGCGCACCGTCTTCTTCGCCCTAGTTAGCGCATTTTCCACCGCGTCCTCGATCCCTTTCGGAGAAGAACCCACAAGCTCAATCTTTTTATAAACATGATCTGCCATGCCTTCAGTCTGGGTCGCCCCGGCGGCAAAACAAATAAAAACCACCACCAAGCACACGAAGTGCACGAACGGATTCAGCTGATTTTAACTTGGTGGGCTTCGTGACCTTCGTGGTGACAAGTTTGAGTTGAGCATCCAGCCGAGGCTCGTTAGCGTTCCTTCCCCCATCGAATAATGAAGACCGACGAGCGGAACATCGAATCGCATCTCAAGGAGAAACGGTTGTTCCAGCCGCCGCGCGAATTCGCCCAGAAGGCGCGGATCAAAAACTTCGCCCAATACCAGCGGATGTACCGTGA
>CAWCZE010000009.1:0-853697 GCA_963800015.1 uncultured Verrucomicrobiae bacterium | reverse complement strand
GTGCTCAACCCGCAGTCGCCCCGCTACGTGTTCCCCACTCCGGAACATTCACGGCCAACCCGATCAGCATGACCGCGGGCATGGCCGCGATGCTGAAGTTCGACCAACCCGCGGTGGCGCGCCTAAACGCGCTGACCGATCGGGCCAGGAACGGCATCGAAGGCGCGATCCGCGCGACGGGCGCGCCCGCGAGCGTCACCGGGCGGGCTCGATGTTCCTGGTGCACATGAAGCAGACGCCGCCACGAAATTACCGCGAAGCCTACCCGACGCCAGACGAGTCGCGCCGACTCAGGCGTTGCTCGATCACCTCTACAACGAAGGTTGCAGCATCATCAGCACGGGTACGTGCACGTTCTCCACGCCGATGACCGAAGCGGAGATCGACACGCTGGTGGGGGCGTTCAAGTCCGGCTTTGCAAAGCTGGCTTCGATGGGCTGAGCGAGCGGAGGGGGAATCGATTGGTCTGTCGATCTGAGTGACTAATGCGCGCTGGCTGCCGGCAGGAGAATACGCTTTTAAGAAAATTCGCTTGCCCAACGCAGTTAGAGCAAAGCAACGTGAACCTATGAAGAGCGCAGTCTGGATATCCTTCGATCTCGGTATCAAAGGCGATTACGAAGGGCTTTATCGTTGGTTGGATGAACACCTAGCTGTGGAGTGTGGTGACAATCTCGGATTTGTTAGAATCGATCATCCCAAAGAGGATATCGTCAGGTTTTTTACACAGGAGCTTGCGAAGGCGGTGCGGCTTGACGAGCGCAGCCGTATCTACATCATCTGGAAGAATACAAAGGGCAACGTGAGTGGGACATGGGTGGTGGGTGGACGCAGAGTGCCTCCGTGGCGGGGTACGCACCACCAAAGACTGTGGAGGACGATACTGATGCCATTTAACGGCAGTGGTGCAATCCTGAGCTGACACCTGCTTTGTAATGCGCGCTCTACACTCCAAAAGACGGTCACCATCGTGAAGCATCGGAAAAGGCTGAGTTCCTAGAATTGGCTGATGTTCTATTCCCGTGGCCATGTCTCTACGAGTACTCTCAATACCCAGTTCATGAAAAATCAATTCGCGACCGCTTCATTGGAAACTGTTTTAAAGAGCCCGAGAACCCATATCGTTGATGATCGAGAGTATCGCGACGATGCGCTCGAAGCCATTCTCAAGGAATCCTCAAATTCGGAGGCGAAACATTAGCTTGGTCGATATGATTTTCCGAATGATCGTTGCCGATACAAACGTCAGGGTCGCTGGCCTGATTACTTTTAATTTAGGCGACTTCGTTGATGTCTGTGCCACACATCGGGTGGAAATCCTCTGATCCTGCTCCGCACCTCGAGTTCATCGATTCTGGGAGGAGACGGATATGCGAAGGTCCGATTGTCGGCCGACGAGATGCGGACCGAGTTTGTCTGCATCCCCCGCCCGATTACGCGCAGCGAGAAACCGGACGGCGGGCCGCTCAGGTATCGGACCTTGCAGACGCTGCTCGATGGAAGAGCGGCGAGCGCCCCTAAGGTTGTACGAGTCGTGAAGTTCGCGCGCGCGAGCTCAGACAGTTAGGCGGGATTCGTCCACATACAGCAGTCCAAAACGTAACCACGTATGACGTACAAGGTCGTGTTTTGCCGTCATAGGGCGCGGCTAATTGGGCCACCTCGACCCGCGCATCCTCAAGATCTCGCTGTCCAGAGTGCACGCCGGTGTTCGCGTTGGATGATCCCACCGCGGACACATGAACCAACCGACCAAATAGACTCCATGCGTCCAGCCATTTGTCGCGAGGTAATCACGTGCAAGCTGCGTCTCGATCGCCGATTTGACTTCGCGGTTCCAGCAGCCCTTCACCTCTATAACCACCGTGATCCTTCGCGGCTCCTTATTCGAAGATGAGATGGCGTCGACGAGCACATCGGTGCGCTGACCTCTTTGAGACTGCACCTCTCGATTCAAAACAACGCCAGATATATCATTTTGCAGGAATGCTGCTATCGCTCCGGAAGAATACTCTTTAGTCTTTCGGGGAGAAGTTTCTCCTGTTATTGCCAGCGCCTTCGTAGTTCCAAAGAGCACCAGCTTGAGGATTCGGCGTCTCGGTGAGTATTTTCTGAAAACGATCTCAGGGATTCCAGTAAATGACCGCGAGCAGATCGTCTGCATCTTCGATGATTCGGTTCGCCGTTCGCTCCATCAATCGCAAAACCAACGATGGATCGTGGGGAGAACGAAAGCTTGCGCCGCTTGGATGTAACGCATTCACGGTATCGCGCTTTGAACCAGAGCCGATTGTCAGGAAATAGCTCCGCGAGGTGGAGTAACTCCCTGCAAGCATCGTCGCTAGCCATTGAGGTAAGGATTCCAATCTGGGCGTTCTTTAGATATCCGGCAGCCATTCTCGGCGTGACGGTGCCGCTCAGACCTTCGTCCTTTTCGTCAGGGAAAAGGCTCCGGAGCAGACAATAGAACTGCGCGACTTGGGAAGCTGACAATTCTGCTGCCACTCCGTCGCCGGAGACACCGCGGTGATGCGCCACCGTGAGAAGCACGATTTCTGCGAATCCGCGGTCTTCGTTTAGTCGCCACGCGGTATCCCAAACTCGCGATGGCAGATTTTCGATGGCTGCTGCGACGATGACCGCTAGGAACTTATTGTCAGCGGCAGGTTTTCCGCTTTTGAGGACGAGACCTTCAAATATTCCAATCGCTCGCGATTCTATCCCGGACAGGAAATCCAAAACGTTAGCTGCCGTCGCAGCCGTGGCCTCATCCACTAAAGTGTTCGATGAGATCGCCCACATCAGTGTCCCAGCAGGACGCGAAAGTTCCGAGGGCTCCACCATATGGTGCGTCGAATTTTGCTCGATTAGGTCGTTGTAGACCTTCTGTAGACAACAGTCGCGGTCGAGCGAAACAGCGAGCATTTGTAGTGTCTGGTGTAGCTGCTCTCCGGTGCGGGGGAAGTCGAGCACCGCCGGTCGCCATTTAGTGCGTATCGCTTCGCGGAGCACTGAATCTGCCGCTACCTCACTATGAAGCAGATTGATTGTATAGCCGCGTAGGTGAAATTCGTTTTTCCGCCATTTGGCCGATCGTCGTCGCATTCGATCAGAAACCGACGGGCGAGCGTCTTTAGGGCGGCTCGTGTTCTTTCGCCTGTTGCTTCCCAGCCCGAAGAAACAGTCACATCCGCTTGAAAGCTCGTTCGGCGCTCATCGTCGGATGAGAAGAGGTGCCGAGGAACGATCACCCATCGACTCGCGTGCCCCGAAGCCGCGGCTTCAACGTCGGATTTAATGAGCTTCTCTGGATCCGGCGGCGGTTTCCGCTCACCTCGTTCGGAAAGCGAGCGAAACCGCAGCCACCGAGCCTTAGCATCTACTGCGATCTGCTCGGTTAACTCCCCTGAAGCCCGAAAAGATGTCTGTAGCCGACTCAGTTCGGGAAGGTCTTGTACGGCAAGTAAGCAAGTCATCCCAATACCGCCAAGCGGTTGCTGGGCTGACGAGTCTCTAACTGCCGCGGCCCAATATGCGTGCGGAACCGTTCGCGGTTTGAAGCTGCTGTAGAACCCACGGTAAGTCGTCAATCTCGAATAACTCCAACGAATTCACGTCATCCGCGGTAGTCTGCGGAGAATAGAGGATGGCACGAATCAGGGAGATACGCTTCTCGGGCCAGTTAACCGCCTGTTCGTAAAATTCGTATTCCTTGCTGAGCGGCAATGGCAGGTATTCTCGTGCCTTCGATAACCATGCAGTGACGAACAGCTCACGTACGGTCGGATTCTTCAGTTGTGCGATCGCCTCTACGAAGATACGATCTGCTGTCTTGTTAAAAAGGTGCAGCGTATCGAAACAGCCTCGGCACTTAATTATGTATTCAAGCCCGTCGACCACATCGTCTGGTTCCACGTGGCTTGGCAGGTGGTAGTGAAGTGCAATCCAGTACAACCCGCCCAGCGTTTCGCTATCAAACGTAAGGCAAGGCAGCGCATCTCGAACTTTCCACACGGTAGGAATCACGGCACGAAGTGCAGAGCCCTTTACTTCCTCGTCGGGGTGAAAAGCGAGCGGGATAAGGTCTTGCTTCCGGCCCTCAGGCGCAATTTCTGCAACCGTGCGCGCTATGTAATGGATGAGCCGCGGATCAGTTCCCGGATCATTCAGCATCTGCAAGAGGTCTGTGGTCAGATCGCCGATCCCGCACGCTGCAGCAATGTCGAGTGCAAGACGGATGAGGAGAATGTTGGAATCTTTATCCGCGATCACCGCGCGGAGCTGATCGGTCAGACCCGGGTGCGCGAGGCTTGAGTAGAATTGCGTCCCACTGCGCAGCTCCAGCGCCTGTTCCTTAGCGACCCGTTCGAAAACCGCAGCGACAAGGGCAGCTTTGATCCCGTCGTCAAGCCTAGCAACGTCGCTGCGCAGCAACAACTCTGGCTCGGAGCGCACGATAAACTGCAAGAACTGCTCGTGTCCGCCGGCAAGCCACGCCGCATCTCCGTCAATTGTGGTACCACTTAACATTTCGGGTCCGTCCCGCTGACATAGCAATTCAGTTACTTGGACGAGCGGGAGCGTTTCGGAGGTATTTCGCACCAAGGCACTCAGCAAACGTCTGGTGAGAAAAGCCGAACCTATCTTCGCCGCGCGAGCTAAATAAAGCGGTTGCCACCGTGTGCAGTATTGACGCTTCAGTGACCTTGAATGCTTTACCATCGCAGGTTTCGGTTCCATAAGTCAGATCGCCTAGGTGCAAGTCATTTCCCGTCGATTGATGTTTACTGCCAATGTGCACCGCGAATCTTCCGCTTAGCATCAAAAGCCCGGCGATACGGCATGCGATGCGCAGCATTTGGGCTGGCGACGGCGCGGATGCCTCTCCGAACGCCGGCGCATCAGTTCCGCGCGGCTCGCATCCGGCTCGTTGCACAAGTTCTCGCATCCCCGCTCATAAAGTTCTCGATGCGTTGCTGGGAATCGGCCACCGCGCCGAAACTCTTCCAGTAAGAAGAACAGGGTGACCGGCCGAGCGGCTAACCCAACAACGCTCGCGTTGTACACAGCTTGTAAAAACGCTTCAGCTGGTAAGTTCGAGTTCTCGGCTGCGAGACGCGCATCTTCTGCTGTAATGGGCATAACTCGAAAATTGAGCCGTCCTCGTCGACGTCCCACAGGTTGATTAGACGATTCCCGGTTTCTGTTGGCCACTCCGCGATGCGGCATAGCAGAATCACATGCAACCTGCTTCGGTCGACATTTTTCACCTTTTTCAGTGAGGAAGCTGATGAACGCAGGAATCTTCATCAGGCCCTCGTCTATTCCGTCGATCACCAGCGTCAGATACCGCGGACGATTCCTGCCACTCTCGCCACTGCGAACTGTCTATCGTCCTGCGAGAATGTCGCCGTGTCTGGCATGGAGGCGAAACTCAAGCCAAAGCAGGAAACCATTCGTTCCAACGCGGCGGTCGAGGCAGCCTTCGCTTGAGAGATCGTGGTGGATTTTCCGATGCCTGGCTCGCCGCATAGCACGAGACAGCGCTTGTCGAGTAGCTGCTCTATTTCTCGCAAGGCGGAATTCGAATACCGACCAAGCAAGTCTTCGGGATCATCCAGAAAACCTTTGCCGTCAGGTCCGGCATCAAGATTGGCTTGCCGATTGGGCACCAAAATCGCCTCCAGGGGATCATCGCTGCGGCGCTTCAGCTTCAGCGATACCTCGGCGCTCGAACGATCTGACAGTCAGGCCCACTTCCAAACTCACTCCCGTTCGAAGACCGTCGCCAAGCCTTGTCCTACCCCGACGCAGAGCGACGCGATGCCGCGCGAGGCGCCGGTGCGAGCCATCTCGTGGATCAGCGTCGTGGCCAGGCGGGCGCCGCTGCAACCAAGCGGGTGACCGATCGCAATCGCGCCGCCGTTGACGTTCAATTTTGCGTTGTCGATGCCCAGCTCGCGCTGGCAGGCGAGGGCCTGCGCGGCGAACGCCTCGTTCAACTCGAACAGGTCGATGCGGTCGAGCGTCAGTTTCGCGCGCAGAAGCGCCTTGCGAATCGCGGGCACGGGTCCGAGCCCCATGAACGCGGGATCGACGCCGGCCGCGGCGCTCGGACCGATGAAGGCGATCGGCTGAAGACCCAGCGATTTGGCCAGCCCGGCTTCAACGATCAGCAATGCCGCCGCGCCGTCGTTGATACCCGACGAATTGCCCGCGGTCACCGTGCCCTGGTCGTCTTTGGAGAATGCGGGTTTCAGCTTGGCGAGTTTCTCCAGCGTCGTGTCCGGCCTCGGGTGCTCGTCCACGCTGACGATGGTCGGAGCGCCTTTGCGCTGCGGAATCTCGACGGGCACGATCTCCTCGGCGAACAGCCCGCGTTGGTGCGCCGCCGACCACCGTTGCTGGCTCTGCAGCGCGAACTGATCCTGATCCGCCCGGCTGATCTTGTGCTTGCGGGCGACATTCTCGGCGGTCTCGCCCATGGAGAAGGGGTGATGCAGCGCCGCCATGCGAGGATTGACCAGGCGCCAGCCGATCGAAGTGTCGAAGATCTGCTGCGACCGGTCGAACGCGGATTCCGCCTTGCTGAGCACATAAGGTGCACGGCTCATCGACTCGACGCCGCCCGCGATGAACACATCGCCGTGACTCGCCTCGATCATGCGCGCCGCGATGTTGACGGCTTCCAGCCCCGACGCACAGAGGCGATTCACCGTCGAACCCGGCACGGACGCGGGGAGGCCCGCCAGCAGCGCGGCCATGCGCGCGACGTTGCGGTTGTCCTCGCCGGCCTGGTTGGTAGCGCCGAAGTAGACATCCTCGATCAATGCGGGGTCGATGCCGGATCGCTCCACGACGGCCTTGATGACGTGGGCGGCAAGATCGTCGGGGCGAACCGACGCCAATGCGCCCGCGTGCCGACCGACAGGTGTTCGGAGAGCCGTGATGATCGCCGCTCGCCTTTGCATCAGATTTGATCGCGTCGCCTTGGGGCGAAACTCAAGGCTGCACATTTTATCCGGGCGCGTGACCTACATCTCGAAGCCCGTCGCGTGTCGGACCTAACGACCGCGCGCTGATTTGCCCTGATTTGGGTAACGCACGCGTCTCGCGTGTCACGTTTCGGCGCCCTCGCCGAAACGAATCAAAAATAATTAGCGCGCATCTCATTCAAGCAAAGTTCGCATTGGCGAGCCGCCATTGCCAGCACGCGAGCCGCGTGCGCTCCCCAGACCATCGCGCCCGCAGGTCGCGAAACGAGCTAGACCGTTTCGCTTCCCGAACCTGCGCCGAACTCGATTCCTTGCGCCAGCGGCAGCTCGCTCGAGAAGTTGATCGTGTTGGTCTGGCGACGCATGTATTGCTTCCAGCAATCGCTGCCGCTTTCGCGTCCGCCGCCGGTATTTTTTTCGCCACCGAACGCGCCGCCAATTTCCGCGCCGCTCGTTCCGGTGTTCACGTTCGCGATTCCGCAATCGCTCCCGACGACGCTGACGAACTTTTCCGCTTCGCGCACATCGTTGGTGAAGATGGAACTGGTCAGTCCTTGCGGAACGTCGTTCTGGATCGCGATCGCTTCATCGAAATCGCGATAGCTCATTAAATAGAGCAGCGGTCCGAACGTTTCTTCCTGCACGATCTTGAAATTCGGCTTGCGCCGCTCGCGAGACACGGCTTCATGTAACAGCCGCCTGGCAAATCCATGCGTCTCGCCGCCGTAAAGCACTTCGCCGCCCTCGGCCTTTAGCTTTTGAATCGAATCCTGCACCGCGTCGACGGCGTGCTTGTCGATCAACGGTCCCATCAAAGTTTTTCGATCGAGCGGATTTCCGATCGGAAGCGATTTGTAAGCTGAAAGAAGTTTCGCGCGCAGTTTCTCCAGCAACAGATTCGTGCGCGATCACGCGCCGCGTCGAAGTGCAACGCTGGCCGGCAGTCCCAACCGCGCCGAAGAAAATTGATTGCGTCGCCATTTCGAGGTCGGCGCTCGGCGCGACGATCAAAGCATTGTTGCCGCCGAGTTCCATGATCGTTTTCCCCAATCGGCCGTGGACGGTTTTATCGACATCCAAACCCATCCGCACCGAACCAGTGGCCGAGACCAAAGGAATACGCGTATCGGCGGCAAGCTTTTTCGCCAATGGTTGGGCCGTCGCCGATCACCAAACTGAAAATCGCCGGATCAGCGCCGGTATCGCGGCAAACCCGCTCGGCAATTTTCGTGACCGCAATCGCAGTGAGCGGCGTTTTTTCGGACGGTTTCCAAATCGTTGCGTCGCCGCAAACGGCAGCGAGCGCGGCGTTCCACGACCAAACCGCCACCGGAAAATTAAAGGCGCTAATCACCGCGACCAAACCGAGGGGATGCCATTGCTCCATCAAGCGATGACTCGGCCGCTCCGATTGAATCGTTAGGCCGTAAAGCATCCGCGACTGGCCGACCGCGAAATCGCAGATGTCGATCATCTCCTGCACTTCGCCTTCTCCCTCGGCAATGATTTTGCCGGTCTCGAGCGTAACGAGCTGACCCAATTCGTGCTTCAGCTCGCGAAGCGCGTTACCTAAACGACGAACCGTATCGCCCCGAACAGGACCCGGAGTTTTTCTCCATTTCTCAAACGCTTCCTGCGCGCGCGCGATCGTCTTGTTCGTAATCGTCGCTCGACGCCGTGTGAATGCTCGCCAGTTTTTGCCATCGATCGGCGAAATCTTTTCGATTTTCTCGCCACCGCCGCGCCATTCGCCGTCAAAGACGCCGGAATTCTGCTCAGCGATGCCAAGTTTTTCCAGCGCAGATGTCATAGGTGGATCGGCCGCTCCGCGGGCGATGTTACAATGATAGCGGCGAAGCCGCGTAAATTAGCAGTCGCCCTCATTTCCGTTTCCGGCAATATTGCCGGATCAAATCCATTGCCTCGTCAATGACTGCGGCAGTGATATCGAGCGCAGGACGAAAACGAATGGAACGTTCGCCCGAGCGCAAAGTCAGAACGCCAAGACTATAGAGTCCCTTCCAAAATTTTTCGCGGGTCTTGCCGTCCGGAAGATCAAACGCGATGAACAAACCGCGTCCGCGGACACCGGTAATCATTGGCTCATATTGCTGGAGCTCTTGCAATCGTTCCAGAAAATGGGCGCCAACTTTGGCCGCATTCTCGACCAGAAACTCCCTTTCAATGACGTGCATGACATGGGTCGAACGGACCATGTCGGTTAAATTGCCGCCCCAGGTCGAATTCAAACGACTCGGTAAACGAATCGCGTTGTCTTTGACCTCATCGAGACGCGGCCCGGCCATGATTCCGCAGACCTGCGCCTTCTTTCCGAACGCTATCAAATCAGGCACCACGTCGAAATGCTGCGAACACCAAACCTTTCCGGTCGTGCCGAGACCGGTTTGAACTTCGTCGAAAATGAGAAGCATGTCGTTCTCGTCACAAATTTCCCGCAGCTTCCTCAACCATTCGCCGCGGAAATGATTGTCTCCGCCCTCGCCTTGGATCGGCTCAATGATAATCGCGCAAATGTCGATGCCGCGTTTGGCAATCCAACTTTGAATTTCCTGCGCCGCTTTTTTCTCGCGCGCGATCACATCTTGTTCGCGCTCGGATTTCGGCAACGAAAAATCGATGTGAGGACACGAAACCCGCGGCCAATCGAACTTCGCGAACAAGTCGGTTTTGACGCGGATCCGTATTGGTAAGACTCATCGTGTAACCGCTCCGGCCGTGAAACGCGCTGCGGAAATGCAAAATTTGCGTTCCGCGTTCGCCGTGTCCGGCTGCCATGTTCTTGCGAACCTTCCAATCCATCGCCGCCTTCAGGGTGTTTTCGACCGCAAGCGCACCGCCTTCGATGAAGAGATAGCGATCAAGCGGCGCAAACCCGGCAACGCGCGCGAATGTCTCGACAAATTTGCCGTAGGCTTCGGAGTAAACATCGGAATTCGCGACCTTCACCTTCGCGGCGCGTAGCAGATCGCGTTGAACTTCAGGCTCGTCGAAATGCGGATGATTGAATCCAATCGGCATCGAACCGAAAAAGCCGTAGAGATCGATCAATCGATGCCCAGTCGCGGCGTCGACAAGATAAGAGCCGCGGCTTTTTTCGAGATCGATAACGATCTTGAAGCCGTCGAGCAAAATGTGCTCCTCCAGCACGTTAAGAACGCGGGAAGCGTCGACATTTTTTCTGGTTTTGCTTTTACTCAAACGCGGCCGCGAGGTGCGGGCCGGCTCGGTGAGCAGGGACGGCGTACCCATCCGTTGATCGTAATCTGCGCGCGCAACCCGGTCAACCTGTCGGACGAAGGATTACTTCGCAGGACCGTACAATGCCTGTTTTTCGGCGGTCGCTTTTGTCAGGGCTATCTGGTACTGCGCGAGCTCCGCATCGTAAGCGACGTTGCCTTTCACATCGCTGTGAAGAAGATCCCGCTTTTTCAAACGCAGCGATTGGCTCCAGGTATTCAATCGCTCGAATTCACGTCGATTTGCGTCGCGGCGTTCTTCGGCGCGTCGGCTGTGACGTGGATTGCGTTGCATAATGGTCGGCCGGAGCCGCTGCTTCTTTTGCCGATTTAACAACTTCGAGCCGCCGAAGATTTGCCAGACCGGTTGGTTGAAAATAAAAATAACCGAACAAGCACGGCAATACTGCCAGGCGAAAGTAACGCGAACTCGGGGCAACATCCGGATAGCTCAAGCGAAACAAAAGCGGGCCGAACGGCAACAGCACGCCAAACCCCCACCAGACGCTAACGCTAAACGCGGCGCCGACCAGAAGAATTCGCCCGATCAAACCGCAGATCACGCCCATCGTAAGAAAAACGAGCCCAGCCACACATGTGGTTTGAGCAGGCAGGGTGCCACCTGCGAGGTGCGATTCGCTATCGCCGATGGCGGCTCGGTGAGCCGCCGCTACCTGGGCGCTACCTGACTATGCCTTCGCGGAGGCTGGCGTGCTTGCCGGCCATCAACTCCTGCGTGAGCTGGTAACCGCGTTTGTCGACATTCTCAGACGCGCCCGCAAAATGCTGGTCGATCCGGGTCTTGGCGGAATTACAGAAATAATTGGCCACCGACAAAACTTCATCCGCGGGTTCGCCGTGATTGATTTTGTATTGGGCGAAGGAACAAGTGGCGCTCATGCAAAACAGCTCGGTTGCGATGCCGACGAAGCGCGAGAGCAACAGTTGTTCGCGATCCAGCTTCGGCCCGAACCGCGCCATTGCGTGAAACAAGCCGCGCGCGAGTTTCTTGCTGGTGCGCGCCGCATAATCCACCTGCTTTTGCAGACTGGCGTGCAGCCCATCGATCTTGCCGGCGCCGGTTGACAACCACTGCCGCGGATACCAGCCGGCGTAGAATTTTCCGGATGTGAAAACCGCCTTGGCCCGGTCCGACATCGGAAGCGTGGTGTTGAAAATCGCGCCGCCCACTTTCAAATGCGGATCGAGCGCTTCGCGCGCAATGAACAAGCGCATAATCTCGCTCGAGCCTTCGAAGATCATGTTGATCCGGCAATCGCGCAGGAAACGTTCGACCGGAATGCCTTCTTCACCGCGACCTTCTAGCGATTGCGCGGTTTCGTAACCGCGGCCGCCGCGCACCTGCATCGCGTCGTCCGCAATCTTCCAGGTCATTTCGGTCGCCCACATTTTGCACATTGCGGTTTCGATCCGCAGATCGCCGGCTTTTCGATCGACCAGACCCGATGTCAGAAACGTGATCGCTTCCATCGCGAAAACGTTTCCCGCCATCTCGGCGACTTTTCCGGCAATCGCGGAATGCTTTCCGATCGGCCCGCCCCATTGAATGCGTTCGGTCGCCCATTTCCGGCAGATCTCGAGCAAGCGTTTGGATAATCCGACGCACGCCGCGGGAATGGTGAGCCGCCCGGTGTTCAAGGTGGTGAGCGCGACCTTCAATCCCTGGCCTTCCTTCGCGATCATGTTTTCGCGCGGCACCCGCACGTTGGTGAATTTCACGATGCCGTTGTAAAGCGCGCGCAATCCCATGAACCGGCAGCGATACGTGATTTCCAGGCCGGGCGAATCGACATCGACAATGAACGCGGTGATTTGTTTGCGTTCTTTGCCGTTCACCATTTTCGGCGCGCGTCTCAGCCATGACCACGAGCACGCCGGCCTTGATCAGGTTCGTGCACCAAAGTTTTTCGCCATTCAGAATAAACGCCGAGCCGTCCTCGGTCGGCTCCGCTCGCAAACTCATGTTCGCCGGATCGGAGCCGGCGTTCCATTCAGTCAATGCGAACGCCGAGATCTCCTTTCGCGCAACGCGCGGCAGATATTTTTTCTTCTGCTCTTCGGTGCCGAACAACAGAAGCGGCTGCGGCACGCCGATCGATTGATGCGCCGAAACAAGCGCGGTGAGATTTGCGTCCCAACTTCCGAGCAACATCGCGGCCCGGCCATAATTAACCTGCGACAAGCCCGAGGCCGCCGTATTGCTTCGGGATTTTTACTCCGAACGCGCCCATCGCGAAGAGTTCGTCGATATTTTTCTGCGGAATTTCGCCGGTGCGATCGATCTCGTCGGCGTCGACATTTTCGCGCAGATATTTTTCGAAGATTGGCGAGGAACTCCTTGCCGGCCTCGCGGTCCTCCGCGGTTTGCTCCGGCCACGGAAAAATCCGATTAAAATCGTAGCGGCCGATGAAGAGGTTGCTGGCGAAACTGCCGCGCTCATCGAGCGGATCGCGTGAGGCTTCGGCGAGCTCGAGCGCGTCGCGCTTGCCCTTCGACATCTTCGACGTGTCGATGACGGAAACAGCCTCGGACTTTGCCGGCTTGGCGGTTGTTTCTTCGCTAACCTGTTTTTCCGGCGCTTCGAGTGATGATTTCATATTAGTTTGTATTCTGAGCGGAGCGAAGCGGAGTCGAAGAATCCGCACTATTTCTGACCGGAAACGTCTTGAGATGTCTCGACTTCGCTCGACATGACAAAAAGGTGAGGATTTCATGACCTGTAAAATCTTGTCCCTTCGCGCGCGTGCTTCTTGAGAATTTCGCACGGCAAAAATTTGTCCTCGGTTTGACCGAGCCCGTTCATTTCCTCGACGATCCTGCTCAAACCGAAATGTTCGGCAAACCGCAGCGGCCCGCCGCGGAAGAGGGCGAAACCGGTCCCCAGAATCATTCCGTAATCGGCGTCTTCGGGCGAATCGACCACGTTTTCTTCCAGACAACGCGCCGCCTCATTGACCATCAGGAACATCAACCGATTGGCGAGGTCAGTATCTGCTTTACGAATCGCCACCATTGCGCCACTGATTGATCGATTCGTTAGGCAGTTGCTGTCCTGCCTTCGTATTTGTAAAAGCCGCTGCCGGTCTTGCGGCCAAGCATTTTCGCTTCGCGCATTTTTTTTAGAATTGCCGCGGCGCGATCGCGCTCGCCGTACGCTTTTTCCAGCGTGGCCGCAATATCGACCGTGATGTCGATTCCGATCTCGTCGATCAAACGCAGCGGGCCCATCGGCATTCCCCACTCCGGCAGCGCATCGTCGATTTTCGTGGCGTCGACGCCGTCTCGAATAGTTCGGCGGCATCCAGCAGATACGGGAACAGGACGCGATTGACCAAAAATCCGGGACTGTCCCGCACCACCACCGGCACTTTTGCAATCTGCCGCACGAACGCGAGCGAGTGTTCCCTGGTGACCTCGGACGTTTCCTTCGCAACCACGACTTCGACCAGCTTCATCCGGCTTACCGGATTGAAAAAATGCAAACCGATCACGCGATCGGGCGACACAGTGCATCCGGCCAGCTCAGTGACCGGCAGCGCCGAAGTGTTGGTCGCGACAATGGTCTTCGGCCCGGCCTGCATCGACAACTCGCGGAAAATTTCTTTTTTGATTTCGATCTTCTCCGACGCGGCCTCGATCATGATCTCGACGTCGCGCAATTCCATCGGCGCGGTCGACGCGACAATTCGCGCACGGCCCTGTTTTGCTTTCTCCTCAGTCATCAAACCGCGCTTCACCGCATCGCCATAGGTTTTTTCGATGTTAGCCAGACCGCGATCGAGCAATTCGCGATTTACGTCGCGCAAAATAACAGAGACGCCGCGCGAGCTCAGCCATTGCGCAATGCCCGAACCCATCACGCCGGCGCCAATCACGGCGGCATGCGCGACTTTTCGGAAATTCGGTTTTCGAAGTGCCTTTTCTGTATTTCTCGGCGAGGAAAAAATTACGGATCAGGTTCTGGGTCGACTCTGTCTCGCCGAGATCGACGATGGCATCGACTTCGAGCTTCGAATGATTCATCCAGCGATATACCCGACGTTTTGTTGATAATCGCAAGCGCGCGCGCCGGAGCCTCATTTCCAGCCTGGTCGCGGCGGCCGGAATCTCTTTTCCGCTTTTCGGTGCTGAGGCGATCTTCCGTTTTCCTTCGCCGAGTTTCTTTCGAGCGGCATCGAGAAGTTGTTCTCGCGGCACAATTTCGTCGACCAGGCCAAGCTTCAATGCCTCCGAAGCTGAATAAAGTTTTCCCTTCAGAATCACCTCGCTCGCGGTCTCTTCGCCAATCAAACGAGGCAACCGCGTGCTGCCGCCCCACGCCGGAACTAAACCCAGCGTAGTTTCCGGCAATCCAATTCGCGTCGCGGGCTCAGTCGGACGCGACTCGCCAATCACATGCCAGCGTCACTTCGTAACCGCCACCAGCGCACGCCCCATGAATCGCAGCCACGGTCGGAACTTTCAGAGCCGCGATCCGGTTGAAAACCCGCTGGCCTTCCGCGATAAACCCGCGCATTTCACCGGTCGGCGCCTGTTTCAAAAGCGTCTTCAGGTCCGCACCGGCGATGAAAATCGATTTCTTGGCCGAGGTAATGATCAAACCCCGCAGCGAATTGTCGCTTTCGATCGCATCGACGTGCTCGCTGAGCTCGGTCATCGTCGCGGCATCGAAAATGTTCGCGCCCGATTCGGGCCGATCGAAGGTCAAAACGCAAACACGATCGTCCCCAATTTCGCGTCGAAATAATGGCTCGCGTGTAGCAACCGAGGGCATCCCATTGATATAGGGTTATTTTCTGGCAAATTCCAAGTGCGGAACGATTGCTCCTTGCCCGGCCGGAATGCTACAAAACCCGGGCGCGTCACGCGGAGGTCTTCATGGTCGGCAAACTTTTAGCACCTGAAATCAGGAGTTTTATCGATGCGCGCGATTTCAACGCGCTGCGCGAGCTGTTCCGGGAATTGCCCCCGGCTGACGTCGCCGAAATAATTCTCGATCTTCCTGAAGACGACCAGGTGATCATTTTCCGCGTGTTGCCTGCCGCGCTTGCGGCCGACGTTTTCGAATACATCGGCATCGAAGAGCAACAAAACCTGCTGCGTGCGATGGCCCACGAACAGGTCGTCTCGATCCTGAACGAAATGTCGCCGGACGATCGGACTGCGTTGCTCGAGGAAATGCCGAGCGAAGCAGCCCGCAAATTGATCAAACTGCTGACCCCGGATGAGCGCCGCATCGCGCAGGCGCTCCTCGGTTATCCCGAAGGCAGCGTCGGCCGATTGATGACGCCCGATTTCATCGCCGTCCACGAAGATTGGACTGTTCAACAAGTCCTCGACTTCGTCCGGGAATTCGGCCGGGACAGTGAAACGCTGAACGTGATCTACGTCGTCGACGAACATAATAAATTGATCGACGACGTGCGAATGCGCGAATTTCTGCTTCGTCCGCTCGACACGAAAGTCAGTGATATTCGCGACCGGGCTTTCGTTTCGCTCAAAGTCAGCGACTCGCAGCAAGACGCGCTAAACCTTTTTCGAAAATACGACCGGATCGCGTTGCCGGTGCTCGACTCCAACGGCGTCCTGGTCGGAATCGTCACGAGCGACGACATGCTCGACGTCGCTGAAGAGGAAGCGACCGAAGACATCCAAAAACTCGGCGGTTTGGAAGCGTTGGACGAGCCCTACACCACGATTCCGTTTCTGCGAATGGTCAAAAAACGCGCGACCTGGCTGATCACTTTTGTTCCTCGGCGAAATGCTCACGGCCACCGCGATGCAGGGTTACAATGGCGAAATCGAAAAGGCCGCGATCCTGGCGATGTTTTTGCCGCTGATCATTTCGAGCGGCGGAAATTCCGGCTCGCAAGCGACAACTCTGGTGATTCGGGCGATGGCACTCGGCGAATTAACTTTGCGCGATTGGTTCCGCGTGGTCGGGAAGGAATTGCGCGCCGGAATCGCGCTCGGTTTGATTCTGGGCGTGATCGGATTTTTCCGAATCAGCCTGTGGCAGTATCTCCACATCTTCGATTACGGACAATATCACTGGCTGGTCGCGATGACGGTCGGGATCGCATTGGTCGGCGTCGTGACCTGGGGAACAATCGGCGGCGCGATGCTTCCGTTTTTGTTGCGCCGCCTCGGACTCGACCCCGCGACGTCATCGGCCCCGTTCGTTGCAACGCTGGTCGACGTGACCGGCCTCATCATTTATTTCAACGTGGCCTTGTTCATTCTTCGCGGCACGCTGTTGTGATGCGGCTCGCTTTTGTCATCGCCCTAACGATCGCGCTGGCGCCAGAGGCGTTTGCCACCACCAAAGGTCTCAGTCAGATCGTCACTCCGGATTTGCAGGACGAGGGTGATCTTTCATTGAGTTTGCAGATCCAAGACAAGCGGATCGCCAATCCCTACGAATTGCAGGCCGAAATGGGACTGACAAAATGGTTCGAGGTGGCGGTATTTCGTGGTTTCCAGCCGGACGACTGGATCATGGCCACCGAGGTCGGCATCCTGACCAAGAAACCGTTTTTGTTGTCGGCAGGTTTTGTGAACTGGTCGCCGCATTTAGACGTCGATCCGCAACCGTACGTCGAGGCCGGTTATTACACGGAACACAATATAGGGATCATTGGCGCGATCCACGCCGGCTACAAAAACGAGCTGATTCTCGGTTATGCCTATGATTTCAACAAAACCTGGCGGGCGCAGGTTGATTTCCAAAGCGGAAAGGAAAATTCATCCACCATCGGCTTCACTTGCAACCTCACTCGCGATCTCCAATTCAATCCCGCGATTTACTTCAGCAACGACGATCCGCGACGCCTTTTCGGCTACATCGTGTTCACTTACACCTTTCACGTTTGGGGAAATAAGGAAAAACCCGAAGGTCAGAACGAAAAAGCACCGGCGGTCGCGATCCGGCCACTAACGAAGTGATTACTTCTCGACTTGTTTCCTGATTGCGGTCGTCATACTGCTTAGCTTTCGTCACCTGATATGATCTCCATCGGCAGAATTCTCGGACACGACACCAAGTTTTACGACCTGCTGGAAGCAAGCGCGCAGCAGGCCGACACCAGCGTGCATCATCTGGTCGATTTGCTGGCTAAGATCGAGAGCAAGGGTTCCCCCGATCTGGCCGCGTTCGCCCAAAGCCGGCGTGAAGACAAACGCATCACCCAGGAGCTAACCGAACAATTGACCAAGACGTTCATCACTCCGCTTGATCGTGAAGACATCCAGGCGTTGGCCGCTTCGCTCTATAAAATACCGAAGACGGTCGAGAAAATCGGCGAGCGCATGCTGATTTCTCCGCAGGACCTGCCGAAGGTCACATTCGCGCGGCAAGTCGAGTTACTGGATCGAGCGGCTGAAACGGTGCTCGCGATGGTCAAACAGTTGCGCAAAGGAATGAATGTCGATACTGCGCGCGAAATGAACGCGAAGCTGCAAACGATCGAAGGCGACGCTGACGACCTCGAGCTCGAACTGTTACGCGATCTTTATCACGGCAACTACGACGCGAAGCACATCATCTTTCTGCGGGATCTCTACGAATTACTCGAAAAGGTGATCGACCGTTGTCGCGACGCCGGCAACGTCGTTCTTCAGGTCGTGCTAAAACACACCTAACCCGACCCCCGCGCCTAACGACATGTGGCTTTTTCTCGTCGTCGTCCTCGCGGCCGTCGTCTTTGAATACACCAACGGTTTTCACGACGCGGCCAACGCGATCGCCACCGTCGTATCGACGAAAGTGCTCACCCCGCGACAGGCGATCGCGATGGCGGCGTTTTTTAACTTAACCGGCGCGCTGCTTGGCGGAGCAGTCGCCACCACGGTCGGCAAAGGTTTGGTCGATACCCAGGTCGTGACGATGGGAACGGTCCTGAGCGCGGTGCTCGCCGGATTCATCTGGAACATGATCACGTGGTTTTTCGGTTTGCCGTCGAGCTCGAGTCACGCATTGATCGGCGGACTGTGCGGCGCGGCGGTCGCGACTGCGAAAGGAAACTGGTCAGTGATAAAATGGCACGAAGGACTGTGGCCGAAAGTTATCGTGCCGATGATCACCTCGCCGGTCGCGGGATTCGTTCTCGGCGGCCTTGTGATGTTTCTGCTGTTCGTGATTCTTCACAAACTCACGCCGTTTTTCATTCACAAATTTTTTGGGAAAGCCCAAATCCTGAGCGCGGCCTGGATGGCGCACAGCCACGGCACGAACGACGCGCAAAAAACCATGGGCATTATTACCCTCGCGCTTTTCACCGGCACCCAGGCGGCATCAATTCGATCACCTGCCGCCGATGCTGCAGTTCTTGCATACGCCGGCGTTTATCATGCCGCTCTGGGTAAAGATTTTGTGCGCTTTCACGATGGCAGTCGGCACTGCCGCCGGCGGCTGGCGAATCATTCGCACGCTTGGCCATCGAGTTGTCCATCTGCAGCCGGTCAACGGTTTCGCCGCAGAAACCAGCGCGGCGTTGATCATTCAAGTCGCGAGCCTCTACGGAATTCCGCTTTCCACCACGCACGTCATCTCAACGTCGATCATGGGCGTCGGCGCGGTGAAACGTTTCAGCGGCATGCGGTGGACCGTGGTCGAACGCATCGTCTGGGCCTGGATTTTCACTCTGCCCGCGACAGGCGTGATCGGCTACCTCTTTGAACGCCTGACTCGGATAAGAAGAATCTCTAAGGAACTCAGGAAAGCAGGAAAAGAACTCTCAGGAATTCGGGAAGAAGGAAAAGCGTTTCTTTTTGAATTTCTTTCCTGCGTTCCTGCTTTCCTTAGAGATTTTTCGGCGGCCCGTCACTCGCCACTCGTCACTTCTGAATCGCGACCCATTCGTTGCGGGCGCGGGAGTCGGCCACGGCTTGAACGACGCGCATGTAGCGGACGCCGTCCTCGAAACTGGTCGCGGACGATTGCGGCCTTTTGATTTCACCGCCGAGATGAAATCGTTTTCCACGCTCCATTCGGTCACGAGATCTTTCGGAACTGTCGATCTCTTCCATTTCGCGGCCGCCGTACTTTACGCTTCGGACATGTTCGTTGGTGAAATCGTAAAGCAACGCACCGCGATCGCCGAAAATTCGCAAACGGTCGTTAGGCGCGCCGGCGTGGACACCGCTAAATTCGAGCACGCCTTCGGCGCCGTTGTCGAATACGCACAAGCACATTCAACATGTCGGGAACGATGACGTGATAACCGCGCCGGTCGGCGGTTCAGGATTTTTCCGCGCGCATAGACGCCGACGATATCGCCGAGCCAGCGCTGCATCACTTCCACATAAATTCCGAGAGTGAGCACGTTCAGTCCGCTGATCTCGATCTTCTGCCGCCAGTGCGCCGGCGCTTCGGGATTCAAATATTGGCCGTTGAAACTTTGCATCCGGATGTCGTGCGGCTTGCCGATAGAATTTTCCGCGAGCAGTTTTTTGATCAGCAAATCGGCGCGCATTCCGTAGGGCGGCGGACAAAGCATCGTGACCAACTCGGGAAAACGTTTCGACGCGGCCAACATTTCTTCCGCTTCGGCGAGGTCCATGGCCATGCGCGCCTGACAAAAAACGTGTTTGCCGGCTTCGAGCGCGGAAACGGTAACGGCGGAATGCATGTAAGGCGGCGTGCCGATCCAGATGATGTCGAGGTCGGGCAGGGCCAGGAGGTCGGCCCAGTTCGCCATCGGCGTGGCGGCTTTGCAATTTTCCTGACAAAACTTTTCGCTGCTCTCGTAAGTCGAGTTCGAGACGGCGACGATGTCGACCTCGGGATGCTTTTTGAGCGCCGGCAAATGGCGCCTCTTCACGATGTCCCCCGCCCCGACGATCCCGATTCGCAATTTTGTTCTTCTGCGTCATTTGTCTGAATCAACCACGAATGAACACTAATGACACACGAATAAGGAGGAATGTTCATTCTGTCATCATCAATTCGCGTTAATTTGTGTCCATTCGTGGTTATTCTGATTCGCTTGGCTTGACAATCCGTCACTCGCGGCATCTTGTGCGCCCCTCATTTCAAGCACCATGTCGAGAGTTTGCGATATCACCGGTTCGAAGCCCATGCGCGGCAGCGTCATTCACCGCCGCGGTATGGCCAAGAAAAAAGGCGGCGTCGGCCGGCACGTGACCAAAAACGTACCGCGCTGGTTCGCACCGAATCTTCACGAGCATCGGATCTGGGTCCCGGAGCTGAAGAAATTTGTCCGGGTGCGCGTCACTGCGCGCGGATTGAAGACGATCAACAAGAACGGCGCTTACAAAGCGCTGAAAAAAGCCGGCGCGATTTAACTGCCGCCGATTTCGATTTCATTTTCAGGTAGGGGCGGTTCACCGAACCGCCCGCGGGCGATTGGGTCAATCGCTACCTCAGCAGGTTTTTCTTCGACGTTTTCAGTGGGTAGCCCGCCGGCTTCTTTTTTTTCCGGCGGCGACGGTTGTCTGTCCACTTTCGCCTTCTCCCGGCGGCGGCCCTTCGCGGTGCTCCGGCGGGGAATGAACGTCTGCCTCCACCGCCGCTTCTTGTTTTGGTCCCGCTTCGGCCTCCCCCTCTACAGCGGATTCTTCTTTTGGCTTTTTCACCCGCGGCAAATCCAGCGAACCGTCGTTGAATTCGATCACGTGGCCGGCGTTGATCAGCCAAATCAGATCGGATGCGAGCGCTAGTTTCGTTTTCTCGGCATCTTCCCCCGAACTGCCCGCAATGATTTTATCAGCGAGCTCTTTGCGCCCAATTCGCGGTTGAGCGCCGATGATTTCCAGAATGGCTCGGACCTGGGACGAAACTCCGGTTTCTTCGTGGCGAAACGGGCGCGGGAAAACCGGCGACACGAATAACATTCCTTTACGATGCCGAAAGACATGAAGGCCCACTTCACGAAATTCTGCGGCGAGCTCCTGCATCATCGGCGATGGCGATCTCGTTTCGCGGTTCCACTCGTTTTCGATCACTTTATTTAGGGCGCGATCAGGCAACTGGCGGCTGGCGGGCCCGTCGATAACAATTTCGGAAACCGGTTTGATGATACCCGGCAGATAATTCTTTTGGAAATGCCGCTCCGCTTCGGTGATCGACGAAAAAGTCTGGATTGGATCCTCTCGCAACGTCGAGTAAGTCGTCACTTTCCGCGCTTCCTCCTTCCATTTTTCGATCTCGGCCGGGTCGGTCACTATTTGGATCTGGCGCTGAAAATCGGAGAAACTCATCCGGCGGCTGAACCGTTGCTCGTAGAGATTTCGCAAATGCCGCTGATAATCGTGATGGTTGGTTGGCCCGAGCAGCGTCCCGCTCAGTCGCTCGCGGGCGACGTTGGTGAAATTTCCCTTAATGGGTTCGGTCTCGGTGACCTCGATCTTGTAGAAGTCGGCCTGGCCAAAACGAAACGCGTTCCGCTCCAGGAAACTGCGGTCGACCGAGACCGACGACGCTTTCGCCAAGCTGAAACAGCGGCGTTTCCGCCGGTGCGGTTAGTTTCACGTCGTGCCGCGGCGCTTTCTCGAGAAATAATCGCGCCAGCGCAAACAACGAATAAGCGACCGTGCCGGACTTGATTTGATCGACCACGCTCTGAAATGCAGCAGCGCGCGGTAAAAATTTCACGGCGATCGGCGGCAACGGCCGTTCAACCGGCCGATGCTGGTGCTGCCGATCTTTTTGGTGTCTGCCACCGCGCAGTTCCGGCCGGGACGGGACGAATGCCACGATCATGATTTTCCGGAGGTCTTTGACCGGGCTGGCGCGGACGATCAGGACGTTGATCTCCACCTGGCCGTTGGCCAAAACCTGGACGTGGACCGCGACCTTGCGGACGTCGATTGTCCCGCGGGCGTCGATCTCCGGACCGGCGTTCAGCGCGATCTTCGCCGTCGTGTCCGGCGTAACGTTCCGTGGGAGTGGGTTCACTCACCCACGCCGGCAACATTTTCAGATCGACTAATTGGTCGAGATCAAGAGACGCGTCAGCCACAGGTGTTCTCTACGCCAATGCGCGAATAAAACCAGTGCGTTATCGGTATCGATTCCGCAAAAAAATAGGTGATTGTTTTGCTTGCGATGCGGCGGCCGGTGGGTTAACCGTTGCCCTCCAAACCAAGAATTTTTATGGCTGATAAAACCATCGAGGAAAAGGTCAAGGACATCATCGTCGAGCAACTCGGAGTGAACCCTGAACAGGTCACGCCGCAGGCGTCGTTCATCGAAGATTTGGGCGCCGACTCACTCGATATCGTGGAATTGGTGATGGCTTTCGAAGAAGAATTTTCGGTTGAAGTGCCTGATGAGGATGCGGAAAAACTGCAGACCGTCGGCGACGTCATCAATTACATCAAAGAGCGCGCCAAATCGCCAGGCGGCGGTGAAGCCGCTTCCAGCTAACCGCACCGTTAGTTTACCGATCTTGAAAAACACGGCTTCGGCCGTGTTTTTTCTTTAGGTTGCGCCAGGACCCAACGCGCCCAGACTAACGACGATGGATATCGGCCTGCTGGAAAAGCCGTTGCTGCATATTTTCGGACGCGACGTGTCGTTTCTCGGACTCATCGCGTTCGTCGATCTGGTTCGGTGTCGGCATCGCTGATGGCCCGAACGCTGCAAAGCGATCTCGTCCGGCGGCTGCTCAGCCGGCTCAAAGTCGACTCCAATCTGATCGCCATCGTCACCACCATTCTCAGTGGAGCGGTTTTCGTATTCTTCACCGTCACCGCGATTAACGCCGCCGGCGTGCCGTTATCCTGGAATGCGCCGCTTCCAGGTGTTGCGCTCAGCCTGTTTCAAATCTTCCTGCTGATCGCGCTCCTGGTCGTTGTTTTCTGGTTCTCCTCGCGAACCAAACGTTTCCTGTTCAACCGGTTCCTCGCTCAAAGCGGACTCGACCGCTCGCTCCAATACGCGATCGCACAAATCATCAGCAACGTGGTTCTGATCGTCGGGATCTTCATTGTTCTCGATAACGCCGGGCATTCATCTCGGCGCACTCGCCGTTTTTGCCGGCGCAGTTGGCGTCGGGGTCGGCTTTGGTCTGCAAAACATCGCGAGCAATTTCATCAGCGGCCTGGTCATCCTGGCGGAAAGGCCGATCACAATTGGCGACCGCGTCGAAGTTGCCGGGATCGCCGGTCAAGTGCAGCACATTCGGCGCGCGCAGCACGGTCATCATGACCAATGACAACATCGCGATGATCGTGCCGAACTCGAAGTTCATCGATTCGCCCGTCACGAACTGGACCTACGGCGATCCGCGAGTGCGTTTCCGGATGCCGGTCGGCGTCGCATACGGCAGCGACGTCGATAAAGTTCGCGAGGCGCTGGTCGCCGCAGCCGGCGAACACGCGGCGGCGCTAGACGATCCCGCGCCGAGCGTATTCCTGGACAAGTTCGGCGACAGCACGATCGATTTCGAACTGGTGGTTTGGAGCAAGGAAATGAGCTACCGGCCGCGCCGGTTCAGCAGCGATTTGAATTTCCTGATCGACAAACACTTGCGCGACGCGGGTATCGAGATTCCAAATCCTCAGCGCGACCTGCATATTCGCAGCGGCGTTCTTCAAAGTGGAAACGTCGACGGCCAAGATCGAGATGCACGATGAGGCCGTTGTTCCTTTTGCCGAAGGAACCGCCAAATTTCTCAAGTTGTCAGAGGTGCGGAATCTCGAACCGTGGCAGCACGCGTTCGAGGGCAAATGCAAGGACCACCGCTATTACGAGCTGATTGAAGAAACACTCGCCAACGATTTCGAATATCGCTACGCGGTGCTCGAAGACCTGACGGGAAAAGTTCGCGGTATCCAGCCAATCCTTTTCGTTCAACAAAACCTCGTCGAAGGCGTTCGCGGCGTTTTTCGTAATGTTGTGGAGTCGATTCGAAAGAAATTTCCGCGTTTCCTCACCATGCGAGTGTTGATGGTCGGTTGCGCGGCCGGCCCTGGCGAACTCGATGCGGCAAGTCCGGAGGACGCAAAATGGATTGCTGAAGCGTTGGGGGCGACGTTGCGCGATCTACGCGCGGGCAAACAAAGCCTCGCTGGTTGTATTCAAGGATTTTCTGGCAAGCCATCGGCCGGCTATGACCGCTCTGTCCAAAAATAGCTACGTCCGCGTGCCGAGCATGCCGATGACGCGTTTGCCGACACCGTTTCAAAATTTTGACGAATACATGCAGACGCTCGGCTACGTCAGCCGAAAAAGTTTGCGCCGGAAGCTCCGAAAAACCGAACGAGGCGGCAAAAATCGAAATGCAAGTGGTCGATGACGCCTCGGAGCTAATCGATCAGATCTACCCGCTCTATCTTCAGGTGCACGAACGTTCTGCGATGAAATTCGAGCATCTCAGCCAGAGATTTTTTTCTTCGAATTTCAAAAGCGATGCCTGACCGCGTGCGGTTTTTTATCTGGCGAATTGGCGACAAGATTGTCGCATTCAGTTTGTGCCTGTTGTGCGGCGACACTCTTTACGACGAAGTCATCGGACTCGATTACGAAGTCGCGCTCGACCTTCATCTTTATTTCTACACAATGCGCGACGTGATTCAGTGGACGATTGACCAAAAGTTAGGTTGCTACTTCAGCGGTCCGCTGAATTACGATCCGAAGTTGCATCTTGGTCACGAGCTGGCGCCGCTCGATCTTTATGTGATGCACACAAAGCGGTGGTTGAATCCGATTTTCCAATTTGCATTGAAATATCTCGAGCCCACCCGGCACGATCCAACCCTGAAAAAATTCCCCAACGCCGATCAGCTTTAGGTCGCCGCTGCAAATTACCGGCTCCAACTAATGTCGACATGACCAACACCCGCCCCACCGGTTTTCGCAATCCCTGGTTTCAGTTCGTGCTGAATATCCTGCTGGTCGTTATTTACGAACTGCTGCTCAAGGCCGGCGCTTCGGCCACGGCCGATCGGGCGAAAAACTGGTCGTGGTTCGGGATCAACGCGCTGGCTTCACCGCTCACCTGGCTGGCGATTGCAATCATCATCGTCGACCTCGTCATCTGGCTCTACATCTTGCGTTACATTCCGCTTTCGATTGCGTTTCCGTTGTCGCGCGTGGTCGACGTGCTGGTGCCGATTAGTTGCTGGCTCATTCTCAAAGAAGCCATTTCACCTTTGAGGTGGTGCGGAATCGCACTCGTCGTCGTCGGATTGGTGATCGTCGCCAAACCGGCAGCCGAATTGGAGGAACGGCTATGACCTCGTGGTCTCTCGCCGTTATTCTGATTTGGATGGCGACGTTTGTTGCCGGCCAGCTTTTGTTTAAGCGAGCGATGGAATCGTCGCGCGCAATTGGTTTTCGTAAGCCAAAAACGATTTCTATCCTGAGCGTCGGGATCGTCGTAATGACGCTATCGTTTTGCCTGAACCTGGGGCTGCTCCAGCATTTCGATCTCAGCTACGTCTACCCGTTCCAAGGCTCCAGCATCATCATCATCACTTTGCTGGCGGCGATAATTTTGAAGGAAAGACTCACCGCGCGTCTCGTGATCGGGACACTCGTGATAACGGCAGGCGTGGTGCTCGTTTCAATGAGCTAACGCAGGCCACAATCGTTCGAGGGTCGCGACGTTAACGCTTCTGATTTGTTCGACTGCAGGCAGCTCGAGTTTCGGATGGTCCCAGTTGGAGGCGAACTCCTGCGTCCGACGCGCATAGACCGGCTTCGAGTAGGCGCCGCAAATATCGCCGGCGACGATGTCACTTTGTTCCCGAAGCTTTGCCAACGCCCATTCCAGATCGGTCACGCTGAACCGACCATTCTCCCAGTTCGTCACCGCTGCATCGGCATTCAGACAATCCATGTCAATCGTCACGTAAACTTTCGCACCGCGAAGACTGGTCGCGAATTCCTCGAAACGTTCTCGCCAATTCGTCGCGCAGAATTGAATTCGGACGTTGTTGATCTTCGATTGGGCGATCATCGGCCCAAGGATGAACTTCGAGTTTGCCGGCTCGTTGCGCCGAACGGCTCGCGAAAAAGTTGTGAGGCCACCAGCATTCGAAATTTCCGCAACCCCAAATCGCAACGTGCTGCACCAGCGGAAGCTCGAGCGCGCGATTGATCCACCCGCCGCACGCCCATTTCGGCGGGGTAATTGCCCAGTCCGGATGGTTATCAAAAGAAACGAGAACGACCGGCTGCTGAAGCCGGCGCAGCCAAAGTGCCGTCAGATAATGAAAATCGCCGGAGCCGTAGACGATGAACGGCGCGAGGCGGCCGGAGATCTCGTGATAAAAACTCTCGACGACTCGTCGCGGCGCGCAAAAACGCAGACGCGGACCCCACTCATAGGCTTCAACTGCGGGCAGTCGAACCGATTCGTTAGGCCAGGCGTCGTCCAGCTGTAAATAAATAGAACCGTTCAGAATTTTTCGCCCATCGCGCTGGAAACCGACTCTGAGATTTTTGAATTTATCGAGGCGAACGCGAATGAAATCGATCGTCGCTTTGCCGCGCCGCTCGGAGATTTTCTTCCACTTCGGTCAGCGTCGGGTCGAGCCGAAGCGCTTCCTCGTATTGAATGATCGCCTGAGACGTTCGGCCTTCCTGCAAAAGCAGGCTGCCGAAATTGCTGTGAACGTCGGCCCGTTTCGGGCTGAGCCGCGCCGCTTCGGTAAAATGTTTTTCCGCGCCGGGAAGATCGCCTTTTGTAAACAGAGCGACCGCCAGTTCAGAGTGGGCGTCGCCAAACTTCGGATCGACCTCCAACGCGCGCTGATACTGCGCAATGGCTGCGTCCGCTTCGCCGCGCTTGTCGAGGAAGGTTCCATAAAAGTAGTAGAGCTGGGCGGACTTCGGATTTAATCGTATCGCCGTCTCATACTCGGCGCGCGCTTCATCAGGCTGGCCGAGTCGCTCGAGAGCGTAAGCGTACCCGGAATGTGTTTCCGCCGTCTTTGGGTCGAGCGAGATCGCCTTTTCATAATTCTTCTTCGCCTGATCCAGCTTCGATTTCGACATGAACAGTTGGCCGAGATTGATGTAAACCTTGGCGTAATTCGGATCGAACTGGAGCGCAGCGTCGTATTCCTTCTCTGCTTCATCGAGCCGATGAACTTTTTGCAGCGCTGCGCCGTAATTGAAATGCGCCCGCGCGCTGGACGGAAGGTCGGCCACCACGTAACCAATCCGCTGCGCTTCCGGCGCTGCTTTATAGACTTTTCCGAACGCCATCGCGCCGACCGGAATCATGAATGCGACGGCCCATTTCGCGCCGTGAACGGTCCACCCGGGAATAAACCCGCCGACTTTTATGTCGGCCGTGCCCCCGGCGAGTCCCAACGATTGCCGGGTCGATTTTTCGCGGACCTTCCAGATGAAACCGTCGTAATAAAAATGCAGCAGTCCGGAAGCGGCAACCAGGCCGGTCAGAACGCGAGTCACGTTCTCCAGCCCGATGTTCGAATTGAGATAACCAATCGCACCGTAGGCAAAAACCAATCCGACGTACAATCCGATCAACGAGCCGCTCCGGCGAAAAATAAACCGCATGAAACCGCCGATCGAGCTGTCCTTTTCCACCCGGTTGCGATTGTAAATCCAGACCAGGGACAGGTATTGAACGTCGTGAAAAACCTCGAACAGCGCGATGCCGGCCAGAATGTTGGTGACGCCGTTGTTGCAATACCACCAGAAGGCAATGCTGGTGGCGAAAAGCGCCAGCTTCACTGGATTCTGCCGTGTGCCGGCCATCCACGTCCTCATGTAATTGCCGACCCACAACAGCGATACCGCAATCGCGAGAAACAAAAACGTCTGCTGGAGCGAATGGATCGCCACCGGTGGAATAAATGGCAGACCGCATCCGTAAAATCCTTCCAGCGTGTCGGTCATTCGTGGCCGGCGAAAGAATGACTCCCGCAGCAAACCAGATCGCGCAGGTCACAAAATCGAGGCGACGGGTGATTGTCGCGAACGAACCCATCTTCGCATCGTAAATTCGGCCGAAACCGTAGGTCTGCATCATTCCGTGCCAGACGCCCCAGAAGAACACAACCATCACGACCGGGTTCGCCTTGATGTCCCAAAAATAAAAACCGACGCAAACCGACAGCAAAAAAATCGGGGCAAAGATAAAGCGCCATCGAAAACGCTCGAACAATGCGCGATCGCCATACGCGCGAATCATTCCGGGCAGGTGATGTCCCATCGCACCAAAAGCGGCGACGAAAACATAGATTTCCTGAGCGCTCCATCGGGCCTGGGCTGCCAGAACAGCGGGACGATCAGCAGCGGTGTCCCGACGTAAAGAATCAGGTCCCGCCAGCTATCGAGGATCCAAATATTACGTTTCGGCACTAAAGCGTGCACCGGCGGAACGGTCTCCGGGCGGGAGAATGCGGTGACGTGCTGCATGGCGGTGCGGGGCTCTATTTTCCTCAGATCGACGGGAAAATCAATTCCGAGCTCTAGCCGTCCAAATGCGTTTGATGCGCGCGGTTTTGCCCGTTTAACGCGAAGATAAAGTGAGAATTATGAATCGCACCCAAATCGCAGAGTTAAAAACGCATGAACAACAGCGCGATATTTTCTGCATCGTCAGCGACGCGTTTCAGGTGTTTGCCCGCAAAGCATCAACCATCCTGGGCAGCGCATGGTCCTTCGTCTGCCGCCATTCTGATTATCATCGTCTGGGCCGCGACCGGACCGATGTTCCATTTTTCCGATACCTGGCAGCTCATCATTAATACCGGAACGACGATCGTCACCTTCCTGATGGTGTTCTTGATTCAAAACACTCAGAACCGCGACGCGAAAGCGGTCCATCTGAAACTCGATGAAATCATTCGGGCTTTAGGAAAAGCGCGCAACGAGCTGGTCGATCTTGAAGAGCTGTCCGACGAGGAATTGGACAAGATTGGAGAAGCAATTCAGACGCTTGCGCGAGAAGGCGGAGAATCACGGAACCAACATGCGCCACGTCGAGCCTCAGGACGTCGAAGAATCTCAGCGCTAGCGATTCGGGTTCGGTTTCTGCGCCACACCAGTCCGCAAAAAGGTTTTGCCGCTCGGGACAGAGCTTGAACACTTCGCAGTTCGAGCAGTCCGGTTTGCGCGCATAACAACGACGCCGACCGTGCCAGATCAACCAGTGACTCCAAATCGCCCAATATTTTTGCGGCACGAGCTTCATCAGGTCCTGCTCGATCTTTTCCGGATCTTTGTGTTTGGTCAGCCCGAGCCGTTCGGACAAACGGATCACATGGGTATCGACGACGATTCCTTCGTTGATCCCGAACGCATTTCCCAAAACCACATTTGCGGTTTTGCGGCCGACGCCCGGCAATTCGCGCAAGTCTTCCATTGAGTTCGGAACTTTGCCGCCGAACTTCTCGGCAATCGCCGATGTCGCGCCGCGGATGCTTTTGGCTTTGCTGTTGAAGAAGCCGGTCGACTTTATCGCCGTCTCCAATTCTCCAGGCGGCGAACTCGCGTAGTCTTTCGCGGCTCGGTATTTTTTGAACAGCGCCGGCGTCACCATGTTCACGCGCTTGTCCGTGCATTGGGCCGATAAAATTGTGGCAATCAACAATTCGAGCGGCGTTTTGAAGTTTAGCTCGGTGTGCGCGTCGGGATAAACTTTCGGCCAGACCTTGATCAATTTGCTGACGCGCTCTCGAGCAGTCATGAGGGACGGACCGACTCAATTCCGTTGCGGAGTTTTTCCTTCGCCTCCTTCACAACCCGTTTGCCGCGTCGCAGCAACCAGCGGGCCCAGGCGAATTCACTCGCCAGGACCAGGAGACCGATCGGAATGACGACCGAGCCCGGTCCGGGCAAAGCAATCATCACAATGCCGATCAGTACAATCGTTCCGCCAATCACGCCGACAACAATCTTCCGGGCGATTGGCCAGTCTTTCAGGCCGATGAAGTTGTGGATTTTTCGGATCCACTGCATGCATCGCTCTACCGCACGAGGGCGATGTTGCAACTACACCGCGAACTTCGCCAGCTTTTGGCCGAGTTCGGGCGGAACGTGCGCAAGAATTACTGTGTCGTTTTCCTCGTATTTTAATTCCAGCACGTGACCGACCCGATGGATCTCCGCGATCAATGCGGATTCGCTCGCCGGAATTTTGAAATGCGAGCGCAGCCGCCACGCGCTTAACGCGTCCTGCAAAGTCTGCACCAGTTCGTTCACGTTCTCGCCGGTGCGGGCCGAAATCGCGACGCTGCCGGGAAACCGTCTCAAATAGGTGTCGATCAGGTCGCGGTTCGTCAAATTGTCGATCTTGTTAAACACAATGACGGTCTGTTTGCCAAAAGCGTTAAGTTCTTTGATCACGTTCTCCACCGCTTCGATCTGATCGTCGACTCGAGAATGCGCGAGATCGACGACGTGAATGAGCAAATCGGCTTCGCTCACTTCTTCAAGGGTCGCTTTAAACGATTCGATCAATGTATGCGGCAGCTTTCGCAAAAAGCCGACCGTGTCGGTGAGCAGCACCCGTTGTTTGTTAGGCAAAACAAAACTGCGCGTCGTCGGATCGAGAGTGGCAAATAGTTTGTTTTCGGCGACTACATCCGCGCCGGTGAGCAGATTGAGCAGAGTCGATTTACCAGCATTGGTATAACCGACAACTGCCGCGACCGGCCACTGATGACGTTTGCGTCCCTGACGTTGGACCGCGCGCGTCTTTCGGACCGACTCCAATTCGCGCTCCAGTCGCGCGATCCGTTCCTGGACGCGGCGGCGATCAACTTCCAGCTGAGTTTCACCGGGCCCGCGGGTGCCGATTCCGCCGGTCTGACGCGACAAGTGATGCCACATTCGGGTCAACCGCGGCAGCAAGTATTGCAACTGGGCGAGTTCGATCTGCAAACGGCCCTCACGGCTTCGCGCGCGTTGCGCGAAAATATCGAGAATGAGCTGGGTGCGATCGAGAACTTTTCGGGACAGCAAAGTCTCCAGGTTGCGCCCCTGCGCGGGAGAAAGTTCGTCGTCAAAGATGACCGAAGTAACCTGCCGATCGTGCAACGCGGGCTTCAATGATTCGGCTTTTCCTTTGCCGATATAATACGGCGCGGTCGGCTTTTCGAGTTTTTGAGTGACGGTGTCGACCACTTCAGCGCCGGCCGAATTGGCTAGCTCGGCCAGTTCTTCGAGTGAGTCCTGCAAGTCCCATTTCGAAACCCCGTGTTTTTCGAGACCGATCAGGAGGGCACGCTCGTGGGTTTTTTTCGGACGTGTCTCAATCATTCCCTTGCGACCCGAACGCTTTCGCGGCCTGCGAAATCCGTTCTACTGCTTCGACGTGACTTAACCCCGATAAATTCAGCTGCTGAAAATTAGTTTGGCGCCGAAACCAGGTCAACTGCCTTTTGGCGTAACGGCGGGTCGCCTGTTGAATTGCGGCGATACATTGCTCCGAAGAGATTTTGGCGCCGAGCAAATCGCGGATCTCAGGCAAACCAATCATCTTCGACGCCGTATCACTCATTTCGCCAACACCGCGCACTTCTTCAACGACGCCGGCGTCGAACATTTTTTCGACGCGACGATTGATTCGGCCGTAAAGATCTTCCCGGTCGCGAAAAACAAACACGCCGCCTGAGGCAGCAGCCTCTGGTGATTTCCATTGAGTCCTCTGCGCCGACGCTGGTTTTCCGCTTAACAAACAAATCTCGATCGCCCGCACCACGCGCCGACGATTTTTCAAATCAACAAGCGCGCTCGGATCCAGCTGGCGCAGTTTTTCCTGCAAATCGGCGAGACTGAGCTCGTCCAGCTGCGCCCGCAAATCGGGATCGGCGGTCGGGGCAACGGACAGTCCGTGGGTGAGCGCCTTGATATAGAGCCCGCTCCCGCCGACCACGATCGCCATTTTTCCGCGTGAGTGAATTTCCGTGATCGCCTCCAGGGCGAGCTTCCGAAATTTTTCCGCATTCATCTGTTCGCGGAGCGGCAGGCTGCCGACCAAATGATGGGCGGCTTTCGCAAGCGTCGCCGCGTCCGGTTTCGCACTTAACAAATCAAGTCCGCGATAAATTTGGAAAGCATCCGCGCTAATGATCTCGGCATTGAGTTCGGCTGCCACATCGGCAGCGAGCTCCGATTTTCCACTCGCGGTCGGGCCGACGAGAAAGAAGGTGGGGTTCATAAATGACGAAATCCGAATGACGAATGACGAAGCAAATTCGAATGCCTAATTTCGAATTTGTGATTTCGACATTCCTTCGTCATTGAACATTTGTCCTTCGTCATTCACACGGCGATGAAAGCAAAACGGGAGACGCCCGATCGACGAGCGTCCCCCGCTGATAAATTTCTAATTAGCCTGTGCTTAGTCGTGCGACGGTTCGCGTTCGCTGGATTTCGCGCCGCTAACAACGAGTTTGCGGCCGAGAAATTCCTTGTCGTGCAATTCATCCACCGCCCGCTTCGCCTCTTCGACCGTCTGCATTGAAACGAAAGCGAAGCCTTTGGAGCGCTGATTGTGGCGATAGCTCACCACTTCAGCGTTCTGGACATGGCCGACCCCGTTGAAGAGCTCGAACAGATCGCTTTCGGTCGCGTCGAAGGACAAGTTGCCGACGTACAAACGTGGCGAAGTTACTTCGACCGATTCCGGTTTCCGCTGCGGCCGCGGTTCGCGTTCGCGCTGTTCCGGCTGGCGTTGAGGTTGAGGTTGCTGTTGACCGTTACGCGATTGCGTCGCCGGCTTCTTTTGGCCGCCGTCGTTCCCACTGAAAAACGCGACGACGCGTTGCCAAAATGTTTTCTGCTTCGGAGTTTGCGTGCGTTCGCGTTGATCTTGAAAACGACCGCGTCCGCCCCTTCGTCGAGGGCGACCGCGCCCATGGCGCTGGCGTCCCCCGTATGAATTGCGAGTTCATGTTGATCCTTAGTTATTAAGTTGTTCAATCGATGGAGCGTTCGCTGCGAGCGAACACGGTCCGCGGCGCGCCAATCCCGAAAGGTCCACAAGTTGCAATCAGTCTGCGACGCCATTGGAAACTCCACCTCATCGTGCCGGAAATAGAATGGTCTCAGGAAACAGCCCGTTTTGCTCAGCCAATCAGATCGCGAAGATGACGAACCTCGCTTCATACTCTTAGCCTTAATGAAACGGATGCCCAGAATTAGATTCCCGACATCTACGAGGCGATTATCGCCCGCATAAACCGGCTTTGCAAGGGGGGTTTTCTCGGGCTCGGGACTGATACTCGATACTGGATCCTTGATGCTCGATATCCAAATCCACCATCCAGAATCAAGAATCCAGTATCTAGGATCGAGTACCGCGTATCGCGTCGCGGAGCGAATAAATGCGTGATTTGAAATATTCACGCGGACGTTCCTGTCGGATCGGCTTGATAAACGAAGCCCATTTACGTGACGAAAGCCGCGGCTCATAGCCGAATTCAGGCATCAGATCGTGACAGTGCCATTCGACCCAGCCGATCTCGTCTTGGGAAAGTTCCTTTTCCCATCGTGACGCGGGCTCCGCGCTGATTTCTGAAAACGCCGTTTGGGCTGCTGAATTCCCGCCCCACGGCTCGCCGATCTTGGTCGGATTCAGCACAACTTCGGGATCGAAATTGATCTCCAGATAATCGCAGACTTTTTGCATGACTGCGGTCGGTTCGCTCACCAGTTGTTCGAATTGGACAAACAATCCGGAAACATCTCCGGCCCGGACTCGACGCGCTAATCTCGCCGCCACCCGCCAATGCGCGATCACGTAGTAAACCGAAAATCGTTTTGTCTGACGCGTCTTCTCCAGGGCGATTTGGGTCGCGAGGATCGCGCGCGGGTCCCGCAGGGTGACCAGCAATCTCGCATTCGGAAAACGCGCGACGATTTCGGCAACGTGGTTTCGGTTCGCCGGCGTTTTCTCGACCCAGCGCCGGATGCCGCCGAGCGGAATTTCCATCGTTGTCGCGTATGCTTCGGCCATCAGCGCCAGCAGATCTCGCTGTGAGTTCGCCGGATCGAATGCGATTCGCTCGAAATACTTCGCGAAATTTTTCCTGCGGAAAATCTTTGTATTCGTGTTCGCGCCATTTCGGTTCGCCGCCGAACAAGACGCGAGAAAACGATTGCTGAGTCAGGTAATTGAACTGGGTTCGCCGGTCCGCACCGCCGGTATTTTGTGAGAACCGTTGGGAAGTACGCGGTCTCCTGCGGCAAAACGAGCAACTCCGGATGATTGTCGAGTAACGCGGCCAGAAGCGTCGTGCCTGACTTCGCCTGCCCGGCGATGAAACAAGCGCGCTGATCAAAAGATAGATTTCCGGGAGACATCGCAAATGCGTAGACGAAAATCCGAAACCCGAAATCCGAAATCCGAAGCAAATTCGAATCGCGAAATGGAATCAAATCCAAGCCGCCTGACAGCCAACCTGGTGTTTTCGATTTTTTTCATTCGTGCTTGTTTCGGATTTCGATATTCGACATTCGAGTTTCCGCGAAAATCTCAATTGCTGCGAACTGCACTCAAAAACCATTCAATAAACTTCGGCAGTCCTTCTTCGAATTTCGTTTTCGGCGCGTAGCCGAGAAGTTTCCGCGCCTTGGAAATGTCCGCGCAGGTCAGCGGCATATCACCCGGTTGTTCGGGCAACCGGTTGATCTTCGCTTTTTTGCCGAGCGTCTTCTCGATCGCGCTGATCAAATCCTTCAATTGAATCGTGTCGCTCTCACCAAGGTTGAAAACGTCGAACATTGGTCCGTCATATTTAAGCGCGGCCGTCGTACCCTGAATGATGTCGTCGATGTAGGTGTAATCGCGCCGGGTCGTGCCATCACCGAACTGATCGATCGGCTCGCCGGCGTGAATTTTTCGGGTGAATTGATGAATCGCGAGGTCTGGACGTTGCCGCGCGCCGTAAACGGTGAAGTAACGCAGCGCCACAATTCGCATTTTGTAGAGATGCGAATAGGTCGAACAAAGAAACTCGCCGCCGATTTTCGTGGCGGCGTACGGACTCAATGTTTGGGTGAGGTGCTCCTCTTCGGAAAATGGAACGCGCCGGGCCGCGCCGTAAACTGACGAGCTCGACGCGAAAACAAATCGTTCAACTCCGCTTGAGCGTGCGCCTTCCAGCAAATGCAACGTGCCTGCGACATTTGTGTCGTAATAAAGCTGCGGCTGCTGAATCGACGGCCGAACCCCTGCGCGCGCCGCCAAATGCACGATGGCGTCGAATTTTTCGTTCTGAAAAAGCTTAGCTACTCCCTGACCGTCGCGAAGATCGATTTCGTGGACTGCGGCAGTTTTCGCGAACGCAGCAATGTTCGCGCGCTTGATTTTCGGATCATAGTAATCATTGAAGTCGTCGATAATCACAACCTCATGGCCATCGGCCAGCAGCCTTTCGACAAGATGCGAGCCAATGAATCCCGCGCCGCCGGTGACTAAAACTTTCATTCGCCGGGAACTTCAACCACGAAGGACACGAAGTGCACGAACAAAATTTAGTGTTTTCCACTTTCCTGTTCTTCGTGATCTTCGTGGTGGATGAGACGCACGATCTGCCTCACCGCACTCGCATTCATTGTCACGTTCGTTGGGACGCTGGCCTGGAAGCTCGGGCCGGAATTGACCCGGCCAAAATCAGTCGATCCGGCGTTTCAAATCCCCTCGCCGCTCGAGCTCGCATCGATTCCGACGGCGTCGCATTTTGATTTCCCGCTCGGAAACGAAAATGGAGCGATGACCTACAACGCGCAGCATTTTACCGAAAACAAACATCTGGGTGACGATTTGAACGGAATCGGTGGTGAGAACAGTGACCTCGGCGATCCGATTTACGCGATTGCCGACGGCCGGGTTCTACTCGCGCGAGAAGGCGGACCTGGCTGGGGCAACATTGTCATTTTGTTGCACGCCTATCTTGAAAACGGCGAACGCAAATATGTGCAATCATATTACGCACACGTTCAGGACATGCTTGTTCATCCGGCTGAAACGGTGAAACGCGGGCAGCAGATCGCCACCGTCGGGACGGCGAACGGGCGCTACTTCGCGCATTTGCATTTTGAAATGCGCGAATTTCTAACGCCGTTCATCGGACCCGGTTACCGTGAGGACACCCGCGGCTGGATCAATCCGACGAAATTCATCGAGAAACATAGGTGACTGATCCACCACGAAGGACACGAAGTGCACGAAGAAAATTTTGAATCTTTCTGTTAGCGCCTTCGTGTTCTTCATGATCTTCGTGGTGAAATGATTCTTAATAATTGCGCCGCGCTGATCACTGGTGCTTCGGCGGGAATCGGGCGTGAGTTGGCGCGACAACTCGCGAATCGCGCGCGAACCCTGGTGCTCATTGCACGGCGCGAGCAACGATTGAACGAATTGCGCGATGAGCTGCGAAATCGGAACGCGCAAGTGAATGTTTACACGCGGGTGGTCGATCTTTGTGACAAAACGCAAATCGAAGAGCTGGTTCAATGGCTCGAGCAAAACAGGATCGAGATCGATTTTCTAATCAACAACGCCGGACTTGGTGATTATGGTTCGGTCGCAAGCAGCGACATCGAGCGCGATAACCGAATTCTTCAGGTTAACATCAGCGCGCTTACCTACCTTACGCGCCGACTCCTTCCGCAAATGATCTCGCGACGGCACGGCGCCATTTTGAATGTCAGTTCGTCCGCAGGCTTTTTGCCAATTCCCGGCATGACCATTTACGCCGCAACCAAAGCCTACGTGAATAGCTTTACCGAAGGTCTCCGCGCGGAGTTGCGGGGAACAGGCGTTTCCGTGACTGCGCTTTGTCCCGGTCCAGTCCACACCGAATTTGGGGATGTAGCCAAACGTCCCGGTGGCGAGGCTGAGACGGGTCCGGAGTTTATTTACGTTTCGGTTGAGCAGACTGCTCGCGAATCTCTCGCCGCCGTCGAAGCCGACAAACCGCTCGTGATTCCCGGCGCATTTATGAAATTCGGAATGTTCCTAATCCGGATCACTCCGCTGCCGATCTTGCGAGTAGCCTGGCGACTCGGGGCAAGGCGCCATTGAAAATAAAAGCGGCGGTCGATCTGCCGGAGGTGGATTGGCCGCTCCGCGGGCACTGCCAAATATTTTCCGGCCTTCGGCCGCATAAATTTACCATCGAGCGACGGAGCGCTCGATCCACCCGACGCTGTGGCGCGACAAGGCTGACCGCCGCTCGTGGAAATTCTGACGGCCACAAGGCCGCGTCGAGTTTACGAAGATTTGTAGGTGATGTGGCAGCCGTAGGGTCTGGTCTGCGCATTCGAAACCGGTTTACCGCCGAGCGCTTCGTCGAGCGCGGCCTTCACGTAATTGGTCGAGTTCGGAATGTCGGCCGGGTTCGGTGACGCTTTGCTGTCGATTGCGCCTTCGTAAACGATTTTGCCGTCCGGACCGACCACCACCATGTTGGGCGTGTTCTTCGCGCCATAGGCCTTCGCGATTTTGCTTTCAGGATCGAGCACGAGAGCGGTTTGCTTCGTTTTCCACGAATCGATGATTTTCTTCGCCTGATCGGCGGTGATGTTGCCTTCACTTCCCGGCGCATTGGAATCGATTGTCAGCCAGACGACGCCCTTGCCGGTATATTCAGCCTGCAGCTTTTGCATGTTGTCGCTGCCGTAGTGTTTTTTCACGAACGGGCACTCCGGATTGAACCACTCAAGTACGACGTATTTGCCCTTGTACTGGGAGAGCGTTTCCGTTTTGCCGTTCGCATCCGGCGCGGAGAAATCCGGCGCGGCGCTCCCAACTGGTGGAACGTCGGCGGCGTAAAGCGCGGCGGCGGCGAGGGTGGTAATTGCGGTGAGGAGTAGTTTTGTTTTCATAAATTATTGTGACGCGACGGTCGGCGAAATGGTTTCGAGTTTTTCGAGGAGAATATTTTTAGTGAGCAACTCCGGAAAAACAAACGGCTCCTGCGATTTGCCCGGATAAAGCACGTATAATGGGACACCCGGACGGCCGAATTGTTGAAGTAATTTCGTTATCGTCGGGTCGCCGTTGGTCCAATCTGCCTTCAGCTTCACAACATTGTGGCGCTGAAAGGCTCCGCGAATGTCTGAGTTCTCCAGCACCGCTTTCTCGTTGAATTTGCAGGTCAAACACCATGCCGCAGTGAAATCGATAAACACGGCGTGGCCCTGATCACGCTCGGATTGCAATCGGTCGGGCGTGAATGGTTGCCAACCTCCCTGCTCCGCTTGAACAAGGTCGGGCGTCGACGCGCGAAATCGAATGCCGATGAAATAAAAACCGCTGCCGATCAAGATCAGCAGCATGAGCACAAGCACGATGCCGCGCTTCGCGGCGGACGCGGTCGGGACTACGAACGCGCCTTTCATCCAGCATGCGATGGCGATCAAGAGCAGGAAACAGCTTGCCCAAATCGCGCCGTCGAGACCGCGCTGGGCGCCGAGCACGTAAATCAGGAACAACAACGTGGCCAGGAGGAGAAAGCCCATGAATTGTTTCACGTGGACCATCCACGGGCCCGGTTGCGGCACGAATTTCATCCAAGCCGGTTGCGCGCTGAGAACGAAATACGGCGCGCTCATTCCGGCGGCGACGGCGAGAAACATTAACAGAATTATCAGCGGCGACTGAGTGAACGAAAAACCGATCGCCGTTCCAAGAAACGGAGCGGTGCATGGTGTCGCGAGCGCGGTTGCGAACAGGCCCTGAAAAAACGAGCCCGCCTCGCCTTCTCGGGTTGAGGAATGAAGCATTCGATGCATCAACGCCTGCGGCAGGCTGATTTCAAAAACGCCAAAAAGATCGAGCGCGAAGACGAGAACGATCACACTGAGCGCGAGAACGAAATAGGGGTTGGTGAACTGCGCAGCCCAGGTGATTTGATGGCCTGCCGACTTGAGGGCGATCAGCAAGATCGCGAGCCCAACAAACCAGACAAAAATTCCGGAGATGAACGCGATGCCGTTGCGGAAGACTCCACGTCGATCCATCCCGGCATGTTTGATAAACCCGAAAATTTTCAGCGAGATCACCGGCAACACGCACGGCATCAGATTCAAAATGAATCCGCCCAGAAATCCGAAAAAGAGAAACGTGGCGAGGCTACGGGCCGGTGGCGCGATCGGCAACGCGGCCGCGATTTGCGCGGCGCCAAGCTCCCATGCGGCGCGATCGTTTCCGTTCTCGTGTTGCGCGAACACGATCAATCCCGGGATCGATGACAAGTTTTTGTCAGCCGATTCGGTTGGAATCTTGAAGGTGATGTTGTTTCCGTTTCGGGACTCGATGGCCGGATGACCGACGACGGTATTGCCCAGGGCCGCGGGAAAGAAATCGATCGCTTGATGATTCGGAATCTGGTCGCTGGTGATCTTGAGGTGAAAATCGTCGCCGGTGCGGCTCCAGTTTGTAACGGCGGTTTCAGGTAACTTTTGCGGCAGCAACTTCCGATAGCGCGCGAACAAATCGGTGTTTTTCGGATCGGCCGAACTTGCCGTCGGCAACTCGAGTTCAACCGTTGCGTTGCCGGGAATACAGATTTTTTCACAGACGAGCCAGTCAGCCTGCGCCGAAAGTTTGACCGGAGAGGCCGCGATGTTAGCCGGCGGCGTGATTTCCTGGATCAACAAGACTTCGTCCTGATAACCGTAAGTTTGGATGTCACCCGGATCGTTTGTCTTGAATGGAATCGGCCATTGGATTTCGCTAACTTTCCAGCCTGACGGCAGATTCCATTTGATTTCAGTGGGCAGACCGGCGTCGCCCGCAAATTTCCAGTAGGTGTGCCAACCGGGAGCCATCCTCATCAGCAACCCCACGCTGAATGGTTTGCCCGCAACAACTGCCGAGGTATTTGCGACCAGTGAAGCATTGACCAATTCCTTGCCCTGATAGCTCTGGGCAGCAGCGGCATGGACCAGCAACAATGCACAGGCGGCGACCGCTGATTGACGGAACAAACGCATCCCCAAAATTATCACCGGGGTAACCGCACCGCAAAGAAGCCTGGCTCGCGTCATGCTGCCGAATCTGACATGCGTGGATTCCTAACGTTCATTGCAATCGCTGGAATAGGCGGCGGCCTCTTCGCCTGGCAAAAGCATAGCCAGCAAATTCCAGCTCCTTCCCAACAACCGGTATTGGCCCAATCGTCGCCCGCGCCTAGACAGACTTACGAGCACGACTGGGCAAAGCATTCACTCGACACCACGCATACCGTCATCGATCAGATTAAGCGGCAACGTAAAGACGACGATTTGAAAGACGCCGTTGGCCGGCGTTAAAAGATTTTTCGTCGGCCGAGTCAGAACTATCTGCCCGAGCGCGCGGCCGAATCCCCGAGTTGCTGGCGGACCGCTGTCTTTAACGCATCCGGTGTGATCGCCTGTGACACATCAGCGACGGTCGCCGCTTTTTCATTGCGGCCAAGCTGGGTCAGATCACGCACTGCTTCGCCCTCATCGGTCACAACAACATCACGGGCGGTTTGTTCGTCCCGCTGGACGTGAAAGCGGCCATAGCCGATCCCGACGAGCGGAACAAACTGGTCGTTGTTGTGTTCGACAAAAAGGATGTCGCGATCGCCGGCTTTGAACTTCGGAGTGTCGACAATCTCGAGAGTTTCGTCCCCGACAGTGCCGCCGAGCATTTCGATCGTATAAGATGAACCGGCCTGACCTTTCACGTTGTCTTCAACCTGAAAGGTCACATAAGTCTCGATATGGCGCTGGGCGCCTTCGCCCACCCACACGGACTGAGTGTTGGTCACTGTTCCCTGAAAAATAAATTCAGCCTGCTGAACCAGTTGTTCAAAGGTTGGAGGAATCACGGTCGTCGCCGAGACGCGAATCAACGCAATACCGATCAGGATGAGTGGAAGAAGATGTTTGGTTTTCATGTAATGGAAAAATTCGCAGGCTTACTTACTTAACAGAACAGATGCGGTGGAGGGTTTGGACACGATGTATCCGGAACCGGCGTTCAACATCATCGTTGCGGTCTTGGTTTTCTTGGCCGCCGATAACTCAGTCAACGTGACAGTCGCGGACGTTTGGCCGGCCTGAATCGTGACCCTTCCCCAGGTTCCATCGAGCGAATACATTGAGCCCGCGAGTCGCGGTGCCGCTCATTCTATATCCAACAGTGACCGTGTTGGCCGGTGGCGCGGACGTAGAAACCGTGAATGTCGCTGTGTCGCCGACATGAATGCTGCCAGTCGAGACTGAGAGCGAGACGCGCGGTGTAGTAGAAGGAGTAGGCGTCGGAGTGATGGAAGGTGTTGCTGTAGGAGTGGGACTTGGGGTCGGGAACGGTGTCGGCGTCGGACTTGGCGTAGGGAACGGCGTGATCGTCGGTGTTGGCGATGGCGTCGGAGTTGGGTTGCCGCTTGGCGCGCCATACAAAGCTTGAGCGCCGGCAATATCGTCCGGCGAAAGCGCGTCTTGGTTGCCTACGTACGCATTCATGATCGCGCCAGTCGCGGTGGAATGATTCAGACCGATCGCATGCCCCAGTTCGTGCAGAGCAACACGCTGAATGTCCATTGCCGATCGAAGCGGCCCCCGATACGAATCCCAAGTCCAGGCGGTATTAAATAAAGTATCCGCCTCGATCATCGTCGAACCGCTGTAGGAGTATCCGGTGATGGCGAGCGTGCTCGAGCCGAAGCTGTGACCGAAAAACGTGCTCGCGAAACCTAGCGAATTGACACGATCGCCTTGAGAAACGGCAGCGGTCGAATTCATCACGCCATTCAATTGCACGTGGCCAATTACCTGGTTCCACATGCCCAAAGCCGGAGCGACCGCCGAATTCCAGTTCGTGCTCCCGTCCGACAGAGTCTGATTGGCGTTTCCAAGCGACAGTTGAAAATTCACCGTGCCACTGGGCCATTTGGGCCCTTCCAGGACATAGGCGCGGGCGGTGAAAATCGCGGCGACCGAGAACAGAAGCGCAAGCGAGGCGACCAAAGTGCGCGAACCTCGGGATAAGGACGTAAAGCGGGTGGGCATCATAATTTCTATGACGCCCATAAAAGCAATATCCGTGCGCTGCTTACCCTAAAACGCCGAAAATTTCACGGCACTACGAAAATCTTCTGCGTGTCCGGATCTTTTACCTTGCTGCCGGGAGCGTAACCGCTCACGTCGATGTAGCTGCCGTTTGTTTTGAACGGGTTAAAAACCAATCCCGGCTTGCCCGGTACCGGCTTCGCTACTGGAAAGGATGATTTAGCCTGAGGTGACGAAGTCGTTTTCGCCGCGCGCGTTTTCGGCGTGGCTGCAGCAGATCCTGTCTTATGGGATCCGGGTCGCGGCGTCGGCGTTGGCGCAGGAAGGGGCCGGCCCGGATTTATAACGTCGGTGTTGGGAGCAGGCGCGGCCTTTTTGTGATGAAACATGTGGCCGATCCCGCAGCCGGCGAGACCGAACGCGCCCGACATAAGAAACGCAATCGTCACCGGCCTCCAGATCATCGCGTTGTTTATAGAGTCGGCTGTTCGTTAACGCAACCAATCGGTGATGAGTTGATCGATAACGTCGTCCGATGTTGCCCAGGAACACATCAAGCGATAGACGTCGGGCTCGACGAACTTGTAAAAATGCCAACCGCGCTCGTGCAAACGATTCACTACTGGATCGCTGAGCCGGACAAAGGCGGCATTGGCTTCGACCGGAAACACGGGTTCGATTCTTACATCATTCCGTAGCCGTTCCACGAGACGCTGCGCCATCGCGTTAGCGTGACTGGCGTTTCTCAACCAAACGCCGTTCCGAAAGAGGCCGAGCCAGGGCGCGGCAAGAAGCCGCATTTTCGAAGCCAGTTGTCCGGCCTGCTTGATGCGATAATCGAACTCGCGCGCGAGTTCTTTTTTGAAAAAAATTACCAACTCCCCGGCAGCCAGGCCGTTTTTGGTTCCACCAAAGCAAAGGACATCCACTCCCCGTTGCCAGGTAATTTCTTTTGGCGCGCATTTTAACGTCGCAACCGCATTCGCGAATCGGGCGCCATCCATTTGAAAAAACATCTCGCGTTTTTTCGCCAGGGCTGCGACGCCGTCGATTTCATCAGGGGTGTAAACAGTTCCCAACTCCGTCGATTGGGTAATGCTGATGACCCGCGGTTTGTGCGCGTGCACTTCAGGTTGTCGCGCAATCGTCGCTTCGACTTCGTTGAGGTCGATTTTCCCGCGGGCTCCGTTTACCAGCAGAAGTTTGGATCCGCGGGTGAAAAATTCCGGCGCGCCGCATTCATCCGTCTGAATGTGCGCCTGTTGATGACAGACCACACTGTGAAACGGCTGGCAAAGTTGCGCCAGCGCCAGAGCATTCGCGGCGGTGCCATTGAACACGAGATACGTTTCACAATTCGTTTCAAAAATGTCGCGAACCGATTCTCGCAGGCGACGCATCCATTCATCATCGCCGTAGGACTGTGCAGCACCATCATTCGCTTCTTCAAGAGCGGCCAGCGCTTCGGGACAAATTCCTAATGTGTTATCGCTGGCGAATTGATGATGCTCCTGAGGCTTCTCCATCGCGCTCTTTGCTAATCGACTTCGGAGGCGGCGGCAAACGGCAAGGGCCAAGGGATATTATCTGACGGGCCCGAGCCCCAGGGCCTGCAGGGCCCGCCAGACAATCACTCTAACTGCTCCCTGAATCTGAGCCGCTCTGAAAGGCGGCTTTAGTCCCAATATTCGGAATCCAGCGCGAAAGTGACCGTATCCACGGCCAATTTTTTTTACCGGGCCCGGAATTCCTCGCCTTTACCTGCGATTATCGCGCGATTAGCATTTAGTAATGGGCGCTCTCCAAACGGAAATCCAACGACGCGGCGAACGCATTTTTGAGCTCGTCGATCGAGCATCCCGAACCGATCTTCAGCAAGGCCGGCTTCTATCAACGCATGATGGCGCTTTCGATGCGCGACGAGCATTTCAAAGTGCAACTGTTTCGCTTTGTCGACGTCCTGGCTTCACTTCGTCGCGGGCCCGACATCGTGCAGCATCTCGACGAATATTTTGCCGACATGCGGAATGGCTATGGCTCGCTGGTTCGAACCGGAGTCCGCGCGGCGTGGATTGCCCCGTGGATTAGCGGCCAGCTTTTGCGCTGGAATGTCTCCGGCATGGCGCGGCAATTTATCGCCGGAAAAAATCCGCGGGATGTTCTGAAGACGTTGCGTAAACGGCGGGCCAAGGGAATCGGATTCACGGTCGATCTGCTCGGCGAAGCGGTCGTGAGCGAAAAGGAAGCTGCAGAATACGCGACCCGCTGCCTCGAGTTACTCGAGCATCTTTGCCGCGAAACGAGGGACTGGACTGATCCGCTCGGCAAGAATTCCGAACTTTTTCCGGTCGTCAATCTTTCCGTAAAAATCTCGGCGTTGTATTCGCAAATGAATCCGGCCGCGCCGGCGGACGCGATCGCTCATCTCGCTCCGAAACTGCGCCCGATCCTGCGCCGCGCCCGGGAGCTGGGTGCGTTCGTTAACTTCGACATGGAGAGCTTCGCCCACAAAAATGCGACGCTCGAGCTTTTCAAAATGCTTTTCAACGAATCGGAATTCCGGGATTGGCCACATGTCGGCATCGTGATGCAGGCTTATCTGAGGATGCGGAAGAGGATTTGCTGGACCTGATCGAGTGGGGGCGCAAACGCGGCACGCGTTTCGCCGTTCGACTGGTCAAGGGCGCCTACTGGGATTACGAAAAAATAAAATCGCGCCAGAACGGCTGGGCCTGTCCGGTCTTTCTGCAAAAACCGGAGAGCGATCGCAAATTTCGAAGCTGCTCACCCGCATTTTGCTCGAGAACGAATCGATCGTGACCGCGGCCTTCGGTTCGCACAATGTCCGCAGCATTGCTCACGCGCAGGCTTTGGCGGACGAGCTCGGCATCGATCCGCAGCCGTTTCGAGTTTCAACTGCTTTACGGCATGGCCGGCCCGGTCAAACGCGCGCTCGTCGAAATGGGTTATCGCGTTCGCGAATATTGTCCGGTCGGCGAACTGCTGCCCGGTATGTCCTATCTCGTTCGGCGCCTTCTCGAGAACACTTCGAACGAGGGATTTCTTGCGCGCCAAATTTTCCGACAACGTGTCGGAGGAGCAATTGCTGCGCGATCCAGCGGATCTCGTCCGCCAGGGATCGAACGGCGTCGCGCCAACTCGAGATCAGCCCGGACAGCACTTCGCTCGATACGCCTCCTGGCGATACCTATGAAAACGCGCCGCTTGTGAATTTCGCCTACGAACAAAATCAGGAACGCATGCGCGCGGCGATCGAGCATGCCCGCACCCGACTGGGTCAAAAATATCCGATCGTTATCGACGGGGAAAAAATTTGGACGGACAACACCATTCGCTTCAATTAACCCGAGCAATCCCGAACAAGTCGTTGGACACGTCGCCGAAGCAGGAATTCGCGAAGCAGAACGGGCCGTAAAAGTTGCGCGGGAGGCGTTCGACAAATGGAGTCGCACGCTCATTTGAATCGCGTTGCCGGCTGCTGGAACGCGCCGCCGACATCATGCAGCGGCGCCGCTACGAACTTTCCGCTCTGGAAGTTTTCGAAGTTGGCAAAGCCTGGGCTGAAGCCGATGGCGACATCCGCGAGGCGATCGATTTTTGTTTGTTCTACGCGCAGCAAATGCGCTTGATCGGACGTCCGCGCCTGACCCAGCACGTGCTCGGCGAAGAAAGTTATCAGCATTACTGGCCGCGCGGTGTCGCGTTTGTTATTGCGCCTGGAATTTTCCGCTCGCGATTTTGACCGGAATGGCTACGGCCGCGCTCGTGACCGGAAACACCGTCATTATTAAGCCGGCCGAGCAATCCGCCGTCTATCGGCGCGATGCTGATGGAAATCTTCGAGGAGGCCGGTGTCCCGCGCGGCGTCTTGAATTTTCTGCCCGGCAAAGGTTCGGTCATTGGCGCAGCATCTCGTCGATCACAAGGATGTCGATCTGATCGCATTCACCGGTTCGCGAGAAGTTGGACTGCGGATTTGGGAAAGCGCCGGAAAAACTCGCGAAGGCCAACGCGAGCTGAAACGCGTGATCTGCGAAATGGGCGGCAAGAATGCGGTCATCATCGATTCCGACGCAGATCTGGATGAAGCGATCGTCGACACGATCTATTCGGCGTTCGGTTATCAGGGGCAAAAATGTTCCGCGCTTTCGCGTCTCATTATTTTCGAGGACATTTATCCGCGCGCGATCGATCGCCTGCTCAACGCCGCGGCGAGTTTGCATGTTGGCAATCCCGAGGATCCGAGCATCACGGTCGGGCCGGTCATTGATGGCAAAGCGCTACCAACGCATTCTTGAGATATATCGAGATCGGCAAACAGGAAGCCCGGCTCGCCTTTCAAAGAGCTGACGTGCCGGAAAAGGGCTTTTTCATTCCGCCGACGATTTTCACCAACGTCACTCCGAATGCCAGCATCGCCTGCGAGGAAATTTTCGGACCGGTGCTCAGTGTGATCAAAGTGCGCGATCTCGACCGAAGCGTTTGAAGTTGCCAATAACACCGAATTTGCGCTCACCGCCGGATTTTTCTCACGGAGCCCGGCCAACATCGAACGCGCCAAGGCCGAGATCTGTCGCCGGCAACGTTTACATTAATCGCTCCTGCACTGGCGCGGTCGTCGGACGCCATCCGTTTGGCGGATTCAAAATGAGCGGCGGCGGAACCAAAGCCGGTGGCGCCGATTATCTTCTGCAATTCGTGGTTCCACGCGTCGTTACCGAAAACATCACGAGGCACGGCTTCGCTCCGGAAACCACGCCGCATATCGCGACGAATTTCTCTGGCCTGCCGAGCGCCAGGTAACCGCCGGCGGTCAGTGCCGGTGATGCAATCGAACTACTTCGATGATCATGAGGACCGTCGGCCAGGCGGAAGCGAACAAGAGAATTCCCAAGACGATCATTTCCTTCGTCCGTTCCCGGGCAGCTTCGACCAAATATTTGCGGCCGGATTCGCGACGACCGAGTCCGAGTCGTCACCATCGAGAAGCCGTCCCAGCCACCGCGACTCGCCTGAAAAAAACAATCCGTCTGCGGAAATTTGCGCCGCTCAAATTGGCCAGTCGGTTTCATGAATTTTCCTTACAGCTTGGATCGTTCCAGACCATCGAATTCGTTCAACTCGATAATTCATCAAGAAGCCCATCGAAAGAATGGCGGCTCGTCTGCGGCGCTGATGCAAACCGATCTTATCTACGCAATGCTTTACGTCATCGCTACTCCGATCGGAAATCTGGGCGATATTACACTTCGCGCGATCGAGATTTTGAAACAGGTCAATCTCGTGGCGGCCGAGGACACGCGGCACTCCGGAATGTTGCTGAAGCATTACGAAATCAAAAAACCGTTGATCAGTTATCACGAGCACAATGAAGCGATGCGCACCGCGCAATTGATCGAGCGCCTGGCCGCCGGCGAAAACGTCGCGCTGATCACCGATGCCGGCATGCCCGGAATTTCCGATCCGGGCGCGCGATTGATTCGCGAATGCATCAAGCGCGATCTCGAATTCACCGTCATTCCCGGACCTTCTTCAATCCTGACCGCGCTGGTCGGCTCCGGGTTCTCTACCGACAGTTTTTCTTTGGCGGATTTCTGCCGGTCAAAAGCGGTCAACGCGAGCGAGAATTGCGGGCCGCGGCGGCGCGAGATGAAACCTCGATCTTACTTCGAATCGCCTTACCGCCTTGACCAAAACGCTCAAGGCGTTGCGCCGACATTAATGCAGGATCGACAACTCTGCGTCGCGCGCGAGCTGACCAAAAAATTCGAAGAATTTCGGCGCGGCACCGCGGGCGAACTGCTGGCCCATTACGAAGCTCATCCGCCAAAGGCGAGATTGTGCTGTTGATTTCTGAGGGTGGATCGGCCGCTCCGCGGGCGATTCTAAAATAACGCGGCTACGCCGCCTGGGTTGACATCGACCGACGGAGCGTCATCCACCTTTCGCTTGCCAAGCTTCGCCTTCTGTGAGACTTTGCGCGGCTTTTTCCTCCCAGGAAACGCACGTTATGACTTACGCAATTATTAAAACCGGTGGCCGGCAATATCGCGTCGCGGAAGGCGACACGATCGATGTCGATCTTCTGGACGTCGAACCGGGCAAAACGGCGACGTTTCGACGATGTTGATGCATGTCGACGGCGAGCAAACTCAGGCGACCTGATTCCGGAGCGAAAGTCACCGGCGAAGTCGTCGAGCAGCGCAAAGATAAGAAGGTCATCGCCTTCAAATATCGACGCCGGAAAGGTTATCACCGCACCGTCGGTCATCGTCGGAAACTGACACGCATCGAAAATTAAGAGCATCAGCGGCGGCGCCAAAAGTCGAAGAAAGTCCGTAACTAACTAACCATCAACTATCGACTCTCCTCAATGGCTCATAAAAAAGGACAAGGCAGCGTTAAGAACGGCCGCGACAGCGTCAGCAAGCGGCTCGGCGTGAAGAAATTTGGCAGCGAACTGGTCGTCGCCGGCAACATCATCATCCGCCAGCGCGGCACCAAGTTTCTGCCGGGCAAAAACGTCGGCCTCGGCCGCGATTACACGATTTTCGCGCTGGTTGACGGCAGCGTTCGCTTCGATCGCGCGGGTCGCCGGGTGAACGTCGATCCGGTCGCGGCGAAATAACTTCCCCTTCCCGATTCCGCTCGCGAGTGCGGTATAACCGAACGCGTTCATGATGAAATATCGGACGTTCATTCTCTTCGGCGCGCCGGGCAGCGGCAAAGGCACTCAGGGAAAAACGCTCGGCAGCATCCCGCGTTTTTTTCATTGCCCGTGCGGCGATGTTTTTCGCTCGATCGACACGCGCACCGAACGTCGGCAAGGCGTTTCTTCGATTATTCGAGCAAAGGCCAGCTCGTGCCGGACGACATCACGGTTGAGCTTTGGAAAGCAGCGATCGACGCCGCGGTCGACGCGCACAAATTCAAGCCCGACATCGACATTCTCGTGCTCGACGGAATTCCGCGGAACGTCGCGCAGGCCAAGATCATGGAGGACATGATCGACGTGGAAAAAGTTTTTCATCTCTCCTGTCCGAATCGCGAAACCCTGTTCGGTCGTTTGAAAAAGCGCGCGCTGAAAGATAATCGGCTCGACGACGCGAACGAGGAAGTCATTCAAGCGGCGGCTCGCCATCTACGAAAACGAATCGAAGCCGGTGCTAACCCATTATCCGAAGGATTGCATCACTGTCATTGACGCGACGCAGCCGCCGGCGAAAGTCTTGTTCGACATTCTGGCGAGTTGAACGGGATCAAAGATGACCCCGCACCAGCACGAGCAGCCAGCAGCGCAGTTTGAGAATTTCACCGCCTCGAGTCTCTATTGCGAAAAATGCCAGGCCACCATGCCGGTGCGCGAGCGATTGCTGCTAGTTCTGCCGGACAAAGAAATTTTCGATTATCTTTGCACCGAGTGCGGCTCGTCGGTTGGCCAGCGCGAAGTCACCGCCGGCGAAAAAATGATGGCCGAAGCCGCGCGATCGCGGACGGCAACAGTTCGCATTCCACTTCGATCAGTTCGGTAAGCCGCACAATGCGCATTGTTTTCATCGGCACGGGCGAAATCGGCGTGCCGACACTGCGCGCTGCTTCAAAATCCAAGCACGAACTCGTCGGCGTGGTTACCCAACCGGACAAACCGGTCGGTCGCGATCAGAAAATCAAGGCGCCGCCGATTAAAGACCGCGCTCGCTGGACGACGAAACTGCCCGATCTTGCAACCGGCGAAGATCAAAGACCCGACAGCGATCGAGCAAATTCGCGCGTCTCGCGCCGGATGTGATCGTCGTGATGGCTTACGGACAAATTCTGCCGCGCGCCGTTCTCGAGATTCCGAAAACTGGCTTGCCTGAATCTTCACGCGTCGCTTTTGCCGCGCTGGCGCGGAGCCGCACCGATCCAAGCCGCGATCGCAGCCGGCGATCGCGAAACCGGAATCACCGTCATGTATATGGATGAAGGACTCGATACCGGCGATATCTTGCTGCAACGCAAGATCGACATCTCGCCCGACCGACACCGGCGGATCATTGCACGATCGTCTGGGCGAAATCGCGCCCGATGCGTTGCTTGGACGCACTGCGAGCTACTGAGCAGCGGCGACGCGCCGCGCATTCCGCAGGACAATGCGCACGCCACCTACGCGCCGAAGCTGAATCGCGAAGCTGGCCGGATCGATTGGTCGGACCAGCCGAAGCGATCGAGCGCAAAATCCGCGCGTTCAATCCGTGGCCGGGCGCTTCACCGAATTCAACGAGCGCAAAAGCTAAAGATTTTCTCCGCAAGGATCGTCGATGCTGCGGGCAAGCCGGGAGAAATCTTGCGAACGAGGCACAGGAGCTAGTGATCGTCGGCAGCGGATCGCGCCTTGTCGCTGACTGAAGTTCAACTGGAAGGAAAGAAACGAATGACCGCAGCTGAATTCCTGCGCGGCCAAATCGTTAGGTGCAGAGGCTGTCGTGAGCCGACATGAGGCCGGCCCCTCGGCGGCGGCCGGCGCAGGTTTTGCCTTTCAAAGACCGGCATGCTCGCTGTTTCATCTCGCCTGCGCATGAAGACCGAAGCGCCGGCCTATAAACGCATCGTTCTCAAGTTGAGCGGCGAAGCGCTTCAGGAACGCGGAGCGCGCGAAAACATTTCGCCAGCCGTCGTGCGCGAAATCGCCGAACGGATCAAGGAAGTGAACGAGCTCGGCGTCCAAATTGCGATTGTCATCGGCGGCGGAAACATCTGGCGCGGCTGTCGGCGGCGGTTCGCGGAATGGATCGCACGACCGCGGATTACATGGGAATGCTCGCGACGGTGATCAACGGCCTCGCGCTTAAGAGCGCGCTGACCAAATCGGGCGTCGAAGCGCGCGTCCAAACCGCGATTGAAATGAAAAATGTGGCCGAGCCGTTCATTCTTGGGCGCGCGATTCGGCATCTCGAGCTTGGCCGCGTAGTCATTTTCGCCGCCGGCACGGGCAACCCTTATTTTTCCACCGACACCACCGCGGCTTTGCGCGCGAGCGAAATCGGCGCCGACGTCATTTTGAAAGCGACCAAAGTGGACGGCATTTACGATCGCGATCCGACCAAAGATCCGAATGCAAAACGATTCGATCGGATCACTTTCACCGAAGCCTTGACGCAAGCGTTTGCAGGTCATGGATTCGACCGCGTTCAGTCTTTGCATGGACAACAAGATTCCAATCGTCGTGTTCGACATGTACAAACCGGGAATCCTGCGGGATGCGGTGCTCGGACGAAAAGTGGGCACGCTGGTTTGCGACGAAGCGGAGACGCAGTAAAAATTTAAGCACATGAGCAGAGACGACATTCTTTTCGAGAGCCGAAATGTCGATGGAAAAAAGCGTCGACTACATGGTGCACGAATTTTCAGGCGTGCGGACCGGCAAAGCGTCGCCGGCGCTGGTCGAAAATGTCGACGTCCAAGCCTACGGCTCGACCATGAAGCTGAAACAGCTCGCGCTGATCACCACGCCGGAGTCGCGTTTGCTGGTGGTGCAGCCTTTCGATGCTGGCACGGTTCAGGACATTGAGCGCGCGCTGAAGGAATCGAAGATCGGAATCACACCGGCGGTCGACGGAAAAATCATTCGGTTGCCGATTCCCGAGCTGTCGGAGGAACGGCGCAAAGAATCTGGCGAAATCGTTAAGCAAAATGGCGGAGGAAGCGCGGGTTCGTGTGCGCAGCAATCGGCGACGCGCCCTCGACGAAGCCAAAAAACTCAAAACCGGCGGCGGAATTAGCGAAGACGAAATGCGCGACCTGGAAGAGGACATTCAGAAACTGACCGACCGCTTCGTCAAATCAATCGACGATCATCTCAAGCACAAAGAAGCCGAGATCATGAAAGTGTGAAGAATTTAACGAGTAAGTGATTTAGAGATTTAACGATTCTTCGGAAAACGCCGGATCGCTTCTCCACGCGCTAAATGATTAAATCGTAAGTCGTTAAATTCGCGTTCGCGACTACAGCCGAACGAGATCGAGCAAGAACTGGCACCAGAGATAGATCATTCCGCGCCAGGAATATTTCACGTCGCCTTCGGGCGTCGGTTTCAGCACGCCTTTGTGAATGTTGTGCGCGATCTGTTCGCGCAAGTCGCGCTCCATTTCTTTCTCGATCCGTTCTTCATCCATCGGCTCGATCGCGTCGACCTGGACATTGTTCTTCCGCAAAAACTCGCGATGGCTTTGATAAAGCTGCCAGAACGATCTGGTCCGGCCGCTGCCGATTGATCCGGAACTGCGGGGTTAATTTCAATCCGTAGGACAGCGGATAATTCCACGTCGTCCAAATGATCCCGCTCGTCGCCCGCGACGAAATTCGCAAATAATAAAACGAGAGATCGTGCTGCTCGTTCAGGCAAATCGTCGCCTGCGCGCGATCTTCCTCTTTGTAAAACAGCCGGAAAAATTGCCGGTAATCCTCCCAATCCCAACCGGCATCGTTGACATGGACGAATCCTTCGTTTTCGATCTCGCGCGTGATCTCGTTCAAGCGTCGGAAAAGTGTCGCTCGACGGCGGCGATTTCGGCCGAAGCTGCTTTTCCTTTGGCAATCGCAGCGCGCGAATGCGGGTGAGAATTTCCACCCATGGCAGAAAGAACCAGGCCGCGGCAGCGGCAGCACCCAGAAGGCGACTGTCCGTAACGAAATAAACGAGCAGATACGAAACGATCAGAATCGCGACCGCGCCGGCCTTTTGGGCGAACGAGCTTTGAAAACTGCGGAGCGCGACGGTGAGAACCCCCACGCCGAGCGAGGATGAAAAGCCTAAATAGCATTAGGGCTGGATTTCGTGCTCGGTCAGAAATTTCTCGAGTTGATCGGTGTCGAAATTCGCCAGCACTTTATCGCCGGCGACAAATGTCGGCACGTAAGTCTGATCGGAGAGCTGCCTTCATCTCCTCGTAAGCCTGTCGATCTTCGCCGACGTCGATCTCGACGAATTTGTAACCGTGTGCCTCCAGATATTCCTTGGCATCAATGCACCACGAACACCATTCGCGGCTATAGAGCTTTAATTCCATCGAGCAGCGGAAATAAACGAGTCGTGTTCAACGTCAGGTCAGTGCATTTGCCGCGCATCTCCCTCGGCAAATGGCCCTTATCGAACCGCTCGGAGCCGATCGTCGAATCGAACGATCTCAGCCCAGTAGATTTGCCCAACACTCGTTTCGGGCTCGGTTCGCCGGTAAAAATGCATTTGCCCGGTTCGCCTTTCCCCGAATGGAATTACCCGAATCGTGACCTTCAGATCGCTCTTGATCTGCTCTTCCACTTCGCGTGAGCCGTTCCAGTGCGCGAGCGCGAAACCGCCGTGGATCTCGGGTTTGCTCGAGTTTTTCGGCGTGAAGAAATCGTAAAACTCTTCCTTCGATTCGATCACGCGCGTGTTTTCGTCCCGAAACTTCTTCGCGCGATCGTAAAGATTGTGCTGGATCGACATCAGCATTTCCGGGGCGCTGGCCGACGAATTCCTGCATCGACATCGATTCCTTCGACTTGAGCGGCTGATCGCGCCGCGACACCGCCACCGATTCTTCTCCAGATCGCGCGGACCGATCTCGACCCGGATCGGCACGCCCTTCTTGATCCACTCCCAATTTTTCACGCCGCCACCCAGATCGCGTCGATCGACTTCCACTTCGATCGGAGCATCCGCGAATCGTTTTCCGCGCAATTGCAGCGCAAGCGCGTCGCAAGCTTCCAAAACCTTCGCGCGCGTTTCTTCCTTCGGCGTGATCGGCAGAATCACGATTTGCGTCGGCGCGATCCGCGGCGGCAAAACAAGCCCGTCGTCATCGCTGTGCATCATGACCACGGTGCCGACCATTCGCGTGCTCATGCCCCAGCTCGTCGTCCATCCAAATTCCTGTTTCCCTTCGCGGTTTTGAAATTGGATCCCGCTCGCCTGCGCAAAATTCTGCCCGAGAAAATGCGATGTGCCGGCCTGAATCGCTTTCCGATCCTGCACCATCGCTTCAATCGACAACGTCTGGACCGCGCCCGGAAATCTTTCGCTCTCGGATTTTTCGCCGGTGAAAACGGGAATCGCGCAATGATCGCGCGCGAACGCTTCGTACACGTCGAGCATCCGCTTCGTTTCTTCGCGCGCTTCCGCTTCGGTTTCGTGAACGGTGTGGCCTTCCTGCCACAAGAAATTCGGTCGTTCGCAAAAACAACCGCGGCCGCATTTCCCAGCGAACGACGTTCGCCCACTGATTAATCAGGATCGGCAGATCGCGATACGACTGCACCCACTTCGCATAGCTCGCGCCGATGATTGTCTCGGAAGTCGGCCTAACCACCAGTGGCTCGGTCAGCGGGCTGGCCGGGTTTCAATTTTCCATCCGCGCCACTTCCAGCCGCGTGTGCGTGACGACGGCGCATTCCTTGGCGAAGCCTTCGACGTGCTCCGCTTCCTTCGCGAAATAACTCAGCGGAATGAAAAGCGGGAAATAGGCGTTGCGGTGACCGGTCGCGCGAAACATCGCATCGAGCTGACGCTGCATGTTTTCCCAAATGCCGTAACCCCACGGCCGAATCACCATGCAACCGCGGACGTCGGACGGCTCGGCCAACTCCGCCGCGCGGATCACCTGCTGATACCACTCCGGGAAATCTTCAGTTCGGCGCGGGCTGATTGCGTTTTTTGCTCAGTCGTTCGTCATCGAAGAGAACGAATTAAGCCTGCATGACTGAAATCGCTAGCTGCCATTTTTGTAACCTTTTGACCGCAGCCGACGTCTCTAATTCCAGATATGAAAATCAAATCACTGATCACGCTGTCGATGCTTGTGGGCGCGTTGCAACTCTCGCCAATCGTCTTCGCTCAAGGTCCGACGAGGAACCGAAGGTGGTCGCGGCGGCCGCTGGCAGCAGCGGCTGGCAAACCTGACTCCCGAAGAGCGCGAGAAATTGAAAGCCGCGCGGCAGAAAGCAATGCAGGACCCGAGCGTTCAGGCGGCGCACGAAAAAATGAGACAGGCTCGAAAGGATTTCGTCGGCGCAATGCACGGCGCGATGGTCAAGGCTGATCCGTCAGTTCAGTCGATACTGGACAAAATTCCGAAAGGCGGCCGAGGCGGTGACCGAGACGAAGATTAACTATTTCGGACGCCAACTTAGCGTGATACCAAGGCGTCGGCGCGCTCGGCGTAACCGCCGGCAAAATCAATCGTGCAAACGGTGCGGTACCGCGCGTGCGGTCCAAACGCCGCCCCAGCGTAATTAAATTTCGGATTGAAAATGTTCTTGCGATGGCCACGTGAGCGAACGCCGTCGTCGATGATCAGCGCCAGCACGACGCCGCGAGCTGTCTTTTGGCTGTAGGAAATGTTTTCGCCCCAACTTGTACTCCACGAACCGTAGCGGCTGATCCGATCGCCGGGACTGCTGCGATCCTCGCCGTCGTGACCGAGTTGGCCGCCGACTTGTTCGGCGCAATGATCCGCTGCCGCGTGCGACATTCCCGGCGACAAAGTCAATGGCGGTAACGGTCGCGATTTGTTCAGGAAACGGATCGCTTCGTCGACTGCGCGCCCGTGTTCGATCATGTGCAGCGGGCGGGATTCGGCGACGAAAGTGGCGTAAAGTTTCGGGATTTTCGCGAGCGAGATTGAGTTCGCGGAGGACGGCGGGGGCGGAGATTGCGTCCTGGATCGGCGGCGGCTGGAGAGGTTTCCTTTTCCTTGGCTTGGGCGAGATTAAAAGAGGAGAGAACAGGGCAGCGGCGGCTAGAATTATGAGGCGCATTATAATTTCCATAAAGCACCTTCAGTGCCCGAAATCGCGCCTGATTCCGCTGGTTGACAGTCGACCGTCTGACCGGTAGTTTCCGTGCCCTTTTTCAAGCGCTGATGAAAACCTTTTCCGCCAAAGCCAATGAGGTCGACCGCAAATGGTGGCTGATCGACGCCAAAGATCAGGTCCTTGGCCAGGTTGCGGTCAAAGCTGCAAATCTATTGCGCGGCAAAGAGAAAACGATTTTCACGCCCGCACGTCGATACCGGCGATTTCGTCATCGTGATCAACGCTGAGAAAGTGCGGGTGTCCGGCAAGAAAGAGGAACAAAAGACCTTCATGAGTTTTTCCGGCTATGTCGGCGGACACAAATCTGAAAACGTTCGGGCCCGACGGGCGCGTCATCCTGAGTTGCTGGTCGAGCGGGCAATTCGCGGAATGATTCCGCACAATCGCCTTGGGCCGCTCGGTTTATCGGAAATTAAAAGTTTATCGTGGCGAAGCGCATCCGCACAGCGCGCAGCAGCCGAAATCGGTCAAGCTCGCCTAACAAATATCTATGGCTCAATCCCAAGAATTTATCGCAACCGGTCGCCGCAAAACTTCAGTCGCGCGGATTCGCATGACTCCGGGCAGCGGCAAGATCGACATCAACGGCCGCAGTTTCGAAGATTATTTTCCGACCGTCCCTCTGCAGAACATTGTTCTTCAACCGTTGCAAACAGCGAAAGTCGTCAACACTTACGACGTTTCGATCAACGCCAGCGGCGGCGGCGCGACCGGCCAGGCGGGGCAGCGCGTCTGGCGATTGCTCGCGCGTTGTTGCAAACCGATCCAAATCTGCGCGGCGGCTTGAAGAGCGAAGGTTTGTTGCGACGCGATCCGCGAATGAAAGAGCGGAAAAAATCCGGCCAACCCGGCGCACGCAAACGCTTCCAATTCTCGAAGCGCTAAGTCGTTGCTGTAGCGGCGGCTCGGCGCGGACTGCAAAATCAAAGTTCTTCAGCGCATCGCGCCTCTACGCCTATTTCGGCTTTTGTGGAGTCGGCGCTCCGCCAGAAGTCGGAGGCACCGGCGGTGCGGCTGGCACAGGTTGCGGCGCGGCGATCAACGGTGGCACTCCATTCGGAGCTGCTGCGGCGGACGGGCCCTTCGGCTGTTCCGGCGGCTTCAACGACCGCAAATGACGCATCGCTTCCGCCGCCCAAACTGTCTCCATTCGATCATCGCGCGTTGCTTCGACCGGCTGACCAGGCATGCGGTATTTCGTAAGAATGTCTTCGCAAACCCGTCGCGCATCTTCGATCCGGTTCTTTGCCTTTAGCAGCGGGACTTCCGAGATCATTGCCAGTGGCGCGCTGAAACTGTTTGGATATTTCGCGGCGACTTGCTGATAAATCGCCAGGGCCTCATCGTTTTTTCCCATCGCTTCCAAATTTGCAGCCATCATGAGCTGCGCCGTCGGGACAAATTCATGCTCCGGGTTTTTATCGATGAAATTCTGCAAAGCCGAATTCGCCTCGACGAACTTCTTCTCGTTGCCGAGTTTCTCCGCCAAAAGCAGATTCGCGCTGGCGCCGGCCGGCGTTCCGGAATAACGCGCGATCACCTCTTGAAATTCCTGAGGCGTCTGGGCGGCTCCCAACATCTCAGCCGCCTTCGCATCCGCGCCGGTTTACATAAATCCGATAACCGGCGTATCCGATCATGGCCAATATGATAACGATCAGCGCGGCTGCGATCTCCTTCTGGAATCGCAGCCAAAAAACCTGCGCCTCGACAGACGGTTCAGTGGTGGCAGGCGGAGCGGTTGGCATGGTGGATTCTCAATCTTGGGCGGCGGCCATTTGAGGCGGGCCGAGCTTGCTCTTATGCCATGCGAAAGTTGGCCGCGCAAGCGGGAGCAGGCCATGACGTGCGATTTCTAGTTGATGGCTCCTGACGAACCGACGCCCGCAATGAAGAACCCGGAGAAAGATCCGGAAGACTGGACTACCGGCGAAGAACCGATGACTGGACCGCAAAGGTCTTATCTCCAGACCCTTTGCCGGGAAGCCGGAGTAGAATTCGATGACAAGCTGACTAAGGCGAAGGCATCCGAACGGATCGAGGAACTGCAGAAAAAGACCGGCCGCGGTAAAAAGTAATCAGGCGCCGCGACCGATTTTCGATTGCGCACGGCTCCGCAAATTGCGGCGATTCACTCGCTGCGCTGCCTCCGCCACGGCGGTTCGGCTGGACAAGCTCTGATTTTTCCTTGTGCGACATCCGGCGGCCTAGCGTTTCTTGCGCTTGCTACCGCCTTTTTTTCCGCCTTTGCGGGATGACGACTTGTTCCGTTTTTTGCCGCGTCCGCCGCCGCCCTTTTTGCGGCCGCCACGATCCGTTTTGTTCACGGTCGCCCATGCGCGGCGCTCCGCTTCTTTCTTACTGGTGCCGCGCTTTTCATAACCTTTTTCGATGTGCTCGGCTTTTCGCTTTTGCTTCTTTGTATATTTCTTTTTGCTTCCTCGTGCCATGAATGTCCCTTCGTTGCCGTTGCTATATTTGAACGCAACGCGCGCCGTGAATGGATGTGCCTAACCGGCACCGAGATACGCTCGCCGAATGTCTCAGCGACGATAAAATTTTAAGAGCATGGATGCGTTCAACGGCTTTTTACAATCAATTATCGGACCTGACGGCCAGCCAAAGGAGCTGACCCTGCTCCAGGTGTGTCTGCGAGCGTTCATTATTTTCGTTCTCGGACTCGCCATGATGCGTATCGGCGACCGCAGATCGCTTTCCGAAAAAACCGCCTTCGACACGATGTTCCTTGTTTTAATGGGAGCAGTCCTGGCCCGCGCCGTTAATGGCAGTGCGGCTTTTCTCACGACGATCGGATGTGCAGCCTTTCTGATGCTGGTTCATCGCGTTTGCGCCTTCACCGCCTACCATTCACACCGTTTTGGGAAGCTGATTAAAGGGAAGGAGGTCAAATTAATCAGCGACGGCAAGGTCAATTGGAAGATGATGAAGCACCACCTCGTTTCACCTCACGATCTCGAAGAAGACCTGCGGCTGAACGCTGCAACTGAGGACCTCGAAAAAATCAAGGTCGCGCGGCTCGAACGCAGCGGCGATATCAGCTTCATCAAGAAACAGTCGTAGTTGCAGATTCGCGCCCGGACGTTTCGCGATTAAAATTCGATCGTGCAACCGCACGACAAGCTTTTCACTCCCGGGCCGGTTGAGGTTTCCGCGAAAACGATGGCCGCGTTCTCGCGCCCGATGATCGGACATCGCAGCGATGCCTTTAAAAATCTTTACCGCGATATCCATCCGCGATTGCAGGCCTTGTTCTACACCAAGCAGCCGGTTTTCCTTTCAACATCGTCGGCCTGGGGCGTGATGGAAGGATCGATTCGCAACCTCGTCGGCCGTCGCGTGCTTTGCTGTATGTGCGGAGCGTTCTCGGACAAATGGCTCGATGTCGCGCGACGTTGCGGCAAAGAGGCCGAAGCCGCTGCAAGTCGAATGGGGAAAACACATCGATCCCAAAGATCTGGATCGCACCCTCGCATCCGGAAAATTCGACACTGTCACCTTGATTCACAATGAAACGTCGACTGGCGTGATGAATCCGTTGCCGGAAATTTGCTGCACGCTCGCGAAATATCCGGAAGTCGTTCTCATTCTCGACACCGTCTCTTCCTTCTCCGCGATGAAGATCGACATGGACGCACTTGGCATCGATGTGATGCTGACCGGCTCCCAAAAAGCGCTGGCACTGCCGCCGGGCTTTTCGTTGTTCAGCGTTTCTGAAAAAGGATTTTGCCCGCGCCGAAAAACAAAAAGACCGCGGGTATTACCTGGATTTCCTCGAGTTCAAGAAACAGCAGGAAGGCTGGATGACGCCGACCACGCCAAGCATCGGCCATATCTTCGCTCTGCAGTCGAAGCTCGAAGATATTTTCGAAGAAGGACTGGATGCCCGTTACAAGCGCCACGAACGGACCAACGCCGCTTGTTCACGATTGGGTGAAGAATTCCGGCTTCGACTTTTTTGCCGAGGAGAATTTTCGATCAAAGACGCTGACTTGCGTCGCGAACAACAAAAACATCGACGTGCCCGCGATGGCAAAGGCGTTGCGAGAAAAGCATCATCTCGTCATCGATGCCGGCTACGGCAAACTCCGCGGCAAAACATTCCGTCTCTCCAACATGGGCGACGAAACCGAAGAGACCGTTTCGCACTTGTTAGGTTGTTTAGACGACGTTTTGCCGATAAAAGCGAAGGGCGCCTTCGTTTCCGAAAGCGCCCTTCATATTTGATGGCGGTAAGCCGAATTCTGTCAGCCCCGAAACTTTTCTGGGCCGTGAATGATCATTTATCTCATCCCGCTGTCGCGGAACGCCCCTGAACCAATTCGCCGCCGAAGCGATCGTTTCAGTTCAAGTGATGCGACGTACCCGAGGATGTTTGTCGGACCGGCTGTCCTTCCTCTGTTTTGTCTTGCACCGCATGGGGTTTTTCGTGCCTCGCGAATTACTCCGCGAGCGGTGAGCTCTTACCTCGCCTTTTCACCCTTACCTGTTTACAAGAAACAGTTGTTCTTTCAAAGAACCGGCGGTGTCTTTTCTGTGACACTTTCCGTCACCGCAATTTTTCAACCGCGGCGCCCACGTCTTCTATGTGGCATGCTGCCGTATGGTGTTCGGACTTTCCTCCAGCGATCCGGCTTGCGCAGGATCACCAGCGATCATCTGCCATCGGCCGATATTCTAGCACATTTCGGTCTCGCTGCACCGACAGCGGTTATTGCGATAAGGCGCCGATTTCAACAAGTGCGAGATGACTTCCGTCCTCGGACAATCGGAGATGCAATGGCCATGAATTCTTGTTGTCGATGTGATAAGAGCAGGTCAAATCGCGCGTCGCCGGGTCAAATTTTTCAATGTAAGTGGTCGGCCACTTTTGCTTCCGCTCACCACCCAGCTCGTTGACGCGCGACACCTCATCGGTCGTGAGACCATTTCTTTCCGCGTAAAAGGAAATTGGAAACGACGGCCCCAGATCGTTAGGAAAAAGCAACGTGAGACATTTCCACTTCTCCTGCGCACTTGGATTGCGAACGAAAAGGCTGCCTCCCGGGAGATCGATCACTACGACCAGCGATCCAGCCTCATAAAACTGAGGATCAACTCCATCCGACAAATCGCCAAACCATTCGGTCTCAGTTGAGCCGGGCGGCCGGTATCCGGCACTCTGGGAAAAACCATGTTCGCTTCGGCCACGTTTTTTTCCGTCGATAACCAGACTGCCATGGTTCGCCAGCGTTATTTCGCGAGTCAGCCCCGGCGACGGCTCGAATTGAAACAGACCGATAAAAAACAGAATCCCGGCAACGCCGATAATCGGCAGGGCGATCACAGCCCCGCCTACGATAATGCCTACCTTGATTCCACGACGCATGGTGCCGCCGTTCGCTGCAACCTTCGTACCGTCGGGGGAAATCATTAGCTGTCGTCAAATTTTCCTGGGTTCCAGGTTTCCAGCTTCGAATTCTTATCTATAATGAATTCCCCCCTGTTAACTCGAACCGGAGGATTAGTTATGCCACTTGCAGTAGGAACCAAAGCACCTGATTTCAATCTCTCGACCAAGACCGCCGAGGGGCCGAAGCACGTAAAACTGAGCGACAATTTTGGAAAAAAGAACACGCTGCTGTTGTTTTTCCCAATGGCTTTCACGGGTACGTGCACCGAAGAAATGTGCAGCGTCGGAAACGGACTGCGCGAATACACTGGATTCAATTGCGAAGTCTATGGGATCAGTGGCGATAATCCGTTCGCGCAGTCGGCGTGGGCGGAAAAGGAGAAGATCAACGTCACACTTTTGAGCGACTACGAGCACCGGACGTCGAAAGACTACGGAGTCGTTTACGATTCGTTCCTGCCGCAGAAAAATCTAGGAATGGGCGGAGTACCGAAGCGTTCGGCTTTCATCGTCGATAAAAGCGGCGTGATCCAATATTCCGAGAGCAACGATGACCCGGGCAAGCTGCCAAGCTTCGATAAGATCAAAGCAAAATTGGCGGAGCTGAAGTGAACGACGAATTCAAAACTCTCAAAAAGTTCGATGTCGGCAATGGCCGGGAAGGTTTGTTTCATTCACTCCCGGCTTTGGAAGAACAAGGCATCGGCAAAATTTCGCGGTTGCCGGTCAGCATTCGAATTGTCCTCGAATCCGTCTTGCGGAACTGCGACGGCAAGAAAGTCCGGCGAAAAGATGTTGAGACCCTGGCCAATTGGAATCCGAAAAAGCCGGCTAATGAAGAAATTCCGTTCGTTGTCGCGCGGATCGTTCTTCAGGATTTTACCGGGGTGCCGCTGGTGGTCGATTTGGCGGCGATGCGAAGCGCAGTGAAGCACGTTGGCGGCGATCCGAAAATCATCGAGCCGCTCGTTCCCGTCGATTTGGTGGTCGACCACTCGGTCCAGGTCGACTTCTTCGGTTCAACCCGCGCATTGCAATTGAATCTCGACATGGAATTCAAGCGCAACCGCGAGCGTTATCAGTTTCTCAAGTGGGGCCAGCAAGCGTTCAGAACCTTCCAACTGATTCCGCCCGGCATCGGAATTGTTCACCAGGTAAATCTCGAATATCTGGCCAAGGGAGTTCTGTCAGCGCAATCAACCATCAACAATCAACCATCAACCGTTTTCTATCCCGATACGTTAGTCGGTACCGATTCGCATACGACCATGATCAACGGTCTCGGCGTTGTCGGCTGGGGCGTCGGCGGAATCGAGGCTGAAGCCGGAATGCTCGGCCAGCCGGTTTACTTTTTGACGCCCGAAGTTGTCGGCGTGCATTTGACCGGCAAACTGCGCGAAGGCGTAACTGCGACCGATCTCGTATTGCACATCACCGAGATGCTGCGAGCGCAAAAGGTTGTCGGCAAGTTCGTGGAGTTCTATGGCCAAGGCGCCGCCTCGCTGCCGGTGCCGGACCGCGCGACGATCGGCAATATGTCGCCCGAATACGGCGCGACGATGGGTTTCTTTCCGGTCGACAGCGAATCGGTGGCGTATCTGCGTGCAACCGGTCGCACGGACGAGCAATGCGCCGCTTTCGAAAATTATTTTCGAGCTCAAAAGATGTTTGGAATGCCCGACAAAGGCGAAATCGATTACTCGATCGATTTGGAACTGAACCTCGGCATTGTGGAACCGGCGGTGGCCGGGCCGAAACGCCCGCAGGACAGGATCAATCTTCCAGCACTCGGGGACACATTTCGTTCGTTGCTGAAGAAATCGGTGAAGGAAGGTGGTTACGGCAAAGCCGACGCCGATCTCGCAGCAAAACATCTCGTCCAATTAAACGGCAGCGCACCCACCGACGGCAAAATGCCGTCGACCGACGAAGAAAAAGCAGGCGTTGCTGAAGAGCGCAATAAGCTCGAGATGATTGCGAATCGGCCGACGCCGGATACGGCCAAGGAAATTGAGAGCACGACCGCAGATCCGTTCCACCACGGCCAGAGCCAAATCGGCCATGGCAGCGTTCTAATCGCGGCGATCACGAGTTGCACAAACACCAGCAACCCTAGCGTGATGTTGGCTGCTGGTTTGCTGGCCAAGAAGGCGGTTGAACGCGGATTGCAGGTTGATCCGGCGGTGAAAACGTCGCTCGCCCCGGGCTCGCGCGTGGTCACGGATTATCTGATAAAACTGGGCTCCAAAAATATCTCGATCAACTTGGGTTCAATCTGGTCGGATACGGTTGCACGACCTGCATCGGAAACTCGGGACCACTGCATCCGAAAATCGAACAGGCGATCAACGAGTTTGATCTCGTGGCGGCGTCGGTGCTGTCCGGAAACAGAAACTTCGAAGCGCGGGTGCATCAAAACATTAAAGCGAATTTTCTAATGTCACCGCCGCTGGTGGTTGCGTTCGCCCTCGCCGGACGGGTTGACCTGGACCTCAGCAAAGAACCGCTCGGCAAAACAAAATCCGGCGACGTTTATCTGCGCGATATCTGGCCAACGCTTACTGAAATCCGTGACGCCATGAGATCCGCGCTGACGCCGGACGTATTCCGCAGACTTTATCGCGATTTCGCCGATCAAAACCCGAAGTGGAACGAAATTCCCTCGAGCACGGGCGAAGTCTATCAATGGGACGAAAAAAGCGATTACATTCACGAACCGCCGTTCTTCAAGGATTTCTCGATGAGCGTCGGCAAGATCGAAAATATCGTTAACGCGCGTCCTCTCGGAATTTTCGGCGACTCGGTCACGACCGATCACATTTCGCCGGCCGGCGCGATCAAAGTTACTTCGCCTGCCGGTGAATATTTGAAATCGCGAGGAATTGAACCGGCGGACTTCAACAGTTACGGCTCACGTCGCGGTAACGATCTGGTGATGACGCGCGGCACGTTCGCCAATGTGCGTATCAAGAATCTGATGGTGCCCGGAATCGAGGGCGGCGTGACCAAACATTTTCCGGACGGTACGCAGATGTCGATCTTTGACGCGGCAATGCTCTACAAACAGGAGAAGGTGCCGCTGATCATTCTGGCCGGGCACGAGTATGGAACCGGCTCATCGCGTGACTGGGCAGCGAAAGGAACGAAACTCCTCGGCGTCAAAGCTGTCGTCGCTGCAAGCTATGAACGAATTCATCGCTCAAACCTTGTCGGGATGGGCGTGTTACCGTTGCAGTTTCTCGATGGCGTCACCGCCGAGTCGCTTGGTCTGGACGGGTCACAAACATTTTCGATCAACGGATTGTCCGATGACTTGCAGCCGGGCCAGCAACTCACCGTGGAATTGAAGGCAGTTGACGGACAAACGCGCTATTTCCCGGTGAAAGTGCGAATCGACACGCCGATAGAGATCGATTACTACCGGCACGGCGGGATTTTGCCGTTCGTGTTACGACAGCTGTTGGCAAAGTAACTTAATCGCCGTCTCTCGAGTTTTGCCCGGTCGGAACACCTACCGTGAGCACCGGCTTTTAAGCCGGTGTTTACACGATACGCGCGAAGCGAAAGAGGTTTTGAACCAGCGGCCTGAAGGCCGGTGTTAAAGAAATTGTTGCGCTACTTGCTCGCGAAGTAAAACCTGGATTGGCGAGCCATCGGCGATGAACGCGGAATACGGGTTCGCGCTCAAAGTTTCGACAAATTGCTCGCCGTAAAGAGCGGCGATGTCAGCGGAAAACTCAAAGCTGTCGGCGTTCCAAACTTTCCACCGCGGATGCTCCACCCGGTATTCGCTGCAACCACCGCGAAAACAGGTGTAACCCCAGTAATGCTCGGTGATGAACTCCGCGTGCGACCCGGCGGGAATCGATTGAGGTTCACCACTCGCCGTCATCGTTAACGATTCCGATTTTCGGCCGCGTCTCCACGAATATTCCACCTTCAGTCTTCCATCCTTATGCTCGATGTCATGACTCATCGGGACGGCAAGATACGGCTCGCCGTAAAACACCCGTGCAATGGTGGCGATGGCGCGCTTTGGCACAAGCTCCCGGACGAACACAACTCCGCGGCGCCAGGTATCCGCCGATTTTTTGCGAACATAAAATCGCAGATTCACCTCTTCGAAATCGCGATGCAACGGAATCGGAAACCCGAGCAGGCGCGTGTCGAAAAAAAGGAAACCGACGACGCTGAGAAAGGTTTCGCCATTGGCGAAATCGATTTCGGTTCCCGGCGGAACCAGCGCGCGCGACGATTTTCGGATCGACTGCGTAGTTGAGCATGGCGAGGTATCGCCAATTCGCGGTGAGAAACGGTCGCACGAACGACAGTAGCATCGCGCTCGGAGAGCGCGATCCACCTAATGCAGCAGCTTCTCGAGAGACGGGTCTGGATCGGCCCCGAGCTTTGTAGCCAGCGTATACTGCTCTTTCGCTTGTTCCCGGGCCGGCGGCGACGAAGTCGCGTAAATTACCGCGAGATTAAAATGTGCGTCAGCGTAGTTCGGATTTTCCTTGATCGCTTCGAGCAATTCTTTTTCCGCCGCTTCCTGCCAACCTTTCTGGCTCGCTGTTATTCCAAGATAATTGTGGGCGGTCGCACTTTTCGGATTGATGCCAAGCGATTTTGTCAGCTCGGTCAGCGCGCTATCGAACTTCGCCTGACGATAGAAAATAATCCCGAGCGTCGTGTGAGTGAATTCGTCATTCGGTTGCAACGCCACTGCCTTTTTCAAAGTCAATTCGGCAGACTTGAGTTTGCCAGTTCGGAAATAAACGACGCCAAGATTCGACAGTGAATACAAATTGTTCGGCGCCTTGGTCAGGATTTCCTGATAAATTTTCTCGGCAGAGTGATACTTGCCCTTGTCGAAATTTTGCTTCGCCGACCAGGCGAGATCGACCACATCGGGTGGAACATTTGGTTTAAAGATCGCCGGGACTGTGTAGTCAGCGGGACCTGGAGGCACGTCGGTCGACATGCTTTTCTCGGCACCCTGAGGGGATGGCATTGCCGGAGCCGACGGCTTGGTTGTGTTTTTCGCAAACGTAAAACTCGCTTTGACCGCACCCGGATTGTCATCCGACATCGAAACGACCGGCTGTCGGAGCAGCGCCAGTTCGTCAGTGGTCAAACGGGCAACCGGCTGGGCGAGTAGTTGGATCTGCTCGGTCAATGTCTCCGATTTGATTTGCAACTTGTCGAACTCGGCCAGCATCAGCTTCTTGGCCTGATCGCGCCGCGCTTCTTCCTGACGCTCCCGGACGATGATGTTGCGCAGCATCTCATTTTCCTTGGTCAGCTTGGCCGTTTCTTCCGGAGTCGATCCAACCAATTTAACCTGCTCGAGTTGTTTGCCTGCTTCGTCGAGCTGCGAACGCAGTTGAGTGACGGCGATTTCGTAATCCTTGTTTTGTTTTTGACTGGCGGCCAATTGCGTCTGCAGATCGTTGATCTGTTTCCTAACGTCAGCCAATTCCTTTTCCTTCTTCGGCTTGTCCTCGCCGATTTCGCGAACGGTCTTCTCCGCGTCAGCCAACTTTTGTTTCAAATTGGAATTTTCGGCCACGAGAACTTCCACTTTTTGCTGCGTGTCTTTCAGGCCCTTAAGTTTTGCCAATGCCTCATCGCGGTCCTTTTCCGCGACGCTGCGGCCTTGCTGGGCTGAGGCGGCGCGAATGTTCGCCTCGTCGCGTTCCCTGGCGGCGGCGGCGCGCTGTTGATCGGCAGATGCGACTTTGCCGTTGGCTTCGTCGCGCTCCTTTTCTGCCGCGCTCCGGCCCTGCTGGGCTGAGGCGAGCTCTTTTTTCAACTCAGCAATCTCGGATTTCAAGGCTTCCTGCGCCTTGTTGTCTTTAGAACCCGACTCCGACGTTTTTTTCAGCGAAGCTTGCGCTTGCGCCAACTGATCGCGGACTTCTTTTTCCGCTGTCTTTGCCGTCTCGAGATCGCCCTGTGCCTTATCGACTTTCGATTTTGTTTCTGTTTGGGCCTGGGTCAATTGCTCGCGAACTTGTTTTTCAGTCGTCTGCGCTTTCTCGAGATCGCCTTGTGCCTTATCAAGTTTTGATTTTGTCTGGTCGAGCCGATTGTTTAAGGATTGCTTTTCATTTTCGGCCGCGCTCATTGCGCTTCGCGATTTTTGAAGGTCGGCTTCCAATTGATCGACTCGCTCCCGAAGTTTCTTGGTTGCTTCCGCGACTGCGACATCATTTGAACTGCTAACCGGCGCCGGCTTCGAAACCGGTGCTGAAACCTGAGGAGCCGCGACTTGTTGTTTGGTAACCTGGACCGGAGGCGCCGGATTTTGTGGCGGCGCGGCTGCGGTTTCCGCGGACGGTGCAGACGTCGCCGCCAAATTTTCCTGGGTTCCGGATTTGTCCTGCACTCGCAGAATGCTTTCGCTGACTTTGCGACCGCGATATTCGACGATCGCAGGTTGCCAATCCGGATGAGCGGCGCGCAGTTGCTCCAGCAGAGTGCCCGCGAACCGATATTTGGCGAGGGCGGCTTTAAACTGGCTTTCGTGCTCCAACTTCTCGCCTTGCTGGGCCGTCATGTAAGCCTTTAGAAATGTTTCACTTGGATCGTCGGCCTGACCGCGCAAAGCAGGTGATGCGGTCCAAAGGGCCGAGCAGACAAGCAGGATCCAGCCGGTTTTCATCGCACGTCGCAGGGCGCGGATGATAACAAATGGAACGCAGGTTGCAACGAAACGATGGGGCATCGATTTTAGAACAAGCGGAGATTGTGCCAATCGGGCGAGCTTCTGCCCGCGTTTGCAATCGCGCGTCTAAAAACTAGAATCTGAATCCGCCATGGTGGTCGTAGCTCAATGGTAGAGCCCCAGATTGTGGTTCTGGTTGTTGCGGGTTCGAGTCCCGTCGACCACCCGGCTTTCAAGAGTGACGAGTGACATGTGACGAGCGAAGGCGGAATCCCGAATTGTTCTGCCGCTGGTCACTTGTGACATGTCACTTCCGCAACGTGTCTGTAGCTCAACTGGATAGAGCAGCTGACTTCGGATCAGCAGGTTGGGGGTTCGAATCCCTCCAGGCACGCTTTTCTGTTTTGGATTTGCCGTTGGGGATTTCGATTGAGCGCTGATCAGAAATTGGCGAAACATCGCAGCGGGTGAATCTGAAACCGTGGCACATACTAATTGGCCTTTTCGTTGGCGGAGCTACCGCGCTCGGGTTGATTCAATGGAAATGCGACAGCGATCCGAAAATCAATTTCCTGCCGCGTGAGGGGGAACGAGTTGGATTATTTTCCCAGCCCCGGTTGATGCCCGAACTCACCCGATCGCCTGGATCGACACTACATTTCGCCGAACTTTCTCGCTCAAATCGAAACCGCAAACCGGACAATTGTACCTTCGCGCCGGCGAAGCGAGTCGATCTCAAGGTCAACGGCGAAACTGTTGAGGTTCGGAACCCCGGAAATTGGAAACACCTTTCGACCGTTGATGTGTCGGATTTCTTGCGAAGCGGTGAAAACACAATTGAAGCCAGGGTGTTTAACAACGACGCGCCACCCGCGCTCTGGCTTCGACTTGAGGCCGACGCATTCAATTTGCGAACGAACGCCGACTGGCAAGCATCGATCGCAGGTTCGTCGTGGCGCGGGTGCGCACTCGCGGCTGAGCCACGCGACCCCGGACCAGGAAATTTACTCTTTGGTGGCGAGAACGTCTTGAACGCGGTTGAGAAAATTTGGCCGGAATGGATCGTCTTCGCACTCGTAGCAATCTCGTTGGCACTTGCGACCCATCGCTGGATCTCGCACCGGATGCGGATCTTTCGCGCATTCAGATACTGATTGTCCTCGGCGGGTGTACTGCGATCTGGGTGGGACTGTTTTGGAACAACGCCGGATTTCTGCCGTTTGTCAGCGGCTACGATTCCAAAGATCACCTCGCTTATATTAAGTACATCCAGGAACGACACGCTCTGCCCCTGCCGACCGAGGGTTATGAGATGTTCCAGCCCCCGCTCTACTACGCGCTTTCCGCCGGCGTTCTCTCAGCGCTTCGGCTGTCCGCCACAGATGGCGGCGCTGTCTCTGTACTTCGAGCGCTTACGATGCTTGTCGGCATCGCCAATTTCATTTTCGTCTTTCTCAGTGTGCGTTTGTTGTTTCCGCGGCAGGCCTTGGCGCAACTGATCGGCCTTGTCACCGGCGCATTCCTGCCGATGCAACTGTATCTGTCGCATTATGTGACGAACGAAACGCTCGCCGCGACATTGGCGAGCGCATCGATTTACCTCGGCATTGCGCGCCCTAAGCTCGGAACGAAAATCTCTTTCGCTGTTAATTTCACTCGGTGCATGCATCGGCGCCGCGATGCTGGCGAAATCTACCAGCCTCTTGCTAATCCCTGCGATCTTCGGAGCATTCGCGATTAAACTTCTGCAGCAGCGTTCGCGCGCGCTCGATTGGTTGCGCACGCTTGGGTGTATGGCCGTGGCGATGTTGATCGTATGCGGTTGGAATTACGTCCGGATCTGGCGGCATTTTGGTTCGCCGGTGGTTGGCAACTGGGATCCTGTGGTCGGATTTCCATTGTGGCAGGACCCGGGATTTCACACCGCGGCGGATTATTTTCGGTTCGGACGCACGCTGGTGACTCCGATGTTTAGCGGATTTTACGGATTTGCTGACGGAATTTATTCCACGCTATGGGGTGAGAGTCTTGGAGGCGGCTTGTCCGGTATTCTGTCGCGGACACCGTGGAATTACGATTTGATGACTGCAGGATACTGGCTTGCGCTGATCCCAACTTTCGTTGTGCTAACTGGAGGCGCAGCAGCATCCTTTCGATTCGTCCGGAAAGCCTCGCCGGAATGGTTCCTACTCATCGGGTTTTCCGCGGCCGTCGTTTTCGCGCTCGTGTTTATGACGCTCAAGATTCCGTCCTACGCCCAAGTGAAAGCATTCTATGGTTTGGCTGCGGTCGTACCATTTTCCGCATTTGCCGCGCTCGGTTGGAAGCGGCTGACAAACGACTCTCGCGCATTGCAATTCAGCCTGTTGTCGTTGTTCCTTCTAGTGGCGATCAATAATGTCGCGGCAGTTTGGATCCGGAATTCAACTCAACAGCACATCTATGCGGCGATCCGATTCAACGATCAGGGTCAAGCCGATCGCGCACTGGTTGAAGCAAACGAAGCAACGGCGAAGGATTTCGCCAATGGAAACGCTTCCTACGTTCTCGCTGCCATCCTCGACGAAATGGGCAAATCTCAGGACGCGATCGCTGAATGCGAGCGGTGCATCGGTCTCAACTCGGTGAACGGGGATTGCCATTTCCAGCTCGCGGTTTCGCTCGCTCAGCGCGGCGATTTGCCCAACGCCCTGCCTGAGGCGAGCCGCGCGCTCGAGTTGCTTCCCGAGAATTCGCAGGCAAACAACCTCGTTCTCACCCTGAACCTTGAACTTCAACGCAAGAATGAAACACTCTCCGCCTCGCGAGACGCGATTGGTGTCACTCCTTTTGACGCGGATTTGCATTATCGAATCGGTTTGGCCGCGGGTCAGTTCGGTGATTTTGAGATGGCGGCAAATCAACTTGCTTATGCTTACCTGCTCGCGCCGGGAAAGAGCGAGCATCAGCAGAAATTGCGAGTCGCCCTGTCCTTTCTACAGAAAACCGGGAACGCAAACGCGATCCGTGAACTCGAATCGCTAGCCGCGAGCTCGCCGAAGTTGCTCGATATCCTCGCGCCGTTTCGCCAAAATCCGAATTCAAATCCGCCTGAACCACAATGAAATCTTCCGCCGGCCGCTCTCAACTCGATTCGATGATCGTAGAAATAGAGCTGACGCTGGTGAGCATCATTCAAGGTGTTGCGCTGACGGTCCTGATCGAAAGTTCGCGCGATGTAATCACCGACCTGAAATTCATCTATTGGCCGTATGTTCTGTCTGGTCTGCTGGTGATTTTCATTTTCTGGTCGCGCGCCGTCTTGCACATCATCACCTTGATTCGCTGGCCGCTCGAATTCGGACACAACTTTCTATACATCGGCTGCGCGCTGATTGAGGCGGTGTCGTTCGCTCAATTGATCAACCCCGCGAACTGGTTTGCATTTGGCGCCGCATTCATCGCCTCCGGTTGGGTTTTATTCTTTTACGATCTCCGGCTGATTCACGCACGGCAGAAAGACAGCCGCGGTGAGGCCGGCAATCGCCTCTACGAAAGAGTGCGACGCGACCAATGGATGAACCTGGCGTTGTTACTGCCCGCAGTCTTCATATTGAACGTGGTTTGTGCGATTTGCATTCGAACGTGGCCGGACATTTTTTTACACAATCATGCGCATCTTTGGTTGATCGCCGTTCAGGTGTTCGGTTTCGCCGGTTACCTGATTTACGTCGTCCGATTCTACATCAATCTTGCGCCGTCAATCGCAGCCGCGCACCGCGAATGGGACGAGGTCAACAGCCATCGCGATAACGCCTGAGCACCTAACGAATCGTGCGGTTGAATTTGGGCCCGCCCATTCGCCAACTCGTCCTCCCAGTGCCATTGTCGAGCCGAGAATGAACAAAGCTGTCGAAATGAATGTCCTCGATTCGTCCGGACCGCCGGCTACGGTGGGCTTCTCGACCGCCTGCGGAATTGTCATTGCCAACATTATCGGCACAGGCGTTTTCACCAGCCTCGGGTTTCCAACTCCTTGATATGCACTCGGGATTTCCTCTCCTGATGCTTTGGATTGTAGGCGGAATTGCAGCGCTTTGCGGCGCGCTTTGCTATGGCGAGCTGAGCGCAGCGTTACCGCGCTCCGGCGGCGAGTATCATTTTCTTTCCGAAATTTATCATCCGGCGATCGGATTCATGGCCGGGTTTGTTTCTGCCACCGTCGGCTTCGCCGCGCCCGTCGCCCTCGCGGCCATGGCGTTCGGAAGATATTTCCAAGGCGTCTTCAATTTCGGATCGCCAGTGGTTCTCTCATTCGTTCTGGTCTGGGTCGTGTCGCTTTTTCATTTCGGAAATCTTCGCCGCGGCACCACGTTTCAGAATGTCTGGACGATTGTGAAGTTGCTCCTGATCGCCGCGTTAATTGGTGCAGGATTCCTGGTCGAACCGAAAGAGACGCTCAGTTTTTTGCCGATGACCGGAGATACAAAGTCAATTTTTAGCGGAGCTTTCGCGGTGTCACTGGTCTGGGTGATGTATTCCTATTCCGGCTGGAATGCGTCGAGTTACATCGTCAGCGAAGTAAAGCAGCCTGAGCGGAACGTGCCGCGATCGCTAATTGCGGGCACTCTTGTCGTCACCGCGGCCTATGTTCTCCTGAATGCCGTTTTCCTGGCGACCACTCCTGAATCGGAAATGCGAGGCCAATTAGAAGTTGGCTTAATCGCCGGCAAGCACATCTTCGGTGAAAACGGCGGCCGCATGGTAGGTGCGATCATTTGTCTCGGTCTGATTTCCGCTGTTAGCTCGATGACCTGGATCGGTCCGCGCGTAACCATGTCGATGGGTGAAGATCATTGGCTGTTGAGATTCCTTGGGCGCAGAAATGTCTACGGCGTTCCGGCGAACGCTGTTGTGGTTCAGCTGGTGATCGTGAATTTGTTGCTGCTGACGCGCAGCTTCGAACTGATTGTTATCTATATTCAATTTGCGTTGCTGCTTTGTTCGCTCCTGACGGTGATCGGTGTGTTTGTTCTTCGAACGACCCGTCCACACATTGCGCGGCCATACCGCATCTGGCTTTATCCTGTTCCACCGCTTTTGTTCGCGATCATCACGGTCTGGATGATGATCTACCTGCTGATTTCAAAACCTCTCGAGTCTGTGGCCGGACTGGCAACGGCACTGGTCGGCTTCCTGCTTTACTTTTGCGCCGGTAAACGCGTCAGTGCCCATCAATGAACAAATCTCGCGTCGCAAGAATTACATTCGCGACGCTGTTCGCTTTGGTTTTGGTTTCGAACACCGCAATTGCGATAAAGCTAAGGTGGCCGTGGCAGCATCAGACTCCGACGCCTGAACCAAGCGTTGCGCCATCGCGAGTTGCGCGGCCGGTCCAACCAGGCGGACTGCCACCGCCTGATGATACCTCGCGGTTCCTTGCCGGCATGCCTGTTCCCAAGAATTCGCCGCTCGCTCCACTTACGACTGATCCAGCATGGCAGGAGCATGCCGCCAATTTTGAAAAAGCTTTTGCCAAACTGAACACGCGGCAACTCGCAAAAGTGCATGCCTGGGAGGCGCAGTATTTTCCCGAAGCGCAGCAGAATGTTCCGGTCGCGTATTACATGTTTAGCGGGCCAGACTTTCTCTACGTGGACCAATTCTTCCCGAAAGCCGACGTTTACATTTTGTGCGGCAAAGAATCGCTCGGCCCGCCGCCGGATCCATTGCGCGCCGGAAATCTTGGCGCCGCGCTCCACAATCTCGAGGAAGCAATGCATTCCTCGCTTCGCTTTAGTTTTTTCATCACCAAAGACATGAAGGTGGACCTTCAGTCACAGGAGTTGAAAGGAACAATCCCTATTCTTTACGTGTTTTTGGCGCGGGCCGGTAAGTCGATCAAGGACGTAACTTACGGATCGCTCAATGAGAGCGGAAATTTTCAGCAGAGCAGACCCGGGAGCGGTGGAACACCTGGCGTTCGCATTCAATTCGCCGACAACCACTCAAGCCACGCAACAAACCCTGTATTATTTCACCACCGACATTTCGGACGGCGGAATCTCTTCGACACCGGGCTTTCTTCGGTTTTGCGACCATTTCGGCGTGGGTGCGCAGCATCTTGAAAGCTTCGTCCTATTTGATGTTCGAAAACGGTTTCAGCCGAATCCGCAATTTCATTCTCGATCACAGCAAAGTTGTTGTTCAGGACGACGCCGGCATTCCGATCTCTTATTTCAACCGCGACAAATGGAACATCCGGGTCTTCGGCAACTACCTGGGACCGATCGGCATTTTCCGGCAACACAATCAGCCGAAGCTGGCGGAACTCTATCAACAGAGTGCACCGCCGCCGCTCGATTTTAATTTCGGCTACCGCTGGAAACGTGAGGAAAGCAATCTCACGATCGCGACTCGGCTGTAGTTATTCCTGAAACCGGCGAAACCACGAGTAGGGAAATACGTCTCCCGGGCAATCGGTCGCCCATCGCGGCGGATTGATGTCGCGATGCGGCTTAACGATCGGCCAATGATCGCCGACCTTGCCGCAGCGCTGTCGCAAATACCGAATTAACTCTTCGCAACAATCGAGCTGCGCCCGGGTCGGTTGATCGCGATTGAAATCGCCGACCAGGCAAATTCCCAACGCGATATTGTTCAAATAATCACTGTGAACGTGGCCTCCGTTAATTTGCCGCCGCCAACGGTCGCCGATTTCAACCTGACCATTTCCGGTGGATGTGCCGTTCCCGATCACGAAATGGTAGGCAAGGCCGTTTTGCATCCGGCGAAAATGACGATGGTAATAATCGAAGGCGGCTGCGTTTCCCTGACGGGTCCCGCTGTTGTGCACCACGATGTATTGCCACCGGCCCCGCGCCACCGGAGCGCGATCGATTTGGCTCCGGATCGACGCGGTTAAGTAACGATAACCCGCACCGCTCCCGCCGCTGCTGCCGCCTCCGCCGCCAAACAATCGCGCCCAAAAACCTTTCGGCTTTTCATAACCGTATTTTTCGATCGTCAGTTGCTCCGGTTCCTGGACCGGATTGGCCAGTGCAGATTTTGCTCTCGGAACCGGCGATGGCGGAGCAGCGGGACTCGGAACAGCGATTGCGCGGGGCGGGGTTGGCGTTTCGCGCGGCGGAGGAGTTTCGGGCGGCGGCTTTGCTACACTCTTTTTCTTTTTTGGCGAAGGTGATTTCTCCGGTGTCGCCGATTTCTTTTTCTTTTTTCCTTTGGGAGACGGTTCTTTCGTCGACGATTTTTTTGGCGTCTTTGCGCTTGGCTCCGGCGTTTCACTCGGTGTGGCCGACGCTTCAGATTCTTTCGACGGAGACTTTTTCTTCTTTGGCTTGGGTGAGGGCGACGGAGACTTCTTCTTTTTGGCCGCTGAGTTTTTTGGTTTCGGGCTTGAAGTCGGAGATTCGTCTGCCGCATTTACGGCGTGCGCCCTGCGAATTGGCGTTGTCTTGTCATCCGTCTGTTCGGCGTGAAGGACAAAACTTCCAATGATCGCGCTGAGCGCGAGAAAACTCCAAACGCCGGACCGTCCCACTGCTGCGCAGCGTAACAGACTGTTTCGCGCGATCAACTCGCGAAACCTTTCGGTGTCCGACTAGCGAACGCTTTCAAATTCAGCGATCAGCGCGCGCGACTAGACCGCTTGCGCTGCCACTTCCGCCGTTTCAAGTTTGCCTTCGCGCTCGCGTTCGCGCCGGAGGATGGCATTCAATTTCCCGCCCAGCAGCAAAAACAAACAGGTCAGATACATCCAGGTCAGCAAGATGATGATCGATGCCAGCGCGAGGTAGGTCGCGTCGTAGCGGCTGTAACGGGCGACATAGATTTGAAACAACTTCGTCACGGTGATCCAGCCGATCGAGAAAAAGATGGCGCCGGGAAGAGCCTGTCGAATCGTCAGATAATTTTCGGGCGTCAGGAGATAGAGGACGAGCGCGAGCCCGATTAACGAGATCAGGGTGAGCGGCAGGTTCAGGTAAGTGATCCAAACCTGCAGCGGAAACTTCAATTGAAAATTCACTTCGGCGACTCCGGCGAGGGTTTCGCCGAACACCACAGCGTTGAAGCAGATCAGGATAACGATTCCGAACCAAAACAGGAGCAGGAACGAAATGATATATTTCGACCACCAATTGCGCAGCTCCTTCACGCCGTAGGTATGGCTGAGGGACCGCGAGACTGTGGCAATGAACATCGTGCCCAAATAAATCCCAAGGAAGATGCCGGCATTCGCCAACCAGCCGCTTGCGCCGGTTGTGACTACGTTCGCGACGGCGATGTCGAGGATTTCCTGCACTTTGGCATCCGGCGGCAGAAAACTTTGCACCACGGCAAAGATGCCGTGGAGTTTCGCGGGATCGGTTCCGAACAAGCCGAGCAGGTGCCAGAAAAAGAGCAGAACAAATGGAACCGCAAACACCAGCTGGTAAGCCATCTGTGACGCGAGACCGGTTGTATTGTCAGTGGCTGTCTCCCAGACTAGCCGGCGAAAAATTCGCCAGGTTGCACTCAAAAACTTCACGCGGACAAGTTTAACTTTGCCGACCGGAAATATCCATTAAACTTCCGCGCGCCGCCGGCCGGCTTAATTCACGATCTGACATGCCGAAAAAAGTCCTGATTCTCACTGCCGGGTTCGGTGAAGGACACAACAGCGCCGCGCGCGGTGTTCAGGCGGGCCTCGCTCGAGTCGCCCCGGACGTCGAGGTCGAACTCCGCGATTTATTTCCGGAAACGTTCGGCGTTTTCAATGAAGTTGTTCGGCGCACTTACATTGGGCTGATCAACCGCTGGCCGCGATCGTGGCGGTATGTTTACGATTGGCTGGATCGCAAAAAAGATTTCGATCAGCGCTTCCAAAAGTTCCGCGGCCTCAAAAAGAATCTCCGCCGTTTGCTTGATCGTTTCGAGCCCGACGTCGTGGTGTCGACCTTCCCGTCCTATCCCTATTTCTTGCAGCAAATCCTGGGTAACGATCGGCGTTGCAAAAATATCGCGGTCGTCACCGATTCGATCACCATCAATGCGATCTGGTATCACGCGCCGGCGGATTACTTTCTCCTCGCGAACGAACAAAGTGCGACTGTTGTTCGCGAGCGCGGCATTCGAGAAGCGAAGATCAGAATCCTTGGTTTTCCGGTCAGCCCACGTTTCGCAGATTTCGGCAAGGACCGGCCGTCACCAACGGAAAGCGCGCCGCGCGTCCTCTACGTCATTAACGCCGGCACAAGTCGCGCGCCAGATCTCGTTCGCAAACTTCTTCGACTCAATGTTCAACTGACGGTCACAGTCGGCCGAAACGAAAAACTCCGGCGCGCAGTTGAATCCGCTGCGGATGGTCGAAAAATTGAAATCTTTGGCTGGACCGACGAGATGCCGCGATTGCTTTGTGAAAATCACGTTCTAATCGGCAAAGCTGGTGGTGCAACGGTCCAGGAGACGATTGCCGCCGCCTGTCCAATGATCATCAATCACGTGGTCTCCGGGCAGGAAGAGGGCAACGCGCAGTTGATTGTGGAAACGAGTTCCGGCGTCATCGCGCTTTCAAACGACGAAGTGGTCGCGCAAGTTCAGCGCGCGTTTACGGACAACGCGAGACAATGGAGCGAGTGGTCGACAAACATCAGTCAGATCAGTCGGCCACGCGCCTCTCTCGACATCGCTGAATTTTTGTTGTCGATCTAAGCGCGAAAAACTTCGTTTCCGCCGACAAACGTCCGAGCCACCTCGAGTTCCGGCGAAATCACGACGAGATCTGCGACGCCACCGATTTTCAATTGTCCTTTGTTAGCCAATCCAATCGCGAACGCCGGCGTATCGGTAGCCATGACGATCGCTTCATGCAAAGGCACGCCAACTTTGGTCACCATCGTGCGAACGAGATCGATCATGCGCGATGCGCTGCCCGCGAGCGCAGAACGATCGGCCAGCAAACAAACACCGGCTTCAGTGATGCACTTGGTTCCGTAAAGAGAAAATTTCGAACCGTCAGGTAGTCCGGCGCCGGCCGTCGCGTCCGTGACCAGACAGATGCCGCGCGCGCCTTTCGCGCGGTACAGCATACTCATCAATGTTGGAGAAACGTGATGACCATCAGCGATAAGCTCGCAAATGATCTCGGGTTCGCTGATTGCAAACTCGAGCAGACCCGCCACGCGATCGATTCCGCGGCGGCGCGTGGTCGACATGCAGTTAAAGGTGTGCGTCACATTTCGCATTCCGTGCTCGAACGCCGCCCGGGCATCGTCTTCCCAGGCGTCGCTGTGACCGCCGCTCACGGTGACCTCGTTTTCGCGCAGCGTGTCGATGAGCTCCAGCGCCCCCGGCAACTCCGGTGCAACCGTCATTCGCCTAATCACATCACAATAATCCAGCAACGGCGCATAAGCGGTTTGCGTCGGATTGCGCATAGAACTCACCCGTTGAGCGCCCGCTTTCACTTTCGAAATGAAAGGACCTTCAATGTGCACGCCAGCGATCTGGCTGATCGCCGCCCGATCCTCATTGCGCGCGCCCGGAGTGGGCCGCCAGTCGCGCACGGCCTTCAAAACTCCAAGGATGGCTTTCGTCGGCGCGGTCGCGGTGGTGAGCAAAAGAGACGTCGTTCCACCGGTGGAGTGAAAATCGCAGATGGCGCGGAACGCCTCGACGGTTGCTTCCATTGTATCGCGGCCCATCGCGCCGTGGACATGAACGTCGATAAATCCCGGCGCGAGATAGTTGCCTTCCAAGTCGATGATCTCCTCGCCCATCGCCGGCGCCTGCCCGCGAATCGCCGTGATCAACCCGTCCTCCACCAGCAGATCGAGTCCGTCCCGAACGCCATTTGGGAAAATCAATCGGCTGTTCTTGAAGATCATCGGTCGAGTCTAAGCAACTTTTCTGCGCGCGTGAACACCTCATCCGGGAAACCGAGCGACCGCTTATATTGAAAATCCCGTTCCAGCGGATTTTTAATCTTTTGTGTCCGCTGAAACGTTGAGCGCGGCAGCGATCCATTCAGCCACAACCGATGGCCGAGCACCGGAACCGGAAAATCGCTCCCATGAAGAATGCGCGATTCGATTTCAGGCCGGCGACAATCCTTGAGATGACCGCAGCGATTTAATGAAACGAGCGCGCTAATGTCGCCGTAGAGATTGGGAAATTCGCGAAGCATCGCGACCCAATCCTGGAAATAATCGACATCAAACGCTCCACTCCTCGTTCCGCAGTGCGCCGCAATCACGGTGACGCCGCATTCGAGAGGCGTTCTGAGCAATTTCGGATCAGCGAATGCCTTGTTGACGACTGGTACTGTGTGTTCGCCGCCGGTGTGAGCGAGCAACGGGAGACCGACGTCCGCCATTTTCTTCCAAAACGGAATGTAGCGGGGATCCGACGGATCGATGTTCTGGCAATTCGGCAGACACTTCATCAAAACGGCGCCCTGGCCGACGCAGCGTTCGAGCTCGTCCAAGGCATCGCGCCGAGCAGGGTGAATCGACACGCCGGCGAGAAATTCGGGAAACCGACGGGCAAGCTCGAGAACAACATCGTTTGGCACAAACATCGAACCGAGATCATTCCTCGGTGTTCCGTCCGGATCGTGAACACGTTCGTGGGCGAGCAGAACAATGGCGTCGATGGAAGATGCACGAACGAGCTCGAGCAAACATTCGGAGTAGATCTGTTCGAGATCGGATTCGAGTGCGCTCGCCGGCATTCCGAGTTGCCGGAGCATGAAACCCGCAAGGGCGCGATGCCATCCTTTCAAACGTAACCAACTGCCAGATCCGCCGACGCCGTTTCCCACCATGTGGACGTGCATGTCGATCTTCACCGGGAACTGATTGCGTTTAGACAAGCGAAAGTCCATTCTCGAAATGGCGATGGAACAAGGCCGGTTCGTTGTCGGAAGCGTCTTTTGGCGGAAAGTTATCGATCGAACGGTCGCTTACGTCCCGGCGGTCTTTCATCGGCCGCTGATTTGGATCGCCGCCATCGTGTTTTTCTTTGTCGCAGCCCCGGCTCGCAAAGCTCTGCTGCGAAATCTGAAGCTGATCAGGCCGCAATCATGGCGAATTGCGAACTATCTCCGCGTCATTCGGGTGTTTGCGAATTTCGGCTGGTCGCTCACCGACACCGCTGCCTATCGAATTTTAAAAGCCCGCTTTCGATATGAATTCGAAGGGATGCGCTTTCTCGACCAACTCGCTTCGGCAAAGGGTGGCATCGTGCTCACGGCCCACATGGGCAGTTACGATCTGGCCGCGGCGCTCTTCGCTCAAAAATTTCATCGCGTGGTCAGAATGGTACGCGCGCCGGAAAGCGATGTCCGGTCGGCCGAACATGTCGACCTCGCGTTGCAGGAGGCTAGCGGCGGCGCGATCCAGGTTGGTTACAGCGACGACGGCACCGCGCTTGCCTTCGAGTTGCTGAACGCGCTACGGGCCGGCGAAATCATTTCGATTCAAGGCGACCGGATCGTTGGCGCGGTCGCTCACGAGAACGTGGATCTTTTCGGCCAGAAAATTCCGCTGCCGAATGGTCCGTTTGTTTTGTCGCTCGTTTCCGAAGCTGCGATTTTTCCCATCTTCATCGTCCGGACTGGTTATCGGAAATATAAGATCGTCGCGCGCGAACCAATTGTTTGCGCGAATGGAAACGCGTCGCGCGACGAAGCCGTCACACAAGCAATGCAGCGCTGGGCCGGTGCGTTGCAGGAAATTACTCGAGCTTACTGGCCGCAATGGTTCGCCTTCACGGCGCTGCTCTAGCCGGGATTAATCAGTTGGAAATACCAGCCGACGAATTTTTCGCCGAAGAACATCCAGACCACTGCGCCAAAAGCCAGATAAGGACCGAACGGTAGTTTGGCGGACCAGACGCGTTTGCCGACAACTAGCGTGGCCAGTCCGACCATCGAACCGAACACCGAGCCCGCGAATATGCTAAAGAGCACGCCGCGCCACCCCAGAAATGCGCCGATTGCAGCGAGAAATTTCAAATCACCGCGGCCCATTGCTTCACGCGGAATTTCCAGCTCGCGCGCAACGCCGGAAATTTGATCGATGGTATCCAACGCGAACTCTTCATCGCGAACGCGGACACGATTGTAATGAAATTCCAGAACTTCGGCGCCAAATCCGCGCTGGTCGATCTTCGCTTCGTCGCAATGAAGAATCAGTCGATCTCTTTCTCGAGCGAAGTAATCGCTCCAGAGGCTGCGCTCCTCGCCCACGACCAAATCGGCATCGTCGCCATGTCTCGTCCAGTTAAACGGAGTGGGCGTCTCGAGCTCGACCCGCTTTTTCCCGAACGCAATTTTGCCGCCTTCGAGAACGATCCACAGAATCACGTAACCGAGCGCAGCGGCGAGCACTGAACGGACAAGCGCCACAACCCGAGAATCGGCGGCCATTAATTGCGGAACAACAAAGCTCGCAACGATTCCGATGATCGTGCCGCCAATCGTCACCTGATCCGGAATGATGAAATGTTCCAGATCAACGAACGTGGCGACGATCAAAATCGAAATGAAAACCCAGTAAGCGAGCGCGATCTGCCACGGAAAAAATTCCCATACCGCGAGAAAGAGCAGGGCCGTCAGTAGTTCCACGCCGAAGTAACGGAACGCGATCTTCGCGCCACACTGGGCGCAGCGTCCGCGCAGCAGAAGCCAGCTGAGCAGCGGAACATTTTGTTGCCACGGAATCGGCGCGTGGCAGGCCGGGCAAAATGAGCGGCGCGGTTTGTTTACCGAAAGATCTCGCGGCAACCGATAAATGCTGACGTTGAGAAACGAGCCGATAACCGCGCCGAGAACGAAAGCGACAACCGCAAACAGCACGTTGTAGGAAGCGATGTCCACGCCGTTAGGTTGAGCGGGGACGCAATGCCCGGCGTTCCATGACCCAGGCGATCCAGATGCAGCTTTCGTAAAGCAACGCCATCGGGAGCGCCATTGCGACCAAAGTCAGCAAGTCGGGAGTCGGCGCTATAATTGCGGCCAGAATAAAAATCAGGACGACCGCGTAGGGCCGAGTGCGGGCCATGAATCTGTATGTGATAAGACCGAAGTAAACCAACGCGAGCACGACGACCGGCAATTCAAATGCCAGTCCGAAGCCGAGGACGAACTTGGTAACAAACGAATAATACTCCTGCACCGTCCAGGTCGGCGCCCAGCCGAGCGATTGGGTGTCACGAAAAAAGAATAGAATCGTTTTCGGCAACAACCAGAAATAACAGATGAAGCACGCCCAGCAGAAAAAGGCCGAAGCTGCCGATGATTGCCGGAAACAAAAATCTTTTTTCCACGACGGTCAGCGCCGGCAGAACAAATCCGGCAACGAAATAGAGGAGCAGCGGGAACGAGACAACGATCGCGGAATAGAACGCGAGATGAAACGAAATCACGATGGAATCGGTAATCCCAAGGGCTTTGAGCGCGCCGACCTGCGGATCCAGTTCGTGTAACGGCGCCTGCATCACCCGGACGAGCGTTTGCCGAAACAGAAAACAAACCGTCATCGCAACAAGAAGTGTGATTGCCATCTTCACCACGGTCCAACGCAGGTCCTCCAAATGTTCGAGAAACGGTTTTGACGTTTCGCTTTCCGGCAAATCGCGAAACTTAAAAATGTTGCGCAACTGCATGGTCAATCAACGCGGATCCGAACGAAATCAAGCCGCGGGCCGCCAGGCGCGCGCAAATTGCCAGGGTATTCGAATCGCGGATTTCGTTTTGCGAGATCATCCGGACCAATTTCGCGATCGTCTACCGCGCGGCACTCGAGAATTGCCTCACCCTCTTCTCGTTTGTGCACGGGCGCGCGCTGGACCGGTTTGACCAGAAAAAAATAACAATGCTCATCGGTCAGCCCCGCCGAGGTGAAAAAGAACCCAAGTGGGATGACTTCTCCACCCGGCGCAAGATCGTAGCCGGTTTCCTCGTGCAGCTCGCGTAACGCGCAGGCCTCGATTTCTTTCTCATCCGCGTCAGCTTTGTCAATTTGTCCCGCCGGCATCGACCAAAGCGCCGCCCGGATCGGGATTCGTTCTTCTTTGATAATCAAGAATTTGCCGTCGCTGGTCATCGGCGCTATGACGACCGCTGCTTTGCGACTGACCGTTGTCCAGATTTTCGGCTCTGCCGAAGAAGGCGTTTGAACCTTCTCGGTCACAACCTCCATGTGGTCATTACTGAAATCCACGTTGCTGGAACTCGTCTTCCAGCCATCGCTGTCCTGAACCAACTTGCTTCGCTTCACGCCGGAAGATTATCCGCCCAGCTCTTTCCGCCAATGTTTGATCTGCGTTTTGATATTGTCGGGCGAAGGCGCGCCGATGCCGTCTGCGCGCGGCCAGCGAACGGTTGCACGTCGAACATTTTGATAACGTCGGAGTCGAACAACTTTGAAAACTTCTTGAGTTTCGATACCGGAATTTCTCGAAGCGGCATCTGTTTTCTTACTGCATCGGCCACGAGGTTCGCCGACGGTTTCGTGCGCTTTTCGAAAAGGCATCCCTTTCTTCACCAGATATTCGGCCAAATCAGTCGCCAGAAGAGTCGAATCGCTGGCCGCGTCTTTCATTCGCTGGCGGTTGATTTTGATTTTCGGAATCATCGCCGGAAAACAGTTTGAGCGCAGCCCTCACCGTGTCGACGGAATCGAACAACGGCTTCCTTATCTTCCTGAAGGTCACGGTTGTAGGACGACGGCAGCGCTTTCAACGTGGTCAGGATCGATATCAGATTTCCGTATAACCGGCCCGTTTTGCCTCGGGTGAGCTCAGCCATGTCCGGATTCTTCTTCTGCGGCATCAAACTCGAGCCGGTGGAAAATTCCTCGCTGAATTCGATGAAACCGAATTCGGCGGTGTTCCAAAGAATCAGGTCTTCGCTCAAACGCGAGAGATGCAGCCCAATCATCGCGAGGCAAAAAAGGAACTCGCAGACGAAATCCCGATCGCTGACGGCATCCAGACTGTTCTGGCTTACCCGCGAAAACTTCAGTTCGCGCGCGATCGATTCACGATCCAGGACGATCGTCGAACCCGCCAGCGCACCCGAGCCGAATGGATGAACATCCGCCCGGCGCAGACAATCATTCAAACGGTCCGAATCGCGGGCGAAGCTCTCGATCTGGCCCAAAAGATAATGACTAAAGTAGATCGGCTGTGCCCGTTGGAGATGGGTATATCCCGGCATACAACATCGCGGCGTGTTTCTGCGCCAGGGCCAGGAGCGCTTTTTGCATCTTTTTGACCGCGGCGCGCGTGGCCTCGATTTCGTCCCGAACGTAAACCGCAAGATCGAGAGCGACTTGATCGTTCCGGCTGCGGGCTGTGTGCAACTTCGCGCCAGCCTCGCCGATTTTTTTGGTAAGCGCGTTTTCGATGTTCATGTGGACGTCTTCGAGTGATTCGTCCCACGGAAACTTTCCGGCACTGATTTCGCGCTCGATCTCGCGCAAACCCGTTTCGATTTTTTCCTTTTCTGCCACCGATATGATTCCCGCGCGGGCCAGCGCTTCGGCGTGGGCAATCGAACCGGCGATATCGTTGCGATACAGCCGGCGATCGAACGATTGAGATTCACTGTAACGCGCTGCAACCGGAGCGAGAGGTTTGCGAAATCGTCCTTTGCGCATCGGTCAATCACGGCGACGGCAGTACGAATCACTGTGACCGACGCATAGGCGGCGTTCTTCAACACGAACTTGCGAATTTCGAGGCAGATTCTTTCGAATCCGGAACTTTGTCAAGTAAATGAGCGGTCAGATCCTTGGCCAATGTTTCGATGAAGTTTCGGTGATTGCCGGGCAAAATATGTTTTTGTCTCCTCGCAAAGAACAGCGTAATCCACGGTCCGGCTGACCGCGTCATTTAAATCACCAAGTTCATGCGACGGCCAAACTGTAATGTTGAGAACCAGCCGCTGACGCTTCGATCGCTCAGCTTCTGAAACCCCGACATGAGCAAAGACTTTTAATTGCTCGATATGGATTTGGTATTCGGCGCCGACTCGCATTGATCAAATCTTCTTGATCTCGATGCGTCACTTAACCCACGCGAAAACGAACGTCACGAATGATTTTTGGGCCGAATCGACGCTTTAGTTTGCGCAAAATGTCGGACTTCGAGATCTGTTCGAGCTCGTAATGCAACGCCGGCTGGAGGACGCGGACATAAAGCACGCCGTCCCGCAATGCGATCGGGGCGGAATGAGCTGCGATAAATTCGCCGACAATCTTGCTCCAAGCTTCCGCCACCGCCGTTTCGTGCAACCTCTCTTTCAGCCCGAGCCGTTGCATCAGCGCCGGCAAAACGTCGGCTGCCGTAGCCCAACGATTATGCGTCACCCTTTTTTCCGGCAAACCTCGCCACTCGGCGATGACCTTGGAACGAAGCGAGGGTTTCATGCGTTTGTCATGTCGAGCCGAGTCGAGACGTCTCTAGATATTTCCGAGCACAAAACGGCAGACAATATCGAGAATTCCTCGACTTCGCTCGAATGACAAGGGGCTAGTACCGCCGCCGCATGTTGCTCGGCAGAATATTCAGCTCGGTCCGATACTTGGCGACGGTGCGCCGGGCAATCGGAATGCCGCGTTTGCTCAAAATCTCGACAATTTCCTTGTCGCTCAAAGGCGAATTACCGTCTTCATCCTTCACCAGATCGAGGATCGCTTCCTTAACACTGGTATTGCTCATCGATTCACCGGTCGCGGTTTGATAACCCGGGGTGAAGAAATATTTCATTTCGAACACACCCTGCGGGGTCGACATGTACTTCCCGGAGATGGCCCGGCTCACAGTCGTTTCGTGAACGCCCACCGCGTCGGCGATCTGCACCATCGTCATCGGTTTCAAAAAAGCCGAGCCTTTGTCGAAAAATTCGCGCTGCCGTTTCACGATTTCGTGGGCAGATGTTGGAAATCGTTTGCTGGCGCTGGTGAATGGATTTGATCAGGAATTTCCCGCTCCGGATCTTGTCGCGAATGTAATCCTTCACCTCGTTCCCGTTGCGGTCCTGCGCCATGATGTCCTTGTAAGTATTGCTGATGCGCAAGTGCGGGATTTGTTCCCCATTTAGGATCACCTGGTAGTTGCCGTTTATTTTCTCAACGGTGACGTCAGGCAAAACGTAATTCTTGGGTGCCTCGGCGAATATTGCGCCGGGCCGCGGATCGAGCTGCGCGATGTTATTTGCGCATTTCTGGACTTGTTCGACGCCGATCCCGATTCGTCGGGCAATTTCCGGAAACCGGCGTTTACCCAAATCCTGCATGTGGTCGGCGATGATTTTGTATTCGAGGCTGGTTTGCCGCCCTTCGCGCTTGAGCTGAATCAGCAAACATTCGCGCAAATCGCGCGCCCCCACCCCCGGCGGATGAAAGCTCTGGATGAGCGTGAGCATGGTTCTCGAAATCTTCCTTGGGAATCCCGGTATTGAGCGCCATTTCTTCCGGAGTGGTTTGGAGAAAACCGTTGTCGTCGATGTTGCCGATGATGAGCTCCGCCGTTTTGCGGTCGTCCGCATTCAGCACGTTCTGGTTGAGCTGTCCCATCAAGTGCTGCTGCAAAGTTTCCTGGGTCGGAATTGAATCGAAAAAGAACTGGCGTTTTTCTTCGGCTTCCTGCGAGCGGCCGCTGTAGCTGCTCGATTGCGCCATGTAATCGCGCCATTCCTCATCGAGCTTGGCCAGCCGATCGAACTCCTCTTTGAAATTATCGTCGGCAGCGGGAGTTTCAGTTTCGGCCGGCGCATCCGGGTTCGGCGGGTCGGCCAGTTCCTCAAGCACCGGATTGGTTTCCATTTCCTGCTGAACCAGATTCCGCAGCTCGAGCAACGGCGCCTGGAGAATCAGGAGACTTTGCTGGAGTTGAGGCGCAAGGACTTGTTGCAGAGAAAGATTCTGCGTCTGATGCATCCCAGGTCCGGCCATAGTGTGGAGTTTACTGTCGGGCGAGCGACAGGCAAGCAGGTTACGGGCCGCAACCGCAATTCAAGCTTCCGGTGCCGAATAGCAGGCTCGGAACGTGAATTGCTACTTCTGGGCAATGTTCACCATTTGCCCGATGAATAGAATCTTTCTGCTGTTGCCTGCGCTTGTGTTTGTCTCAGCGAGCTTTGCTCAAACGCCGGACTCGAATCAGGAGGCGAGACTTCTCGCCTTGGTCAGGGAAGTGCAAACCCAACAGGCGCAATTGGCGGAGAACCAAGCCAAGATCGAGGAAAAACTGGCGACCGTAACTGAAAGCGTTCGCACAGCGCGGATTTATACTAAGAGGGAGCGATAATGCGTCTGCCGAAAATTTTCTGGTTGCTCGCGTTGTTCGCCCTGAGTACGGCCAAAGCTCAGTCCCCGGCGCCGATCATTGTTCAGGCAGCTTCGGCTGTTCCCGCTGCATCCAAAGCCTCGGCGCCCACGGGCGTCGCAGCCAGTTCATTTCCGGAAGCGATCAAAATGTTGGAACAAATCAAAGCGGCGAACGATGAAGTGCTGGCAAAACAAAAAGCTGCGCTGGAACGATTAGACGAATTGCAAGAGGCCGCCGACCAGCTCCGGATTTTTGCCAAACGCGGTTAAGCGAAAAAGCTCTACTTTTTCTTCGGCTCGATCTTGCGGTAGAGCGTTGCCATGCTGACCCCGAGCATGTTGGCGGCTTTTTCGCGTGCTCCGTCACAGTGGGCCAGCGTCGCCTCGATGTAATTGCGCTCTTGTTGTTGCACGAACTCGTCCAGAGTTTGCCCGACCGGCATGTTTGCGATGGCCTGGTCGATTTTGCTGTCGTGGGCGTGATCGATAATGTGCGGCGGCAGATCGGCCGGCAAAATCAAATCGTTCTCGCATAACGCCCAGGCGCGCTCAATCGCGTTCTCCAATTCGCGAACATTTCCCGGATAACTGTAGTGACACAAAATATCCACCGCCGCCGGGTCGATCTTCTTTGGTTCGGCGCCGGTTGAAGTCGCCTGCTTCTGCAGAAAGTGATTCACCAGTAAAGGCACGTCTTCGAGTCGATCCCGCAATGGCGGAATCTCAATCGGGATCACGGCCAGCCGGTAATACAAATCTTCCCGGAACGTTCCGTCTTTCAGTTTGGGTTGGAGACGTTCATTGGTCGCGCCGATCACGCGAACGTTGACCGGCGAACTCTTGTTGTCGCCGACCCGTCTCACTTCGCGCTCCTGCAGAACGCGCAAAAGTTTCGTCTGGAGCTGAGGCGCCATCGAATTCACTTCATCGAGAAAAATCGTGCCAAGGTTTGCTTCCTCGAACAAACCCCGCTTGTCAGCGACCGCGCCGGTGAAGGAGCCCTTTTTGTGACCGAACAATTCGGACTCGAGCAAATTTTCCGGCAACGCGCTGCAATTGATCGCCACAAACGGATGATGCTGGCGATTGCTGTTGAAATGCAGACCGCGCGCGACCAGTTCCTTGCCGGTGCCGCTTTCGCCGACAATCAGCACTGTACTATCCGTGTCGGCGACTTTGCTGATCAAATTGTAGACGTGCTGCATTTTGCCGCTCGTCCCAATGATGTTCTCGAGCTTGTGTTTTTCTTTGAGCTCTTTGCGAAGATACGTGACCTCGCCGACAGCCGCCTGATAGTCGAGCGCCATCTGAATGCGAGTTTGCAGCTCATCGATCTTGAATGGCTTCAAGATGTAATCCCGCGCGCCCATCTTCATCGCTTGAACCGCGGTTTCAGCGGATCCGTACGCAGTGATCAGGATGACCGACGTTTGCCGCTGATGTTCGCGAACATGTCGCAGCACATCGAAGCCCGTCATCGTCTCCATTTTTATATCGGTGATCACCACTTCGGGTTGAATGGCGTCGAGCTGCTCGATCGCCTTCGAGGGCGCGTTGAACGGGAAAACCTGGTGTCCTTTTTCGCGACAGAGGGTCACGATCACCTCAACCATCGCGGGTTCATCATCAATAACTACGATTTTAGCCATGGGAATCTCAGCGCGGAGAATATTTCAGTTTTGAGAAAAAGAAAGCGATTTTGAGAATCCCCTCCGGTTACGCCAAAATCCGACCGCCAATCATCGACCAGTCGACGAGCCGATCGAAGGCGATGATTTCTTCAAACAACGATTTAGATCGCTGTGATCGGCACGGCGATGAAGTCGGCAAGAAAATCTCGCTGAATTTTCCCTAGCGCCTTGCCCTGCCCTAGCGCGCGTGCCGAATTGATCGTCACCATTTCTAAAATCTCTTCGGGGCGGACGGCTGGAAATTCCTTTTGGAAAGCCCGCATCTCGGCAAACAAACTTAAATCGTCATTGCTCGCCAGACTGTCGGTTCCCAAACAAATGTTGAAGCCGAGCGCGTGCAGTTTCTCAAATTGAAATGGCGAATGTTCGAAATATTCGTGACTACGCGGACAGTGCACGATTGAGTCACGGCGCGCCGATTTCTTCATCAAGCTGAGGTCTTGGTCGGAAAGCTCGTTCAGATGAACAAAGAGGTAGGGGCGGTTCACTGAACCGTCCGTGGGGAATTGAAGACAATCGCCCTGGTTTGAAAACAGTTCCAACGACGTTCGGCCGCCGCAATCGCTCATGTCGCGGCCGATCTCCTTCAAAAAATCGTAAAGCGATCCGCTCGCATCGCGAAACATCGACGTTTCTTCGCGCGACTCGGCCAAATGCGTGGTCAGAAGCACGTCCTCGCGGGCCGCGATTTCCTCGCACCGCCGGTATAAATTTCGCGATGCCGTGTACGGCGCATGTGGCGCAAGACCCCAGTGCTTTTGCAATTTCACCTGGTCGATCGCGTTCTGAATAAGTTGGTCGGCCCGATTCGGATCGCGCACGTCAATCAGCTCACGCAAACCACCACGTCCGAATTGTTGAAGCGGTCCGCGAAACCAATTCCGGAAATGCGGTCAGGTTCGCGATCGTCGTCGTCCCAAATCGCCTGGCCTCGGCAAAACCGTCGTTAATGGACGCAACGTAGTCGTCCGACGTGAGCTTCGCCTTGGCCGCGTTGATCGCGCGGATCCAGGCGGCGAACGATTTCTGCCGCGGAATCTTGCCACGCAAACAGGTGTAATCGAGATGACAGTGCGCATTGATTAATCCCGGCAAGAGCGCTCGGTCGCCGAGGTCCAGAACTTCCTCAGCCGAATAATTTTTCGCGACGTCAGCGAATTTTCCGACATCGACAACGCGATCGCCGGCAATGACGACAGCGCCGTTCTCCACCGGAGGAGCAGCCATCGTCACGACGACCCGGGCACGAACAATCATTCGTTACTTTCGCCTTTAACCACCTTGCGACATTCATTCACCAGTAGACCGCAGGCCTCCTGACAAATGAGGGGAATTGTTGGTCGACCGCGACCCGTTTGGTCGAACGCAGGATCGTATTTTTCAGCCGGCAATTTGGTTGACGGAGCCGCCCCGGTCGAATCGCGTTTCCATAAAATCGTCCGCAAACAGCCGCCGTTCGATTTGCAAAAACTTCCGACGACGTCGTCAATTTGGCTCGTCGGAGATTTTCGCGGCGACGCGATACATGCCCGATTGGCGATTCAACGTTTCGCGCAGGGTCGTCGTGAGCAACTGATTCTGCTTCCATGCGCCAAAAGCAGCCACGCGCCCGGGGTAAAAATAATCCACCGCGATCCGGACGCCGCTCATGTTCGGTACGTTCAAACGCCAACCGCGACGAAGATTTGGAGCAGTCTTCAGCGGCCGGTAATTTCCTGCATCGTCGTAACGCGCGATTTCAATCGCATCTTCCGGCCGCGCAAAAATCCGAAGGTCGTTCGTCAATTCATCTTCGCAGTGCGAAAGGGCAAATTGCCCGTCGTCGGTTTCTCGAATCAGAATCTGGCCGATCGCTCCGCCACCGTTGACCACGGAGGCCAGCACTGTCTCGATCGCATCCGGCATTACGCCAGGCTAGGCCAGACAATGCGCAATCAATCCGGCGGCGCGCTCTAGAAATTGGCGATCTTCATCGCCGAACGCATTCACTTTGTCGCTCTCGCAATCGAGCATGCCGACAATGTGCTTATCTTCACACCTGAGCGGAACAATGATTTCCGACTGGGTTGTGTGAAACGCCGGAAGGTAACGCTTGTCCTTATGAACATCGCCCACCACGACCGATTTGCCGGATTCCAGCGCCGCGCCGCATAACCCTTGACCGAGTGGAAATCGAGGATACGCCGAAGGCTCATTGCCGGTGCCGGCGAGAATCACGAATTCATCCTTCACGATTTTGTAAATGGCGATGAAACGGTAATCACGCAGCCGCCCGGATCATCTCCGCGACCTGTTTAATACTTTTCTTGGTGCAGCCACTGGCGAGGACATAAGCCCCGATATCCTGGAGCTTCTTGAGCGTATCCTTATGCATAGAACTGGGCGCAACCTCAGGTTGCGGTCAGGAAAGAAAACGAGACCGCGCCTATGTGCAACTATTCTTCCTCTGCTAAAATTGGGGCAGGCTGTTCATGATCGCAAGTTGCCAGTTCGACGATGATGTCAGCGATTCGCGGGTCCGTGCCGATTGAGCTGGCATAAAACAGCGTCCGGCCATCGATGTTGTATGGTCCGTGGCGGAATATCTCGCCTGTTTTGGGTTTAGCAGTCTGATCCGGCGATTCCAAGCAAAACCGGGAATGTCTTCATAGCTGTGGAGCCCATCCGAAATGAAGAACGGAACAACTACGATGTTCGGGGTGCTGGTTAATACTCGCCAATCGGAAACGAGCGGGAACTCTTCCATGTAGACATTGAGGACGTTGGCATAACGCCCAAGCTGTCCGGATTTTTTCTGCTTCGCGTTTTGCCGCCACCGCGCTGTTTTCATTCAAGTCCGTGCCGTGAGCGACGATCAATAGGCTGGTCGCGCGTTCCGGAATATTCGGCGCAATCTCGCGGGCGCGCTGCACCAGCAATTCGGTCATAAGCAGATGATTGCCGACCGGTTCGCTGTAGTTCCAAATCTGTCCATTTGCACGTTTGGTGATTTTCCCAGTCAACTCCAGCTCGCGCGGAATCACTGTCTGCGTGAAATAACCTTCGCTGATGAAATTTGGCACGACCGAGACTTCGCGAATCGTTGCCGGATCGAACAACAAAAGCGCGTCGCGCAAACTTGGCTCTTCTTTCCAAAACGCGCACTGAACCTGCGCGAAAACATTTTGGTGCCGAATTTCGGCGGCATGGGCCAGAGTCGGCGCGCTTGAATCGGGATTCACGGTCGAGCCATGGCCAACAATCAAAAGTCGCTGTGCTCGACCTGTGATCACGTCTGAATTTAACCGCTGAGAACGCGAAGGGCACGACGGAGTTTAAACAATTCTTCTCCGTGACCTCCGTGTCCTCCGCGGTTATTATTTCGTTATGAAGTTTCCGACCTATAAAAACACTGATCTCAGGGTCAGCGAAGTCGGGTTTGGGCTTTGGACAATATCCACCGGGTGGTGGGGAAACTTCACTGAAGGCGAAGCGATCGCCCTCATGCACAAAGCGTTCGATCTGGGGATGACCCTTTTCGATGCCGCCGATACTTACGGCAACGGGTTGAGCGAGGAGCTTATTGCCAAGGCTTTCCGACGCAGCGCGACCAAATCGTTGTCGCGACAAAAGTTGGCTACGATTTCGTGCATCACGGTGAAGCGCGCGGGCGCGGTCAGCGCGAAATTCCGCAGGATTTCTCACCGGAAGCGATCGAACGCGCGACCGATGCGGCGTTGAAGCGATTGAAAACCGACCGGATCGACTTGCTGCAATTGCACAACATCCGAATGGAACAGATTTACGACGACGCGCTTTGGAAGACGCTCGAGAAATTGAAAGCCTCGGGAAAGATTCGGTATTATGGCGTCGCGCTCGGTCCGGCCATCGGCTGGCTTTACGAAGGCGTGAACTGCATTCGGGAGCGAGACGTCACCAGCATTCAGCACATTTACAATATCCTCGAACAACATCCGGGAAGCGCGATGCAGAACGCCGCCAAAGAATTTGGCAAAGACACGATGTTTCTAATTCGCGTGACCCATTCGTCAGGAATGCTGGAAGGCAAATATACAGCCGACACCGTTTTTCCGGCCGGCGATCACCGCAGTCATCGCCCGCGCAGCTGGTTGCTCAATGGCGTTAAAAAGATCGATAAACTGCGGTTCCTGGAAAATTCCGAGCGGACGCTCGGCCAGGCCGCGCTGCTTTGGCTTCTGGGAGACGACCGTATCGCGTCCACGTTGCCCAACATTTATAACGAAGAACAACTCATTGAGTTCGCAAAAGCGCCCGATTGTCCGCCGCTGACGGCAGACGATCTCGCGAAGATCAATGATCTATATTCCGAAAACTTCGGTCTCGAACCGGAAGAACCAAAGTTCAAAGGGACAATGGTTCCGGAAGCGACCGCTGCCGCTTAGACACGAATTTCACAGATTTACACGAAACGGTTGAGCCATTCTTCGCCAGTTCCTGTTTCGTGATAATTCGTGTAATTAGTGTCTAATCCGAATCATCTTCTTCGACCGGCTGAGCGCGGCGAACTTCTTGAGTCGATTCTTTGCGGCCACGCCCTTTCGCTTCAGGCGATTTGTAAATTTCCTTAAAAATGTCGGCGATCATCGGCGCTGCGGTGGTGCCGCCATGCACTTTGCTTCCAACTTCCCCTTCGTAAACCGCTGAAAACGCGTAACGCGGTTGGTCGGCCGGCAAAAATCCGGCAAACCACGCTGCGGTTCGTTCTTTGTTCTTTGGACCCCATTGCGCCGTCCCGGTTTTTCCGGCGACTTCCACGCCGTCCAATTCCGCTTCGTGTCCGGTGCCATTCGCTCCGTTCACGACGTCGATCATGCCCTCACGCACTTCGTCCATCGTTGCCTCGGAAGCGCCGAGCGTCCTTTTTTCGCGCAGTTGGTAAGCAGTCACAATTTGTTGATCGACTGACTGCACCTGACCGACGAGACGCGTTTGATAAACTTTGCCGCCGTTGCCGATGATTGCCATCGCCTGCGCCATTTGCAATGGCGTGACCTGGGTGTCGCCTTGGCCGATCGAAAGATTGGCAATGTCGCCATTGAGAATCTTGCGGCCATGCGTCGCCTTCATGTAATCGTCATTTGGAACGCGTCCGTCCGATTCGCCACGCAACGGGATTCCACACTTCGCTCCGAAGCCGAGTCTGAGTGCCCAATCGATGATCGGTTGCGCGCCGGTTTTGATTCCGACCTGGTAGAACCAGGTGTCGCACGATTCAGTTAGCGCCTGAACAAAATTCTGCGCGCCCTGGTCGCCCTTCTTCCAATTGTGGAACATCAGATTGCCGATTTGGATTGCCGGCACGCATTGATAGAGATCATCGGCACGAACCGCGCCGGTCTCCAGTGCGGCGATACCCACGGCGACTTTGAAAGTTGATCCGGGCGGATACGACGAACGAAACGCGCGCGCCAAAAGCGGAATATCGGGATCGTCCTGTAGTTGTTTGAACTTTTCTGCCGAGATCGAGGGAACGAATGAATTCGGATCGTAGGCCGGCCAGGAAGCCATCGCGAGAATATCGCCGTCGGTCGGATCCACGATCACGATAGCGCCCCGTTTTGCCCTCGCGGCCAGCGTTTTTTCGGCCAGCTGTTGCAGCCGGAGATCCAACGTCGTTATGATGTTGTTTCCCGGCACCGCCGGCTTCACCAGTTTTTCGGAAGTCTTACGGCCATCCTTGTCGAACGTGATTTTGTATTCCCCGTGCTTGCCCGTCAGCAGTTCGTTGAATGTTTGCTCGAGTCCGTCGCGACCCTCTGTTTCCGGCCAGAGCGTTTCGTGATTGTCGATAATGCCGTCGAGATTGCGGCCCTTTTTGCCCGTATAACCAATGATGTGGCCGGCCGCCTTGCCGTTCGGATACACTCGAACGTAAACCGGGCGAACGACCAGCGAATCCTTGGCGCGGTCCTTGACCGCTTCGTGCTCGGATTGAGTGAGATTCTGCGCGACCTCCAACGGCAGGATGCCGCGGTTGTGGTAATGCCGCAGGATTGCGTCATCTGAAATCTTGATCGTGCGTCCGGTTAACTTCGCCGCCTTGGCGATCTTCTCGCGCGTAAACTCGACCGCTTTGGTATCGGTAAAATCGAGCGGCGTCGGAAAGCTAATCGCGAGATTATAACTGACTTTGTTTTGGGCGAGCGGCAGGCCGGTTCGATCTGTGATCTGTCCACGCGGCGCCGGAATATCGAGAATGTAAGTTCGCGCGAGTTTTTGGGTCTCGAACGTGGGAACGATCGTCTCCTCGTCACCGGTCGGTGAGAGACTAGGACTGGGCGTCGCTGATGAGAGTGGCGACGTTTGCGAAATTCCTAATCTCGCGACGAACAGCGATAGCAAAATCAACGGCCAAACCTTCATCGCCAGATCGACACCTTCCTTTGCCCAGCGCCCGCGTCAATGCCGCTGCAAGAAACGGTGCACTTCTTCCGCGAGCTTTGGACCGATTCCTTCGGTTGCGGCAATCTGGTCCACCGTGGCTTTGCGCAGACGACTGACCGATCCAAACTTTCGCAGGAGCAGGTTTTTTCGGTTCTGACTTACGCCCGCACAATCATCGAGAATGCTTTCGTCGATTCGTTTCTTGAGGAGCAGCTGATGGTAAGCGTTGGCAAACCGGTGCGCTTCGTCGCGGATTCGCTGCAGCAAATGCAACGCGCCCGAATCTGCGGACAACTGCAGCGGCATTGCGTAGCCCGGCCGATAAATTTCCTCGTGTTCCTTGGCCAGCCCAATAATTGGCAAATCATGCAGGCCAAGTCGCTGCAATTCGCGGCAGGCAGACGAAAGCTGACCCTTGCCCCCGTCGACAATCACCAAATCAGGCAACCTGACCGCAACAAATTGCGGATTGCGGACCACGGATTGCGGAGTGTTTTCGTCTTCAAGACGCCGGGCAGTATCGAACGCACTCTCTTGTGAGTGTTCAGGTGAAAGGTCCACGTCTTCCCTATCCGCACTCGGCACTCCGGACTCCGCAATCGATAACAGCACCCGCGAATATCTTCGCCTCACCACCTCCGCCATGCTGGCGAAATCGTCCTGACCCTCAACCGTGCGCACACGGTATCTGCGATAACAATTTTTGTCGGCAACGCCGTCGCGGAAACAAACCATCGAAGCGACCACATGAGTGGTCGATATGTTCGAGATATCGAAACACTCCATCACTCGCGGCGGCCGCGGAAGTTGCAACGCTTCGCCGAGCGCCTGAACATCCGCCGCTGGATCGATCGTGCTCGGCAACGTCCCGCGCGTGAAACGCCGGGTCGATCTCGTGGTTTGTCGCACGTCATCGATCATGTTGCGAAGCTCGGCGGCTTTCTCGAAATCCATATTGTCGGCCGCTTTGCGCATTTCCGTGTCCAGCAGGTCGATCATCTCGCGTGATTGACCTTCCAAAAATTCAGACGCTTGAGCGACGCGCTCGCGATATTGCTCGGCGGAGATTTCGCTCAATCGCACCGGCACCTGATAAGTCGATGATTTCAATTCCCGTTCGCTTGGCGCGCCGCGGCCAAAAGTAAGCACACCAAACTTCTTCCGCATCAGGTTCAGGGTTTGTCGAAGCGCGCCGGCCGCCGCGAACGGTCCGAAATAGCGCGAGCTGTCGTTTTTCTTTAGTCGAGTCAGTCGAAACCGCGGCCATTCCTCAGACAGGTCCACTTTCACGAGCAGGAATCGCTTGTCGTCCCGAAACGAAATGTTGTAGCGCGGCCTGTATTCCTTGATCAGCTTGCCTTCTAGCAACACCGATTCGGCTTCACTCCGGACAGTGTGCGTTTCGAAATCCCATGTCGCATCGAGCAACGCCCGCGTCTTCAAATCCGCCTGCGCCATTTTCGAAGGTAAAAAATAAGAGCTCACCCGCTTTCGGAGATCGCGCGCTTTGCCGACGTAAATCACCCGATTGAATCGATCTCGCATCATGTACACACCGGGTTTGTGCGGCACGTCACGCACCTTCGCCTGCAAATCGGGCTTTTGTTTCCTGGCGATCGCCATTTAGTCAGCGGCAAATGTACGCGCTGCAGGCAAGCTCGACAATATGGTGAATCGAGCAGTTCTTTGCTCGCGCTCGACCGTTATGCCGGCCGCCGACGCGGCAATGCCGACTGCACCATCATCAGTTCACTGACGTTTTCAGGCGTGAGTAACCCGACCAGATCGTTTCATGCCGTCGAGCACCGGCACGGCCGGGCAATTGCATTCCTGCATGATGCGGAAAGCTTCTTCGAAACGTGTGCCGGTTGTGACAACTGGAATATCGCGTCTCATGACCTCGGCAACGCGGATCCCGGTATCGCCTTTGTGCAACGCGGCTATCAGATCATGCCGGGTCAAAATTCCGGCGACATTTCCGGCTTCATCAAGCACTGGAAAATCGTGTTGCGATGTGGCCAATAATGCGTCGACCGCTTCCTGCAATGTCGCCGTCGCCGGGAGCGTGCGAAATTCGCGCACCATTGCGCTCGAGACTGGAAATCGCCGCGACACATCGCGCATTTGAGCGAGAGCCGCCTCCTGCGAAGCGCCGAGGTAAACAAAAAAGGCGATAAAGATCAGAAACGGGTTCGCATGAAACAGTCCCGGGATTCCAAACAAGCCGACGATGCCGAAAACGAAAGCGAACGCCTGTCCGACAGTTGCCGCAACTTGGGTTGCCCGCGCGTAAGTCATCCGCGTGGCCAACAACGCGCGCAAAACTCGGCCGCCATCCATCGGAAATGCCGGCAGCAAATTGAACAACAACAGCCAGACATTGATTTGAAACAAACCGACCAGCATATCCCCTTTTTGAACCGCCATGTCAGGCGCAACGTGGCCGCGCGCGCCGATCACCACATACAAACAAGCCGCAATGATCACGTTGACCAAAGGTCCTGCGATCGCGATCACCAATTCCTGTTTCGGTTCTTCCGGAATTCGTTCGAGTCGCGCGACCCCGCCGATTGGCAACAGCGTAATATCGGGCGTGTTGATTCCGTAGCCCTTCGCCGCGAGGGCATGGCCGAATTCATGCAACACCACGCAGAGAAACAAAAGCAGGACAAAAATCACTTCACTGCCTGACCGGAGAGCGATGAATCCAATGAGCAAAAGGAAGGTCACGTGGATGCGGAGTTGGATACCGGCGATCCGAATGATGGGAATGGACCAGCTCATGACGAAACTCTCGTTCCTCTTTGAATCGCACGCCACAAGTGTTGAACGCGGGTCGCCGCCCATTGAAACTGCCCGCGCATGGAAGTAGTCGATGTTGCGATTGTCGGAGGCGGCCCGGCGGGATCGAGCTGCGCTGCATTCTGCGCCGCTGCCGGGCTGCGGGTTGCGGTAATCGAACGCGAAAAATTTCCGCGCGAAAAAGTTTGCGGCGATTGCATTAACCCGGGCTGCCTCCCGATTTTGGAGCGACTCGGACTTGCCAGCGAAATCGACAATTTGCCGCACGGCGTGATCGACGCCGTCGATTTCATCGCGATTAACGGACGAACCGTGCGCGCAAGTCTCGCCGGCGCGAGGATGGCGGCGATCAAGCGAAGTCTTTTTGACAATCGTCTGCTCACTCGAGCGCGCGAGTTGGGCGCCCAAGTTCACGAGGAAGCGACGGTTGTCGCGATTCACCAAAGGCCTGGCAGCGATTGGAAAATCGATTTCGTGCGCGATACCGTCCTTGCTCGCGTTCTGATTGGCGCAGATGGACGCAATTCCACTGTGGCGCGACTCCGTAATTTGCTGCCGCGACTCGAGCGAGAGCGGATCGCACTTCAAGCCCATATCCCGCTTCCACGCGATTTTGGGAATCGCATCGTCTTGCAATTTCTTCCGGAAGGTTATTCCGGCCAGGCGCCGGTAAATGGGACCGAACTTGATCTCTGCCTGGTTGGCACAGCGCCAACAATTGCATCTTTACGAAGCTGGGCCGAAACCGAATTCAAACTGCCGTCCGGCCAACAGTGGCGGACCATCACGCCATTGACCCGCGCACCAATTCCCTCGGCGCACGATAATTTGTTCCTGATTGGCGACGCTGCTCGCGTCGTCGAGCCATTCACCGGCGAAGGAATCTATTATGCACTTCGGTCCGGCGAATTGGCCGCGAACGCAATCGCCAGAATATTTCGTGGGGTTGATCGGCAATCGGCAGTGCGCCAATTCGTCAGAGATCATCGTGCGATGTACCGGGGACGATTGTGGGTCAATCAGCTTGCCCGCCACGCCGTGTTGCACCCACGCATTGCATCACGGTTGATGACCATTACGCCGATCAGCGCGCCTGTCTTACGCTGGTTAAGTCGAAAAATTGTCGGCTCGATCAGATCTTGAGCGATTGGCGCGCAGCCTTGACCGTGTTCGACATCAGCATCGCAATCGTCATTGGTCCGACGCCGCCGGGGACCGGAGTGATCGCTTTTGCTTTGGGCGCGACTTCATCGAATGCAACGTCGCCCACGAGTCGATAACCGCGCTTATCGTCCTTGTCTTCCACGCGATTGATTCCGACGTCGATCACGACCGCATCTTCACGCACGTGATCGGCTTTCACAAAATGCGCCCGACCAATCGCTGCGATCAAAATGTCGGCGGACCGCGTGATTTCCGGCAGATTTTTGCTGCGCGAATGAACGACCGTAACGGTGGCGTCGCCGCCCTTCACTTTTTGCATGAGCAACAGTGCAACCGGTTTTCCGACAATCATGCTTCGTCCGAGCACGACCACGTGCGAACCGGCGATCTCAATGTTGCTCTCAATGAGCAATCGTTGAACGCCGAGCGGCGTGCACGGAACAAATCCTGTCGGGTCGCCCATCGCGAGCTTTGCCACGTTCATTGGATGAAAACCATCCACGTCCTTCGCGGGATCGAGGGCACGCACAATTGCAGCTTCGTCGATGTGTTTCGGCGGCGGCGATTGAACCAGGATGCCGTGAATCGCGGGATCGCGATTTAATTCTTCTACGCGGGCCAGCACTTCGGCCTGACTGGTCGATTCGGGCAGTTCCAGTTTGATTGAATGCAATCCGAGCTCGCGGCTCATTTTGTCTTTTGAACGCACATAAGCCCGTGACGCGGGATCCTCACCAACCAGCACTACCGCCAGTCCGGGCGTGATGCCCTTGGATTTCAGTCCGCAATCTCGCTGCGAAGACCGGTATAAACTTTTTCGGCAACCCTGCGGCCGTCGATGAGGTTCGGCATAGACACGAATTGCACGAATTGTCTCGAATCCCAAAAAATTTGAGCCAGCTAGCCGCGAATTGCTGCGATTGCTGCGTCAGCGGCGTTCAACCAAAGCCATCATCGTGTTTTGCAAGCGCAGACGTTCGGTTTCGAATTCGGAGTCGTTAGCAGTGGATTTTATCGTTTCCGGCTGGCCGATGATCACGCGGACTTTCGAAAAAGGTTTTGGAATAATGAACCGGTCCCAGCTTTTCACTCGCCAGCAGCTCGAATATTCCAGGTTCATCGGCAAAACTTCCTTCGCTGTCTTTTGCGCGAGAAAAACGATGCCTGGCCCGAGCTCGTAAACCGGACCTCGGGGGCCATCGGGAGTAACGACGACATCGCCGCCGCCGGCGAGGACGTCAGTGAGCTGGAGCACTGCGCTGGCACCAAGCTTGGAACTCGAGCCTCGAATGACATCATAATCGAAACGATGAATCGCGTCGCTCAAGAGATCGCCGTCGCGACTCGCGCTAATCAACGCGGCGCCGTGACGATTTGAAAAAAACCGGCGCAAAACCAACGGAAAGATCAGCAATCGATTATGCCAAAGCGATCCGATGTAATTGGATGCCACAGGACGGCCGACAATTCCGGCGCGGTCGTCGATCTCGAAACGCAGAGTGAGCGCAAGCAACTTCAATAGCCGAACTCCAAACGCGATGAGCCATCGCGCTTTCCAACCTTCGATCTTCAAGATTTTTTGGGCGGGCGGCGCTCCGCGGTTTCATCCGCCCAACGATACGCGCGCGGACTTGGCAGACCGATTTGATCGAGGATTCGCCAAACGACCGTATCGACTACATCGGCGATGGACGCTGGCCGGCTGTAAAACGAAGGGATCGCGGGAAGAACAATCGCGCCGGCTTCGAGCAGAGTCACAACATTGCGGGCGTGGATCAGGTTCCACGGCGTTTCGCGCGGGACCAGGATGAGTTTGCGACGCTCTTTCAGAAAAACGTCGGCGGCGCGGAGCAACGCACTGTCGCTCGAGCCCGACGCAATTCGGCCCATCGTCGCCATCGAGCAGGGCACAACGACCATCGCGTCGAATCGCGCAGACCCGCTGACAAACGGCACATTGAGATCGTTTTCCGAATGCTGCACGATTCCTTTCGGAATATTGAGCGAACCGACCTCCTGTTTTGCGACCTGTTTGGAATGGCCGCTCATCACCAGATGAACCTCGTGCGACGCCGGGTCGATTTGCTCGAGCAAACGCTGGAGATAAATCGAACCGCTGGCGCCAGTAGCGGCGATAACGAGTTTCATGGGCTTAGACACGGATTGCACCAATTTTCACTAACGGCATTCATCGTGACCTTCAATCTAGTTCCCAACTATTCGTGTGAATTCGTGAAATTCGTGTCTAGGCTCCTTTAATGGTTAAGAAACTGTTACACACTCGTTACCGGGTGAAAGACCTGGAAAAGACGGTGAAATTTTATACCGACGTGCTCGGCCTGCAGGAAATAAGGCGCCACACCTCGGGTCGCGGATCGCAGTTGGTTTTTCTGAAAGCGCCTCAAAGCGATGAGGAGATCGAGATCTGCAAGTTCGATGAAAGCGGTCCGGTAGTGGTCGGTCCCGACCTGACTCATCTTGCTTTTGAGGTCGAGGACATTGAAAAATTTGCGCGTGAATCGGCGGCCAAAGGTTATCCGCTGTCGGACGGCCCTCACAAAACGCCCGGCGGCAGCGCGATAGGGTTCATCGACGCGCCCGAAGGCTACGAAATTGAACTCATTCAACGCGGAAAAGATCTTTAGCCGCTTGCGTGTTCCGAATTTCTGCCGCTAATTTCCCGCGCATGACTCGTCGATTTCGCGCTTTTTTCATTTTTTGCGCGATCGCAGTTACCTCTCTCGGTTTCGCGGTTGAGCAAACGTCCATATCGCCGGACGAAGGCAATTCAAATGAAGTACGGCCGACTGGTGTGCCCCATCGTCAGCACGCCAAAACCAAAGCCTCGTCGGCCGCGGATTCAGATTCCGACGCGCACACGGCCGCGAGCACAACTCCACGGACGCGGCGGGCCCGACGCGCGCCGCGACAGCGCGATTCCGATGACGAATCGTTCTCGGCGCAATCGGTCCCGGGCTCGATTCCAAAGACGTCGGCCGTTTCTGTTATCGTAATTAACGCCGCGAGCGGCCAGGTGCTTTACGAAAAAAATGCTGATGCGATTCGAGCCCCAGCCAGCACAACAAAACTTCTGACCGGGTTGATCGTTGCGGAAGCGGGTAATCTCGATCGGCAAGTCGTGGTCGCACAAACGGACACTTTGGCTGAGCCGGTGAAGTTGAACATTAAGCCGGGCGACACCTACACCCGCATCGACTTATTGCGCGCCCTCCTCGTGAAAAGCCCTAACGACGTCGCGCGTTGTTTGGCGCGAGACAATGCCGGCAGCATTGAAGCGTTCGCGGAAAAAATGAATCAACGCGCCGTGGCCGCCGGCGCTCGCAGCTCGCACTGGGTCAACCCGAACGGATTGCCGGATGCGCGGCAATATTCGACGGCGCGTGATCTTTCGAGCATCGCCCGGATCGCTTACGCTAACCCGTTAATTCGATCGATCGTATGCCTGCCTCAGCTGAACTTCCGATATGCGAACGGCCGGATGCGCGAACTAGAAAGCACTAACAAGCTTCTCAAGAAACTTCCGGTACTGCAACGGAATGAAGACCGGTTACACCGAAGCCGCGGGCAAATGTTTGATCGCGAGCGGTTCCAGCGGCGGCAAGAACATCATTGTAGTCGTTCTTGGAGACAGCCACTCCGGCGTTTGGCGGGACGCCGGAAATTTGCTGGCGTGGGCGCTTTTCAGTCCGTCCGCCGGTTAGGCGGAGCTTAGCCGGCCCGATTGCCGCCGATTAAGGCGTGCGCGATGCGGCCCAGTAACGCAGCAATGGGCTAGGCATCAGAGCCGGATTGTGATCGACGTTATCCGGAGCGTCTGCCGGAACATCTTCCGGACCTTCTGCTGGCGGCGCTGGCTCTTCACCGGGGACGCCGGGCTCGGTTGCGTTGCTGGCGTATTTGGCCTGCAAACGCTGCTCGAGAGTTTGATTAGCAGCGGTCGTCTGGGACGTGGTGGTGCAAGCAGGCAGGAACGCGAGGCCGAGCAAACAGAGAGCGATTTCAATTTTCATGGTGCGGAAACTTCAATTCGGTTATGCGTTTATAATTACTATAATCTGCGAGTTATTGGCAAGAACTTTTTTTTGCCCTCATACAAATCGGTTCAAAATGGGTCGCAGTTTCTCAATAGTCGCCTTCGGCCATAGGTCGCGCTGGGTAACCAAGGCACCATCCAGGGCAGAATGCTCGGGCCAGGTCGGCTCGGCTGGAATCCGGGGGATTGCCTCTACCAAGGCCTTTTTAGCTGCCTCCGCATTGGCGGTTAAATGGCCAAAAACGGTCTCGGCGGTTACCGGCTCTTCTTCCTCTTTCCAGCAATCGTAGTCGGTAATCATCGCCATCGTGGCGAGCGCGATCTCCGCTTCGCGCGCCAGCTTTGCTTCCGCCACATTCGTCATCCCAATCACATCAAAACCGTGGCGGCGATTCAGCTCCGATTCCGCCCGGGTCGAAAATGCCGGACCATCCATACCTACATACGTGCCGCCATTATGAACAGTGAGGCCCACGGTTTTCGCCGATTCGGCCAGAAGGCGGCGCAATTGAATACTGATCGGGTCGGCGAACGAAATATGAGCAGCGATGCCTTCGCCAAAAAAAGTGTGCTCCGGCCGCGAACTCATTCGATCGTAAAACTGAGACGGCAACAGGACGTCGCGCGGTTTGTATTTCTCCTGAAGACTTCCGACCGCGGTGACCGAGATAATCCATCGCACGTTGAGCGACCGCAGCGCGTAGATATTCGCCCGATGGTTCAGCTCGTGTGGCAAGATTCTGTGACCGCGGCCATGTCGCGGCAAAAAGTAAACTTGGCGTCCGCTCATAATGCCGCCAATCACCGCGTCTGACGGCGGACCAAACGGCGTGTCGAATTTGTGCTCCGTCGCATCGCGGAGCTGTTCAACCTGGTAGAGACCGCTTCCGCCGATGATCCCAATTGCCGGTGCATCATTCATTCGTGGCGAAAATTAAAACGGAAAGATCGACGTCTTGAAACCGTAATAATCAATAATGATGAAACGGATTTTCGCAGACTCGGCGTAGCCGCCTCGCTCGTGGGAGGCCCAAGGTGGAACGCGCTCTCCGTAGCGCGTTAATCGAGCTCGGAGAGCTCGATCAACCTACAGCGCAATCAGTCAAAGCCGTAGCGCATCGCGGCCGACGGTGTATTATTTCGCCCGCCGATGCCAAAGTTTTTCATCAAAACCTACGGCTGTCAGATGAACGAGCGCGACTCCGAACAGGTTGCGCATTCGCTCATCGAGCGAGGATACGACCGCGCCGAAAACGAAAGCGACGCCGATGTTGTCCTGCTGAACACCTGCAGCGTGCGCGACATGGCGGACCAGAAAGCGCTTGGCAAAATGGGAATGCTCGGCCGAATGGCGAAGGAACGGCCGCACGTCGTTTTCGGTTTTCTCGGATGCATGGCGCAGGCCCGCGGGGCCGAACTCGTCGAACGTTTGCCGCATGTCGATCTGGTCGTGGGCACCCAAAAGTTTCATCGCGTCGCCGATTACGTGGAGAAAATCGTTGCTCGCAAATGTGCGGTTGTCGGCGGGACCGACGACCCGACCCACCGCAGAATGGACGACCCGCGATTTTCGATCGTCGACGTGGAGGAGGAAACGGGATCGCAATCGACAATACGGGAACAGCCGCTGGCTCCGAAACAGGCGACGGCATTCGTCTCGATCATGCAGGGCTGTAACATGCACTGCACCTTCTGCATCGTTCCGCAGACCCGCGGCGCAGAACGCAGCCGTCGGATCGACGAAATTGTCGCCGAGGTGCGGCAACTGGTGTCGCAAGGAGTCAAGGACGTCACTCTTCTTGGCCAGATCGTGAATCTCTACGGCCGGCACGAATTTCCAAAAATCGAAAACAAGAGTCCGTTCGTGCAACTGCTCGAGGCCGTTCACGAAATCGACGGCTTGCAGCGGTTGCGGTTCACTTCGCCACACCCGATCGGCTTTCGCGAAGATCTGATCGACGCTTACCGGCGGTTGCCAAAGTTAGTCGACCATCTTCATCTGCCGGTGCAATCGGGTTCGAACAGGATCCTGAAAGCCATGCACCGAGCTTACACCGCCGAGAAATACATCGAGCTCATCCGGAATGTTCGCGGAGCACGGCCAGGTATCGCCCTTACAACCGACATCATTGTCGGTTTTCCCGGCGAGACCGACGAAGATTACGCGCAAACCCGCAAACTGGTGGAAGAGATCGAATTCGATAACGCCTTTGTCTTTCGTTATTCGCCCCGGCGCGACACACCCGCCGCGGAGATGCCCGACCAGATTGACGACAGCGTCAAAGAAGCGCGCAATCGCGATTTGCTCGAAGTCGTGGATGCCTGTGCGCACCGAATAAACGAGACATTGATTGGGCGCACTTTGCAGATTCTTTGCGAAGGCCCCAGTAAAACCAACTCGTCACGTTTGATGGGACGCACTCGCACCAACAAGATTGTTTTGTTCGAAAGCGACGAAGATTGCGCCGGCACCTTCGTTGACGTTCATATCGAACGAGCCACTGGATTCAGCCTTTATGGAACGCCCGTTAACATCCACGCCGGAATTTCAGCCGCCGCATGATCTACGATTTTGACCTTCACACCGCGGGCATTGTGGCTGGAGTGTTCCTCCTGATCCTCAGCCTTCCCGGATTCATTAAACCCTCCACAGTCCAAGGCTGGGTAAAGGGCTTGCCGCGGTCGCGCGTTGCCGGAGTTGTCTTGCTCACGATCGTTCTGATCTGGTCGTTCTGGTTGCTGGCAACGATGGAGATGGGCGAATTCTCCAGTTTCCGCCGCCCGTTGCTGATCATTCTCCCGATCGGTTATCTGCTGGTCATGCGCTTCGTCGAAGAATTCCTTGCGGTGCGGGCGCTCGGAATTCTGTGTTTGCTCGCAGCCGAACCGCTTCTTGAAGCCGCATTCTTTCGTTATGAGACGAGCCGGCTATTCCTCACTGTCCTTGCGTATCTGATGATCGTCGCCGGTCTGTTTTGGGTAACAATGCCCTACTTGCTTCGCGACCAGATCAACTGGAGCACGAAAACAACGACGCGATGGCATGCGATTCACGGCCTGACCGCGGCTTACGCAATCGCGATTCTCGCCTGCGCGTTTACGCAATATTAGGCGGTGTTCGACGTTTATGAACTGATGCGCATCGGCATCAGCACATAAAGGAACGGCGTCTGGATCTTCAGCACGCCCGGACTCATTTCGTCGATCAGATCGAGAAATACTTCGTCCTCGGTCAATGCTCGCAACGGCGCCATGAGAAATTCTGGATTGAAGGCGATCGAGAAATCGCGGCCCTTGTACTGCACTGGAAGCGATTCCTTGGCTTCGCCGACTTCCGGGGTATTGGCGGTAATGTCGATGTTGTTCTTGCTGAAATTCAACTTGATCGAATTCGACTTCTCGCTCGCCAGCAGCGAAACGCGTCTCACGGAATTTAAAAACGTCTCTCGCTCCAGGGTTACCCGTTCCTTTGCGTCCCCGGGTATTACTTGTTTGTAGTTCGGGTAATTGCCCTCGATTAACTTCGAGACCAGCAACGTCTTGTTCAGATCGAATGCGATCTGTCCGCTGGACACGCTTACTTTGACGTCGCCGTCGTCGGTCAGCAGCCGTTGCAGTTCGGTCACTGCTTTGGTTGGGACAATGATGTCCGTTTCCTGGCTACGCGGAATCTCCAGTTCGATATCGACCATCGCCAGCCGGCGCCCATCCGTCGCCACCAGAGTGAGTTTGTTGTCCTTGAAGCTAAACAGCAACCCGTTCAGAACGTAGCGCGTTTCGTCGGTCGAGATCGCGTAAGAGCTCTTGCGCAGTCCGTCTCGCAAATCCTTTTGACGAATCGTGACCACTTTGGCTTCTTCGAATTTCGGAAGCGGCGGAAATTCCTCTTCTGGCAGTCCGAGGATCTTGAAAAAGCTCTGTCCGCTACGAATAGACGCGGCGTTCTTGCCATCCACGTCGATTTGGATCTCGCTCGCCGGCAACTCACGAACGATGTTGAACAAGCGTCGCGCCGGCAAGGTGGTCGCGCCTTCTTTCTCCACCTCCGCCTCGAAACTTCCACGAACGCCAACGTCCAGGTCCGTCGTTGTCAGGTGGACCACACCTTCATTCGCCTGGAGCAACACATTCGATAAAATCGGCAGCGTGGTTCGGGTGCTGACGACATTCTGAACCTGCTGCAGACCTTCCAGTAGCTTTTCTTTAGTGACGCTAAACTTCATGGAGAACAATCTGATGTTAGGCGGCCCGTCCTATTCGGCAACCGCAAAGTCTTGTGCGCTGACAACGGCAGGTACACTCAGCGTTGCAATGAGCTGTCGATAAACGAAATCGTCTGCCGGATGTTGTCCTGTTCTTTCATCCGTCTCTTCACCAGCTTGCACGCGTGCAATACCGTTCCGTGATCGCGCCCGCCAAAAGCATCTCCGATTTCGTTCAGCGATGACTTGGTTAATTCACGCGCGAGATACATCGCCACCTGGCGCGGAAACGCAATGCTGGCCGGCCGCCGCTTGCTCGTCATATCAGCCAGGCGCACATCGAAATGCTCCGCCACTTTGCGTTGAATCTGCTCGATCGTGATCGATGTCCGCGCTTCCTCCTGCAAAATGTCCTTGAGCAGATGCTCGATCACTTCCTGGTTGAGCTCTTTCCCGCTCAGTGACGCGAACGATGCCACGCGCATCAGCGCACCTTCCAGGCGACGAACGTTGCTACGGATGCGATTGGCCAAAAATTCAAAGATCTGGTCCGGCAATTTGATCTGCATGCCGCGCGCTTTTTTTCGCAGAATCGCCAGCCGCGTTTCAATCGCGGGCGGCTGAAGTTCGGCGGTCAGGCCCCATTCGAACCGCGAGACCAGCCGGTGCTCGAGATTGGCAATTTCCGATGCCGGGCGGTCGCACGAGAGCACAATCTGTTTGTGGCCATCGAACAGGGTATTGAAAGTGTGAAAGAACTCCTCCTGCGAACGTTCTTTTCCGCCGAGGAACTGAATATCGTCGATGCAAAGCAAATCGGCCTGACGGTAACGCTTCCGGAATTTGACCAGATTATTGTGCTGAATCGCGTCGATGAATTCGTTGATGAACAGCTCGCTCGAAAGATAAATCACTTTCGTGTTCTTCTTTTTGGCGATCACATATTGTCCGATCGCCTGCATCAGGTGGGTCTTGCCAAGACCGACCCCGCCGTAAATGAACAGCGGATTGTAAGTGCGGGCCGGAGACTGCGCGACAGCCAGCGCAGCCGCATGGGCGATTTCATTGTTCGGTCCGATCACAAAAGATTCGAACGTGTTGCGAGGATTAAGACCAAACGAACCTGTGCTCGCCGGCTTTGCGTCGCTTACGGAATGACTCTGCTTCGATGTGGTGGCGACGTTCGGAATGGTCGACCGGCGATTCCGACGAAATAAACTCGATTTGACGCGATTCACCGAGTGCGGTGAGGACCGCGGCTTCGAGTGCAGCCATATGATTACTTTCGATCCAGTACTGATAAATATTGTTTGGAACACGAAAGCTCAGCGCCTTCGGTGTTACCGCGGCCAATTCGACAGCGGAAAACCAACGCTTAAATGTGTCGGCGCTGACGTGAGGTTTGAGCGCGGCCGACAGTTTCTGCCAAAGCTGCGTACATTTCTCGTCCATGGGAGTTGTTAACACTGTTACACAATCGCCATAATGGCGGTTAGGAGGGGGAATTCTCGCCTTCCGCCAAAGTGACGCTGGGTAAAGCGCACGTTGATGAAAAGCAGCAAAAGCGGACTGAAAATGCCAAAATTACGAAAATACGAGGCAAAATGCGGGTTTTGCGCTCGAGTGATCAATCGATCTGCGGCAGAACGAATGTGTCGTTCGTCATTTTGTTTTACCGGGGTTAAGGCTTTGCTCATTCTAGAGAATCAAATTTTTCTCGGACATGTTCACATCTTATTCACACGCACCTTTTCTCGTCCCCTGCCGCGGGCTTGAGATTAGAAATCGCGCACAACATCGACAAGAAAAAATCTGAACTTTATTTTGATTTCTCTTTTAAAAAATTCTTGACGAAAAACCAAATCGGGATGTGCCTCCGTGACGAAAATTTGTGCCGCTCTTTTCTGTGATCGATCTCGCGAGCAGCGGTATTTTCTTTGCTTCAATGGGCTGCTAATGTTGTCGACCCGCCCGAAATCATCATGCCGCGCCTTGTAACTTGGGTTTTATTTTTGCTGGTCACCGCTTCGATGTCGCGCGGCGCCGAAGAATTGTTGCCGCCGTTCGGATTTCGCTGGAACGATCCCATGTCGCGGGTTGAAGCCGTCCTCAAAGGCGCCAAAGCCACGATTGTTTCACGCGAGAAAAAGGAAAACCGCGAAATCTGGATCGTGGAGGGCCTGGTGCATCCCGGTTTGAAGCGCACGCTTTTTACTTTTAAAGGCGGCTCGCTCTTCGGCGTCGAATTGCAGTACGAATATCCGGATTGGTCGATCGAACGTTACAACGAGCGCATGGGCGAAATCCGTCGCTACTTCGACGCCAAGTATGGAACCGGAAAATTGGTCTCCAGAACCCGCGATACCGACTCCGACGTCATCCAAACGCTGGTCGGTTATCAATGGACCATCGGCGCGACGATGCTCGAGCTGTTCTATTTCTCCGCCCAGCACGACCAACTCGTCTTCAGGACGATATCGGTCGACTACAAAGCGCTCTGACGAGTTCTTTTTGGAGTGCGGCGTGTACCGACGCCGCTTTTCGCTGCGATCCGCCGTGGCAGAAAGCGGTGCGAGACACCGCACTCCAAAATCAAAGCGTTGTTTCCGCCACCGCGCGTTGCCGATGTTTTAACCCGCGCTGGGTCTCTTTTTGCAGCCGCTTGAGTCTGCTCGACAGGGTGATCTTCGCCGCCGAGCTCATTCGATCGATGAACAAAACGCCGTTCAAGTGATCGACTTCGTGCTGAATAACCCTGCGCGAGAAAACCGATCGTTTCGATTTTGACGGCGTTTCCTTCCAGATCCTGCGCGTGCACCACGATTGATTTTGAGCGCGGGATTTCGCCGGTGATCTCCGGAAAGCTCAAACACCCTTCTGTTCCCGAATCGGTTTCGTTTCCAAGCTCGACCTGCGGATTAATCAGAATCAATGGCATCGCGGTCGCGGGATCGATCTCCTGGCCGTTCAATTTCATCGTGCTCGGGCGATCTTCCACTTGCGACACGTCGACGACGGCAAGTTGAACTGGCTCTCCAATTTGTTGCGCTGCCAGGCCGACGCCGTTGGACGCGTGCATGGTCTCGACCATGTTCTGAGCGAGCTCGCGAATTCGGTCGTCAATCTTCTCGATCGGGTTGCCCTTCGCCCGCAACACCGGGTCGCCATATTGCACAATCGGTAATCTCATTTTTCGCCGTGGGTGAATGCCGGAAGATTTTTCACCCCCGCCAGCTTCAACGCGTCCATTACCTTGATGATGATACCGAACGACGCCTTCTTGTCGGCTTGAAGTGCCAGCGACGTGCGGCGGGTGTCGGACAAATTCTTTACCGCCGCTTCCAAATCTTCGACTGCGATCGTTTTTCCATCGAGCTTGATCTCGTCATTTTCGCTAATGCTGAGAAGCGCATGCTCGAGCTCGGCTGGAGCACTGGTTGCGGTCTTGGATTCCGGCAAATTGATCTGCACCTCCGGCTGGTCCTTTTTGAACGTTGTCGAAACGACAAAGAAAATCAGGAGAATCGTCAGGATGTCGACCAGCGAGACGATGATGACCGATGGCGCGCGGCGTTTCCGGACTGCAAACTTCATGACGCGAATGACGAACCACGAATATCGAATGCCGAAATCGAGTCCGAATTCTGCACTGTCAAGATGCCTGGCGCGAACACCGCCTTGAGTTGTCGCTTTGTCATTCCTTCGTCATTCGTCATCAGGCATTCGTCATTTGTTCACGCCATCGGCGCAATTTCCGGCGTGGCGGGTTGAGCTGGAGTGACCGGCTCGGCGGGCATTTGGGGCTGCGCCTTTCGCGCGCCAAGAAGACGGCCGTAATAACACTTCGAGAGCAAATCGGTTACGAGCGATTCCATTTCCACCGAAAGCACTTCCACTTTTTTCGAGAAATAGACGAACCCGATCAGGCTGGGGACGGCAATGCCCAACCCGAACACGGTGCAATTCAGCGCTTCTGAAATTCCACGAGCGATCATTTTTGGATCTGCCGAGCCGGCGCTAACGCCGAGACTGGCGAAGACGTGGACAAGGCCTGAAACGGTTCCGATCAATCCGATCAACGGCGCAATGCCGATGATCACTTCCAAGACCACGAGTCCGCGCTCCAACCGGACCATCTCGTAACGGGCGCGGGTTTGCACGGCTTCGACATTTTCGGAACGCGGCCAGCGGAGATGAGTCAACGCCACTCGAAGAATCCGGGCCAATGACGAAGCATCGTGCTGAACCATTCGAAAGAGCGGTTCCGGACTCGCACCCGGGGCGAGGCGCTCCATTTCGCTTTCGATCGTCATCGGAAGAACATTTTTTTCGCGCAGCGCAAGCGTCCGCAAAATGATGACGGTCAAAGACACAATGGAACAGATAAGAAGCGGCCACATGAAGACGCCGCCCTTCGCGAAAAATCCGACTACAGTTTCAAACACGTTCGACATTTCGGAGAACCATTACCCGTTCGGGAAATTTATAAAGTTAATCTCTTGTTCCAAACCCTCGGCCGGCAATGTATTCGCGACCTCCTCTGGAATCGGCGGCAACTGGATCTCGAGGATAGATTGAAGACAAACGTTGGCAAAAGCCTCGTTCGAGTTATTTTCGCGCACTTTCAGGGACCCCGGCTTCACCCGTCCACTCCGATCCACCCAAAAAGTTATCCTCACGGTGCCAATGCTCACTAAATCGCCGCTTTGCGCCATGTAGCTGTACCAACGCGATCCAATCGCGTCATAAAGAAGTTTTTGGTAGCGGCCAAGTGGCGTTGCCACGGCGTTCACCGACGATGAGCCACGATTCGAAATCGATCCCGCCAGCCGCGTTTTCTCTCGCATCGGCTGGTAGGCCGAACGTGGTGGTTGCGGTTTATTTGCCGCGCTCGGCCGCGGTGTTGGCGTAGAAGTTAACATCGCAAGCTCGTCCGTCTTCGGACGCGCGGTCGGTTGAACAGTTGGCTTCGGGGTTGCCTGCTCTTGCTGCGCAATGCTTGGCTGCGGTTGGGCCCCCTCGCTCGCCAGCGTTGCAGCCTGCGAATTGAAATCGAGCGGGGTATGATCGCTTCCATCCTGCGACGGCAACGGCATGCTGCCAGTGGCCGGTTGCTCGCTCGCCGCAATCGAATTCGCATTCGATTCGAAAGTCTTGTCCTTCGGGGCTTCGGTTTGTTTCGATTCGTCGTTCGGAACAAATATTGTGTTTTTCTTCGGCGCGGGCGTTGCCGAAAGATCGACGAAGCTGAGTTCGACCGGCTTTTCCTCTTCGGCCGTCGAAAACGGTGAGTAAAGCAGACCGCCGTAAACCGCGAGTGCGTAACCAATGATCAAATGAATGAAGAGTGCGGCCAGAAACGCCCAAAGCACCTTCCGCATCTCCTGCTTTCGCTCGCCTGCGTCGTCCGCTGAGTGACCGATGATGAACTCTGCCGAGGTCATGAATCGTTAGGTTACTTCACGCCGGAAACGGTGACAAACCTCCCGCTCTTCCGCTTCCGCTTGATCCTCGTCTTGTCGCTATCGTTCGGCGACGACTGGTCCGCGCGTGATGAAACAGATATTGCTGGGCGTAACCGCCATGGGGGCCAAAGTATTCTCGTGTGAACGCTTGCAGGCGCGCGGCGTTCAATTTTCGTGCTCGCGGGAAGTACTTTTCCCGCAACACCCGCTCGATCCAGACATCGATGGGAAATGCGCGAGTCGCTCGTAGGCGAAGAGCATCACACAATTAGCAACCTTCGCACCTACGCCGGGCAGTTCACACAACGATTCGCGAAGATCAGCATCGCCAATTTGGGTCAGGCTTTCCAGATCCAGTGCGCCGGACGCGATCTGGCGCGCGGTGGCCAGTAAATTTTGCGCGCGGTAACCGAGCGCGCATTTGCGCAGTTCCTTTTCTGAACTCGCAGCGATTCGTTCCGCGCTTGGAAAAGTGTACACAAGATACTTGTTGGTGGATCGAGCAGTCCCTTGCTCGATGTTAATTTTTGGCGGCGAAGTCCGCATTAACCAGCATCGCCCGCGGAGCGGCCGATCCACCTCGCGTTTCGTGATTTGGAAGTTCGATGGCACGCCGTTCGCCAAACCGCTCGCGGAGTTTGTGCGAGATCTGCCGGATATGCGCAACTTGCTTCATCGACGAACAAATAAATGTCGCCAGACACTCCCACTTCGGTTGCCGAATGATTCGCAATCCCCGGCAAAACGCGCGCGCGGTATTCATCGCCGGATCGTCCGGAAATGACGCACAGATATCGCGGAGTGGATGATCGAGCGCAAAATAATCGCGAACAATTCCGGAGTGCACGCCTCCGTGCTTGTTCGGAGCCTCGCCGCAGCATATCTTCAAGATTTCGTTGCGTTGCTCCATATAAACGGCACGATCACCAATCGTCCCGACGAATCCCTCGCCAGCTTTTCCCAATGAAAGACCTGTCCGCTGTCCAGGGTCTTTGCCAGATCGAAATCAAGCGCCGGAATCTCGATCAGCCTTTCCATCCAGAATCCAGTATCGAATATCCAGTATCGATTACGAGCATGAGCAGAGGATGAGCAAGAATCGGTGTGAATCTGTGTTCATCTGTGGCTAAGTAACGCCCATCATGGACGCGACGACTGGCCATCGATAGCGGAGTTCTGCTTCATCTACTTCGTCGTCATCATTTCCATCGGCCTGTACATGGGCCGCAAGGAAGAAAGCCTTGCCGATTTCGCGCTCGGTCGCCGTCAAATTGCCGTGGTGGGCAATGCTCGCTTCGCTCATCGCCGCCGAAACCAGCGCCGGAACATTTTTCGGCACCCCCGGCGAAGGTTTCACGTTTCGCAACTACACCTATTTGCAGCTCGCCCTCGGCACGATCCTGGCGCGCATTCTGGTCAGCTACATTTTCATCAAGCCCGTACTACGACTACAAAGTTTACTCGATTTACGAATATCTGACCGCGCGTTTCGGGGTCGGGACCAAAAATGCCGCGTCAGCCGTTTTCCTTTTTACGCGCCTGCTCGCATCCGGCGCCCGCCTATACGTCGCGGCCATCGCGCTTGCTGCTCGGCTACGAAATGATTCGTGGCGTCGCGCCCGGATCAAACCGAAACCCTTTTCATCTACATCGGCGCCGTCGTGGTGATTGTTATTCTGACCGCGATTTACACGACGCTCGGTGGAATCAAGGCGGTTATTTGGACCGATGTGATCCAGGCTTCTATTATGATTGGCAGCGCCTCGTCGCCGCTCGGCCTGCTTTACTTCGCAATTCCCGGCGGCTGGACATGAAATCGCGCAACGTCATCGGCGGTTTTCATTTTTCCGATTTCATCGCCACCGGCCTCGATCCGGCGAAAAGCGGCTGGGACAAAATCAAAGGCATGTTCGCAGATCGAGTACACGATTTTTGCCGGCCTGATTGGATCGACATTCATGACCATGTCGACACACGGCACCGATCAGGACATGGTCCAACGAATGTTGACCGCGCCCGATGTTCGCCGCAGCCGGCGGTCGCTGATCATGTCCGGCCTCGCCGACATTCCGATCGCGTTCACGTTTCTCAGCATCGGCGTGTTGCTCTGGGTTTTTTATCAAACGCATCAACGACCCGACCCTGCCGAAAACGCCGAACGAAATTTTCTGCCATTACATTCTCTATGAAATGCCAGTCGGGATTCGCGGCTTGTTGCTCGCTGGAATCTTCGCGACCGCGATGGGTTCGCTGAGCACAGCGATCAACGCCCTGGCCACCAGCTTCACTCGGGATTGGTACGAGCATTACATCAATCGAGACGCGACTCCCGAACAGAGCCTGCGCGCGGTCCGCTGGGCCACCATCGGGTTCTCCGTGCTGATGATCGTCGTCGCATCTACAACTGCCTATCTGGTGATCGTTTATCCGAACGTCCGGATTATTCCGATCGTGCTTGGAATTTACGGATACACTTACGGCTCGGTGCTTGGAATTTTTCTGGCCGGGATGCTGACGAAAACGCGCGGCAACAATTTTGGAAATGTGCTGGCGATGATCATCGGCTTCATCGTTGTTGCGATCCTGAGCGGGTTACCCAACAACATCGCCGCTTTGTTTGGAACGAAATTGTATCAGCAGCCGGATTGGCTGCCGGTGATGGAATTTCCCTGGTGGATCTGTTTCGGAACGATCGTCACTTTTTCAGTGGCGATTCTTTTCCGGACTGACCGTGAGCATCACCCGGTAGCCATCACGCCGACTGGAATTGACTAGCAACGCTCTCTACATAATTCTCAACCAAACGAATTCCCATGCATGTTGTCACCGATAAATGTAACGGCTGTAAGTTTACGGACTGTGTAGAAGTGTGCCCGGTCACATGTTTCTACGAAATGGAGAATCAACTCGTGATTCATCCCGATGAATGCATCGATTGCACGGCGTGCGTTGATGTCTGTCCGGTGCACGCAATCTACGCGGAAGCAGACGTGCCCCCGGAATTCGCGAAGGATATCGACGTCAATAAGACCAAGTCGGTCGAAATCAAGGACGCAGGCTCAGAGCCGATTACGGTGAAAAAAGAAGCCTTGCCGGGCGCGCAGGAAAAGAGAAAAGCGCTTGGTTATTAATAATCCGGCAGATGCCGATCGTCAGTTTTTCGGTGGCGATTCTTTGCCGGACTGGCCGCGAGCATCATCACCCGCCGGCTTGATTCCCAACTCGCGCAACTGGCGCGCATCCACATCGGCGGGGGACTGGGACATCAAATCCATGCCGCGATTGTTTTTCGGAAACGCCATTACGTCGCGGATGGTTTGCGCGCCGCACAGCAACATCACCAGTCGATCGAGTCCGAGGGCGATCCCTCCGTGGGGCGGAGCGCCGAGCCGCAGCGCGCGCAACAAATGGCCAAACATAAGTTGGCGATCCTCCGGACTAATCCCGAGAACTCCGAACATTTTGTCCTGCAGCTCCGTTTCGTGAATTCGGATGCTCCCGCCGCCAATCTCAACGCCGTTCAGCACCACGTCGTAGGCTTCGGCCCGCACCTCGGATAACTTTGCTTTGTCATCGAGCAACGCCACATCCTCGGTCTTCGGGCGGGTGAACGGATGATGCATTGCGTTCCATTTGTTTTCCTCGGCGCTGAATTGCAGCAGCGGAAAATCGTAAACCCACAAAAAATCCCACACGTCCGAGGTGCGAGCCGCACTGGCATTTGACTGGCCCTTAGCAGAGTTCCCGACCAAGTTTTGAATGTCGGCGATGCGCAAACGAATGCGCCCCAGCACTTCGCAGGCGATGTCCCATTTGTCCGCCGCGAAGAAAATGCAATCGCCCTCTTCGATTTTTAGCTTCGACTTCAGCGCTGCCTTTTCCGCATCGGAAAAGAATTTCACGATCGGCGATTTCCATTCACCGTTCTCGATCTTGATAAACGCGAGACCTTTTGCACCGAATGTCTTCGCGATCTCGGTAAGTTCGTCCACCTGACCGATCGTGATACCGGCAAATCCTGTGGCGTTGATCGCCTTGACCACTCCTCCTGAATCGATCGCGCCGCGAAACACTTTGAAACTGCTCGCGCGAAAGTCCTCGCTAAGGTCGACCAGCTCCATCCCAAAACGTCGGTCGGGCTTGTCGCTACCGAAGCGGCCGACTGCTTCACGATAGGTCAGGCGCTCGAACGGCGTTTTGATCTCCACGTTGCGGGCGGCTTTGAAAATCGCCGACAGCATTCCCTCGGTCAGCGCGAAAATGTCGTTCGGCTCAACAAACGATGCTTCGATATCGATCTGGGTGAATTCCGGTTGACGATCGGCCCGAAGATCTTCGTCTCGAAAACATTTTGCGATTTGGAAATATTTTTCGACACCGGCGACCTGCAGCAATTGTTTGTATTGCTGCGGCGCCTGCGGCAAAGCGTAAAACTTCCCAGGCGCCAGCCGGCTGGGGACCAGAAAATCTCGCGCGCCTTCGGGCGTGCTTTTCGAAAGAATCGGCGTTTCGATTTCAATGAAGCCCTTGGAATCCAAATAATCGCGGGTCGCTTTCGCTGCGCGATGACGGATTCGCAAATTGCGAGAAAGTTCCGGGCGGCGCAGATCGTAATACCGGTAGGTCAGCCGCAAATCTTCGTTGTGAATATCGGCGTCGATCGGAAACGGGAGATCGTCCGCTCGATTCAGAATTTTTAGCTCAGTCGGGATGACCTCGATGTCGCCGGTCGCCAGTTTGGGATTTTCAGTTCCCGGCACGCGCGGCGCGACCTTGCCCGATACCTGAACCACATCTTCGCTCCGCAATCCATGGGCTTGTTTCGCCAGCGCAGCATTTTCTTCGGGACGAAATACCACCTGGGTCAAACCCTCCCGATCCCGCAGATCGATGAAGATCACGCCACCGTGATCGCGCGAAACATGAACCCAGCCGGCAAGAGTGACGTCCTTCCCGATGTCGGTTTTGCGAAGCGAATTGCAGTCGGTCGTGCGATACATGATCAAACGGAGCCGGAGACAGTGAAGAATTTGGCGACGCTGTCCAGTAACGCGTCGTTTGGAATCAATGATTCCTCGCGGGCGGCGAGGTTTTTTACCTTCACCTGCGGCCACTCATCCCCGTAAAGCAATGCGATCCGCGCTCCGGCATTCTCGGCGTTTTGAAACTGTTTGCCGACCTTTTCGGCCGTTAGCGAATAATCGACGCGATAACCGCGATCTCGCAGCTCCTGAATTTGTTCGAGCGCGTCGGCCCGGCGCTGTTCCTTGGCGATCACCACATAAATATCGATTCGGTTTTGATCTCTGATCGCGGTTTCAAGCTTTTCGCGGGACGCCGCCCGTTCGCGCAACAATTCGCCAAGGACAACGTCACCCATTGCGAAACCGAGCGCCGGCATTGAAACAGCGCCGTCGCTTAACAGGCCGATCAATTTGTCGTAGCGCCCGCCCCCGGCAATCGCGCGCAGTTTTCCGGCGCGATCGAATACTTCGAAAACGGTGCCGGTGTAGTAGGCGAGTCCGCGAACAATCTTGACATCGATGTCGACGAACCCGGCGAGACCGCGGGCGCCGAGTCCATCTACGAGACGATCGAGTTTTCCGCTGCGGCCGCCCTTGTCGAATACCGAAAACACCGGACCGGCGAGGTTGCCGAGCTTTTCTTCCGTCTTTTCGCGCGGCTCTCGCCCGGATTTATCGATGATTTGTAAAACCTCTTCCCACCGCTCCGCCGGAAGTTTCTGTTGCTCCAGAAAATCGGTCCAGAATTCGCGGTCGCTTATTCGAACGACAAAGTCCTGCTCGGTGAGCCCGAACGAACGGAGAATATCAATGCAGAGAGCAATCAGCTCGATGTCCGCGGCGAAATCAGTTTCGCCGATCAGGTCGCAGTTCAGTTGATAATGTTCGCGCAATCGGCCGCGCTGTTGCTTTTCGTACCGAAAAAACTGGCCGATTGAAAACCACTTGAGCGGCTTCTTGAATGCGCGCTCGTGGGCTGCGACCACCCGGGCCAATGTCGGCGTCAGCTCCGGACGCATTGAAACTTCACGATCGCCTTTGTCGGTAAAATTGAACAGCTGATCGACAATTTCGGCGCCACTTTTTTTCTTGTAGAGCTCAGTCGGTTCCAGAATCGGTCCGTCCCATTCCACGAAACCGTAGCGGCGAGAAATCTCGCGCCATTGCGCGAAAATGTAATTTCGGGCGCCGCAATCCTCGGGCAAAAAGTCTCGGAAACCTGGAAGCGTCTGCATTTTTTCAAAAACCGGGCAGCCGACTCGGCGCGAACCATTTGTGGCGTGCGATCGAATAAAAGACCGCTACGCAGAGTCAAACTTCTTCACAACAAAGAGCATTGGGTAACCAATGCAAAGACAACTATGAAAAAAACTACATTAACGAAATTAATGGCCGTGGCTTGCGGCTTTGTCGCCGTGAGCGCATTTGCCCAGACTTCAACAACTGTCACGACCAGGGATGGCGCCGCGGGGACTACCGTCAGTGAGACGAGCACAACCACAGCCACCGGAACCTTCGCGACCTATACACCTGGCTCCGATTACTTTACCTTCGAGTCGAGGGGAACGACCGGCTCACCGGCGAAATACTACTATGACCGCAACACCACCGTCCTTGATCCGGAAGGCCGGACCGTGACCTGGTCGGCAGTGCGTCCGAACGCGCCGGCAACGGTTTACTACGTTCGGGATGGAGATCGCATGGTTGTGCGCAAAGTCGTCCTGACAAACGCGCCGAATGTGATCGAAAAACAAACGACCACGACCACCACGACAACGAACGAAAAAGAACATCACTAAACGAACGTTGATAGTTGGTTAGGATTGAAAGCGCTCGCGAAGGAATTCGCGGGCGCTTTTTTCTTTTGTCAAAATGTGGGAGGGCCTCAGCGTCCCGAAAAGATTCAGAATCGCCGCGCTGAGGCGGCTCCCACATTTGTCTAGTCGCCGTAGCCGCGCGGAAATTTCTGATGCCACTTCCAGGCACTTTCCAAAATGACATCGAGGGATTGAAACTGCGGTTGCCAGCCGAGTTCCCGCTTTATTTTTTCCGACGAGGCAATCAACCGCGGCGGATCACCAGGGCGCCGCGGTTTCTCCACCACTTCGATTTTTCGACCGCTGACTTTCCGGCAGGAATCGATCACCTGTCGGACGCTGGCGCCTCCGCCGGTGCCGAGATTGAAAAAATCACTTTTCGAAGCGCCGAGCGCCAGAATGTGGGCCCGGGCGAGATCGATGATGTGAATGTAATCGCGAATGCAGGTTCCATCGGGCGTCTCGTAATCCGTTCCAAAAATTTCGACGCTTTCTTTTCTCACCAAGCGCAACTTTGAGAACATTCGGGATCAAATGGGTTTCGATCCGATGGTCCTCGCCGAATTTTGCCGACGCGCCGGCCGCATTGAAATAGCGAAGCGCGACGAATTTCAGTCCGTGAATTTGATCGTACCACTTCAAAATCTTTTCGAACGCGAGTTTTGATTCGCCGTAAGGATTGATTGGCCGTTGCGGAGTTAATTCGTCGATCGGCAACCGTTCCGGCGGCCCGAAGGTGGCACAGGTTGATGAGAAAATTATCCTGGGAACCCCGGCCGAAACCATGGCGTCGAGAAGATTTAAACCGTTGGCGACATTGTTCCGAAAGTACTTGGAAGGATTTTGCATTGACTCACCGACCAGCGCATTGGCGGCAAAATGCATTACCGCATCGGGCTTCAAATTCGCGAGCGTTGTTTGGATCAATTCCCGGTTCTGCAAGTCGCCTTCCACAAACTGGGCCCGGGAATCGATCGCCGCTCGATGCCCTTCAGTGAGATTGTCGAAAATCGAGACGGTGTGCCCTTCATCGAGCAAAAGCTCGGCGCACACGCTTCCGATGTAACCGGCACCGCCGACGACGAGAATCTTCATCCTCCGGAAAGTCGGCGGCCTACGCCGTTAATCAATCCACGTCCGACGAATTCTTCGACGAGACCTGCTTTGACGGCGACTTCGCGGACGATCGGTTCGCGCTGGAGACGACTTTCTTCGCCGACTTCGAAGAAGATTTCGTTTTGGTCGAAGCCACTTTCTTCTCTGACTTCGGCGAAGACTTCGCTTCGCTTGACGCCAGTTCCTTTTCCGACTTCGCGGGAGATTTTGTTTTCTTGGAAGCGACCTTCTTCTCGGACTTCTCAGAAGATTTCGCCTTGCTCGAGGCGACCTTCTCGGACTTGTCTGAAGATTTTGTCTTTTTTGAGGCGACCTTTTTGTCGGACTTCGTAGAAGATTTCGTCTTATTCGAAGCCACTTTCTTTTCCGACTTGGTCGAAGATTTCGGCGGGGGCGATGCAACGGCGACTGTTGTCGACGGAGCTTTGGTGTGTAAAGCGGTAAGCATCGATTGAACCTGCGGATGTTTGGCCCGCGGCCCCAGCACCTCGAGGCTTTTTTGTTCCGAGCCCCATTGCAGAACATCGATGTCGACGACGCGCACGCCCCAGCGTTTCATTTCCAACTTCGTCGGCTTGTAGAGATCGATCGTGTTTGTGCCGACGAGCGCGGTTCCATAATCGTCGATGATAAATTCTTCGCGCGGTACTGCAGATTCGGAAACGCGTCCCGAGCGGGAAGCGCGACCAATCTGCGGCTGCACTCATTACGTGACGGCCGGACAAATATGTTCCGAGCGCATTCTTGATTCCGCCCTCTTCTTTTCGGGTGTAGGCCGTAGTGCGGACATTCGGCATTCGTCCGAGATGTGAATTGGCGGTTTCTACCGCCGCCAATGGTTTCTCAACAACTGTCTTCTCCGCGGCGCAGCCGGCGAGAAAACAAATAACTGCAAGAGCTATTGTAAGGTTAAGGCTTTTTATCATTTGCAACACCGCGCCTCAGATAGCACCGAAGCGGGCAGGGGCAAAGAAAATAATTACGCGTTCGCGATTTTATCTTTTTGGGGCCCAGCATCTTCTAGCTGGGTAAATGACAGCAAAAAGCGCGCTAGTCTAAAAAATTATTAACAACTTATTCACCTAAGACCGCGCCAATTCTGTCGTGCAATGCGGACAGCGCGTTGCCTTGATTGGAATCGACATCGTGCAGGCCGGACAATCTTTCACAACCGGCGTAGCAGTCGCTGATGGCTTTTTCATTTTGTTTATCCCCTTCACCAAAAGGAAGATACAAAATGCGATGATCGCGAAGTTGATGGCTGTCGTGATAAAATTTCCATAGGCGAAAACGGGCCCTAATTTCTTCGCCTCCGCCAGAGACAAGCCGGCGGCAACCTTGTCCGATAGCGGAACATACAAATTACTGAAGTCGAGATTGCCAACGACCCGGCCGATCGGCGGCATCAAGAGATCTTCGACGATTGAACTGACAATTTTTCCAAACGCTGCGCCGATGATTACACCGACAGCAAGATCGATTGCGTTGCCTTTGACGGCGAACTCCTTGAATTCCTTCCACATGTCGCCTGTTTTGTTAGGCGACAACGATGTTGACAAGCTTTTTCGGAACGACCACGACTTTGCGGACCGTCTTGTCCGCGATGAGTTCGGTGATTTTTGGATTCGATAGGACGGCGGCCTTTACGTCGTCTTCGCTGGATGAGATCGACATCATCATCCGGTCTCTGACTTTTCCATTTATTTGAATGACGATCTCGACTTCATCTTCGACGAGCAATTTTTCATCGTAAGCAGGCCAGCTTTGATCGGTGATATCGCCCGGCGACTTCAATTTCTCCCAAAGTTCGGAACTGATGTGCGGCGCGAACGGATTCAGCAAAACCAAAAACGTCCGCATTGCCGAAGCCGGTACTATTTCCGCATTCGTGAATGCATTTACGAAGATCATCATTTGCGAGATCGCGGTGTTGAAGGAGAGCGATTCGATATCCTCCGTAACTTTTTTAATCGTGGCGTGGAGGATCTTGTTTTGCGCTTTGGTGGACTCGGAATCTTTGAGCGCAGCTGACAACTGCCACTGACCCGCCTGATCTTCGGTCATTATCAGACGCCAGACGCGTGCGAGAAAACGCGCAACTCCTTCGACGCCGTGCATGCTCCACGGCTTCATCTGCTCCAGCGGACCCATGAACATTTCGTAGCACCGAAACGCGTCGGCGCCGTATTGCTGGATTACGTCGTCAGGATTGACGATGTTGCCGCGCGACTTCGACATTTTCTGGCTGTCTTCGCCTAGGATGATCCCTTGATTCACCAGACGTTGAAACGGCTCCGGTTTCGAGAGGTATTCAAGATCAAACAGAACCTTGTGCCAGAAGCGCGCGTAAAGCAGATGCAACACGGCGTGTTCGGTGCCGCCGACATACAAATCCACTCCGCCTGGAGTGGATTTGAGTGACGAGTGACGAGTGACGAGTGACGAGCCCATCCAGTAGCGCTCCGCATCCTCGCCAACAAAACGTTGATCGTTTTTCGGATCGCAAAACCGCAGATAGTACCAGCACGAGCCCGCCCATTGCGGCATGACGTTGAGCTCACGAGTCGCTTTGTCCGAGTAACGCACCCAATCCTTCGCTTTGGCCAACGGCGGCTCGCCAGTGCCGGTCGGTTTGTAATCTTCCAGCGGCGGAGGAACTACCGGCAATTCGTTTTCGCCTAACGAGCGGTGTTTTAAATGCCCGTCCGGCTCCGACTTTTCCCAGACGATTGGAAACGGCTCGCCCCAATAACGCTGCCGCGAGAAAAGCCAGTCGCGCAACTTGTAATTAATCGCGCGTTTACCGAGTCCGCGTTCTTCCAGCCAGGATGTGATCTTTCGAATGGCGTCGCGCGACGGAAGTCCATCGATGATCGGTGAATTGATTGCAACCCCGTCGCCGACGAAACCGATCGGATCTTCGCCACCGGGCGGTTTTACAACTTCGCGGATCGGAAGATCAAACTTCCGCGCGAATTCGAGATCGCGCTCATCATGAGCCGGCACGGCCTGGATCGCACCGGTGCCATAACCAAGCAAAACATAATCCGCGATCCAAATTGGGATCTTCTCTTCGTTCGCAGGATTGATCGCGAATGCTCCGGTGAAAACGCCGCTTTTTTCCTTCGACAACTCGGCGCGTTCGAGGTCGCTTTTCCGCGCGGTGCGCTCGCGATATTCACGGACGGCAGGCCATTGTTCTTCGGTTACGATTTGGTCGACCAGCGAATGTTCCGGCGCGAGCACCATGTAAGTCGCGCCGTAGAGCGTGTCGGGGCGGGTGGTGAAAACACGGATTCTGTGGCCGGGATCGGCGGTCCCGGCTACAACGAAGTCGATTTCGGCGCCTTCGCTTTTTCCGATCCAGTTTTGTTGGAGCAATTTGATCCCGTGTGGCCAATCAAGTTCTTCGAGCTCGTCTATCAATCGTTCGGCATAGGTCGTGATGCGCAGCATCCATTGCCGCATCGGCCGGCGAACGACCGGGAATCCGCCGACTTCACTTTTGCCGTCGACCACTTCTTCATTCGCTAAAACGGTCCCGAGTTCCTGGCACCAATTCACCGCGACATCCGCGACGTAAGCGAGCCGAACAGAATCCGGATCCTCACCGGGAAACGTCGAAATTCGCTCAGCCTTGTTTGTTTTCGGATTGAACCACGAATTGTAAATCTTGAGGAAAATCCACTGCGTCCATTTGTAGTAACCAGGATCAGTGGTGTTGATCTCGCGCTGCCAGTCGTAGGAAAAACCAATGCGTTTCAGCTGCGCTTTAAAGCTGGCAACGTTCTCGCGCGTCGTGATCGCCGGATGTTGGCCGGTTTTGATCGCGTATTGTTCGGCGGGCAAGCCGAATGCGTCCCATCCCATCGGGTGCAACACATTGAACCCGCGCATCCGTTTGTAGCGGGCAATGATGTCGGTGGCGGTGTAACCCTCCGGATGGCCGACGTGCAAACCGGCGCCGCTCGGATACGGAAACATGTCGAGCACATAGAACTTCGGTTTTGCTGGATCGAAGTTCTTCTCGCCGGGATTCAGCGCGTGAAAACTTTGACGTTCCTCCCAGATTTTTTGCCACTTTGGCTCGATCTGGTCGAACGGATAAGGTTTGCGGCGCTCGCTGGTCATCGGAAATTCTCAACCACGAATGGACACGAATGGACACGAATTCGCAAAAGGAAGATGGTTGGATCGTGCCGGAGCTGGTTCTAGCGACGCGAAACAAGCATAAGACACGTGAATTTCACGACCTGCTCGGTGATCAATTCAACCTCGTCGATCTCAGCAGTTACGAAAAGATTGAGCTGCCGCGCGAAACGGGCGGCACGTTTGAACAGAACGCTATTTTGAAGGCCGTGCCGGTTTCAAATGCGATCGGTAAAATTGTGATCGCTGACGATTCCGGGCTGGAGGTTGATGCGCTCGGCGGCGCCCCGGGAATTTATTCGGCGCGCTACGCGGGCGAAAACGCGACGGATCAGCAAAACATTGAAAAGCTGCTTTCCGAACTGCGCGATCGGAATGTGGCGGACGAAAAGCGCGTCGCTCGCTTCCATTGCGTGATCGCGCTCGCGCAGAACGGAAAACTTATCTGCACTTTTAGCGGATCGGTTGAAGGAACGATTGTCGATCCGCCGCGCGGCCCAAACGGGTTTGGCTACGATCCAGTTTTCCAACCGGCCGGATTCGATCGGACGTTTGGCGAAATAATGCCGAAACTAAAGAATAGAATCAGCCATCGAGCCAAAGCCGTCGAAGCATTGCGTAAACGGCTACCCCAAATCGCCGATTAATGCGGCGGGGGCGGGGCGGGCGGCGCGCCCGGCCCGGCAGGCGCGGCGTTACCCGGTGTCGCGGCACGAATTTGGTAACCGACTTTTTGAATTCCCGCGCGACGGACTTTATCAAGCGTATCGATCACATCGCCATGTCTCGCCATCCCCTCAGCGCTGATCGAAACTTTGAGGTCCGGATTCGCCGCGTGAAGTTGGAACAACCGGGGCATCACCTGATCGTCCAGCACGACTTGTCCGTCGAAACTGATAATGCCGCCAGCGCCGATGCGAATCGAGATAGGTCTATTTAATTCGTTTGGCTGCGCTTGCTGCGGCGAAGGCAATGCGACTTTAATGCCTTTCATGTGAGTCTGGCTCAAGCTCACCATCATGAAACTCGCCAGGAGGAAGAACATGATGTCGATCAACGGAATGATCTCGATCCGCGCGTGCTTCTTAGGAATGGGAGAAGTGACCTGCATAATTAATACGACGCTCCGGTCATTGTGTAGGTGATAGGGATCTTCACCTTCGACACGGTTCCCGGCTTAAACTTCCATCGTCGAAATGCGCTCAAGGTCGACTGATCCAAGATGGGGCTGATACTTTGGGCCATCGTAGCATCGGTCACGCTGCCGCGTGCCGGGATCCACGCTAACTACACAAACGCCATTGCCGGTTTGGTGGCGGCTGCGCGCTTCGTAAGGATACTCCGGCTTTGGCGCATAAGTGGCCAATGCCTTCGCCCCGGTAATCGACATTGTTCCGCGTAACGCCTTGAGGTGCTTTAACCGGTCCGGTCGGTTTGTTGGTTTTCGGCGGCGGCGGTTTTTCTTCGTGAAATTCCGCCACGTCCGGAATCGGCGGCGGCTCCTGAATTGGAATATCTTCCGGCGGCGGCGTGGGTTGATCTTCCGGCTGCAATGTTGCTTCAACCGTCGCGGTTGGAATTTGCGACAAATCGACAGCGGGCGCCTCGTGCTTCATTCCTGCGATCACAACCGAACCAGCTTCTATCAATATGGCGCCGGCGAAAGCGGCCCAAAATTGCCAGCTCGGTGGTGGTTTATAAAGAAGCGGCTGAGGCATGTTTACGGTCCACCTGAAGGTCCGGGCATGTTCTTTAGCCCCTCACTCTTGATTTCAAACGCAACTTTGTAAAAACCAACTGAGCGCAAGGTATCGAGCACACGGATGATGTTGAAGTGAACGGTGTCGGCATCGCCGCGGACGAACACTTTCGCTTCCGGATTTTCGTCGTGCACCTTTCTCAGTCGCGCCGCCAAATCGTCATAGCTCCGCATTTCTTCCTTATCGAAATAGGGATGGCCGTCGCGATCCACCGAGACGCTGATGTACTCGTTTTTGGCCTGGGTTTCTCCCGTCTGGCCAGTGGGCAGATTTACTTTCATGCCCTTCATGTGCACCTGGCTCAGGCTCACCATCATGAAGCTCGCCAACAAAAAGAACATGATGTCGATCAACGGGATGATCTCGATCCGTGCTTTGTGATGAGGAATCGGCGAGCTAACGCGCATAACTTTTTAGATCGAGGAGCCTTTGGCCGAGCTCGGTGACGAGGATGAATGGCCGATTGTCGCTTCCTCGCGGCGTCCCTTGTTTTGAGCTTCCAGCATAACTTCGAGGTTCGTGGCTGCGGTCTGCAGTTCGAACTCTAAGTTAGACACTCGGGACGTGAAAAAGTTAAACGGAATCAAACGAGAAGATCGCGATACCGAGACCGCAAGCGGTCGCGATCAGCGCTTCCGCGATACCGCCGGTAACGGCGATGACCGCGATTTCTTCATTGCCCAAGAGCGCCGAACGCCTTGATCAGTCCGGTAACCGTTCCCAACAAACCGAGCAACGGAGCGAGCGTAACCAACGTGTCCATGACCACGAGGAACCGGCCGGCACGTTTGATCTCAATACCGGCGGCAACCTGTAACGCGCCCTGCAACGACGCGTGCTGGTGATTCAATCCGTTCCAGATCATACGCAGAACCGGATCGCGTGAATCGCGCGACAAGCGCGACGCTTCCGCGACGTCGCCAACTTCGATCGCGGTAAAAACTTTCTCGATGCGCTTCGGGTCGCGACGGAACCAGCGGCCGCTCCACCAGAAAACTCGCTCGATCACCACCGTAATCGCGACGATCGACACGATCAGGATCGGCCACATCACCGGACCGCCCTGGTTGAACTTATCGATGAAGTAATTTCCGGTGACTTTGGTTTCGTACAAGTGCGCAGCCGGCGCGGCCGATGCGCTGGGAGCCGGAGCTAACGTAGCTGTAACGCTGGAACCTGGAGCGGCTATACCGGGAGCGCCAGGTGCACCGGGAGCACCCGCGGGTTGGCCTGGAGCACCGGGAGCGGCGATACCGGGAGCGCCTGCAGGTTGACCAGGAGCGCCGGGCGGCATTCCTGCGGGAGGCGGCTGACCGGGAGCGCCGGGTTGTGCGCCCGCCGGCGCGCCAGCTGGAGGCGGCGCGTTCGGAGGCGGCGGTTGCTGACCCGGCCGCTGCGGCGCCTGAGCAAACGCAGTCAGCGCAATCATACTTAAACAAAGACTTAGGAATGTTTTCATAGTTTCGGCGGATTTGAATTTACAGCTCGGTGGAGTGCTTTTATCCCAAAAGGGTTGGAGGCGAGTCGAGCAAAACTTTTCACTTTTCTTTAGTGGACGCCCTTACGGGTAGCGCTGCTTAATATTTCGCATTAGCCACGGCTGGAGGATGTAACGCGAAGCCATAAACTTTCTGCCACGTGTTAAAACTTATCCGCGCGTGATCACCCGATTGCGCAGCGGCGGCCAATCACCTATCCGCGCTTCCAGTTGGTCCCCAGTTCGAATTGGACCCACCCCAGACGGAGTTCCGGTCAGGATCACATCGCCTGGCAATAAGGTCAGCGATTGGCTGGCGAACGAAACGACCTCAGCCGGCGGATAAATCATCTGGCTGGTCCGCGCACTCTGCCGCACTTCGCCATTTTGCCGCAGCTCGATTCTTAAATCACCGACATCGACCTCGGCATAAACGAACGGACCCACCGGCGTGTAGGTGTCGAACGATTTGCAGCGACCGAATTGTTTCTCCGATTTCTGCAAATCGCGGTCGCTGATATCGAGACCGAGGGTGAATCCAAAAATAAAATCGCCGGCCTGTTCGACGGAAACGTTTTTGGCCGTCCGGCCGATGACGATCCCAAGCTCGGTTTCGTAATCGGTCTGGTGCTCGGGAAACGCGATCTCGATTGCGCCTTCGTGCGCCAAAAGCGAAGTCGGCGCCTTAAACCAGATCAAAGGCGTGCCCAACGGCGTCCGCTTCATTTCCGCGATGTGATCGGCATAATTCAATCCCACCGCAATGAGTTTCGACGGCGCGACTGGGACATTGATGGCTAACTCGGAGAGTTTTCGCACTTCGCCAGTCGGTTGGACCCCGGTCCAATAGGGCTTGCCCAACACCTGAACGTCATCGCCAACAACTTCCCCGTAAAAGTCGTTGTCACCCAACCTGAATCCGCCAAACGTCCTCATTGAAATCCGCAGATTACGCAGATTCTCGCAGATCGGAAGAGGATGCGCTCAGGAATTTGCGAAATCTGCTGCACGACTACCGCGGAACGATCGCCACGAAATCGCGCACCGGTTTTTGTTCACCGATCGAAAACGCACCGCCATTCGCGCGCTTAAACCAAAATGCGCTCGACGAACCGCCGTCCAGATTGATCGCGCGCTGGATCTTGAAACCGGGAATGGCGACAGCGGCGAGAACGTTCGACAAATCCGCCAGAGTTACGTCCGAACAAAAACCGATTGCCGCTTTGTCACCAATCGCGACAGCGGCAAAGGTGCGCCGCGCGGTTCTTGTGGACTCCAAGCCGTGGACGGATTTGCCCGTGTCCACGATCATCGGGCCACACTCAACCGCTGCATCTGGCTTTTGCGTCATCGAAAATTCGGCCACTCGCGAAATTTGAACTTTCTTCGCGACCGAACTGAGCACGCCCGTAAGTAGACGCGCTTTTTGCAACGGAGTGACAACTTTACCGTCGACGACCAACAAGCCAATCGGCCGGTACTCCGGATCGAAATAGCCGCCGTTGACGCCCGCCAGAAAATTTCCGTCGGCCATTACATCCTCCAAATCGGCGCGCGGTTCGGTCGCGCGGTCGACCACGGTAAGCCGGCATGACTTCATGGAAAAAATCGCGAGCTCAACCGATGCACGATCTCCGCTGGCGGCGTCCTCCACCACCAGATAGCGGTGCTCGATTCCTTTCCCCGACGAAGCCTCCGCTTGACTGGAAATCTGCGTCCACTGCGCTTTGGCAGTCGATAAAACCAGCAGGACGAAAATTCCGGCGCTAAACTTTCGCACCGTATTTTTCAATCAATGCCTGGAATCGCGGATCTTTGCGCAAGGGATCCCAAATCGGGTTCAACTTCAAGAGCGGAACGGTTATCGCGGCGGGTTTCTGAAGCAATCCATCCAGGATGGCAACTGCTTTATCGGTGTCGCCCAGAATCGTGTAAATCTCAGCGGCATTTTCGGTGATCTCCGGCCCGCCGAAAGCGTCTTTACTTTCGGGGAGCAACTGCAGTGCGTGATTAATTCCAGAAATCGCAGCGTCTTTTTCGCCCAACCGTGCGTGAATCCCGGCAACCAGCGATACAACGTTGGCGACATCCGGATTCTGCTTTTCAAAATCTTCAGCGCGCTGTTTTGCTTTTAAGAACGCTTCGCGGGCTCCGGCTTCATTACCCAATCCTCGCTTGGCGTCGCCAATCGCGATGTATTTGCCGCATACCGCCGACGGATACGAAGCGAGCGCAGAATCGGGAATTTTTTCGGCTTCACTTAAGGCCGCCGCATATTGCCGGCGCAACAGATAAAGACTGGCCTTGCCGGTGGCGATCTTGGCCTGAAGCTCCGGACCCAACTTAGTTGTGTCCGCCTTCGCAATTATGTTGTCGGCCACGCTGAGGTCGCCCTTTGCTTCCATCGCGACTTTGGCTTTGGTTTCAAGAAGACCAAAAGCGCTCGGGTCGATGGCAAGAGCGCGGTCTAAAACTTTGTTCGCTCCGTCGAAATTGCGTTGCATTTCGTAACTGATCGCCAGGTTCTGCATCGTCCAAACGTCATTCGGATTCAGGCTGACCGCTTTTTCGAGGCTGGCATTTGATTCAACCCATTTTCCCTGCCGGCGCTGGATGGCGCCAAGCGAGAGATAAACTTCCGCCTCGTTCGGCAGGCCGGCTCGCGCGATCTCAAACTCGCGAGCAGCAGCGTCGAAATCGTTATCGACATAGTAATGGACGAATCCCTGGGCGAGATGCGCTTCCGGTAATTCCGGTTGCAATGCCAAAGCCTGTTTGGCCAGTTCGCGCGCCTTCTCTTTCCGGCCTGACGATCCTTCGATCGAATGCACAAACCAGCTTTCCAGTTGCGAGTAACGGGCATAGGCGAGCGCAAATTTCGGATCGAGATCAACCGCGCGCTGATAGAGTTGTTCCCCCTCCTTCAATTTATCGGTCTCGTCATGCGAGCTGGTCCACAAATCGTGGGCGCGAACAAACGCGAGATAAGCTTCGTTATTTTGCGTCGGCTTCTTCTCCATCGACGCTTTTTCTGAAGGCGACAGCTTTGCTTTCAACGCGTCGGTGATCTTTTCGGCAAGATCGGTCTGGATCGCAAAGACGTCGGTCAGATCCCGATCGTAATCGCTGGCCCAGATGTGCTCATCGTTATTCGCGTCGATTAGCTGGACGTTAATTCGAACCCGATTGCCGGACCGACGAACGCTTCCTTCAAGAATCGTCGACACCCCTAACGCCCTGCCAATCTCGCGAACATTGGACGTCTTGCCCCGATACGGCATGACGGACGTGCGAGAAATCACTTTCAGGTCTCCGATTTTGGACAAGTTGGTCAGGATATCGTCCTGGATTCCGTCGGCGAAATAAGCGTTTTCCTTTTCGTCGCTGAAATTTTCAAACGGCAGGACCGCGATTGATTTGTCGACCTTGTGGGCAACAGCGCGCGGCAGAACAAAAAATCCGACGGCCGCGGAAATGACGACCCCGGCGGCGGCGAGCAGGAAGAGATTGCGACGACGGTGGGTAGTGCTGGGCGCGGTTTGGGTTGTTACACTTGGGGTGCGCCGGATCCCGGAGGGCGTGATGTCGAACACCCACGCCAGCACCAGCGCGACCGGAAATCCGATTAGTAACAGCGCGATGACGAGACGAATAACCGAATTCGAAACGTCGAACACCGGAAGAACCTGGGCGAGCCCCTGGGCCAGCGCCCAACCCGCGACGATGTAGGCAATGGCGACGCGGTACACTTTGCGTCGCTTCAGCTCTTCGAAAAAGCCGGTCATAGCCACAGGTCCAGGTACGTTAATGTTCAACGGCAACGGTTAGACAGGCAAATCCAAGACGCCGTTCACTTCACTCCGGTTGCGAATACGGTCTGAAAATGCGGGTTTTGCTTTTCCCGCGAGACCACCGAGACGTCGACGTCGCGGAATCCGCCTTGCTCGAGAAGCTCGTGCAATCTTACTTCGCTGAATCCAAGCCACCGGTCGGCGTAAAGCTCGCGCGCTTTTTCGAAGTTGTGACTGAGCAAATCGAGCACGACGATGCGGCCGTTCTTTTTGAGAATGCGATGGGCCGATTCGATTGCGCGCTCCGGCTTGATCGCGTGATGAAGAGCCTGGCTCAACACGACAAGATCGACGCTCTCCTTTGCAATCGGCGGATCTTCAAGGTCGCCCAGCCGGTATTCGAGATTATCAAAGCCGTGTTCCCTCGCCAGTTTCGAACCGAACTCAACCATTTTTGGCGAATTATCGACGGCGATGACTTTGCGGGCATTGCGAGCGAGTAATTGGGAGAGCGTTCCCTCGCCGGCGCCCAAATCGACAATCGTCAGCCGCGGCACCAATGAAATCAGCGCATGCGACAGCGCTTTCCACGACCGTCCCGGGACATAGCTGCGTCCAAATTTTCCGGCGAGCTCGTCAAAATATTCCCGCGCTTTGTCCTGACGTTTCCGCAGGGCAAGTTTCAAAGCCGTCCGATCGCGCGCCGTTTCCGGGATGTCGCGGGCAAGAATTTCGATCATTTCCTGCATCCGGCTGCGGGCTCCGTTTTTGCCGTCGCCCTTGTTCGCCCCGTAATAAACATTTTTTCCGGCCCGACGATCTTCCACGACCCCGGCGCGTTTGAGCTGGGCCAAATGACTGGAGATCCGCGATTGCCCCATGCCGAGAATCTGCTGAAGCTCGGCCACCGAAAGCTCTTCCTGTTCCAGGAGCAAGAGCAGGCGAAGCCGGGTTGGATCGGCCAGGAGCTTGAGCAAATTAATCGTTGACGGCATTCTGAGACCAAACGATATATCTACGTATCATGATTGGTCAATATGTTGCTGACTGCTTGATCTCTTCTCTCGTCATCCGTCTGTAATCATCCGTCACTTCTTATATGTCGCGTCGTTACATCTTTTCTTCCGAATCCGTTGGCGAAGGTCATCCCGACAAAGTTTGCGATACCATCTCAGATGCAGTGCTCGACGCTTGTCTGCGACTCGATCCGACAAGCCGGGTCGCATGTGAAACCTACGCCAAAAGCAATGTCGTGATCGTCGGTGGCGAAATCACCGTGCCGCTGTTGAAGAAAGAACGGCGCTCACTCACCTCGGTTTTGAACATCGACCAGATTGTGCGCAGCGCGATCGAGGAGATCGGTTACGTCAACGATGACGATGTGTTCCACGCCAACAAGGTTTTCATCAGCAACATTCTCACCGATCAATCGTCCGATATTTCGCAGGGTGTCGATCAGAAGGATGCGGACGGCAAAGGTCACGCCGAGCAGGGCGCAGGCGATCAAGGTTTGATGTTCGGCTTCGCCTGCTGACGAAACCCCGGAGCTCATGCCGGCGCCGATCATGTTTGCACATCGGCTCGGACGCGAGCTGACCCGAATTCGCAAAAACGGCGAGTGTGCCTGGCTGCGGCCCGACGCGAAATCGCAGGTCTCGGTAATCTACGAAGGGCTGACGCCGGTGGGAATTTCCAACGTTGTGATTTCAACGCAGCACACCGCCGATGTTTCACACGACGAAATTGTTAAATTCTGTGTCGAGAAAGTGATCCGCAAAGTTTTGCCTAACGATATGCTGAGTGACAGCACTGAATTTCTGATCAATCCGACCGGACGTTTTGTAGTCGGCGGACCACAAGGCGACACTGGCCTGACCGGTCGCAAGATTATCGTCGATAGTTACGGCGGTATGGGCCGTCATGGGGGCGGCGCATTTTCTGGCAAGGATCCGAGCAAGGTCGATCGCAGCGCGGCCTATATGGCACGTTGGGTCGCAAAAAATATTGTCGCTGCCGGCCTGGCGCGACGCGCCGAAATTCAATTCGCCTACGCGATCGGACATCCGCAACCGGTCAGCGTCAACGTTAATACCTTTCTCACCAATTCGGTCGATGAGGAGAGAATCGAGAACGCGGTGAAAAAGGTGTTCAGCTTCAAACCCGCCGACATCGTCAAGCAACTCGATCTCCTGCGGCCGATCTACAGCAAGACCACCAATTACGGACACTTCGGTAAGGACGACCCAGATCTCACTTGGGAACGAACCGACAAAGCGGCTGAACTCAAAAGAGCAGCAAACTAGTCCACAGATTTCGCAGATTTTCGCAGAGGGGGGGTGTGAGGGTTTGTTGTTGGTTAGAGAATGGTAAGTGGCGATTATTGTAAAAAAACTTATGAGCACGACAACGACTGAAACTAAAACGAAACAGGATTACAAAGTCGCCGATATTTCGCTGGCCGACTTTGGCCGCAAGGAAATTTCAATCGCGGAAAAAGAAATGCCCGGATTGATGTCGATCCGCGAAAAGCATTCAAAATCGAAACCACTGGCCGGCGTCCGGATCACCGGTTCGCTGCACATGACGATCCAGACCGCGGTGTTGATCGAAACATTGGCCGAGCTTGGCGCCGTAGTTCGGTGGGCTTCGTGCAACATTTTTTCAACCCAGGACCATGCCGCGGCGGCGATCGCCACGACCGGCGTTCCAGTTTTCGCGTGGAAAGGCGAATCACTCGAAGAGTATTGGTGGTGCACTTATCGCGCGCTTTCGCACGCGGACGGCAAGGGCCCGCAGTTGATTGTGGATGACGGCGGCGACGCGACGTTACTGATTCACAAAGGTTACGAGCTCGAAGAAGGCAGCGATTGGGCGAAATCCAAATCGGCGAACAAAGAAGAGCAGGTCATCAAGGATCTGTTGCTCGAAGTGCAACGGGAGAATCCGTATCGCTGGCACGAGATCGCGAAAGACTGGCGCGGCGTTTCGGAAGAAACGACTACCGGCGTGCATCGTCTCTATAAGATGGCGCAGGAAAACCGGCTGCTCGTCCCTGCAATCAACGTCAACGATTCCGTTACCAAATCGAAGTTCGATAATCTTTACGGTTGCCGGCATTCGCTGGTCGACGGACTAAATCGCGCGCTCGATGTGATGATCGCCGGCAAGGTTGCGGTGATCTGCGGTTATGGCGACGTCGGCAAAGGTTGCGCGCAATCACTGCGCGGCCAGGGCGCGCGGGTGGTGATCACCGAGATCGATCCGATTAACGCGCTCCAGGCTTCGATGGAAGGTTACGAAGTCACCACGATCGAAAATACCCTCGGCCGCGGTGACATTTACATCAGCGCGACCGGTAACACCGACGTGATCACGTTCGAGCACATGCGAAAAATGAAGGACCAGGCGGTGGTCGGCAACATCGGCCATTTCGACAACGAGATTCAGGTCGATGCGCTTAACGAGGCCGACGGCGTAAAGCGGACGAACATCAAGCCGCAGGTGGACAAATATACATTTCCGGATGGCCGCGAAATTTTCCTGCTGTCGGAAGGCCGACTGCTAAATCTAGGCAACGCAACCGGTCACCCGAGCTTCGTGATGTCGAATTCATTTTCGAACCAGGTGCTCGCACAGCTTGATCTCTGGAACAACAAAGACGTCTACAAACCCGGCGTCTACGTTTTACCAAAGCGACTCGACGAAGAAGTCGCGCGTCTCCATTTGAACAAAATCGGTGTGAAGCTCACCAAGCTGACGGAGAAACAGGCCGAGTATCTCGGCGTTTCAGCCGACGGCCCGTTTAAGTCAGAGCATTACCGCTATTAAGCAGCCGCGAGTTTCCGTTTCCTGACCTTCAGGTTGAGCATCTCGACGAAAATCGAGAAGCCCATCGCGAAATAGGTGTAGCCTTTTGGAATGTGAAACCCGAGGCCGTCGCCGATCAGGTTGACGCCGATCAGGAGCAGGAAGCTCAGCGCCAGCATTTTTATCGTTGGGTGACGATCAACGAACCGGCTGACGATGCCCGCGAAAAACATCATCACCGCAACGGCGAGCATGACCGCGGCGATCATCACTGCGATGTGATCGACCATGCCGACCGCGGTGATGACGGAATCGAGAGAGAAGATCACGTCGAGCAGTAGGATTTGCAGCAACACTGCGCCAAACGTAACGCGTTTGCGCGCGATGCCGTGCTCATCCTCTTCCTCAAGCTTGAGATGGATCTCGCGCGTGCTTTTCGCGATCAGAAACAAACCGCCGGCAATTAGGATCAGCTCGCGGCCGGTCACTTCGAGTCCAAACATCGTGAGCAACGGCGTGGTTAAGCCAATGACCCAGGTCAGCGAAAGTAAAAGCAGAATCCGCGTGATCATCGCGAGTGCCAGACCGGTGCGACGCGCGCGGTCCTGCTGTTCGGTGGGCAGTTTGCCGGCGACAATCGAAATGAAAACGATGTTGTCGATCCCGAGAACGATCTCGAGCGACGTGAGAGTGAGCAGACCAATCCATATCTGCGGATTAGCGATCCATTCCATATTTACCTCCAGTCGAGCTGCCTGCTGTAGTCAGACAGCATTCTTGATTTTACCAGAACGATTTCTGGATCAGGTCGGCCGCGGTAGCTTCGATGTAGGTGCAATCGGCCGTTTTACCGCGGCGCCATTTGCCGGCGACGTGCACGGTTTTGTGATTGTGCGCTGCCTCAGTGAGAATTTTTGAGACGTGGAACGGCGCCGCCATCGAGGTTGATTGCGAACCGCTGTGAAACAGGAACACGACTTGTGATGCGCAGGATTCGCCTGGATACAGGCTCACGGTACCGACTTGATCGAATTCGCCCGCGCGCGTCGGTCTCGGATGGATCGCAGTCGGCCTGACCGTGTCGTGTCCGCCACAGCTCGAGAATATCAACGCGGCACTGAATGAAAGTGCAAAAGAGCGGCAGCATTTCATTCCGCTAATTGGAGGCAGCGTTCACCCTGGTCATTTCTTCTCCTCCACAAACTTTTCGCCGTTCCAGGTCACCTTATGCAAAATCTTTTTCGTTTTCGCGCTCCGGACCAAGACCGTTCGGCCTTGTCGCGGAAAAATGAAACGTAAATCTTCATACTTTTCATTCTGCTCGCCGGACTCCCATTCGTCGTGAACCGGAAATATGCTGCGATCCATTTTCTTCATTTTGCCGTCCGGGCCGAGGCCGAAAAATTGCACGCTCACGCATAGAGGGTCGTCACTTTCCAACTCCGCCTGACACACCGCGAGCAATGGACGGCCATCCCGATAACGAAACAACGCGGCTTGGAAGTTCGGCTGCGCGCCGTCGCCCTCGACGCTCATGAATCCATTCTTCTTGTCGATTACGTTTGCGTACTGCCGCCAGTGACGCGGTGCGCCTTCCAGCGTGTCATCGGGCAGCAACAGAAAATAGTCCAGGATCGACACCGGCTCTGCTTCGATCTTGACGATCGCCGGCGGATTTTGCCCATCGAACTTGAGTGAAATCGTTTCCGCGCCACGCCAACCATCATCAGTGATAATTTCGTAGTTGAGCTCGAGCGAAGTGGCGTCCGGCCATCGGACCGGCTTGATATACACTCTGTCTTTCTCCGATCGCGATGCCTGGGTCGGGAGCTTTGGCGGCGGCAGATCGGGTAATTTGATTTCGTCGAAGGTCGCGCCGTTCCGCTGAAAGACCCGAGTGCCGACGGCGTGAGGATCGTCCTTGATTTCGCGCACATACGCGAATCGTTGAGAATCGGGCGACCAAACAAGCTTCGCGTCCGGTGCAAAAAGCGCGTCTTTGTCCAAATCGACAATCACCCTGCGCGTTGCCCGCTCCATCAACGCATCGCTTTGGAGGAAAGGCTGTTGGTCGCCGCGCGTGACGTGCAGGGCAAACTTTCCGTCCGGCGACTTCGATTCGACATACTCGTCCGCTGCCGGCGTGCAAAAACGCCAGGCAAATTGCGAATCCAATAAGAGTGAAGGTCCGACTCATCGGGTGGCGCCGTTCTACCGATCATTCGGAAACGGGTCAAATTTCTTTCAATTGCGCGGCAATGAATCGTCCGAGGGCACGACTCTCCTCATCCGGCGCGGCCTGCAAATTGCCAAGCATTTTTTCCTGATCTTCACGGGATCGATTTTGACCGAGCTTGAACTTCGCTTCCACCCGCGTGATCGCGATTCGAAAGCCAACGATTGCCTTCAACATCCCCGCGATTTCCTCTTCTGATAATGACATCTTCCACGGCTGCGGCATCGGCGATTCGAATTTCGCGGTCGTTTCGAGAACGATCTGCTTCAGTTCGGCGTCATCGACGAGTGACGGTTTTCCGGAGACGTGAACAACCGCGTAATTCCAGGTCGGAACTGTGTGCTGCTGTTCGTACCAGGACGGCGAGATGTAGGCGTGCGGTCCGTGAAAAATGCAAAGCACTTCGTTGCCGTTGTCGAAATGTTTCCATTGCTGATTCGCTCGCGCCATGTGACTGCGAAGCACGTTCGCGTTTTCATCGAATAACACCGGCAGATGGCTGGCAGTTATTCCGTCATCGCCGGTTGTAATCAGCGTCGCGAAACCGTGGGCGTGAATGAACGCGTTGATCGATTTCCGATCTTCAACGCGGTTGAGGGACGGAATGTACATTTCAAGAGCTGAAAATAAGTGACCAGTGACAAGTGACGAGTGGCAAGTAAAGAATTAATAGTCTGATCGCTCGTCACATGTCACTCGTCACTCGTCACTCTTAATGAAGAACCGCCAGGCCGCTCTCATTTTCATCCTGGTCACCGTGACCCTGGATATCCTCGCCATGGGATTAATCATTCCGGTTTTACCGAAACTGATTCTCGATTTTCTGGGCGGCCAAATGACCGACGCCGCTACCTGGAGCGCGCGGTTCGCTGTGGTGTTTGCCTTGATGCAATTCATTTTCTCACCGGTGCTTGGCGTTTTGTCGGACCGGTTCGGCCGGCGGCCGATTATTTTACTGTCCAACCTTGGGCTGGGACTGGACTACGTCGTGATGGCGCTCTCCCCGACGATCGGCTGGCTTTTTCTCGGCCGCATCATTTCTGGAATCACGACTTCGAGTATTCCAACGGCGATGGCTTACATCGCTGACGTGACGCCGAAGGAAAAACGCGCCGGCGCGTATGGAATGATCGGCGTCGCTTTCGGCGTGGGTTTTACTTTTGGCCCGGCTATTGGCGGTTTGGTCGGTGACATCAATCCGCGGCTCGCGTTTTGGGTCGCGGCCGGGTTGAGCCTGGCCAATTGGTTGTGGGGATTTTTATTCGTCCCGGAATCGCTTGCTCGCGAACAGCGGAAACCGTTCGCGCTTCGCCGCGCCAATCCTGTCGGCTCATTGGTGTTGTTGCGATCCCATCCCGAGTTGTGGCGACTGGCCACGATTCAATTTCTCGCCTACACCGCTCACAACGTGTTCAGCGTTTGGGCGCTCTACTCGATTTATCGATACGCGTGGAACCAAAAATGGATTGGGCTCTCGTTAATGGTTGTCGGGATTTGCACGGCTGCAATTTCCGGCGGTCTGACTGGTCGAGTGGTGAAGCTTTGGGGCGAAAAGCGCACCCTTTATACAGGCCAATTTTTCGGAGCGGCGGGAATGGCTGTTGCCGGTTGGGCTCGCAACAGCGCGGCTTATCTTGCCTCGATCCCGATCATTTCATTGTGGAATATCGCCATGCCAGCGGCGCAATCGATGATGACCCATCGGGTCAGCGAGAAGGAACAAGGCGAGCTGCAAGGCGCGATCCAAAGCATGCGTTCCATCACCTTCATTATCGGACCCTGGATTTTTCTGAAAATCTTCGGTTGGTTCATTAATCCAAAGAACCCGGTGTATTTGCCAGGGGCGCCTTACTATCTGGCGGCAGCGCTCCTCATTACCGCGATGTTGATGTCGACCCGCATAAAGGGGACCTACGCGGTTTCATCTGGAGGAGCCAACCCAGTTCCGGAAGCGCCGGCGGAAGTTACTGCTACCGGCGCCACGCCGATTGTCTCCCAAGAAAACATTTGAGGATTAGGTCGGGGTCGACGATTTAATCGACGTGAGATCGACCGCAAGGTGGGGGATTGTCGCGATCACGATTTGTTCCTGGATCGCGCTTTCGAATCATTGCGCGTTGAACGCGGCAGTTGCGAAACCAACCCAAACAACTGGCGGTTGCCCGTTTCATTCCAAGCCGAAGCCTCAGCAAAAGCCAGCGACGACTCGAGTGCTGCAAAATTCTTCGAGCGACCGGCGACGAGTCGCTGAAAACTATTACGCCTACGCTGGTCGATCGATGCCGCAGCGCTCGATTTTCAGGAGCTTCGTATATTTCTTCACCGCCGAAAATCTCGATTGAGCCGGCAACTCTCGATACCGGTCCACCCGGAAAAACCTCGTTCACCGAATTGAATCGGAGCATGCGCGCGCACGCTCCGCCGTTGGTCGGCTAACCACCCTCGTTGGTAGGGCGAGACTCTGTCGAGCCGCGTTGTCGCGGCTAAGTACCGACGGCTCCGCGGAGCGTCGCCCTACCAAAAAAATGCAAAACCAATTTCGTATTGCAGTCATACTGATTGCGACCGTCGCCGCCTCGAGTGAGGTAGGGGCGATTGACCCCAATCGCTCCGAGCAACAGCATTCGTTGCAGTCCGGCGCGACCGGGCAGCACGAACCGAAACAACTCTACACCTGCGTAATGCATCCCGAGATCGTGCGCGCTGAGCCGGGCAAATGTCCGAAATGCGGGATGACACTCGTGCCTTTGAAGAACAACGGAAAACGCCGAACATCGAACGCCGAACATCCAACGCCGAAGTCAGAACATTCGTCACATGGAACCCACGATGCCAATGGAATGGCCTTGCCTGGCGGCGACGAGGCCGGCGAGCACATCGAACATCAAACATTGAACCTCAAACATTCGATGCATTCATCGATCAACGCTGCCGATCCAATGACTCGCGAAGGTTCGGGCACGAGTTGGCTGCCCGATTCCTCACCAGTCTACGGTCACATGTTCATGTTCGGGGACGACATGTTGATGCTGCACGGCGCAATCTTTCCGCGTTACACCAACGTTAGCAGCAAGCGTGGCGACGACCGGATCGACGCGCCGAATTGGATCATGGGAATGTTTTCCCACGCTTTCAGCGATAGCACGCAACTCGGATTGCGTTTGATGATGAGTCTCGATCCGCTGACTGAAGGCGGCCGCGGTTATCCGTTGTTATTCCAAACCGGCGAGGCTTGGCACGATGAACCGCTGCACGACCGACAACATCCGCACGATCTGTTCGACGAACTGTCGTTTTCGATCTCCCAGAAGATTGTCAACGATGTCAGCGCCTATGTTTACTTCGGTTATCCAGGCGAACCGGCCCTCGGGCCGCCGACATTCATGCATCGGCCGAGCGCAATGGATGATCCGGACGCGCCAATCACGCATCACTGGCAGGATTCAACTCACGTGACATTCGGAGTCGCGACGGCCGGGTTGCAGTGGAAAACGTTAAAGGTCGAGGGCAGCATTTTCACCGGGCGCGAGCCGGACGAAGAGCGTTACGATTTCGATCGCCCGCGGTTCGATTCTTACAGCGGGCGAATTTCCTGGAACCCGACTCCGGACCTCGCGCTCCAGGTTTCGCACGGCTACATCAAAAGCCCGGAAGGGCTCGACCCTGAAGCGAACCGTCACCGCACCACCGCGTCGCTCATATATAATAAGAGGCTCGGCCCGGATTCGAACTGGGCGACATCGCTGGTGTGGGGACAAAACGACGACACTCATGAGGGGAAAACGGAGTCCGTGCTGCTGGAAACCGATTATCAGCACGAGCGCGACACCATTTACGGCCGATGGGAGTGGGTGCAGAAATCGGGACACGAGCTGGTGCTTGCCCCAGTCGATCACGACGAAATTTTTTCGTTAAACGAGATGTCGATCGGATACGTGCGCGATCTTTCCCACGGAAATACTCTCGACGTCGGTGTTGGCGGCCAGGTCACACTCGATTTCTGGCCGGGCGAGCTCGACCGCTATTACGGCGGCGGCCCGGGTTACGGCTTTCAGATTTTTCTGCGTGTCCGGCCGTCGCAGCATTCACATTCGGAATTGTAGGCAGATCCGCTGTAGCCGGGATCGCTGATCCCGGCCCGTGAACACGGCTCGGCGTTATAATACGCCGAGCCTTGTTCACAGCCCGGGATCAGCGATCCCGGCTACAGCGGACCATCAGCCGCCGAGTTTCGCGATTACGCCGTCGAGGATCCGGCTCAGCGCCACTAGTGCGACGGAGCAGAAAATGCCCTTCGCCAGAATGTACCAGGCGATTGCTTCGTTCTTAAATTTACCGTCGAACACCTCATTGCCGAGCAGGAACGCATAAACGCAAATGACAAAAACAACCAGAGCAGCTGGGATGGCGACTGACTTAATCGATTTCATAGGCTCAGGTTCGCAGATTCGACCCGGAACTTTCAACAAATCTAAACTCGACCGTCCAATCGACTACAGAGAACCGTTGTCATTTTGACAGCTTGTAGGAAAATGAGGCCGCCAAAATGCATCGCCTGCCGAGAGTCAGTTATCACGACATCGAGCGAATCATTGAATTCGATTTCGTCCGCGCCACCGAGGCCGCCGCACTGAACTCTCTCCGCTGGCTCGGCCGCGGGGACAAGGAATCCGCGGACGCGGCCGCCTGCGATGCGATGCGCGGCATGTTCGATCTCATGAATATCTGCGGCGAAGTGGTCATCGGTGAGGGCATCAAAGACGACGCGCCCGGCATTTTCAAAGGCGAACAACTCGGAACCTGGGTCCCCGGCGCGCCGCCATTTGATATCGCGATCGACCCGATCGACGGCACGACCAACATTTCCAAAGGCGCGCCGAACTCGATCAGTTGTATCGCGGCAGCCAGTCCGGAAGAAGGAGTGAAAGTCGCGCTTCGCGATATTCCGTCGTTTTACATGTCGAAGCTGGCCTACGGGCCGCGAGTGATCGATTACATGAAGAAGCGCGGTGATTCGCTTCACATCGACATGCCGATTTCGGAGATGCTGGCAATCGTCGCCCGAGCAACCGATAAACGCGTTCAGGACGTCGCCGTGATGATGCTCGATCGGCCACGACACAAGCAAATCGTCGAACAAATTCGCGGCTGCGGCGCGTCGTTGCGCATGATCGGTGATGGCGATATTGCGGCGGCCATGGCGCCGTCGTTGCCGGAGAGCGAGATCGATCTCTACATGGGAATCGGTGGTTCGCCCGAAGCCGTGCTCGCGTCGGCGGGAATCAAATGTCTAGGCGGGGAAATGCAGGCGAAAATGTGGCCACGCGACGAAAAGGAAAAGAAACAGCTGGCGGCCGACGGCTGGGAAAAGGACCTCGATAAGGTTTACACCGCGGACGATCTCGCCCAGGGCGAAAACATCATTTTTTGCGCAACCGGGATCAGCGACAGCGCGCTTCTGCGCGGGATCAAATCAAAAGGCACGACTGCGATCACGAATTCGATTTTGATGCGGGCGAAAAGCAAGACCGTCCGGCTGATTCGGACCCTGCATAATTTGCACAACAAGACGATCCGGCTGCGCTCGGACAATCGCGAACATCTTATCTAAATCCGAAATCCGAATGTCGAAGTTCCAAACAAATTCGAATTTCGAATTTCCAAAACCGGATCGAACTTCGACTATTCGCAATTCGAACTTGTTTCGGATTTCGGCATTCGGATTTCGAGTTTTGCCGTCAATTTCACCGCTCGACAGGTAGCCGCCGGTTGTTAAGATCGACATAGAACTTTTGCCGCTTATGAGACAGATACCGAAAACTGAATTGTCGCCGGACAACGGCTGCGTCATCGACATGAAATGGAAACTCGGCTCGCTCGGTTATCACCCCAGCGGCGCCGGCAAGGAGGCAGTTGAGCCGAGTAAGGATATCATCCGTCTCCCCGAGCTCGTGCTTTACGATCACATCGGTTTCAAAGGCGCTTACGCCCGGACCAATCTCAGTTTTCATTACGTCGGCGATTATTGGAACGATCGGATGAGCTGCGTGATCGTGGTCAGCGGAGTGTGGCGATTTTACCGGGACGAATATTACAAAGGCCCATATTGGGACCTCGGCCCCGGGTATTATGAAAGCTTCTTCTCCGCCAAGGGCCCGGACGATGTCGTCAGCTCGTTTCAGTGCATCGCGCTGACGTAGACGACGATTCGACAGAGTCTCGCCCTATTGACTTAATTCGAAGACTTCTTCGGCGCAACCCCAGGACAGGGTGAAGCCGGAGCCACCGTGGCCATAATTATGAATCACGGTCCGGCCGTCGCGAAGTTTTCCTTTCTCCAGTCGCACGCCTGATTTTCGAAAGGGACGAAGTCCGACCCGTTCGCGCAACACGTCCGGAGCTTCGATTTCCAAAACACGACTGCATTCGGCGACGATCGCTTTCGTGGTCGACGGATCGGGATTCCAATCGTCGCTCACCTCGTTGGTTCCCCCGAAGACGCAATCGTTCGTGCGTGGAATCACGTACATCAGCGGATCGTCGTCGCATACGATCGCACAGTTCACGTTGTCGGGCTTTGGAACGATTGCGACCTGGCCGCGATGCGGTTCGAGATCGGGATCGTGCGCGAGCTCGCGGGCGCCGATGCCGGCGCAATTGATGATGAGATCGAATTTCCGATCGATGTCTTCGAGGTTCTCGAATCGAACACCGCTTTCGATTTGACCGCCGGACTGTTGAAAACGGTCGATCAGGTAATCGAGATAGATCGTGGTGTCCATTAGCGGAACTTGGAGTGCGAAGCCGCTGGCAAACAGACAAGGAGCCGCGGTTTCCAATCCGCCGTTTTTGGTTCGGCGAACTGGAGATCGCCGCTCCTTGGGGCCCGGCGGAAATTGAGTGCCGAACGAGTGCGCCCACTCGGGGATCTCGATTTCGCCGGCGCGACAATACTGCCGCAGCTCGATCATCGAAACGCCGGTTTCTGAACTTGAATGCATTTTGCATTCAAGTTTGGCCGGTGCTTGTTCAGGATCACCCGCGAGATTAACAAGCACTTTGTAAGTCGCGAGCGCCCAGGGGATGACTTTGTCGGCCGGTTCGGCGTCGTAAGGAAACCACAGCGCGCCTGCCGCGCCGGAAGTTGTTTGGGTTCCAATTTGCTCGGCGAAAATCCTGGCGGAAAGTCCGCGTTCGGCGAAAACGATTCCGCAGGTCAGACCAGAAACGCCTGCGCCGATGATTGCGACCGATTTCGCCATGCCAGAAACCTGTAGGCGGTCGCGTTACCTGCCAATCTAAAACCGCAATCAGTGGTTCCGGTTTCACCCGGATTTGCCCCTGACCAATCGTAAAACGCTCGTAACGGCGTTACGATTCAGCTAAAGTAAAACAAATGGTCTCATTGAATCGAAACGCGCTTCCGGACAAGGTGCTCGAAGGCAAACGGATTTCGGCGGACGAGGCGATGGAACTTTATCGCTTGCCGCTGGAAGAGCTCGGCGCGCTCGCGAATGCCCGACGAAATCTGGCCAAACAAAAAAGTTACGGCGAACGCGGACGCGAGATCGTGACTTACATCGCGGATCGCAATATCAATTACACGAACGTCTGCAATGTTTATTGCAAATTTTGCGCGTTCTACCGGACCGAGCGCGACGAAGATCATTACGTGTTGTCGCGCGAAGAGTTCGATCAAAAGCTGGACGAACTTTCGGCCGCGGGCGGTGTTCAAATCCTGATGCAAGGCGGCCACCATCCGAAACTGCCGTTCGAGTGGTATGTCGATCTTCTGAATCACATCAAAACGAAATATCCGCACATCAACATTCACGGATTTAGTCCGCCGGAGTTTCAACATTTTGCCGAGACGTTTCAGATGCCGCTGCGGGATGTGATTTCCGAATTCAAGAAAGCGGGCCTCGGCTCGATTCCCGGCGGCGGCGGCGAAATTCTGGTCGATCGCGTCCGCAAAAAAATTGCGCCGTTAAAAATCAACAGCGACCAATGGCTCGAAGTGATGCAGGTCGCGCACGAGCTCGGATTAAAATCGAGCGCGACGATGATGTTCGGACACGTCGAGACAGTCGAGGAGCGGATCGAACATCTTCAGCGGGTTCGCGACCAACAGGACAAGAGCGGCGGGTTTACCGCGTTCATTTGCTGGACGTTTCAGCCTCAGCACACCGTTTTGAAAGTCGAGCAGCCGACCGGGGTGGCCGAATATCTGCGGATGCAGGCGCTGTCTCGCATTTTTTTGGACAACATCGACAACATCCAGAGCTCGTGGGTGACGCAGGGACCGGGAATTGGTCAGGTCGCGCTCAAATATGGAGCGAATGACTTTGGCTCGGTGATGATGGAAGAGAATGTGGTGAGTGCGGCCGGCACGACTTTCCGCCTGAACGCTACCGATATTGAGTCGTTGATCCGCGATGCCGGATACGAACCGCGGCGGCGAAATAATTCCTACGAACTGTTGAACTGAACCGCGGTTCGAACTGTCTATGGACGCACGTTTTAGCCACTTCGACGAAATCCTGCCTTGACGATTGCCGCCTTCTCCTCTAATTGCCTCGCGTCCCGCGCCGTTTTTTGCGCTGCGCGGGATTCGGCATTTTGATTGTTATGAGAGAATCCTGGGGCATGGGGCGGGACTGGACGTTAGCGATGCTTTTCGCCGTCTCCGCGATATGGTTGGGCACTGCGTCCGTCGCGCATGGGCAGGGTGCTCCGATTATTCACGACATTGAGGTCCAATATTCCGGACCGTCAACCGTAAGCAAGGAGCGGATCCTCGCCCAAATGCGGACGGCAATTGGTCAGCCGTATTCCGATTCGACCGTCGAAGAGGACATTCGGAATCTTTACAAAACGGGGACCGTCCAAAACGTCCGTATTTTCGCGCAGCCCGAAGGCGATGGCGTCAAAGTCATCGTGGCCGTGCAGACGCGTCCGGTCATTCGCGAATTGGTGATCGACGGAGCGCAAAGAGTGAGCGCAAAGAAGTTGCGGAAAGAGATCGCAGTGAAGTTGAATTCGCCAGCGAACGAGGACGATCTCCAAAAAGCGCGACAGAAGATCATCGAAATTTACCAGAGCAAAGGTTTTACCGACATAACGGTCGATTTCCGGACTGAACCGATTGACGAGAGCAAAGGCACTGCCCGTGTCATTTACACGGTGAACGAGGGCGCCAAGGGAGCGGTCAAGCAAATCGCGTTCGAAGGCAACGAACACTTCAGCGACCGCGTGCTGCGCAAACAGATGAAGACCAAAGGCAAAACCCTGGTCGCGTTCATCGATAAGTCAGGCCGCCTCGACGAGGTGCAGCTGCAACAGGACCTCGATAAGATCAAAGAATTCTATCAGGACAAAGGCTATATCGACGCCGAAGTGCAGGAGCTGAAGCGCGAGCGCAAAAAAGGCGGGCCGCTCGTCATTACGATCGCGGTCAAAGAGGGAACCCTCTACCACGTCAACAAGCTGACCTTCGCCGGGTATAAAGAAACCACCGAACAGAAAATCCGGGCGTTGATAAAAATGAAAGAGGGCAGCGCTTACTCGCCCGAACAACTGCACAAAGATGCCAAGGCAATCGCTGACGGTTACGGCAGCGGCGGTTATGTCGATCTCGTCATCATCCCGCAAGGTACGCCGGCCGGGCCCGGCCTGATCGACGTGCATTACAAGATCGAGGAGGGCAATCGCTCGTTTGTCGAACGGATCAACATTGTTGGAAACACCCGCACCAAGGACAAGGTCATTCGCCGCGAAATCCTGGTTCACCCGGGCGATGTGTTCAACACCGTCCGCGTCGACACGACCAAGAAGCGTCTCGAAAATCTCGGTTTCTTTTCAAAAGTCGACACCTATCCGGAAGAAACCGGCGTTGAAGGACGCAAAGACCTGGTGGTGCAGGTTGAAGAAAAACGCACCGGCTCGCTCAACTTCGGCGCAGGCTACAGCACAGTCGATTCTTTGATCGGCTTTGTCGAATTGACCCAGGGTAATTTCGACATCATGAATTGGCCGGGTCTCACCGGCGCGGGACAAAAGTTCCGAGCCAAGGCGCAAGTGGGAAGTCAGCGACAGGATTACGTCATCGCCTTGACCGAGCCCTATTTTCTTGATCGCCCGCTTTCTCTTGGCGGCCAGGTATTTTATTCCGACGCGAGCTATTTGAGCTCGGTCTACGATCAGCGGAATTACGGATTTTCGCTGGAATTACGAAAGCCGCTTTTTTCGTGGGTTTATGGCGTTTTCGGCTACAGCCTGCAGAACTACGACATCTACAATGTTTCGAGCGGAGTTTCGCCCGAGATCCAGGCTGAAGCAGGAGTCACCACCAAGAGCATGGTTTCGACAAGCCTGGTCTGGGATCGTCGCGACAATCCATTTTTAACCCGCCGAGGCGAAAAGGTTTCAATTTCGCCATTTGTTGCCGGAGGCCCTCTTGGGGGTGACGAACAGGTTTACGGTCTGGATGTTGGCGCGACCAAATATTGGCGTGTCTGGAAGGATGTGATCTTTCTCGTGGACGTTGAGGCTTCGACTATTGACGTTTGGGACTCGCCCGAGACGAAAGACTTCATAACTCCAGGCATCGTTGTTAAGGCCCCGCATCAGGCCCTATTGCTTGACAAAATTACGGGGTTGCCTTGCGACCCAACGACAGACCCCAATTGTGCATCAGTCGTGAGAAACGTCACCAACCGGGTTGCGAACGTGCCGATTTTCGACCGTCTTTATTTGGGCGGGTCGAATAACCTGCGCGGATTCAGGTTTCGCGATATCAGCCCGAAAGATTCCAACAACCAGCCGATTGGTGGTCAATCAATGTGGCGGGCCACAGGAGAAATTACCTTCCCGATCATCGAGAAGGCGCGAGCGGCGATCTTTTCGGACGTCGGCGCAGTCAATAGCGGCCCGTGGACCTTTGGCATAACCAACATAGATATTCCGCGCGGACCGAACCAAACCGCCACATTTCGCTACAAGGTGCAGCAGGCTAAATTGGGCCTCGGACCCGATCCCGGCCCGCTTACTCCACGACGGACCGTCGAGAGTGTTGGATCAGATGTCGGTATTGGCCTTCGCCTTGATCTGCCGATCGGCCCATTGCGCCTCGATTATGGCTTCCCGATGGACCTGTCTGGAAATGCCAGTCACGGGCACCTGAATTTCAGCGTTGGCTATCAGTTTTAACGCCTAATTATTGGACTTGCGGTCTGGCCGGTTTCCGGCGACTTGTTTACCCCTTCTATGAAAAAAATGCTGTTTTTGACGCTTGCTTCCTTGCTTGTCCTACCGGTAGCCGTCCGGGCGCAAGGAATGAAAATTGGGACGGTGGACATGAATAAGACGTTCCGGGAATTCAACAAAACCAAGGACGCTGAGGCAAAGATCAACGACGCCAAGAACCAGGCCAAAAAGGAATACGACGAACGCGCTGACGCCTACAAGAAGGCTCTGGACGACGTCAACAATTTGAACAAGCAACTCGAAGCGCCAGCATTGAGTGCAGATGCCAAAGCTCAAAAAGCCAAGGAACGCGACGATAAGATTTCGAACATTAAGAACATGGAGCGCGAGATCACCGAGTTTCGTCAAACTCGCGAGCGTCAGCTCCAGGAACAAGCGTTGCGGATGCGCGAAGGCATCGTGAAAGAAATCACCGACGTGGTGATGGAACGAGTGAAGTCGAACAATCTCGACCTCGTGTTCGATAAATCTGGAAACAGTCTCAACGGCGTACCGGTGCTGATGTATTCGCGCGATAGCGTCGATTTCACCAACGACGTCATTGCGGCTCTGAACAAGCCAGGTCGTCCCAGCAGCGTGACGTTGCCTTCGATCAGTCCGGCAGCAGCAGCTTCGGCCGCTCCCAAAAAGCCCTAGTTTCAACTTTCTCGAAAACACACGCGGGAAGAAGCTCGCGTGTGTTTTTTGTGTACCGCCGCGAAGTTGGGCTAAACTTCCGGTCCAGGGAGACGGGGTGAAAAATCGAATCAATTTTGTTCTGACAGCCGGCGTGGCGTTGGTTGCGCTGGCTCAGACGCTGTCGGCGGCACCGTCGTGGGAATCGTCGTTGACCAAAGATCCCCCCGGAAACTTTCCGGAACTCAAACCGGTGCGGACCATCTACCACTTTGGCTGGTCCGGACTCACCGCCGGCAAAGGCGAGATGCATTTTACCAAAGTGCCGGCGAAGCGATTTCAACTCGACGCATCCGGAGGAACCACCGGTCTCGCGCGCGCCCTCTGGAAGCTGGACGCAACTTATCATGGCCTGGCGAACGCCGACACGCTTCGACCAGTCGAGAGCAAACAGGTCGAAGGCTATCGCCGAAAGAAAATAACCACTGACCTGAACTTTACCGATACCGGTGTAAATCGAATCCGGACTGAAACCGGATCCAAAGAAACCAAGCCGAAGCCGTTCGATTTTCCGAACCTATTCGATTTGCACAGCGCGATGCTTTATCTGCGCAGCCAGCCGCTGGCCGATCACGCAGTCTATCGCGTCGTCGTTTATCCGGCCTCTTCAGCTTACGTGGCCACTGTCACAGTGCTGGGTCGCGAACACGTGTCCGTGCACGCGGGATCGTACAATGCGATCAAACTCGACGTTCAACTGAAACGTATTGGCAAAGATTTCGAATTGGAGCCGCACAAAAAGTTTCGACGCGCAACGGTTTGGATATCGGACGACGAAAATCGCATCCCGCTTCGAATCGAGGCGCAGATCTTTGTCGGCACGGTTTTCGCCGAGCTCTACGCGATACATTTCGATCAGGAAAAATCCTGAACTATCCAACAGGGTTGGTTGCCGACCTTCGTGTGAGCGAATTTCACCGTTCGCGAATCCACTCGCCGCGGACCGGTTGTTGCGGCAAGCGATGACGCGGAATGAATACTGGCCTGTTCCCGTGGGGCAGCAGCTCCAGCGCAGCCAGGGTTGGCAAATCGAGCCGCCCGCTGACTGGTAAATGCGCGCGCGCCTGATATGCGCGCAACGAGAACTCGAAATCCGGGCCGAACGCTCCGTCGATCGCGCCATGATAAAGTCCGCGCTGCGCCAAAACGTTCTGGGCCGACAACATCACGTTGTGCTGAACATCCGGCGGCGCGGCTTCGAATGGTGTTCCGGCAAAGTTTTCGCGGGCTGACGATGGAACAGATCCCTCGGCGTTTGACGGCTGCCGGTTTTGCTGTGGCGGTTCCGGGAATGGTTGCCCGGTCATCGGGTTCGTCGGTTGATCGGCTTCTTCGGGTTCAGGCTCGGGCTCGGTTCTTTCTTCACCGGCGCTTTCGTCGACCGGCGGTTCCGCTGCCTCAGGCGCCTCGGTTGGCGCGGCTTTCACGGCTGTCCGCTCTCCGGACTTTCCAACTCCAAGCGACTTAAGCGTTTCGTCATTCAGTTCGCCGGTAATTTGCAGTCCGCTGCGAATTTGATAACGCCGAATCGCCGCACCGGTGTCGGCGTCTTTGTTACCGGTCACCTCACCATAATAAAATCCCTCGTCCTTCAAAGCCTGCTGCACACTTTCGACTACCGGGTCGGCAAAAAGCGCTCCCACCGGCACGAGAAGCACCAGGATTGCAGTTCGAAGTTTCATATGGTTGCTTGCTTTGACGCCGCAGTTTCTGACCTATTCAGGATGAGGCTCGCTCACCGCCAGCGTCAATTGCCGTTCCTTCAGAACGTCTCGATAACGTAAAATGCCCTCGCTGATCGCGGCAGCCATCTGATCCCGGTACTCGTTGGTCGCCAGCTTGGCGATCTCTTCCTTGTTGAGAAACCCGCCCTCGACCAAAACAGCCGGCACGCTGACATGATCGATCACAAAAAATTGTTCGGCCTTGGTTCCGCGGTCCGGCGCTTTGGTCCGCGCAATCATCGCTTCTTGAATGAATCGAGCCAAACTCTGGCTCGCCAGGGTTGGCGATTCGGCGGCCGGTCCCTGGAAAAACGGAATCCACGAAACGAGCCGGGGCGCGGGCGCGGCTTGATGTTCGGCATAATAAGTCTCAATGCCGCTGACCGGTTTCTTGCTCTCGTTAAAATGAATGCTGACGAAGATACAATCGCGCGCGCGATTCGTAACGGCGGCGCGGTCCTGAAGCGAAACGTAACTGTCCCCTACCCGCGTCATCAATGTGGCCAATCCCTGCGCTTGGAGCAGGTGGTCGACTCGTTGTGCGATGTCCAACGTCAGATCCTTTTCGTAGATCGGGCCAAAACTCGCGCCGGAATCTTGCCCACCGTGGCCCGGGTCCAAAACCACCAGCGTGAACGGAGCGGGTGCGTTGGCTCGGACGGAAGAGGCGGTCTGACGCGGAGTCAAAAGAAATTGCCACCAAACAAACGACACAAGCATCAAGGCAAGACCCAGCCACGCCACGATATTTTTCATCGCCCCGACCAAGCCGGATCGCCCTTCAGACATTTTTACTTTTGCAGGTTCGAGCGCAGTTCTTCTTCCGGCAAAGTTCGGTAGCGAATGGCGCTCTTGCTATCCCGCTCCAGCACTGCCGCTTCGATTCCCGATTCGGCGAGTTGCTCATCCAAATGTTTTCGGATCGCGCCCTGATCGGGGATTTCCTTGATCGCTTCTTCTCCGAGCGACATTCGCCCAACGCTCCAGGCGTTGGCGGCGAGAACGATTGCGTCCGGCAATGCCGCGTCGGTCACGTGATTCTGTTGCAGGAATTTTTCCATCAAATCGGTGGACGAATTGGTCCCGCTAAGAACTGCGAAACCGCTGGTGCGGCTGCGCGCTTGGGCCATCCGCGGTGAGGGAGCCGTCGTAGTCGATTCGTAAAAACAAATCTTCCTTGGGGCTCGATCCGATCTCCGCGAAAAGCAGTCGCGCCAGATATGGCGGACCGTAAACTTGTTCGAAAGCCGCCTTCAGTCACAGGACTCAACGAATAATGCGCGAGTCGGCGCAGTGAAACATCGGACGCCGAGCGCGTGAAACCTTCAGTGCTGGCCAGCTCAATTGCAGCCAATCGCAACCGCTCGATGTCGCCCGGATGGCCAATCGCTCCCATCGCGATACGGTCGTAGATCTCGTAAATCTTTTGCCTCGAACGGCGACCGATCGTTAAGAAAAGAATTCCGTCCCGATAACCGACCGCGGCGATGGGGCTGCCTTTCGCAAGCTGGCTCTCGACGTACTCACGCCGGTTCGCGATCGCCTCTACCCAACGATATGGCTCCTCGATCATGCCACGCTGTGTCTAAAAATCCCGCCGATTTTCTCCTCGGACAAGGTGCTGATGCCGTCGCCCGAAACGATTTTGATCAACGGGAAAATTTTGCCGCTGCGATCAACCCCGCCGGTGGCCGTGTCGGCTTCGGCAGCAGTATCCAACGCCCGCAAAGCGATCGCCACCGCTTCGTCCTCGTTCAATTCCAGAAGTTTTTTTGCGCCCCAACTGTTTTCGTAATAAAGAATGCCCGCGCACCGCCGGCGAACCCGAACCAGTTGCGGCATAATCTGCGACTTCAAACTGCGCGCCCATCGCGTCGTAAAAATAGAGACGCGCTTCCGGCTTCGAATTCGCATCGTAAGTCGCGAAGATCGGAACGACCACGCCAACGCCCTGCATCACGAAACCAAAATTGTCTCGCAGCAGCTTTGAAAGCGCGCGGACTTTTCCGTCCACGCTCATCTCCTGCAACTGCGTTCGCCGAAAATATTGAAAGGAATGTTCGAGCACTCTCGCCATTTCCCACGCGGTCGCCGGCACGCCGGCAATTGCCATGATCGAATGACGATCGATTTCCAAAACTTTGTCAGCACGATCGTAAACCACGGTGTTTCCAGCAGTCGCGCGACGGTCGCCGGCTACCAAAACGCCGCCGGAAAACTTGAAAGCGAGAATCGTCGTGGATTCTGTCGGCACAAAAGGATGACCGCCGGAAGCGCCCGTGATTTCAGGCACATTGTTGGAGCAGCCCTTTGCGGCGCAGTAGCGCTGGAAAATCTTCGCCTCCACCCGAAAAGTTCGGATCGAGCGCCAGAGGTGGCTTGTCCATTATTGGCCAGTGCGCTGGCGATAGCGCTTGGATTGGTTGGGATCGACCTTGCGCATTTTTTTGAGCAGATCCTTGGTGTCAGGCCTCGAAACATCAGGCGATCGCGGACCACCTTCGTCCCCCTGCTTTGGACCCCACGGAGCAGGATCAAACGGCTTTTGCACGCGCTCCGGCATACAAAAAATTTACGGCGAAAAAGGGTAAAGGCAAGCCAACCTGGCAGCCATATCGGCGTTGCTTGCCAGTCCGGGCCGCTAATGCCAAAATTCGAGTCCCATGAGATTGCCCGCTGCCGCAGTCGTGAGTCTGGCGATTTTTGTTCTCGTTGCGGCCTTTCCCGGAACTTCGGCCAAACCATGGCGCGCAACTCCGAATCAGGCGGCGAGCCAGGCAGCGCAACTGCAAGAGCTGACGAAAAAGATCGAGGAGCAAAACGCCAAGATCGACATGCTCTCGCAGGAAATTCTCAAGCTTGAGCTCGAAGTCACCAATCGTCGTCCGGGCGTGATGATCGGAGAAGGTGCGCCGGCAACGTCGACCTCCAGTTCAACAGCGACATCGACGGTATCGGCATCGAGTCCAGCAGCCGAAACGGCGGCAAAAAGCGGCAACGACAACAGCCACACTGTCGCCCGCGGCGAAACCCTCACCTCGATTGCAAAGATGCACGGGGTCAGCGTGAGCGACCTGCAAAAATTCAATCACATCGATAACCCGTTGAAATTGCAGGCCGGCCAGACCCTGTTGATTCCAGCCTCGCCAATTCCGTCGCCGCTCTTCCGGCGAATAATTGATGGAGGAAGTCTCGGCCCAGAGCTGGTTTTTGCGAAAACATCAGGACGGCTCCGTTTTCGGTCCGATCTCGTTCGAGCAACTTTCGAGTTGGGCTTCCACTGCGCAAATCGCACCACACGATCTCGTTTCGACCGATCAGCAAACCTGGATGAAAGCACCGATGATCGCCCAACTTGCCATGGATTGGCTGGTCGAAGTGACGAGCGAACATTTTTACGGACCAACCACGGTCGGGGCGATCCAGGAGTTCATTCAACTCGGCGATGTTAACGCCGAAACATTCGTGATTAACACCTGCGACGGAACGCGGCGCCAGATCGGCGACATGCCGGTACTTTTCAAAACTGCGGCGAATTCGAAAGTTGCGCTCAATCAATCGAACGAACCGGTCGCATCCGGAATCTCGATCCGTCTCCAGGAGCGGATCCGCGATTTGGAACAAAGTTTGCGGGACGAACGGCGCGCCCTCAAAGAAGTGGAGGAGCGTTACGCAGCGTTGGAAGCAAAATACAACGAACTGCTGCATCGCGACGGACCAACTGCCTAGATTTTGTTGGAACAAAATCAGTCTGCAAGACGTTAGGTGATTGGGTAGCGCACGCGTCTCGCGTGCTGGCGATGGCGTCCTCGCCATTGCGAACTTTTTCAGAAAGATTGTTTCGGCGGGACGCCGAAACCAACGCGCGAGACGCGCGCGCTACCCAGAAATGCAGAATGCGCGTCGAGAACCTTGTTAATCCGCTTCCGGCTCGACGGAGTCTCGCCCTACCAACGCATCCGCTAACCCGTCGTCGATATCGCGCGGCGATTCGAGCAAACTTTGTTCGCATAACCGCGCGTATTTGCCGCCATGCGCAATCAACTCCGCATGAGTTCCGCGCTCAATGATCCGGCCGCGGTCGAGGACCAGAATTTGATCCGCGTGAACGATCGTGGAAAGCCGGTGCGCAATCACGATCGACGTGCGGTTCGCCATTAAATGTTCGAGCGCTTCCTGGATCAGGCGCTCGGTGGTTGTGTCCACGCTGGCAGTGGCTTCGTCCAAAATCAGAATCGGCGGATCTTTCAACAACGCCCGCGCGATCGACAGCCGCTGCTTTTCGCCGACGCTTAATTTCACGCCTCGCTCGCCGACTACGCTGTCCAGCTTGTCCGGCAACCGTTCGATGAAACCGCGCGCGTTCGCCGCGTCGACGGCTCGCCAAAGATCGGCGTCCTCGCGCATCAGGCCGGCCCATCAGCAAATTCTCGCGAATCGTGCCGTTAAAAAGAAAGCTTTCCTGGGTCACCACGCCGATCGATTCGCGCAACGAGCGCAGGTCGTAATCGCGAACCGGTTTGCCGTCGATCAATATCTCGCCGCTATCGAATTCGTAAAAACGCGCTAGAAGATTCACGAGTGTCGATTTGCCCGCGCCCGTAGTTCCAACAAGCGCGACGGTTTGGCCGGGTGGCGCGTGGAACGTGACGTGACTCAGCGCGGCTTGGCCCCCGGCGCTGTAACTGAAGCTGACGTCTTCATAACGAACGTCGCCGAGAATCTGAGTTTTCTGGCCGCGATCGCCGGCCGCAGCCACAGTTTTCCAGCCGGGCTCGATCGCTTCGTCCATAATTTCGAAAACGCGCTCGCCGGCCGCGCGGCCAGCCTGAAGTAATTGATTCAACTGATGCAGTTTTCCGACGGGCTCATACAGATAGCCGGTAAGCAACAAAAACATCACGAGGCTACCAAGCTCCATTGACCCCGCGAGAACGGCTTGCGTGCCCATCAGCACGGTAACGATCACGCCGAGCGTGCCGATCAAATACATTGAAGGGTTATAGGCCGCCCAGACTTTCATCACGATAAGAGTCGCGCGACGCAGTTCGTCGCTCACCCGGTTGAACCGGCGATGCTCGTCTTCTTCCCGAGCAAAACTCCGAATCTGCCGGATGCCGGACAGATTGTCGTGGAGCAGCGCGTTCATTGCCGAAGCGGCGCGGCGTTGCAATCGGTAGCGGCGATGCGCAGTCAGTGTGTACCACAGCGCGCCGCCAGCCAAAAACGGAACCGGACTCAACGCGAATAAAGTCAGTTTAAAACTGATGAAACACATGATCGCGAACACGACCGCGATCTGCAAAACGGCCATAACGCCTTGTTCGATGCCGTCGATCAAAACGCGTTCCACCGACGTCACATCTTCCAACAGTCGGGTCATCAAATCGCCGGTGGCACGATTATCGAACCACCGCAGCGGCAACAATTGGATGTGCGAGTAAAGATCGCTGCGAAGATCGAAGATTACTTTTTGTTCGAAGGTGTTGTTCAGGATCAGTCGCAGCGAGTTCAGTCCGTTTTGAATCAGCGCGGCCAGCACTGCGAGCACGGTCAACGGAATCAACCTCTCCGGATGATGTTGCCGAATGACGACGTCGAGTACGTCCCTGGTCACGTAGGGAAACACCAGCACCATCAAAGTTCCGACGATCGCGCACGCCAGCATTCCGGACGCGAGAAATGGATAGCGTCGCAAGTAGCGGACAACGCGCCAGATAGTCCTCATGCCGGACTCCGCCGCCTTATCGCCGCTCGGCAGTTGGTGACCGTGAATTCCTCGCATCCCGCTAATTTACACATTCTGGACGGGCTCGCACTCCGCGCCGGTTCGACCGGACCGCCGTTTCGCAAAAATTTGTAACCGGCCGTCGCGACCTGCGGTCACAGTTATCAAATAGCCCGGACTACACGGGCGCAGACAGAGAGAAAAAAATATGAAACGAAACATACTGACACTCGCAACGGCGGGCGCGATTGCGCTGGGTGGCTTTGCATTGGTGAACGCGCAAGACGGGAACGGCATTGCCGGCCACGGTTGGCACGGACACCAACATCAATTTGCCATGCAGCACCTGACCAAATCGTTGAACCTGACACCTGACCAACAGGCCAAGGTCCAGCCCTTAATCGATCAGGCGCGTCCACAAATTATCGCTATCCACAAAGATGCGATGCAAAAGACCCAGGCGATCATGGACAAAACCATGGCCGAGATTCGCCCAATGCTGACTGCCTGACCAGCAAGACCAAGTTCGACGCGCTCCAAAAAGCTCGTCAGGACATGCGCAACGCGATGCAGGAAATGCATTCTGCGATGACGCAATAATTTCCTGGAGGGGTCAATGGAAGGAAAGACGGCGGCGGCCGGATATGGTCGCCGCCGTTTTGCGTTTGCGAATTGCAGCGCGTTGATGTGATTTTGAAACGCCTCGCGCCAATGATCGAGCTTTGCCTGATAATAGCCCAGCATTTCAAGGCTGGGTTTTCGGTTTGTGTTTGGATCAAGTCCGGCAGGACGTAAGAAATTCTGTCGTCCCTTGCGGGACTCGCTTTGTGTCCCGACTTTGTCCCAGCGTTAAAACGCTGGGCTATTGTCATTATGAAATTATCCCGTTCGAACCGGCTCGAGCCGTTCCTCGATAAGATCGACCTCGATCGATTGCGCGAAATCCAGCAGCGCCACGCAGGATCTGATGCGCGTTACGCGAAGTACGCGGATATCGAGCATTGGCTCGCAATCAATCTGCCGCGTGTCCAGGAACTGAAGCTCGAAGGCTGCGCGCCAAAACAAATTCTCGATCTCGGATGCGGCGCGGGATTTTTTCTTTTTCTGGCAAAACAGGCCGGCCATTCCTGCGTCGGCGTCGACGTCGGCGATTATCCACTTTCCAACGAACTGATCGATTTGTTTGGTATTTACAAATTGACCTGGCGGATCCGCGCGTTTGAGCCGCTGCCAGATTTCGGGCGACAATTCGATTTGATCACCGCTTTTTCGGCCGCATTCAATCGCAACGACGATGAGAGCCGCGGCTGGACCGAGGATGAATGGGAATTTTTCCTGAACGACCTGAACGCACGTTCGAAGCCCGGCGGCCAGATCCTGCTCGAGATCAATTCCGGCAAAGACGGCCGCTATTTTTTGCCAGCGATCCGCGAGTTCTTAGCGAAACGCGGTGCGCGCGTTGAAGGCGAACGGGTCTATTTCGGAATAATTTAACAGAAGGCAGCGAAGGTAACAAAGGACGAGATGAGCCGCTTCGGTTCTTCGATTTGGCTGTAATCGCCGCGCCGGATGCGGATGCAATTACGAGCCAGTCTGGGGAGCGCACGCGGCTCGCGTGCTGGCGACGGCGACTCGCCGTCGCGGACTTTTCGGGCAAGACCATTTCGGCGGGCCGCCGAAATGTGCAGGCCAGCGGCCTGCGCTCCACGGATATCGGTGAATCGCGCCATGCAAGTAACAGCCGATTTGTTCGGCAACACTTCGCTTCCTTTGCTGCCTTCTGTTAAGAAGATCTCAGCTTCGCTTCTTACCGAGCGAAAACAGAAACAGCAAAATGCCCAATCCGGCGAGGATGGCCGCGATGATAAACGAGGTGCTCATAATTTCCGCCCGGTAATGATACTCGGACTTCATGTGGCCGGCCCATCCGATCAGCGCAAAAAGCAGCGCGGTATAAAGCAGAATGACGCTGATGCCGCGTTGGTCGTCCGTTTTCATCGAAGATTGGTTCGCATTTCATCCATGATTTGGCGGCACAATTCAAGCCGCGATTTACTTCCCCGATTGTTTGGCAGCAACGGTCTTTAGGTCGTTGATGCTGCCATCGGTAAAGATGATCAAGTTGCCATGGCCGTGGACGTCGCCAACCTCAGCAAACCACGGCTGCTGCGGCCATTGGTGCGGCGTCGACGGTTTGTCGTCGAATGGAGTGGCAATATAATCGATTCGAAGATTGGTCGGGTCGGACATGTCTGGATTGCCCATCAAGTTCTGAATTGTCGGACAGATCCAACTTTTTTGAGTCAAACCAAACGGCTGCAGGGCGTCGATCCAAGCTTTCGCGTAATCGTCTTCGGCCGAATCCGAGTCGGCCATCCCAATTTGGGGCCAGCTTCCGTTCTGCTGAACAAACAGCTCGGCGGCCGAATAAAGGCTGCGGAGATTGGCCATACACTGGACTCGTTGCGCTCGGGCGCGAAGACTGGAAATCGCCGGCAGGGTGAGAATTGCTAAGATCGCAATGATGACGAAAACGATAATTAATTCGAGAAGCGTAAAGGCAGTGTGGCTCCAACGCTTACTCGGTGCGCGCACAACTATCGCTGCGACTTAGCTGCCCGAGTTGGACTGCTTGAAGCCGTGAACCGTGTAGTCGGTGGGACAGCCGGGTGGACAACACGTCGCGCAGGTAGCACTCGAATTGGTAGTGTCGACGTGAGCTGTCCCACGAATACGAATTGCGGATATACCAAAGCTTTTCTTGTTCAATCGTATTTTGGCGTTCATTGAACCGTCCGCGTGGAAGTTCAAGGTCTCAATCGTGTCTGAACCACTCGTTACGACTGGAATTCCTTGAAGCGTTGCCTCCAGAACATCGCTGTTTGGATCGGCAAGCCCCGTGATCGGACCTGAAAATGCGCGCTGTCCGGTAAAAAGAAAAACAGTTCCCGTCGCTAATCCGCTTTGAGGAACTGAAAGCGTAAAGATTCCGAGGTTGCCCGACCCTACAACGACGTCATGCATTACGCCGGCATACGTTCCTATAATGTCGATACTCGAGGATCCGCCGCTCCAGGGTCCACCGCTGATCGCGAACGACTGGGTCATCGTGAACACCAGACACATCAGCGCGCCGAAGAGAGCTTTCACTGCGTCGAATCTACGGATCGATGATTCGCTGCGTCAATTCGAAACTACGAACGGACGACGAGATAACTGACAACAGATAACAGCCGCGGGCCTAATTGCCCGGCAACTTTTCCGGCATCGTCACCCATTTGCCGCCCTGCGACGTCAGGATCGGCAATTCTTCCATCATGTACTGGGTTTTGCCGAGGGCGCCGATCATTTTGACGCCGGTCGCGCGGTAAAACCACGCGCTCATTTCTTCGCCAGTGTGACAACCCCAGCTTTGGACGTAGGCGTTCTTGGCGAAAATAGTTCCGTGGATCTGTCTCAACATCGATTCATGGAGGAACGATTTCGACGCGCTGTCGACATTGCTGCTGTAATCGAACATGAAACAGGCGCGGTTGGAGTGTCCGAAATATTCCCACCCGGCAACCTTCAGTTTCTTCCGGTCCTGACCGTTGTTCAGGTAATTAATGACGTCGTCGCCATTTTTAATCCACACCAGCTTGATGTTGAATTTGTCGCGGATGGTCCCGATTAGGGAAATGAGGTCCTGCTTTTCCTGCGTCATGCGATCGAGGTAACCCTGCTTGTAAACCAACCAGGTAATCGGCGCGTCCGGTCCAAGGCCTTCGCGAAGTTGTTCCGTCCGCAAACGCGCGGCCCGGATGAAGTTGGCCCACCAATGGTCGTGCGGCTGGGCTTTGTATTGTTCCCATTCCTTGAGCGAAGGGCCGCCGACGAGGAGGACCCATTCGCCTTTCGGGATGTTATCGCCGGCTTTTGCCAGCAGCGGCAGGAGGAATAATGCGCAAACCAGGAGCAGGCGTTTCATGGGATTCGAGGGGAAGCAGTATTTATGCAGAAAACGAAAATCTGCAACTTTTTGGCATCGTTCTGGGAGCACAGGCCGCTGGCCTGTGGTGTTCGGCGGCTCGCCGAACACAATCAATTCCGGCGAGCCGCCGGAATTCGCAGGCGGGCCGCCTGCGCTCCCCGGATCCACCTGGCGCGATCCACCTACGCTCGTCTTTAATCAGATCTTCCCAGGTTTGCCGTTTGCGGATTAATTTCGCGTCGCCGCCGCGAACCAAAATCTCCGCGGGTAAAGGCCGCGAATTGTAATTCGAAGCCATGGTGAATCCATAAGCGCCGGCGCTCATGATGGCGAGAAGATCGCCTTCGCTCACCGCCGGTATTTCGCGATCGAGCGCGAAGAAATCGCCGGATTCGCAAACCGGCCCAACGATATCCACTGTATCTATCGTGCTTGCGCTCTTAGTCTCACTCATATGGCGACTCGGTGAGTCGCCGCTACCTGTTTTGACCGGCACGATTTCGTGGTAGCTCTCATACAAAGCCGGGCGAATCAGATCGTTCATGCCGGCATCGACGATCACGAACTTCTTCTGGCCGGCGCTCTTAATATAGAGGACGCGCGTTAACAGGACGCCGGCGTTGCCGATCAGGAACCTTCCGGGCTCAAGCAGCACGTGAAGGCCAAGGTCGCGCAGCGGCGGAACGATTGCGTTGGCGTAATCGCGCACGCTGAAGGCGGAGGATTCGGCCGCCCTGGTCATGCCACCATTTGCCGGCGCCGCTTTCCAGGGCGCGCCGATAAATAATTCCCATACCGCCGCCGATACTGAAAAACTTGATGCCGTATTTGGATTTCAGATCGCGAGCGAGCGGCGCAACCTTGTCGATCGCGGCAGCGAACGGTGCGGCTTCGGTGATTTGCGAACCGATGTGCATCTGCACGCCGACGATCTCGAGGTTGGCCATTTTTGCCGCGCGTTCGTAAACGGCGGGCGCGTCGGTAAGGGCGATGCCGAACTTGTTCTCGTGCGATCCAGTCGAAATGTATTTGTGAGTGTGCGGGTCGACATCGGGATTCACCCTCAGCGCAATCGGCGCTCGCACGTTTTTCTCGCGCGCAATCTTGTCGATCAACTCCAGCTCGGATTCGCTCTCGACGTTGAAGCTGTAAACGCGCTGAGCCAGCGCGTACTCGATTTCCTCACGCGTTTTCCCGACTCCAGCGAAAGTGCATTTTCGCGGATCGGCCCCGGCATTGATTGTGCGAAAAAGTTCGCCGCCTGAGACAATGTCGAATCCGGCGCCGGCATCCGACAGCAGTTTCAAAATCGCGCCGTTCGAATTGGCTTTGACTGCGTAGCAAATCAGGTGATCGAGCGGCGACAGCGCCTGATCCAGCCGGAGGTAATGATCGAGAATTGTGCCGGCGCTGTAAACGTAGAGCGGTGTTCCGAATTTCGCGGCGGCCTCAGAAAGATCGACATCTTCACAATGAAGACGGCCGTCTTGGTAGCGAAACGAATGCACATTTCAGTGCTAGCCGCGACCTCCGGGTAGCGCACGCGTCTCGCGTGTTGGTTTCGGCGTCTCGCCGTCGCAAATACCTTCAATCTCGTGAAAAGTTGTCGCGACGTGAGACACCGTCGCCAGCACGCGAGACGCGTGCGCTACCCAGAACGCGTTGTGTTCTCTCAACGCCACGCTAGAATTCGCGCTCATCGCATGTGTATTTTCCGTTTCCTAGTTTGTTTCCGCTCATCACGTTCGCGAACCAATGCGCTTCGCAGCAACTTCCGGAACTGCGCGATCTGGATCTGACCGGCTGGGATTGTCTCACCCAAATGGCCGGGGTCGCTCGAACGCAGGATGGCAATGAGCGCAACGTTCAGAAAAATCGCGGCCCGGCTGAAATCGCCGGCAAGGTCCCTTCGTTTGATTTCGCAGGATTCATCGCTCGCGCTGCAGAGTACGATCGCCAAATCGAGCGCAAACACCGGCGCGACTTGAGTCCGGAACAAAAGGAGAAGGTCACGTCACTGGAAAAACAAATCGTGTCTCTGACCGGCTGGCTTGTTCTCGGCTACCAAGGCGTGCCGGAAACCACAAATTGCCGGAGCAAAGATTTTCTCGACTGGCATTTGGAATTGTCCCCGGAGCCGGCGGACCACGCCACCCAACCAGGAGATCCAACGCCGATTGTTTGTGAAATCACACCGCGGACGCAGGCGCTGATCTACCGGAGCGGTGTGCGGATCCAGAAACTCGCGGCTTTCATGCGTCTGCCGGACAACAGTTTTGTCGCGACCGGCAGCAAAGCGCACAAAATCCGCGTGACCGGATATCTGTTGTGGGACGACGAACACAACAAGGAAGACAGCGACATTGGTTCGAACGTCGGATGGTTTAGCGCGGAAGGTTATCATCATCCCTGGCGCGCGACGGCGTGGGAAGTTCACCCGATTTTGAAAATCGAAGACCTCGGCACGAAATAAATCGGAGTCGTCCAAAATACAGACGCAGCCAAAACCAAAGCGGCGTGAGTGCACGCCGCACTCCAAAGCTGGACAGCACTTGCTCGTTAGCTTACTGAGTCCAAATTCACGACATGGACGGCACCCAGCTTTATTTTCTGATTTTCGGCGTGCTGACAATCGTCGGTGGCGTCATTGGTTACGTGAAGGCCGGTAGTCTGCCTTCGATCATCGCTGGCGCCATCACCGGAGTGTTGCTCCTGGTGGCGGGTTGGATTTTGCCGACGAACCGCGCGGTGGGGTTAGCCATTGCGTTAATCGTTTCGATTTTACTCGCAGTGCAATTTGTTCCGAAGCTTATCCGAACCGGGAAAATGATGCCGGCCGGCCTGATGTCGGTCTTGAGCGTGATCGGCATCGTGGTGGCGATCGTTGCCTGGTTGAAGAAGTAATCGGTGGCAAACGTTCCACTACGGATGTTGCGAAGGCTGGTGGTTCTGATCGCGGCCGTTTTGTTCGCACTCATCCTTTATCGATGGATCTCACAGGAGCGATTGCAGTATTTTGCGCCGCGCGAAGAAGCGGCGACGCCAACGCCCGAACCCTCTCCGACCCGTCCGCCTCCGATTGGCGGCAAACTCGACACCGGCCGGTTGTTCAGTGGCATCACCCTGCATTCGAGTGTCGAGCCGACACCCGGCACCGATGCGACAACCGAGCGGAGCAATCCGGACAGTTACGTTCTCGAGTTGAAATTGAAGCCGCGAATTCCCGCGCCCAATCGAACGATTGAAGATTTGGCGAAAGTGAATCCGAAGCTGCCGGAATTGCTGCCGGCGCTTTCGACGATGCTTCCGACCGAGCCGGTCTCGCCGTTATTCGCCCAGCTCTACGACACGAAAATCAGAATGCTGCGCGAAAATCTTGGACGGCTGGATGTTTTGCTGTCGCGCCACAATTTTTTCGATTGTCAGACAATCCTTCAGTTGCAGCATCCGCAGACGCACCGCAAGGCGTTGCTTCTTCAAGCCGACATGGATGTCGATTGTGACGGTTCCGACGGCGATCGTCTGCCGGCGGGAACGGGCGCGCCCACTAATTTCAAGCCGTTCACCAGTTATAAATGGCCGAAAAAGGGCGCAGGAGTGAATCCGTACCTTGCCGGAACCCAAGACCGCTTGAAAAAGGCGGAGGCCGAATTCGCCGCGCCAGGAACGACGGCCGATCGTAAACGCGATTTGCGGAATGCGATCACCCAATTGCGCACCGAAGTGACGACGCTGCAAAAGTTCAGTTTCTTCATCGGCACGACCGATCCTTACATTGTGATTCCGGGCGCGTTCGCGCACGAAAAAGACGGCGCGAAGACGGGAGACTATGCGCTGGTGATTTTTGGCGATGGAATTTATCCGGCAATCGTCGGCGATATCGGCCCTAACGATAAAGTTGGCGAAGCCTCCTTCCGGATCGCAAAAGAAATCAATCCGCAGTCAACGCCTTACAACAGGCCGGTGAGCGAGTTGAAAGTGACCTACCTGATTTTTCCCGGCACGGGAGACACTCCATTCGGTCCGCCGGATTACGACAAACTGCAGGCCCGCTGCCAGAAATTGGTGGACGAAATTGGCGGCGCGACGGTGCCGTTGCATCATTGGGAAAATATTATTCCGCAACCAACTCCAACTCCGACTCCATCGCCCAGCCCGTCGACAACTTCGCCACCCATGACGCCAGCTGGACCGTCGCCGACACCGGCGGCTTCGGCGACATTTGCATTTCCAATAGCGAGTCCAACTCGCGACGAGATAGGCGACGACCGAACGAAGGGCGAGATGCGTTCGTTTAAATGCGGGGGGCCGTTGCATTGGCGGCTTTCGTCGCGGACGCCATGCACGCACCGGTTCGAAAACAGGGATTTCAGGGATTCAAATCAGTGGCCAAGCGCTGGTGGTTTTGGACGATCATCGTCATCGCTGTGGCATTTGTCGTGGTGCACACTTATCTCGCGATTTGGGTCCGTGATTATGTGAACCGGAAACTTTCGGAGATTCCCGGATACAGCGCTCACGTCCAGGCGGTGACGCTCCATCTGTGGCGCGGCGCTTACCAGATCCACAATATCGACATTAAAAAGACGAGCGGCGCAGTGCCGGTCCCATTTTTCTCGGCGCCGTTGGTGGACCTGAGCGTGGAATGGAAAGCGCTCTGGGACCGTTCCTTTGTCGGCAAGATCGACATTTACAAAGCAAAAATGAATTTGGTGAACGGCTCATCGAAAGATGAGCAACAAGCACCGGTGAACGAACCGTGGGCCGAAAAAATCAAGCAGCTTTACCCGATGAAAATCAACCGGTTCGCGGTGCACGACAGCGAATTGCATTACCGCGATTTCAGCAAACAGCCGAAAGTCGACGTGCCGATCGACGACGTGCAAATGGTCGCCACCAATCTGACGAACAGCAAAAAACTTTCGAAATCGCTAATCGCAGAAATCGAAATGACGGGAAGGCCTCTGCGCAGCGGCAACATTCGCACCCGGCTGGATCTGGATCCATATGCGTCGAAGCCGACATTCGCGATCAAACTGGAAATCGAAAACATTCCGTTGGTGAAGCTGAACGATTTCGCAAAGGCTTATGGCGGATTTACGTTCGAGAGCGGGACTTTCCGGATGGCAACTGAATGCAGCTCGAAGAACGGCGCCTTCAGCGGGTACGTCGAACCGGTATTCGACCACATGGGAATCTTTAATCCGGAGCATGATGCGGACAATCCGCTCAGTTTTGTCTGGCAGGCCATTCTTGGCGGCGTGACTGAGATCGTCCGTAATCATTCCAGAGATCGTTTCGGCACGCGGGTGCCCTACTCCGGCACTTTCGACAACCCTCGGCAGGACGTGATGACCACCGTGTTCAACGTTTTTCGCAACGCGTTCGTGAAAGCTTTCAGCGGCAAACTTGAAAATGAGAAAATGGATTTGCCGAAGAAAATCGAGCCGGACAAAAAAGAGTGATGCGGCTTGGAAAGCTGCCCCGCATGGACTCGAACCATGAATAACGCCTCCAAAGGGCGCTGTGTTACCATTACACCACAGGGCAAGGAACAACCTAGCTTGGCTATTTTGCGTTAAAGCGCAACGGCTCGAATTAGGATCGGCCGCTCCGCGGGCGATGCTACTCCCACTCCGCTTCGACGATATCATTTAACATCGAGCAAGGGATTGCTCGATCCAAGCGTTCTGCTAATGAACCTTTTCGGGCGGCAGTAACGGCGTGACTGAAGCGATAATTTCCTGAAGCGGCGAAAATCCGCTGCCGATGACAACGTTCGCCAACGGAAGCGAAATGATTTCGTGTTCGGATGCGGCGTCGACGGTAAGCGGTGATCTGAATGTCATCGCTCTTGCGACTTCGACCATCTCGTCGACTTGTCGATCGTCGTGAGACGGATCGTGATGAAAAAATAACAGCCGTCGCGCGCCGGCCTCAGTTGCAAGATCGACACTATGCGGCAAGCAGCCATGACCCCATCCGGCCCGGTGCGTGTACTCGTCGGCGGTATATTGCGTGTCCAGAATCAACAGATCGACACCGCGAATGAATTCGACCAGTTCGCGGTGGGCCATTTCCACCTCACCGACTGGTTTAGCGTTGTTTTGAAAAGGTTCGTGATCCGGCAGGTAAGCGATGTGTCCGGCTGCGGATTCGATTCGAAAACCGGTGCATCCACCGGGATGATTCAATCGCGTCGTTCGAACGAGGAGGTCTCCCAACTTCGTCGCGTCGCGAGAAAGTTCCCTGACCGGCAGCAGGCCGCGCATTTCCTGAAGGCCAACTGGAAAATGCGCCGACGCCATCTGAGTTTCCAACGCGTGTTGCAGTTGGTTAGCGCGGCCAGATTCCCCGAAAACCGTGATGCGATTTGCTGAGGAATAAGCGGGGGCGAAAAACGGCAAACCCTGAATGTGATCCCAATGGCTGTGCGAAAGAAGCAACGTCGCCTCGATAGGATTTTCTCGCGCGGATACGAACGAGTTCGTCTCCGAGCGAACGGATGCCGCTTCCCGCGTCCAGAATCAATAATTCATCATGATACCGAATCTCCACACACGAAGTATTTCCGCCGTAGCGCATATTCTCCGGCGCCGGCGCCGGTATCGAACCGCGCACTCCGCGGAACCGGATGATCATGTTGTCGTCGTGCGTCATGGCTGTGATTGTTCCGGAGACATCGGCAGCGCGATCCGAAAAGTTGTTCCTGCGCCGCTGCTTTCCACGGTGATGATTCCGCCATGTGCGTCGACGACGGTCTTGGCGATGGCGAGACCCAAGCCAGTGCCGGCACTCTTTCCTTCAGTAATGAACGGCTCGAAGATTTTCGGCAGCAGTTCAGCGCGAATTCCATGTCCAGTGTCGCTGAGTTCGAATTGCGCCTGTGAATCAACCTCGCGCACCGAGAATCGCAGAACGTTCTGCTCACCGACTTTCATCGCTTCGCGTGCGTTCTTAATCAGATTACCGAACACGCGGAGCATCCGGTGCCGATCGATCCTGACCGATCCCTGGAAGTCGACTTGAATCTGGACGTCGCAACCAACGCGGCACTTGGCGAAATCGGGCTCGAGCTGTCGGACAAAATTCGCGACGTTGATGGTTTCCAACTTCAGTTGGGTTTCGCCTCGCGAATAGTCGACCAGCTCCCGGGTCATGGCCGCCATTCGATCGATGGCCTCTTTGATGTGTCCGGCTAGCTGCATTGTTCCATCGTCGGTGGTGGTCGACTGAATTATTCCGGCGGCGCAAAGAATGGTGCCGATCGGATTGTTCATGTCGTGCACAATCGAGCTAATGGTTGTGCCGATGAGGGAAAGGCGCTCGCTGCGCATCATTTGCTCGATGAAATGCTGATTGTTTTGGCGAAGCCGTTTTGTGACCGAGTGAGTGAAATTTGTCAGGATGCGTTGGGGAGCGAGACGGAGTAACAGGTCCCAGGTTTCGCGGTCGATTCGTCCAACTGTGGTTGCACCTACTGCAGTCGCCTGAGCCGAGCGTTTGCCGCTGTCGATCAACGCCATCTCGCCGAAATAATCGTTAGGCGGGAGATAGGTCAGAGTTTCCTGTTTGCCGCCGCGCCCGCGCTTGGAAATTTTTATCGAACCTTCGGCAATCAGGTAAAGACAGTCTCCTGGTTCGTCTTCTTGAAAGAGAACTTCGTCCGGCTGCAACGTCAGAATCTCGATTCGCCTCGAGATTGTTTCGAAAACTCCGGGACTCAGATCGGCGAACAGCGCGTTCCCGCCAAACGCGGGAGTTTCCGCTTCAAGAGAGAGATCCGGAATCGCCTCCAGGCTCGGGCCTGCTGACTTGTCGCCGATCATTTGGACAATCCGTTTAGTAACCCGGCGCCGCGCTCAGCGGATGAGTAGCTGCGCCTTTGCCGGCGAAGGTGCCGGTCGTCGTGCTGTTGCCGCCGAAGCCCGTGTAGTTCGCGTGATTTGTGAACACATCTGCGGCCGTTGGACCGAGGATGGTCACAATCTTGCCGTTGTTGATGATCACCGTGTTAGCGGCAATGATCTTCGCGCTGTTGCCGCCGAGCGTAACGTTATCGGTGAAATCGATCGTGCCGTTGCTGCCGCCCGCGTAAAGCTTGAGCATGGTATCGGCGGAAATCGAACCGCCGCCGACGTTGAGTGTGCCATTCGGAGAGAGCGCGCCGACTTTGACCGTGTCCGCCATAAGAGTGGCGTTGGTCAGATTGATCTGCCCATTCGTCACGCCGTTGTTAGTGATTTCAATCGTGCCGCGATCGGCTTGAGCGGTGCCGCTCATATTAATTGCTCCTCCCGCGGACGTGAACTTGATCGAGCCGCCGGGTCCGGGCGCTGCCGCGTTGAGAAGAGCTAAAAGTTGCGCGCTGCTGCTGACGCTAATCGCGGTACCGCCGGTAGCGTTGCTCTTAATATTAATCTGACCGCCAGTGGCGCTTTGACGCCGGTTTCCATCGTTCGATGAAACTTCGATCTTGTTATTTAGAGTGATGGTGTTCGATGCAGTCAGGTTCACTGTGCCGCCGGTGCCGCCGGTCGTTGCATTTGCGCTGTTGAGGCCGGTCGTCGCGCTAATTGGCGCATTCACCGTAAGCGAACCATTGCTGGTCAAATCGAGTTGTCCGCCGTTTCCACCGCCGTCGGATGCGAGTGGGTCGCCGTCGCCACCGTTCAGATTGAAGTTGCTGGCCAGCGTGTAGTTCCCCGTCGAAATCGTCAGATTCGAAGCATTGGTGGGCGCGATCAACGGAGTGCCGTTGACGCCATTCAGATTTGCTCCGGCCAAAAGGTTGAGAGTCGGAGCGTTGATGGAAATCGTTCCCGTCGAATAAGGCGCGAGATTCGAACTGTGAACCGTCAATGTTTTGTTAGCCGTCAGACTGTCGACCTGCAACGCATTAGCCGTGATCGTGTCGGCGGTAATCGAATTTCCGGCGAGCGTTCCGCCTACCGAAACCGTTTTGGTCGAGGTTAAACTGCCGACAGTGAAGTTGCCGCTATTCAACAAAATCTGGTCGAATCCACTTAATGCGTGGGCGGCGGCATCGATGTTTCCGCCCGTCGCCGTTAGCTCGCCTTTAAGGCTCGGGCCAATCGCGAAGTCGCTGCTAAAAACAATGTCGTGCGCACTAATCGTGACATTTCCGGCAACAGTTCCATTGATTGTGGCGGTGCCATTAGCCGTAACTTGAAATTGACGATTTCCCGCATCGAGGGAAACCGCGCCATTAAGCGTAAAGTCAGTTGCGATTGAGGTGAGACTTTCGCCTGTGAATGTTCCATTGATGGTCGCCGAGCTTCCGTCGAGAAAGCCATTTTTCGCATTTACGATTCCGCCCAGCTCGACATCGCCGCCGTTAAGCTGGAAGAGATTTCCAACACTGGCGTTTGCATCGAACTGAATGGTTTGCAGCCCGGTGATGGCAAGATTCTTGGAAGTGATTGTTCCGCCGGTAAAAATTGCATTGTTCTCGGCGCTAAATTCCAGGTCCGAGTTTGCCAGAGTGAATGTGGCTGCAATGTTTAAGTCGCCACCGCGCGCATAAAACTCCACTAGCTTCGGCTTTTCGCCGTTGTTCGTTTTGAACAGCAGCGTCGCGTCCAGAGTAATGTCACCGGCTTGGGTCGCGAAAAGGACATTGTTGATTCCACCAAGATTAACCGTGCCGGCGCCGTTGGTAATGCCGTTGTTTCCAACGAGGACGACATTGTTCGGTCCGCCATCGGAACCGAGCGTAATTCCCCCTGCGAGTTGAAACGAATCAAAGACGAACACGGCACTGTTCTGGAAGTCGCTGAGATAATCATTGTCGAAGTTGACTTTGTTATCGAAAGCCGACGCTGAGCCGAAGAGAAAGCCAGCTGGCGAACCGTTGGTACTTAAATTCGTGTAAACAGCACCGCTACTCGTAACGCCCTGAGTCACGATTGTTGGTCCAGCATTGTCAGGGGTATTAATCGTGGTCGTGTTGTCAATTGTGTAGACACCCGGCGGTGGTGCCGGCGGCGCGCCAGTCGGCGGCGGATTCGAATTCGGAGTCGGGGCGGGAATCGGCGTCGGTCCCGGAGTCGCCACTGCAAAGGGCGCCGGCGGACTCGCCTTGCTGTTATTTTCAATGTTGGTGCGCGCGGTCAGGTCGGCGAGCAATTCGTCGGGCGCAATAACAACGTTGGTTCCTTTGCCAAGTATCACCAGATTTGTATCAGCCAGCCGATGAGCGTCCTTGCCGGTTTGCTGTTGTTCCACAGACTTTTCGATTTTTCCCATGCTTGGAAGCGAATCGCTGCCCGAGTCCGCCTGTTTTCCTTTCGTCGCCTGCATGTTCACCAGCTTCGAAGTCTGGACGACTTTCTTCAGATCAACGGTCACCGGATCGGGAATTCGTCGCGCATTCGGAGGCATGATCACCATTTTTCCCGGCGTGAGCAGAAGTGAATCACCGAACCGGCCGTTCATTGACAAGCGCAGCGATCCTTCGAGCACCAGGACTTTGATGTCTTTGTTCGGCACGTACTCCATCATGATCGTCGTGCCGGTGATCGCGGCGGTCACCGCAGCGGTATGAATTTTTGCGCCGCCCAAACCTTTCGGGACCTGGAGGAGCATGGTTCCTTTTTGCAAGGTCATCTCGCGGGTGCCGCTCTTGAAACTGAAATAACTTTCCGGCCCGAGCCGGGTCAGGGTGTTGTCCTGAAAGGTGAGCTCCGAGCGGGATTTGATTCCCGTAGTCAGCGCGAGATCGCCGCGGACAAGGTCGTCCAGCTTTGCATTGCGATCACCGGACGCGGGGTCTACCAGCTTTACCTGGTTAATTATTTTGGTGACGTGCGCTTCGGTCAGCGGCGCAGCCGGACAAAGGTTGGAATCGAGAAAGCCGGCGGCAGTTAACGCCAGAATCGTGAAAGTTGTTTTGCACATATTAGAATCGGACGGTCAAACCAGCGCCGCCCCCGGTTGAAATCACGTCGTATCGAAATGCCGAGCGATTCGATGAGTTGATCGCTCCGGTGAGAAAACTGTCGATCGACGCCCACGGAGTGATCGAGTAGTGGAGGCCTAACGAGAAAACCTGGTTCAGATCATCGCGGCCGTCTTTATTATAGAAGTACCCGGAAAGCCGATAACCGAGATCGCCACCAAATTGTCGGCGTGATTTGAAGATGATATCCCGTCGCGAAACCAATTTGATCGCGTTGCTCCGAATATGGGTCCGAGATTCCCACCGACCCGATCAGCCCGAAGGTGAGCGAATGGGAGCGGCCCAGAATCAGAAGCTTTTGAAGCGCGACTGAGAACTCGTGGTCCTGCAAAATTTCGCCGCTGGCGCTATTGAGTAGTTCGGTAAAATCGTAACGCCCAAGAATTCCGATTCCCCAAAAATTTTGCGGCGTCCAAAGCAGACCGACCCCGGTTCCGATATTTTCGAAATCGAGCGGCGTGGTGTCCCAGTAACGGAAAATCGAAGCGGAGGCACCGAACTGAAACTGAAGTCCGGGATTGATTCGCGGCGTCCAATTGAAGAATGCAGCCCCAACGGCAAAACTGTCCGAAATCGTGTTGCGGCGAGTCAGCGCAACATTGTTCGTGTAAAAACTGGAAACGCTTCCACCTAAAGTGAAGTCCTGAATCTTTTGCTGGGTCTTGAGGATTTGTTGCGCGCCAAAACTTTCGTCCTCGGAGTTGGCATTTTCTCCCGCCGGCAGCGCCATTCCGTCGGGGGTCACCATCCCGCTGGTCGGCGGCGCCTGGCGCTCAAAAAGGCGAGATGTCTCAACCGCCGGATTGGTTTGGGCAGAAAGGTTTCCGAGGGAAAGCAACGCAATCCCTGTGAGCAGGACACAACGGGCAGGAGAAGCCACGCCAAACCCAAAAGCAAAGCCTATGCCGCTAGCTGAGGCGGCAGCCTAACAAGGCACGTTTTCCGCTCAAGTAGATGGGGTGTCTGCCAGGCGCGTTTTGACCATTTCAGCTTTTGCCCTGCTTGTTTGCATCGGCTTCGGCGCGCTCGAGCTCACTCAGCCGGTAGGGTATGTCCGGCTTTGTAATCTCTTCCGGGATGCAATTGCCCGTTCCGGCCGAACTGCGGCTCCGAACCCAAACCTCGTTTTTCTGTCAATCGATTCTCAATCGATCGGCTTCGACCAAACCGACTTGTTAAGTTACCAACTTTCCGGCAACGACTCCGAGGAAACTCGCGCGCTGCGATTGATGAGCAAAGGCTGGCCGTGGTCGCGGGAAGTTTACGCTATTGTTCTCGATCGGCTCGTGAATGCAGGAGCGCGGGCAGTCATTTTCGATCTGAATTTCCCGACGGCCACGGACAACGACGCGGCTTTTCGCGCCGCGCTTGATCGTCACGCCGATCAGGTCGTCATCGGAAGCAACTTCAACTCTCTCGACAAGAGCCTGGTCCGACCATGCGAAACTTTAATCCCGCCGACTTCGCCGATCGATAGCCGTGTCGGCTTCGCGAATTTTTGGCCCGATGACGATGAAGTCGTGCGCCGCGCGCAATATCGCGTTTCGTTTAATGACCTTCGCGAGACCGGTAGATCCCAATCCGGCTCCGAGCGATTCTCGTCGTTGGCCGCTGTCGCGCTGATCAAATCCGGCTTTGTCCCGAATGTTCCGCAAACTACCGAGCCGTACCTTTTTCGCTTCACGGCTGGTCCAGAACAGGGATTTGCGCCGCATTCGCTGTTTGAAATTTTCCTGCCCACGTTTTGGCAACAAAATTACCGGTCGGGTGAATTCTTTCGCGACAAAATCGTGATTGTCGGCGCGGAAGGAAGCTGGCAGCACGACGAACATCCCACTCCGTTCGGCGAAATGCCGGGACCGGAATTGCAGTTGAATGCAATTAACGCGGCAATTCACAACGAATTCATTAGGGAACTGCCGCCGTTGGCGAATCTCATTGGGATCTGTCTCGCGGCTTTGTTTGCGGTGATTTCTGCGTTGGTTTGCCGGAACGTATGGCTCCGATTGGTTCTGATCCTCCTCGCCGCACACGCGTCGGTTCTGGGTTCGTTGTTTTGTTTCAATCGAGCGTCGCTCTACCTGCCCGTCGTCGCGCCACTCGCGGTTTTTTGCGTGACGACGCTTTTCGGAATGATTTCCGACTTTGCCTCAGAACGGAAGGAGCGCAGACGAGTGCGCCAGGTGCTGGAAAGATACGTTTCTCGCGATGTCGTTCGTGAACTGGTGGATCATCCCGACGTTTACCGGGACGTTCTTGGCGGCGTCACCAAAGCCGGTTTCCATTCTCTTTTCCGATATCCGAGCTTATTCCGCAGTGACCGCGCGCAGCTCACCCGAAACGTTGGTCGCTCAACTCAACGAGTATTTCAGCGCGATGGTCGACTGCGTATTCGAAAACGGTGGAACGCTGGACAAGTTCATCGGCGATGCACTGATGGCTTCGTGGGGAAGTTTGGACAGCCGCGGAGGCGAGGCGGACACAGTCGCCGCAATTCGCGCGGCATTGGCGATGAAGGAGAGGCTTCGTTCGCTAAACCAAAGTTGGAAACAACGCGGATGGCCGGAACTGCGGGTCGGGATGGCAATTAATTACGGCCGCGTTGTGGTTGGAAACATCGGCTCGCCTCAACGGATGGAATTCGCTTTGATTGGCGATGCGGTGAACGTCACCTGGAAGCTTCAGGAGTTGACGAAAACAAAAGGCGCCGACCTGATCGTAAGTGAAAGTGTCGCGTCCCTGATCGGTAATCATTTCGACGTTCGATCACTCGGTCTTGCGACCGTGGATGGTTCGCATCAACCCTGCGAGATATTCAGCGTGGGAGATGCTGCGGAACTTGCGCCGGCGAAAACGCAGATTCGAAACCAATCATGGGATGCCGCTAATGTTTTCGGGCAACAAGATTTGCCCGAAATTTTGCCTGCTGCGAACTCGGCCGCGATTACACAACCGGATTTAGGAGAAAGCGCGCAATAATTCGCGCGGACTGATTCAGCTGCAACAGCAGCGCGAATTAGCCAGTGAGTGGCGAGCAATCCGCCATCGTCCCGCCGGCGCCGCGATACTTCACACTTTCCAAAATCGATCTTACCTGGCCGGCGACTTCATCCGGTGCGAACGGTTTTCTCAAAAAACCGGAAAGGCCCGCGTCCATCAAGCGCTCGAGGCCGATCGTTTTGAATGAAGCCGGTACACAGCATCACGGGAATATCGGGACGGATTTCGCGGAGCCGATTAAAGGTTTCTTCGCCATCCATGAACGGCATCGTCAAATCGAGAAGAACGAGTTGATATGAAAGCGGCCGGCGTCGGAATAAATCAAGGCATTCGAATCCGGACTGAGCGGTCGTTACATGATAACCAGACGAGGTCAGAAGCTGTTTCACCAGCATCAAGCCCATTTCTTCGTCGTCGACGATCAGGATTTGCGGCCTGGCAACTGGCATTTGAGCCACCTTCTTCGGCATCGCAAATTGGGCCAACTCCGGATTCAGCATCGCTTTATGATTCGTGCCGCCGGCTTGCTCAGTTAGTTGACCTGCCACTGTTTCGGCGCGCGCGATGGTTGCGCGTAGCATGGAAAGGTATTGCTCCGAACCGTCGTTTTGCTCGCGCAAGTTGGCGATTTCGGAACTCGTACCGGAAATGATTTGCAGCAAGTTGTTTAATTCGCTCGATGCCTTCGAGACCTCCTCTACGGAGAGCGATTTCTTGGCATGCGGGGGAGATTGGTCGTCAGGGTTCACTGACTGAATTCCTAGCAGCCTTGATGCCCAATAATGGAAATTATAGAAAGCCTTGTGTGCCAGATTGGCGCGCCAGCCCCCGTTTGAAATCGCTCAAATCCGTTCGCAATCGACCCGAACCGGCCTATATTTTTGATCCGCCTTTTTATGAATGACCTTCGCGTTGAAAACCTGCATGTCTCGATCGGTGATCAACAGATCGTCCGCGGCCTGAGCCTGACGCGTTCCCCCGGGCGAAGTGCACGCCATCATGGGACCGAACGGTTCCGGCAAGAGCACGTTAGCGAAGGTGATGGCGGGTCACCCGGATTACCAGGTCACCAAAGGCAAGATCACGATGGATGGCGAAGACATCCTCGGGATGGAGGCTGACGAGCGGGCACGGAAAGGACTGTTCCTTGCCTTTCAATATCCGAGCGAAATTCCCGGCGTGACCATCGCGAATTTTTTGCGCGCGGCTTTGCAGGCGCGTTTGCCGGAAGGCGAAGAACTCGAAGCCACCGAGTATTACGCGAGACTGTACGAAAAGATGGAATTGCTTGGGATGGACCGTTCGTTTACTTCGCGCTCGGTCAATGAAGGCTTTTCCGGCGGCGAAAAAAAGCGGACCGAAATTTTGCAACTGGCGATGCTCGCACCCAAATATGCGGTGCTCGACGAAACCGACAGCGGCCTCGACATCGACGCTTTGAAAGTCGTCTCTCGCGGCGTGAATGCGATGCGGGGACCGAACCTCGGTGTACTTTTGATTACTCACTATCAAAGACTTTTGAACTACATCGTGCCGGATCACGTGCACGTGATGGTCGCAGGACGCATCGTCCGCAGTGGCGGAAAAGAACTCGCCCTCGAACTTGAGGAGCGCGGTTATGATTGGGCCCGCGAAAATACCAAGGAGCCTGTGCTTACCAGATAATGAAACCTGAAACCAAAGCTGTCGATATCGACCGTAACGTCGGCGATTTTCACTATAAAATGGATTATGCGCGCGACGCCGGGCGCGGGCTTAGTGAAAAGACGATCCATTTCATCTCTGATGTGAAGGAAGACCCGGATTGGGTCCGCGAATTTCGTCTGAAAGGTTTCAAGACGTTTCTTGAAAAACCGATGCCGACGCATTGGGCCAGCAAAGACCTCGAAGCGATCGATTTCGACAAAATCCGTTACTACCTCGCGCAAGGCACCGGGGCGAAGCGCACCTGGGAGGAAGTGCCGGAAGATATCAAGCGCACTTTTGAGCGGCTCGGTATTCCAGAGCAGGAACGAAAATTTCTCGCCGGCGTCGAAGCCCAATTCGACAGCGAAGCGGTTTATTCCAACATCAAAAAAGCCGTCGGCGAACAGGGCGTAATTTTCGTCGGGTCGACCGAGGGTTTGAAAAAGCATCCGGAGATTTTCAAGAAATGGTTCGGCAAAGTAATTCCGATCGGTGACAACAAGTTCAGCGCGCTGAACGCGGCTGTGTTCAGCGGCGGCTCATTCATTTACGTGCCACCCGGCGTGAAAGTGAAACATCCGCTTCAGGCTTATTTCCGGATCAACGCTGAAAGTTTCGGTCAGTTCGAGCGCACCCTGATCATCGCGGATGAAGGCAGCGAAGTGACCTACATGGAAGGTTGCACCGCTCCGAAATTTGAAACCGCGACTCTGCACAGCGCGGTGGTGGAACTGGTCGCGCTCAAAGGCGCCAAGATCCAGTACATCACGGTGCAAAACTGGTCGTCGAACGTTTTCAATTTGGTTACGAAACGCGGACTCGCCCACGAAGAGGCCGAGATCAAATGGATCGATTGCAACATCGGCTCGCGATTAACCATGAAATATCCGGGCGTGGTGTTGAAAGGCCGAAAAGCGCGCGGCGAAGTTCTCTCCATCGCGCTTGCCGGCAACGGACAGCATCAGGATACCGGCGCGAAAATGATCCACGCAGCCGACGAAACTACTTCGAACATCATTTCGAAATCAATTTCGCTCGGCACCGGCCGTGCGACTTATCGCGGGCTCGTCCACGTTCCGAAGCATCTCAAGAATTGCAAAAACAACACCGAATGTGACGCGCTGCTGATCAACTCGACCTCGCGCACCGACACTTATCCGGCGATCACGGTTCGCGGCACCGGCAATGCCGTTCAGCACGAGGCCAGCGTCTCACAGGTCAGCGCCGAGCAGATCTTTTATATGCAGCAGCGCGGTCTGACCGAGGCCCAGGCGATGAGCCTGAGCGTGAATGGGTTTGTAAACGACCTCGTTCGCCAGTTCCCAATGGAATATTCGGTTGAGCTGAAACGTTTGATCGAGCTGGAGATGGAAGGCTCGGTCGGTTAACGCCGGCCCATTGTTGTAGCGGCGGTCTCTGACCGTCCACTCCGTATTCAAGATGGCTTCAACAACGCAAGAACAACAGTCTCAAAAAACCGGCATCTTGTCCGGAGCGGTGGAGCACGATTTGCCGGATTGGTTTCGCGACCAGCAGCGCGCAGCCTGGTCGAATTTCGAATCAATCCCCCAGCCCACTCGCAAAGATCAGCTGTGGCGATTCTCCAATGTCGATCTGCTCGATCTAAAATCCTTCAACCTTCCCGGGCCGCTTTCCGACGACGATCGCGAGAACATTCTGAAATATTCGCGCGGCCTCGACCGAATTGCGGGCCGGATGATTTTCGCGAACGATCAGCTCGTCGAACGCACAGTCGTGTCCGAGGGACTGAAAAAGCGGGGTGTGATTTTTCAACCGCTCGAGCGCGCGATGGTTGAGCATGCCGACTTATTTCAGAAATACTTCATGTCGACCGAAGCGAAACTCGGCTCGGCAAAATTTGCCGCGCTCCATCGCGCAATGGTTTCAAATGGGACGTTCTTGTTCGTTCCCCGCGGCGTGGAGATCGAAGAGCCGATCGAAATTTTCCATTGGTTGCGCCACGAAAACGTTTCGATCTTCCCTCATTTGCTCCTCGTTACCGACGAACTCGCGAAAGTCACGGTCATTGAGCATTTTCGATCGTGCGATCAAAATGCGGCGGGTTTTGCCTGCGGTGTGAACGATCTGATCGCCGGTCCAGGCGCCAAGGTCACTTATGTCTGCGCGCAAAACTGGGGGCCGAAGGTGGTTGGTTTGCAAATGAACTCAACCACAGCCGATCACGATGCAGCGGCAATGAGTCTGAATGTCAACGTCGGCGCGCGTTACGCCCGATTCGAGGGTTTGAGCCGGTTAGTCGGTGAAGGCGCCCGCAGCGACATGCTCGCAGTCGCGGTGGCGACCGGGGAGCAGGAATTCGACTCTCGCACATTGCAGGACCACATTTCGCCGCGCACTGCCAGCGATCTGCTTTACAAGAATGCGCTGGACGACAAGGCGCGCTGCACGTTCGGCGGTTTGATTCGGGTCGAACCGCACGCCCATTTTACCGACGCTTACCAAAAAGTTCGCAATCTTCTGTTGAGCGACGACGCCGAAGCGAACTCGATGCCTGGCCTGGAAATTCTGGCCGACAACGTGCGTTGCACCCACGGAGCGACTTCGGGCCAAATCAACGAAGAAGAAATGTTTTATCTTCGTTCCCGCGGCATCTCGCCGAAAATGGCCCAACGTTTGATCGTTAACGGGTTTTTGAACGAAGTCATTCAACGCCTCGATCAGCCGGCCATCGCTGAGCACCTGGCCCGCGTGATCGAACAGAAATTCGCCAGTTAGGGAAACGGCTTATTTCGCGCCGTCGAATTTCGCGTTCGGCTTGAGCCAGGAAATCTCCGGCTTCAAACCTTTTGCGCGCGCGGCGTTGTAAATTCCGATCAACTCGTTAACCGCAGCGTGCAGCATTTCGCCTTCAGCGCAATCATCTGAGAATTCGGCCGGAGTCGGCGAATCAATCCCGCTTACTGCGATGTCATGACTTCGGTGAAAGATGATACCGGGGGAATGCAGCCGTTGATAAAGGCGCACCGTTATTTCGGTGGGAATGTCCCGCAGAAAAAAGCGGAACTCGGAGAGGAATTTCATCGATTCAACGATTGCGGGATCGGTCAACGCTTCTTCTCTGCTCCAGCTCATGGTGATGCCGAGCGTAGGCGAGAGGCTGCTTCCGCTCAATGAGAATTCTTTTGCATCGTTGGTTTAAGCTGTTGTATTTTAAGGTTCCGCATTTGAGGAAACTATGGACGTCAGCGGAAACATCAGCGCAGTCCTTGGGCAGAAGAGTCGCGAGATTTTTTCAATAACGCCGGATACCTGCGTCGATGACGCCGTCAAAATAATGGACGAGAAAAACGTCGGCGCGCTTTTGGTGATGAAAGGAAACAAACTCGTCGGCATGCTTTCCGAGCGGGATTACGCGCGCAAGGTGATGTTGCGCGGCAAGAAATCTTCCGAAACCGCGGTCTCGGACATTATGTCGTCGAACCTGACCGTCACTCATCCTAATGAAGGCGTGGAAGAATGTTTGCGGGTGATGACAGATAAACGAATTCGCCATTTGCCAGTGCTCGAGGGGCAAAAAGTCATTGGCGTGATTTCAATCGGCGATCTGGTCAAGCACGTGATCTCCTGCCAAAGCGCAGCCATCGCGCATTTGGAGAGCTACATCAGCGGCGGGTTTTCCGGATAACAATTCTCTCCGCCAAATACGCTAACGACGCGAAAGTTTAGGGTTACCGGGTGTTGGCGGATCAGTAATTACAACTTCCACACTGTCTTCCCTGCGACAATTGTTCGGACCGCGCGACCTTTCAGCTTCCAGCCGTCGAAGGGTGAATTACGCGACAACGATTGGAACTGATCGATCTTCACCGTCCATTCGAGATCGGGATCGATCAGGGTCAGGTCAGCGGCCGCTCCGATCGACAAGGTTCCGGCGTTCAGCTTCAGCAATTTTGACGGTTCGACCGTGAACATCTCGATCACGCGTTTGATGTCGATCTTGCGATGTTTGTGGACGAGCAAATTGATAAACAGACCGAGCTCGGTCTCTAGTCCGACAATTCCAAACGGCGCCTGATCGAATTCAACTTCCTTTTCGAATCCGGCGTGAGGCGCGTGGTCGGAGCACAAAATCGACAGAGTGCCGTCCGCAATTCCTTCAAGAATGGCATCGACATCAGTTTGGGTTCGCAATGGCGGATTCATTTTGTAGTTCGTGTCGAAATTTTGGATCGCTTCGTCGGTCAATGCGATGTGGTGCGGACACACCTCGCCGGTGATTTTCACGCCGCGTTTTCGGGCTTCACGAATCAACCGAACGCTGCCAGCTGCGCTTACGTGCTGGCAATGAATGTGATGATCGCACAACTCGGCCAGCAAGATGTTGCGCATGACGATCGCTCCCTCCCCGGCGGCCGGCCAGCCTGGCAATCCCAGCAAAGTGCTCCAATAACCCTCGTGCACTACGCCATTGCCAACCAGGTTGTAATCCTGGCAATGATCGAGCAACGGCAATCCCACCATGCGCGCGTACTCAACCGCTCGCCGCATCAGTTCGTGGTTTTGCACGCAATGACCATCGTCGGTGATCGCCACGACTCCGGCCTGGCCTAACGAGCCAATCGGCGCCAATTCTTCGCCCGCAATATTTTTTGAAATCGCGCCGGTCGGCAAAATATTCACGCACGCGGTTTCGGCCGCGCGCTGTTTGATCCAGCCAATCGTTGCCGGATTATCCGCAGCGGGCGAAGTGTTTGGCATGCAAACAATGGTTGTGAATCCACCGGCTGCAGCCGCCCGCGCGCCGGACGCAATTGTTTCCTTATGACTTTGTCCCGGTTCGCGCAGATGCACGTGCATGTCGATCAACCCAGGGGAAACGATGAGATTACTTGCATCAATCTCATCGGGTTGAGAGTTGAGGCGTTGAGAGTTGAGCGGGCTCCGCAATTTTGCCGTCGATAACAACGACATCGCCCACTTCGTCGCGGTTGTTCGCGGGGTCGATGACGCGGCCGTTCCTGATGACGATCCCGTTCATTGGTGGAGATTTTCGCGTCGGAGCTCCGGCAGGAGCGCAATGTTTATAGTTTCGTCAGGCAAACAAAACTGAAGCTCCAGCGGAGCGACACGTTTAAAATGGTAAGTCATGCCGCTCCTAACGGAGCTCGATTCATTACTTGTGGTGCGCCGCATAAACTTGGCGCGCTTATGGCGCTCAGGCGCGTCACCGCATCGCATCGTCATGTCGCGATCCCTCCGCAGAGATAAAGAACGGCCATGCGGACGGCGAGTCCGTTGGTCACTTGATCCAGAATGACGCTTTGCAATCCGTCGGCGACTTCGCTGTCGATCTCGACTCCGCGATTGATCGGCCCCGGATGCATGACCAGGCACTCGGGCTTTAAAAGTTTTGCGCGTTCTTTGGTTAGGCCGAACAGCGTGGTGTATTCGCCGGTCCCCGGGAAATATTCTTTGCGCTGACGCTCGTGCTGGATCCGCAGCAAATTAACTACATCCGCCTGGGGCAGGACGTCGTCGATCTTGTAGGAAACCTTGACCCCGAGTTTCTCGAATTCGCGCGGAACAAGCGTGCTCGGCCCGACCAGCGTAACGTTGGCGCCGAGTTTCGTTAGGCCAAAGATATTCGAACGCGCCACGCGGCTAAACAAAATATCGCCGACAATCACAACGTTGAGTCCGGCAATCTTTCCGCGCTTCTCGCGAATGGTGTACATGTCGAGCAGACCCTGGGTCGGATGTTCGTGAGCTCCGTCCCCGGCGTTGATCACGCTCGATTTCAATCGCTGGGCAAGAAACTGGGGCGCACCGGCCGAACTATGACGCAACACCAGAATGTCGGCATGCAACGCTTCCAGATTACGCGCGGTGTCTTTCAACGTCTCGCCTTTGGTCAGGCTCGAGGTCGAAGCCGAAATGTTGATCACGTCGGCACTCAAGCGAAAGGCGGCGAGCTCGAATGAAGTTCGCGTTCGCGTGCTGGGCTCGACGAAGAAGTTGATCAACGTCCTGCCTCGGAGCGCGGGCACTTTTTTGATTTCGCGCGTCCCGACCTGTTTGAAGGCATCGGCGGTTTCAAGAACGAAGCTGATTTCTTCCGCGGAGAGTTCGCGAAGCCCAAGGAGATCTTTGCGGCTCCAGTTCATTTGGATTGGTTACCGCACGCGTTTTGGGTGTTGGCGAAAGCGTTTCGCTTTAGCGAACCTTTCAGAAAAGATTGTTTCGGCGAGTCGCCGAAACCAGCACGCGAGACGCGTGCGCTACCCGGATTTCGCGCGGCCGAATTTGTTCGTAATTCGAAGACGCTCATTCTTTGAACAACCAAACTCCGTCCGGTTCGTTATCGATTTGCTGCAGTCGCACTTGAATTTGTTCGCGAGTCGCCGTCGGGAGATTTTTGCCGACGTAATCCGCGCGAATCGGCAATTCGCGATGGCCGCGATCGACCAGGGCCGCCAGCTGAATCCGGGCCGGTCGCCCGAAGGAACTGATTGCGTCAAGGGCAGCGCGTGCAGTGCGGCCAGTGAACAGAACGTCATCGACGACAATGACGGTTCGTCCTTCAAGGGGCAGCGGAAGTTTCGACGCATGCACCACCGGCAACTCGGCCCGGGTGCCGACGTCGTCCCGATGCATCGCGACATCGATCGTTCCGGTTTCGACGTCTGTCTTGGAAACGTCGCGAATGAATTCGGCAAGACGTCGCGCGATCTCGATCCCGCGCAACGGAATCCCGGCAAGAATTACTGATCTTAGATCGGCATTCTGCTCGATGATCTCATGCGCAATCCGGCGCAGAGCGCGCCTGACCGCGTCGGCGTCCATGATTGGCGTCCGAGCCGAAGTAGTCGGTTGAGTCCGACTGATATTTTTCTTGTCGTCGTTCATTTACATCCTTCGCGACCTCACCGGATCGCGTTAAAGGTGTACAAAATTTAGGAGGCTGCCTTGTCTGTGCGAGCCTCCTTCAAACGCTTCGCTCTCCAATTGGAGCGATGTTTCACGATCCAATCGAGCAGCGCTTTTTCGAAGCCGATGTCTTTGCCGGCTTTTTCGCTCTCGATCCACTTATGTTTCAAAATTTCCTCCCGCTCGGCCAGGAACTCCTTGTAGAGGACCGAGTTTTTGACGAACTGGGAAGCCTGGGCTTGGGGCATGTCAGTGGCCTTTTCCATAGAAATCACAATTGGTCAACACCAAGTCGCCTGTGACCAAGGTATGACGAAGCATCAGCCATACCTATTTAACCGAACCCAATCTCGCGAGTTACGCAAGCATGTTGCGAATAGTCTGCGCAATTCTTTCAAATTCCAGGGCCACAGGCGATTGCGGGTCCTCCGCCACAATCGGATGTCCGCGATCTCCGGATTCCCGCGTAGCGATATCGATCGGGACCTGGCCGAGCAAGGGCACTCGAAGCCGTTTCGCCTCACGTTCGCCGCCGCCGCTCCCGAAAATATCGTAACGTTTGTTGTCGGATGGTGAAATGAAGTAGCTCATGTTCTCGATCAGACCGAGAACCGGAACGTTCACTTTCTCGAACATGGTCGCGGCTTTTCGTGCATCAATCAGCGCGACTTCCTGCGGAGTGGTCACGATCACTGCGCCGGACAGCGCGACGGTTTGGACGATTGTAAGTTGAATATCGCCGGTGCCAGGCGGCAGATCCAAAACCAAAAAATCCAATTCGCCCCATTCGACTTGTCGCAAAAATTGTTGGGTGTAACGCGTCACCATTGGTCCGCGCAGAATCGCGGGTGACGTATCGTCGAGAAGAAATCCCATCGACATCAATTTCAAGTTGTACTGCTCAATCGGAATGATCTTGTTCTCGTCCGTTGCGGTTGGGCGTTCTCGCGTGCCGAACATCAGCGAAATGCTCGGCCCATAAATGTCGCAATCGCACAAACCGACACGGGCTTTGGCTTTTTCCAGAGCGACCGCCAGGTTCGCCGCCACCGTGGATTTACCGACACCGCCCTTTCCGCTCGCCACCGCGATCACGTGTTTGATTCCGGGAAGACGTTGCGGTCCAACCTGAGCGCCTGCTCCGGCGGGCGGCGCGTGAATATCGATTAAAACTTTCGCGCTTCGAACGCCGTTCAGTGCGCGCAGAATTTTCTCGGAATCATTTTTGATCGTGGCCGGAATATTCGGATCGTTGGTGGCCAGAGCGAGTTGTACTTTTATTTCGCCGTCATTAACGTCGATCCCTTTGATCAAACCGAATGAAACAATGTCCCGGCTAAACCCGGGGTAACGCACGGCTCGCAGCGCTTCGCGAACTTGATCTTCAGAAATTGACATCACCGCAACGTAAACGTGCGCATTGCGCAGTAAAGACGCAGTGACAATTCTTTCTTGAAAACGATGAATGATCTGAACAGCATCGACGCCATGAAGAAACGAATCTCCCTTGCTTTGGTTGTTGTCAGTCTCGCGTTATTCACCGGCTGCGCGATGTTCCAGGAAAGCGGTCATTCCGCGGTGGTTGGCACCTGGACGAATTCGCTAGGAACGGTCTGGGCGATTAAAGCCGACGGAACAATGCAGGTCAGCCTTAGCAAAAGTCATCGGGTGGACGTTTGGGGCAAATATACGGTGACAGGCGATACCATGAATATCCAGGAATCGCATGGCTCCCACACGCCGAAGTCTTGCAAAGGTCCAGCAACCTACAAGTTTCAACGCAACGGCGACATGCTGACGTTCACAAAAGTGAGCGACAAATGTAAGCTGCGAGAGAAAAACATCCTGGCAGGCTGGACAGTTTGGAAAGGCAAATAACCGCAGGCCGGTTGTAGCCGGCACCGGTGGTGCCGGCCCGGGATCGACGATCCCGCCTACAAACCGAGTCCGATCACGTTATCTTTTTTCCGATCGATATGCCGATAATGAAAAGGATCAGGCATATCACCAGGAACAAGAAGAACAGGAATTTGGCGATACCGGCCGCGGCCGATGCAATTCCAGTGAATCCTAAAAGCGCCGCGATCAGCGCGATGACCAAAAAGACAAAAGCCCATTTTAACATAGTCGATTACCTCCTGGATTAAATCGCGGCTGAAAGGCGTACCGCGCGTTTGCGTTGTAGCCGGCACCGGTGGTGCCGAGCCGGGATCGACGATCCCGGCTACAATTCGCGATCCGCGATGACGCGAATCGCGCTCAATCCCGGCAGCCCGTTCCGGAAAAAGATTCGCTCACGCTCGACGTCCGCACCACGACTCACAAAAAAGTCACGCACTTCCGGCGTCAGATATTCGCCATTAGGCCGCGGATTTACCGCCAGATAGATCTTTCCGCCGGGCGCGAGCTGGCGCTGCAGATCGCGAAGAAGAAAATCCCATTCCTTCACGCCCCATCGCACATTGTCGCTGGAGCGATCGAATCCGATCGAGAAAGCGGTGATCCAATCAAATTGCTGCGGCAGATCCGGCAATGGTTCGAACGGTTTGATTTCAAAAACGATTCGCGGAACTCCAAAGACTTCGAGGAGTTCGCTGAAAAGCGGCACCCGATCGACGTCCAGGCCTAACACGGAATGGTTGAGCCGCTTTAGTATAAACAGGAAAAAACCGCCGCCGCATCCAAGATCGAGCACGCGCTGTGGACGCCCGCGATGCAGTTTCAAATCCTGGACCCGCTCCCGATTCACGCGCATCCAGTGATCGACGTCGGCATATTTTTCGCCGGCGTGCCGTTTTTCAATTTCGCGGAGCCGCGTTTGGTCGACGCCCGCCATCACCGGCCCAAACGGCAATCGAAAGATTGAACGTTGGGCCCGCCTCCAAGCCCGGCGGTAACCTTCACGGCTTACAAGTTTGCCAACTTTTCGCGCCAATTTCATGAGATCGCGGCCGCAATCTCGCGGAGTAAACCCGGGCCGCGATAAATCAGTCCGGTATAAACCTGAACAAGGCGTGCGCCTGCTTCGAATTTCTCGCGGGCGGATTCCGCATCAAGAACACCTCCGGAGGCAATCACCGGAATTGTGGATCGCGCGACGATGTTGCGAATTAGCATGGTGGACTTTTCCCGGACCGGGGCGCCGCTCAAACCTCCTTGTTCGTCGTTGGCTGTTGGAATCGACGAATGATCGAGAGTCGTGTTCGTCGCAATGATAGCCGCGACTTGATTGGCCTCGCAGGTGGCGATGATTTGTTCAAGTTGGTTCGCATCCAAGTCGGGCGCAATTTTCACCACAATCGGTTTGGGACTGTTCATGTTCTGTTCCGCGATCGCGCGCAGCAGCCCGTTGAGAGCATCTACTCCCTGCAATTCCCGCAAGCCAGGCGTGTTGGGAGAACTCACATTAAGCACGATGTAGTCGGCCAAGTCTCGCAACAATCGGAATGAGTAGAGATAGTCTGCAGCTGCATCGGCGACCGGCGTCGTCATCGATTTGCCAATGTTGATTCCCACTGGGCAGCTGCCGGGCCAGCGTCCGCTTTGCTTCAATTTATCGAGACGATGGGCAATCGCGTCCGCACCGTCGTTGTTGAAGCCGAGCCGGTTGATCAAAGCGCGTTGTTCGGGCAAACGAAAAATCCGCGGCTGCGGATTTCCCGGCTGGGGCTTGGCCGTAACGGTGCCGATCTCAATAAAGCCGAATCCAAGAGCAGCCCAGGCAGGGAGTGCCACTCCGTTTTTATCGAGACCGGCTGCCAGCCCGATCGGATTCGGGAAATCGAGGCCAAAGAGTTTTGTTGGTTTCGGCGCCGGGCGAAAGCGGCCCAACGCCCGGAGGATTGGATCGATATTCGAAGCCAGGCGCAGACATGCAATCGTGAAATGATGAGCGGATTCGGGATCAATCGAAAACAGCAGCGGCCTAACGAGTCGCTCATAACCGTTCTTCATTTCCCGATGCAAAATTGTCCGAAAACCGAATCGAGAATTTGTTCGACGCCGACCGCTCCGATCACCTCGCCGACCGCGCGAAGCGCTTCGTTCAAATCCACCGACAAAAATTCGGGAGACGCATTGGTTTCCATTCCCTGCCGGGCCCGGTCGCAAGCTTCCAAGGCGCGGCGCAAACAATCGCGATGCCGCAGGTTGATCGCGAGCGAGTTCTCGGCCTGGAGATTTTCCTTTCCGACCCGGGCGAGCACCGCGTCCTGAAGCTCGGCTAATCCTTCTTCAGTGGCACACGAGATTCGGATCGCTTTGAAATCTTTCCAATCATTGTGCTCCGGGAGATCGCTCTTATTAAGAACAACAATTTCGTTCCCGTTGGAAGCGCGACCGCCAAAATGTTCCGGCCGTGGCGCGTTGCGATCAACAATGTGCAGACGCAGGTCAGCCTGCTTCAGCGAATTTTCAGTGCGAGCAATTCCTTCGCGTTCGACGTCTGAGGTTGAGGTTCGCAAACCCGCGGTATCGAAAAGCCGGATCGGCACGCCCCGAAGATTGACGGTCTCCTCGATGGTGTCGCGTGTCGTTCCATGGGTCTCGCTGACGATCACGCGTTCGTAACCAAGTAAGCGATTGAGAAGACTCGATTTCCCGGCATTCGTCGCTCCGTAAATCACAATCCGAACTCCTTCGCGCAACATTCGTCCCTGATTGGCCGTCTCGAGAAGGGCGATAATTTGCTCACGAACCAAATCCAGACGGGCGCTCAATGTTTTGCCTTCGTCCGGCTCGATTCCCTCTTCCGGGAAATCGATTGAAGCTTCGATGTGCGCGAGAAGCTCAACCAGTCCTGCCCGGATAGCTCGGATCTTTTCTCCTAGCCTGCCTTCCAGCTGCTCCGTGGCCGAGCGCAACGCCAAATCCGTGCGAGCGCGAATTAAATCGATCACCGCCTCGGCCTGAGTGAGATCCATTTTGCCGTTCAGGAATGCGCGCTCGGTATATTCCCCTGGTCGCGCCGCTCGGGCGCCGTTTCGCAAACAAATTTCCAGAACTTTCGCGGTCACCAGGATGCCGCCATGGCAACTGACCTCGACGAGATCTTCGCCGGTGTAGCTAGCAGGCGCCCGATGAATCGAAATCAACACTTCGTCGATCAGTCGTCCTGACTCGTCGACGATTTCTCCGAGGTGTTGAACGTGCGACTGGAAATGCGACGGCTTTTCGCGGCCACGAAAGATCTTGTCCGCAATCGCAATAGCGTTCGCGCCGGAAATTCTAACCAGCGAAATCGCGCCTTCTCCGGCCGGCGTGGAAATCGCAGCGATGGTGTCGGCCGCGATCTGTTCCGGATTCTCGATCGAATCTAGGCCAGTGCTTCCTTTAACGCTGCGATGCATTTTTTGTTTTGCTCCATTGTTCCGACCGTGATTCGGATCCATTCCGGTAAACCGTAGCCCATTAACGGCCGCACAATAATTTTGCGCTGAAGCATTTTTTTGAAAACGGCCGGGCCATCGGCCACGTGCACGAACACAAAGTTACCGGCGCTCGGTACAAATCGAAGCTTCATCGCCGCGAATTCCTGCTCCAGAAAAGCACGTCCGGCATCGACGATTCGCTTCGTCTCCGCAAGATACTCTGAGTCGTTCAAAGCGGCCAAGGCCGCGATTTGGGCCAGGCTGTTGACGTTGAATGGCTGCCTCGCCTTTTGCAGAACTTCAATCAGCTCCGCCCGGCCGATTCCGTAACCAACGCGCAAACCGGCCAGGCCATGGATTTTCGAAAACGTGCGGAGGACCAGCACATTTCGGCCATTGCGAACGTGACGAATGGTATCGGGAGGATTATCGAGGAATTCGAAATAGGCTTCGTCCACGACGGTCACTATTTCATCCGGCACCCGCGCGATGAAATTATCCACGTCCTCCTGGCCAATCAATGTGCCGGTCGGGTTGTTGGGATTCGCGATGAAAATGATCTTAGTTTTAGGCGTGATCGCACGAAGAATGGCCTCGAGATCGACGTGAAAATCGACGGCCGGGGTCTCGATCGCGCGTGCTCCGAAAAGTTGCGCGATCAATTTATAGCAGATGAAGGTGTACTGCGGCGCGATCACTTCATCGCCTGGACTTAGAAATGCGTGACCGGCGAACTCAATGACTTCGTTCGATCCATTTCCGAGAATGATGTTTTCACTTTTCAATCCCAGCCGATCGGCGACTGCGTTGCGCAGATAAAATCCACCGCCATCCGGATAAAGTTGGGTTGACTCGAGCGCTGCGCGCATCGCCGCAATCGCCTTTGGCGACGGGCCAAGCGGATTTTCATTGGATGCGAGCTTGATGATCTCTTCCGGGCCAACCCCCAATTCGCGAGCCGTTTCTTCAATCGGCTTGCCGGCTTCGTAAACGGCGAGGCTGCGCAGCTGCGGATTTGCCCGGTCCCAGATCGACGTCATTGGCGCAATTTAGACGGAATTGGCAGGCGGAAAAAGAGTTTCGGAGAAGAGCGAATTGTCTTGATGCAAGGGAGTCGCCCCGACAAGAATCGATCGTTCACTTTTTCGGTTGCCAAGAAATCACTGTTTGTGGTGTGATGGCTGACAGTTGTGTAGAAATTATAGAAAATAGGAATTAACCAGAATCAATCCACATGAAAATGATCAAAGGTCTTAGTCTCGTCGTCGCGCTCGGTTTCGCGATAACTGCTCAAAACGCACACGCGGTATTTTTGCGGGGTCAACCCTTTACCCCGACCGGTGCAAATTTCACAATGACTGCGGTTCAAGGAATTAATGCCGCAAATCCGCTTGGCGACAGCAGTAAGCATCCTCAAGTAAACGGCGACTTTGAGTTTAAGGATTCGATCGGTGTTTCCTACGATCAAGGCAATGGCACTCTCAAAGACGACGGGATCGGTCTTTATCAGAATGCGGCGAAGAATACGTTCTCGACCGGATTGATGATCAATTACAATCAGCTGGTGAAGGCCTCGAGTGTAACGATCACGGTTGAGGACTTCGACATCAATTCCGGAGCTAAGAGTTTCAATACTCAAAAGGTCGAGCCTTCGCTTACGCTTTTTGGGCCCGGCGGATCGATTTTCGCGTCGTTGACTCCCGCGCAGCTTTTTCCCTACTTGGTCGCTAATACTACGGCCGGCCAGGACAAAGGCGACGTGTGGGATATCAACTTCGGCAGCGTCCTCGCAGGCCTGAAGCTGGCTGATGGTCCAATCAGCGGATTTCTTCTCTACGCAGACATGGCCAACGGAGAAAACGCTAACAGTGACCCTTTTCTCTTGGTGGCAATCGGCAACGGGATTCCAAATGTTCCTGAGCCGGCAAATTACCTGGCTGGCATCGCGGCCATTCTCATGCTCGGCGTATCGCATATGACAGTGCTCCGCCGGAAGAACGCGACGGTCTAATTTCTATTCTTTAGCTTGTTTGGAAGGCGGCCCGGGAACCCCCCGGGCCGCTTTTTTTCTTGCCTTTTAAGGAGCAATTCGATACACCGAACCTTCTAGGGAGAAGAAAGATTTCCGGAGGGTATACAAATTGTTATTGACGGTGAGACGCGATTATGAGAATTATAGGAAATAACGATAATTCACCTATGAACAAAGTCTTCAAAGTCGGTTTACTCGGTCTCGTCGCGTTAGTTGCAACCTCCTTCGCCGCCCAGGCGTCGGTCGTCAATTTGGGGTCTGCAGCGGGTTGGTCGGTTCTGACCTACAACAGCAACAACACCTCCGATTCCGCATTTAACGGCGGCCCCATCGGCGTGGTCAACGGCAACTGGACCCAAAGCGGCGGCCAGCAAACAGATAATCAGAAGCCCGCCACCGTATACCTGAGCCCCGGCTTTCATAACAATGGGCCAGCCGTGCTGACCACGGTTTTCGATTCGGCCAAGCTGAATGCGGCCTGGACCGATGCGGTGAATGCGTCCAACGCAATGGCCGCAATGACCCCGACCCAAACTTTCGGTGCGATTAACTCCGGCCTGACCATTAGCGAAAATTCGGTCGGCACCTATGTCTTCAACATTTCCAGCATCAATCTGAATCAGGATAAGATCACTTTGAGTGCCCCGGCGGGTTCTACATTTGTGCTCAATATTTCCGGTGATGTCACTCTAAACGGCGGCAGCGCTGGCAACGGGATTTTGCTGTCCGGCGGCCTGAAATCGAGCGACGTATTCATCAACCTCACCGGCGTCAACAGCACCCTGACCACGACCGGCGGCGGAAATGCCAATCAGATCTTCGGCACTGTGCTCGCGGTTGGTACCGGTGCGTCAGTGAATCTTCACCCCGGTCAGATTAACGGCGAGATCATCGCTCGCACATTGACCACTTCCTCGGGATCACTCAGCGTTGTTCCCGAAGTGAGTCCTACGTCCGTACCTGTTTGGGTTCCTGGGATTTGTCGTAGCCTTCGGCTCCCGCCGCAGCTTGATGGCGCGGGTTCGCGCGTCGGCGAAGGTGTAATTTAAGCTCGTAGCTTACTTGTTTGTCAAAACGGCGCTCGATTTGAGCGCCGTTTTGTTTTTAGACACAGCTCGGTTATGGCACGGACCGGCAAGTTCGCCGCGCGTCTGCTAGGTTACATGCACATGGGTGCTCAGGTCCGACCAGTCGCTCTGGCTCGTCCATCCACCGAGTGCGCGCACTTGCATAGCGTGATTCTGCCCCGGCGTCAGCTCATCAAAGATCATCAGCAAAACCGTGTCGAAGCCAACAAAACTTTGTTTACTGCACCAAACCGTGATAGCTCCGAAGCTAACCGTGTTTAGACCGACGAAGTTTGTTACGGAGGGAATAAAGTTCCCGTTCTAACGAAGAAAACCGTGTCCGCGGAGAATAAAGTTTTATCGAAAGCGGACAAAACGCGTGGCCATCGCCGACAAAACTATCTGCGTGCATGCAGACTATGTAGCAATGATCGAGCTGTTCCAGGTCGCACTCGGCGCAAACGCATCGCTGTTCGTAACCAGCGACCTTGCGCTTTTTAGGTACACCACAGGATTAAGGTTTACGTCTTTGTGTGTTGGGTCCGCGTTGTCCTCGAACCAGCTGGCGAAGGCGTAGTTTCCAACACTTGGATTAGCGCTGCCGCCGTTAAGAGCCTCATCATAATGAAGGCTTCCGCTGCCACTGATAGTCAGAGTTTTTCCAGCAAAGGCGCCTGTGTAATCGCCGCTCCCTGAAATTGTGCCATCGAATCCGGGCGCATTGACCGTCCCGATAAACGTCCCTGACCCGGAGTCGGTAAATTTACCGCTTCCGACGCCGACGAAAGAAGTCGATGTCGCGGTACCACTCTGGTTGTTGTAGGAAGTCCCGCTCACCGTCATGTCGTCATCCACAATCCAAGTGACGTGAGTTCCCGCAGCCTGAGTAATCACTCCGCTGCCTGACGTGGTGAACTTTCCTTTCACCCAAATGACGACGTAGCTGTTCGGCGCTCGCCGCTCCCGCTGGCATTGATTAGTGAAGCTGGTTCCACCCGGACACGTGAAACCGCTGTTGATGATAATCAGGCCGGGTGAGGACGATGTTCCGCTCGCTGTTATCGAGGTGACGGTATTGTTTTGGCTGTCTTTCGGAAGGCCGTTGCCACCGGTGTAAGTCGTGCTTGAATTAAATGTGTAATTAGAAGTAACGCCAGACCAGGGATTTTGGTAAGTCCAGGAGTAATGGCCCGATTGGCCTGATATGGCAGTCGGATCCGTCGGAGTCGGCAGATTGACTGATGCAGGAGTCGATACCGTGCCCAATACGTCCTTCACCGGGGGGTTGCCGCTGTTGGCATTGACGTTTGTAGGGGCAGTGCCGCTATAACTGACGCCACCGTAAACATAGGTTTGACCGGTATTGGCAAACTTAGCCTGACCACCAGTAGCTCCTTCCGTAACGAGCGCCGGATAGCTGTTGTCGCGATACGTGAGGAGTACACGCCCGTGGGCGAGCTGAACGCATCCACGGAACCGCCGCCCGTCATTTGCAACCACGAAGACGTGGTAATCGCCCTTGCGCTGCCGCCCTGAGCGATGGGCTGCATGATTACTTCGATTGTGCGCGACGGGCCAAAATTGGCGCCGCCTTTACGATTGAAATTCATTGCGATGGTGTTTCGTAAATCGTTATCAAGCCGATTATTCGATACGCGCTTGAAGATTGAATTAGACTGGAAAGTAGTTTGGCCAGTCGATCGGATCCGATACCAGGCACCATTCGAGTTAGACATGCCATTCGCGGTGTCGATCGTCACCCAGGCGGTCACAGTGGGCGCTCCTTCACCCTGCATGGTCAGGCTGATCGCGCCAGTGCCTGTCGACGGCAGATAATTATAATGGGTTGAGTCCGGCACTCGCTGTCGCTGCAGGCGTCGCTGTCGCAGTGGGCTCAGTTGTCGGCAAAGCTGTCCCAGTTTGACTGACCGATTTCCAATTGGTCCATGTCCCCGTATTCAGGGCACGGACTGCGGCGTCCACTCCACTCTCGGCGGCGCTCAGAGATTGCTGCCACGCTGCCGTCTGCACACCGGTATTCGAATTTTGGGACGCGATGTACAAACTCGTCGCGCAGATTAATGTGAGAATCGTTATCGATACCATCGCTATCATCAAGATGCTGCCTTGATTTCGGGACCATGATTTATATTTCATACTTACTCCTTTTACCTTGCAGACGCGTTCCTAAGAAAAGTGTTGCAGTACACAGTCGTCGCTTTGACATTTTGCATGAGCGAGAACGACCCACCGGCTTTGAAATAAACGTTCCCGACTGTGCCCTGATTGGTCGCAGTGGCGTCGATGACATACCAATCGCCATCTACGCCTGTGCCATTATCGGGCGCACTTCCCCCGCTGTACCATGTACCCGAACCGGTGTTACGAATGAACGTCGGGAAGAACATAATGCTGCAGCTGATGCTCGCCCAAGGGTTCGACTGTAGGATGGGATTAACTGTGAAGGTAGCGACGTTCTTCGCGATCGGAGTTGTTACGTCGCTAACAACACCCCCACCGCTGTTTAGGACGGTCACTTCGCGGACGAAGTTCTTGCCGCTTTGCCAGTAGTAAACCTGGACCGAACCAGAGCCGTAGGTGACTACCCCGTTGCTCAGCGTGGGAGTATAAGCCTGGTAGGCGGGGCTGCTTCCGGAGTTGTAGTAAACTGGAAGGGTCAGCGTCAGCATGCCGTTGTTCACCGAAGCGGTGGTAGCTCGGCGGGAGTCCATTGCGATATAGTCAAGTACCCGGAGCTGATCACCTTCAATGGTGGAATAGGCTTCCATTGCGGCGAAACTTTTTTGCAGCGAAACACTGGCCGCGATTACAGCGGCGAGAATGAAGGTGCCGCAGCTCAGCGACATCATCATCTCAACCAACGTAAAGCCAAAAATCGTGTTCTTTTTCTGCTTCATTGTCCGATGTTTCCCTTGCCAAATACCGTCGAAAGATCGCGGGTTCTACTGCGCCCATTCGCGCTGGTCCAGGTGATAGAAATGTCGACCTTTACGAGGTCATACTGAGTAGCGAGACTGTCGTCGTGATTTTGCTCGTGCGGATTTCCATCTCCGCTCGAAGACGTATCGCGGGTCCATTGATTGTAATCATTCGCCGTCGGGGTATATCCACTCGCTGCCAGATATCCGGTGACTGTTGTGGTTTCATTGACATCATTCAAAGTTGCTTCCGACCAAGTCGAATATTTCGCCTGCGACTTGCCATGAGCTGGAGGAAACGCTGGAGTGGGACTCGGGCTTGCAGCCGGGTTAAAGGTCAGAATGTTATTCTTCACGAAATCCTTGTCGGTGATCTCCGAGTAGGCTCGCGCGCGGAACTTCTCCATACGTTCCTGCAGCATCATCGAGGCTCCGGTGGTTTCCCGTTGCGCTCTGAGTGACAACATTAACCGTTCATTGGTCGCATAAGCCGCGACGGCGAAAATCACACATACCACGATGGCGATCAGCACCTCGGCCAGGGTAAAGCCATCTTTATCTGTTCGCGTTAAAGTACGGGACATACTGGGACCTCCGCTATAAAAGCAATAAATATGCCCGGTTACTAGACTTCGAATTAAAGAGTTGTGGCGCAAGGCCCTATGTTCCAACAGGTTGTATCTGTCGAAGGCCGATAATTTTCGATAGCCTGCCTACTTTCTCTCAACAGGCCGGTTTGTTGCGGACTGCGCTGCGCGTAAGCCAAGTGCCTGGAATTCGGCACAAATCCTCTCCAGCACTAGTAAACGATGTAGTTCCCTTTCGAATCCTTATGGGTTGGGTTCGAGTTGTCTTCGAACCAGCTGGCAAATGCGTAGTTTCCAACCGTGGGATTGCCGGCTCCCCCAGTGTCCAGCGCATCGTCATAGTGGAAACTGGCGCCGCCGCTGATCGTCAAAGTACTGGCAAAAATGCCTCCGGCGAGGCTGCCGGAGCCGGAAATCGTTCCAGTGTAAGCCGGCGCTTCGATCGTGCCGACAAAACTGCCGTTGCCAGAAATCGTAAAGGTCGTCGCGTTATTCTGAGTGACTGTTAGGACTGTTTGGGGCAACCCCAATAAACGACACATTGGCAGCGCTCCCTCCATTAATGTAAGAGTCCCCGCTCGTCGTGATGCTGTTATCCACGTACCAGGTAACGCTGATGCCCGCATCCTGGGTGACGTAACCAGATCCAGACGTGTTGTATTTTCCAGTTATCCATACCGTATAATTGTTGATCGGATTGTTACTGTTGTCTTTGCCTTGCGCAAAATGCACAGATTTACCTCCAGAGACGGTGAAGTCGCCATTCACCTTGATAAACGCCTTGTTGAATCCCGATGTGTCGGTAAAGGCCGGGTTACTGCCGCCGGCATAGCTCAAATATGCTCCATTCACCCACGCTGGATCTTCAACATCGGGCACCTGCGTGCTAAACGGACTAGTCAGTTTCGGGCTGCCTTGAACATTGGATGTATTCTTCGGCGCCGCGTTAGCCGTGCTATAGGATACCTGTCCGTAGACATAAGTACTCTTAAGGTCCGAACTGTTGGCATTCAACATGCCGACAATTGTCTCGTTATAGAACGTACTGCGATAGGTCGACGGCGCCGTCAAAAATGTCGATGTAGGCGTGGTGCCAGAATTGAAGTGGTCGATGACACCACCTCCGCTCATCTGAAGCGCGTTCTGAAGGGTTAGTCCCATTCCCCAGATGCTCGAGCTATACAAAGGTTTTAGGACAACCTCGATTGTCCTGGTTGGGCCGAGCTTGCTCGAGTTCCCAGATTTTCGATTGAAGTGAAGAGCCAAAGTATTTCGTAAGTCACTATCTAGTCTATTATTTGAAACGCGCCTTAGTAAGGCTGAGCCAGCGGGATAAATAGTCTGGGCTGTAGATCGAACCCGATACCATTGCTGGCCATGCGCGTCCTGACTAGGCAACATTCCTGCGGTGTCGACGGTGACCCAAGTTGCAACCTTGCCGGCGCCTTCCCCTCCAGAATTAGGTAAGTTTACGGTCAAGCTTGCGGACGGTAGATAATTATACTGACTGGCTGAAGGCGGGGCAGAAGCCACGCTACCTGTGCCGCTCGAAGGCTCATAGGTAAATCCGGAAACCGGAGAACCTGCAGAAGCGGGGGTGGGAAGGGCGGTGCTCACAGCGTACCAATTCGACCAACAGGAAGAGCACGAAGAGTTGGCATTATTGACCTGAGAATTAAGGGCGCGAACTGCGGCATCTATCCCGCTCTCCGCCCCTGTTAAGGCCTGCTGCCAGCCGGCTGTCTGCATGCCGGTGTTCGTGTTTTGGGCTGCAATGTAAAGACTCGTTGCAGAGACCAAACAGATAATCGTAATCGTCATCAGTGCTATGAGTAGAACACTGCCGCTATCGTTGTTGGCACAGTCATCATTCATAAAAGCTTACTGGAGTCAGTCATTGATATTGCTTTGGCGGGCATCGGCTTCGCGAAGAAAGGTGTTACAGTAAACAGTTGTCGCCTTGACGTTGTTGACTTTTGAGTAAAACCCTCCGGACTTATAATACACGTCACCGACGGTTGTTTGGTTGTTCGCAGTTTGATTAATGACGTACCAGTCACCATCGATGCCTATGGCGCCGCTTGGGGCATGATCATTGGGCGAGTACTGACCGGTCCACCACGCGCCCGTCCCAGGCATGCGAATGAACGTGGGGAAGAACATAATCCAGCAGCTGACCGTGCCATTCGTTGCCGCATCGATGCTACTGACGGAAAACGACGCAACGTTTCTGGCGATCGGGGTGAGGTTGTCGGACGCGCCTGCTGCTACCTCGCGGACGAAGAAAGCGATGTTTCCGGGTCCAGAGGCTGAGGCATTGTAATAGTTGACGTAATACTTAATTGTAACCGTGCTGCCGCCTCCATAAGTCACTCCGCTGGGCCCGAGAACCGGGGTATTTGGCACGGCTGTATTATCCGTCGAACTGTAGTAGGCCGGCAAAGTCAGAACGAGTTGACTAACAGTTATGTTTTCAGCGCCATTGCTGACGGTAGTTGTTGCAACGGCCGCTGCGGTTGCCCTGCGGCAATCCATTGCAACGTAATCAAGGACGCGAAGCTGATCGCCTTCTACTGCCGAATAGCCCTCGAAAGAGGAGTAGCTTTTTTGCAGGGATATCCCAGCCGCAATGACCGCGGCCAAAATGAACGAGCCGCAACCAAGGCTCGTAATCATCTCAATAAGCGTGAAGCCTGAGATAGTTTTCTTATCTAACTTCATGAACCCTTGTTTCCCTTGCCAAAGATCGCGGTCATCTCTCGTCTTCGGGTTCTTCCGCTCGCGCTAGTCCACGAGAGCTGAATGTCTACCTGAAGGAGGTCGTAGTTGCTCACCATGTTCGCAGTGGAAGAAATTAAATTACCAGTCGGCTGCGCGGCATTGCGGACCCATTGCGTTGAACTCGCGGTCGTGGGCGGACAGTTTCCCGACGTGTCCATGTAACCACTCACCGTCACCGTCTCAGTCAAACTGCCGCTGATCCCTCCGCCGAGCTGGCCTTCCGAGATTGTGGAATTCGCGACCACATCGGCGGATGTCGCAGGTGGAGTGCTAGAGCCTGATGTGGCGTAGCTGCTCAGTCCGCTAAAAGACAGCGAACGAAACGCCTCCATTCGCTCTTGCAACATCATGCTGGCAGCACTTGTCTCCCGCTGAGCTTTCAACATCATCAGCAGCCGTTCGTTGGTTTCAAAGGCCGCGAGTCCGAAGGTTGCCACGACGGCAATCGCAATCAGAACCTCAACTAGGGTAAAGCCGCTGACGCAAAGATTTCGACACCGAGAAAGACGCATAACGACCTGTTAGGCCGTCTTCTATGCCAGCAACAAATATACCGATAAACGGTCTATTCCGGGGCAAGGCTAGAGCGGCTCGGGCTTGCCTATTTGGACCGGCGTCTACGATTGCGCCGGAAGGTATCCACCAAGGCGAGCAGCACCGGCAGGCTTGCGGAACAGGCTGTATTTGCCTCTGGGAGGATCACGATCGCGCCGTTAGTGGTCACGTTGTCGAGAATTATGCCGCCTCCGGAGGCGGCCGCGTTCCAGCCAAAAAAACGGAACTCTGCCAAGGTGACGTTATCGGCGTCGGTCAGGGGCGTAAAATTGAAAGTGTATGTGACGACAGTAGACGTTGGGGTGAGGTCGAGAGTGGCGTAGGCGGTGGACGAGCCGTTTAGAAATAGTCCAACCTCGAAGTTGAGCGGGCCACTCGGCTTCAATTGGAGGTCGAAGCTGAGGCTGGCCAGGTTTAGATGATTACCGGCCCCGGCGGTGATCGAAAAACCCTCGGTACTCGCTGGCGTCCATGCTCCCGGTTAGGTTCCAACTTTCAGTCCCGTAATCGCCGTTGGCCGGCGCACCTGGCATTTGGGTGAGACCGGCCGTCCGAGTAAAGTCGCTGAAGGTTGCGCCGGCGGGCTGCCCGTTTGTTTGATTGGAGGCCAACCCGGAACCGGGGTTACCCGGAAAATCGTAACTGTAGATCAGACTAGCTTTGGTGTTTGAACATGCCAGGACAAGGGCAATCGCAGCAAATAAGCGCGGCCCGAAAATTCGAAATCCCGTAGGCATGTTAATGCGTTAAGCAGCTTGCGGGCCCCGAGTGCTCCGGCCCGGTCCGTGCTTATTTCAGCAGCTATCATGCGCTTGGCTGTCTGCCTGTTTTTCCTGCTCGCGGTACGCTTTTTAAACGCCTCCGTTGCTCCGCTGACGGTCAAAGAAGTCAGCCTTATGTTGCGATCGGGCTACTCGAGTGAGCTCGTGCTCCAAGAGCTTGCAAAAAGAAAACTCGCGGATCGTTTAGGCCCTGCGGACGAGGAACAGCTCAGTAAAGCCGGAGCCAGCAAGTCATTAATCAGCACGCTCGAAAGCGGGGTTTACCAATTGTCGGCCGCCGAAAATGCTGCCTTTGAAAAGAAACAGTTGTCCGAATCGACGACTTCAAAAGAGATTCAGCCTATCTCTAGTCTGGCGGACAACCGACCCGTTCCGTCACCGTCGGCAAACATGCAATACGAACAACAAATCGGCGGAACGATGTACGATCACCTGAAGGGCGATCTGGTGTATTGGCACGAGGGAAGCCTGATTCCGGTCGACGATGAAGCCGAACAGAAGAAAAGGTATTATCTGCTCTTCTTTTCCGCAATTTGGTCGAAAAGCGGACGGCAAATTACGACGCGATTAGTGGATTACTATAATCGGGTCCAGCCGCAACATCCGGAATTCGAACTCGTGTTTTTTAGTGTCGATCGTTCTGCGTTCGCGATGGAAAATTACATCAGCCAAATGAACATGCCCTGGCCGGCGCTTGCTTACGACAAACGCGACGGCAAGGCCGGCGCAATCCAGAGCAGTTTAGCCAAGGAAATTCCAGCATTGGTCCTGGCAGAAGCGTCTGGCAAAATCTTGTCGCAAAGCGGTGATACTGAACAGAGCTTCGACAAAGTTCTGGCCGATCTCGATAAGGTCCTAGCCGCGAGCAGATAACGGCCGTTCGCGGACGCGAATGCCTATTGACTGACTATTTGGCCGCCGCTTGTGATGACGATCTGGTTGGCGATCGCTTTTCCGTAAACCTTGCCGCCACTGAGATCGATTTTTCGATTATATGCCAGCAGGATACCAGTAAGGCTTGTGCCCTGATTCAATGAAACCTGCGTGCCGGTTCCGCGGACGTTGAACAGAACGTGTGACGCCAGCAGCCCACCAGATAAAACGACGGACGAATTGTTGATGGAGAAGTTGCGGGCGACATTGACGATAAACGTGGTCGTCGCCGTGCCCTGAAGCGTGAAAGTTCCGCTGGTTAGGACAAAATCCTGGAGATTCAGGACCACTTTTCCACTTCCGACAATCGTGATGCTTTTCCCGGTGTTGACGGTCGTTCCGTTGAACGTGCCCTGGGTTACCGTGTAGTTGGTCGTGGCGCTTTCCGCAGCGGCTGCATTGGACAGACTAAGCGCATCGGCTAACGCACCGTCGAGAACGGACTGCTGGCTAATACCGTTCAAATGCAACCCTCGCTTCGTGCCATTGATCTGCGCCGGACCCGACATCGAGAACGTGCCGTAGTCATTCATGTACAGATCGCCGTTAATCGCACCATCTGACATTGCAAAGTTGCCATGTCCGCCGATTCCTACGTTGCCCACGACGAGAGAGGGGCCGGTAATATTGTTGTCGTAAGCCGACATATCGCCTGCCGCCAATGCACTAAACAACTTCGTGGCACCAACGTTGATGCTGCCATCAGGCAGCGTATCGAGGTAAGCCGACGCGTGGCCCGCACTGAGCAGGGCGCCTAAACTGACGATGGACAAAGCCTTTAGAAGGGAACGCATGATCGGCCGGAGTATGCCGATCAGTCCTCTAAATAGTCAAGATCAAAACTGACGTCGAAAAGCCTCGAACTCAGCGGGTTTCGAAGTGCATTTCCCGGGGCGAAAATGACGCGCCTTGCCGAACGTTCGAGATGTCGCCGTTCACGGGCTGATCACGCCAACAGTAGGTGGCGCCGAAGCCATCAGGTTGGTGCTTTGGGCTACATCGGGCCCGTGATCGGTAACTGACTCGGCCGGGTCATTGCTGAAAGCGCTGATTTCCGCAACAGTAAACGGCTCGTCGCGTTTATTTCGTTTCCAGCGCAACGCCACATAACGAGTGCTGCCAACCGATAGATTGACGGTAACGAGACCGCGTTCGTCCGGAAGAGTGACAACTGATGCGTCAGGGTTGCCGAGTTTAAGATCGGCCATATTTTTTGGCAATTCGTTCAGCAAAAAGACGTCCACTCGCGCGTCTTCGGCTTTGAAGACTGTGCTCACCCGATGGACTTGGGCGCTCTTCGCCAATTCAACGATTACCAACGGTGATGGATCGGATTCGGAGAAGCGGAATTCCGTTTGTAAATCGTTGTCGATCATTCGCGAACGCAACGCCCGAGGACCGGAGCTGACATAGGCAATTCGGGCACGGGCTTGTAGTTTCGCCCAGTCGAATTCCTTAACTTCATTCCCGCGAACAGTTACTCTCGCAGTGGTGGTGACGTTGTCGGCAGCCGGCTCAGCCCAGGTGTACGGCGTTCCGAAAGCGGCAACGGTAAGTACAAAAAAGCCTGATCAGGCAAGTAGGAGAAGCTCGCATTCCCGACCTCTAAAGCTTGAAGCGGGCCAACTTATACTTGCCAGGATCCGGCTCGTTAGGCCTAACGAATTCGTCGCCAAGAATCGAGACTGGCAAATGCCTTGTCGATGAGCTTTTTCTCCTCGGGAAGCAACGGCGCCTTTTGGCCAGCGGCCAAAAATTCGCGCGCTTTCTCGTCGTGCACCGCAGCGAGGCAGATTCCGTAATAGGCACTCACAGAAGGATCGCGCAGTTCCTCGGGAGTCAAAGAGCTCATAACCTTGGCAGCTTCCTTTGAATTCCCCTTGGTCAATAACGAGTAGGCATAGGTCGTGGTGTAGGCCGGATTCGATGGCGCCTTGTTGTGCAAATCGATGGCAATCCGCCGGGCGTCGTCGGCATTTGCGTCAAGCAGGAGGGCGACTTGGACGAAGTTGTTTTGCACATTCAGATTGTCCGGCTCCAACTCCGCCCAACGAACCAGAACGCGATAAAGACCTTGGGTGTCGCTCGCCTTTTCGTAATAGCGATACAACTCCTCCACCGCTTCCTTTTGCTTGTCCTGACTCCGGGTCAACGTCCACAGCAAATCCACCATTTCCTTTTCCCATTTCCATTCCGCGGTGGTGTGCATCAGGGACATCAGCGATGCGCTTTGAGCGGACGCTTCCTTAATTGCCGCCGCCCACTCGTGTTCGGCACCGGCCATCTTGTCCTGTTCGCGTAACGCTCGCGACAGGTACGCGTGTCGGATAAACTCGCCTTGTCCCCAGTTGGCGTTGGTCGTGACCTGTTCGAGCTTGCGCCAGTCTCTTAGCCGGTCGTATAGCTCGGCAATGGCGAGTGGGACCGGCCACTTCGTCAACGACTCGGCGGGCACGCTCTTAATATAATCAAGCGCCACCAGGTTCAGATTATTCCGGCTCATCCATTCGAGGAGAGATCCAAGCTCGACCGGTTTCGAAACAACGTCGGCTTCGAACTTGGTTAAATAGCTCGCGAATTCGGGAGCGTCGATCTGATGCATAAAGTCCAGGTAGATCAGACGATCGGCCGTGGTGGCTTCCGAGTACCCTTGAAGATCTTGAGCCAGCTTGAGCAGTTCCTGATTACTCGCATGCCGGGCAATTCCGTCGGCAATCAATGCCCGAGTCGCAGCGCCCCGTTGCTTGGGATCATCTCGCAATTTGTTTAAGATGGCGCGGCCGGCGGCCTGGCGATCCGGCTGAGCACTGCGTAGTTCCAACGTCGCGAGTTTCAGCTGATAACCGCCATCCTCCGGCGCCAATTGCGCGGCCTGCTCCCATTCATGAAGCGCCGTTTCACCGTCCTTTTTCAAGTCGGCCAACGTCGCCGCAACAGCGTGATAGCCGGCTTGGTGTTTTCCCTGCTCGTCAATTTCTGAAATCGCCTGCTCAGCCACCGCTGGTTCGTTGAATTGCAATGCGCAACGCGCCAACGCCAGTTCGTCATCGACAGAGTGCGGCTCGGCCTCGAGGACTCTGTGTCGCCAATCGAGGGCTACTCTGTTACCGCCCTTCTCACCTATTTGAGCGATAACCCGCGCGGCTGCCGCGCTCTTCGGCTTGATTTGCAAAACCGCCCGGGCCGCGAGACTCGCGGTGGCGTCGTCCCCATGGTCCAAAGCGACGGTTGCACGGCGGATCAATCGCCGTTCTTGCCAACGCGCATAGATATCCCGACCGCCCCAACAGACGGCGATCAAAATTGCGATTCCTAAGACGCTCCAGAAAAGGAGCTTTAAGTAAAAACGCTCTGTTCGTTGGTGCGAAGCTTCCATTTACCGAGTCATTTGCCTTCGAGCTGATCCAGAGTCTGCAACATTTAGACCACAGTTCTTTCCAGCAGTTGCTGTTCCGCTAATATTCATCGCCGAGCCGTCCCCAACAAGTCACCGTGGACCAAGTGGCGCCTCGGCACGGGCTCGCAAGTTGCTCGGGGTCGGCTAGGTTTATGTTGGAAATGGACGCCACGATCGCGCAGGCCCCGCCGGCTGCGGCAGGAAACACGAACACGGTTCGATGGTTGCTGATACTTGCCGTCTTTGGACTGCTCTGGTTCGAGCTCATCGCCCAACTCAAGCCTGAGTGGTGGTTGAACCCTCAATATAACTACGGCGTAATCGTTCCGGTTCTGCTCGTTTATTTGCTGTGGAAACGCTGGCTGAATCGACCCGCCCAGGCCACGCCGCACGCTCGTCCGTTGGCGATTTTGACGATGGTGTTCGCGGCCGCGCTTTTCCTCCCCGTCCGCCTTGTCGCTGAAGCAAATCCAGATTGGCGGCTATTGAGCTGGGTGCTCGCATTTGTTGTCATCACAATCTCGCTGGCAATCGTTTACCTGAGCGGCGGCTACAGCTGGCTGAAACATTTCGCATTTCCATTTCGTGTTTTTTCTCGTTGCCGTTCCGTGGCCAGTGCGAATCGAGCAACTTGTCATACAAAATCTGATGCGAATCGTGACCGCGATTAATGTCATCTTCCTCCAGCTCGCCGGCGTGCCCGCGCTCCAACACGGCAATGTCATTGAGGTTGGAACCGGCTTTATTGGAATCGAGGAAGCGTGCAGCGGCGTTCGATCGATTCAAGCGACGCTCATGATTTCACTGTTTCTTGGCGAACTCTATTCGTTCACCCCTGCCCGACGCCTGCTTTTGGTCGTGATCGGCGCTGCGCTCGCTTTCATTTGTAACGTTGCCCGCACCGCAATTTTGGTTTGGGTCGCAACGCACAGCGGCTTGGCGCGACTCGAGGCATGGCATGATCCGGCCGGTCTTACGATTTTGATCGTTTGTTTATTTGGTCTTTGGCTGGTCAGCCTTGCCATGTTGCGGCGCGGAGGCGCGTCCTCAGATCCGCCGTTGATTCAGCAGCAACAAACCCCGATTCATTTTGCCCGCTTCGCGCTAGTAGCGCTCGGTGTCTGGCTGCTTGTCGCTGAAGGGGCCGTCCAAATCTGGTATCGGTCGCATCAAACCGTCGCTGCTTCTCATTGGGCGGTGCTCTGGCCGGATTCGGAAAGTAACTACAAATCGGTGCCGATAGCGCCGGAAGCCGAAGCGTTGCTTCAATACAACGAAGGCGGCGGCGCAACCTGGCAAGGCAACGACGGTCATGAGTGGCTGATGTTTTTCTTTCGCTGGTTTCCAGGACGTACCGCAGCCCGGTTTGTGAAAGTGCATCGGCCGGACATTTGCTTTGCCGGCCAGCGGCCGAACCATGGAGCGCGATGATGGTCTTCGCATGATCACCGTCAACGGCATCAATCTTCCAGTCCGATCGTATCGGTTCCAGGATCATGGCGCGCCGCTTCACGTTTTTTATTGTTACTGGGACGCGCGATCGTCTTACGAAAATGCGGCCGCGGCGGTGGTTGAGGATTGGTCGTTTCAGGGACGGTTGCGCGCAGCGTTGCAGGGCCGGCGAGAAATTGGCGCCCAAATTCTCGAGATCGTGGTCTGGGGTTATGACGACGACAAGGATGCGAATGAGGCTCTGGCGCGTGAACTCGGCCGCGTTGTGCGAGTCAGCTAACCTGCGCTCGCGATCTCATTAAACACTTGTAAAATCACAGCAAGAAGCGGGTGGCTTGAACCCTGCCCAACGACAAGCTTCTGCTATGAACGATTACGAACGCGTCGCTAGCGTGATCCGCTTCCTGGATCGACATCATACCGACCAACCCGATCTTGCCGCGCTTTCAACCGCCGCCGGGCTGAGTCCATTTCATTTTCATCGCCTGTTTTCTACCTGGGCAGGAGTAACGCCGAAAGATTTTCTTCAATGCCTAACCCTTGAGCACGTAAAAAAACTTCTGCGCGATGGCGACAACGTCTTCGATGTTGCCCTCAACGCCGGCTTGTCAGGTCCGGGTCGCTTGCATGATTTGTGCGTGACCATCGAGGCGGCTTCGCCCGGCGAGATGAAAAACGGCGGGGCGGGGGTCGAGATCAATTTTGGTTTTTCCGAGACGCCGTTCGGCGAGGCGCTCATCGCCGAAACCAAACGAGGCCTCTGCCATCTCTCGTTTGTCGACGTCGGCGGGCGCGACCGGGTGCGGAATTTGTTAAAATCAGATTGGCCAAATGCGAATTTCACCCGGAACGATCAACGCGCCGCGGAATTGGCCGCCGAGATTTTTGCCCGACCCAGCCAATCTCAAGCTCCTCCGCGTCTGCGGGCATTTGTTCGAGGAACAGCTTTCCAATTAAATGTTTGGCGCGCGCTGTTGAAAATTCCGTCAGGATCACTCACCACTTACGGCCGACTGTCGGCGAGGATTAATCAACCCGGCGCCGCTCGCGCGGTCGGGACTGCAGTAGGCGCAAATCCGATTTCATTCGTCATCCCTTGTCATCGGGTGATTCGGGAGACCGGCGCACTGGGTAATTATGGCGGTGGGCCCACCCGTAAGAAGGTGATGCTGGGCTGGGAACTTTCGCCAGGCGCACCAAGGGGCGTCGTTGAAACCGATTTATTTGGGGCGACCGCTGCTTAGAAATCGACATCCGGCCACGCGCGAATATCGTAATCGCGCAATCGCTTACGAATGGACGAAGAAAAGCTCGATTACGCCGGTTTTCGTCATGAATACATCGGAGAAGGTTTGCGACGAATCGACCTCGATCCAGACCCGATCAACCTGTTCCATCACTGGTTCGCCGCGGCAATTCAGTCTGGCATTCACGATGCCAATGCAATGACTCTGGCGACGTGCATCGGAGACAAACCGTCGGCGCGAATCGTTCTACTAAAACATTTTGACGACCGCGGGTTCGTTTTTTTTACCAACTACGCCAGCGAAAAAGGGCGCCAGCTCGAGAAAAATCCGAACGCGGCCCTGGTGCTGTATTGGATGGAAGTTGAACGCCAGATCCGAATCGAAGGAACAGTGGAAAAAACTTTGCGGCAGGAATCGGAGGAATATTTCCATAGCCGGCCGTTGGGCGCGCAACTCGGAGCCTGGGCCTCGCAGCAAAGTCACGCGTGATCGATGCCCGGCGAATTCTCGACGCGCGACTGGAAGAAATGAAGCAGCGGTTCGCCCAAGGACCGATTCCACTTCCTCCGCACTGGGGCGGTTTTCGCCTCAAACCGGCTCGCATCGAATTTTGGCAGGGGCGCATCGATCGATTGCACGATCGTTTTCGTTATACCCGTCAGCCCGACGGTGTCTGGTCGATTGACCGCCTGGCGCCGTAACGAAAGTCAAAGCCCCGAGATCCAATTATCGAGATTCGAAACAATTTCGAACGACCGAATGCGCAGGCTTGAAGAACCGCGAAATTCTTCCGCTTACGAAGAATTGTTGTAATCGCATCCCGGTGTGGCATTTTCGCGGACCCGATCCTTAAAAATGAATGGTTTAACCAGCGCATTCGACTAAGGAATTACGAATAATTGATGATGGATTCTATCGAGGAAGATTTTGTAAATGACGAGCCGCTGGCAGCGGAGCAAAGCGCATCGCCGCGACGGACCGGCCGGCGGCCGCCAAGCGTTTTGGAGCCCCGCCCACGCCGCCGCGAACAAATTCGCGGACGGCCGAATTCGGCAGTCGGCCGCACTGAGTTGTTTCTACGCGAAAATCCGGTGCCGCTCGTGATCGGTGCCCTCGCTGCCGGTGTCGCGGTTGGTCTCGCCATTCGTTACGCGTCCCGTTCCGAGGAACACGAAATCAAAACGCCGGTCGGCCGGCTGAATTGGAGCGCGCTTTCTCTGCCGTTTCTTTGGCCGCTGTTTCGCTCGATGAAGGAAAAAATCGAGGACTCGACCGACGCGGTCACCGACGGCGTCAGAGCAATCGATTTGGAGCGTTACACCAAGCCACTTCGTAAACGCTGGAAATCCTGGATCCGCTAAGTTTTACCCGAGATCGAGAATTAACTCGGACGCGGCAGTTGACGTTCAGGGCTGAACATTAAAAGTTTGGCGTTTTCCTGGGAAACAATGAGGGTTTTTCTTTCGATAATCGTTATTGCGTTTTTCGGCCGGTTGCGCCGGAGACAAAACGCCGGCCTGGGTTCGCGGCGCGTTGAAATCAAAAAGCAAATGGGGCCATTACAGCGGCTATGTTGAAGCGCGCTGGGAAAACGACGGCCGCACCATGACCCTGCTGAGCGAGTTGCGTTACACCGATCCGGACGGAAAAGTTTGGATCGCTCCCGCGGGCTCCGTTGTCGACGGCGCTTCTATCCCGCGCTCCCTCTGGTCGCTCATGGGCGGACCCTTCGAAGGCAGATATCGGAACGCATCAGTTCTGCACGACGTCTCCTACGATCAAAAAACGCGGCCCTGGCCGGAATGCGACCGGATGTTTTACAACGCCATGCGGTGCAGCGGCGTCGGCGCGGTTGAAGCGGGCACGATGTACTATGCGCTGCGTAAATTCGGGCATCATTGGAAAGCGCCCAAGGCTGCGCCGGTTAAGGTCGGCGAAGAAATTGTGGCTCGCGCCGAACCGGTGAATCAGGGCGACATCAACGCGACCCGCGATTGGATCCGCAATTCCAACCCGACTGCGGAACAAATCGATCAGCGGGCCGACGCGGCGCCTCGCTGATTAATCTTTTCCGCCGCCGTCGCTGCTACTTGGCGTCTGCGCGGCCGGTGCGGGAGAACCACTTTTCTCCAAGGCGACGGCCAGCACTTCGTCCACGTTCTCTACCGGAACGAATTTCAATTTCTGTTTCGCTTCCTCCGGAACATCGACCAGATCTTTCTCGTTCAACTTCGGAATGATGACTGTTGAAATTCCGGCGCGCATCGCGGCCAGACTTTTTTCTTTCAATCCGCCGATCGGTAAAATCAATCCCCGCAACGTGACTTCACCTGTCATCGCGACGTCAGGCCGCACCGGTCTGTTGGTGAACAGTGACGCGAGCGCAGTGAACATCGCAATTCCCGCAGACGGTCCATCCTTTGGCACCGCACCCGCAGGAACGTGCACGTGAATGTCCATGTCTTTAAAATCTTCCGGGGTGATGCCGATTTGTCCGTTGCGACTTCGAAGCAGACTCAGCGCAGCCTGCACTGATTCTTTCATCACGTTTCCAATTTGTCCGGTTAACGTGACGTTGCCTTTGCCCGGATACCGAGCCGCCTCGATGTGCAACACTTCGCCGCCGTACGGAGTGTAAGCGAGCCCGGTCACCACGCCTGGCTGACTGCTTTTTAGTTTGCTTTCGCGGACGTAGCGCGCCGGACCGAGCGTTTGAGCCACGAATTCCGTCGTGATATCGACGTGCCGACATTCACCGCGCGCACATTTCGACGCGACCGAGCGGCAAATCGCGCCGATCTGACGTTCGAGCTCGCGGACGCCGGCTTCGTGCGTGTAATCGTTAATGATTTGCCGGATTCCGTCATCCTGAAATTCGCATTGCTCGGGCTTGAGTCCGTTTTCTTCGAGTTGCCGCCGCACCAGGTACCGCTTGGCAATCTCCAGTTTTTCGCGCTCGGTGTAACCCGGCAGCGAAATCACTTCGATCCTGTCTCGCAACGGCTCGGGAACTCCATCAATGTAATTGGCCGTGCCGATAAAAATGACCTGGGACAAATCGAACGGCACGTCGAGATAACGATCGACGAACGCATTGTTCTGGCGCGGATCGAGCACTTCGAGCATCGCGCTCGCCGGATCGCCGCGAAAATCGGCGCCGATCTTGTCGATTTCATCCAGCATGAAAACGGGATTGCGCGTACCGGCGCGGCGAAGTTCCTGGATGATCCGGCCCGGCATTGAACCGATGTAAGTCCGTCGATGCCCTCGAATTTCCGCTTCATCCCGCATCCCTCCGAGACTGATCCGGACGAACTTCCGGCCAAGCGCGTCGGCGATTGATTGGCCGAGACTGGTTTTTCCGACGCCCGGCGGACCAAGAAAACAGAGGATCGGTCCGTGGCCGTGCGGATTGAGTTTGCGCACCGCCAGATACTCAATCAACCGGCGCTTCACTTTCTCGAGATCGTAATGGTCGCGATCCAGAATTTGCTGCGCCTGGTCGAGATCGATGTGGTCTTCGCTCAAGTTATTCCATGGCAAATCGGCGATGATTTCGATGTAACTGACGATTACCGAATATTCCGGGCTGGCCGGCGGAATAAAATCGAGGCGCTTTAATTCGCGTTCCGCCTGCGCCATGACTTCCTGCGGCGGCTTCGCTTTTTCCAATCGCTCGCGCAGCTGCGTGACTTGTTCTTCGCTTCCGGTTTCGCCTTCGCCGAGCTCGTGCTGGATCGCTTTAATTTGGGACCGCAAATACGCGCGACGTTGCGCGTCGGAAAACTGAGACGCCACGTCCTTCTGCAATTTTTCCTGGATCTGTGCGATCTCGAGCTGCGCCGAGATATGTTTTTGAACCAGGTCCACCCGTTTCGCGACGTCCAGTTCCTCAAGAATTTTCTGCTTCTCCGCCACGTCGACGTTCAAGTTCGGCGCGAGGAAATCCGCCAGCTGCGCCGGTTCGCTAATGTTGATGGCCATCAAGCGCGCTTGTTCCGGCGCCTCGGGCGTGAGCTCGAACAATCTCGCAGCAGAATCCCGCAGATTGCGAAACGTGGCTTCCCATTCTTTGCTCTCGCCCGGCGAACTCGATTTCACCAAATCGACTTCTGCGCGAATGAACGGCGACGTCGCCACGATCTTGCGCAAGCTGAAGCGCTCGACGCCGCGCGCGATGATCACCACGTGATCGTCCGCCTGCCGAATCATCTTCAATACCAGCGCTACCGTGCCGACAGGATAAAGATCGTTAGGCTCCGGATCTTCCTTCGCTTCGTCCCGCTGAGTGATCAGGCCGATCATTTTGGTCCTCGGCAATGTGTCATCAAGTAACGCGATAGATGCGGGACGCCGCACGTTCAGCGGCACAATCGTTCCGGGAAAAACCACGAACCCGCGCACCGGCAGAATCGATAATTCCTCAGGAATTCGCGGAGTTTTGCTGTCGTCGGCGATGTCGGCAATGATCGCCGGACTCGAAGCGTCGCCGGATTTCATTTCCAGTTCGGCCGGCTGCGCGAAAATTTGTTCTTCGTTCATGACTCCTGTTTGATGGGCAGCGAGATCCAGAGTAATCCATTGCGCTGCTCCGCGCTGGCGTCGTTGATTTCCACCTCGACCGGCAAAACCATTTCGCGCTCGAACGGTCCATAATCGATTTCCATGGCGAGCAAGCGTACCGCGCGGCCTTCGGCGTGAGACGGCTCCGGCAATTCGCGGGTTCCGCGAATCAAAACCCGTTGCGACTCGACCACCAGGTCGATCTGCGATCGTTCGACTCCCGCAAGATCGACACAAATCCGGATGCACTTCTCGCATCGGTAGGCATTGATCGCCGGCTCCCAGGTATGGGGCGCGAATTGGAACTGTGAACGCGCCAGCTCGTAAGTGACGTCGTGCAATGCGCCATGAAGCCAGCGCAACTTGATGCTGCCAATCGGATCCATCTCAATAGTAACCACTCCGACTCTATAATAAACTACGCTAGAAACGCCTTCCCTTGCGTGCCTATTCCGAGAGAGCGACCGCGCAACCCGCTCAAACCGCACAATTAACTAATGTCGATCAAAACCTGCCGGCGCAATCGGCCTGACGCTCACTGGCCACTCGTCACTCGTCACTTCTTCTTCCCCGGGCCCCACAAAGCGCGGCCGGGTTTTGCGTCGGTGTGTTCGCCTTCTTTGATCACTTGGACGCCGTTGACGAAAACGTGTTTTACGCCGGTTGCGTATTGATGCGGTTTATCGAACGTCGCGTGATCGGTGATCGTTTTCGGATCGAACACCACCACGTCCGCGAACATTCCTTCCTTCAACATCCCACGATGATCGAGCTCGAGGTTTTGCGCGGGTTGCGCGCTCAGGCGCCGAACCGCTTCCGGTAAGGTGAGAACTTTTTCGTCGCGGCAATATTTACCAAGCACTCGCGCGAAATTTCCGTAAGCGCGCGGATGGGGATTCGATTTGGTGAATGGATCTTCCGGCGCTTGCGATGCTTCATCGGACCCGAACGAAATCCATGGCTTCTGCAGCTCTTTCTTCACGTTCTCTTCCGACATTATGTAGTAAATCGATCCGATCCGGGATTCGTCCTCCGAAACGAGATCCATCGCGGTCTCGATCGGATCTTTGCCGCGCATTTTTGCGACCTCGGCGAGGGTTTTGCCGGTCAGCGGCTTCAATTTGTCCGATTTGAATGCGCACAAAAGAATTCTGTCCGGCGAGCCGGCCCCGAGATAAAGATTTTCCCATTTGTCGCTGTCGGTCTGCACTTCAGTTTTGATTTTTTCACGCGTAGCCGGATCGCGCAGACGTTTGAACAATGCCTCATATCCTCCGTCCTCGGTCCAGGGCGGGAAACAGGCATCCAGTCCGGTGCCGGCCGCGGTGTAGGTATACATGTTCGCGCGAATTTTTAGTCCGTCCTTTTGCGCTTTTTCAATCCGCGCCAGGAGCTCGTCTTCTTTCGGCCAGTTCTTCTGGCCCGGCAGCTTTGATGTGATAAACCTCTGCCGGAATGTTCGCTTCTTTCGAGATCCGAATCAGTTCGTCGAGCGCCTGGAAAATCTGATTTCCTTCACTGCGCATGTGCGAGATGTATTTGCCTTTATATTTAGAGGCGACTTTGCAGAGCTCGATCAGTTCGTCAGTCTTGGCATAAAACGCAGGTGGATAAATCAGCGACGTCCCGATGCCGAGGGCGCCGGCTTCCATTTCCTTGCGCACCAGCTCGCGCATCTGATCCATCTCCTGAGGCGGTCGGCGCGCGATCGTCGAAACCGATCACGTTAGCGCGGATCGTCGTCGCGCCCACGAACGAAGCGACGTTGCAGGAAATTCCGCGCTTCTCCAGAAACTGCAGATATTCCGCGAGCGTGTTCCATTTGATATCGTATTTGATGTCGCTCTGCTGTTTCACCATGTAAGCGCGCAGCCGATCGTTCACCGGCCCCATCGATTCGCCTTCGCCCATGATTTCCGTGGTTACGCCCTGGCGAAGTTCGCTTTGCGACCGGCCGTCCTGAATCAGCGACTCGGTCGACCACGAAAGCATGTTGATGAATCCCGGCGCAACCGCGAGTCCGGTCGCATTCACGATCGTTTTTGCGCCGCCTTTTGAATAATCGCCAAGGCCTGCAATGCGATCGCCTTTGATTGCGACATCGACATGCTGCGCGGGCCCACCGCTGCCATCGTAAACATCTCCATTGCGAATGATAACGTCGTAATCCTGGGCGACAGCGGACGAGGCGATCAGCAAAACAATCAGCGCGGATTTCATGGAGCGATTGAAAAATCGCAGTCGAACGATGTCGATCTTAATTATTCCCAAACAAAACGAATCGCTGCGGCCGAGGTTCGAATCGAACCGCTCCTGACAGGCAGGATGCTTTGCGGGTTACGGCTACTTACCCGACTCGTTTAGCAGTTTAACCAGCTGATCTTTCCAAAGCGCCGCCACAGTATGGCTGCCGTGGCCGCGGGTCTTGTCACTCAACGGAATAACGATTGCCTGTCCGCGCGGAATCCGTTTGATCTCACGTTCGAGAATTCCAAGCTCTGGCGGATTAATCAAATCGTCCGCAGAATTTATCGCCAGCAATGGCGCGCGAATTTTTTCAAGATTCGGCCCTGGATCGTAATCGTGCGAGGCCTCGACGGCATACAGAACGTCGTTCGCGTCGTCAGGTTTGACGATTTGATCGACAAACTTGTCCAAATTTTCGTCGGTCTTCGCGAGGGTGGGCGATTCTTTTTGTCGCAAAATCGGATTGCTGCTCATGAACCAAAGCATTTCGGCGGCGGTGCGGAGACTTGGCGGCTGGGTTTTGTATTCGCCGCCGTTCCACGCGGGATCGTTGCGAATCGCGTCGATCACAATTCGGCGCCACCCGCGGTTTCGTCCCGAAATCTGGGTTGGCAAACTCGCCAATGGCAGCAGCGCATCCATGAAATCCGGATGCGATTCGCCCCAGAGCCAGGTATGCATTCCGCCCATCGAAGTGCCCATGACGAGGCGCGCGTGATTTACGCCAAGCCCGTCGGTTAACAATCGATACTGCGCTTCGACCATGTCGGCGTAGCCGTAGCGCGGAAACTTTGCGTGCAACCCGTCGCTCGGCTTGCTCGATTTGCCATGACCAATCCCATCCGGCAGCACGATGAAAAATTTCGTCGCATCGAGCGGTTGATCTTTTCCGAAAAGTTCACCCGCAAACTCGGGCCTGATAAATTGCGCGCCGCTGCCAGTTGTCCCATGCATGATCAGCACCGCGTTGGTGACTTTACCTGAAGCATTTTTCTCGATTTTGCCGAGCGTTCGATAATGAATCTTTAGTTCGGGTAAACTCTCGCCAGAGGTGAATTTGAAATTCGAAATTGTGTAATCGCCTTCGGTCGGCGCGGGATAATCGGCAGCCGATGCGACGGCGGTGGCCAGCGAAACAAAAAGCAGCGCGACAATCCGTCTGGCCATCTTCCTGAACTTAGGCGGCTGATTCACCACGACACCGTGGCATTGCCGGCTGAATCGACCGCCGCGTTTCGTCCAACTAAACGCAGGAAACGAAACTTCGACGCGACGTTGTACTCAACCCGACCGTAGATCGTGATTTCCGCGCCGGTCGAGTCGGTCGGAATGGATTTGAACGCTTTTAGGTCTGGTTTCGAAACCATCACCGGAATGTGCTCGAATTTGCCGCTTTGGCCCGCGACCGGTTGCCAGATCGAACTCTCGTACCAATTCGATTTCACGTGATGAATATCTTTGCCGCGAAAGTTGCATTTCACTCCCATCAACTCACGCATGTGCCCGTCCAGATTTTTGCTAACCGTGGCCAGATCGTAGGTCTGCACCGCCCGCCAGACCTTGGCGTCGTAACGAACCGGCTTCGGCGCAGCGAAGGTGATCGATGTGCTGATCGCCAGAAGGACCGCGATAAAAAACGAAGTACGTTTCATAATAATAGAACGCTCTACAGAAGTCGGCGGTTCCATCAAGGCTCTTTCGTAGGAGCAGGAAGCCGAGGTTCTACAATTTCACAAAGAACATGTAATAGAAATTTATGCGCTTCCTGAATTCGGGCGGTCGAATCGCCTTTGACAATCAAATCTACATCCGCCAGCCCCGCGCTGGTTCCGCCGTCGCGTCCCATTAGCGCGATCGTTTTCATTTTGCGAGAGCGCCCTTCTTTAATCGCCGCACTAATGTTCCTGGATTTGCCGCTCGTTGTAATCGCAATCAGAACGTCCCCGGGATTTCCAAAAGCCTGCACTTGTCGCGCAAAAATTTTATCGAACCCGTAATCATTGCCGGTCGCGGTGATCAAACTTCCGCCCTGCGAAAGATTCATCGCGGGATACGGGCGACGATCTTCGACGAATCGGCAGGCCAGCTCGGTACAAAAATCCGCCGCGTCCGCTGCGCTTCCGCCGTTTCCGCAGGCGAGAATTTTCCCACCATTAGTTAGGCAATTTGAAACCAGCTCGGCCGAGGTCGCGATTTGCGCCTCCAGCTCTGCAATTGATTGCAGGGTTTTGGTCGCGGCACCAATCGCGTCCTTCAGAATTTCAGATGAACTGCGCATTGCGGGGAAAAATGGTGCGCGGTAGAGGTTTCGAACCTCTGACCCCTACCGTGTCAAGGTAGTGCTCTACCACTGAGCTAACCGCGCGTTTAGAGCAGTGACAAGTGACGAGTGATGAGTGACGAGTCAAGCCCGAGATGCTGGTTGATGCCCTGGCCCCGAGATGGGACCGGCATTTGCGAAACTGAACGATCCTACGCGGCCAGTTTGACCGCTTCTTTGTGGCCGAGAATTCGAACCGTTTCTTTCAACTGCTCGATCTTGAGCGGCTTTTTCAAAACGGTGATTGGTCCTTTGACCAGGATCCGGTCGAGCATCGCGCTATCGGGATAACCGGTAATAATAATGATCGAGCACTCCGGCTGTTCTTCTTTGATCGCATCGTAGACGTCGTCAGCTGGACCGTCCGGCAATTTCAAATCGAGGAACAGCAAATCGAACTTCTGTTTTTCGATCGCGGCCAGCGCTTCTTTGACCGTGCCAACAACCACCCTGCTAAAGCCGATTTTGCGAAGGAACAGTTTGAACAAATTTTGCAGGCTTTCGTCGTCGTCCACGACCAGCACGGTGGGCTGGCCGGACTTGTCCTCCTTAAGAATATCCTTATCGAGCGAGGATTTCTTGATGCGCCAGCGGCCGCCGATCTGAATGGCCGGAAGCTGCCCGCGTTGGACCAGGTAATAAACGGTCGGCAACGGAATGCGGAGGTATTTGGCCGTTTCCTTGACCGTTAGGAGGTTGTGCATGGCTGGAAAATCACCAAGTCGCTGGAAAATGGGCAAGACATTTCGCTCGCAGTAGCATTATAAATTCTAGAATCCCTGTCAATGCTTTGTTTGGGTCATTTTGGCCTAACCGCCCGATTTGCCGGGGCGTCCGAGGCACTCCCGACTGGACAACGCCCGGCTGCAGGGTGACTATTCGATCCCGATGAGCGCCCTTTTCTTCAAGCGATTCCTGAAGCGCCCGTTTCAAATCGCTTCAATTGTTCCGAGCTCAAAGGCGCTGGTGGAACGGGTCTCGGACAAGATTGATTTCGACCGCGCCAGGGTGATCGCCGAATACGGCCCCGGTGAAGGGGTCCATTCCCGCGAGATCGCGCGCCGGATGCGCCCCGATTGTCAGCTCCTGTTGTTCGAGATTGACGCCGCCTTTTCTCGCGATTTGCGCCGCCAGTTCAGCGATGACCCGCGGGTGCACGTGATTAATGACAATGCGGCCCATTTGCAGCGCGAACTCGATCAGCGCGGAATCGAAGCCTGCGACTATATCGTTTCCGGAATCCCTTTCAGCATTCTTCAGATCGACAAGAAACGTGACCTGCTTCAGCAAACTCACGATGCGCTCGTGCCCGGCGGCCGGTTTATCATTTATCAAGTCACCAACGAGCTGAAGCAGCATGCAAAATTTTTCGAACACGCGAAGTCCGAATATTTCCTGCAAAATATTCCGCCGATGTTCATCACGGTTTTCGAACGGGCCAACGGCCGAAACGGCGCAGCCCACCTCGCCGCCGAAACATCCATTTCTCGCAAGTAGCGCATGACCGGCGGTGGCGGAATGCGGACCGAAAAAGATTCGATGGGCGAAATGTCGCTGCCCGAATGGGCGCTCTATGGAGCATCCACTCAGCGCGCTGTCCTGAATTTTCCGATCAGCGGATATCGTTTTCCGCGGCCGTTCATTCGCGCGTTGGGTTTGATCAAATGGGCCGCCGCGCAGGCAAATCATGACCTCGGCCTGCTCGATGCCGAGCGCGCCGCATTGATTGTTCAGGCAGCTGAAGAAGTGATCGAGGGCAAACTGGATCAACATTTCCCGCTCGATATTTTCCAAACCGGCTCCGGCACCAGCACCAACACGAACGCCAACGAAGTAATCGCCAATCGTTGCGCCCAGTTGGCCGGCAAAGCGATCGGTTCGCGCGAGCTCGTTCATCCGAACGATCACGTGAACATGGGCCAATCGAGTAACGATGTGATCCCGTCGGCGATTCACATCAGCGCAGCCGAACAATTAAAGACTCACCTGGTTCCTGCTCTTGGAAAATTGCACGACGCGCTGGACGCGAAGGCGAAAGAATTCTGGGACATCATCAAGATTGGCCGCACTCACTTGATGGACGCAACGCCGGTCCGGCTCGGTCAGGAATTTTCCGGCTACGCTCAACAAATCGCCTACTCGAAACAGCGCGCCGAAAAGGCGATCGACGTTTTGCGCGAAGTCGCTCTTGGCGGCACGGCTGTCGGCACCGGGCTCAATCGTCATGTGAATCTTCCGAAAAAAGCGCTGCGCCACATCGAACAGCGCACCGGCATCGCTTTCTACGAAGCGAAAAATCATTTTGAAGCGCAGGGTGGAAAAGACGCTGTCGTTGAAGCGAGCGGCCAATTGAAAGCGATCGCCACGGCTCTATTCAAGATCGCGAACGACATTCGATTGCTCGGCAGCGGTCCACGTTGCGGCATCGGCGAGATCCAACTGCCGGCCACCCAACCCGGCAGCTCCATCATGCCAGGCAAGGTCAATCCGGTGATGAGCGAATCGATGATGATGGTTTGCGCCCAAGTTTTTGGGAATGACACCGCCATCACCTGGGCAGGTGCGAACGGAAATTTCGAGCTCAACGTGATGATGCCGGTGATGGCGCACGATCTTCTCGAATCCATCCGCATTCTCGCCAATGCCGTCGACGCGTTCTCCGAAAAATGTGTGACCGGAATCAAGGCCAACCAAGCCCGTTGCGAAGAACTCGTTGAACTCTCCATGGCGATGGTGACCGCCCTCGCGCCGAAAATTGGCTACGATCGAGCGGCGGAGATCGCCAAGGAAAGCGTTCGAACCGGGAAGACAGTGCGCGAACTTTGCCGCGAGAAAAAGATCCTGCCTGAAAAAGAACTCGAGGCAGCGCTCGATCCGCTCTCAATGACGGAGCCGGGAGGAACCGGCGCGGCCGGTGGCTGATGATTTCGCCAATCCGCAAATTTGCGAGCCTGCTTGTCGTTGTCATTGGCCTAACGAGTCAGGCTTTATCGGCCGACAATCGACCCGACGTGTCGCAGGTTATCACGAAATCGTTCGCAGCCGATGTCTTGGACGAGCCAGTGCGGGACCCCACTCCACGAAGCGGTGAAGGTGCAGACGGTTACTATTCCAAATGCAATTACTACAGCATCCGGCGCGGCAAATCCCTGGTCGTTCGTCTTCAGTTGCCCGGACCGAATGCCATTGCGCCCGACAAAGAACTTCAGCTGGTCGCCGCCGCGAACGGAACGATGGAAAATGTGGCGGGCATCGGTGACATCGCCCAGATGTTCACGGCTGGCGGCGAAACCGGATCTACTTCGCGAGTTTTGATGCTTTACGTCGTCAAAGGCGGCGCGTTCATAACCATCGGCATCAGCGGATTCGCGAACGACGCGGTCGCGTTGGAAAAAGCGAAAACAGTGGCTCAAAAACTGGTCGACCATCTTTGACCGGGACGCAGCGCCGGGTTAGATCGATTGCATGGTGGCGAAACTCGATGGACCGCGATTTTCTGGCGGCGCCAATATTGCGATCAAGTGTCCGTCGCACACTTACGAACAAACCGTGGCGTTCTATCGCGACACGCTCGCACTTCCATTAATCGAGGAGGAGGCCGACGGTTGTATTTTTCAGTTTGGACCGAATCGACTTTGGATCGACAAAGTTCCGAACCTGAGTCATCCGGATATTTGGCTCGAGATTGAAACGAACGATACCGAAGGGGCAGCTGCGTTCTTAAAAGTTCACGGCGTCGCCCGTCGCGATGAGGTGGAGAATTTGCGGGAAGATTTTAACGGCTTCTTCATTTCCGAGCCCGGCGGAATTGTTCATCTCGTCGTCGGCCCGGAAGAGGTCTGAGCGGGCAGTTCCGGGGAGCACAGGCCGCCGGCCTGTAGCGTTCGGCTGCTAGCCGAACGCATATATAGAAGATATGCCGATCACGCCGATCAATCAGTTCCGGCGAGCCGCCGGAACCCGCAGGCGGGCCGCCTGCGCTCCCCGGAAAAAAATTAAATGTGCCAGCCCATGATGGTGAGATCGCGTTCGACGATCATCGAGACGCGCGACTCCGGGTAATAATCCCCACTTTTCGAATCCGAGCTGCGCGAACAAGCCGAGACTCGCCGGATTATGGGCAAAGATCAGCCCAACCATCGCCGTGATCCCGAATTCCGGCGCACGCGCAATCGCTTCACCAAGCAGCGCGCGGCCAATTCCGCGCCGCCGGAATTTTTCGTCGACGTAGACACTGACTTCGGCCGTATCGCGATAGGCGCCGCGCAGCAAAAATGGTTTCAGGGTCAGCCACCCCGCAACTTGTGCGTCCAATTCCAAAACCCAGAACGGGTGACGGTCCGCAGAATGGTCTTTCAGCCAGTCTCGCCTGCTTTCCAACGTCACCGGTTCGAGTTGCGCAGTCGAAATCCTGGTCGCAATCGCTGCATTGTAAATCCGGATGATCGACGGCAGATCAGATTCGCGGGCGTCGCGAATCTTCATTGCGCGTCGGGCCGTCGCACTGCGCGACGGTCTCTCACTGGTCATTGCTGCACTCACGCCGCGGGAAAAAATGCGTTGTCGAAAGTCGGCTGAAAATGCCCGACCATAGTTTCACCGATCCGGAAACACGGGCTGACTTCCGATTGGGTCGCACAAAAAACTTCGATGTCGGCTTTGCCGGTTTTCGTCAGGGTGTCGCGAATCGTTTCGATCGCCAACGCCGGCGTATTGCAATCGCGACTCAGATGTCCGAGCACAACTCGTTCGACTTTCCCCGGCAAAAGTTCCTCGATCACCGTCGCGGCGGCAGCGTTCGACAGATGACCATGCCGCGACATGATCCGCTGTTTCACCGGCCAGGGTCGATGCAGATCGCTCTGCAAAAGTTTTTCATCGTGATTGGTCTCAATCACAAGGGTGTGGACCTGTCGCAAATGCTCCACGATCATTTTCGTCGCGTAACCGAGATCGGTAATGAACCCGAGCGCGCTTGATCCCGCATAAAACACGAAACCGACGGGATCCACCGCGTCATGCGGCACCGGAAAAGCCTGGACTGTAATGTCACAAATCTTGAATTCCGAGCCGGTCCGAAAAATTCGCCAGTTCGGGTGTTGATCCAACGAACAACCGTAGCGCACCGCTTCTGCGGTTTGGGAATTCGCATAAATCGGGATCTCCAGTTTGCGGCAAAGAACTTCCAGGCCGCAAACGTGATCCCCGTGTTCGTGGGTGAGCAGCACCCCGTCGAGCTGTTCCGGCAATACTCCGCATTGCTCCAGCCGCAGGACTATCTGGCGCGCGCTAAGTCCGCCATCGACCAGAATTTTGCAATGGCCGGTCGCGATGAGCGCGCTATTTCCCGCACTGCCGCTCCCGAGCATCGTCAAACTGAACACGCCGGTATTTAGCGACCGCGTTTCGGTTTTCGCAAATTAAAATCGCAACAACGGCCGAATTTTTGCCGCCGGCAACGCCAGGATCCGATTTTTCTTGTCGCTGTATTCGAGCGAACGGAACAAACGAATTTCCTGGACTCGCCGGACCGCATTGAGCGTGTCCAGATAATGGGTGTAGCTCGCGGCCAGATCAGTTGTTTCCAAATAACGCGCGCGCAAGTTTCGATCGTCGAAGGCGTTCGGACATTGCCGGCTGAAAAGATGAAATCGCAGCCACCGGCGATCGTTCCGCGATACCCGCTGGGTTTTTCGAAAGAAAGCGACGAACAAAAGCAGCACCAGATAAGTATCGACCTGGGCCTGGAGCTCCAGATTGCGGGCGAAATCTTCCGAATCGATTTCGCGCGCTCCGCTTTGAAATTGGAGCGCAGCATGCAGGGCGTGATTGATTTCCTCCACGAACGCGATCAGCGAACGAATGTTGTGATCGCTGATGCCGGCACGCGGATCGTGCCGTTCGAGCTGCTCGATCAACCACCGCGAGTAATAAATCCCAACGTAAAGACGATCGTTCGCCGCCCGAAGAAATGTGCGGGCCAGCGAACTGAGTTCGCGGGCCGATCTCCCGGCGAGAATCGATAGTTGCCGGCAGCGGCGGCGGTCAATCAGGCAGTCTTCCAGATTAATTCCAACCTGCGCGTAAGTCCGTTCGAACAGTTGCTGGATCTGACTGAAAAGCGTCTCGTTCACAACAGCAGGGCCGGCCGCGAGTCTTCATCCAAATGGAGCAATCGATCGCTCAAGTCGTTCAAGGCGAGGCGGACATCGTGAAATCGATCGGCCAGACCGGCGAAAACATCAGTTAACTCGCATCGACGCGCGGTTTCGTGAGAACTGACCAGTTGATAATTAGCGCGGCCGATTTGCTCGTAAAAATCAATGTCGGGCGCGCCACGCAAACTTCGTCGCTGAGTATTTTCATGAAAAATTCCAGTGACGAAGAGCGAATAATTTCCGACGTGAGCGCGAAGCAAGAACGTTTGTTCCGGCGTCGCGCGTTGAAGCGCAATCAGCATGTCGGAAATGTACTGGTGGGCGCGGGTATCGACGCTGTCCGCCGTCTGCAGCTGGTTGGCCCGCGAAAATGTTTCCAGCAACGACCCGATGTAATCGGAAACCTTGCGATCTCGAATGCCCGCCTGTTGCAAAACGTGCCGGGCCAAAACGTAGAAATAAAATTGCGACGAGATATGGAGATGCCCGGCGTTGCAAAGAATCGTTTCGACCAAAAGCGGGTGATCGAGAACTGAATCGCGCGTTTCGGAATCGCTCAGGAGATCGACCAGTGAAACGCTTTCGGTCCGGGAGCGGGAAAGGGTGCGAACAATGAAATCGAAATCCGCGGCGGTGAACCGCGCCCGACAATTCGCCCTAATCATCGCACTTTCCCTTCCCGAGCATTGATGATGCCGAAGCCAATTTTGTTCGAAACGACCCTTATTTCTTTGCGCGCTCGTAGTCAAGAAGTGTCGGCTGGAACAGCGCAACTCTGGATGACGATTCCCGATCCGAGCCGGTTGCATTCGGCGTTGGATGTTGGACGTTCAGCGTTCGACGTTTTCCGGACATTTTCAGGAAGGGTGGCTGAGTCCGGTTTAAGGCACTCGACTCGAAATCGAGCGTGGGGCAACCCACCGTGGGTTCAAATCCCACCCCTTCCGCGCCTTTCTTCCTCTTTCTCTCCCTCTTCTTCGAAAATTCCGTGCTCGGGGACGAAAAATGTAACAATTAAGCGCTTGATCTTGGCGGATTTTGCACCGCATATTGTGTGTCCGCCGAGCCGCTACGCTATTCCTTGTTGTTCGCCTGAATTAACAGGTTATTAGCCTCGCTGTTCGCCGAAATTCACCGCCAATTCACAAGGAACAAAAGGAACGCCGCCATGATCCAACTCAAACCTGGAATTTCGCCCTCGACTCTGAACAAAACCCGCAAGGCGACCGATCGTCGTCCGAATCGTTCGGCTAAAAAGTCGACCGGCGGCCTGCGTTTCGGTCGAGTGTTCAGCGATGCGGCGGTGAAGCCGTTTGACCAGGTGGAATGGGAGCATCGCACGGCCGAAATCACCGATGACAGCGGCCACATCATTTTTAAACAGGAAAACGTTGAGGTACCAAAGAACTGGACTGCGCTGGCGACGAAGATTGCGGTCTCAAAATATTTTTACGGGGACATCGCGCACGGAACCGATCCGCACAAAGGCGGCCGCGAAAGTTCGGTCCGGCAATTGATTCATCGCGTCACCCGAACCATCACCAACTGGGGAATTGCGGACGGCTATTTTGCCGATGCCGAAGCCGCGGAGATTTTTTACGACGAATTGACCTGGCTCTGTTTGAATCAACACGGCGCGTTCAATTCGCCAGTCTGGTTCAATGTCGGTCTTTATCATGAGTACGGCATCGGCAAGAATGCCGGCGCCGGAAATTATTTCTTCAACCGCGCCACCGGCAAATCTGAGCGCGCGCCGACTCAATACGAATATCCGCAGGGCAGCGCCTGTTTCATTCAGGACGTTAAGGACACGATGGAAGACATCATGCGCCTGGCCACGAGCGAAGCGATGCTCTTTAAGTACGGCAGCGGCACCGGCACCGATCTTTCCACATTAAGATCGACCAAGGAAAAATTAAGCGGCGGCGGCAAACCGAGCGGGCCGCTTTCCTTCCTGAAAGTTTACGACCAGGTCGCCAATGTGGTGAAGAGCGGCGGGAAAACCCGGCGCGCTGCCAAGATGAACACACTCAAGGATTGGCATCCCGACATCGAGGAATTCATCGACGCGAAACAGAAGGAAGAAAAGAAAGCGTGGGCGCTGATCGAACACGGTTACGACGGCAGTTACAACGGTGATGCCTACGGATCGGTGATGTATCAAAACGAAAACCTCAGCGTCCGGGTGAGCGACGAATTCATGGACGCGGCGATCCAAGGCAAAGAATGGTGGACCCGTCGTGTGACGGACGGTCAGCCTTGCGAACGCAAAGATGCCCGCACGTTGTTGCGGAAAATTTGCGAAGGCACCCACATTTGCGGCGACCCCGGGATGCAGTTCGACACCACGATCCATAAGTGGCACACCTGCAAAGCCACCGGCCGGCAAAATTCAACCAATCCGTGCAGCGAATATCTGTTTCTGGATAACACCGCGTGCAATCTCGCCTCGCTTAATCTGTTGAAGTTCAAAACGGCCGACGGCGAATTTGACGTTGAACGATTCAAAGCTGCGGTCCGCGTTTACATCACCGCCCAGGAGATCCTGGTCGACAACGCGAGTTATCCAATCATGGAAATTGCAGAGAATTCGCACATCTTCCGCACGCTCGGGCTCGGTTTCGCGAATCTCGGTTCGTTAGTCATGAGTTATGGCTACGGCTACGACAGCGTCGAAGGCAGGGCGCTTTGCGGCGCGGTGACTTCGGTCATGACCGGCGAAGCCTACGAGCAAAGCGCGCGCATGGCCGAAGCGCTCGGGCCATTCCCAGGCTACCAAGACGCGCGATGTGCGGGCGTGCCGAAGCCGGCCGCCAAGAACAATGTTTCGTCGATGCTCGAAGTGATCGAGCTGCATCGGTGCGCCGTGAGCGAAATTCCGGACGTCCGCGAATTCGCCTACTTAAAGAAAGAAGCGACAAAAACCTGGAAGCGCGCCGCCGATTTGGGCAAACGCCACGGTTATCGCAACGCCCAAGTGACAGTCCTCGCGCCGACGGGGACGATCAGTTTTCTGATGGATTGCGACACCACCGGCATCGAACCCGATATCGCGCTGGTGAAATACAAACTGCTCGCGGGCGGCGGCATGTTAAAAATCGTCAATCAAACCGTCAAACCGGCCCTGGAAAAGCTCGGATACAATTCCGAAGAAGTTGAACGGATCATCGCGCATATCGATGCGTTCGACACGATCGAAGACGTCGTCGATTCCGACGGAACGCGGATCTTCTCCGGATTGAAGCCGGAGCATTTGCCAATTTTCGATTGCGCGTTCAAACCATTCAAAGGCGAGCGCTCGCTTCATTACATGGCTCATCTGAAAATGATGTCGGCGGCGCAACCGTTCTTGAGCGGCGCAATTTCGAAAACAGTGAACCTGCCGGAATCGGCAACCGTTGATGACATCATGAACAGCTACGTCGAAGGCTGGCGGCTGGGATTGAAATCAATCGCAATTTATCGCGAAGGGTCCAAACGATCGGCGCCATTGAACACGCGGAAAACGCGGGACATGGGCGGAACGACCGAAGATGTCGATGTTGCCCTGGATATCACGGTTGATCGCGAAGATTTCCAGAAACGAATTCTTGAGCTCGAAGAAGAATTGTCGGCAATGCGCGGCAAAATGGACAAGCCGCTTCGGCATCGCATGCCGGACACGCGGATGTCGTTGACCCACCGGTTTGAGATCGCCGGACACGAAGGCTACATCACGGTCGGTTTGTACGAAGACGGCCAACCGGGCGAGTTGTTCATCACGATGTCGAAGGAAGGCAGCACCATTGGCGGATTGATGGACACCGTCGGCACGCTGACCTCGATCGCGTTGCAATACGGTGTGCCGCTCGAGTCGCTGGTGAAGAAGTTCGCGTATCAACGATTCGAGCCCAGCGGGTTCACCAAGAATCCGGACATTCGCAACGCCACCAGCATCACTGACTATGTCTTCCGCTGGCTGGCCTGCCAGTTCATCAAAGGTTACAAGGAAGCGACCTCGCCGAGCCGCGGACAAGGCGACTTGCCGATGAAGGAAATTCCGGAAATGGAAAAGAAGGCGCTCAATCGCCCGGTGTCGGATCTTGCCAGAACTGGCGAAAAGGAAATTCTGGATGTGATCACGAGTCACAGTCCGAACGACGGCGAACCGCAAATGGGCGGCAACGGCCAGAGCCACGCCGATCGGGTCCAGGAAGCCTTGGGCAATATGTTCATGGACATCGTTTGCTCCCATTGCGGCAGCGACAAAGTGATCCGGGCCGGCGCCTGCGGGGTCTGCACCGAGTGCGGCACCAGTCAGGGCTGCAGCTAGTCAGCCCGCCTGACACCTGCTGCGCGAGTTGGACAGACGCGAACGGTTAGCTACAATTCCCGAGCCCGGGCATTCGCCGGAGCCCGCCTTCGCTAAAGCTATGGCGTGATAAACTTTTATTAAGATGCCGACCGAAGCAGAATTACAGCGACAGAAGGAAATGCAGCAGGCCGAGGAACTTTTGTTCGCCGGCCCCCAAGCGCTTGGTTTCGTTAAAGGACTTTTCGCGGGACACTTTGTTTCCGATTGGGTGATGCCGTATCCGCAGATCCCGGAAGCGCAGCAAAACCAAGTCGATCAAACGCTCAAGGAATTGCGCGAGTTTTTGGATGCGAAGCTTGATGCGGCGGCGGTCGATCGCAACGCGGACATTCCGCGGGAAGTGATCGACGGTTTGGGTCGGGTCGGAGTTTTGGGAATGACCGCTCCGGCTGAGTACGGCGGACACGGTTTTTCGCAGCTCGCCAACTACGAGGGTTTTGGAAGAGTTGGGCACCCGGTGCGCGTCGACGTCGGTTTTTGTGAATGCCCACCATTCGATTGGCATTCGCGCCTTGTTGTTGTTTGGCACACCGGAACAGCAACAGAAATGGCTGCCCAAACTTTGCACTGGTGAATGGCTCGGCGCGTTTGCGTTGACCGAACGCGAAGCCGGCTCCGACGCGGCCAATGTGCAAATGACGGCCACGCCCAGCGAGGATGGTTCGCATTATATTTTGAATGGCGAAAAGCGTTACATCACCAATACCGCGATCGCGCAGGTGTTGACGGTCATGGCGCGAACGCCTGTTCCCGGCAAACCGGGCAAGGACGCGATTACTGCCTTTATCGTTACGCCGGACATGCCGGGATTCGAACTGATTGAAGGTCGGATGGAGAAGATGGGAATTCGCGGAACGGCGACCGGCCGCTTCGCGCTTCGCAACGTGCAAGGTGCCGAAGGAAAATATTCTCGGACCGCTTGGCAAAGGATTGAAAGTTGCGCTGACCGTTCTCGATTTCGGACGCACAACTTTCGGAGCGTGTTGCACCGGCGCGGCGAAAACCTGTTTGCAGCTCGCGGTCAAGCACGCCAACACTCGCAAACAATTCAACAAAACGCTCGGCAGTTTCGATTTGGTGAAAAAGAAAATCGCGCGCATTGCGGCCGACGCTTATGCGATGGAAGCGATGACGACAATCACCGCTGCGCTGATCGATCGCGGCCTTGAAGATTACATGCTCGAAACGGCGATGTTGAAAGTGTTCACAACGGAGCGTTTATGGGAGTGCATCAACGACGCGTTCCAGATTCACGGCGGCTCAGCCTATTTCACCGACATGCCGCTGGAACGAATGTTGCGGGACGCGCGGATCAATCAGATCGGTGAAGGCAGCAACGAAGTGCTGACTTCGTTCATCGCCCTCGTCGGAATGCGCGGACCCGGGATGGAGTTCAAAGAAATCTACGACACGATGCTGAAGCCGACGCGCGAAGGCGGCATCGGCAAAGCGTGGAAATCGGGAATGAACCGGCTCGGGGCAACTGTCCGGACGCCAGATGTTCCAGTGCGCAGCACGGAGCTGAAATCTTTGGGAAACGAGCTCGGGCGGTTGATCTGGAAGTTCAACGTTGCGGTCAATAAATCGCTGATTCGTTATCGCGAACCGATTCTGGACATGCAGCTGGTGCAGGAACGAATCGCCGGCGCGGCGATGGATTTGTTCGCTTCAGCAGCAACCCTGAGCCGGTGGGATTCGGAAATTCAATCCGGCCAACGCAACGGTGGATCGCCGACCCAAAAGAACACCGCGGCGGAGCTTTTCCTGCGGCAATCGTACCGCCGAATTCGCGCGTTTCTCGCGGGCCTCGGCGACAACGACGACAAGTTGATTCTGAAGGCGGCAGATTCCGCGTTGCAGAAATCTTAGCGACCTTTGGATGCATCGGCGGAATTTCCACCGCCAACTCAGAGTTTTAGTGCGGCAAGTCCGACTGAAATTTCAAGATGTGCAAAGCTCGCAAGAGATCGATCGGGACCAGCTCGTAGAGCGGGTAGCGGACGGCGAGCACGATATACTGATGAAATTCGATTGCCGCCAGAAGCGCGACGGCGATGGCAATGATTGCGCCTCGAAATTGTTTGGTAAATGAGGCGAACCAAGCAATCTGACTAAAGGCGAGGAACCTTAACGGCAGGTCCCACATGTTCGCATAACGAAGGTTCATACCGTATTTGACATTGCACATCACCAGATAACTGGCGGCGATGAAGATCGCCATGAACCATTCAGCCTTCATGGGACGATTGAGGCGGAAGGCGGTGCCAAATGCGAGGAGCAGGACAACCGGACTAACGAGCAGCAAATCGATGAAATATCGCTGCCATGGACCGTCGCCGGTCAGAATCGCGTAGTACAGCGCGTAATTTTTCTCGATCGAAAAACGGTAAGTGTGAATGGTCTCGGAAATTCCGCCGGCCAGCAGAATGAGAACCACTGCGCCGACCAGCGGACCAAGGACGGTGCCAATTAATAATTCGCGAGAAACCTTTCCAAATTGCAGCCAACGATTGGCGATAAGCAAGATCACGATCGCTACTCCGACAAAGAACGCGTTTTCCTTGGTCAGGATCAGCAACGCCAGGGCGGCAATGTAAGCGACAATCCATTGCCAACGTCCCGGGTTTTGAAGATTTTCCCAGAGCAGCCAGAGGCAGAGCAATGCCCAGAAAGTGAAAAATCCGTCCACCATTGCGTGCTGCGACATATGAAGCTGGGTCGGAGCAACGGCCATAAGCGCGCCGACACCAATTGCCCAGCTCGCGCCGGCCAAACGCCGGACGAAATGAATCGAGATTGCCAGGGTCAGGATGCTAAACAGCGAGGCAACATCCTTTAGCCCGTCGAGCGGGTCAGTTCCGAACGAATGGTGCCAGAGATAACCACAAAAAATGTAGAGAAAACGCAGCGGCGACAGAATGGAACGTTGCAATCTCTCCTGACGCTCAACGTAGTCCTGAACGATTAGCGGGTAAGACGAGAGACCGAGCTGATCGAGTTTGGTGACATACTCAGCGTACAAACCTTCATCGAATCCAGTCTGGTTAAACGCCGGCGCCGGATGAATCGCAGCGACGAAATGCAGTGGCGCTCCTTCCCGGAAGAGATTTGCCGGCAACCGCAAAAACACTCCGACGGCCAACACGGCCGCGAGCATGAGCAGGTCAATCTTCCGGAGCTGTAACATTCGGGTGAAAAGGATTTCGTCGGCAATCAGTAGCCGGATTAGGGCCGGTGAGCAAAATCTAAACCTCGGCAGAGGTGGGTTTCATCCAAGGGGGTAAAAAAGCACCGGCCGGGCCAGGAAGCTGCTTTGGTAGCGGCCATGGACTCGTCCCCACAACAGTTCATGGCGCCTGAGCTTGCCGTGGTTATGCCGATCTATAATGAGTCGGCAAATATCGGCTCTGTTCTGCGCGAATGGTTCGCCTGCCTCAATGCAATCGCGCCGGATTTCGCGCTGTTCGCGATCAATGATGGCTCGAAGGACAATACTCTTTCAATCCTGGAGCAGCTGAAGGGCGAACTCGGCCCGCGACTGCGAGTGATCAACAAGCAAAACTCCGGTCATGGGCGCAGCTGCCGTGAAGGCTATGAGCTGGCGCTGGCCAGCCGCGCGCGTTGGATTTTCCAAATCGATTCCGATGGCCAATGCGACCCGAAATTTTTCCCGGAAATCTTTAGACATCGCTCGACCTACGACTGCGTTTTTGGTTATCGCCGAACGCGCGGCGACGGTTTTGGACGGCTGGTAATTACGCGCTGTTACCGTTTGCTTCTCTGGTTTGTGACCGGCGCGTTTATGCGCGACGCGAATGTTCCCTACCGGCTGATTAGAGCGGGTGCAGTTCGCCCGGTGCTGCAGCACGTTCCGGCCGATCTCGATTTGCAAAACATTGCACTGACAATTGCACTCAAGCGGCAAACGCAGCTTCGCTGGAAGCACGTTCCGATACACTTTCGCGCCAGGGGCGGCGGCGAGAACAGCATCAACTACGGCAAAATCGCGAAGATGGGGTTCAGATTTCTGCGCGACTTGCATCGGATCACTCATGAAAGTTCTCATTCTTGGCGCCGGCCCCGCTGGGCTCGGCGCAGCCTGGCGTCTTAACGAGCTCGGTCATAGCGACTGGCAGCTGCTCGAAGCGAATGATTACGCTGGCGGATTGGCATCTTCATTTCGCGATGATCACGGATTCACCTGGGACATCGGCGGGCACGTTCAATTTTCTCATTACGAATATTTCGACGCTTTGATGCACAAACTCATTCCGAACGAGGAGTGGCTGACGCATGAGCGCGAATCCTGGGTTTGGATTCGAAATCGGTTTGTGCCGTATCCGTTTCAGAACAATTTGCACCGTCTCCCCCGGGAAGAGATCGATCGTTGCCTCAAAGGATTGGTTGAGATCCAGAAGAACGGCACGCACAAACCGGAGAACTTCAAGGAATGGATCCTGGCGACGTTCGGCGCAGGGATCGCCGAGATTTTTCTATTGCCCTACAACTTTAAGGTATGGGCGTATCCAGCGGAGCAAATGCAGCACAGCTGGGTCGGGGAACGCGTCGCGGTGACCGATCTTTCCCGCGTCCTCCACAATCTGGAGTTGAAAAAGGATGACGTTTCCTGGGGACCGAACAGCGTATTTCATTTTCCGAGAAACGGCGGCACCGGCGCGATCTGGAGCGCATGCGCGGCGCGGTTGCCGAGGGAGCGGATGCATTTTGACACCCGGGTGCAAAAGATTGATGGGAAAGAAAAGAAGGTCACGACGGCGGACGGTCGCGAATGGAACTACGACGCGCTTGTTAGCACTTTGCCGCTGACTGAGCTGTTGCGGCTCACCGGCCGCGATGAATTTTCCGATTTGGCCCAGTCAGGCCTGAAGTATTCGAGCGCGAACATTGTCGGCGTGGGGTTGAAAGGAAAACCTCCGGAGCATTTGCGAACGAAGTGCTGGATGTATTTCCCCGAAAACGACTGCCCGTTTTATCGGGTGACAGTGTTTAGCAATTATTCGCCGAACAATGTCCCGGACAGCGAAGACAACTGGTCGTTGATGACTGAAACCTCAGAGTCGGACCAGAAAACGGTCGATCACGATTCGCTGGTGCGGCAAACGATCGAGGGTCTGCGCAACACTCAGCTTCTGAACGGCGATAAGATTCTGTCGACGTGGAGTTATCGCGCGAAATACGGTTATCCGACGCCGGGTTTAGATCGAGATAAGGCGCTGCACACAATTTTGCCAGCTCTTGAAGCAGACAAGATTTATTCGCGAGGGCGTTTCGGCGCGTGGAAGTACGAAGTCAGCAATCAGGACCATTCTTTCATGCAGGGGCTTGAAGTTGTCGAACGGCTTCTGAACGGCAAATCCGAAATCACATTTTCGGATCCGAACCTCGCCAACAGCAAAAAGCATCCGTTTCCATTCGAGCAATGGACAAATTAAAAAATATTTTGCCGATCGCGGCTTTGATTGGGCTGTGCGCATTAATTTTCGTGCTGCGATTGCACACCTATGACGAACCGCTCGAGCGCGACCTGACTACCTACGCTGTCATCGCGCATGAGATGTTGAACGGCAAAAGTCTTTACGCCGACGTCTGGGACCACAAGCCACCCGCCATTCATGTAACCTACGCTGCGGCAGAACTCGTTGCTGGTTACGGCCGAAGATCGATCTTCCTCCTGAGCGTCCTGGCGACGATTGGCACAATGTGGAGTTGCTACGCGGCTGGTCGTGCCATCGGAGGCGGAGCGTTCCCGGGACTCCTCGCAGCTGCGCTTTGGGCGATCGTTTCCGGCGATATCGCTTTTGAGGGGAATCAACCGAACACCGAAGTTTTTCTGAATTGCTTCCTAACCGCAGGATTCGCGATTGTCGTTCGAAGCGGTAAAAACGGCCTTGGCGCCGGTGCCGCGGTGCTTGCCGGAATATTTTTCGCGATCGCTTCTCTTTATAAACAAGTCGTTATCGCGCAGATCGCATTGGTCGCGATCGCGTATTTGATCTGGCCGCTCGGTGGCTCAAGAAAACGAGCGCTCGGCGCAATCGCAATTATCGGCGCGGTCGGAGCAGCGGCATGGGGAGGCGTATTCGGCTATTTCGCGCTCAAAGGCCACTACCAAGCTTTCATTGACGCAGTGTTCACTTACAACCGCTGGTACTCAGCAAGTGTCTGGCACAAAAATCTTAATGCTGCGCCGTTCATAATCACTTCCGACGGGCTTTGGATTTTGTGTTGCCTAGGTGGTCTGGCGGCAATCGGCGCTGGCTTGGGTGCGATTTTTGGGCCACGCCGATTTTGGCCATTGCTGGCTGCGTTTGGTGTCGGCGCACAAATTGCGGTTCTCTTACCGGGCTGGTTTTTTCAACATTACTACCAGCTTTGGCTGCCACCCCTTGTGATTGGTGCGAGCTGGTGCGTCGCCACGCTCGCCCGAATTCTCCCGCAGCGTCTGGTCTGGCTCGCTTACGCTACGGCGGCAGTTGCAGTCGGCACCTTGGCGTTCGAGGAGGCGCCTTATTACAACGTGCCCGCAAAGATGTGGTCGGTGAGAAAATATGGCGGTGTATTTCTCGCCACTGACACTCTGGCGCATCAGATCGACCAGCTGCTGCTCCCAACTGAAACTTTTTACGAATGGGGAAATGAGAGTGGACTGTATTTCACAAGTCATCGCCGTCCGCCTTCCGGCATTTTCTTTTCCTATCCAATGCAAGATGGGCCGCTCGCCAATTCGCTGGCGCAACGCGTTCGCAGCGATCTCGAATCAGCCAAGCCGGAGTTGATGGTGGTGGCGCGGGAAGCGAAGCGACGACCTGATGCGGCGGTCGAGTTGGTTAATTGGTGCAAAGACAACTACCGACCGGCATATGACACCGAAATGTTTCTCGTGCTGATCCGAAAAGGCGGACGGCTCGACAAGCAGCAAAATACCGCGTCAAACTAAGCGATACGTATTTTATCGCTGCCGCACTTTGAAATATTCGCTGATGTGACCGTTGTCAGATCAGGAATTTTCGGCGCGCAACCTGGTATATCGAAAAGACGCACATCAAACCGCCGGCCGAGATTTTTGTAACAAAGTAATCCAGCTCCGAGGATGATCGTGATCCACGGCAGGAGCGACCAAGGCGCCCACAATTCGCGGCGGCTATCAGTTGAGATTGCGACGAACCATGGCCAGGAGCGCGCAGTACTTTGGTAGAACGCGAAGAGGAAGATTGAACTGCTCGCGAGCAGGGCCGAATAGAATTTTGGATTGGAGATCAGGACAAACGGCGCCAACCAGATCAGGTATTGCGAGCAAACGCCCGGAGCGAACACGAAGAAGATGAGCCAGGTGTAGGTTATGGTATCGACGAACTCCGGAGCAGCGGCACTTCGACGGCGCCATGCAACGATCAGCGTGGCGATGACGATCATCGCTTTTAAAACGGACATGACGATTTGCTGAGACGGCTGGAGATCGACAAACGAGACGGTACTGAACTCGGACAGGCCGGTGAGACGAAGCAGATAAGTTAGTCCCCAGATTCCCCAGTAACTTCCGTAGCTGAGCACGTTGCCTACGAACAAACCTGGAAAACGCAGCAGCGGCTCGCTCCAAAGCAAACACGTTGTAATGCCGGCGACGACCAAAAACCGCCCGAGTCGTGCTCTGAAATTCCAGAAGAGGAAAAATGCCGGGAGAAAAAGCAACGGCACGATTTTGATCTGGCAACTGAGGGCAAAGAACAGCCCGGCCAGCTCAGATTGGTTTCGCAAGCACATCCACACCGCGCAAACAAGAAACAGAACCATGACCGGATCGGTGTTGCCGTGGAAGCCGGACACCATGAGCGAAACGGGACTGATTGCGAACAATGCGAGCGCCCAGGTAGGAATTCTCAATTCCTCGCGGAGTCGCAACAAAATGAGAACCACGACGAAATCCGCCAAAATGCCCGGAAACCGAAGTAGAAAAGGAAAGTGGATGCCGACAGCCTGACACCATTGCTGTTCGGTGATGCTGTAGATCGCGCGAAGAAAATAAGCAGTGAGCGGCGGATGGTTGAAGTAGCGACTGTGCTGATAAGTCCATTCGAGGCTGTGATGGCTCAAAGCCTGAGCGAAGCCGTAGAAGTTCACCGAATCGTTGGTGCCGATGGTGTTGTAGGCAATTGCAAGTTTCGCCGCCAAAGCGACCAGCGCCAGAATGAGGACGGCAAGCTTCCGCCAATCGCGTGTGGGATTCACCCCGGCAATTCGAGCAGCTTCAGTGCCCCGGCTAATGCCAGCCGTCGGCCAGCACGAGCGGAACATTCTCGAACTGATTGACTGCGCCGCGCGACGGAAGCGACACGGCCTGGCCGTGCTGAGCATGCTGTCGGACAAATGCGCCGAGTTGCGCACGCCACGTCTCGCTGTAGGCAACGTTATCGCCGCCAGCGGAAGTAACCGATAAAGGAGGAAGCGTACGCGCCGTTTCGCCTTGTTGCGGCAACTTGATTCCCCCGACCAGCCAAACGCGATTGCCAGTCGAAAGCGTTGCCTGAACTCGGTCGAGCACGTCCTGAATTGGCTCCGGCGAAGTCATTTTTTCTCGGAACAAATCGTAGCGATGAACACGGAGATCAGAAATAACCGGAAGAGTGATCGAGGGTGTTGAGCCACGATAGTACCGTTGAAACGAGATTCCATATTGCCACGGCGCGATAACGATCAGATCAGTCGGTCGGGCTGATTGGGTAATCTGATCGGCCACGATGTCGATATTGGTTTGGCGTTCGAGAATTTTCGGCCACGCATTAAACGGCAGGATCGCGAGACCAACTAGAGCCAGGACAATTCGGCCGACACGAATAGAAGTTTTGTCGCGCAAAATCGCCGCGGCCGAATCGATAGTGATCGCAAGGAATGACAGCAGAGCCAGAAAGTACCAGGAACGAGTGAGATAACTGAGTGTCTGTAGGAATTCGTAGTAAATGACCAGCCCGGCAATCGCCGACACGAAAATGAATGCAAGGACCGCGTTGTCAGCGGCGGCATCTTTCCGCGAACGCCATAGTTGCCGGGCCGCGGTTACGAACACGCCAAGAAAAGCGATGTGCCATAACCACGCAACGGCTGGATTTGGATTGCCCAGAGCGAAATTAAATTGCCGCCAGATCAACTGGAACGTCACTGGAAACTCGACGATTTCGCTCCATGAGCTGGAATATCCATTCAAGTAAAACAGAAACGACGCGGCGCAGACTCCGACTATGCCGAGAAAAACGATTAGCCGACGAAAATCGTGGCGACCAACCGAGACGAGGGTTGCGGCGCCGCCGAGAACACAGACCAGGGCAAGGTTGTGCACCAGGCATTGCACTGCCGCCAGCGATATCAGTGCGCAGACGATCACCCGAGCCACTGAAAATTTTACGAGCACGGATGCGAACATTCCTACCGCGAGAATGATCAGGGCCGAACCGAGGCCGTATCCGCGAAGGGTTGTTCCCCATGTCACAAAGGTGGCATTCAAGCCGAGGAAGGCGACGGAAATGATCGGCGCTCCGCGAAAAACAAGGAGCGAGCTCAACCACAGGGCGGCTAATACTCCGATACCGCCCAACAATCCGAACACGCGCAGAGTCGCGTCGCTGTCCCCGAAAATATTCGTGTATTCTCGAACTAAAATTGGGAACGGAACTGGAAAGGCTTCGTGCTGAAAATTCCGCGTGATGTCCGCGATTGTTGGCATTCGAGCAAGATTAATGACTGCGCATTCATCACGCCAAAGAGGGCCGGCATGCGTAAACCGCGTGATCAACAGGAAAAGGGAAACAGCGGTAAGAACAATCGCCAATGCCCACTCAACTCGTTTCAAATACTCTAGGCGAATCACTGTTCGTTAATCTGCTGCTTTAGAATGACGAACTCGGATTGACCGGGCGACAGTGCAATCGCGGTTTCGATCTCTGTCTCCGCGCTGGAGCGATTGTTTTGCGCTAACAAAGCTTTTGCTAACAGAAAATGCGTTTTCGCACTGCGGGGGTCGATTTCCTCCGCGCGGCGCAGCCAATTCTCAGCCTCGTTGTATTTTCCAGCTTCCAGTGCGATCACGCCAAGATTGTTGAACGCTCCTTTATGCTTTGAATCGGTGTCGAGGACTGCGCGATAAAAAGCCTCCGCACCGGTCGGATTGCTTTCGGCAAGACGCAGATTGCCCAGCGCGAATAAAGTTTCTGAATTCTCCGGAACGTAGGCGTGAGCCATGGCAAGTTTACTCTCGGCCAGCGGCAAGTTATTCGATTCCAATGCTTGCCAGCCAGAATTGTAGGCGTCGAGCGCCCAGAGCGAGGGATTTTGTTGAGGCCAACTGATAATTGCGGCCGCGCCTGCAACAACGAGAACATAGGCCGCGCCGACGCGAATTTGGTTCGCAACCAGGCTTTGCCAAAATACCAGCAATCCAAACGCTGCGAACATCAGCAGGCCCGGTACGGCGATCAGCCGATATCGCTCAGTGATGAAAACAGAAAGCAGTGACAACACTGCCAGGACAATTGCAGCTACAACCCAGCGCGATTGCGGCGCGAGTCGCCAGGCCACAAAGACTCCAGGCAAAGCGAACGCGGCCACAATTCCGAAGTACAAACCCGGAAGAATCACGCCTTGTTCGCGGAGGCTGGTAATGATGCTCAGGTCGTCATATTGAAATGCACTGCAGAGGTTACGAATTTTTGTTCCGACCAGATGAAGCCAATCTCCGAAATCATCCCGGATGTAACTTCGCGCCTTGTTGGACCAATAATTCGAAACCTCTCCGTGCTTCAGATGACGTCCTGTGGCGGCTTCGGCCTGACTGACTGAATCCTGTAGCATTGCGGCTTGGCCGGCGCGCAGTCCGGGTGGAAAACGCGGGTAACCGTTCGCTTCAGGATTGTTGCCAATCCAAAAATTGATCCCGCTATGCGCCGAAAGAAAAACCGGATCTTTCGCCACAAAGCAGTTGTGAATCCAACAGGGAGACGTGCCGATCGCGACACCAGCAATTACGGCGCAGAATTTGATAACTAGATTGGAACTGAACGCGGCTTGTTTCTTCGAGTTCAAAAACAGCGCTGTCAGAAGTAACGGAACTATCGTCAGTACCGTTGCCACTGCAGTTGCAGTCAGGCCAACCAGGACGGCGATAGCAAAGAACTCAATTGCCGATGGCGGCGACTCAGCGCGGACGATCCGCCAAACGACAAACCAAAAGACGAAAATGAACCAAGCTGTTGGCATAAGAACAACTGAGTAAGCTTCAGCCGGAACAAACAAGATCCATCCCAATGCGGCGAGTAAACCAACTACCCGCCGATTGACGATGGGCTAGCCGGGGCAAAAACCTGGCAGCAAATTTGGTAAATCAGCACAGCTGTTCCCGCGTCAATGGCGGCCTGGAGCAGTCCCGGGACGAACGGATTTTCGCCGAAAATCCGGTAAAGGAACGCGAGCAAATACGGGTAACCAGGCAGCCCGTAGAACGCCATCGGCTGCTCCGCATGGCCCCGAAGGATCTCGCGGGCCCAGTTGTGGTAAAAGTGCATATCGCCCTGACTCGGCAGCAGGAGCGGCGAATGGGTAAGTCGCAAGAGTCCCCAGAGCCGAACAGCGAGCGCTGCGGCAAACACCAGGTATGCCGATACCGAAGGAAAAGCGGCCGGTGCGCGGGTCAGATTTCACCGGTATTGGCATTAACACTGCTCATAAAACAGCACTTCGTGAACGATTTCGCGGAGCGCAGTCAAACAAACAAGAAGAAAGCAATAGCATGTTAAAAGCCATTAATAAACGCCGCGGGGGTTTTACCCTCGTGGAAATCATGATCGTAGTTGCGATCATCGCGTTACTCGCGGCGATTGCGGTCCCGGGGTTCCTCCGCGCCCGCAAACGCTCGCAAGCCAGCCGAATTCTGAACGATCTGCGAATGATCGACTCAGCGGTTGACCAATACGCGATTGAAACCAACCGAACCAGCAATGCGACGGTTGCCGTCACCGACTGGACGAATTACCTGAAAAAGGGTTCGCTCCTGTACAACAGCGGCAAGAGTCTGTTGGGAACTGCCTACGGCGCGCAAGCCGTGGATACAATCCCACAGGTGCCGTCCGCTGATTACGCGACACTGTCCGACGTAGCTGGTGCCGGTTTCTGGTCGCCTTACGGTCCGTAAGGATCTGACGATTCATTCGCCTGTCATTGCGGCTGTCCGCAATGGCAGGGAATGAGTCGTGAGAAACGGATGAAGCTCCGCTACTCGCGCCTCGCTTAGCCTACGAAATAATAAAAAAGAAAACGCAATCATGTTTACAAAAATCCATTCCAAACACGCCGGTTTCACCCTGGTCGAAATCATGATCGTGGTGGCAATCATTGCATTGCTTGCTGCGATCGCCGTCCCCGGTTTTCTCCGCGCGCGCAAACGCTCACAAGCCAGTCGAATCCTGAACGATCTGCGAATGATCGACTCAGCGGTTGATCAGTACGCGATTGAAACCAACCGGACAAGCGGAGCCACCGTCGCGGTGACCGACTGGACCAACTACGTTAAGAAAAACGCGTTGTTGTTCAACACAGCCAAGAGCTTGTTGGGATCCGACTACGGCGCTCAAAGCGTTGACACGCATTCCGCAAGTACCGTCCGGCAGATTATGCAACTTTGTCGGATGTAGCCGGCGCCGGCTTTTGGTCCCCCTACGGCCCGTAAACGGCAAGATTATCTTATGGCCGGCCGCCCTTCGGAATAAAAGGGCGGCCGGTTAGTAAGAGAAACCTCTAATGTGTGCCTCAGCCCCACTCGTTAGGAAAAATAGAAACCCTGAGCAGGTTTCATTTCCTACAGGATTTGTTGCGCGTCTCACGCGAATCGTCACTGCAAACTGGTTCCGCTGCGTTGTTTTAGTCGCCGCCGGAACAATTGTTCACACTCCAGCTCTTCAGGGGCAGCGAATTTGGGACGACCAATATCTGGTCCACCAAAATCCATTCATTAAGAGCCCCCTTCTTTTCCTAGAGTCATTTCGCCATTATCTATTCGCCGATTCCTACTCGCCTCACTACCGGCCAGTCCAGAACATCTCATACTGCTTTGATTACTGGCTTTGGAATGACAATGAATTCGGATTTCATGCCACGAACGTATTGCTGCATGTCACTGCGGCCATACTGCTATTCTTTTTACTGCGGCAATTGCTGATTTCCTTTCGTCTCCCGCACGCGGTCGATCCTGTGCGACAGCGAAAACTCGCGGAAACCGGTTGGATCACAACTGCTGCGTGGATCGTTGCTTTGGTCTGGGTGGTCCATCCGGTCCACAGCGCGGCGGTAGATTACATTTCCGGTCGTGCTGATAGTCTGGCGTTCGTTTTATCTTCAGCCGCCTGGCTTGTTTTGATTTCCGCGAGACGAGCGTCCCGGCTCGGTCTGCGAGCGGCAGGTTACGTTCTGGCTGCAGTTTTGGTTTTGGCGGCGCTTTGCTCCCGCGAAATCGCAGCCATTTGGATTGTTCTTTTTATCATTCACTCGTTTTTGTTTGAGCGCTCGACACCGGTTCGAACACGCGTTTGCATCGCCGCGGCTTGCATCGCGCTCGTCGGTGTTTACGCCGGTTTGCGCAGCTTGCCGGGATTACGGGCGTCTTTTCAAGAGCCGCCCGGGTATAGCGGTTCGGTTCGCGCGGTCCTCATGGCGCGAGCACTCGGAGATTACAGCCGACTCCTGGCATGGCCATCGAGACTGTACATGGAACGAACAGTTTTCCTTCCAAACCATTATGAAACCCTGGAAAGCTGGCGGCGAACGATCGGAACCGAGTATCTCTCTGTTCTAGGCCTGGCCGTTTTTGCCGGTTTAATTGCTAGTCTGTTCAAAAAAGATCGGTGGCAGACGACGCGACTGTTCGGTGCAATCTGGTTTCTTCTCGCCTACCTTCCTATCTCTAATATCGTTCAGCTCAACGCGACAGTGGCCGAGCATTGGCTCTATCTTCCAAGCGTCGGGTTCTTCATATTTGTTGTTGGCTGGGTGTGTCTTCTGCCGCGGCGATTCCGCGGAATCACCGCGACAATGGTGAGTGTGATTGTCCTGGGATTGGGAGTTCGCAGTTTTATCCGGAGTGGCGACTGGACCGACGAGGAAACATTCTACACCCGCACTTTCGAAGCAGGAAGTCGCAGTGCGAGAGTTGCAGGCAACCTCGGTCAGGTCTACGCGGCCCACGGCAAATATGCCGAGGCGGAAAGGATATTTCGCTCAGTGCTCGATCAGAACCCGGATTATCCAATCGCACAAAACAATCTTGCCAGTGTGCTGGCTCGTGAAGGGAAAAATGCCGAGGCCGAAGCGATGTTTGCAATCGTGGAGAAAAATTCCGTTAAGACGCGTGAAGAATACCCGCGGACCTGGATAGGCGCTTTGAATCTCGCCTACGTCAGGCACAACGCGCACAAGGATGATGCAGCTCTTGCGATTCTGGATCGCGCGCATGCCGATTATCCCGAAGTCTGGGAGTTGATCCGCCTGAAGGCTGAACTCGTTCGCGAACATGTTGGCCCCGAAGCGGCGTTGCGTTTAGTTGAGGAATTTTCGCGGGCGAATTGGTGGCATCAAGGAGCGGCGATTGCATTGGGGCGGCTTTACGCCCAGAGCGGCGATGTCGATCGGGCCGAGGCGGCATTGCAGCTCGCGAGCCGTCTCGACGTTCACGGCACGGAAGCCTTGAAGCTTCTTGTTGAGATGCGGGTCCGGCAGAATCGTTTCGAGGAAGCGTATCAATTGCAACGGCGGGCCGTGTCCCGTCAACCGGATCAGCCCAGTCAGTATGCGTTGCTTTCTGAAATCCTCGAAAAAATGGGACGCACCGCAGAAGCGCAAGCTGCGCTTTCAAAAGCCTCGCAGCTGCGAGCAATCTCCGAACCTTCCCAGCCCCAATCGCTCTGACATTTCGCGCAACAGACAAAGCCAATCTGTTTAGCGTCGCGCCGCCCATTAGCGAGTGTTACGATTCGTCCATATGCGGATCTTCGTGCTTGGGGCCGGCGCAATCGGCAGCCTTTATGGCGCCAAGCTCTCCACCGCGAACGACGTGACTTTGATCGGTCGGAGCGATCACGTTGCGGCCATTAACAACAGCGGTCTTCGCATCGAAGGACTCGAACAGCAAATCCTTCGCGTTCGTGCTGCAGTGCGCATCGAACAGATTGCGCCGGATACGTTGATTTTGTTGACCACCAAAGTCCAGGACACAGCGGCCGCGCTCGCGCCAATAGCCGAACTCGTTCGCGCCGACACCACCGTCCTTGCTCTGCAAAACGGGCTAAACAATGACGAGATTGCGCGCGCCGCCCTTGGCAATCGCGGCATTGTTCTTCGCGGGATCACTCAGTTCGGTGCGATTTTTGAAGAACCGGGTGCAATTCGATACATGGTGAAAGGCAACACCCTGCTGGAAAACCACGAACGCAGCGCCGACATCGCAAGAATTTTCAACGCCGCGGGCCTCGACTGCCGCGTTTGCCCCGACATCAAAGCCGAAGTCTGGCGAAAACTGATTTTCAATTGCGTCGTGAATCCAGTCACCACCATCCTGGGTTGCAAGGTCGGCGGAATTGTCGATCCAAGTTTGGACCGGCTAAAGAAGTTGATCGTTGATGAATGTCTCGCCGTTGCGCGTGCTGAAGGTGTCCATCTTGAAGGCGACCTCTTAACTGAAATCAACTCGACCTACGCTGGATCGCAGAATGTCGTTTCAATGCGACAGGATCTTTTGCGAGGTCGTCCAACCGAAATCGATTACCTGAATGGAACTGTTGTCGCGGTCGGCGCGCGTCACGGCCTGGAATGTCCGGTCAATGAGGCGCTAACTAGAATCATCAAAGCGATGGAGACCACGGCCAAAGACAGCCGAGGCGGCCCACGCTTGCCGCCTCAGGAATCACCAAAAATAAGCTCTCGGACCGGCGTGAGGGCGCCGGAAACTTCAACCAGCGAAATTACTCGCTAGAGTTAGTCGTTTGTTGCCGAGTGACCGCCTATGCGGTCCAGCTGGTACGCCGTGGTCGGAATTACCCCGAGACGATCGCAGGATTGCCTAACGGCAGAACCCGTGATCATAGCTACGCACCTCTTGCTTTTAACCGTTGTCTTTGAGGTTGCGACGCTCTTGCTCGGAGAAGCAAAAGCCGACGCGCAAACCGCGACCGAAATCGCAAGCGCTGCGCATCGAACCGACCAACCGCACAAGCCGCTTGGCTTTGTTACAGTTGTCATGAAAAAAGCATCAGTCTTCCCGGGGGAAAGCGCAAGCTAAATCGGTCGTTAGGCCCAAGGCCTATTCCTGCCGCAGAAAATGTTCGAGTCGCAACCGGTCCAAACGCTCGCGAGCTTCCGTGCTTCGACTTCCGCCCGCCAAGGCAAGCTTCTCATAAATAGATGCCGCAGCCTGCCATTTTGAATCCGCTTCGAGTAATTGACCGGCGTTGAAGCCGGCTTTGTAAAACCAAAAGAACTCTCGGGGACGTTCAGACTTGGTTGCTTCTTCCAAGATTGTGTAAAAGCTGGCCAGCGCACCGGAGCGGTCGGATTTCTTTTCCAGGCAAAGTCCTTTCTTGAAAAGCGCCTGATTGCGCCAATGCGCCGGCGCATCGCGATCCGCCGCGAGCCGATCGTAGGCCTCGATCGCGCGTTGATAATTTTGCGGATCGGTTGCAGCCATTTCGAAAAAAATGTCGCCTTTCCCGCAAATAGCCTCCCGTTTTTCCGCGGGCTTTGCCGTGCCGTTCACGACTTCATCATAGAGAGCGATCGCATCCTGCGGCTTGCCCAACTTCCGTTCAATCACCGCTTCTTCATTTCGCGCCGCCCATTTGAATTCACCATTCAACTGGACAACACGATCGAACAAAACAATTGCCCGATCCAGCGACTGCGGAGTGATGCTGGCAACCGCGGCCTCGCCCGCGAAGAAAAGCGCCCGCTCAGTTAGCGGACCTTTTGGATCCTCGGTCGTCAACAGCTCGAACTGCGTTTCCGCGTTCGCAAAATCTTCCTGTCGAAAATAAATTTCTCCGAGCTTCATGCGAACAGAGGACAAAAGAGTCGATTTGTCATGTTGCTGAACAAATTTCCTCGAGAGTTCCATTGCCTTCATTTCACCGCCAGGCGTCGCATCTTCCAACCAGATTGCGAGGTAATCGGCGCGTTCCGAGGCAGCGACGTCGGGTTTGGATTCCTTTGCCCGGGCCAGATCCTTTCGGGCTTCCTCAATTCGCGGCGGTGCGGCATGAAATGCGAGCTCAGCCAAGGCCAGCCACGCTTCGGCAGCTCGTTGACTCTTCGGAAATTCGCGCAGGAAATTGTTCAACGAAGCAACTGCTCGCGGATCCCCTTTCGCCGCTTCAGTTAGTCCAGCCTCCAGCCGCAGATCGGTTTGGGTCGCCTGGTCGGTCGTTTTCGTTCGAAGTTGCTCGACGTTCGCGACAAATCGCGGCTCATCGCCGTTTTGAAGAGCGCCGAGCGCGGCATTAAACATTGCCACCGGCGCTAATTGCGAATCTGACGCGGCAAGCTTTTCAAAATCGGCCGTTGCCGAATCGAATCGCCGATTCCGATAATTAATTTCCGCCGCCAAAAGATTCATCCGGTCGAGCGTCGCGGGCTGCGGCCGCAACGCGCGTGCATCGCTCAATATTGCGAGGGCGTCGTCAAACCGGCGGTCTTCCACTTCAAAACGCGCGTACTCGAGAAACGCAGGGGCGATCGCCGCATTTTGGGGATGATTCCTTCGCAGCGCGGTGAATGAATCCGCCGCTCGATCGCGACGGCCGGCTCTCAAATCGAAGCGGGCCAAATACCATTGAGCGAAAGCGCGCCGCGGCTGGGCTTGATCCCGGGCCCAGCGATCAAGTTCAGCGCGCGATGGTTTGCGCTCCGCGCGGTAAAGCTCATCGAGTTTGGCAAAAATTCGCGGCAAGGCGACGTCGGAAGGCCGGTGTTCGATGAAATTTTCGAGCGCGTCGTCTCCAATTTCGGGCGTGCCCAACTGCAAATGGGTATCGGCCAGTGCGAAAAGCACCGCCGTTAAAGTCTCATGGGTCGCGCCATCCGGCTGTTTCAGGATCGATTCGAAAGTTTCAATCGCGCGGTCGGGGTGATGGGAGGCGAGCTCGACGCGCGCGCGAAGGAAATGACGCTGTTTCTTATCGGCCTTAGTTGTGGGCTGCACTTTGTCGAGCAAATGGCGCGCATTGCCGGCATCCGCTCGATCGAGATAAATCTCAGCCGCGCGAAGCTGCGCACGAACGTTCCATTTCGGATCGCGAAACAAACTGTTGAACTCCTGCAGCGCTTCATCCTGCCGGCCCAGCGCCCGCAACATTTCAGCAGCGCCGAAAACCGCTTCGGCCTGCAAGCCGGATCTTTCATCCGCGGCAACTTTTCGGTAAAGGGCGAGGGCATCGCGCTTGGCGGTTCAGGCTCGAGAGCAATTGTGCGTGCCAGAAAATTGCACTGGGGCTGTGTTGTAGTCGCGCGTCATCCGCCAACTTCAACGCGTCGGCGGTTTGATTCGCCGCGACCAGCGCTTCCAATAACTTTTCAGCAACGGCGCGCCAATCGGTTTCGCTCAAGATTTTGTTTGAGCAATTCTTGCAACCGCATCACTGCAACTTCCGGAACGCCTTCGTTCAGCGGACGCGCAGCTTCTGACAATTGATTCGAGATGTCCGCGTGACTTAGCGAAGCAAGCGCTATCACGATCGCCGCGGTGAGAGTTCGCGCGCGTTTCATTTCTTCTGCAACAGCGGCCGCAAATATTTTCCGGTCTGGCTGGCCGAGACGTTCGCGATTTCTTCGGGCGGTCCCGCCGCCACCAGCTCGCCGCCGCGTTCGCCGCCTTCCGGCCCGAGATCGACGATCCAGTCAGCGCACTTGATCATCTCGAGATTGTGCTCGATCACGATCAGGGTGTTACCGGCGTCGCGCAATTTCATTAACACCTGAAGTAATTTCTCAATGTCGGCGAAATGCAGGCCGGTCGTGGGTTCGTCCAAAATGTAAACCGTGCGGCCGGTTGCCTTTTTCGCCAGCTCAGTCGCCAGTTTCACCCGTTGGGCTTCGCCACCGGAAAGCGTGGTTCCGGCCTGACCGAGTTGCAAATAGCCGAGCCCAACGTCCAGCAACGCATTCAATCTTGTCCGAAATGCTCGGCACGTTGCGGAAAAATCGCGCCGCCTCGTCCACGGTCAGATCAAGCACGTCCGCTATATTCTTTCCCTTGTAAGTGATCTCGAGCGTTTCGCGATTGTAACGGCGGCCCCGGCACACTTCGCATTGCACGTAAACGTCAGGCAGAAAATGCATCTCGATCTTAATTAAACCGCCGCCTTCACAATTTTCGCACCGGCCGCCTTTCACGTTGAAACTAAACCGTCCGGCGTCGTATCCGCGCACCCGGGCCGTCGGGAAGTTGCGCGAACAATTCCCGAATCGGACCGAATGCGCCGGTATAAGTTACCGGATTCGACCGCGGCGTGCGGCCGATGGCGCTTTGATCGATCACAATCGCCTTGTCGATTTGTTCCACGCCGCGCAGGGCCTGAAATGCGCCCGGCTTTTCTTTGGAATTGTAAAACCGGCGAAACAGCGCGCGCCGCAGAATGTCGTCAACCAACGTCGATTTTCCGCTGCCGGAAACGCCGGTCACGCAGGTAAATAAACCGAGGGGAAAGCCGACTTCGATATTCTTGAGATTGTTTTCCGTCGCGCCCTTCAGCAATCAGCCAGCCTTCTTCGTTCTTGTCTGCTTTGTTTCGCGGGAATCGCGGTTTCGTTCGATGTTTGGGAACGGGAATGCGCAGCCGCCCCGACAAATAATCTGCGGTGAGCGAATTTTGCGCGTCGAGAATTTCGTTCGAGTTTTCCCTGGGCGACGATCTCGCCGCCTCGTGGGCCCGCACCCGGACCAAGGTCGATAATGTGATCGGCCGCGCGGATCGTTTCTTCGTCGTGCTCGACGACAATTACAGAATTACCGATGTCGCGCAGTCGGCGCAACGTTCCAAGCAAGCCGCGCATTGTCCCGCTGGTGCAAACCGATGCTCGGCTCATCCAGCACATAAAGAACACCGGCCAAACCGGACCCAATTTGAGTCGCGAGCCGAATCCGTTGGGCCTCGCCGCCGCTCAGAGTGCCGCTTTCGCGATTGAGCGTCAGATAACCGAGACCGACCTCGACCATGAATTGCAAACGCGACTGAATTTCGCGAACCACGTCGGCGACGACTTTCTTCTGCGGCGGCGTTCAAGTTCGAGATTGTCGATGTAACGCGCCGCCGCTTCGGTGGTTTGCTCGCTGAACTGATGAATGTTCAGTTCGCTGCCGGTCGTTGCTCTTAATAGTCACGCCGAGAATTTCTGGTTTCAGCCGCGCGCCGCCGCACGCTTTGCATGGCACCCGGGCCATGAACGCGCGAATCCGGTTACGGGTGAACTCGCTTTGCGTCTGTTCGTAAAGTCGCTGCATTTGCGGCACCAGTCCCTCGAACGGCCGCTCCTTTTCCCGCCGGCTGCCGATTTATCGGAGTTGCCGCTGAAATTCATTTTGATCGGCGTGCCGTTCGTCCCGAAATAAAGCGCGTTCTTAAATCCTTCCGGCAAATCGGCAAACGGCGCTTCTTCGTCGATCTGAAAATGTTTCACCAGCGCGCCCTGCAATTTGTGATAGTAGGCCCGCATCCGTTTTGTTCCGCGTCGCCATGGCGTGATCGCGCCTTCGGCAATGCTGCGGGTTTGATCTGAGATCATCAAATCGGGATCGAGCACCAGCTGCGTTCCCAGCCCATGACACGCCGGGCACGCGCCAAGATGGCTGTTGAACGAAAAATGTTTCGGGGTCAGCTCGCCGAGCGAAAAATCCGAACCGTCGGCGCTGTAATTCGTCGAGTAGCGCTGTTCTTCCCAGTCGGATCGATTCGCTGTTCGATGTTTTCTTCTCTTTCGCAGAATCGACAATTTGTTTTCACCCCATCGAAGCGCGGTTTCGACCGAATCCGTTAATCGCACCCGAATTCCGTCCCGAACCACCAGACGATCGACCACCGCTTCGATGGTATGTCGCGCGTCTTTTTCAGCCGAATCGGATCCGGCCGATCAAGCTCGACGATCTCTCCGTCGATCCGCGCGCGCACGAAACCCTCGCGTTTCAGCCTTTCGATCACATCGCGAAATTCGCCCGATTGATTTTGCACCAGCGGCGCAACCACAATAATTTTGCTGCCCGGCTCGTAGGCGAGAATTTGATCGACGATTTGCTGCGGCGTTTGGCGATGAACCGGTTTGCCGGTCTGTGGGATCGTGCGGCTGGCCGACGGCCGAAAACAGAACCCGCAGATAATCGTAAATTTCCGTGGTGGTGGCGATGGTCGATCGCGGATTTGCGCCGGCGCTGCGTTGCTCAATCGCAATGGCCGGCGAAAGGCCCTCGATAAAATCGACGTCCGGCTTTTCCATTTGATCGAGGAACTGCCGGGCGTAGGCGGAAAGGCTTTCGACGTAGCGGCGCTGCCCTTCAGCGTAGAGGGTGTCGAAGGCCAGCGACGACTTGCCGGAACCGCTCAGGCCGGTGATTACCACGAGCTTCTCACGCGGTAATTCGACGTTGAGGTTCTTCAAATTGTGCTGGCGCGCACCACTGATCTTGATAACTTGCGCAGGCATCGGAACGACAAATCTCGAACCTTTTAGTCAAGCACAGCCGAGCGTTTTCTCCAGCGAAATTCCCGATTTATGAACGAACCAAATCGCCCGCTCTCTCCCGAAGAGGTGGTCGAGCTGCAGAAGAAATTCAGCGAGATCAAACATGGCATCAACAACGCGCTCGCGGTCATGATGGCGCTTTCGGAAATGTCTCAACGCCGTCCCGATTACGCCGAAAAACTGGCGACCACGGTGTTGACCAAAGCGCCCCAAATCGTTTCCAATTTGCAGGAATTTACTCGGCTCCTGAACGAGAAGGCCGGGATCAAGCCCGCCGTCGTAGGCGAATCCAAGTAACGGAAGCGTTAACGCCTCGCGCGCTATGGACGCGGTGTCGAGCAAACGAATCCTCATCGTCGAAGACGAAAAGGACGTCGTCGATCTGCTCACTCTAAATTTGCGAAAGGCCGGAGGATTCGCCATCTCAACGGCAGGCGACGGAGCCGCTGGCCTGACCAAAGCGCGCGGCGAGAAACCGGATTTTATCATCCTCGATTTGATGTTGCCGAAAATGTCGGGGCTCGAAGTTTGCAAATTGCTCAAGACCGACCCCGCTACGCGTCACATTCCGATTCTCATGTTGACTGCGAGTGCAGAAGAGATCGACCGCATCGTCGGTTTGGAATTTGGCGCGGACGATTACGTGACCAAGCCGTTCAGTCCGCGCGAAGTCATTTTGCGAATCAAAGCAATTCTGCGCCGCGGAGCCGCCGACGAGACAGCGGACCGGCTTTCGGCCGGGCCGATCACGATCGATCCTTCGCGTCACGAAGTTCTCGGTCGACGGCAAGCCGGTCGATCTGACCAGCCTCGAATTCAAACTCCTGCGCACGCTAATGCAGCGACGCGGACGCGTGCAGGAACGCGATCGTCTGCTGAATGAAGTCTGGGGCTACGAAAGCGTGATCGATACCCGCACGGTGGACACCCACGTTCGCCGATTGCGCGAAAAACTCGGTAAAGCCGGAGACATTGTCGAAACGGTGCGGGGTTTCGGTTATCGTTTTCGCGAAAAATGATGGCTTGGATTTTCGTCATCGCGATCACGGGTTTGCTGTTTATCGTCGGCTTTCGAGTTTTCCGAAGGTGGATCGCGCCGTGGCGGGAAATCGATGACCTCGTCAGGACAGTTGGGCGCGGCGATCAGCCGCGAACCTTTTTGATCGACGGCGGCAGAGAAGCGCAACGGGTCGGAGTTCGCCTTGGAAGAGATTCTGTTGCGGCAACGCCAGCTCGACCGCGAGATCGGCGAGCGCTCGTCTGGCCAGAAGGCGATTTTGTCCGCGATGCATGATGGATTGCTTGTGGTCGACGCTCAGAGTCGTCTGGCTCTTATGAATCCCGCATTTTCCGAGTTGTTCGGCGTCGGAGAGGATTCGTTAGGCGGGCCGCTTTTGGAAAACGTGCGCAATCCGGCGGTGGAACAAATCGTTGGCGAAACGTTGCGCCAACGAAAGCCGAGTCACGGCGAACTCCTTATTGGCGGACGCGAATTCCAGATGACCTCTGTGCCGATGGGAGCCGATAACGGCGCCATCAGCGGCGCGGTCGTTCTGTTTCATGACATCACCGCCCTCAAACGCGCCGACGAAATGCGACGTGATTTTGTGGCGAACGTGTCCCACGAACTGCGGACGCCATTGTCGATCTTGCGCGGTTACATCGAAACGATGCTCGACGACCCGGAAATGTCGCGGGGCGAAACGATCCGCATTTTGGAAGTGATGGACCAACATTCCAAACGGCTCGGCCTGCTGGCCAACGATCTCCTGACCCTGGCCCAGCTTGAATCCGGCAGTTCGAGTCTTCAATTGACCGAGGTCGATCTGCTCCGGTTTCTTTCCGAGCTCGTTCGGGACTGGGGCAAAAAATTTACGACCAAGGATTTGGAAACGGTCGTCGACGTGTCGGATAATTGTTCGACGATTCGCGCCGACGAGCAACGGTTGCGCGAAATTTTCGACAATCTGCTGGATAACGCCTTGAAGTATTCGGACAAAGGCGGCGCTATTCGGCTCGCCGCTGACCGGCGCAACGGCGAAATCGCATTGAGCGTAAGCAACAAAGGCGTTGAAATTAGCCAGGAAGATCTGCCGCGAATTTTCGAACGTTTTTATCGCGCAGACAAGGCCCGCAGCCGTGAACTCGGCGGCACCGGTCTCGGATTATCGATTGTGAAACACATCGCTCAACTGCATGGCGGACGGGTTGAAGCCGAAAGCGAACCCGAAAAAGGCACCACCATTCGCGTCATTTTGCCCAATTCTGCCGCTCCGGCCCGGACTGTCACAGAATCGTAACATTTAATCGGTTGCCGCTTCCGCTGGTGATTCGCATCCTCGTTGTGTGGATGCTGTCGCTCACAAAATGTCTATTTTGCCCGAGAGAACGGTCTCTCGTAGGCGGCGAGTGACGACCGAAGCTGCGATCAAATTCTTTTTCAGCAGTAACGCCCTGATGGCGATCATCGTTCTGGCGTTGATCACGATTTTCCTGTTCCGCGAAGGGTCCGGTTTCTTTGGTCAAAACCTGGCCAACCTCCGTCTTTATCGCCGGGCGGGCCTGGAATATGTCGACATTATCCGGACCCAGGCCGGCCAACACGCGGCACTTTCCCGCCACCTTGGCGACATCCGCTTGCTGGAAATGCGAGCTCAGACCGACAGCCCCAGCCTTCCAGCTTTCAATCAGTTTGCCGACGCATTCAGCGATACCGGCGAATTTCTCAACGCCTTGGTTTCTGATGCTAACGATCAGGCAGTCGCATTACGTGAAGCATTGATTGCGGCCGGCGTTCCAGCGGCGGTTTCCTCCGCGGAAGAACAACGTGCCGCGCCCGCGGCGGCAGTCGATCCGCAACAGGCGATGGTGGCCTTGCGTTCAGCGGACGACAAATTCCCGAGCGTCGCCGACACCATGAAGACGAAAGTCGAAAATCTGCTGAGAGCGGCGCCGCAACTTTCCAGCGCAAAAGCGCAGCAATCGTTCGCCAGTTGGCAAAAAAAGACGCGCGATTATCTCGACAGACTTCCGGCTACCACTCAGGCGCTTCGCACCTGGGACCCAAACAAGCCGGTGCCGGCCTACCGCGCGATTACTGCATTTCTTTTCGGCACGGACTGGATCACCGCCAGTTTTTGGCAGGATTGGTACGGGATCATTCCGTTGCTGGTCGGCTCGATCATGGTTTCAGTGGTCGCGCTGTTGCATTGCTGTTCCGCTCGGGGTTTGCTCGGCGATTTATGTAAGCGAAGTAGCCGGCCGTCGCGAGAAAACGCTGATCAAACCGTACATCGAATTTATTTCCGCAATTCCTTCGGTCGTGCTCGGATTTTTTGGCATCGCTGTGGTGGGACAAGCGATCCGGGCGCTCTCGCAGATGCCGTTCATGAAATGGGTGCCCGTCTTTCCAATCAGCGAACGGCTGAATGTTTTTACCGCGGGCGCGCTTCTCGCGTTGATGGCGGTGCCGACAATTTTCACTTTGGCGGAAGATGCGTTACGCAATGTGCCGCGCGGATTCAAAGAAGCGTCCTATGCGCTGGGCGCGAATCGCCTTCAGACTATCGTGCGCGTGCTCGTGCCGGCGTCGTTGTCCGGAATTATTTCGGCGGTTTTGCTCGGACTCGGCCGGGTGATCGGCGAAACGATGGTGGTCTTGCTCTGCGCTGGAAATCGAATTGCCATTCCCGACTTCAGTCAGGGTCTCGGCGCTTTTTTCCAACCGGTCCACACCATGACCGGCATCATCGCGCAGGAAATGGGCGAAGTGGTGCGCGGGAGCATTCATTATCGCGCGCTATTCATGGTCGGACTGGTTCTCTTCACTCTCACTCTCGCAATCAACTATCTCGCGCAAAGATTGGTCGCGCGATATCGGATGAGCATCGGTTGAATGAAACATCATACTCATACTCTTAATCGCACTGCTTTGGTTCGAGCATGATCACGAGCAAGAGCATGAAGAAAAGACGAAGGGCTGAGGCAGCCGTTTTTTGGCTGTTTAGGCTCGCGACCTATTTCGTCATCTCTTGCGCGACTTACATCTTTCTCGATATCGGGATCAAAGGCGGTCGCACCGTTTTCACGACGGCTGCGCCATTCGTGAATTTGAAATTCCTAACCGAACCGCCCCAGACCCTCTACGTTTTCGATTACCAGGGGAAAAAAATGGAGCTCAGTGATCGTGAATTCCGCGCCTGGAAAACAACCCACAAGGAAGAGGTCGATGCAACCAGCGTGGCTTACTCGGCCGGCGGCATCTGGCCCTGCATCGTCGGAACTGCCTTGCTCGTCATCGGTTCGATGACGCGTCGCTCTGTTCATCGGAATCAGCGCCGCGATTTATTTGAGCGAATACAGCCGGGACACCCGTTTTATCCATTTCATTCGCGTCGCCATTTTGAATTTGGCCGGCGTGCCGTCGATTGTGTTCGGTCTCTTCGGTTTCGGTTTGTTCGTGATTTTCTTCGGCTGGAACGTTTCGTTGCTCTCCGGCTGGTTCACCCTCGGTTTGATGGTTCTGCCGGCCATTATTACCGCCAGCGAAGAATCACTCCGCGCGGTGCCCAAAGGTTTACGTGAAGGATCACTCGCCCTCGGCGCAACGAAATGGCAGACGATCCGCAAAAATGTTTTGCCTTATGCAGTGCCGGGCATTCTGACTTCGTCGATCCTCGGCATCGCTCGCGTCGCCGGCGAGACCGCGCCAATCATGTTCACTGCGGCTTACGCGATGCGCGATGAAATGCCGTGGCAGGTCAGCCATTGGACGAATTTCTTTTTCCAAGGGGTGATGGCGCTGCCTTACCACATCTACGTGGTCAGCTCGAAGATTCCGCAAAACGAATACACCGAGCGCGTCCAGTATGGGACCGCGTTCGTCTTCCTGGTCGTCGTCATGTTGATCGCTTTGACTTCCATCTTGCTCAGAGAAAAACAACGGAGACGCTTATCATGGTAAGCCTAATGGACATGCCTCGAACCCTGCCTCAAAAACTCTCGCGTCAGGACGATCCCCCAGCCGACGAGCCCGAAGCCGCAACCATCATGATCAATGTGGATGACGTCGATTTCGCCTACGGAGGCAATCAAGTGCTTTTCGACGTCAGTCTCGATGTTCCGGCGCAGGCCGTAACCGCTTTTATCGGTCCCTCCGGATGCGGGAAGACAACGCTCCTCCGCTGTATCAACCGGATGAACGACCTGATCGACAACGCCCGCATCGTCCAGGGTGCCATTCGTCTCGGTGGTGTTGATATCAATGCCCCCGAAGTCGACGTGGTCGATCTTCGGCGCCGGGTCGGAATGGTTTTTCAAAAATCGAACCCGTTTCCAAAATCGATTTACGAAAATATTTCTTACGGCCTGCGCATTGGCGGAGTCAGCAAGCGTTCCCGAATCGATGAAGCGGTAGAAAAAAGTTTACGCGGCGCGGCCTTGTGGGACGAAGTCAAGGACCGGCTGGACACAAACGCGCTCGGTTTGTCGGGCGGCCAGCAACAACGGCTCTGCATCGCCCGCGCGCTCGCCGTCGAACCCGATGTTGTGCTAATGGATGAGCCGTGCTCAGCGCTCGACCCGATCGCGACAGCAAAAATCGAGGAGCTCATTCACGAATTGAAGACCCAATACACCATTGTGATTGTGACTCACAACATGCAGCAGGCGGGTCGAGTCTCGGATTTTACGGGATTCTTTTACCTTGGGCGGTTGATCGAATTTGGAGCGACCTCGAAAATTTTTACCAATCCTGCTGAAAAGAAAACCGAGGATTACATCACCGGACGATTCGGATGATCGAAGATTAAGACGAAGAGGAAGAACTTAAATGACGCCGCCGAAACATATTTTAGGAAATTTCGATGAAGCGCTCAGCTCATTGCGAAACAACGTGTTGATGATGGCAGGCCTGGCTGAGCGCACGCTCGATCGCGCGATCAGAGGTTTGTTGCAGCGCGACGACAACCTTTGCGCAACCGCGATCGCGGACGACGAAGAGATCGATCAACTTGAAAAGCAGATCGACAAGGACGGCGTGGATGTGTTGCTGCGATTTCAACCGGTAGCGTCCGATCTTCGGCGCGTAGTCGCGGCCATGAAACTGTCACCTAACGTCGAACGCATTGCCGACCAGGCGACCAACATCGCGCGACGCGCCCGGAAATTGAATAAACACGCGCCGCTGCCGGAAGTTCAGTTAATCGTTCCGATTCAAGCCCACGCGATGTCAATGTTTAAAGACAGTATTGATGCGTTTACCCGGGAGGACGTTGAGCTTGGCAGGGCAGTGGTCGCGCGGGATACAGATCTCGATCTTATGAATAAGAAAGCCGGCCGGCTGTTGACCGATCGAATGGCGGAGGACCCGAAGCAGTTGCGCGGTTATTTGAATCTGATTTTCATTTCCCGCTGCCTGGAGCGGGTGGGCGATCACGCCACCAACATTGCCGAGGACGCCGTATATGCCGCTGCGGCCGAAGACATTCGCCATCAAACTGCCACCGTCGGGATTTAGGAATCCCCTCCCGCTTGTCATGCCGGTCTGATTGCCCATCTTTGAAAGATGCCGCAGGCGCAAACAAGGACCGAAATCGAAACAGGCGCGCCGATTGTTCCTATCAACGATGGACAGACCGCGCACGAGCGTTTCGGCGATCCGAAGAATTTCATCAACCGCGAGCTGAGCTGGCTCGAATTCAACCGCCGCGTTCTTGAAGAAGCGCAGGACGCGACCCAACCGCTGATCGAGCGAGTCAAGTTCCTGTGCATTTTCAGTTCAAATCTCGACGAGTTCTTTGAAATCCGCGTCGCCGGAATCAAGCAACAGATTGAGAGTGAAACCAGCGATGTTGGTCCGGATGGCTTGAGCCCTACCGAAACGTTTAACCAAATTCAACGTCTCGCCCACGAATTGGTCGCCACCGAATACGAACTGTTCAACAAGCTTTTGCCGGAGCTCGAGAAAAACCGGATTCGGCTTCGCAAAGTTTCAGAATTGGGAACACGACGCGCAGCCTGGGCGCGGAAATATTTCCAGGAGGAAGTTTTTCCAATGCTCACTCCGCTGGCGGTCGACGCGAGTCATCCGTTCCCGGATTTGCTGAATAAGAGCCATAACCTGCTGGTTCGCGCTAAAACAAAACGGCGCGGCGAGCCGCTCTTCGCCATCGTGCAGGTGCCGCGCGTTATTCCCCGGCTAATTCTCGCGCCGCGCACCCAGGGTTCGGATGATCCCTGGGATTACATTTATCTCGCGTCGCTAATTAAGCAGCACATCGCGGAATTGTTCCCGGGCTTGATCCTTGATGCGGTCCACGCATTTCGCGTTACCCGGAATAGCGATCTCTACATTGACGACGAAGAAGCAGAAAATCTTCTGAGAACGATCGAGCAGGAGTTGCGGCGGTCCAGTAAAGGCGATGCTGTCCGTCTCGAAGTCGAAGCGGATTGCCCGAAAGATTTCATCGACCTGCTTCTTGAGTTTTACGACCTGACCGAGGCGGATGTTTACAAACTGAATGGTCCGCTTTCGATGACGCATCTCAGCCCGCTCCTGGCTAACGACGCGTTTGCAAATCTAAAGGATCGCCCTTTTCAACCCGGACACGATCCGGCGCTGCCGCCACATGCAGACATATTTGACGTGATGCGGCGCCAGGACGTGTTGTTGCATCATCCCTATGACAGTTTCGAACCGATCGTCGATCTGGTTGAAGAAGCCGCCCAGGATCCGCAGGTGCTCGCGATGAAAATCACGCTTTATCGCACGAGCGGCGATTCTCCCATTGTCGGCGCGTTGATCGATGCGGCGACCGCTGGCAAACAGGTGACGGCCATCGTGGAGTTGCGCGCGCGTTTTGATGAAGCGGCCAATATCCAATGGGCTCGTCGTCTCGAGGAAGCTGGCGCGCACGTCATTTACGGCGTGGTCGGACTAAAAACCCATTGCAAGGCATTGCTGATTGTCCGGCGCGACTCTGATCAGATTCGGCGTTACGTCCATCTCGGCACTGGAAATTATCACCAGCGCACCGCGCGGATTTACACCGACTTCGGTCTATTGACGAGCAATCCGCAGATCACCGAAGAAGTCGCGGTCGTGTTTAACACTCTGACGGGACTTGCCGGTTACCCGGGCCTGAAAAAATTGATGGTTGCGCCGTTCGACATGAAGCAACGGTTGATCGCCAAAATCGAGCGCGAACGGGACAACGCGAGGGCCGGCAAACCCGCGCGCATCCTGGCCAAGCTAAATTCGCTGGTCGATCAGGAGATCATCGAAAAACTTTACGAAGCGTCGAACGCCGAAGTCACCATCGACCTGATCGTCCGCGGAATTTGTTGTTTGCGGCCAAAGATGCCGGGGTTAAGCGAATACATTCGCGTCATCAGCATCGTCGGCCGGTTCCTGGAACACAGCCGCATTTATTATTTTGAAAATGGCGGCCAGCCGGAAGTTTATCTTTCCAGCGCTGACTGGATGCCGCGAAATTTTTTGCGCCGGGTGGAGGTCGCGTTTCCAATCGAGACGCCGCAATTGCGCGACCTCATCGTGAACGAAGTTCTGCCGCGATTTTTGGACGATCGGGTAAAGGCACGTGAACTGCAGCCTGACGGAAATTATCGACGGTTGAAACCGGAAGGGTTGGAGGAGCGTTCTCAAGCCCAGTGGCATTTTCGCGAAGTTTCGCGCGAGCGCGCCAAACAACAACGCCGGAAAAAGCCGGCGCCGGCGGACAAATTAATTCCAATCACCGTCGCCCCGGAACCGCCGAAAAGATCGTGAAGATAAAGCTTCTCGTCATCGACGTCGGCGGTACCCACGTGAAGATGATGATTTCGCGCAAGAAGCGCCGGAAATTCAAGTCAGGACCGAAAATGACGCCGCGCGAAATGGTCGCCCAGATCAAAAAAGATCTTAAGGGGTGGAAATTCGATGCCGTCGCGGTCGGATTTCCTGCACCGGTTCGCAATGGCCGCATTGTCAGCGACCCAAAACATCTCGGGAAAGGCTGGGTCGGGTTCAATTTCGAAAAGGCTCTGGGCAAACCCGTCCGGATCCTGAACGACGCAGCGCTTCAGGCCCTTGGCAGCTACCGGGGCGGGCGCATGCTGTTTCTCGGACTCGGGACAGGTCTTGGTTCCACTCTTGTTTTGCCGGACATGCTGCTTCCCCTCGAACTCGGCGATTTACCGTACCGCAATCACCGGATCATCGAGGATTTTCTCGGCAAAACCGGAATCGACGAACTCGGCGGCAAGGAATGGGAACGTGAAGTCATGTTCGCAGTGGATCAGCTCAAGAAGTCTGTCATCGCGGATTATGTCGTGCTCGGCGGCGGGAAGGCCAAAAAGTTACAAAAGCTGCCGGCCGGCACAGAGCTGGGCCACAATCGAAATGTTTTTATGGGCGGAGTTCGCCTTTGGCAGAACGATGCCCGCACCGGGCGGGCGAAATGGAGAATTTTTTAGCGAAGCAGGTAGCGGCGGCTCACCGAGCCGCCATGACATTGAGCCAGCAAACAGCACATGGAACTATTTTTTCTCAGACACGGCGAGGCTGATTGGCCAGACTGGAAAAAACCGGACGATGAGCGTCCGCTGAACAAAGATGGAAAAAAGGAAATGCGCGAAGTCGCCGCATTCCTGAAACGCGTCAAGGCCAAGCCCGACCTGATTGTCACCAGTCCGCTGCCGCGTGCGTCTGAAACCGCCGAGATCGCTGCCGAACGATTAAAGATCAAGTGTCGCGAGGATAAATTGCTCGCACCCGGTTTCGATCGCGCCGATCTGGAGCGGTTGCTAAAAAATTATCCGGAAGAAAGTCTGATGATCGTCGGACACGAACCAGATTTTAGCGAAGTAATTTCGGAACTGACCGGCGCGTCGCTAAAACTTTCGAAAGCCGGCATCGCATTGGTCGATTTGAACCGATCATGGCGCGGGGGCCGTCTTCTCTGGCTCATCCCACCCAAAATCGCGACAAGTTAAGGCAGGAACTCCACCGGAGTTCGAAATTAGTGAAGAAGCTTTTCCGGAATGGATGGGGACGCGTGGTTTTCCCAATCTTCGAGCCAGCCACCGATACGTTCGCCGAAATCTCTCGGGCGCTCGGCGAAGAAGTGTTCGGCTAATTCGGCCGCACCTCGTTGCAAATCTCCCTGGCTCACTTCAATTACCGCCAGAAGCTGGTGACCTTCACGTCCCCAGTCCGAGCTTCGCTCGTCCCGGCGGAGTCGATCGCCAAGAAAACTCAGATCATGGGCGCGGCCGAGCAAACTTACCAAAGCATTGAGGTCATCGGCCAGGTTCTTCAGAACAACTGGATTTATTGGGCGCAACATCCGCAATTCATACCAAAGCCGTTTCGCTCGCGTTCGAAATTCATGGAAATTTTCCGAAGTGGGCGACGATTGCGCGCAGGCGAGGGCTTTCCTTGCGTTCTTGTAAGTTCGTTGGACTGCACGGCGCAGTTGCTTGCAATCGAACTGGTCGAGCGGCCAGCAGTCCACATTCTTTCTCACGCGTTCGAGCATCGGGATGGCTTGGGTTTGCCACTCGGCGAAGGCTGCCATGAAATTTTCGAACTCCATCACCAGCATCGCTTCCAGCTTCGGGTAAGCGCCGCGGCGATTCGGGCGCTCACTGATCCCCTGAAGGTCGCGGACCGTTTGCAACCGCACCTCGGCATCGCGGATCTCAGAAGTGAGCCGCCCTACGTCGCGCAGACAATGGTCCTGTTCTCGAAAAAGTCCGGTCCCTATTTCTTTCTTCACCAGGCGGAGCGCGGCGCGGGCTTTCTTCAAATGCTTTCGCATTTTGTGAACCGGGGCGCCATCGGTTTTCTTTTCGCCACTCGCCACCGCGATTGCTCGTTCGATCTGCTTGCCACAAATTCGGCAGAGACCCGCCCCAAACGTCTCGCCTTTTCGCAGTCGATAGCTCATTGGTTTATTCCCGGGCGAGCCTCACATTGCTATAGCGTTTTTCACCGGTGACTTCGCGGCCAAACCAGCGCGGTGGTTTGAATCTCCGACGGCTCGCGTGGTTCGGAAATTCAACTTCCGCCACCATCAAACCATGGTTTCGGCCATGATAAATGTCGACCTCGATCTTGAGCGTTTTCCACGGAATCTCGTAACGGGTCTTCCTCAATCGCCGGCCCTTGGTCGCCGCCCACAGGGTTTCAAACTGTTTACTACTCAACCGAATCTCGCGCTCTTCCCGGCTCGAGCCGCGTTCCCGGCTGACCTTGAAAGTCAGCGACATTGTCTTGCCCTTTTTTCGTAGCCTGACGTGACGGCCACGCGCCTCGTTCGCCAGGTAACCCTGCCGCAATGGATAATGTTTCGAGCGAAGAATCTCGAGCGGGAGGTGCTTAATCAGGAACTTGCGTTCAATCTCGCGGCCTTTTTTGTGTTTCATCGCAAGTGCTGCCAGACTTGCTTCGAGTGAATCGGATTTGCACAGCTCTTGCAACAACGCTGCTGTTTTTGTTTGGCAGCTGCGGTTTGTTTCGCGCGCCGGAGGAAACCCGGGAGCAATCCGGTCATGCAGTCTACCGCGTGCCCGGTGGAAGCGTGGCAGAGATGCCGTCTCCGACACCACTCCCACAAAAGATTCCTGGCGAATCGAAGAAGAATTAAACTGCTCGAGGGAGAAATTCTTCGCGCACGATCTTGCCGTTCTTCACCGTGTAAACGCCCACCTCCGACAATTGGCGGCGCTGCTTTGACTTCTTCTCGCTCACGTCAGCGTCGTATTGCACAACAAATCGATCATGACCAACGAACGGTTCACTCGCCTCGAACTTGTGAACTTCCATTTCGTTGACCCACCAGTCGATTTTGCCGCGGACGCCTTCTTTACCGCGCGTCTCGGGTGCACCCGGATCTGCTTCTACGCTGACGATATTATCGTCATACAACTGGTTGAGCGCTTCGTACCAGGCCTGTTTTCGAACCAGTTCCACAACTTTTTTCGCCACATCTTTTGTATCCATGTTGTCCTTTCTTTGAATCGAAAACTATTTATTGAAGAACTTTTCCAATCGGTCGATCACGCTGTTCCAACCCTCCGTGTGGCGATCGCGCGACGCCTCGCTCGGCAATTTCACGTGGGTCAGGCGAAGTTCAGTCCCCTCATCGCGGTCGGAAAATTCGACTGACACAATACTGTCGTAATCTTTCCAGTCTTCGTCGTCGTCCCATTTCCAGGTGAAGACGACTTTCTTTCCGGGAACCAGCTCTTGGTATTCGCCGAACACGCTCATCTTCTCGCCTTCCTGGTTCACCAAATCCCAGCGATACTTTCCACCCACTCGGGTATCGGCGACGATTTTGAGCGTTTGAACTTCTTTTGGGCCCCACCATTCCTTGAGTTGCACTGGATCAGTCCATGCCGCATAAACACGCGCGCGCGGCGCGTTGATGAACCGTTTGATTTCGAGCGATGTGTTGTCGGTAGTTTTTGTTGTCATTGGTTTTTTCTCTTTTCCATGAACTGCGAAAGCTTGTTTGTTTTCTCCAAATAATCGGCCAAACGATCGAGCGATCCTTCCCAGAATTTTCGATATTCTTCGACCCATTGGGCGGCTTGCCTGAGTGGTTTTGCGTCCAGCTGCATTTCATGAACCCGTCCGTAACGGCGGCGGCGCAGGAGTCCGGCTTTCTCGAGAACCCGCAGATGTTTGGAGACCGCGGGGAGAGACATGGCGTGATGGCGAGCCAAATGGGTAACGCGCTGATCTCCCTTGGCGAGCCGGGCCAGGATGCGACGACGAGTAGGGTCGGCCAGAGCGGCGAAAGTGCGATCGAGGCTCTTATGATATTTAACCATCTGGTTAAATATTAGCCAGGCCCGTCCGCGGAGGCAACCAATTTTTTACGTCAGCCGATTCATCGCCTCCGCCGCCTCCGCAATCGGCCAGGCCGACATCGCCAGGAGCATCCCCGATAAGAGCGCTTTGATTGCGAACTCGACCTGATTTTCCAGGACGACCAAATCATGGGCCAATCGCCGGATGGATCTCTTTCTCGGAACCGTCCGTTTAACCGTAATGATACGCATGCATCATCCTAACCGCCGGGTCGATCCGGTCAGGTTACGAATTGTCAAAAGCCCGTGACGTTTAAGAAACAGTTTCCAAACGGCAGACTTCGTTGCACCACGCTTCGATCCGCTCCCTGATTTGATCGCGGATTTGGCGGGTCCCTTCGAGTCGCTCTTCCCGGAAACCGCTTAATTTTGACGGATCCGGAAAACTCCAGTGCCGGCGAGTCGTGACCCCCGGAAAAATCGGACATCCCGCCGCCTCGGATTCATCGCAAACGGTGATGACGTAGGCGAATAATTCGCCCGATTTGAAAACGTCGAATACTGCCTGGGTTTTGTTGCGAGAAATGTCGATTCCGATTTCACCGAGCGCTGCTACCGCCAGTGGATTCAAGGTCCCCGGTTCAAGACCGGCACTTCGCGCCTCAAAAAAATCGCCGCACCGGTCGTTCAACAACGCCGCTGCCATCTGGCTCCGGGCGCTGTTGTGGACGCAGATAAAAAGCACTTTCTTTTTCATTCGATAAAAACTAATCCGACCGGGCAAGCAAGCTGGCGTCATCACTCGACCGGGAAACAAAACTGTCGATCCTGCGTTCGGTTACTGTGACATGCATGCCAATGTGTGCGCGCTCGTAAAGTTCGATGACATCGCGCGATCGCATCCTAATGCACCCGAAGCTGGCCGGCCGGCCGATCGTGCGCTCCTCCGGCGTTCCGTGAATGTAAATGCAGCGGTCGCGGGCGAGCCGGTTCTGGCTTTCCATTCCACGCAACCAAATCACTCGCGAGACAATCGCATCCCGCCCCGGAGCATTTGGATTAACGATCTCGCCTGTCGCAATCCGGTTCTTGATAACCGTGCCCGGCGCGAGATGGTCGCCAAGCTTGGCCGAGACAAACAAGGTCCCGAGCGGTGTTCGGTAAGTTCCATTTCCGTCACCGAGTCCAAACTTGGAGGTCGAAATTGGATATTTGGAAATTAATTTGCCCTGATCGATTAGAGCGAGCTGTTGATCGGGCACGCTGACAATGATTTCGGTCGCGGGCGACAAAGCGCGGGTGATTGGCGCCATTGCGAACACGATCAAGAACGTGAGTGCGATGGATTTGCGCAGTCTCGATGGGAAAGCAAAAGCCCGCCGGAACGCAAGCCCGGCGGGCCTTGGGTGACCTAACCTGCAGTTCTTCTCCGCGTTGGAATTACTTGATTGGGACAAATCCAACTTGCTCGACAATTTTTTGCCCGCCATCGCTGACCGTGAAATCGACGAACTGTTTGGCCACGCCCTTGGGTTCGCCGTTGGTGTAATAGAAGGTCGGCCGCGCATACGGTAGGTTTTGCCGAGCACGCTTTCCTTCGACGGCATCGCGCCATCGATCGCCACGACTTTGATGCCGCTCGCTTTGGTGTAAGCGAGGCCGACGTAGCCGGCACCATTCGGATTTTTTGCAATTTCCGAGGCAATCTGCTCGTTGCCCGCCATCTTCTGCGAGTCGGGCGCGTAATCGCGTTTCTTCATGGCCAACTCCTTAAACTCCGAATAGGTGCCAGATGAAGTGTTCCGGGTGTAGGCGGAAATCTTTCCGGCGGATCCGCCAACCGCGCTCCAGTCGGTTACGTCACCGGTAAAAATCTGTTCGACCTGCTTTTTGGTCAGCGACTTGACCGGATTTGCCGAATTCACGATGACCGCGATGCCATCATAAGCCACGGTTGTTTCCTTGAAGTTCACTCCCTTGGCTTTGGCCGCGCTAATTTCTTCCGGTTTGGTCGGCCGGCTCGCCATTCCGATTTGGGCGGTGCCGTCGATGATTGCGGAGATGCCGGTGGTGGACCCTTCAGCGGCAATGTTGAAGGTCGTGTCCGGGTGCTGCGCTTTGAACTCTTCCGAAAGCTGCGGAACGAGCTTCGCGCCGAGCGTGTCCGAGCCTTTGATGACCAGTGTTTCAGAGCGGGCCACAAAGACGCCGACGCCAACAAGGAGGAGTATGAGAACGAGTTTTTTCATAAGCTTGCTGCTATTGGTTAATCACTTGATTGGAACGAAGCCCACCTGACCGACGATTTTCTGGCCGGCGGAGCCGATGGTGTAATCGAGAAATTGTTTCGCGAGGCCGCTCGGTTCGCCGTTTGTGTAATAGAATGTCGGCCGCCAGTAGGGGTAGGAATGGTCCTGGACCGACTTGACGGACGGCGTCGCGCCATCAATCGAGATGACTTTAACGCCGCGGCTTTGGTATAAGCCATGCCGACATAACCAACGCCGTTTTTATTTTTGCCGACTTCGGCGGCGATTTGCTCGTTGCCCGCCATCTTTTGCGAGCCGCCCGCGTAATCACGCTTCTTCATCGCGAGCTCTTTGAACTCCGAATACGTGCCCGATGAAGTATTACGCGTGTAGATGGAGATCTTTCCGCCGGATCCGCCGACCGCACTCCAGTCCTGTACGTCACCGGTAAAGATCTGCTCGACCTGTTTTCGAGTCAGGTTTCGCGACCGGGTTGCCTGAATTCACGATCACTGCGATGCCGTCATAAGCGACGATCGTCGGCTTCATGTTTTTGCCTTTGGCAGCTGCGGCGCCGACTTCGGATGATTTTGCGCGCCGGCTCGACATGCCGATCTCGGCGGTGCCGTCGATGATCGCGGCGATTCCGGTAGTGGAACCTTCCGCCGCGATGTCGAACGTCGTGCCGGGATGTTGCGGCCTTGAATTGTTCCGCCAGTTGCGGAACGAGTTTGGCGCCGAGGGTGTCGGAACCCTTGATGACGAGGCGATCGGCTTTGGCTTCAGCGAGGCCAAGCGCAACTGTCAGAGTGAGAAGGATCGAGGGTTAGTTTCATATTGATTGTTGAAATACCGGTTTCGAGGAGGTGATGTTTAGAATTTCACGATTGAGGTCTGCCTGGAAGAGCTGGTACTGAGTCGAGTGGATTGATACCGATATCGCCGGCGCCGCCCGTCCCGAGATTGTCATTGATTTGCCAGCCGTAGGCCCACGTCGCTTTGAACGTGACTGCGTCGCTTAACATGTAGGCCGGCCTGTGACGCGCGACGCCTTCCATGCCGACGCGGCTGTCGAAGATGTCGGAATCCACCAGGTTCGGATCAAGCGAGTACTGCTCGGTGTGCTGCCACCAGGCCCGGACTTCCCAATCGTGTTTCGCTTTTAGCTGACCGACACCGAGTCCAATCTGATAAGCATGATTTTCATCGCCATGGCCGGAGGGTATGACACCAAGGGGACGCGTAGCCGCAGCGGCTCTTGCGCGCGCATCACCTTCGAAATTTACGGCGAAATCTCCGAACAGTCGCATCGGCAACTCGCCGATTTTCCAACCGATTTCCCACGGCATGTCGTAAATCAGGAGGCTATTGATGCCTGTCTGATTTTCCGCGAGTGAAGCGGCGTTAGTGACGAATGGCGAGCCGCCCTGAAAATGGATGTTAAACGTGTCGCCGTTGCCGGTATAATTGTAGAGGGTTGGGGCGAGTTGAACGTAGATGTTGTTTGGAAAGGTGACTCGCGCACCGATCTGCCAGGCCAACAGAAATGCGTCCGTATTGGGGATTAATTGGGTCCCGCGAACTCTTCCAACCTGACCGGTGGTTACCGCGCGGCGGCCGAGCGGATTTTCAGGATTGGCATCGTCGTAAATGAACTGGGCGAAATTGGCGAAGACATCGATTTTCAGCTTGAACGGCTCGCTTGGAGCGGGCGCAACGACTCCTTTGCCGCCTTCTTTGCTGTAACCTTCCTGGGCCGCGACTGATTGGGTCGCGCCAAACTCGATGTTGAACGTGTGTTTCCATTGTTCGGCCAAACCTTCGGGATTGATGTCATCGTCCCAGACCATGAGCGTTGTGACCAGTGGTTGCGGCATTCGACCGGCCGTCAGAGTGATATCGTGGAATCCTTTATAGCCCAGGTAAGCCTGGCCAACGCTGATCCGGTCGCTGTCTTTTGAGAACGGACCGTTGACGCCGCTGTCATCGCCAAAAGTAACGTTGGTTGAGCGCGGGCTGGTGCTGGTTTCCAATCGCACTCCAAAAAACCAATCGTCCGCCATTGTTCCTCGAAGCCCAATCCGCAAACGATAGCGTTCGCGTTCGCGTTCCTGCCAATCGTCATGACCAGCGACCCCCGCGCCGGGCGCGGCCACGGGATTGTCACCACGGGTCCGCCCTCCGCGATATTCGTAACGCATACGCGCGTCGCCATAGAGTTCGATCTCGTTGATCGGGGTGGACAGTTTCCATTTCCCGCCGCTGGTTTCCGAAATCTGTTTGGTCAGTTCCGCGCGAACTTCCTCGGCTTCCTGGTCGCTGATGATCCTTTTCTTAACCAGCAGGTCGAGCAAAGCGCCCGCATCCTGGGCGTGCAACTTCACGATCGGGGTGATGAAAAAACTTAAGATGATTGCAACAAGAGTGAATTTTTTAGTCAGCATTTTTCTCCTTTGGATTGCGGCATTACCGCGGGGTTTTGGATCGCGAGTTGAGCGCCGTCTCGCCTCAGCTCTTCTCGCGACGACCGAAAGCTAGAAACCAATTGTTACGGCCAGATGACGGTAACGTGACGATTGCGTGAAACTGATGGCGATGAACGACGCTCATCGCCCTTCAGTTCGGCAAGGCGCGGCAGAATTAAAACATCAACTGGAGACGGACGATGACTTCATCGAACTCGTCGTCCCCAAATTGCGGATGGGCAGCACGAAAATCCGACCAGGTGTGAACGTAATTGGCCATTACTTTGATGGCGTCGCCACGAATATAGTAATTCAGCCCGAGCGTGAGCGAGTGAATGTTGTCGTTGCCGACCTGATCGGGCTCAAGCTCTTCCCATTTCACGACCCCTTGCAATTTTTTCGCGAGGAGAAAATAGCTCGCCTGGATATACCAACCGCTCGGATCGAAATCTTTAAAGCCCGGCGCTTTGCCGGCGACGGTGCGACCATCCACATCTTCCGAAAAATATTCACCGATCAAATCAAAAGGCCCAACAGTTAGCCATGCGTCGACGCTCCACGCCGTTCTTTCGTCCGCCCCAGGGAGGGTAAACGGCGAGAGCGAGCCGTCCGCATTTACTTTAAGGTTCAGGGTTTGCGAGATGTTTGTGCCAGCATCATCGCGGCTGTTCAGGACGTCGGCGCCAAGCTTCAGACTGGAATCCTGGTCGAAGAATTTCCCATTTAACGGGAGCAACTCCAGCCGGCCCACATACATGAAGTTGTTATTGTCGTTGATGGTGGTGTTGCGTCCGTTGCCGTTGAAAATGCCGGCGTAGTAAGTCAACAGGTCCTTCTCCTGTGGCCACAAATTGGTCAGCGGTTTTCCCCAAATCTGCAGGCCGAGCTGGCGCTCCGGCGTGATTGCACCGGTAGGTAGACTACGCTCAATCGTGAACAAGTTTGGGTCGGGGGTGATTTGTTCCAACCCGAACGGCGCTTTCCATTGGCCGACTTTGATCTGGGCTTCGGGATAACGGTGCCAGTTGACAAAAATGTCCGTGCCGGAAAAATCAGTGCGATTCGCCGACGTGCCGTCTGTGTTTTCGAAATCCCCTTCGACTTTGAAATCGAACTGCTCCGCGAAATCGCCCGTCAAATTAATCCGGGCCCGTCGCAGTCGAAACCGGTCCTTCAGCGCGGTCAATCCAAAGCGCCCTTCGAAAGCCGAAACATCGCCATCTTCGAAGTTCATCTGAATATATCCGCCGAGAGTCAATTTGATCTCGGGTCCGCGCTGCACGACGAACACCGGAGGTTTCTCTTCGGTGATAATTGGCTTTTCGAGCAAGGTTTTACCGTCGGTCTTGGGTTTTTGGTTCCCGTTGGGATCAACTTCCAGTCCTGAGGCGAGTCGCTTCTTTAGATCATGAACTTCACCTTCGAGTTCGGCATTACGCTTTTGAAGTTGATCAACTGCGCGCTCAAGTTTTTCCAGACGATCGGAATCAGTCTGGCCGTGCAAAGGCTGAAGCCAGGCAAGTAGCAGCACGGTGCTCGAAAGCGCGAGGGTCCTGCGAACCATCGGCCCGATATTGAACAGGCGGATTGAAACCGGCAATTCCGATTTATCGCTTCGGCTTTGAAGGCGCCGGCGAAGCCGATGGAACAATGGGCGGCGTAGTTGTCGCAGACGGCCTGACGTCCGACTGCGGCAAAACCGGCGCGCCGGGAGCCGGCACGGCGGGCGCGTTTGGATTAACCGGCGGCGGCGAACCCGAGGGCACCGAAGTGGTTTGCTGTCTTAACAACTCGTTACGTAATCCGGTATCGCGGCTGGTTTTGTGCGAATACAAGATCGATAAGACGAAGGTCAGGATGAAGAAAATGGCCGTCAGCCACGAAGTGAACTTGACCAGCACGTTTGTGGTTTGGGCGCCGAAAATATTTTCAGTCACCCCGCCGCCAAAAGCTGCACCAAGTCCCTCGCTCTTCGGGCGTTGCATCAGGATCACCAGGACCATCAGCAGCGCTACCAGAACGTAGATCGCCAGCAGGGCATTAATCAGGATCTGCATCGGGGACGGGGAATATGAACAATGTCAGCAGAGAAGCAAACGCCCAACGCTGAACATCGAACATCGAATTCTGAATTCAAACATTGGGCGTTGGACGTTGGGCGTTCGGCGTTTTCTTAATTTCGTTCCAGATTTCGTCCAACTCCGCGAGTTCAACTTCGCCCAGCTTCTTCCCGCGGACTTTCAGTTCGTCCTCAAGCAGATTAAATCGCCGGACGAACTTATCGGTGGCCGATTGGAGCGCAGTTTCGGCGTCCAGTTTGGTTTTGCGGGCCAGGTTCACAACCGCGAATAACAGATCGCCGGTTTCGTCTTCAATCGATTCTCGATCTTTGCTTTCGATCGCCTGCTTCAGCTCGCCGAATTCTTCTTCCACTTTTGCGATAACGTCGCGAAGATCGGTCCAATCAAAGTTGACCCGCGCGACTTTGCTTTGCGCCTTTTGGGCGCGCTGAAGAGCGGGTAGCGCGCGAGGCAAACTGGCGAGGTAATGAGTATCGCCTTTTTTCTCTTCGCGCTTGATCGCTTCCCATTGTTTCAAGACCGCGCCGCTGTCGCGGGCATCGCTTTGTCCGAACACATGCGGATGTCGCCGGATCAGTTTCTCGGTGACCTCGCGAATGACGTCTTCGATATTAAATCGTCCGCCTTCGCGCGCGATCTCGGCATGCATCACCGATAGAAGCAACAGATCGCCGAGTTCTTCGCAGAAATGAGCGTCGTTTTTCGAACGCGCGGCTTCAGCGACTTCATAAGCTTCTTCGATCGTCGCCGGCAGCAAAGACTCGTTTGTCTGCTCCCGGTCCCACGGACATCCTCCCGGCGCGCGCAGTTTCGCAACGATCTCGCAGAGATTCGCAAAGCTCTTAGTTGATTGTTGATGGTCGATAGCGTCAGCCATGTCGCTGCGTTTCTATCAACACTCAACTATCAACCATCAACTTCCTCAAATCCGCCAGAGCGATCGATGAGTTCCGAATTCGGAAATTTCGCCGGAGGACTTCTTGCTCACGTAAATCGTGATCCCGATGACGCTGATAAATGTTCCGACGAGGATAAAAGCCACCAGCCACGAAGGGATATGGCCGACCCGGAGCGCTTTATAAAATGACGACAGACTATCCATCGCAGTTGGTGCATGAAGAAAGATTTTGGTGACCCACGCCACCAGAATCAGAATGAAAATGAAAACGTAGTTGCGTTTCAGCCGGCGTCCGATCGCCTCCAGTTTGCTGATTTTGAAACAGGGCAGGATCAGATCTTCGCAAACCAGTTTCTTCCATTCGCCCTGCAGAAGATCCCGGTTTTCCATGACCATCGGGACGAGGAAATGCGCTTCCAACATCCGAATGCGGGCGCGAAATGCGTCGTAAAATCGATAGCGCCGAGCTTCGATCCAAAGCATCACCCAGACGATCGCCAGATTGAAAAAGAAAATGATGTGAGGAACGTTCGCGTTCGAAAAAGCGATCGTGATGATGGCGGTGCTGCTGGTGATCGCCCAGTTCGTCGTAATGTCGAGCCGCTGACGCCAAACCATGATCCGGCCCATTTCGCCCCGATAAAAATGGGACATGGCATTGACGTAGCCCGGATCGTAGATGCTTCGCTGGAGCGAGACGGTCGTTTCCTCATTTGCACCCGGAACGCTGTTTTCGGTTGCCACGACCAATCAATTAACCGGATAACTGCGGCAGAATCCAACCTTTCCTGCTTTATTCCCGTTCATGGCTATTGCCCTGGCAGACCTGATTAACCCGAAGCACATAACGCTGCATCTCCAGGCGAATACCCAGCCCGAAGCAGTTCGCGAACTGGTCGATCTTCTTGCCGGAACGAATTCGATACGAAACGCGAGCAAGTTCCTCGATGAATTGCGCAAGCGTGAAGCCGTGAATTCAACTTACGCGGCCGATGGCGTGGCATTTCCACATGCTCGCACAAAACTGGTTGACCAAATGTTTCTCGCGATTGGCCGAAGCGAGGCCGGTATTCCGTGGACCGGCAAGGGCGAGCTGGCCAGGCTGATATTCCTGATCGCGGTCCCGGAACGACTGATCAGTGACTATTTAGTTGTGGTCGGAGCGATCGCTCGAATCACTCGAGACGCGCCGCTGCGAACTTTGTTGCTCCACGCCGAGAGCGTGGATGAGTTTGTCGCAACTCTGCTCAGCGCGCCTTCGATCTGAAAAGCGCGTTTAATCTTTCTTGAGTAAACGATTTCGCGCGCGATCGAGAATTTTTCTTTCGCTCTCGGTCAGGCTGCCCATTCCCGACTTGGAAATTTTGTCCAGGATAGGGTCGATCGAATCGTAAACATCGTCGGGCTCGACCGTTCGGGCGGAAGATTTCTGGACGACATAAAGTTTCGGCTTCGGCCGGAACCGCGCTTTGAAGTTATTGATCCAGGCCAATTCTGGACCCGCGCCGCGGGCCTCAATGAAAAAGAAAGCGAGCGCGATGCTGGACCAAAGCACGACCAGGTTCTCCCAATCGTGCGCCGCCAGTCCGCTCAGCGTTCCGATCGCCGCGAGAATGACAAAAATCCATTTCGCCGGTATCCGGAGAAAGAATTGAATGTTCGGGTAAAGGGTGACGAACGCGGTGAAAACGGCGAAGTGCAACGCGCCCGATCCAGCCAGTCCAGTGCGTGTGGTCAAACCCCAGAGGGAAAGGATTAGCGCCGGAACAAACAACAACAGCGCGTAAAGCCAGATATACGCGCGTTGGCCGATGAATCGCTCCACTTCGCGGCCAAAGAAAAAGAGCATGTACATTTCAATCGCGAACCAGAGCAAGGCGTAACCCGCCGGCGGATGGATGAAAGCGTAGGTGAAAAGCCGCCAAACCTGGCCCTGCCAGACCTCCGCACTATCGAACATCGCGTAATTGAGGACGCCGTTGTGAACGAAACCGACAAACAGCGCCGTGATAATCGCGCAAACGACGTGGACCCCGACCAGGATCGTCGTGACATCCACCGGATATCGCCCCATCCAGGTTACCGGCCGATAATCATCGGACGTAGTGACCCCGAACATGCCTCAATAGACAGCCGCCGATTTGCCCGCGCAAGCAGGCGTTCAGCCGGGCGAAAAAATTCTTGGAGAACGGCGCGAACCGGATGAAATTCGTGACTCTCTCGATCCAGCCAGACCGTATCCTGCAAGATCGGGAGCCTATTAGATGAAAAACCTCGCACCCGCCATTTCGTTGCCGAAGGGAATAGGTGACCGCCAACCCCAAAATCAGGCGGTGCTGGATTGGGTGCATGAAGTCGAACTGCTGACCCAGCCGGAAAATATTTTCTGGTGCGACGGCTCGGATCGCGAACATGAATTCCTTCTCGAGCAGGCAACGAAACAGGGCGTCCTGTTCAAACTGAACGAGCAAAAAGTGCCGGGCTCCTATTTGCATCGGTCCAATCCTAACGACGTCGCGCGAGTGGAACAGTTCACCTTCATCTGCACGCCCACCAAAGAGGAAGCCGGACCGACTAACAATTGGAGCGAGCCGGCAGACACCTACACCAAGCTTCACGGAATGCTCAAAGGCGCAATGCAAGGACGGACCATGTACGTGATTCCCTACATCATGGGACCGCCGGATTCGTCCCTGACCAAAGTCGGCTTCGAAATCACCGATTCGATTTATGTCGTCCTGAACATGCGAATCATGACCCGCATGGGGGAGATCGCGGTCAAACGGCTCGGCAGTGATCCGAAGGCGGAATGGAATCGCGGTATCCACTCATTATTAGATGTGAATCCGGAGCGGCGCCTCATTTGCCATTTTCCCCAGGACAACGCGATCATTTCGGTCGGCTCGGGTTACGGCGGCAACGTTTTGCTCAGCAAAAAATGCCTCGCGCTTCGTATCGGTTCTTATCTCGCGCGGAAACAAGGCTGGATGGCCGAGCACATGTTGATCCTCGGCGTCGAATCGCCCGAAGGAAAAAAACATTACGTGGCGGCAGCGTTTCCAAGCGCCTGCGGCAAAACCAATTTTGCGATGTTAGTTCCGCCGAAACATTTCAAAGGCTGGAAAGTCACTACCGTCGGCGACGACATCGCCTGGATGCAGGTCCGCGACGGCCGCTTGTACGCGGTGAATCCGGAGAACGGTTACTTCGGCGTCGTTCCGGGAACGAATTACAAATCGAACCCGAACGCGATGACGTCGATCGAACACGACACGCTTTACACTAACGTCGCGTTGCTGGCTGACGGCGACGTTTGGTGGGAAGGCAAAGATGGTCCGCCACCAGATCACGCGGTTGACTGGCGTGGTAATGACTGGACGCCGGCCTCAACGGAAAAAGCCGCCCATCCGAATTCGCGTTTTACCGCCCCATGCCGCAACAATCCCGTTCTCGATCCGAACTTCGAGAAAGGCGAAGGCGTTCCGATCAGCGCGATCATTTTCGGCGGACGCCGCAGCGACACCATGCCGCTTGTTTTTCAAGCGCGTAATTGGGAGCACGGCACCTATGTCGGCGCCACCATGGGTTCGGAAACGACCGCCGCCGCAGCGGGCGCGGTCGGCCAAGTCCGCCGAGATCCCATGGCGATGTTGCCGTTCTGCGGATACAACATGGGCCAATATTTTCAGCACTGGCTCGAAATCGGACCGCGGCTGACCAATCCGCCGCTGATTTTTCATGTGAACTGGTTTCGCAAAGCCTCGGATGGAAAGTTCTTATGGCCCGGTTTCGGCGAAAACATGCGAGTCCTCAAATGGGTCCTTGATCGCTGCGAAGGTCACGGCGGCGGCGCCGAAACAGAGGTCGGCACCATTCCGGGCCCGGAGGATTTCGACCTGGAAGATCTTGATACCACCCGGGAAACGATGCGCGCGTTGTTCACGATCAAGCCCGACGAATGGAAAAAAGAGCTCGAGGCGCAGCAAAAATTCTTCGACACCCTCGGCAAGGACATGCCGCGACAGCTCCTGGCCCAGCACGACAAAGTCGCGGAAAAATTCGCGAAATAATTGCGCTTAATTTGCGAAGCGATTCCGCATCCCGGATAATCTCCGGTGGTTCGAACGAAAGCGAAAAAAGAATCCGCTCCGCGCCGGAGTGGCACATCAGGGCCCGTGCAGCGCGAATGCGTTGAGATTAGAGGCGCACGCCAGAATAATCTCAAGGGCATCGACGTTGATCTTCCGCTCGGGAAAATGACCGTCATTACCGGGCCGAGCGGCTCCGGAAAATCTTCCCTCGCGTTCGAAACGATTTACGCCGAAGGCCAGCGGCGATACGTCGAAACGTTCTCGCCTTACATGCGGCAGTTTCTCGACCGCATGGACAAACCGCGAGTCGACGAAATTCGCGGAATTCCGCCGGCGATTGCGATCGAGCAATCTAATCCGGTTAAAACATCGCGCTCGACGGTCGGGACGATGACCGAGGTTAATGACTATCTGAAATTGCTCTGGCCGCGGATCGCGAAGGCTTTTTGCCCAAGCTGTGGCCGAGAAATTCGGCCCGAGACCGCGAAATCAATTGCCGAGGAAATCCTCCGGGATTGCGCGAACAAAAATGTTCTCATTACGTTTTGGATATCGGTTCCGCCCAAAACGGAACCGAAGACCTTCTTCGAATTTCTTCAGCAGCAGGGTTATCTCCGTGTGCTCGTCGATGACGAAATCGTGCGGGTAGACGACGCTCCGAAAAAGTCGCTCCGTCTCGGCGCGCGTGTCCAAGTCGTTCAGGATCGAATTGCAATCACACCGGAGAATCGCGCACGCCTGGTCGAAGCGCTCGAAACGGCTCTGCGCTTCGGAAAAGGAAAAGTAAATGCCGTCCCGCTCGATGATGGCTCTCAACCATCAACTCTCAACTCTCAACTCCCGTTCTCCACCGGATGGCATTGTGCCCATTGCGATATCGATATTCGCCCGCCATCGCCGGGACTTTTTAGTTTTAATAATCCGCTCGGCGCTTGTCCGGAATGTCGCGGATTCGGACGCACGATTACGATCGACCTGAACAAAGCGATCCCGGACCGCTCGTTGTCGATCAAGCAAGGCGCGGTGCGAGTTTTTCGCGGCCAGGAATTTGGCGAATCGCAAAAGGATCTGCTTCGCGCCTGTGCTCGTGAAGACGTCGACATCAATGTTCCATTCGAGGAACTGCCAAAGCCGGATCAGCAGTTTGTAATTGAAGGCGAGAAATCTGTCGTCGCCGCGCGAGAGCGTGGAGAAAGTTACAACGGCGACGACTACGATGACGATCGCTGGTACGGCGTGCGCGGATTTTTCCGGTGGGCGGAGTCGCAGGTTTACAAAATGCACATGCGCGTGCTGCTCAGCCGTTATCGCGTCGTACACGACGTGTCCGATCTGCAATGGCGGACGTTTTCAACCCGAAACGCTGAACTATCGAATTGTAGCGGCGGTCTCCGACCGTCGAGACGGCGATCAGAGATCGCCGCTACAGTTAACGCTTCCAGATTTTCAAAGCCTGCCGATCGACAATGCGCGAAGGCTTTTGCAAGACCTCGAAGTCGCGTCTCAGGATAAAACCGCCGAAATGTTGCGCGGCGAGATTTGCGCGCGTCTGAATTATCTCTGCGAAGTCGGCGTCGGTTATCTGACCCTGGATCGCTCGACCCGGACTTTGAGCGGCGGTGAAGTTCAGCGCGTCAATCTCACGACCTGCCTCGGCGCGTCGCTTGTGAATACGCTGTTCGTGATGGACGAGCCCAGCATCGGGCTTGCATCCACGCGACGTTGGCCGGCTCGTTCGGATCATGCACAATTTGCGCGACCGCGGCAATACTCTGCTCGTCGTCGAACATGAGGAACAAATCATTCGGTCGGCGGATAATTTAATCGATATCGGTCCTGGTCGCGGCGAACGCGGCGGTGAGCTCGTGTTCAGCGGACCGCTGGACGAATTTATAGCGGGAACGATTTCTCCGAACGGATCGCGCTCGAAGAAGACGATCCACCCGTCGCTTACGCGCGGATTATCTCAGTGGAGCGAAATCGATTCGTGTGCCCAAGAAAAGGCGACGATCAACATCGTCCATCAAGATCACCGGCGCTCGCGAACACAATCTGAAGAACGTTGATGTTGAGGTCCCGTTAGGCGTTTTTACCTGCGTCACCGGTGTTTCCGGCTCCGGCAAGTCGACCCTGATTCACGATGTGCTGTATCGAAGTCTGCTCGCAGCCAAAGGCCAGTCCTCCGATCAGGAGCCGGGCGCATGCAAATCGGTTTCGGGCGCGCACCGAATCCGCGACGTGGTCATGGTCGATCAATCGCAGCTTGCCCGAACTCCACGTTCGACGCCGATTCTTTACCTCGGACTCTACGATCGAGTTCGCGAATTGTTCGCCGGACAATCGGAAGCGATGGCCCAGGGTCTGACCGCGAGCGCGTTTTCATTCAATTCCGGAAGCGGACGTTGCGAGCGCTGTTCCGGAACGGGATTCGAAAAAATCGAGATGCAGTTCCTGAGCGATTTGTACGTGCGGTGCGCTGAGTGCGAAGGCAAACGATTCCAGCCCCACGTGTTGAAGATTAAACTGCATGGCAAATCGATCCACGATCTGCTGCAGCTGACCGTTCACGAGGCGATCCAGTTCTTTGCCGAAATCGGCGAACTCAAAACGCTTTCCGAGCCGCTCGATGTATTGGACGAAGTGGGCCTCGGATATTTACGGCTGGGACAGCCGTTGAACACGTTGAGCGGCGGCGAATCTCAGCGACTGAAATTGGTTAAGCACCTGGCGACACCGGAAAGCAAGGGCTCAAATGGGCGGAACAAACGGCAATCTGTTCATCTTCGATGAGCCAACTACCGGTCTTCATTTCGACGACGTCGCCATGTTGCTGCATGTCTTTCAACGCTTGGTGGACGCTGGACATTCGCTTGTAGTTATCGAGCACAATCTCGAAGTCATTAAATGTGCCGACTGGATTGTAGATCTGGGTCCGGAAGCGGGAGACGAGGGAGGCGAAATTGTCGCCGCAGGAACGCCCGAACAAGTGGCGAAGAATTCGAAATCGCACACCGGAAGATTTCTGAAGTCTGTTCTGGGGAGCGCAGGCCGCCGGCCTGCAGTTCGCCGCGGCTCGCCGCGAACATTGTATTTGGAAAATGACGAGAGCGAACTTGCTCGCGCAGCTGAAGAATCGCCGCGTTTCAAGATCAGCGGAATCAACGGCGCAATCGGTATTCATGGTGCCCGCGAGCACAACCTGAAAAATATCGACGTAAAAATTCCGCGCGACCAAATGGTCGTAATCACCGGCCTGAGCGGCTCCGGAAAATCGACGCTCGCATTTGATATATTGTTCGCTGAAGGCCAGCGACGGTTCCTCGACAGCATGTCGCCCTATGCGCGGCAGTTCGTCGAACAACTCGAAAAGCCGGATGTCGATCTGGTCACGGGATTGCCGCCGAGCGTTGCCATCGAGCAACGGGTAACGCGCGGCGGTGGAAAATCGACTGTCGCCACCGTGACCGAAGTTTATCATTTTCTCCGACTGCTTTTCGCCAAGACCGGAACGCAATTTTGTCCAGACTGCGATCTGCCAGTCGAAAGCCAAACTTTGGGGGCGATCATAAAGCAAGTCGAAGCCGCCGCGAGCCGCGGCCTCATCAAGGTGCTGGCGCCACTAGTCAAAGCCCGTAAAGGATTTCACTCCGACGTTGCGCGCTGGGCTGAAAAGCAAGGCTTCGACACTTTGTACGTCGATGGCCAGCTCCTTCCGATTCCGCAATTTCGAAAACTTGCCAGATTCAAGGAACATTCGATTTCAGTCGTAGTTGGGGTGATCGACGCGAAGCGAATTGCCAAAGCGCGAAATTTGACGCAACGCGCCCTCGAAATTGGACGGGGCACGGCCCATCTGCTCGACACGAAAAACAATCTGACGATCGTCAGCACCGAAATGAGCTGTCCGAATTGCGGCCGCGCATTCGAAGAGCTCGACCCGCGATTGTTTTCATTCAATTCGCCTCACGGCGCGTGCGAGGAATGCGGCGGATTTGGCGAAATTTGGGACCAGGAATTCCAGACAGCCGCCGAAGAGACCAGCGACTCGATACTGGAAAATGAACTTCGGGCCGAGCGCGAGTCGGAATGGATCGAGGCAACCGAAGCGCACGAATGTCCAAAATGTCACGGATCGCGCATCAACGAAGTAGCGCGACACGTTCGAGTCCAGGGAATGACCATTGACCAGTTCACCAGTCTTGCTGCCAGCGACGCGGCGGTGAAGATCGATAAACTGAAATTTCGCGGCACTCAGGCAACGATCGCGGCCGATCTGATTCCGGAAATTCGTCAGCGTTTGCGTTTTATGGAAAACGTTGGTCTCGGATACCTGGCGCTTGGCCGTTCGGCGAAAACGTTGAGCGGCGGCGAATCCCAACGGATCCGCCTGGCGGCGCAACTCGGTTCGAATTTACGCGGCGTTCTGTATGTTCTGGACGAACCAACGATTGGTCTTCATCCGCGCGACAATCTGCGATTGCTCGAGACCCTCGAAGCGCTTCGCGAGAAAGGAAATTCGCTCGTGATTGTCGAGCACGACGACGAGACGATGCGCCGCGCCGATCATATCGTCGATCTCGGTCCGCGCGCGGGCATTCATGGCGGCGAAATCGTGGCGACCGGAACTCTTGTCGATATTGAACGCGCGCGACAAATTCCGAGACGGGCCGTTGTTTGAAGAATACCGCTGTGCCACCCAACCCGCGAATCACGGCGATCCTTGGAGACGGTTGAAAACTGGCTCGAAGTCCATGGCGCGCGGGCGAACAATCTCAAAAATGTCGATGTTCGTTTTCCAATCGGCAGATTGTCGGTGATCACTGGGATTTCTGGTTCGGGAAAATCGACGTTGATGCACGACGTGTTGCTTCCGGCGGTGATCGAGGATCTTGAAAACAAAAAGCGCCGCGGCAACGGCGAATTGTTAAAGCTCGTGAGCGGCACGGAGGAAATCGAAGCGGTCTATGAAGTCGATCAATCGCCGATTGGGAAGACTTCACGGTCGACGCCCGGAACTTATATCAAGGTGTTCGATGAGATCCGTAACCTTTACGCTCAGCTGCCGGTCTCGCGCGTTCGCGGTTATTCCGCCAGCCGTTTTTCCTTTAATGCCGAAGGCGGCCGTTGCGAAAGCTGCAAAGGGCAGGGCGTAATCAAGCTGGAGATGAATTTCTTGCCGGAAGCGCTCGTGGTTTGCGAAGACTGCGGCGGACGCCGTTACAATCCGCAAACGCTTGAAGTTCTTTATAACGACAAGTCGATCGGCGACGTGATGGAAATGACGATCGAAGAAGCCGCTGAATTTTTCTCAGCCCATCCGAAAATTGCGCGGCCGCTTTCCTTGCTTGTCGAAACGGGTCTTGGCTATCTGAAACTTGGTCAACCAAGTCCGACCCTGAGCGGCGGCGAAGCGCAGCGTTTGAAGCTCGTCACCCAATTAAAGCGTGGAGTGGGTCGCGCGACGAACGAGCGACTGCGAAAGATGCGCAATCCGGCCTCGACTCTCTATTTGCTCGAAGAACCGACGATCGGTTTGCACATGGCGGACGTCGATCTTCTCCTGAAGGTGCTCCACCGGCTGGTCGACCAGGGCAATACCGTGATCGTCGTCGAGCACAATCTGAGTGTAATCGCCGAGGCGGATTACATTGTGGATCTGGGCCCGGAGGCTGGCGCAGAAGGCGGCGAGATTGTCGTCACCGGGACACCGGAGCAGGTCGCAAACGATAAAACCAGCCGGACCGCGCCGTTCTTGCGAAAAGTGTTGAACCGTTCGGGCGCGCGGTGACAATCGCGCACCGCATGTTCGCCTATTACGTTCACGATCTCGACCCGCTGATCTTCCGGATTTACGACAGCGTCGGACCACGTTGGTACGGGCTGGCCTACGTCCTGGCGTTCGTTTGCAGTTATTTCGTTTACCGAAATCTTGCGCAGCGCGGATACGCCGATTTGGCGGTGGCCAGAGTTGGCGACTTCATCACCGGCGCGGCGCTGTTCGGCGTGATCGTTGGCGGACGGCTTGGCTACGTTTTGTTCTACAAGCCCGAAATGTTGCGCGAGCCGTTATCGATCTTCCGGGTGTGGGAAGGCGGCATGTCCAGCCACGGCGGGATGCTCGGGTTATTGGCGTTCACGTTTTATTTTGCGTGGCGCCACAAGATTTCCTGGACCAATCTCGGCGACAATCTCGTTGTCACTGCGCCGATCGGCTTGTTTTTTGGGCGATGCGCCAACTTCATTAATGGCGAACTATACGGACGGGCCACAAACGTTTCGTGGGCGATGCAGTTTCCAAAGGAACTCACCGAAACGCCGAGCGAAGCCGAACGGGCGATTATGGCCTGCCGGCAAATCGATCCATCGCTGACATCTCCTGAGGCAATTGTCGCCGCCGTGCGCCATCAACCGCAGGTGAAAGACGCGCTTCGTTCGATTTTAACTCCACGCCATCCGTCGCAGCTTTACGAGGCGTTTTTTGAAGGCATCGTCCTGTTCTCAATTCTCTGGATTGTTCGCACCCGGATGCGCCAACCCAATGGTGTCCTTACCGGATTGTTTTTCATCTTCTACGCAATTTTTCGAATCGTGGTGGAAAATTTTCGGGAACCCGATGCGAGTTTGATCGCCGGCTTCACCCGCGGCCAATTTTTCTCGTTTTTCCTGATCGCGATCGGGCTCGGCTTCGTCATCGTTGCCAAATTGCGGCCGACATTTCCGAAAAAGCGATTCGTCAGATCGCTAAATCGTTACATCAGGCCTTTCGCTTCCGCGAGTCACGATTCACGGACATTAGACATTCGTCGTTCGTCATTTATTAATTCGCGGTGAATTGATTGATAGCGTTGTTGATTGCCGCCGGCGGTCTCGTGTTTGCCTTTGGCCATGCCACAGTTGCCGGCAAGCTCGTCCTGCTTCTTCTCGCGGTCGGCTCGATTTTCAGCTGGTCGGTCATGATGACCAAGCTGCGCGTCGTCCAATTCGCCCGAAAACAGAACGCCCGCTTTCTTCATGCGTTTCGGCAAGACCGGCAACCGCTGCGCTTGTTTGAAAAAAATGCGCGCTTCGCTGGTTCGCCGCTGTTTAATGTTTATCGGGCCGGCTGCCAGGAAATCACCTTTCAACTCCTCGGGTCGGCCGAAGTCGACGAAACGTTTAAAGCCCGGCTCGGCATCGCCGATAAAATTTCGCCGGCCCAAATGGGCGCGGTAATCGCAGCGATGGAGCGCGCGGTCGGCGAAACCGCGCTCGAGCTCGAGTCCCAAATGATTTTGCTCGCGACGGCGGTGAGCGGTTCGCCGTTCCTCGGATTGCTTGGAACAGTTTGGGGCGTGATGGACGCGTTCACCGGCGTGGCCGAAGCCGGCGCGCCCAACCTCGCCGCGATGGCGCCGGGCGTTTCGGGCGCGTTGATCACGACTGTCACCGCCCTCTGCGTCGCGATCCCGGCAATGTTTGGTTACAATTTTCTGGTCACCCGCATTCGCGGAATGATCGTCGAGATGGACAATTTCGCGGCTGAGCTGGCGTCGGAGTTCGAGCACAAATTTGTCGACCACACATCGCGGGAATCGGCCTTTCGGAGATGAGGCGCTTTTCTCAACGGCAGAGCCTGAGCTCGCTTTCGGAAATCAACATCACGCCGCTGCTCGACCTCGCTTTCGTGCTGTTGATCATTTTCATGATCACGACTCCGCTGCTCGAAAGCAGTATGAGTCTGATTATTCCATCGAGCACCGCGAAAACTCCGTCAGTAACATCTTCGCAGGTGCAGACGATCTCGATCGATCGTGACGAAACCATCCGATTCAACAATCACGCGGTCGATTTTGATTCTCTGACCGCGCAGCTCGCCGATCTGAAACGCGCAAATCCCGACATTGCGGTCGTCATCCGTCCCGATCGCGACTTGCCGGTGCAGAAATTGATCAACTTGATGGACGCGTTGCAGCGGGCGCAAATCATGAAGGTCGGAATCGCCACCCGAGCGGAGCAGAAATAGCGATGCCGAAAAATCTGCGGTTTTGGACGAACGTGGGCTTGATCGGGTTTGTTCACCTTGCGGTCATTTACGGATTGGTTCGCTGGAGTCGCGAAAGCAAAGATGGAGGCGACCAAAGCGTCGTCTGGATGAACGGTGGCGCCGGTGACGGCATCGTGACCGAGCCAAACAAGCCGCCGCCGCGTGAAAAATCGTCGCTCCGGCGGGAATCGCGAAGCGAGAAATCGAGAGACGAAGATGAAGATCGTCCCCTGTTAGCTTCAGCGCCAAGCGAAATCCAGCTGCCGCTTGCGACGGCCAAACCGTCAACAACTCCGTCCGGCACGCCAAAACCGGCTCCGAAAGTCAAGGCCACTCCGAAACCAACTCCCAAGCCGCCGCCAAAACCCACGCCGAAACCTTCTCCAAAAAAGCCAACGGTGGCGAAAGCAAAGGCTTCACCAAAGCCGAAATTGAAGATCGAAGAAAAGGAAGAGATCGCGAAGAAATCCGAAACTCCGGAAGCGGAAAAGAAGAAGATCGTTCTGGCGAAAAATGAACCGAGACCGCCGGCCGAAAAAGCTCCTGCAACACAAACTGGCGCCGGTACGGGAACAACAGCCGGAACAGGGGGTGGCCACGCCGGCGGCAGCGTTAATCAATCTCAATTCGGCTGGTACGGAAGCATGTTGCACGACCGCTTTTACAGCGAGTGGGCGCAACCAACCGGGACGGCTGACGCCGGCGGCAAAAATTCCGTTCTGGTAAAACTTCGCATCGAGAAAGATGGACGCGTCTCGAGTTTTGAAATTGCTCGATCATCCGGAAATTCCGAGCTCGATGAGTCGGTTAAAGCGTTGGCGAACCGCGTAAATCACGTCGACCCGCTTCCCGACGGCTTGGGCAAAGGCGATCACTACGACGTGAAGATCAACTTCGAGCTGAACTCGGAATGACGCGCCCTTGTAGCGGCGGTCTCCGACCGTCGATTTCGAGCCTTATCGGTGCACGACGCTCAGAGAGCGACGCTACAGTAGAGCAAGCGATTTTCCTTCACGGCCTTCCACCTGGTCCATTTTGCATTGCCGCGGCGCTTTATCTTTTCGCCAACGCACAATCTTCGTGCCATGACGAAATCTTCCCCCGGTGAAATGATCGTAAGTGACTTCCACAACAATCTTCGGATCGACCGGTTCCCATTCACCGCTGCGTTCCGTGCTCCAGCGACTCGGGCCGCCAGGCGCATTACCGGTAAAACCCGGCGGCTTCCGCAAAGCTTCAAACTTCTTCGTCAGCGCGCGACGCTCGGCGGCTTTGAATGCGGAAGTAAATCCGACGTGATTGAGCAATCCGCTATCATCATAAAGTCCGAGAAGCAGCGACCCCAGAATCCTGGCGTTGCTGGCATACCGAAATCCGCCGACCACGCAATCGGCTGTCCGGATCTGCTTAATTTTCACCACCGCAGTTCGTTCACCGGAGGCGTACGGCATGTCGAGCCGCTTTGCGATTACGCCGTCGAGATCGCCGCCGGTTTTCTGAAACCATTTCTTTGCCTGCGTTAAATTGGTCGTCGCGGGAGATAAGCGAACGCCATGTTTTGATTTGAAGTTTGCGCGGGCGAATTTCTCCAGCGCCTTGCGACGATCTTGCAACACTTTCTTCAGCAATGATTGGCCGCCGACTGCGAGGAGGTCGAACCCGATGAAAAGCGCGGGATGCGCCGCCGCGAGTTTCGCAACCCGGCTGGCCGCCGGATGCAAACGCAATTGAAGTTCATCGAACGAGAGGGCCCCGTTGACAGGAATCGCCAGCTCGCCGTCCAGCACAAAGCTTTTCGATGGCAACCCTCGAACAGCCTGAACCACGTCGGGAAAATAGCGCGCCAGCGGCTGACCGGACTTTGATTGAAGATAAATGTCGTCGCCGTCGCGAAACGCGATGCAACGAAAGCCGTCCCACTTTGGTTCGTATTGCCACTGATCGCCTGTCGGTATTTCATCGGCCGAGCGCGATTCCATCGGCGCCAGCGGCGGCTTTATGATGAAGGACATCCCTTAGGATATCGCCGCGGAACAAGCTTTGGCGGGCGTTTTCCATTCAAGACCGCACCGGCGACGGAAATGTATTTCAGTTCCGTCCGATCCGCGGCGCAGCGGAGCATCAACCCGCCCCGACTCATGTCTCCGCGGCCGACGAAATCGGCCGGAAACCGCAACCGTGGGCCAAAGTGCTCGAGAAAAACATCGACGTATTTGCCGCTCGCGATGCTTCCCAACAAAACGATGTCGCAATCCGCGGAGAGTTTCCTGTTCAGATTACGCACCGATTTCTCAAGCGGCTTGCGGTAGCGCGGGTCGTCTTTGTCGATATCGACCGCCGCGAATTCACGCAGGTCGGACAGTGTGATCAACGATGCGGCATCGACTAATCCGCGAGTTGGGGTGATCACGAACACGCCGCAGTTTTCGTTGGCTGCCTGGCGAACGCGTTTGCGTAGGCAATTTTACCGCGAAAATATAAACCGCTCAGGAAAGTGAATACTTCGGCGATGCTCGCGCCTTTTTTGCTGCGCAGTTTCCTGGCCAACTCGAATTGCGCGCGCTCATTTAAAACCATTTGAGCGCGCCGCCCCCCGGCATATGCCGGCGACAGAAGAAAGATTCTCTGGCGGGCAACTTTTATCCTGCCTGACATGACAGACCTAATTTGCGGCTGAACAAATCAACCGGCAATGCCAGCCGACTAGATTTGAACGCGTTGCCTTTGCTTTCGCGCGGGCGCGATTGGCCTGCAACTCAGCGAGATGTTTCTCGGACCATCGACAGAGCCCTCGCAAGGGTTCAATCAGTGTGCGCCCGAGGCGAGAAAGCGAGTATTCAACCCGCGGCGGAACAACCGGGTAAACTTTTCGAGCGACCAAGCCGTCTCGCTCCAAACTGCGCAGGGTTTGGGTCAGCATTTTTTGCGATATCCCACCAATCTCGCGGTGGAGCTCGGCGTAACGCATGGTTTTTCTCGAAAGAAGCTGGATCACCAGCGCAGTCCATTTGTCGGCGATGCGATCGAGAACAAGCCGAGAGGGACATTGAAAATCCATGACTGAGGCCATGCGATATTTTTAACGGCCGATCGCTTCACGCGCAAGTGCGCAGGTAACGCTCTAAACAAGTGGTATCCTCCGATTAGCCCGTTTGACTCTGTCCTCCGGGCAGGAACATGTAGTTGGATCGAAAGGCGGATCGCGTGCAAAAGGAAATTATCTCGCAGCCCGGACGCCGGCCTCTACAGTGAAAACCGATGAAAATTCTGGTGATTGGGAGCGGCGGCCGCGAACACGCGCTGACGTGGAAACTCAATCAATCGAGCGCAGTCGATCACATTTTTTGCGCGCCGGGCAATGCCGGGACCGGGATGATTTCCCAAAACATTCCGATCCCCGCGACGGATCTGCCTCAATTGCTGAAATTCGCCAAAGAGAACAAGGTCGACCTGACTGTCGTCGGGCCGGACGATCCACTGGCTATGGGCATCGTCGACCTGTTTCGCGCAGACAAGTTGCGCATTTTCGGACCCACCAAATCGGCAGCGCGCCTCGAGTCATCGAAGATTTTCGCCAAGGAATTGATGCGGGCGCAGAAAATCCCCACCGCCGATGCCCGGACATTTTCCGACAGCGATCAGGCGCTCAGTTATTGCGAAGAGGTTAAATTTCCGGTGGTGATCAAGGCCGATGGTCTGGCTCTGGGCAAAGGCGTCATTATCGCTTCCGATAAGTCCGAAGCGACGGCGGCGATCAACGCGATGATGACCGAGGTCCGATTCGGCGACGCCGGAAAGCGGATCGTGATCGAAGAGTTACTTCGCGGAACAGAATGTTCGTTGCACGCGTTGGTCGATGGGAAAAATTATCGTCTGCTCGAATCAGCTCGGGACCACAAGCGCGCATTCGATGGCGATAACGGTCCAAACACCGGCGGAATGGGAGCGTTTAGCCCGGCAAATAATTGGTCTGCTGAGATGGAGGCCGAGTTAAAAGCGAAAGTTATGCAGCCGTTGTTGGATGGTCTGGAAAAGGAAAACGTGGAATATCGCGGTTTACTGTACCCAGGACTGATGATAACCGCCGACGGCCCTCGGGTTCTCGAGTTCAACTGCCGGTTCGGCGATCCCGAGACCCAGGCGCTGCTGCCTCGAATGAAATCTGATCTGGTCGCCCTGCTTGAGGCGACGATCGACGGCAAAATTGGAGCGCACCACATTGAATGGGACCAAAGCGCATCAGTGACAGTTGTTTTGGCTTCCGGTGGTTATCCGGCGAAATATGAAACCGGCAAGAAAATTTCCGGACTCGCCGAGGCCGGCAGACTCGACGGCGTTCAGGTATTTCATGCAGGAACGAAAACTGTCGATGGCGAAGTCCTGACCGCAGGGGGCCGGGTCCTGGCCGTGACGGCGTTGGGTGAAACAATTAAGATGGCTCGCGAGCGGGCCTACGATGCAGTGTCGCGACTCGATTTTGAGGGCTGCCACTATCGACACGATATTGCTCTGAACGCCGCGAACGGCTAAACAGAAATCAATGTTCAAACGACCCGCGATAAATGCGGTTTCATTAATATTGGCGCTGCAAGTTTACGCCCAGACGCCGGCGCCTTCCGCACCGCCCACCGCAGCCGGTTCGGCCGCGAGCGTTAAATCGCCGGCCCCGTCGGCGTCGCCAACGACGGATCAAATGATCGATTCGTTAGGGGCGGCGGACCTGGGTTCGGCGCTTTCGCTATTGAAATCCAACTTCACGAATCCAGACGCGATCACCGAAACTGAACTGAATCGGGCGACGCTCACCGGGCTGATGGTTCGCATGCCGGGGGGATTGATGCTGTTGCCCAACCGTGAAAACACCGCGGCGGCAAGTGCGACTCCCATCTACAGCGAGATTTTCGAGAATCACATCGGCTATCTGCGGCTCGGCGATTTGAGCGCCGCCAATCTCAAGGAACTGGACAAAAAATTGCAGGAGTTCAGGCAAAAAAAAGTCGATGCCGTGGTGGTTGATCTTCGCGCCAGCAATACCGGAGATTTCGCCACCGCCGCTGATGTCGCCAAACGCTTCTGTCCGAAAGGCAAAACCCTTTTCAGCGTTCGCAAACCTGCATCAAAGCAGGACCGGCAATTTACGTCCGACCGGGAGCCGGCGTTCCAAGGGTTGATCGTTGTTCTCGCCGACGCCGATACCGCTGGAAGCGCGGAAGCCTTGGCGGCGACGCTTAAACTGAATAACAAGGCGTTGATCATTGGAGAATCGACGTCTGGCCGGGCGGTCGAGTACTCCGATCAACCGTTGCCAAGCGGTAAAATTTTGCGGGTGGCGTCCGCCGAAGCGGTTATGCCCGAAGGTCAGCCGCTGTTTCCTGGCGGAGTGAAACCTGATTTGCCGGTTGAAATGCCGCTCGCCGATAAACATCAGATCTTTCGGCAAAGCGCTGAAAAAGGAATGGGCCCATTTGTGTATGAAACCGACAGGCCTCACTTGAACGAAGCTGCGCTGATGGCGGGAACGAATCCCGAACTGGATATTTCCGATGCGCAACGCCGTCTCCGACCGCGCTCCGGCCAGCCCATGCGCGATCCAGTCTTGCAGCGCGCGCTCGACGTTGTTACTTCGCTGGAAATCTACCAAAAGCGATAGGCGTGCATCCTCTGGAAGAACGAATCGGCTACAAATTTCGCAATCCGCTACTGCTGGCTGAGGCGCTGACCCATCCCAGTCTTGGTCATGAAACTCAGCGGCGCCATTTCGATAATCAACGTCTCGAGTTTTTAGGCGACGCGATTCTGCAACTGGTGATTACGGAATATCTTTTCGGGCACTTCAAAGATCAACCGGAAGGCCAGCTCACCAAATTGCGGTCGCGGCTGGTTTCGCGCGACGCTCTAAAGAAGCACGCCGCTCGAATCGATCTCGGTCAGTTCCTGTTAATGGGTCGCGGCGAGGAAGCCTCCGGAGGACGCGCCCGGACGTCCACTTTGGCCGACGCATTCGAGGCTCTGATCGGCGCCGTCTATCTCGACGGCGGCCTGGAAGACACGAGGAAATTTATTTTGACCCAGGCTGCTGCGGATCTCGCCCAGTTGGCAGAGGAACCGGTCGACATCAATCCGAAAGGAAACCTGCAGGAATTACTGCAAAGCATTTCGCCCAAGAGTCCGGTTTATGAGGTTCTGTCCCAAACTGGTCCGGAACACGACAAACGATTTGTGGTCCAGGCACTTTGGGAGGGAATTGTTCTCGGAAAGGGGACTGGCCGAAGTAAAAAACAGGCGGAAACCGCAGCGGCTGAAGAAGCGATGGAATTGAAGCGATGGAAGAAAGGCAAACGCGCGGCGAAAGGCGCCCGGAAGAAGAAAACTTAATCGTCCCGGCTGTGCCACAACGCGTCAACGTTACCTGCGTCTCCGCTCCACCGCAGCCGGGTGGAAATGCATTTCGTCACGAACTCTTTTGCTTGCGCGATTGCGTCGTTTAAAGCCGCTCCTTTTGCCAAGCCGGCGGTAATCGCCGCCGAATAAGTACATCCGGTGCCGTGGGTCGCTACGCCGCGAACGAACGGCGCCGAAAATTCGGTTACTCGCCGATCCGCAAATAAGAGATCGAGTGCGTTGTCGCCTTTGAGATGGCCGCCTTTGAGCAGGACCGCGACTTTGAATTTCTCTTCCAATTCGTGGCCGGCGCGTTCCATTGATTCGCGATCAGCGACTTTGCGGCCAAGCAACTGCGATGCTTCATCCAAATTCGGCGTGATCAGCGTTGCCAGCGGAAATAATTCTCGTTCGTAAGCGTTGATCGCGTCCGGTTCCAACAACGGATCGCCCCCGGTGGCGGTGATCACCGGATCGACAACCACTGGCCCGCGAAACCGCAGATCGACGATGGACCGCGCGACTGCCGAGATATTGGCTCGTCTACACAGCAAGCCGGTCTTGATTGCGGCAATTGGGAAACTCTTCATCACCACTTCGATTTGGGCCCGGATCATCTCGGGATCGACGGGCTCGATCCGCGAAACTTTCCCCGGAATTTCGGCGACGATGCAAGTCACGGCGGTTAGTCCGTAAACGTCGAGCGCAGTAAACGTTTTCAGATCCGCCTGAATTCCGGCTCCGGCGCTGCTGTCCGATCCGGCGATGGTAAGCGCAACGGGCGGAGGGGAAGTTGATCGTTGATGGCGATAGTTGATTGAACCTTCGCTCGCAGCTCGGACTGGTTCAACGCTTCAACCCTCTAACGAGTATCACGCGCCGTCGCTACCGATCGCTTCGACCGGACAACCTTCCATTGCTTCTTTGCAAAGGGCTTCTTCCTCCGGATTTTCAGCCTGCTTGTAGACGTAAGAATGTCCGCCGTCATCATTGCGCTTGAAATTAGCAGGCGCGGTTTCACGGCACAGATCGCAGTCGATGCACTGTTCATCGACATAAAACTGACCTTGAGCGTTTTCGGGATATTTGTTTGCTGCGTCGGCCATAATTTCGAATTCAGGGAGAGCTGAACGTAGGAAGAAACGTGTTTGGGCGCAATGGAATTTGACCTTGGGCGAAATTCCACGCGACCATATGGCCGACGCCAATCGAATGCTCTGGAAGAAATGAAAAAAGAGGCCGCCAAAACATTGCGCGCATTCTTAATTGAACTCGCGGTCTACACCGTCCTGGTGGTCGCATATTTTTTCCTGGTGTTGCATTTTTTGGGCGGTTGGCTTCATCACCTTGAAACCGAGAGTCGTTATCTCTACGCGACGGTTGCCATCGTGTTGATTATTGGTCAGGCCGTGCTGCTTCAATACCTAACGACTTTCCTTTTGCACATCATCCGACAGCGGTCTGACTGATATGTTTTTCCCGATTTCTGGGGCCCACATCAGTCCCGTTTATCTGATCGTCGTCGGATTTGTAATCGGAGTCCTTGGCGGCTTTTTTGGGGTTGGGGGAAGTTTCATTGCCGGGCCGGCTCTGCGCCTGGTCGGTTTGGATTGGAATTACACCGTCGGGACCGATCTCGCTCACATTGTTGGCAAATCGGTCGTGGCGGTGAAACAGCATCGCGCCTTTGGGAATGTCGATCTGAAACTCGGACTGATCATGGCCATCGGCACAATTGTTGGCGCGGAGATTGGCGCCCAAATCATCCAAATCCTGAAACGAACCGGGCAATGTGAATTTTGTCGTCAGCGTCGTTTCGATCGCGGTGTATCTGAGCATTTCTACGTTCATGATTTGGGAGAGTCGCAAATCGTTGGCCACTGCGAAACCCAACTCGAAGAAGGATCATTCCGCATTCAGCAACGTCACCCGGGCAATTCAGCGATTTAAACTCGCGCCGATTATTCATTTGCCGGAATCGGGTGTCAGAATTTCGCTCTGGATCATTTTGGCCGTGGCCTTCGTCGGCGGGCTCTTCAGTGGCTTTCTCGGTGGAGGCGCGGGTTACATCCGCATGCCGTCGATGGTTTATGTGCTCGGAATTCCGACGCATCTCGCGGTCGGCACCGATCTGTTCGAGATCATTATTTCGGCGAGCTATGGAACGTTTAGCCATGCGGTCAAAGGGAACGTCGATATTCTGATCGCCTTGGTCATGCATACCGGAGCGGCGATTGGAGCCCAAATCGGCGCCATTTCGACGCAATACTTTGCCGGTCCAAAAATCCGACTCGCATTTGTGCCGCTGCCATTGATCGGCGCGGCGATCGTGATTTACACCCTGATGACCGGGCACAAAATTTAACCGGATGAAGATCCTGATTTGCAGCGACGGAATGCCGGCGGCTGAAAACGCAACCCGGCTCGCGGCCGCATTTGCCGGCCCACTTAAGGCCGAGGTGGTTCTTCTCGGCGTCGCCGAAAGCGTCCAAGACGAAGTTCCACTGCAGCAGGCTCTCGAAAAACATGGCGATTCGCTTCGAGCTCAAAACATTTCGCCCAGGATCGAAATATGTAATGGCGATCCGGTTCTCAAGATTGCCGCCGAAACGGACAAAACGAAATACGATCTTGTCGTCGTCGGTGCCCATAAGACCGGTGCAGCCGGATTGCATTGGCGGTCGGAAAAAATGTATGAGCTGATTAAGGCAGTAGCGCCGCCCGTCCTGGTAGCGATCGGGGAATGGGCACAGCTAAAACGTTTTTTAGTTTGCACCGGCGGAAAGCAATACATTGAAGCGGCTGTCCAACTCACGGGCACACTTGCGAGCGCGGTCGGCGCGTCCGTCACTCTGCTTCATGTAATGGCCGAACCGCCGGCCATCTATGCCGACTTAGTCCGGCTCGAAGAAGATGTCGACCAGTTGCTTGGATCGAAATCCGAGCTCGCGATCAATCTGCAGCGCGCAGAAGACCGACTTGGAAAAAATTAAAGTGCCGGCGGAAGTGCGGATCCGGCATGGCATCGTGACCGATCAGGTTTTCGCCGAAGCTCGCGATCGCAGTTACGATTTGATCGTGACCGGCTCCTCGCAGGCCCGCGGAATGTTGCGGCATTATATTATGGGCGATCTCACCCGGACGATTTTGAATCACGCCAGCTGCCCGGTTTTAGTCGCGCGGCCCGGTGCGGCCCAGGGCCCACGCGGTCTTTGGCGCGCCATTCGCCGCGCCTTTGCCAAAACTCCGGCTACGTAACGGCGCGGATTTGTTCGATTGAGATTTTGCCGCGCATTAATGCTTCACCGACCAGGATCGCGTCCACCCCGCAGGCTTTGACTCGGGCCACGTCATTTGGCGTTTTGATTCCGCTTTCGCTAACCAAAACGATTTCATCCGGCACTTCACGACAGAGTTTTTCTGTCACTCCAAGATCGACTTCGAAGGTTGCGAGGTTGCGATTGTTAATTCCAACGATCTTCGCGCTGGCGTCGAGCGCACGATGCAATTCTTCGCCAGTATGGACTTCCATCAGCGCGTCGAGCTTTGTATTCGTTCGGCCGCGCGCAGAAGATCAACCAGTTGCGATTGGCTCAACGCGGCAACGATCAGCAAAATCGCGTCGGCACCGTTGGCGACCGACTCAGCAATTTGAATTTCATCGAGGATGAAATCCTTGCGCAGCAGCGGCAACGAAACGGCCGATCGCACGTCCGCTAAGATGCTCCAGATCGCCGCGGAAAAATTTTACGTCGGTCAAAACTGAAATCGCATTGGCCCCGTCTAGTTCGTAATCCTCCGCGATCTCAATTGGATTAAACGAATGCGCGATTACTCCCGCGGATGGCGATGCTTTCTTGACCTCGGCGATGACCGCCAGTTCGCCGCCGCGTTGTTGCAGTGCGGATCGAAAGTGTCTAAAGGTTTTCCGGTTTTTTGCTTCTCGCTCCAGTTCCTCGCGACGCTGGCCGTAACCGTTCAATCTCTTCCCGCTTTGTGCGCAGAATTTCTTCCAGCCGGTTCATCTTATTCAATTGTAGGGTGTCTGTGCCAGACGCCAACCCTGGCGTTTCACAGAAATGCCCTACAATCGCTTGCCGGATTGCACCCCGGATGTAATCTTCCGCTCCCGCGCCGAAGTAGCTCAGTTGGTAGAGCAACGGTTTCGTAAACCGTAGGTCACGGGTTCAAATCCCGTCTTCGGCTCCAGCCCCGAAAAATCCGGAACGGTCACGCCGTAGGCTTGGCGAAGGCCGACTTTGACTTGTCACGCCAACCTAGCGAGCTAGGGCTTAGCAAGCCGCCCACGAAACCTTTACAGACTGTCCGGCCGCCGCCTCGCGCGCGGCGAATGCAAAGCCAACAGGTAGTTTTGGTCAAACGCGCGCAACGCTGTTTCGACGCTCGACCCGATCCCGCAGATTCCGTCCTTTTCCGTAACCCTGAGAATTGCCACCCAGCAATGGTCGCGCATGAAAAGACGCGGCTGACGCGCTGCGGCGGGACTTGCGGGATGCGCTGCGCAATAGAGCTTCATTCTTTCGAGCGCAGCCAGCATTGCGATGACCTTCCTTTCGGTCGCCATAATTTAATTTGGCCGAGATAATGTCGAGTTACGATTCGTTAGGCAATCCGGCAAAGCCCTCACTGAGACATAAGGAAAAGTCCTATTACGCGGTCGCGAAGGATACCCAGCGGGGCATCCACTCGAAAGTTTTCCTCCGAAAATCTAATAGAGAGTATTTCCAAAAGTGGAGGCGAGATGAAAATACTAGCCCACCATATTTTGAAACGGCTGGAACATCGGAAGTTTTGTTCAGTATTTGAATCCGATCTCGGACGAGTCTGGCCAAGAAAATCTGATAAACGGAAGGAAGCCATTCGCAACTTTGCTCTTGCGCACGGCCTCTCCGTGGTCATTCACGACCCGGTCTTCGCGCCGTCTTCAAGAAATCAGCAAAGCACTAAGCTCGATCTGAAAGATTACAGCTGCGGTCTTTGCCGGTGCCAATCTGTGCTTTGCTCGTAGGCGTGCGCGATTTGTAAAATACACGCTTCGTTCAGCGATTTGCCGAGGATCTGCAACCCAATCGGCAATTGGCTGCCGTTCTCTTTTGCGAAACCGCATGGCACGCTGATCCCGCAGATTCCGGCAAGATTTGCCGTGTTAGTGAAAATGTCTGCCAGATACATCGCCAGCGGATTCGCAGTTCGTTCGCCGAGCTTGAACGCCGGTTCGGGAGAAGTCGGCGAAATGATCGCGTCGCATTTTTCGAACGCCTTGACGAAATCCTGGCGAATGAGTTCGCGAACTTTTTGGGCCCGCACGTAATACGCATCGTAGTAACCCGAGCTCAGCACGTAGGTTCCGAGAATGATCCGCCGTTTTACCTCTTCGCCGAATCCTTCTTCGCGAGTGCGACCGTAATGATCGAGCAAATCTTTCGGATCCTTCGCGCGATACCCGTAACGAACCCCATCAAATCGCGCAAGATTGGCCGACGCCTCGGCTGTGGCGATAAAATAATAGACCGCGATGCCGTAGTCGGTGTGGGGCAAGCTCAAATGGACGATCTCTGCGCCGAGAGATTCCAATTGCTTGATCGCGGCGTTCACCGCGGCACTGATCTGTGGATGGATCCCTTCAACGCGATATTCCTTCGGCACGCCGAGTTTAATTCCCTTCAAATCGCGGCCAAGATTCTTTGTGTAATCGGGCACGGCATCAGGCAGTGACGTCGAATCATGCCGATCCTGGCCCGCCATCGCGTTCATGATCATCGCCGCATCTCGAGTCGTTTTAGTGAGTGGTCCGACTTGGTCGAGCGACGAAGCGAAGGCAATCACACCGAAACGCGAGACCCGGCCATAGCTTGGTTTCAAACCAACCAGACCGCTCAGCGACGCGGGCTGACGAATCGATCCGCCGGTGTCGGTCCCGAGAGCGCCAAATGCCGCGTTCGCAGCAACCGCCGCGGCTGAGCCACCACTCGAACCGCCTGGAACACGCGACAAATCCCAGGGATTTTTCGTCACCTTGACGCTCGAATTTTCGGTGGACGATCCCATCGCGAATTCGTCCATGTTTGTTTTGCCAAACGGAATTGCGCCCGGCCGCTCGCAAATTCTCGATCACGGTCGCGTCGTAAGGCGAGCGATACCCTGCGAGAATTTTCGAGCCGCAGGTGCAGGGCTGGCCAGCGACGTTGATAATGTCCTTGATGGCGATCGGCACGCCGCCCAGCGGCAGATTGACGTCGACTTTGTCGGCTTCCTTCAGCGCGGCTTCGAAATCGATCGAGAGGTACGCGTCGATTTTCGGTTCCACCTGCTCGATGCGCGCTCGTAACGATTCCAAAACTTCGCGCGGCGAAACTTCTTTGCGACGAAGAACAGACTGGAGATCGGCGATTGTGAGAGCCGGCAGATCGGACCGGCTCATTCGACAACTTTGGTGACGACGAAGAGCTGGTTGGCTTTATGCGGAGCATTGCTCAGCGCTTCATCAGCGCTAAGCCAGTCGCACGGTTTGTCTTCGCGGAAAACGTTGAACACCGGCACGCCGTGCGCGGCCGCTTCAACGTGACTGACATCCACTTCGCGCAATTTCTCCGCGTATTTCAAAACGTCGGCCAGCTGTTTCTGAAAACGTGCGGTCTCTTCCTCGCTCAGATTAATCCGGGCGAGTTTCGAAACGTAGGCGGCATCGAAATCGGCTGCGTTGGCCATATTAAAAATGGAGATGATTAAGCAGCCAGATCGCCGCGACCAAAAGCGCGATCACCAGCACGACGAAGACGATTTGGCCCTCGCGGCGTTCCTTCCGAAGCGATCCCCGCCGTTTTGCCGGACCGGCTTCTCCGTGACGCCAGTCTTGCAAGGTCATTGAAACATCCAGCCGGCTGCCGCCGTCGCTCGCTTTCATGAGTAATTCTTCGCGCTGTCGTTTCTCGACCTCCTCGGCAACGCGCGGCGCATCGGCGATCATCTGCTCAAGTTTTTGCATTTGGTCGCGCAGTTCGGATTCCTGCCGAGCCAGATCTTCCTTGGTTTGATCGAGCGGCGTTGTCGATCTAGACGGGCGACGAAGCATGCGGCCTCAACGATTATGTGCCGCCACCCAGAAAAAAACGTAAGAGCGCGATAAATCCGAAGACGATAAATGGAATGCTGAAAGCGAAGCCGATCTTCATCCATTCCACTAAAGAACGGCCCCCGCGTGGAAAAAACCGGTTCCGCTTCGGAAAGAGGCGCTTCGCCATTGTTCTCGCTGCCAGCCTGCAGCCGGCTGCGTTGTTGAACAAATTCCGCCCGCGCGCCTTCGACGGTGCTGAATGCCCGGCTGAGTTCCTTGTGCAAATCGGACGGGTTCCAGCTCTTGGGATCGATCGCTTCGATTAATTCCAGATGTTGCCCGAAACTTTCCCGGGTCGAGCGAAGTTGTTCGAGGCGCTTTTGGGCATCGTATGCCTCTCGTTCCAAAACGACCAGTGAACGAGTCAGCTTATCGGCCATTTCGGCGCGGCCGCGCTCGAGTTCCTCCTGTTTCCGGCTGAGTTCCTCGAGCTCGCGCTTCTGTTTTTCAATCTGGTCCTGCTGGCGTCTGAGCTGAAGCAGCTGGTCCTGCGCTTTTTGGACCTGCGAGTCCAGATGTTCCGGGGACATCGGCTCCTCTTCACTCAATTCCAACATTTGTTCGATCGGTCGAATTTTTTCCGGCATGTCAAACTTCTTCAACGTCGCTCACCTTTGGGTTGTTGCCGCTGGGCGCACATTAATGATTCGTCCGGAGAATTCCAATTCTTTCGAAAGAAATTTGAGCTCGTGACTGAGCAAAGCGACGCAAATTATAGAACCGAAAATAGTTCCGCTGATTTAATCATTCGCCTGAATCGCGGACCATGTCAGCGGCCCGGCATCATTTCCAGCAAGACGCCTTTGAAATATTCGGTTTCGGGAATTGTCGGCAGCACCGGATGATCGAGCGCCTGTTCGAACCGGCGAAGAAGCCGGGCCGATCTGCGGGCATCGACCAACGCATCGGCGATCATTTGCTCGAAAATTGCGCCGGTTACGTGATGCGAACACGAAAACGTCGCCAACAGTCCGTCTTTGGAGAGAAATTTGAAAGCGCGGACGTGTAATTCACGATAACCGCGGAGCGCATCGTTCAGACCACTTTTGGTTTTCGTGAACGACGGCGGATCCAGAATGATCAGATCGTATTCCGCACCTGCGTTTTCAGCGCCGCGCAAAAATCCAAAAACATCCTGTTCGATCCAGCGGAGTTTGAGTCCGTTTCGCTCCGCGTTGGTCCGGCCAGTGCTTACGTTCTCGGAGCTTTCTTCAACTGCGGCCACGTCCACGGCGCCCGCGCGCGCGCACGCCAACGCGAATGCGCCCTGATTGGCAAAACAATCGAGAACCCGCCGGCCCGCTGCAAAACTGGCGACGATTGGATAATTCGCCGCCTGGTCGAGATAAAATCCGGTCTTTTGGCCGTGCAGAAGATCCACCTCAAATTTGAGCCCGTTCACTTCGATCGTAACTGCGGCCGACGGCGCGGTGCCTTTCAAAATCCCAGTCTGCAGTTCAAGTCCCTCCGCTCTGCGGATTGCCGAATCATTCCTTTCGATGATCGTTTTTGGTCCAAACAAACCGACGATTGCATCGGCGATCAATTCTTTCCGCTGGTCCATCGCCAGGGTCAGGGTTTGGAGAACCAAATAATCGCCGTAGCGATCGAGGATCACGCCGGGCAAACCGTCGCTTTCGCTCCAGACCATCCGTCGCAGCTCGGCGTCGATCTTTCGCCGATCTCGATATTCCGACGCCTGCGCGATGCGACGGTTGAAAAAATCGAGATCGAGCTCTTGCCGTTGGCGGGAAAACCGCCGCGCGACGATTTGCGACTTCGAATTGTAGATTGCGCTTCCAATGAGTTTGTCCCTTCCGTCCTTCAGCGAAATCACATCGCCATCGGCGGGACCGCCGAAAATCTTCAGCACTTCGCTGGAAAAAACCCAGTCGTGTCCGTGAAGAATTCGCGCTCTCGGTTTGACGATTAGTCCGGCCATGGCAAAGAATGGTAAATGCAAACCGACGCGCAATCGATTGTCGATCTTCCAGGAATCAAAAAGCTTCGTAGCGGGAAAGTGCGCGAAGTCTACGACCTGGGGGACACCCTGCTGTTCATCGCCACGGATCGGATCTCCGCCTTCGATGTGATTTTGCCGGATCCAATTCCGAAGAAAGGCGCCGTCCTGAACCAGTTATCGGCGTTCTGGTTCAACAAGTTCGGCAAGATCGATAATCACTTCGTCGCCGCCGATTTCGACTATTTCCCAAAACAGTTGCGGCCGTTTCGCGAACAAATCGCCGGCCGTTCGATGATTGTGAAAAAAACCAAGCCGCTTGCCGTCGAATGCGTGGTCCGCGGTTATTTGGCCGGATCGGGTTGGAAGGAATATCAACAGTCGCAAAGCGTGTGCGGAATCAAGTTACCAGCCGGCCTGAAGCAGGCTTCCAAACTTCCCGAACCGATTTTTACGCCTTCAACCAAGGCGGAAACCGGCCACGACGAGAACATCGACATGAAGCAGTGCTCGGAAATTCTCGGAAGCGATCTGGCCGAGAAAGTGAAGGCATTGAGCCTTGAAATCTATTCGGCAGGGCGCGACCACGCCGAAAAGAAGGGAATTATTTTGGCGGATACGAAATTCGAGTTTGGCCAGCTTGGCGATCAATTGCTGTTGATCGACGAAGTGCTGACGCCGGATTCATCGCGATATTGGCCGGCCGATCACTACGTTGTAGGCCAGAGCCCGCCGAGCTTCGACAAACAATTCGTGCGCGATTATCTCGAAACGCTGGATTGGGACAAAACTCCGCCGGGACCGAGGCTGCCCGGCGACGTGATTGCCCGGACAGCTGCAAAATACGTCGAGGCGTTCGAGCAACTGACCGGCGAGAAGTTGAGGTAGCGCCGATTGACCTGAATCGCCAATGGCGGCGCGGTTGAGCCGACCGCTGACCTGCCTACAACAAATCGCCCACCAACGACTTCTCTTCCTTCAGCTCGGCGACCGACTTGTCGATCTTGTCGCGGCTGAAATCGTTGATCGGCACGTCTCGCACGATCTCGAGTTTCCCGCCGCGAACGCGTGTCGGAAACGATGAGATCAAATCCTTTTCAACGCCGTAACTTCCATCCGAACAGAGCGCGACGCTGTGCCAATCGTTCGGCGCAGTATCGTTAGTCACCGATCGCACCGTTCCGATGATGGCGTTCGCAGCAGACGCTGCCGAAGACAATCCGCGCGCCTTGATAATCGCGGCGCCTCGTTGCTGCACGGCAGCGATAAAATCCTCCTTCAGCCATTTCTCGTCACCAATGACTTTGTCGGCCGGTTTGCCGTCGATCTTTGCATTGTAAAAATCAGGATATTGGGTGGCGGAATGGTTTCCCCAAATCGTCATGTTCGTGACGCGTGTGATATCGACACCGGCCTTGTGCGCCAACTGAGCTCGGGCGCGGTTCTCGTCGAGCCGCGTCATGGCAAACCAGCGATCGCGCGGGATCTCCTTCGCGTTGTTCATCGCGATCAGGCAATTGGTGTTGCACGGATTGCCGATGACGAGGATGCGCACGTCGGCGTTGGCGTTCCGTTCGATCGCCTGACCTTGGCCGATGAAAATTTTGCCGTTGATCCCGAGCAGATCTTTTCGCTCCATTCCAGCTTTGCGTGGCACGCTGCCGACCAGCAACGCCCAATTGACGTCGCGAAATCCTTCGTCGAGATCGGCGGTGGGCACGATCGATTGCACGAGTGGAAACGCGCAATCATGTAATTCCATCACCACGCCTTCGAGCGCATTGAGCGCTGCCGGAATTTCAATCAGATGAAGCGCGACAGGCTGATCTGGGCCGAACATTTCGCCGGAGGCGATGCGAAAGACAAGAGCATAGCCAATTTGGCCGGCGGCGCCGGTAACGGCGACTTTAATCGGAGACTTCATAGGTTCTTATTATCCGCAGATTTCGCAGATTCACGCAGATTTTTCTGCCCGGCGTCATAATCTGTGAAAATCTGCGCAATCTGTGGATCAGACTCTACCGGTTTGCTCCAACAGGCGTCGTATCAGCTCCATCCGCTTTCGCTCTCTCGGGCTGGATCGCAATTGCGAAATGCTGCGCTGCATCCGCCGTGTCCAATTGGAAGTCGCGCTTACGCCAGGCACGTTGAATCGATACTTTCGCGCCAGCAAATCTGTGATCATCACCACTGCGAGCCAGGATTCGCTTCGAAAAAGCGCGTGCATGATCGCGGGATAAAAATCGCGCTCGAAATCCAACTCCGCGCCGGGATGTTTGAACTCGGCAAACGTCGCGATCTTGTCGAGATCGGACCGGGCTTGGGCGGCGACGTCGCCATTGCCATGAAGCGCCTCCTCCCACATCGCGCGAAGCGGCGGATGATCGTGAGTGGCGTAAGTGGCGACGGACAATCTCTCGTATTCCGAGCCGGGCGTGACTCGTCCATGATAAAATTCCCACTGTGGAATTTTGAATCCGGCGATGCCTAACGAACGCAAGTTGGGACGAACGTAATCGGGCACCGTTCCGAGGTCTTCTCCGATCACTCGCCCACGGCCGGCCTCCTCCAGTACGACTCCAAGATATTCTTCGCCTTCGCGGCAATTGGCCTGGCAATTTTCCCATGTTGAATCATCGCGCGGCGCAAAATGCGGGGCGCGGCCGCCGGTCTTCTCGAGCATCTCATTCCATTCCAGGTCGAGAAATTTTTTGTTGCTCTGGGGACGCCATGGAAACGCGTAAATGCGGTAGAAGCCGAGAACGTGGTCGATCCGAAAAAGATGAAAGCAATGCGCGAGGGCTCGAACCCGTTGCCGCCACCAATCGAATCCACGATCACGCATTGTCGACCAGCGGTAGAGCGGAATGCCCCAGTTTTGTCCCCACTTTTGGGTGAACTTGTCGTCTTTGAAGTGGGTTTCCGGCGGCGCGCCTCCGGACCAATCGAGCGCAAACTGTTCCGGCCGGGCAAATACATCGGCGCTGTAGTAGCTCACCCCAAACGGAATATCGCCCATCAGAGCGATGCCCCGTTGTTCGGCGTGATTCTTAACGGCAGACCATTGTTCATGAGCAACCCATTGCACGTAGCGGAAAAAATCTTCGCGTTGGGAAAATTCGCGCTGCCCATCCGATGTTTGCCGCGCCAGCCACGCTCGCGCCGATGAAATTGTCTGGTGTTCCTCCGGCCACTGGTCCCACGCCTCAAATCCGTTGTTGGTTTCCACCAGCGCGCGAAACAATGCGTATTCGATTCAGCCAGCCCGATTCGCGTTCGCAAAATTCGCGAAACTTCGTGCACCGCTCAGGCGCTTGCTTCCGAAAATTAGCAAAAGCCTGTTGAAGCAATCGCTCGCTTCAACTTTCGCACGTCTTTGTACCGCACTTTGTTGCGGCGCAATTTGGTGACATCGATCTCGGCCAGGCTGAGATCGTAATCCGCCCGAGTTAGATCCTCCGGGAATCCCGGCGCCAGATGCAACGTGGTAGGCTCGATCGCCATCGCGCTGATCGCATTGTACGGACTGTTGTCTGCGCCCATTTCATTGATAGGCAACAGCTGAACCACTTTGAAACCAATCTCCGCCGCCCAATCGATGAATTCGCGCAACACCGCGACGTCACCGATTCCAAGATCATCTTCGCTTCGCAACCCAAACAACGGCGCAAGGATGCCTGCGATCTTCTTTTCCGGCGAAAGATTCATTCCTCCACAGATTGCGCAGATGTTCGCAGATTAATTTTGCCGCTCCGTTTTTTCATCCGTGAAAATCTGCGAAATCTGCGGATTATCCTCTCTGCACCTGCCAGTCTTCGACGAGCTTGTTCGGAATTTCCTTCAGAAAACGCGACGGTCGCTGGAACACGTCGCCGTAGCCGCCGGTCAGGCGCATATGCGGATAACTCAGATACAGCTCGTCCTTCGCTCGAGTGATTGCGACGTAAAACAAGCGGCGTTCCTCTTCGAGATTATTGCGATCGTCCAGCGATCGGCTGCTTGGAAACATTCCGTCGGTCAACCAGATCACAAACACCGTGCGGTATTCCAATCCCTTGGCTTGATGTACCGTTGAGAGATTCACCGCCTCGCGGTCGGCGGCCTGATTGGGCGCAGCTTCGGCGTCGACATTGCTGATCAGCGCAAGCTGCGAAAGAAATTCGTTCAGATCTTTAAATTGCCGCGCAAAAGCCGCGAGCTGATTCAGATCTTCCTTTCTCAGTTCGTAATTCGTGAAATTCACCTTCGCATATTCGTCGTAAATCGCCTCCAGTACGGATGTGATCATTTCCGACGGCGGATTCGGCTGACCGCCCGGCGCGATTTCGTCCAGGGTGTGTGCGACCTGGCTCCAGTGCTTCTTCGATTTCGCGCTTACGTTCATCGGCAGCAACCGTTCGCTCCAGGAAGTGATTTCGCCTCGCTCGTTGAGGGATTGTTCCCACGCGTTCCAAAGATTGTCGGCACTGCGATTTCCGATGCCGGGCAACAATTTCGCCATCCGCTTGAACGCAACTTCATCGCGCGGATTGGCCACCAGACGCAAAAATGAAATCACGTCCTTGATGTGGGCCTGTTCGAAAAATCGAATTCCGCTGGTGATTTGATACGGAATTCCGCGCCTCGACAGTTCCAGCTGCAGCTCGAGCGCGTGATAATGAGCGCGATAAAGGACCGCGATCTCGTTCAGGTCGACATTTTCATCGCGCAATTCGAGAATTCGCTGGGCCACGAACTGTGCCTGCTCGCTGCCGTCGTTCAAGGCGACGACTGCCGGTCTGACCGAATTCGATTCGCGGACGGGCTGCAGGTTTTTTTTGAATTGGTCGACGTTTGCCGAAATCGCCGAATTCGCGACCTGCAAAATCTCCGGGACGCTCCGATAATTCATCTCGATCTTAAAAACCTGCGCGTCCGGGATAACGTTTTGGAAACTCGAGAATGTTTTTGAAATTCGCGCCGCGCCAGGAGTAGATCGATTGGGCGTCGTCGCCGACCACCATGAGGTTGCGATGCTCCTCGGCGAGCAGATCGATCAAGTCGGCCTGGATTTTGTTTGTGTCCTGATATTCGTCGACCAGAATGAATTGAAACTGCCGGCGATAAAACTGCGCGATGCTCGCGTTTTCCTGCAACATCGTCAGCGTCTTTTGAAGCAGATCGTCGAAATCGATCGAGTTGGTCGACTTCTTCTTTTTTTCGTAGCGGGCCTGAACGTCTTTGATCTTGTCGAGTAACGGAATGAAATATGGAAACTTTTCCGCCAGCAGTTCTTCCATCGGAGTTTCCGTGTTGATCACGAAACTGAAAATCTCCGCCAGCACATCGCCTTTCGGGAACCGAATTTCCTTAGGGTCGATTCCGGCGCTTGCGACCACGCTGTTGATCAAATCTTTTTGATCTTCGCGATCCATGATCGAGAAACCGCTGTTGTAACCGATCGCGCTGCCGTGACGCCGCAGGATCCGATTTCCCACCGAGTGAAACGTTCCGCCCCAAATTCCGCTGGCATCGATAGGCAGAACACTTGCCACCCGGTCGAGCATTTGGCGCGCAGCCTTGTTGGTAAACGTCAGCAGTAAAATGTTTCGTGGGTCGATTCCGTTCTCGAGGAGATAGGCGACGCGGTAAGTCAGCGTCCTGGTCTTTCCGGAACCGGCGCCGGCGATGATTAACTGCGGACCGGGTGGCGCGGTGACAGCAGCGAGCTGTTGTTCGTTGAGCTCCGCCGCGTAATCGATGTGGACGGAACCTGCCGTTGCCGGGCGATGAAGCGTGTATTGTCGCGACACATTTTACCTGTAGCTCCGAAAGCGTTCGGGGCAATCGCAGCCGCTCAATGCACGATCACATTGCAGGAACTGGAACGACCGTGGTCGTCGAGCGCGATCAATTGATAACTGCCGCGCGAGGATTTCCAGCCGAGCATATCGGCAGCGTGTGATTTTCCGATGAAACTCCGATTGGCGAACCAGTAAATCTCACGCACGTCGGCGTCGGCCTTCGCTCGGAGCGGGATTTCGCCGGACGTGTCGAGGAGCGAGGCGTTGCCTTCGGCTGGAGAAACAATTTTCGGTGGATTGCCGCTGCGCGCGGTCAACTCGGTTTCGGTTCCGGGCAGGAATGGCGGCGGCGAACGCCGGGGCAGTCCGGCGCGTTCGAATAGTTTCAGCAAATCGCTCGGCCAGAACTCGTAAACTTCCCGCCGGAGAAGTCGCGTTCCATCATCGATCGGCACGCGCAAACCAGTTGCGACATCGAGCAGAACTTCCTGGTGCACGTCGCACGTTTTAATGGGCGAGATTCCAGGAATGAACCACCCCTCAATGCGATGCGTGCAATTTTTTCCCGGCAAATCGCCGGACACGGCGCAGAATTCCACCCGCTTCAAATTTGCGTTCGGCGGTGGCCGATGCGCTTCGACAGGTTCCGGCCAGCTCGCACGAAGGGCATCGATCATTTGAAACAAAAGTGGCGCGGCGGCGGCGCGACCGACGAATGCCGGATTTGGCTTGCCGTCGAAATTTCCGACCCAAACTGCGAGGACGTAATGATTAAAAACCGCCACCGACCAGGCGTCGTGAAAACCGTGCGACGTTCCCGTTTTCCAAAACACCGGCGCAACATTGCTCGAATCGACGTACCCAATTTCCGGGCGCGGCACATTTAACATTTCCAGGGTAAGGAACGCCGCTTCCGGAGTGAGCACGCGACGACCCTTGGCCTCGATCGGATCAGATTGTTTGCGGCGAAGCGGACGCAGCTCGCCATTGTCAGCGAGCGCGGCATAGAGTCGCACCAAATCCTCCATTTTGATTTCCGCGCCGCCAAGAGGAAGAGCCAGGCCGTAGAGCGGCTCCGAGCGCGGCAACGCAACTCCGGCGCCGCGAAGAAATTCGTAGAGCGTTGGATTCGCCAGCTGCGACGCCAGTTCAACCGCCGGAAGATTTCGGCTGCGAGCCAAAGCATCGCATGCCCGAATCGGCCCGAGAAAATCACGATCAAAATTTTCCGGATTGTAGTCGCCAAAACTGCGCGGCGCGTCCGCGAGAATCGATAACGGGTGAATCAGGCCTTGATCAATCGCGAGGGCGTAAACGAAAGGCTTCAGGGTCGAGCCGGGTGAACGCGGACTGCGAGTTCCGTCGACCTGACCTTCGATCTGTGCATTGAAAAAGTCGGCGGAACCGACCTGCGCCAGCACATCCATGTTCCGAACATCAACCAGCATCGCCGCGGCATTTTGAAATCCGCGGTTACGATTTGCCCGGATGTAATCGGCGATCCGACGTTCGACGAGTTGCTGTTTCCCCAGGTCGAGTGTCGTCGTGATTGAGGTCGGGACATCGCGCTGCGATGTCCGGTCGGCGTAGCGCGCCGACCCTACCATTGTCAGAACTTGTTGAACGAAATGTGGCGCGAAAAAGGTTCGTTCGCTCTCAGCCCGCGCGCTGAATTCCCGGACCGGCGATTTGTCATCAATGCTTGTGCGATCGTACCAATTGCCCTGCGCCACGTTGAGCGAACGGTTTTCGCGGTCCGCGTGCAACGCGCGCCGGGTCGGACTTTGCGGGATAACGCTCAGCGAAACTGATTCCGGCCGCGTCAAATGCGCTGGAGCTTTTCCAAAATAAATCTGACTGGCCGCGCCAATGCCTTCGATGTTGCGGCCGTAAGGCGCGAGATTCAGATACGCCTCGAGAATTTGAGATTTTGAATAGTGTCGTTCCAGCTCAAGCGCCCGCACAATCTGCCGCATCTTGCCCAGGGCCGTTCGGGTTTGGAGATGAAATCTCAAACGCGCCACTTGCATGGTAATGGTGGAAGCGCCGGTGCGCGGACCGCGGCGAACGAATCCAAATCCTGACCGAGCGAGCGCGAACGGATTCACGCCAGGGTGCCGCGCGAAGTATTTGTCCTCGTATTGGAGAGTGGCGTCAGCGAGTTCCGGCGCAATCTGCGGAAGAGGCGTCCAAATTCGAAACTTCTGGTCGGACGTTAATGTGACGCGCAGCAATTCGCCGTTGCGGTCCCGGATGCTTTGCGAGAATGAAATACCGTCGAGCAGCGGCGGCTTTGGCAAAAACAGCCAGATGACGGCAATGATAACGGCAGCTGACGAATAACTCGAATTGCGGATTGCCGAACTGCGGATTGCGGATTGTCAACAGATGCACGTCGTCGCGAGAATCTTCGTTCCGCGACTTCGCAATTCGAACTCCGCAATGCTTTCCTCATTCGGTCACCGTGATTTTACCGCCAACTCCGCGGCCTTTGATGTTTCGCTCATACATCGATTCGGCGAACACCGGCGGAACAACGAACTCGCCGCGGTTAGTCGACTTAATCTGATAATTAATCTCGAGAACGTTTTCGCTCGCCGTCCCGAAAAACAACGCGCGGTCTTCGCGAACATCGACGTAATCGACGCCGTTGATGGATGAAACGCCAGGCTGCAACGACGAGCCGACTACTTCGAATCCTCCGGGCAACAGATCGACCACTGCGACGTTGGTAAAGCTTTCGTCTTTCTTCGTGCTACGCAAGCGCACGCGCACGTGCACCGGCTCGCCGAGTTTTGTGCGAGTCACGGGCTTATCGTCCTTGTCGAGCAATTCACGGTAAATTTCCAAGCCATCATCTGTTGCTTTCACCGGCGCGTGGCGATCGTACCCGGCCTCGACGACCTGATAAAACGCGCCCGGTCCGCCAAGCGGCGGCGCGCTCTTGAATCGAATTGCCGTCGCGTCTTTCGAGAATTGCGTGCTTTGCAACAACTTCGCGGCGCTGACCAGGCTGACTTCGCGTTTGTCCGCGTGGACTTCGGCGATCGTCAGTTGCGGCGGATTTTGCGCGATCGCGTGGGAGTACACTTTCAAAGCTTGAACCGCATAGGCCGCCGACAGCGTGTTGAACTGTCCGTCGCCGATCGGTTTCAGCACTTGTTCGAACTGGTTGGCCGAGATCTTCTTGAGCCGGCGCGGGAAACTGTCGCGCCAACACCGTGATGTATTGTGAATGGCTCCCGAGTGGCTGACAGAAAATTTCGTAAGATCGCTCGGCCTTGTTGTCGATTTTGAATTTGTCGATCAACGCCTCAGCCTCTTTGTCTTTGTGGAGAAGCTTGAGCGAGCCCGCGAGATAAACGCCGGTGAGGTCGTTTTGCCATTCGTCCGCGTGTTTCTTATTCAGATAATCCTGAAGATTGAGGATGTAGTTGGTCGTGATCACTCCTTCACGGGTCAGCACGTAAATCCCATAGGCGACCCGGCGCGCGTCGACGATGTCCTCCGGCTGCTTTGCGACCATCCGCTGCAAACTGCGCAAACCGCTCGCGAACATTTCCGCCGGTGGGGGGAATCCGGCCGCTTTCGCTTCGCTCAGGAAATCCATCACGTACGCGTGATTGAAACTGATGTATTCGCCGTTTTCGGCCGCCCAGTAACCGAACACGCCTTGCGCGTTTTGGCGACGACGCAAAATGTTGAACGTTTTCTCCATTTGCGCGGTGATTTCTCCGCGGTTTAGGCCGAAGTCGGCTTCACTCGAAAGCACGAGCCGGCAAAACGCGCCGCTGGTTACCTGTTCGCTGCAGCCGTACGGGAAATTTTTCAGATAAGAATCCAATCCGTGCGCCAACCCGAGCGGCGTCGCGGAGACGGCGGCGTCGCGTTTCGAAAACTCGGCATAAAGTTGGCGTTTGATCGGAACGTCGATGCTCGCTTTCTTGAAATTGCCGCTGTGAACATCGGTCGCGAATGGGACTGCGGGTCGAACGCTGAGAGTCGCGCGACGCTTTATTTCGGTTCCATTGCGGCTGGCAGTAAACCTGATTTCGCCCGAACCGAGCGCGTCGTTCACATGAAAGCGAAATACCGCGCTCTTCTCCCGGCCTTCTGCAATTTGCATTTTCTGCATCGCCTGGCCTTTGACCGATAACTGCGGCGACGTTTCCGCGCGCAATTCGATCTCGGCATCAGCGCCGGATCCTTCAACGTTGTTCGCCACCGTCACGCCGGCTTCGAATTCGTCGCCTGGCACGGCAAGCACCGGAACGCTCGGCGTCACCACAAACGGCCCGCGAATCAGCGAAGTCCGATCGGACGACCCGATCGTGTCGCTCGAAACCGCGACCGCCATGATTTTCAACGTGCCGTCAAAGAAATCTGGAACGTTGTAAACGACTTCGCGCCGGTTCGGGTCCGCATCAAGAACACCGGACCAGAACACGACCGGCTTCTCCGTGACGCGCTTGAATGGATTGAGGTGCTTTTCTTCGCCACCGTCACCGCCGAACGCGGAAAGGGATCGCAACAGCGAAAACTCCGGAATAATAAGATCGACAATTTGCGCGGTCTCGACGCCGAGCGCGCATTTGCGGAAGAAATAACCAATCGGATTTGGCGTTTTGTAATCGGTGACCTGCAAAATGCCCTGGTCGACTGCGAAGACGACGATCTTGGAAGGGCGATCGGTCTTGTAGCCGATATGCAACGCGTCGCCGGGTTTCACGATTGCTGCGCTGTCGAGATCGATCTTCAGCCGGCGCTTCTCAACGTTCGCGGTAAACGGAACTACTCCATAGCTGAGCGGACTGACGAAGATTTCCTTCGAATCGAGCGCGCGAATGAATGAGACGTTGATGTAACCGCTGCCTTCGAACGCTTCCGGAAGACGAATGTGCTGAACGCTGCTCGCGGTTGTCGCCTGGAACCAGGCGTAAGTGTAAACCTTTTCGCGCTCAATGGTGATCAAGCCGCTGCCGGCGTACGGCGCAATGATGCTGATCGCGATGTCTTCGCCCGGATTGTATTGCTTGCTGATCGAGCTTGATCTGCAGCTCGGCATTTTTCTCCAGCGACCGCGACGCCGCGCCCTGACCAACGACCGAGAAATGAAGTTTGCTGACAGGCGGCGATCCTTGATCGTCGCGCAATTCGAGCACGTAATCGCCCGGCTCGCCGGTTGGCAGCGCGTAATGAAGTCCGTTGCGCGGACACGGCGATCTTCTCCGATTTCATCGGCCGCTCTCGCAAAACCGATTCGTAAGCGTAATTGCCGTTCTCCTGTTTTTTCAGAACGGAAACGTATTCCTGCGCAATGACGTTGAGGGTTACATTTTCGACGGCGATCCGGTTCAGCTGCGGATCGACCGCGATCAAGATCGACCGCGCGCGGTTTGTTCATGTCGATGTAATGAAGATCGCCGTCGGCTTTGTATCCGATCACATATGGCAACGCTGAAACCAGCGCGTTGACATAGCCGGTGACGCTGCGGCCGCCTTCGCCTTCGAAACCTTCCGCGATGAAACGCATTGAGTAGGTTGAATCGGCGAAACTTTTCGAGCTGGAGATCGAATTCAGCATTTCCGTCGTTGTCGGTCTTTTGTTCGCCAAGATCGATCGTTTGCTCGCTGCCGCTCTTCTTTTCGTCGAGCAGCGGATCGAAAAATGTGAACTCCGGAAATTCGGGGAACGAGAAGGCGGTCGGGCTCGAGCTCGACCTTTCCAGTGACGCGACGATCGGTCGCCGGCGTTCCGTAGAGATTCGCCAGGGCGATGGAGGCATGCATTTCGTTCGGGCTGATCCATCCTTTCGGCGCAGCCTTGGACAGCCGGGTCTCGATCTTCATTCGATCCGGCAGGAATTCTTTGACGCTGGTCGTTGTCGAACCCAGCAAAGTGCCGCGCTTGTTATCTTTGATCAGGTAAATGTTGAACGTGTAAGTGCCGGTCGGTGATTCGTTGGCAGTCTGATAATTCAGCTCGACGAACCCAGTGTCCGGCAGCGTGACTTTCTTCGTCTGCACTTTCAGGTCGCGCGCATCGATCACTTCCGTCTCAACCGGCAAACCTTTGAGATTTCCCTGCCAGTTGCGCTGTTTGACGATCACGCCCGCGTGAATTTCGTCGCCCGGACGATAAACGCCGCGCTCAGTGAAAACGAACGCGTCGAGCCCATCAGGACCGATATTCTCCGCACCTTCGATGTCGAATCGCGAAAAATTCAGAACCCGATCTTCGCTCGCGAATGGCATGAACGCGATGTCGTCGCCGTTGCGCGCGATAAACGCGACCGGCGATTTTTCGCGTTCGGATTTTTCAACCGACGTAAACGCGCAATGGCCATCCGCACCGGTCTTCGCGGTTTGAATCGGAATTCCGTTTTTGCCCAGAATGTCGACCGTCGCATCGGCCATCGGTTTGCCGGTCTTGATCGAAATCAGAAAAACATCGCTGCTGCCGTCGGTGCCTTTTCTTGGTCAGGATTCCGATGTCGGTAACGAGGAGAAACCGGCTGTCCTTGATGTCGCCGATCGGTTTCTTCTTTTCCGGATCCCAGCCGCGCGCGGTCAAAAAGAACAGCCCACGCTCGCTGCCGCCATCGGCCGGTTTTTTCAGCTGTTCGGCGAAATCGAACGCCGAATAATTCGCTTTCCATTTATTCTGCTGCGCAATCGGCTGATGCTGAATCGCGATTCGCGAAATGTTCTCCTGACTGAACAAGTGCGGATCCTTGAACTCCGGGTTCTCAAACTTGCCTTCGGTCTGGCTGACCAGGTGATTGATTTGCGTCGTCGCCACCCGCGCGATTTCGTATTCGATCGCATTCAATCCACGAGAGCGGATCGATAATTTCCGTTCGCCACTCAGAGCGAGCAGTCCGCCCTGGCTGTCAATCTGCACTTCACGCGGAAATTCCGGCACCGCTACGACCGCGTTGTAATCGTCTGCCAACGGATAATCGCCGAATGCTTTCACGCCTTTGGCGACGCGGATGTAGAGTTCGCCTTCAGTTTCCACCCGAACGCGAAACGCGTGTTGCCGGTCCTGCGCCTTTTCCGACGGAAGGGTGTTGAATTGAATCGGCTTCGCCTGTTCCAGAATCTCGTCTGGCACATCCGTCGCGCTTTCCCATTTCGCGCCTGCTTTCTTCGATTCGCTCGTGTCGTCGGAGTCTTCCGAATCCTTCGACTTAGTTTCGCTGTCGCTTTGGTCGGCACTTTCCGAATCTTCATCTTCAGAAGCTTCGACCTCGCGTTTTGGCAGCAGCCAAATTTTCACGCCTTTGGCCAGGTCCCGGGTGCTGATGTCGGCCGTCGTCGTCAGGATCAGGACCTGTTCCGGTTCGCCGGATTTGTTCCGGGCGATGTTTCCTTCGATCGAATTGATCTGAAACGCGGTGGCGGCCGAAGGAATTGATATTTTTTGTTCGACCGAATCGTGCGTTTCCGCGCCACCCTGTGCCGTCCGCACGCCACTGCTCACTTCGACCTTCATGAAATCTTCTTTCTCCGGCAACGCGACGTTGGAGCTGCGCAAATAGGCCAGACGATGATGCAGTCCGTAGGTGACAGTGAAATGTGGCGCCGGTTCTGATGGCGGGAACACCGGCGAATCGCCGACCATGCTCAGCTTGATATGTTTATCCAGTTCGCCTGGTTCGACCGCGTGCGTCAGTTCGAGCGTTGCCGTGACCTGCCGTTGTTTCGGATTTGTTGGATCCTGATAAAGTTGCAGTTGCGAGATCCCGATTGAAAACGCAGGAGTCCGCGCTTCGTAGCTCAGCCGTTCCATCAAAACCTGCGGCGGGAAAAATTGTTTATCAAAAGTGATCTGGAATTTTCGGTCCGCGGGCCAATCCTCGGTCGGACGAAATGTCAGTTCCCGGTCCGAGTTCCACGACCAGGCTCCGGCGATTTGTGGTTCGAGGCGGACGCCGGCAAGCGACGGCCTTTTCAAATCCTCCAACCGCGCTGCCGGATCACTGAATCTGATCACCAGCGGTGGATATTGAAGATCTTTGTCCAGCTTGGTAACTGGGATTGATCCAACTGATGCGGAAACGAAATGTGGTCTTGGCCGGTTTTGGTACCAGTTCCACGTCCAGAGCGAGCCATACGCAATTAATAAAAGGCCGAGCACCAAGGATGCGTTCGTCCATGGCCGGCTGTTGCCGAAACGAGACCACGCTTCGTTGGTTCGTGAAAGCCAGCCGGGAGGACTCCAGGAAACGCGGCCGAAAACGGCGAACCAGATTTTCGACAGGAGCCGGCCAAGCCACAAGAACGGGCGGACAATGATTTCGGCTAGCTTGGAGAGCGAGGCTGGAAGTTGCATGGTGTGATTACGCCAGTCGACTGCAAATCTTTCATGAAATCGATCCTATATTCTGCTACAAGGCAGAGGCTTAGGATCAGCGATGAAAACGACTCGATTAGCAGCAACGCGACGCAGCCTGATTGATCGCCTGGCTGACTGGAACGACCGAAAACATTGGCAGGAGTTTTTCGATGGTTATTGGAGACTGATTTACTCAGCCGCGCGCAAATCCGGACTGACTGACGCGGAAGCGCAGGAAGTCGTGCAGGAAACGGTGATCACAGTCGCCAAGAACATCGAGAAACTGAAATACGATCCTAACCGCGGCTCGTTTAAAGGATGGTTGCTGCAAATCACCCGGTGGCGAATCGTCGATCAATTTCGCAAACGCGAACCGGGCAACGCCAAAGCGCCCAGAACAACGGACGATCGTCTCACCGCCACAATCGAGCGGGTTCCGGATGCCGGTGTTGCTGACATTGATGCGGTATGGGAAGCGGAGTGGAAGGAAAATTTGTTCGAGGGTGCTATCGCGCGGGTAAAGAAGAAGGTCGATGCGAAACAGTTTCAGATTTTTGACTGCTACGTTCGGAAAGAATGGCCCGCTCAGAAAGTTGCCGCGCAATTGAAGGTGAGCGTTGGGCAGGTTTACCTCGCGCGGCATCGGGTCGGCGCAGCTTTGAAGAAAGAAATTCGAGCGCTGGAAAAAGCCGGACGCTAATCAGATATCGTTTGCCGGCAGGCGGGGCCGCGCCTCGTATTGCCTGTTACGCTGATACTGTGTAAAATCGGCACCATTCCGGCCCAAGTTTCCGCTCAAACCCCTGTAGTCCCCGATCACGAACTTCTACGCGTGATTGGCCGGGGCGCCTATGGCGAGATCTGGATGGCGCGCACCGTGACGGGCGGACTGCGGGCGGTGAAAATCGTCTATCGAAGCACGTTCGAAAGCGAGCGCGCATTTCTTCGCGAATTTGAGGGAATGTCGGCCTTCGAGCCGATCTCACGCGAGCACGGCGGGTTCGTCGATATCCTTCACGTCGGCCGGACAGCGGAACACCTCTATTATAGTATGGAGCTCGCTGACGACCACGTCGCCGGGCGCAAGATCGATCTCGTCAACTACGAGCCACGGACACTGAAAAGCGACCTGGCGCGACACAAACGTCTCTCAGCCGGCGAATCGATTCAGCTCGGCATCTCGTTGACGGAAGCACTCGCCGCCCTGCATTCACACGGGTTGACTCATCGCGACATAAAACCCTCCAACATCATTTTTATGGATGGGGTTCCGAAACTTGCCGACATCGGATTGGTCGCGCTAAGTGGCCAGCAATCGTTTGTCGGGACGGAAGGTTACGTGCCGCCAGAAGGACCAGGGACGCCGCAAGCCGATATCTTTAGCCTTGGCAAACTTCTTTACGAGGTCAGCACCGGAAAAGACCGCCTCGATTTTCCCGAAATCGATTCGCAGTTGAGTACGCGCCCGGATCGCGAGCAACTGTTGCAGCTCAACGACGTTTTGGTGAAGGCCTGCGCGCACGATCCGAAGAAGCGATATCGGGCTGCGGCGGACATGCATCGCGACCTGACCGCGCTCGATAACGGTGAGTCTCCGGCAAAGCGGAGACCAGTGTGGAAAATGTTGGCCGCAACGATTTTGATTCTCGCGGTCGGAGCGGCCGCATTTTGGGTTTACTCATTTCGCGAATGGGTCGAACGCCGAGATGCATTTGAAGCGGACCATCCGGACCGAGCCCGCCGGCGCGTTGGTAATCCTGGGGGATCACGCCGAAAAAAGTCCGGCGACGTTCGATGATCTCGAGCCGCGCAAATATCGGCTGCGAATCATGAGCCCTGGGTTCGAACCGATTGAGACCACGATTGATCTGGGCGCGATGCGCGCGCCAGCGCCGGCAGATTTTCACCTGGTGCGGAGCAAGGGCGGAATCGATCTGGAATCCGAACCGCCCGGCGCGCAGTTTTCGTTGCGAAGCGAAGACAATCAAACCCTTCGCAACGGCGTAACTCCGCAAATAATCGTCGATCTGCCAACCGGAAAATATTCCGTCACGATGCATCGCGGTGATTGGGAAATGCATGAAGATGTGGAAATTCGGCGCGGCGAGACGACGAAGAAATCTTTGGCGTTTGTTACCGCGCCAATCAAGATCACGAGCGACCCGAGCGGCGCTGAAATTAATATCGATGGGAGTGGGCGTGGCCGTACGCCGCTGGAAATTGAGCTGCCCGCGAGCACCCATCGCATCACTGCCCGGCTCCCGGGCTGGCCTGATGAAGACCAAAACATCGCCGTCGGCCCGCAGCAGCCTAACACCGCCCACTTCGTGTTCGGCAACGGCAGTGTAAAAATCACCAGCGCGCCAGGCGGCGCACTGGTCCGGGCAAATGGCAAGGAACTCGGCCAAACCCCGCTGGTGATCGAAGAAGTAAAGCCCGGCGACGTGGCTTACGAACTGCGATTGTCCGGATACAATCCGACGACAGTCACCGGCAAGGTTGATCCGCAACAGCAAACATTCTTGGCGGCGCGACTGGAAAAAAGTGTCGGACCGGCTCCCGGACAAGCGTTCACGAACTCGTTAGGCATGAAGTTTGTGCCGGTGGGTGATATCCGGGTTTCGATTTGGGAAACGCGGGTTCAGGATTACGCGCTTTTTGTCCAGGCGACTGGACGACATTACGAACCGACAGATTTTCAACAGGCGCCAAACCATCCCATCGTCAAAGTGAACTGGTTTGACGCAATGGCATTTTGCAAATGGCTGACTGAAAAGGAGCACGACGACAACCTGATCGAAGAGCGGCAATCGTATCGTTTGCCGACCGACCGCGAATGGAGCACGGCGGTGGGTTTGCAGAATGAACCGGGTGGAACGCCGCAAGCGCGCGACGGCAAAATCAAAGATCAATTTCCATGGGGCAAACAGTGGCCACCGCCGAGTAGCGCGGGCAACTATGGAAGCTCCCAAAGGCACGGCGCGACCGCCGCGGTCGGAAGTTTCAAAACCAACGCGTTTGGTCTCTACGATCTTGGCGGCAACGTTTGGGAATGGTGCGCCGATACTTACAAAGGCGGGACAACAACTCCGACTGGGCGCGATTGGGGCGTGCTCCGCGGCGGTTCGTGGGCCACGATGAATCGGCTCGAAATGCAATCGTCGTATCGTAACGTCGTCGACCGAAACGAACGCGACGTCATTTACGGTTTTCGCTGCGTGCTAGCCCCTTCGGAAGCTAACGAAAACCGGTAGATCGTGGTGTGAGCCGACACCGCTTCCTCGCGAACTGATGATTCGCGAGGAGCCGGTGATTATTTTTCGACCTTCTCGCTCACGCGCTCGAGAAAGGGAATTTGCGCCGGATTGATTTTGCCGCGAGCAACTTCGAGCGGGAAAAATTGGGCGTCGTCGACTTCGGGGATTTCGATGAATTTTCCCGAGCGCGGCGGCCATTCCACCTCGCATGTATTCGATTTCAATTCGAACGGCTCGGGCAAATCGCCCTCAAACGCCCAGCCGTGAACCGTCTTGCCGTTTTTTTGTTTGATCGAACCAATTGGAAACCAATCACCGCGCGGTTTGAATCCGATTTCTTCTTCGAATTCTATCTGCGCCCGAGTTAGCAAATCTTCATCAGGCTGGACTTCGCCTTTCGGAACCGACCACGCGCCTTCGTGTTTATTTTTCCAGAACGGACCGCCCGGATGAACGAGAAGAAATTCGAGCGAATGATTCTGCCGCCGAAACATCAGCAGCCCCGCGCTGACGTTGCTTCGCTTTTGAGGAGTGTTCCGATTTTCCACTCCATCCTGAACGCCAAATCCGGCATCGTTGCAACTCAGCGAATGACGCCGAGCGAGTTGAGGGTGGCGGGATCCATACCCGACGTGATGTTCATGTGATGGTCGGTTTGATACCGAGCAAGCGCAGCCTGGGTTAGCGGACCCATTTTGCCGTCAATCGCATACGTGTAATAACCGCGCCGTTGCAATTCCGCCTGAACGCCGGCCACGATTTGCTCCGGCGAAATATCGCCATAGATCGGCTGGTTGTATTGATAATAAGAGGAAGCGTCGTAGCCCCAGGCCGGATACCACCAGCCATCATCCCAGCCCCACCAGCCGTCATCGAAAAAAATGAACGCGACGCAATGATGCCTCCACCAATCGTGATCGTGATGATGATGCTGATTATTCGCGTTGAATTGCTTCGCTTGCGTGGTGCTTGAACGATTGCCCGTCCAGTTCCGCAACTGGGCGGACTTTTGCGGATCAAGTTTTGCTTTCGTGACGAGTCCGCTAACCGGTTGCGAACGGACCTTGCCAATGCCCTGTGACGCGCTGTTGTGAACAGCGTTCAAATTCAAATTCGCCGGATGACGAACCATGGAATTCCGCACTCCGGGATAAACAAGAGTTTGCTGCCCATTGCCCGGAATCGTTACCGGGCGATATGAACCTGTTCCTGTAACACTGTGCGGAACGCCGCCCGCCGCGTTGTGTGGAATCCCACCAACTAACAGGTGCCGCAACCGGCGCGGTCGCAGCATGATGCACCGGCGGCGGCGGTGGCGCTGAGTCCGAGTTTGCGCTCTTGGCCAACGCGTGACCGCTGAATCCAGCGACGGCGACAGCCGCCAATATTCCCGGAAAGTTCTTCATGTGCATGCCTTCTATAATGAAACCGTTTTCCTGCCCATTCGTTGCGGCTTTAATTCATCAGGATCTGAAAGCGCTGGTCTCTTATATTAAGAGTCTCAATTAGCGACCGGTTCGGTGTCGCCGACTGCCGGCCCGCTGCCCGCTGGATTGCGAAAACTTCGCCAATGTTCCAACGGCATGCTGGCAATCGTAATCAATGCGAGCTGGCTGATCATGAAACCCAGCAGCCAGGGAAATGCTTTTTGCATGAAGCCGTACGAGTGAAGGCCGACGCCGAGCATGTTTACCCCGAACCAGGAGAAGCTGGTCACGACGTTTCCGAAAATCGCCATCATCATCAGGCCGCGCTGGCGAATGAACCCGCCCCAGCGCGCATGCAGAACGATCGCGCACCACAGGACGATCAAGACGGCGCCGTTTTCTTTCGGATCCCAACCCCAGAATCGGCCCCAGGATTGATCGGCCCAAATTCCGCCAAGCACAGTGCCAACAAAACTGAACAAAGTCGCAAAACAGACGACGCCATAAGTCATGCGCCCTAGCGAATCGGCGGTTTGCTTGCTGAGTGAACGGGTGAAAACGCCGCGCACGATGTAAATAATTGCCAGCATTCCGGCCAGAAACATTGCCGAGTAGCCGGTCGTAATCGCGACCACATGGGTCGCGAGCCAAATGTTTGTATCGAGAACTGCCTGCAACATTTCCAGGGTGTCGCCGCTGCCTGCGAGATGATGGGCGATGATCAACGTGACAAAACCGATTGCGCCGGCACAGGCCGCGCCGATTCCATCGCGAAAAATTCGCTCGAGAATCAGCGAGACAATGACCGCGCCCCAACCGATGAAAATCGCGGACGAATAAAGATTGGTCACCGGCGGGCGCTCCTGGAGATACATTCGCGAGAACAATCCGAAGCTGTGGATCGCGAGAGCCAGAAGCAAAAGATAAAACGCGCTGCGGTTAAGAGTTCGGCTCCATCCGAGCCATGACGCACACGCCAGCAAAAACGCCAGAACGTAAAGCGCCATGCTTTGGCTGAACGGCTGCAGGCGATTAAACAACAATTCGAACGAAGCCCGTTTCGCCGCGTTCGGTTGTTCTTTCGCGAACCAACTTGTTAGAACATCGACGTGTTGATTAAAATTCGCGCGATCATTTATCCGGTAGGCGTCGCCGATCTCCGCATATTCGCGCACGACGGGGTGAATCTCTCCGGCCACGATGGAGCGCAGTAAACTGTCGCCAACAGAATGCCACTGGTCGGCCCCGCCGAGAGGGGGAACGGCCAGGATGTAAGCCATCTCCGAGACCTTTTCGTATTTTTGGATCAGCTCCGCCAGATCGTTAAGCTTTGTTCGATCGAAATCTTTTTCGCCGTGTTGCGCCTGGACCGCCGCTTTGGCGGCACCCGGAATGTTCCCTACAAAAGTTTTAAGCTCGGGGGCAAAGTTTTGGGTTCCCTCCAGTTGAACGCTGTCCTTCAGCCGCTGATAAAGCACCAGCCCGTTTCGCAAATTCAGGATCGCGCTTTGAAATGCCGAACGCTGCACCCCTTCGAGTTTGTCGGCCTGGTCGCCTTGTTCTTCGATTTGCTTCAGAAACGGAGAGAACTCGCTGAAACTAAAATATTTTCGCTGACTCTGTTCCCAGCCGAACAAGCCCAGCACTTCGTCGTTTTGAACTACAAAGACCGGATATTGATCCGCTATCGGCGCGGCAAAAAGAACATCGGTGAGCCATTGGATCGCACTCAGAGTGCGACCGGTGTCGAGGCCCAGCTCTTGTTTGCCGTGAATGATTAAAAGCGAATTTCGCGCAACGGTATCGAGCGGCTTGACTCGTCCCCCGACCAGCACCGGAATTTTTCCAAACTTCTCAAAGTCGAAATCGCCGGCCGCTGTTTTCGGCGGCATCCAATTCCCCGCGATCCAGCCGGCCATCACCAGAACAACAATTAAAGGAACGAAACGTTTCATGCGGCCACTCGCTTTTGCCGGGCAAATCCGACCAGGTGAAACCCAAACTGCCAGAGCAATCCGGCGGCGACGATGACGCAGGCGACATACGGCGCGAGAAAAGTTGGGTTGTGCACCACCTGAAGAATTGTCGCGCGATCATCCTGTTGAAAGCCGGCCTGATAAAATGTTTCGCCGCCGTAGCGCAAGGGATGATTCATATAAATCAAAACGTCGCGGTTCACGTTCCGGTCTGGGTCAATCAAGGTCACTTTACTCGCGAAATTTTTCGGAATCTCGGTGCCGGCATATTTCTCGTGGGTGAATTTCTGCAAGGTGACGCTGAAGGGTTTGTAATAACGCGCCGTCCGCATCGCAATTTTCCAGGTCCGTCCGCCGCAGGAGAACGTCTGGGGCGCGCCCAGCGCGTCGGACACGAGCCAAGTGCCTAACGAGTTTCCGTCCTTTGGCTGGATTTCAACAGCCACCGCCGGCACATCGCGTTCGTCCTGGGCCGTTGTTGTGCAACCGGTTGCACGGCAATCATCGCCCCCGGCCCCTGATTGGCGATCGGCCTGGCATTCGGTCCGGCCTGACTCAGCATTTGCAGACTCGCATTGGGATAATAGTTCCGAATCACAATCCGAAACGGCAGACTCCAGTGATCAATCGTCCGGTTTTTTCGCAACACGCTTTCAGGAATCGCCGTGACCTGATCGAGATCGTTATCTGTCGTGTCGATCACGGCCAATTCCATATGCCGCTGGTCCTCCGAATAATTCTTGGTATCGCCGCGTTCGAGTCGCATGTGACTCTCGACTGCGAACAAGTCGGTAAATAAGCCGCCGGCCAGCATAATAATCAGCCCGGCATGAGTGAGATGAATGCCGAACTTTTTCATGCTCCAGCGAAACCGTTTCAGATGCGCCGCGATGAGATTAACCAACAAAACAGCACCAATCAGATGGCCGCCCGGAAAAATTGGGATTCGCAATCCGTTCCCCTCGGCCGGCCACCAAACCAGCCAGCTTTGAAAATAACGCTGCTGCGCTTCGTGGATGCCGAGATGCACCTGAGACAATGTTCCGGCGAAAATCAGGACCATCGCCGCCGCCAGACAAACAATCGTCAGTTTCAGCGAAGTAGTAATATCGACGATCGTTCGGACCATGAGCTTAAAATCGAACCGATTGAACGAACTTCACGAAATTCGGTTTCTCTTTCTCAACCGCGGCGCTCGGTCCGGTAGCTTTAAAAAACCAGACTTGTCCATCGCGACGGGTCCAGGCGGCGAGTGTGCGTGCGTTTGGGCCCGCGATATCGACAATGGAAAATTCCGCGCCGTCGCTTTTCAGTGGTTCGATTTGGGTGGCGACGTCCGCCGGGGTCATTGGCGGTAAGCCGATTTGTTGGCGCCAGCGATTGACGTTGTCCGCGTCACCTCCGCCTTCGCCGGAAAATGTGACGATGGAAACGTCGACTTTGCTGTCGCCCGAGCCCGCGGCGAAGCTCGCATAACGCATGGCCGACGGAGGAACGTCCGTCCACGTTTCCGGCTTTGCCCATTTGATCTTCGAGCCGGTCGGATTCCGCGCCGCGGCCGTGGCCCCCATTCCCCCGGGCATCGACGGCGACGGGGCATTCGCCGGCATGGCAGATTGTTGATCCGGACCGGCTTCTTCGAGCGGCGCTTTCGAAACCCGGTAAACCTTGATCTCGGATTTATTGTCGCACGCGACAAGCGAAACGACAGCGAGACCAATTACAGCTACACGTACTTTCATCAGTGATCGATTTGCTCAGCTGTGCGGCGCTCTAAGTCAAACCGGGAAGTCTATTATTTTCGTCGAACGTAAGCGCCAGCGGGCTGATATCCTCATCTGACAATTTCCTCCGTAATCGGCAATACGGAATTCCGGGGCTGACGTGGCGGACCTGCCTTATCAGAAGACAAACATTCCGATGGCTGCGCCAAACATCAGTAACGCCGCGACTGATACAACGACCGCGCTCGCAAAAGAACTCGGCTGGCCTTTCATGGAGGTCCGGCTCGTGGCCACGATCAGAATTGTTACCAGAAGAAACGGGGCGAGGATTCCGTTGATTACTGCCGTCCAGTAAAGCGCGCGCACCGGGTTCACCTTCAGAAAATCCATGCCGATCCCAATCAGGGTCGAGACGATGATCACGAGATAAAAGTGACGAGCGCCACGAAAACGTTGATTGAGCCCTTCCTTCCAGGCGAACGTTTCGGCCAGCGCATACGCAGCCGAGCCGGTCAAAGTCGGAATTGCGAGCAGGCCGGTCCCGATTACTCCTAGTGTGAAAAGCGTGCCGGCAAATTTTCCAGCAAGCGGAAACAAAGCCTGGGCGGCATCTTTGCTGGTCTGGATATTCGTGATTCCCTTCGCGTGCAGGGTGAGCGCGGTGGTCAATATGATGAAGAACATCACCAGGTTCGAAAAAAATGTTCCGATATCGACGTCGATCTTGCGGGTAATGATTTCTCCGCGCGTCGCCCCAAATCTTCGGATCATCATTCGCCGGCCCTTGGCTTTTTCCTCTTCGACTTCTTGCGAGGCCTGCCAGAAAAACAAATAGGGACTAATTGTCGTCCCGAGAATCGCAACCAGCGTGCTCCATTCGCCGTGGTTCTTGGGCCAACGCGGAATAAAGGCCGCGTGTGCAATCTTGGACCAGTCGGGATGAACAATGAATCCGGTCACCACATAAGCAAACAAGACGACGGCCAGCCATTTTAGGATGGAGGCGATCTGGTGATAGCGGAAGAAAATCGTGGCCGCGGAAATGCCAACGCCAAAGACCACGACCAGAATATGCGAATTGATTGGCATGAACATTTCGCCCGCGTCTGCCATTCCGGCGAGATCCGCCCCAACATTGATGGAATTCGCGGCGAAGAGCGCGACGGCTGCGACCAGGATAACCGGACGTGGGAATTTTTTGTGCAGGGCGCCCCCCAGTCCACGGCCGGTCACCATTCCGATGCGCGCGCACATCATTTGGACGAAAGCCATCAGCGGCCAGGTGAGAAGCGCAGTCCACAGAAGTCCCAGACCATGTTGGGCGCCGGCGATAGAATAGGTGGCGATGCCGGAAGGATCGTCGTCCGCGGCACCGGTGATGATTCCCGGACCGAGCGAACTCAAAAACCGCCGAATTACTCCGGGTTTCTCGTGCTCCTTACTCACGTCGCAAAATGTTTCGACCTTGAAGGAACGGATGTCGACCTTAGACTGGACGTCATGGAAGAGGCCGAAGTTCCGCTGGAAGGTTTACATGAAGAAATCCAGCACCACGCCGAGCATGGCGGGGAAAAGTGGATTTCGTGGGTGGCGCTGAGCACCGCAATCCTCGCCGTTCTTGCCGCCATTGCCGGATTGCTTTCAGGAATGCACGCTAACGAAGCGATGATGAGTCAGATCGAGTCATCCGATCAGTGGGCATATTATCAGGCGAAAGGAATCAAAGCCGCAGTGCTCGATGTGAAAATGTCTCTGGGCGGAAATGCCACCGAAGAAGACAAAACAAAGGCCGAACGCTATCAGGACGAGCAAAAAGAGATTCAAAAAGAAGCCAACGCAAAACAAAACGAAGCGAAATCTAATTTTCATCAACACGAAATCCTCGCCCGCGGCGTGACCATGTTTCAGATCGCCATTGCCATCGCCGCAATCTCCGCGCTCACTAAGAAACGCCGGTTTTGGCTTGTCAGCCTGCTCTTCGGCGTCGCCGGTACTGTTTTTTTGGTCCAGGGGCTTATGCACTGAGATGCGCGTTCTCGCGATTGACGCTTCGCTTCGCAACACCGGTGTCGCAGTTGTCGATGCCAATAACGGAAAAGCGCGCGCGCTTTATTTCGGCACGATTCACAATGCGCAATCGGTGCGTTCGTCTTCGTGCCTTGTGGCTATCCGCGACCAGCTCGCACAGTTGATCCGCCAGCACGAACCTGATTGTTGCGCGCTCGAGTCGGTGATTTACGTGCAAAGTCACAAGACCGCGATTTTGTTAGGCGCAGCGCGCGGTGCGGCAATTCTGGCCGCGGCCGAAAATGGACTTCCTGTTTTCGAATATCCGCCGACTCGAATCAAACAAGCGACGGTTGGACACGGCGGCGCCGGGAAAAATCAGGTCGCCTTCATGGTTCGCGCGCTTCTCGGTTTGACCGAAACGCCGGACAATGACGCAGCCGACGCGCTTGCCATTGGGTTGACTCACGTGCGCGCGCAGGAAACCGGGGAAAAAATGGGAATTGCTGGGGCCAAACAAATATGACCCGCCTTCACGAAGGTTCCGGCGCGGCAGGTCTCCTAGAAGTCCGCTGGCTCGGCCGGATGAATTTCGTGGACGCGCTTGCGCTGCAGGAAAAGATCGTCGCCGGAAAACGCGAACAGTCTGACGCAGCGGACGAGATTCTTCTGCTCGAACACGAGCCCGTTTACACAATCGGACGCACGCCCGACAAATCGAGTTTGCTGGGCGCAGCGCATCTGCCGCATCCGTTATTTGCGATCAACCGAGGTGGCCAGGCCACGTATCACGGACCAGGACAGCTCATGTGCTATCCGCTGCTCGATCTTCGCCGGTGCGGACAGGATTTGCATCTGTATCTGCGCTGGCTTGAACAAACATTAATCGATTTTCTCGCGACGTACGATCTTTCCGCGATCCGGCGTGAAGGACTAACCGGTGTGTGGATCGACGCGCCTTCGCAAGCTCACGGAGCGGCAAGTCAACGCAAGATCGCCTCCATCGGGGTCGGCGTTCGTCATTGGATCACCATGCACGGCTTTGCGCTGAATGTTTGCGGCGATCTTTCGCCATTTGCCCACATTGTTCCCTGCGGAATTTCGAGCGTCACCATGACCTCGATGGAAAAAGAAACCGGCAGATCGCTCGCGGTCGCTGAGGTGGCGGGCAACTTCGCAAATTTCGTGCGCGAAAGATTTCAGCAGCTTCGATGCAATCAAAGTGTAAGCGCCGTAGGCGCGTGATGTTTAGTTTAAACTTCGGAACACTGAAATTTGTCTTCGTGTCCTCGGGATCTCTAGGCCGGAGGCCGGGTGGTGAAAACATTTCGCTCGTAACCGCGCTCACGCTAGATTCAATGACAGATGGAACTCGAAGATAATTTTGGCGACGTTATCGGTAAAGCGCAGCGCGGATTGGGAATCTCGGACAGCGAACTTGCGAAAAAATCCGGTGCCAGCGCGGATGCGATTCGCAAGGTGCGGGATGGCGACGTCGACGAACCAACTCTGCGCGCGATCGCGCCGGCGCTGAATCTCGATCCCGACGCACTGGTTAATCTTGCGCAGGGAAAATACAAGCCGAAGCCGATCGAAAATGTCGACGGCCTTGCTCAATTCACCACCGACTACAACGGAATGTCGGTAAATGCTTATCTGGTTTGGGACGCCGGTTCAAAGCACGCAATCGCGTTCGATACCGGTGCGGATTGCAACAGCATGATGAAGCTGGCGACGAAGGAAAATCTCAGCATCAAAATGATTTTGCTGACTCACGCGCATCCCGACCACGTGGCGGATTTGCCGCGCCTGCGTGAAGAAACCGGGGCTCGAATTTACGCCCCGGCGCGCGAACCCGTGCCGGGTGCCGAGAACATCGACGAAGGAAAACATTTCACATTGGGCAAGCTCGACATCGAAGCGCGATCGACCTGGGGCCATTCACCCGGCGGAATAACTTTCATCGTCACCGGTTTGGTCAGACCGGTCGCAGTTGTCGGCGATTCAATGTTCGCGGGATCGATGGGCGGCGGCACTGTTTCCTACAACGACGCAGTCCAAAACAACCTCGAAAAAATTCTAACGCTTCCCGACGACACAATCATTTGTCCCGGTCACGGACCGATGACGAGCGTTGGCGAGGAAAAGAAACACAATCCGTTTTTCGCGCACAGGGTGCGCTCAAGTGTTTGATGTTTGATCAATGACGAAGCGCGAATGACGAATGACGAAACAATCGCGAAGCTCAAAATCCGAAATAAATCTTGCCTGCGTAATTCGTCCTTCGGATTTTGTAATTCCTTCGACATTCGACATTCGGTATTCGACATTTCGAGCCGATGAACATCGGCTTCGTGGGCGTTGGGCGGATGGGCGCGAACATGGCGCGCCGTTTGAAGGATCGTAAATTCAACGTCACTGCGGTCTACGACACGAATCGAAAAGTGGCGACGGATCTCGCGGCCGAGCTCGGTTGCGCGGCGGCCCAGGATTTATCGGAAGTCACTGGTGAATCCGACGTGATCTTCACCGTCGTCACCGACGATAACGCGATGCGGAAGATTTTCTCCGGAAGCGGCGACAACCTTTTGAAGAACGCGCGCGACAAACTCTTTATTAATTGCGCGACCATTTCGCCCCAGGTCCACGTCGAAGTGGAGAAGCTTGCCGAGAAAGCCGGCGCGGAATCGCTGGAAGCGTGCATGGCGTCGAGCATCCCTCAGGCGCGCGAAGGAAAACTTTATCTCATGTGCGGCGGAACTGAAAAAGCATTTCGGAAAGCGGAACCGATTCTGAAAGAGTTATCAGCCAACCTTCGGTTCGTTGGCAAAGCCGGAGAAGCCGCGAAAGTAAAAGCACTGGTTAACATGGTGATGAACATCAACACCGCCGGGCTGGCCGAAGGACTTGGACTTGGTGCGGCGCTCGGCCTCGATCTAAGACATGCTTCGGAAATGTTTTGCTCAGACCGGCGCGAACTCGCGCGTGCTCGAGACCGACGGCGAAGATATGCAAAACCGGGATCACAGTTGCTTCTTTTCCGCGGCGCACGCCGCCAAAGACAGCGGGATCGCCTACGAGCTTGCGCGCGAGGTCGGGCTCGAACTTCCGCTCGCCCGCGCGACCAAGGAACAATACGAACGAATGATCGCCGAAGGCCTGGGCGAGCTGGACAAATCAGGAATCGCCGAGCTCACGTTCAAAGATCGCCACAAACATTCCGGCGATCAGGCTTAGGTTCGTCGACCTGCTGCAATCTCTAACTAGAAGAAGACACTGATACAGCGGCTGAATCTGCGTTGAAAGGAAATCAGTCCTGAGAATGACATGTCCAAGCCACAGAGCGCTGGCCATTATCGTGTGAGTTAAGTCCCCGTGTGCGCGCGATGAAGGTTTTCGATAATAGCTGAAGTAAAGCTGAAATAAATCGTCTTTTGAACTGGATTCAGGCCGACGGCCTCAAGCCGTGTTTTATAAAACTCGATCAACACCGGCATTGGTTTTCCGGCGGCCAAGTGCTTCAACCGCACGTACGCCTGTTGAATTTGCTCATCTCTGAACGGGCACTGACCCGAATGAAGGATCTCTGAGTCTTTCACTGTCAGGGTAAAAGCTGAGGGACAGTACGAGTCGACTCGTTGATCATAGAGTCCAACGCGACAGCCTGCTGCTTATCGGACAGCCTCGGAGCATTTTCGCTGAGCTGCGTGATCAAGTCTTTCCTAAATTGGTCGACAAGGAACGGATCGGACATCGATGCTGCGATCGTTCCGTAGTTTAACGCCATTACCGACAAAGACATTGTGATGCGCGCAATCATAGACTAACGAGATCAGGCAACTGGACCGCGACGAACCCGCGCGGCGCTACCGAATTCAATGCTGAAGTTGCCATATAGAAAGTTCTTGCGATCGGCGGTTTGCTTGAGCGGATGATAGGTTAGTTATCGCTTTGATTTATCGGCGCGCTTCACTTCCGCTGCATAAATATTCCGGCGATCGAGTTTGATCGTTCAGTCTTGGGTCAAGTTACTTATTAATCTGTTTCGCGGGTCGAACTCGAGATTTCGATCGCCCGGGGTGGGATTAAGGTGAGATTCCAACACAAAGAAATTGTAATTTCCGCCAGTCATCATTTCGATTCGAACATGTGCGTATGAGTCATCGTGCAGTCTTACAAAATAGTCTTTGTCGATGTCTCTCTTCCAATTGTCATTGGAATGGGCCATATTCGTCTCGTCGGCTACCTGATAGCCAACTTCGGGGGCCTGAAAGGAAAAGTCATCTCTCCTTTGAACAATTCCCCCACCTGGAACGGAAACTCTGCAATGCCAATCAAAACGCCCTTGTTTATCCTTCAAAGCATCATTAACCCAGTTTTTGTACTTCGATATCCGCTTGTTCAATTGCCACCTTACGACCAGTTTTTAGACTTACGCCGACCGATTGTCCGGTCTTTGGTATCTCATATTGTCGGCTACTGATCACAAGCAAAGGCACCGCCAACCCTTTTTTTCTAAGCAAAAAAACCGCGGGACTGGCTTCGCTCGGTGGACGATTCCCCGTCGGCACTCCATACCCGAATCCTGCTCCTGACCTAGGCGTGCCATCGTAGCCATCCTTGTAGACGCTCACATAGAGTCCAGCTCCCTTGATCCCATTTATCGAGAATGTTCCGTCCGCGGCGCTCGTGCCTTCTCGCTTTGAGCTATCCCCGAAATATTGATCTGCTGCGGAGTAGTGTATTTTTGCGTCTGATACCGGCTGGCCGTATTGATCGATCACTCTCCCATAAAAGCTAATGGGCGCGTTGAATGCCGTTATAATTTTCGCAAGATTGTCTTGATCATTCTTGGTTAAATCAAGCCCACGGACGCTTGGTGGAGGCTTCGCTTGAGACTTATGTGACGATGATGAAATCTCATCGTCCCGCAGACGGTCAGTCGCTCGCTTCTCTTGGACTTCCTGTTTTGCTGACAATTGGACCGGCCCCTTGTACCATCTGCTCGCACACACCGATATGAGTGCGGCGGCAATCACAATTGCGGATAGTAAAAAGAATAGCGCGCTTCTGTTTGTCACGGATTTTGTGGAACGGCCAATTTGTTTAATAAGGTGATATAAAACGACTGTAACTGCTGTACCGTTCGATTAAATTCGGCGCCATGATCGTCATCGAATCCGCTTGTATTGCCCGGCAGGCTGTACACTTGGGATGAGAGATCGACATTACCTTTGACCGCGCCCGCCGTTCGACTTTCCGCGCCGGCCACCTTTCCCCATGACTGATCCGCGTATGGCATCGCCTCCTCGGGGTCAGTTATACGCGCCTAATCCCGCCCTCATTCTTCCAGAGCTTCGAGCCATCTACTTCGTTTCGGTCGTAAAAGAACTCGTCAGTTGGTTTGAATGTATTGTTGTTAAATTCCCATGCATATGTGGTTGCGCGATCATGTGGCAGGAAAAAGTTGATCAAGTTGCTCGACGAACTCAAGAGTTGTCGTCTATATGCAAGCGCTCTTGTCAAAAAGTCTGGGTCATCTTCTGGGGTTCGAGTGTCCCAATATATGTAGCCAAACGCGCCCGGCGCAGGAGCCTGCTCGATATAAGCGCTATCATCGTAGCAGGATGCGGGCACCGCTGCGTGTAATAATGCGTAATTGTCGATTGCTCACATCGGCTCGCAATGTTCCGCCCGCGACAACGTTGCCCATACTGTGGGCGATGAGATTTCTCGCATAGCCCGGTGGAATTGAAGCAATTACATTTTTCAACGCTTCACCAGCTAACCAGGCATTGTGTTCGCTGTCGTTGTACCGTGCGAGATATGCGCCAAGCGCTTGTCCGACCAAAGGCACATCGTTGAAGCTAGATGACCAATACGTATTCCATCGGACAGCGGCAAATCGTCCAGTGTATCCACGCCACCAGACGCGCTTGAACATAGTCTCCGCAGCAGTACTTGCATCGTCCGGCGACGTATTCCATCCGTGAATAAAGACTATATCGTAATTGTTCTCATTGGGTGGCGCTTCGAATGTCGTCGCAGGCCATTGATTTTGGCCGCTAATATCAAAACGCTGATACATCTTTTTAATATTCTTCAAGTCCAGCCAGACAGTCCCGCCCTCGCCGATTTGGTTTCCATTCTGATCGAGGAAGACAATCGCGAGTTCACCGCTGCCTTCGCCGGCCCCTTCAAACAATAAACATTTCTTTGGGCTATCAGCTGTGAGGCCTGACCAGTAATCACTCTTGAAGATGAACGTGGAAGTTGTCTCTACAGTTTGCTTGCCGTTCTGATCCACGATCGCGTTGTTAAATACGGAATCGCTGATTTGCGCCTGCGCTGCGTTGTCGTCTTTCAAGTAGCTGTCGGAACCTGCGCCGTCTTTTGATGGATAGATATTGATGGCAGGATGCGTGCCCATGGTGACGCTTTTCCACTGGAGACCGACCTGGATTTTTCCAGACGTGATCGCGTCCTGGAGGCCGCCGATGTAGATCCAGAGCCGGCTGAAATCCTCCAAGATTTCGCTTCGAAGTAATCTGATGAAGTGTCCAATCCTGATGCTGTGGCGGGACTGTTTCGCCCGAGTCGGCGCCGTCCTCGGTATCGTCATCGTCGTTTATCCAAAACCGATATGGCTGATCCGACGTTGTCGTATCGATTGGCGAGTCCGAGGTCGCATCATCGTTGTAACTGCCGGCAAATCGGATGACGCCATCCCGGTTGGCATCAACAGCGAGCTCACATGGAATCATGAGAAACGATTCGTAGTAGGAACTCCCGATCGGTAGCCCGTTAGCATCGACCGGTTGATACATTCCGCCGCCACCAATTAAGCCGTTACGGCTTATAGCAGGAGTAGCGAATGGCAAATCGAAGTCCCAGCCGGCATCTAATGGAATGATTTCGTTTAAGCTGGTGGACTCATAGTCACCCGTCTGACTATCCATTTCCCACAAGCGTTGTTGGCCGTGAGCATTCCCGGTGATTCGCGGTAACAATCCGCTGGTCATTCCGCCGACATATCCTCCTGTATCAATGACACTCTCGGTGCCATTCCAGAGAATGATTGAATAGCCATCGTCGGCCGCGGGACCGGAAGGATCTCCCTCCGCGACAACCATTCCTTCGTCATTAATTGAATGCGGATTAAAGTAAACGTCCTGGTAATTGATATTGATCGTGATTGGGTTGTAAGGATTGTTGTAATCAATCCGGGAAGCGATAAAGCCGCCCGTGTTATTCATTTTGAATGGCTCAAGGGCGTAGCCAAAGGTCTTAATGGGTGGCTCGATAAGCTGGAGCGTCCCTACTTTGGAGGCCCACCCTAAAGCGGAGGCAGAATAGCCGTCGCCAAACTCTGGATCATCAAGAACGCCTCCATACATGGCGCCGTGATCATTGATCGCCAGGATATATGCGTAGCTATAATTATCGTCGCCAAAGCTAAATGGCGAAGGAAGCAGTTGAGGCGAACTGATACCTACGGGCCAAATTGCTCCGACGGGATTTCGACCTACGTAGCTGGAGCCAACGACAATGCCGCTATTGTTCATGTCATAAGCGTGGCCGCCATTGGTGGTCAACGGTTCGAATGTCCCCTGATTCCAACGGTAACCAGCGTTGAACAAATCGTTAGTAACGAGCAAAACCATGCCATTGTTGCTAACCACCTTCACACCCAGACCTGTCCCAAGATCGATAATCCCGAAGCGAGGAGGGAGCGGCGGAACCTGGTTCGACGGCGGGGATGAGATGTTCGCCCGCCCGATCGTGCGAACTCGATACGTCCCATGTGGATCGAGAGAAGCAGTGAAGCTCGTGTCGTTCGCACCCGCGCGGCCAACCTGTGTCCAGGCTCCTGCATTGTTCCGGCTTTCAATGACGCCGCCTCTTCGAGTCGAGGCTCGATTCACCCAAGTCAATGTGATCGTGCCTTCCGAATTCTTGGTTAAAGATAATTTCCCCGGCGCCGCCGGCCGGGGAACTGACAAGTTAGCGGTGGGTAAGGATATTTTACCGGCATTGTCCAGGCTTCGGATTCGATAAAGCAAGTAATTCAACGATGAAAACGCCGTTGCATCAGTGAACGACGTCGCGCCTATTGCAGTCCGATTGATTTCAATCCAGTCGCCGTTCGGCCCCAGTTTACGTTCTATTATGAAGCTATTGCCGGTATTATTATCAAGATCCCAGGTCAATACTCGGTCTTCAGCGTTATTGAGCGTCAGTGAAGGATTTCCAGGAACCGCTGGGCGAATCGTTCCGTCGTTAGTGGGATCCCACACCGACGGATCTTTTCCCATCAACCATTCATCGAGATTACTTATTCCATTGCCATTAAAGTCGCCGCTAGCACTTTGATCTAAGCTATGAAAGTAAAGTAGCTCCCAACGGTCATCCATCCCGTTGCCGTTTTGGTCCAGAAGTCCTAGAGCTACTCGCTCAGGCGTTAAGGCCGTACCGGTTATACCTAAACCGCTCTCAAAATTTAGCTCTCCCCAGGCCCAAAGCGTTCCGTCCGATTGCAACGCTATGGAGTAAGATTGAGCAGCTATCACTGCGATACGTCTCGCAGGCCCAAAAACCTGAGTCGGGATGATCGTTGCATCAGTAGTTCCGATGCCAAGTTGACCAAAGCTGTTCGCACCCCACGCCATCACCGTTCCATCGGATAAAATAGCTAGAGTGTGATCGTAACTTGAAGAAACGCTGACCGCGCTGGCAATGTCGCTTACCTGGACAGGAGTCGCGCTAAAAGTGTTGGTGCCATTGCCCAATTGACCTGAAGAGTTATCTCCCCATGCCCAGACCGTACCATCATTTTCGACTGCGACGGCGTGTCCTCTGCCCGCTGCTATCGCTGTTACATTCACCAATCCGGCCATCTTTACCGGAACAGGATCGTCATGCTCTGTATTGAGATCCTGTAAGTTAAATCCCCAAGACCAAACTGTGCCGTCGGATTTAAGAGCGAGACTCCGTTCGTAGCCTGCGGCAATCCGAGCAACGTCACTTAGAGCACTTATGGCAACGGGGATTTCACTTCGATCGAAATCACCGTTCCCAAGTTGCCCGTCATAGCCGCCACCCCAGGCTACAACTGTACCGTCGTTTCTCAGTGCCAGTGAGTGAAACCCTCCAGCCGCGATCGACACAACATTGGTCAGATTTGAAACTAAGGCGGGCGTTACATTGTCATCCGTTGTCCCATCGCCCAATTGCCCATTCGAATTTCCTCCCCATGACCAAACCAGGCCGTCGTCGTCGAGTAACAGAACATGCTCATATCCCGCCGAAACCGCGCGAGCGCCCGGCAAAAAGCTGAGCCGCTCCGGCCAGTCGCGAGGAGTCTTGCCGTCACCGGGGATGTTTCCCCACGTTAAGAGCGTTCCATCAGCTTGAATCATCAGACTGGCTGAGTAAATCCCGCTCGCCAAATAGTTCGACGCGACTGTCGTAGCTGTAAACTGAACTGAGTCGGTTGCACCATTGAATTGCGCTGTAGCTGTGATTTTGGAAACGATGCCGACATCATTTGCGGTAAGAAAATAAACAGTAACGAATCCGCTTTGATCCGTGTTCAAAGTTAGCGTTGCCGAAGTTAGACCGCCGGAAGTGGCGGCGAACGAACCGTGATCACTCGAAAACGTCACTGGAATGTTCGGCAGCTTGTCGCCTTTCTCACAAGCCACTTGGATAATCAATGGCTCTACTAAGAAAGAATTCGGCGAAGCGATCTGGTCCAGGCCACTTACAGCAGAGGCAACCGGCTCCGAGCACGGAATCGAGGAACCGGAATGTGTCCTAACGGGAACGACATCACCAACATTGATGCGCCCATCAGCGTTGATGTCGCTGCGATAATTGTCACTGCTTAATATATTACCCGACTGATTTCTTACTTGAACCGTATCTCCAACGTTGACGATGCCATCGCCGTTCACATCACCGACTAAAACATTCATCGCCACCCGCACATCGTTCGTGCTTGTCCCATCTGTGACATTGACCAGCGTGATGGCGAGCCGCTGCTCGTCGGCCACGCCACTCAGGTTAACGGTCACTTCGGGGCCGTTGATGCTCGCACTCGCGACGTTGCCGGCTCCAGTCGGTAACGCTCGCGCTCGCAAACGTGATCGGCTGCGCAAAGCTGACGACCAGCTGATAATGCCCAGGCACGTCTGATCGGCACTCGACGCTGGCATTACCAGTGAGCGAGAGCGGGAGGTCGAAAGTCCCGGCGCTACCGTGCGTCTTTCGCGAAACGAGGGTTGTTGGTGTGATTGTGCCGGCAAAAATCTGACCAGAGGCCAGACACAAAATTGGGAAAAGCAGGGCTAATCGCCCAGACAAATGGGGAACGCTGCAGTTATTCATGGGGGGAATACCTGACGCCCGACAGTGAATCAGTTAATGAGATCGCGAGTCAACCCGAAAAATCGTCTTAGCAAGAATTATGGAAAGTGGGCCAAAAAACTGCCGGAAACGTTGCAGCAACGCGCCCTCTCGCCAGCCGTCGCTGATCTTGTGTCTCGTGAGGCTGAGTTGGTCACATTTGTGTTCGTCTCCCGGCTTTGACGCGGCAAACACTTATCGAATCTTTCTTCTGACCCGCTAGTTCTTCGGCAGGACCTGGACTAGAAAATCACGAACACTATTTAAAGACGCTTGGGATATCCTATGTCCCATGGCAAGGGTCTTGAAAACCGGGTGATAGCCTTGGGCCTTCAAATTTGTCTCTCCCCACTGGGCATCGGCTATCGGGATTGTTGCATCCGCTTGTCCATGCACCATCAAGATCGGAGTCGATCTGGGCGCTTTAAGGTCTCTCAAATTTTCCGCCGGATTCGGGACATAGCCGCTCATGGAAACGATGGCGAGGACCTTATTCGGGCAATGAAGCCCCGTTATTATGGACATGACCGCGCCTTGAGAAAAACCAGCGAAGATCACCGGCCGTTGCGGGCCTAACCGCTGCACCAGTTTCAAGATATAGTCGCGGCTTTGGACGATATCGCTTTGACTTTCCTTGTGATACCAGCCAAACCCCTTCCCCTCGAGGAAAAGACGGCCGTCCGGGCATGCGATCCGGGCGGGCGGTAGATGCAGTTCGGACCAAAGATAAATAAGGCTCGTGGCTGAGCCATGAGCTCCTTGGAGCAAAACGACGAGAGGCGCATTCTGGGGCAAATGGTCCGGTTCCAAAACCAGGCAGCGGTGAGAATCGACAATGACTGTGTAAAGAGGAGGGAGATCGATTTGGGCGGCATAAGTCCTCGCGACCAAGGCCAGGAAAAAGAGAAGAAACGTCTTTTTCATGTCTCTCTTATATAGACATCGCCGTCAAACCCGCAGACGCCAGCATCGACGCAGCGAACAGTGATTTCACAAGGCCAGCTTTCCACCTCCCCGGGCGTAAAACAAAACATTCTCTTCCTCTAGCGTGGTGAAATAGGCCGCGTTTGCTGAAAAAGCCTTCTTCTGTCACAATTTCGGCCACCTGTGGAAAAATACGTGTCGGACTTGATGGCCGGGGTCAAAGCGAAGAATCCCGGGGAATCGGAATTTCATCAAGCGGTTCAAGAAGTCGCCGAATCGCTTACCCTCGTGCTCGATCGCGACCCGCGTTATCGAAAAGCGAAGATCCTCGAGCGGATCATCGAGCCGGAGCGCGTCATCATGTTCCGCGTCGCCGTGGCAGGACGACCAAGGCGAACTCCATGTGAATCGCGGGTTCCGGATCCAGATGAACAGCGCGATCGGGCCATACAAAGGCGGCCTGCGATTTCATTCGAGCGGTGAATTTGGGAATCCTGAAATTTCTCGCGTTCGAACAAGTTTTCAAAAACGCGCTAACCACATTGCCGATGGGCGGCGGCAAAGGCGGCTCCGATTTCGATCCGCACGGCAAAAGCGACGCGGAAGTGATGCGATTTTGCCAGGCGTTCATGTGCGAATTGTTCCGGCACATCGGTCCGGACACCGATGTGCCGGCGGGCGACATCGGCGTTGGCGCGCGCGAGATCGGTTACCTGTTCGGCATGTACAAAAAGCTGAAGAACGAATTCACCGGCGTGATGACCGGCAAAGGTTTGACCTGGGGCGGCTCGGTCATTCGGCCGGAAGCGACCGGTTATGGCGCGGTTTATTTCGCCGATGAAATGCTGAAGACGCGCAAGGAAGATTTGAAAGGCAAGGTCGCGCTTGTGTCCGGAAGCGGCAACGTGGCGCAGTACACCGTCGAGAAGTTAATCACGCTCGGCGCCAAACCAGTCACCTTGTCGGATTCGAGCGGTTACATTTACGACGAAGCCGGCATTGATCGCGATAAGCTGGCGTTCGTGATGGACCTGAAAAACAATCGACGCGGCCGAATTTCCGAATACGCCGACAAATTCAAAGGCGCGGTATTCACCAAAGTCGATCCGAAGCTCGATCACAATCCGCTTTGGAATCACAAGGCGCGAGTGCGCGTTCCCGAGCGCGACCCAGAACGAGATCAATGGCAAGGACGCAGCGAATCTTGTTGCGAAACGGATGCTATGTCGTTTCCGAAGGCGCGAACATGCCGAGCACGATCGACGCGGTGAATCAGTTTCTGGATGCGAAGATCCTGTTCGGACCGGGCAAAGCGGCCAATGCCGGCGGCGTCGCGACGTCCGGATTAGAAATGGCGCAGAACAGCATGCGGATCCGCTGGACTCGCGAGGAAGTCGACGCGCGATTGTTCAACATCATGAAAAACATTCACGACGTTTGCTACCGCACGGCTGAGAAATTCGGCACGCCCGGAAATTACGTGAATGGCGCGAACATCGCCGGTTTCCTCAAAGTGGCGGACGCGATGCTGGACCAGGGGCTGGTTTGAAGAAGTGATCAGCGGGAAGTGATCAGTGACCAGCTAGTGGTCACGGAGACAGGCCGGTATTCTGGAACTTGTCACAGGTCACTTATCACTGTTCACTTCCCTATGGCTGAAGATTCCTCTCAGCTGACCGGCCCTGATTTCGAACAGGGAATTCGAATCGACGAAGTCGCTGACGGCGCGATGCTGCAGGGCCACGCTTTCGGCGAAGCCGTGTTAATCGCGCGCCGCGGCGAAGATTTTTTTGCGATTGGCGCAACTTGTACCCATTACGGCGGACCACTGGCCAAAGGTTTGATGGTCGATTGCACTGTGCGCTGCCCATGGCATCACGCGCGCTTCGACTTGCGAACCGGCGAAGCGATAGCCGCGCCAGCATTGACCGATGTTTCCAGCTGGAAAATCGAGAAGCGCGATGAACGCGTTTTCGTCACCGGCAAGAGCGACAAAAAGCCCACGCCGCAAAAGCCGGCCACCTCGCCGAGCAGCGTGGTGGTTGTCGGCGCTGGCGCAGCGGGAGGCGCCGCTGCGGAAATGTTGCGCCGCAAGGGCTACACCGGTCCGATCACGTTGATCGGGCGAGATGATTACCTTCCCTACGATCGGCCGAACTTGTCCAAAGATTATCTGGCGGGCAACGCGCAGGAAGAATGGATCCCGCTTCGTCCGAACGATTTTTATCACGAACAGAAAATCGACACGGTCACTGGAACCGAAGTGCAAAAGATCGATACCAGGAAACGTGAGGTCACGCTGTCCAATGGCAAATCGTTAGGCTACGGCGCACTTCTTCTGGCAACGGGCGCCGATCCGGTGCATCTGGAAATTCCGGGCAACGATTTGCCGCAGGTTTGTTATTTGCGAACTCTGGTGGACTGCCAGCGCATCATCGAGAAAGCGAAAAACGGCAAACGCGTGGTGATTATTGGCGACAGCTTCATCGGGCTGGAAGTGGCATGGTCGTTACGGGAGCGCAAACTCGAAGTCGCGGTCGTAGGAAAACATTCGGTGCCGCTGGCGAATGTTCTGGGACGCGAACTCGGCAGTCTGGTTCTGAAAACTCATGAGGCGAATGGCGTAAAGTTTCATCTCGGGCGGACCGCGACAAAAATCGAAGAGGGAATCGTGCAACTTGATGACGGGACAAGATTGGATTGCGATTTCGTTGTCGCAGGAGTCGGCGTCCGGCCTAACACGGCGCTGGCCGAGAGCGCGGGCATCGAGACTAAGAATGGCGTTTTAGTGAACGAATTCCTGGAAACCAACGTGCCGGGAATCTTCGCGGCGGGCGACATCGCCCGCTGGCCCGACCCTCGCGCTGGCAACATCCGAGTGGAGCATTGGGTAGTGGCTCAACGCCAGGGTCAAACCGCCGCGCGAAATATTCTGGGCGCCAGAGAACCATTCGTGGTGCCGCCGTTCTTTTGGAGCAACCATTTCGACGTTCATATTCATTATGTTGGTCACGGGAGCCGGGACGATCAGCCGAAGGTTGCCGGCGATGTGAAAGCAAAAGATGCGTCTGTGATTTTTCAGTCCGGCGAAAAAGTCAGCGCCGTCGCGAGCATTGGACGCGACGTTGAAAACCTCAGGGCTGAAGTGGCATTGGAACGCGGCGAAGACTTTCACCCAAACTGAGCCGCGATTTCGGTAGGGGCGATTCATCTCAATCGCCAATGGCGGTTCAGTGAACCGCCGCTACCTTGCAAGATGGACCGAAAATTTCCAAAGAGTCCGAGCGAAATGACGAAAGGCATGTGGTATTTCCCGCGGATGCTGGACAAGATCCGGATGCATCTGGCTGGCGAGCTGCATTCCGATTACCAGGAAAACCTCGGTGCGCCACAAACTGCGGACGCTATGCTGTGCAATTTTCTCCGAATCCATCATCGTGATCTCATCGAGCGGGTGAAACAAGGCGGCACTGACGAAGAAATCCTGGAATGGTGTTTTGAAAAGGGCCGGCGAATGAACGAAGGCGACATTTTTGTCTGGAACGGATTCATCTCGAAACTCGGCTGGCGAGACCGCGTGACCCCGCGGCTGGAAGCACGAAAAAAGGAACTGGGAATCACGGATCGTAGCGACATCGAGTGCATTGCGGATCTCATCGATTTCGATGAGAAAAGAATTAAGTGATGGGTGACGAGTGACGGGTGATGAGATTTCGGATCACATTCTTTGTTAGCTGTTGGCTCTTGGGCTTTGCCAAGCTTCGCTGGCGGGCGACGCAGTCGCCATTGGCTACAACGCGGAGGGAGTTTGGACGTCGGTCACCTATTATTCTTCGGGAAAGCCGAAGGGTGCATCCGATTACAAGACCGAAGCCGAAGCTCGCGACGAAGCGTTGCGCGATCTTAAGAAGCGCGGCGGTGAAGGTCTTGCCCGTACAGAAATTATTTCGTCGTCAGATGCGACCGGTTTCGTCGCAGTCGCGCGCGGATCGGACAAATCGCGAAAAGATCAAAACGTGGTAGGCCGCGGCAAATCTCAAAAGGAAGCAGAACAGAATGCGATGGCGGAATTGAACAAAGTCGGAGCGACCAAAAATCAGAAGATTGTGTATCGCTATTTTTCACACGGTGCGGACGGCAGGTAGGGGCGATTAACCTCAATCGCCCGCGGGCCGTTAGGGACAACGGCCCCTACCAGGATGTGAGCGCTTGTCATTCCCGCGGAACTCGACATTTTCGTTGGATGCGCAAATGGAGCCTTCTATTTTTTGTCGGGCTTTTACTGACAATTCATTTCGAGTTTGCCAAATCGGCCGAGCCCGCGCCGAAAGTTAGTTCAAACGCGGATCCTGATGAAGCGTCGACCCCAACTCCGGGCGCGACGCCGGTTGTTTTCTCAGCGCAAACGCTGTCCGATCTGAAGCGATTGCAACAGGCAGCCCTGAGTAGCGATTACGCGTATCGCGAAGTCGCGCATCTCGCTAACAATATTGGGCCACGATTAAGCGGATCGACCCAGGCGGCGAAAGCGGTTGAGTACGTGGCCGGCGAGTTGAAGGCAATCGGCTGCGAAGTCCAACTCGAGAAAGCGATGGTGCCGCATTGGGTCCGCGGCGAGGAAACTGCGGCGCTCGTTCAATGGCCGGGAATGGCCGACGGAACAACCCAAAAGATTTTGCTTTGCGCGCTCGGCGGAAGTGTTGCGACTCCAGCCACAGGAATAACCGGTGAAGTCATCGCCGTTAAAAATTTCGACGAACTCAAAGCGCTGCCGCGCGACAAGGTCGCGGGCAAAATCGTGCTTTTCACTTATGCGTTCGACAAGCGGATGGCCGCGCAAGGTCAGAGCGGCCAAGCCTACGGCGAGGCCGTTGAATATCGGAGCGACGGTCCGAGTGCGGCGGCGAGACAAGGCGCGGTTGCGTGTTTGATTCGCTCTGTCGGCGGCGCGGAATATCGGCTCCCGCATACCGGATCGACGAGGTACGCAGCCGATGCGCCAAAAATTCCGGCCGGCGCCGTAACCAGCGAAGACGCGGACCTTATTGCCGCGCTAGTCAAGGAAGGCCCCGTGAAAATGAAACTCGTGCTAACGCCGCAAACGCTGCCCGATGTCGAAAGCGCAAACGTGATCGGCGACATCAAAGGCAGCGAACATCCCGAACAGGTCGTGATCGTTTCCGGCCATCTCGATTCGTGGGATTTGGGAACGGGCGCGATCGATGACGGCGCGGGCGTGGCGGTTTCGATGGAAGCGGCGAATCTGATCCACAAACTGAATTTGAAACCGAAGCGCACCATTCGGGTCATTGCGTGGATGAATGAAGAAAACGGCACGCGCGGCTCGAAGCAGTACGCGAAAGATCACGAGAAAGAATGGCCTAACCACATGGGAGCAATGGAAACCGACAGCGGCGCCGATCATCCGGTTGGGATAAACGTCCGAGCGAAAGCGGAGGTGAAGGAAATTCTCAAACCGGTCGCGGCGATTTTGCAGGAGTCGGGCGCGGGAGCTCTCCAGCTGACCGAGCACGCCGGCGCGGATATCAGTCCGATGGAAAAAGGAAGCGTGCCGACCTTCGCGCCGATGCAAGACGGGCGGTTCTATTTCAATTACCACCACACCGCGGCCGACACCCTCGACAAGATCGATCCCAAGAATCTTGCCGAAACATCCGCGATCGTGGCGGTGTGGGCCTACGCAATCGCGAACGCGGAACGCGATCTGCCGAGGTAGCGGCGGACAAAGTTGATGGTTGATGGCACGCTCGGCTTTGCCTCGCTTTAGTTGAGAGCGATTGGTAAGAATTGCGCGTGAGATTGGAGACGATCAATTCGATCGCACAAATCGTCGCCGCGATTGGCGTAATCGTGTCGTTGTTCTATCTGGCGGTGCCGGTTACCAGCGTCAGCCCGCTCAGTCAGTTGATTCGCGGGAAACCGTAATCATATGGAAGGAGCGTTCCCAAATCGCGCCGAGGCCGGACGTTTCCTGGCGACAAAGCTCAGCAAATATTCGGGGCGCGATGATGTCATCGCGCTGGGATTGCCCCGCGGCGGAGTGCCGGTTGCCTGCGAAGTTGCGCAAGCTCTGCGGATTCCACTCGATGTTTTCATTGTTCGAAAACTTGGCGTTCCCGGATTTGAAGAGCTTGCTGTCGGCGCGATCGCTTCGGGCGGGGTGCGAGTTTTGAATGAGGAAGTGGCAAGTGCCTTGCCTAATGCCGACGAAATCATCGACGCCGTCACCGAACGCGAAACCGCGGAGTTGGAGCGGCGCGAACACGAATATCGAGACGGACGGCCCGCTCCGGAAATTGTCGGACGAACGGTGATCCTCATCGATGATGGCCTGGCCACCGGCGCAACCATGCGCGCAGCGGTCAAGGCATTAAAGCAACGCGGCGCGGCGAAAATTGTAGTGGCGGTTCCAGTCGGCCCTTCGGACACCTGCCGCGAGTTCGAAGACATAGCCGACGAAGTTGTTTGCGCGAGCGCGCCGGAATTTTTCCAGGCGGTTGGCCAGTATTACGACGATTTTTCGCAAACGACTGACGAAGAAGTGCGCGATCTATTGGCGAAAGCTGCCGCAGCACAGTCATAAACGTGAAATGAATCACTGGCTGCTGTAGCGGCGCTGTCTCAGCGTCGGCCTACCACGACCGGCGGTCAGAGACCGCCGCTACAATTTCGGTGAGGCTTCGGGCGCCATCGACGATTGCGAACTCGGCTCCGGCGGCGGACCTCCTCGTCGGCGCGGTCCGCCATGATGCTGTTCCATCCAACGGTGACGGCGTTCTTCCATTTGCTTGAGCCGCTGTTGTTGTTCCGGAGTCAGATATGCAGCGATCTCGTGGTGCGCCTCCGTCAACACATCGCGCACATGTTTGCCGGTGTCGCCGCGGATTTCTTCGAGCTGCGCGCCGGCTTTGTCGATGATCGGGCTGATCTTGGTCATTTGTTCGTCGGTTAAACGAAGCTGCCAGCGCAAACGGTTCTTCATGGTCTGCGCCGCCATCCCGGAATGGGCGGCCAACATAAAGTGGTGACCAATTGATACGGTGACGAACACGCCCATCGCGCCGCCGGCAATGAAAACCAGAAGAAAACCGGCGATGAGTTTCCACTTCAGCGCGCTGTTCATTGCGCGACCTCGTCCTGGATCGCGGAATCCGCAATGGCGAATTCGCTACCGGACGCGAAAACAGAATCACTGCTGCTGTTGAATTCGAGATAAGCCCCGGCGCTCGCCAACACGATCACCGCCGCCGCGATCACTGCGACGCGGCGGAGCAATCCCGACATCCGCACCGTTTCCGTTTCGGCGCGACAGAGCAATCACGCGGGTGTCGAACCCGAATGGCATTTCCGCGGGCGTTTCGTCGCCGGCTTGCGCCGCGCTCCGCAACAATCGCGCTAGATCGAACTCGCTCATAGATTCGGACCGACTCCAAGTTTTGTGAGTTGAGCTTTCATTTTTTGCCGGGCTCGGAACGCGCGCACCTTGATCGCCGCCGTGCCCATCCCGGTGATCTGATGGATTTCTTCGATGGAACGGCCCTGCAAGTAAAGCAAATCAATGATCAGCCGCTCGACTGGCTTCAAGAACTCTAACAAATGTTCGACCAACTGGCGGGAGGCAAGGCGATGGTCGGGGGCAAGTTCCTCCGACGACACGGCCAGATTTTTCACGACAGCTTCTTCTTCTTCGGACAAATCGGCGTGCCGCAATTCCGGCCGCACTTTCTCCGATTCGATCTGAGTCAGACAGGTGTTCACGGCGATGCGCGACACCCAATGTTCCAGTGGGACCTTGCCCGAGAACTGGGAAAGTTTTTGAAAGATCTTGATGAAGATCATCTGGCAAAGATCCTCCTCAGAAGTTCGTCGCGGCCGATGGGACCGGACCATTTTCGCGACAAGCGGATAGAGCCGCTGCACCAGTTGGCGAGCCGCTTCATCGTCGTGCCGAAGCGCGGCTTGCACCAGCGCATCAGGTTGAAGATCATCCATGTCCAAAGCGTATCCACACTATAGCTAAAGACGGGCGTGGAGGCAGTTTGGTTACGAATAAAAGGACCAAAACCCAAGCCCCAAAATCCCGCCGCGGACCCTCAGGCAAGGACACGAATTATTCACGAAGGTGCGGCTATTCCCCTCAGTCCCCCGCTCGTCACCCATCACTCGTCACTCGTCACTTCTCGTTAGCTTCTTCTCGCCCAGCTTCAGCCACGCTTTCGCGATCTTTCCGTTTTCGACTTCGTAAATCGCGATGGCGTCGAGGGTGCCCGCACCTTCCGGAAACATTCGATGCACCCGTTCGTGATCCACGACCGTGTTTCCGACCACGATTCGTTTGCACGATCTCGGCGTGAAGTCCTTGTTCCTTGAACCGCGCTTCGTACCGCTCCCGCAATTGCGTGCTTCCCTTCGCGATCAATTTATCCGGAAACTCGAACAGTTGGGCGTCGTCTGAATATGTCGCGAGGAACGCGTCGATGTTTCTCGCGTTGTAAGCTTCCACCTGCGCCTGCACGACCGCTTCCGGCGGCGACGCCGCCTTCACTGGCCAAACAGCCAAAGCCAGGACAAACAGAATGGTCATTACGTTTCGCATAGATTGTTACCTAGATAGTTACAGACTCGTCACATGGCTGTTTAGTCGTCCGCAATATCTAAGGAAAGCAGGAACACAGGAACAGATTCGGATTTTAGCATGCGCCCGACGCACTTTGAAGAGTTCGAAGAAATTCCTGCTTTCTTGCTTTCCTTAGAGATCCTCACTCGACACCGATACCCATAAGTAAGCCGTTCTCCTGCACGGACGGATTGATCGTCAAAAATAAAACCACGCCGTTCACCGGCGAAATAATTTTCTCAAGCGTATCGCCAAACAAATCACCAACGCGTCCGATCTGTTCGCCTTTTTGCACTTTGTCACCCGCCGCGACTTTCGGATACCACATGCCGGCATGTTTTGTGTACAGCCATTCGAACTTGGACAGAACCTGCGGTTCTGTGCCGGGAGCCGGGAGCTCGGAGCTGGGAGTTGTACTAACGTCTCCGCGCGCCGTTTTGCTTTTCTGATCTCCCTGCTCCATGCGCCCTGCTCCCAACATCTTGAGATGACTCATTACATTGACAACTCCATCGACGAGTATCTCAACGGCTTCGTCCTGCATCTGCCCCACTCCGCCCGCCTCCGCCAGAATCGCGGGAATTCCTTTCTCGGCTGCTCCCGCGTAACTCGACGAACCCTTCGACGGCTGCACCGGTTTGCTGATTGTCAGCACGTAAGGCAAACCAAAAGCCATCGCGATTTCCTTTGAGCGCACTGCTACATCACGATCTTTTTCATCTTCATCCGGCCGCGACCGACAAATGACGAACGGCACCAGCGCTTCCGGAATATCGCCGCCATGAAGATCGATGTAAGCATCGGCATGGATGACGAACTGGTTGATCAATGCGTGCGTCATCTGTTCGGAATAACTTCCGCTCGCATCGCCGGGAAACACGCGATTCGGATTTACGTTGTCGACCGGGCAAACGAACGGCGTTCGCGTCCTGAATGCCGGCAGATTCAAACACGGCATCAAAATCACCGTGCCCGAAATTTCTTTCGGATCGAGTGTTTTGCCTAACCGAATCACCGCCTCGATCGCCGGATATTCGCCGCCGTGCACGCCGGCGTTAACGAACAACACCGGCCCCGGTTTCGCGCCGCAAACCGAAATCACCGGCCGCGGCTCATCCTTCGCCAGCGCCGCACCCGGCAGCTTGATCAAATGCCGCTGCGTGGTGCCGGCCTTTAATTCACCCAGAATCTTCATATCTCAGGAACACAGGAAAGCAGGAAAAGACCTGTTTCAATAAGGATTAAGAATTCCTCCGTTCCTGCTTTCCTCAGCGATTATTGCAGGCCGCTGGGCAAGCGCGGCGACGCTAGCAGTTTCCCGAATTCCGCCCACTTCTTCTCCGGATCGTTCGCCGCGCGTTTCTCGATGTAACGCCTCACCATGTCTTCGCCGAAGTTGTAATTGATCACGTAACTCCGGTACTTCTGGATGAATTTCATCCGCTGTTGGGCGCGGGCCGGCTCCATCACGTCGTATTTTTGCAGCCACTCAACCGCCGCTTTCTCGTCGATCTCGCCATTGATCCATCTCCGCGCGGCTTCGTTGCCGGCGTAACTGAGCTCCTTCATCAAATCCTGCACCGCGTAATATTCGTCCGCGCGCGCCGGATCGATCCCCGCCGCCGGAAACAACACTTCTTTCTCGAATTTCATTCGATCGGCCTTGTCCGGAAACGCAACCTCTCGTCCGAAATTCGCCGTGCCTTCCGCGATCAACGATTGCGGCGAGAACAGCGCGTAAACCGAAAACTCCATCCAGCCGCGATCGCGGACCAGGTTCTTTTCCAGGAGCGAATTGTAAACGTGATGGCCCGGGATAACCTTCGTGCGCCGCGAGATCGACCGCGCGATCGATAAAGATCGGCAGATCGGTGTTCACCTGGATCACGCTATGGAAATTGCCTTTGTACCAATTGTAACCGCCCCACGGTTTATTGGTCACGTATTCGACCGTGAAACTCTCGTTAGGCGGCAGCGCAATGTGCGCCAGAGTCCGGGCGCGACATTCCTTGATCGCCGCCTGAAACACCGCATCGAGTTTGTCTTTCGGAATCATGAACGGCTTCCGCCATTCCTCGTAGCGCTGCCAAAGGTCCGAGCCGGACTGGCCCTTGTCTGCCGGGAATTTTCTTTTCGAGCTCCGCGAGGATCTGCGTCGAAATGCGAATCGGGATAAGTCGGCGCCACCGCGTCGTAAAGCGCCTTCGATTCGTCATCGAACTTTAGTTTCTCGCCCTTCAACATCCGCACCCGCGCCGCCAGCGCGGAAATCTGTTTCTCCAAATATTCCCGCCGCAATTTAATCATGTCGCCGTCCGCCATTCCCGGCGCGCAACAATCGACGTCGCCGATTTGGCTTTGTCTGCGCTTCGAACTCTCAACCAAAGGCGCAGCCGTTCTATCAACTCATCAACTTCTTAAGCGCCTCAGCCGCCTCAGTTCCGATCTGGTCCAGCGACTTCTTCTCGCTTCTCCGCCTTCGTCTTCCATTCCGCCGGCCCGTAAAAAGCATCGACGTAATCCGGATCGTGTTGACCGAGCGCCAGCACCAGATGCGCATACTTCTCAGCGACCGCATTCATCGGATCGACTGCTCCGGCGCGCGAAACAGCTGCAGACAGAAAGAAAACAAGAAAAACTAATGTGCGCGTCATGTCGGTCTATACAGTTGAAGCCACAAGCTGCGTCTGGTCTTCTACTTGTCACTGGTCACATGTCACTTGTCACTTCTGCCAAAATCCAGCGCATTGAAGAATGTTTCACCACAGAGGACACGAAGACCACGAAGAAAAATAAGAAACGAGAAAACCACGAAACGCGCCGAGAGCAGTTGTAGCGGTGCTTGTTCTCAAGCACCGAATTTGTAAACAGGCGCTCGCCGCGGCAAGCGCCTCTACAACCTCTTTGCCGCCACTTGTCACTCGTCACATGTCACTTGTCACTTCTTCAATGCTTCCTGCTTTCCTTAGAGATGCTCGAAGAAGGCCGGATCGATCGGCGGATTGATCTTGATCGCTCTTGATCACCGAGCTCTCCAATAGCTTGCCGGTCTTCAAATCAGTTTCCGAACCGGCGAACGCGAATTGCACACCCGAAATCGTGCGAAAATCCGAGCTTCGTTGCTCAATCGTCGTCGGAGTCGGATCGATGTCCACATGCAACGGACGAACGTCGCGACGTCGGGTGATCAACCAACTCGTCGGATCCACATAGAGCGTCGCGCGATAGCCGTCCTTCAAGGTCAGGCCGAGCGCATAGTAATTGGTCGAATCAATTTTCTCTCGGCCGATGAGCTCGATCTGGTGGCCTCGTTGTTTGAGTTCGTGCAAACCGAAAATTTTCCCGGGGAGCTCGACTCCGTGTTGAAGCGCAGCGGTTGCCTTTGCCGAGGCAGGCTTCGATTCCTTTCCGTTCCACTCCCAGCCATGCTCTCCGTCAAACGCTTCAGTAAAAACGTGTTTCCCCGCGACCGAGACATCGATCCGCATCTTTCCTGGGCGCGCGGCGTAATATATTCCGTCAGCCTCGAATCCCGGATCGCTGATGTGCAAATCCACTTCGATTGATTGAATCGCCTTGATCGCCTCCCCGCCGCCCATCGCTTCCGTGTTGCGCTCAATTACTTTGTCCAGCGTCAACGCATCCCGACTGCAGCCGGCGAGCGCGGCGAGAAGAAAGAGTAATCCAACACAGCAGTTTTGCGTCATCTGACGTATGACGTCGCCGAATAATGAATTCGTCTAAAGCAAAACAGCCGAGCCCTCGCGAGCTCGGCTGTTCGTCAATTGTTGTTTCAGTTGGCGCCTAGTAATCCATGCCGCCCATTCCGCCCGGAGGCATTGGTGGACCGGATTTTTCCTTTTCAGGAACTTCGGTGACCAATGCTTCGGTGGTGAGCAACAGGCCCGCGATCGACGCGGCGTTTTGTAACGCGCTGCGTGTGACCTTGGTCGGATCGACGATGCCGGCTTTCACCAGGTCCATGTATTCGCCTTTGGCGACGTCGTAACCTTCGTTGCCTTTGCGCTTCTTCACTTCCTCGACAATGAGCGCGCCTTCAGCGCCGCCATTGTTAGCGAGTGTGCGCAACGGCTCTTCGATCGCGCGACGTACGATTTGGACGCCGACTTTTTCGTCTTCGTTCAGTCCGCGCATGCCTTCGAGAGCTTTCTGGGCCCGGATCAATGCGACACCGCCGCCCGCGACGATGCCTTCCTCAACGGCCGCACGGGTTGCGTGCAACGCGTCTTCGACCCGCGCTTTCTTCTCTTTCATTTCGGTCTCGGTCGCTGCGCCGACATTGATGACCGCAACACCGCCCGCGAGTTTCGCGAGGCGCTCTTGCAGTTTCTCTTTGTCGTAATCGCTGGTCGTCTCTTCAATCTGACGACGGATCTGAGCGACTCGGCCCTGAATATCAGCACCCTTGCCCGAACCTTCGACAATCGTGGTGTTTTCCTTGTCGATGGTAACGCGCTTGGCTTTGCCGAGATCTTCGAGCTTGATGTTCTCAAGCTTGATTCCGAGGTCTTCGCTGATCATTTTGCCGCCGGTCAACACCGCGATGTCTTCCAGCATCGCCTTGCGACGATCGCCGAAGCCTGGGGCTTTGACTGCGCAGACTTGCAGGGTTCCGCGCAGTTTGTTCACGACCAATGTCGCGAGCGCTTCGCCTTCGACGTCTTCCGCAATGATGAGCAACGGCCGTCCGGCCTTCGCCACTTTCTCGAGCAACGGGAGCATGTCCTTGAGGCTCGAGATTTTCTTCTCGTAAATGAGGATGTAGGGATTTTCGAGAGCTGCTTCCATCTCCTCCGCGTTGGTCACGAAGTAAGGCGAGAGATAGCCCTTATCGAATTGCATTCCCTCGACCACATCGAGCGTGGTCTCGATTGTTTTCGCTTCTTCGACCGTGATCGTGCCGTCCTTGCCGACTTTGTCCATCGCGTCGGCGATGATCTCGCCGATCGTCTTGTCCCAGTTGGCCGAAACGGTCGCGACCTGCGCGATCTCCGAACGATCGCTAACTTTCTTGGAGATTTTTTTCAGCTCCTCGAGCGATTGCTTCGACGGCTTTAGTAATGCCGCGTTGCAACGACGTCGGGTTTGCGCCGGCGGTGACGTTACGGAGACCTTCGCGGTAAATGGATTCCGCGAGAACAGTCGCCGTGGTCGTGCCGTCGCCCGCGACGTCCGAGGTTTTCGAGGCGACTTCGCGAACGAGCTGAGCGCCCATATTTTCATACGGATCTTCTAGCTCGATTTCTTTCGCGACCGTCACACCGTCCTTGGTGATCGTCGGACTGCCGAATTTCTTATCGAGAATGACGTTGCGACCGCTTGGTCCGAGGGTGGCCTTGACGGCGCGCGCCAGTTTCTCGACTCCGCGGAGCAAAGTGTGCCGCGCGGCTTCATCGAATTGTAATTGTTTAGCTGCCATAATTTTTTAGTTCTTAGTTGATAGTTAAAAGTTGATTGTTCAGAGACGGAAAATCTCTAAGGAACCTAGGAACGCAGGAAACCAAATCGGTTCGGATGTTCTGAGTTTTGAAATCCATTCCTGCTTTCTTGCTTTCCTGAGAGATAGTTCCTTATCCGATGATCCCGAGGATGTCGTCCTCGCGCATGATCAGGAATTGTTCGCCGTCGATTTTGATTTCGGTGCCGCCGTATTTGGAAATCAGCACTCGATCGCCTTTTTTCACCGTGAAATCGACTTTCTTACCTTCGTCGTTCACTTTCCCGGTGCCGAGGGCGACCACTTTGCCTTCCTGCGGTTTTTCTTTCGCAGTGTCAGGGATGATGATCCCGCCTTTTTTTGTTTCCTGCTCTTCAATCGGTTGCACGAGCACCCGATCTCCGATCGGTTTTACGTTAACTGCCATAAGTTGATTAGCTCCTTATTGGGTTTTTGGTTTTTGGGTTGAGCCGGCGACCCCGAATGCTTTCGGGGCCGTCAGCAAATTCATGTCTTAGTCAAAACTGGTTCGCGGAGTTGCCTGGGTGGCGCACGCGTCTCGCGCAGACGGACTTCCCTTGAACTTCACCACGAAATCTGATGCTCGATGTAACGGAAAAGTTTGCGATGGCGAGACGCCCTCGCCAGCACTCGGGACGAGTGCGCTACCCGGAATTTCCGGGCTCCACACTGTCGGAGATGTTGAAACTTTGTCCATGGCGATGTTATCGCGACGCGTCACTTCTTTTTGTCTTCGTCGACGACTTCGAACTCAGCATCGACTACGTCGCCGTTGCCGCGTTTGCCTGCGCCTTGCTCGGATCTCTGGACGTGCGCCCTGCGCACCCGCCTCCGGAGGAGTCGGGCCACCTTGCGCACCGGGACCGGCTTGCGCTGAAGCTTGTTTGTAAAGCTCGGCGCTGATGTCCTGGAATTTGTTCTGCAAATCGTCGTAAGTGCGCTTGATCGCGTCGGTGTCGTTCTTGTTGATCGCTTCACGCACCGCGGCGATTGCGTCCTCGACCGTTTTGCGTTTGTCGGCCGGAATCTTGTCGCCCAATTCCTTGAGTTGTTTCTCGGACTGGTAAGCCAACGTGTCGGCGTTGTTCTTGATCTCGATCGCTTCCTTCGCCTTTTTGTCTTCTTCGGCGTGCGATTCGGCTTCCTGCCGCATCTTCTCGATTTCGTCCTTGCTCAAGCCGCTCGATCCGGTGATGGAGATTTTCTGCTCCTTGCCGGTGCCGAGATCTTTGGCCGAAACGTGGAGAATGCCGTTGGCGTCGATGTCGAAAGTGACTTCGATTTGCGGAACGCCGCGCGGGGCCGGCGGAATTCCATCGAGATGGAACGTGCCGAGATTTTTGTTATCGCGCGAGAGCGGGCGTTCGCCTTGTAACACTTTGATTTCCACGCCCGGCTGGTTGTCGCTGTAAGTCGAAAAGATTTGCGATTTCCTGGTCGGAATCGTGGTGTTCCGTGGAATCATCGGTGTGGCTACTCCCCCGGCGGTTTCAATCGCCAGCGTGAGCGGAGTCACGTCTAAGAGGAGGACGTCTTTCACGTCGCCGCGAAGAACACCTCCTTGAATTGCCGCGCCAATCGCGACCACTTCGTCCGGGTTAACGCCTTTGTGCGGCTCTTTGCCGATCAAACTGCGCGCCGTCTCTACAACTTTTGGCATGCGAGTCATGCCGCCGACGAGCACGAGTTCGTTCACCTCGCGCTCGGAAATTTTCGCGTCTTTCAAGCACGCTTTGACCGGCGGAATCGTCCGCTGAATTAAATCGTCGGTGAGCTGCTCGAGTTTCGAGCGAGTCAGTTTCTTCTGAATGTGTTTCGGACCGCTCGCGTCCGCCGTGATGAACGGCAGATTGATTTCGTATTCCTGCGAGCTCGAGAGCGCGATCTTCGCTTTCTCGGCTTCTTCTTTGATCCGCTGAAGCGCGTCCGGTTGCTTGCTCAGATCGATGCCGGAATCATTTTTGAATTCCGCCACGATCCAATCCATCACCTTCGCGTCCCAGTCGTCACCGCCGAGATGGGTATCGCCGTTGGTCGCTTTCACTTCGAAAACGCCGTCGCCGATTTCGAGAACGGAAATATCGAACGTGCCGCCACCCAAATCGTAAACGGCGATCTTCTCGTCCTTTTTCTTGTCCAAACCGTAAGCGAGCGAAGCTGCGGTCGGCTCATTAATAATACGCAACACTTCGAGGCCGGCGATTTTGCCCGCGTCCTTGGTCGCGTTGCGTTGCGAGTCGTTGAAATACGCCGGGACGGTGATGACCGCCTGGGTGATTTTTTCTCCGAGCTTCGCTTCCGCGTCGGCTTTGAGCTTCGCCAAAATCATCGCCGAAATTTCCGGCGGCGAAAAGGTTTTGCGTTCGCCGTTCACTTCCACCTGGACGTGAGCGTCGCCGTTGGCGGCCTTCACGATTTTGTAAGGAACGCGATGTTCCTCTTCGTGGATCTCATCGAACTTGCGGCCCATGAAACGCTTGATTGAAAAAATGGTGTTCTGCGGATTGGTCACCGCCTGACGCTTCGCGGCCTGGCCGACCACTCGCTCGCCGCTTTTCGTAAATGCGACAACCGACGGCGTGGTGCGCGCGCCTTCCGAATTTTCCAAAACTACCGGGTCGCCACCTTCCATCACAGACATGCAGGAATTGGTGGTTCCCAAATCGATACCTAAAACTTTAGCCATAAATTTTTGTTCCTTTCGTTTGTCGAGTCGCCGACCCACGACCTCAGCCCTTGGCGAGTCCTCGACGACCGGGTCTTTAGCACAGGCTCTGCCATGTCTGTGGCCTCGCTACATAACCACCTGTCAGAGAGTGAGCTAAACGTTCAAATCACCGACTCATTTAGTTGCGGTCAAAGTGGGACAACACGGCACAAAACGGGCGGCTGGCATCGGGCAGTGCGCCAGCACGGCGCTCTGCACGTCCGGGGAGCACAGGCCGCTGGCCTGCAGTTCTCGGCGGCTCGCCGGGAACGAAGTCTCATTCGTGTTGGCCGTGATGATTTGGCCAGCGGCCAAATGCTGCAGGCGAGCCGCCTGCGCTCCCCGATCGTGGAAGGGCACATGCCCTGCTGATTTCGCTGTGGTGGACACAGTTAAGGCCTCGCTCCGCAAAAACAGAATCTGATCCGGACATTTTCTTTCATTGTCAGCACTGCAAAGCGGCGTTGGTGGCAAACAAGTCAGCGGCGGGGATGAATCTGGCCTGTCAGAAGTGCGGGCAGCAAACCCTGGTTCCGCAACCGGATGTTCCGAGCGCCGTGGCGGCTGAATTCGTTGATGAGATTCAGCGCAAACTGAAAGAGAACGAATCGCAACGGGCGGAGATCACCGGTTACATCAACCAACTCACGATCCAGCTGCATCGCTGGCAACTGCGTTTGCAAACGTTGAACGAACGCAAAGCGCAGCTCGAAAGAGAACTCGGCGGCAAACTGTAGCGGCGATCTCTGATCGTCGTTCTAATCATTCGGCGGTCACAGACGCGCACGCTACAACTTTTCTTTTGGCGTTACGACGCCCGGATGCGTACTCTTTTCGCGTGCGGCAATATCATGATCTTCTCCGGCTCGTTCTCGAAGAAGGTCAGCCCCGCGATGATCGCACCGGCACCGGGACAATTTCAGTTTTTGGCGCGCAAACTCGATTCGACCTGCGCCCGACCGGGCCGGGATTTCCGCTGCTGACGACGAAGAAGCTGCATATCAAATCCATCATCTACGAGTTGCTCTGGTTTCTGCGCGGCGATACCAACATCAAATATCTTAACGAACACGGCGTGACGATTTGGGACGAGTGGGCGGACGAAAATGGAAATCTGGGGCGCGTTTACGGTGCGCAATGGCGAGACTGGCGCGGCGAGAACGGCGTCCGGGTTGATCAAATCGAAAACGTGATCGCGCAGATCAAAAAAAATCCGAACAGCCGGCGGTTAATCGTCAGCGCCTGGAATCCGGCCGAAGTCGAGCAAAATGGCGCTGCCGCCGTGTCACGTGCTGTTTCAGTTTTATGTGAACAATGGCGAGTTGAGCTGTCAGCTTTATCAACGAAGCTGCGATCTGTTTCTGGGTGTGCCATTCAACATCGCCAGTTACGCACTGCTCACGATGATGATCGCGCAAGTGGTCGACCTCACTCCCGGTGATTTTGTTCACACGTTTGGCGATCTGCATTTGTATAACAATCATCTCGACCAAGCGCGCGAACAGCTGAGCTCGCGAATGCCGGCCGTTACCGAGGATGAAATTGAATCGCGCGGTGAAAAATATTCAGGACTTCAAGTTCGAGGACTTTGAGCTAGTCGATTACAACCCGCATCCATCGATCAAGGCGCCGATCGCAGTTTAGGAGAAGATTTAACCACGAATTGACACGAATGTACACGAATGGGTTCCCGAAATTGGACTCTATTCATTAGCTCTGATTGATGCTTATCGATCTAGCCGCAGTGATGAGTCAAGGGCGTCATGGCAAGTCGACGCGGGCCGACCAATTCGAATTCGAAGACTCTGGATTCGTGTCGATTAGTGTCCATTCGTGGTTTTCTTATTCTCTGATTCGAATGGCGCATTAGAAACTTGCGTCCAATTGCAGGGTTTAACAGGACGTGAGGGCATTCTGGGGTACGCTCGTTTTGTTGTTTGTCGCGTCGGTCGCATTCGCGCAGGATGAAAATCCGTATCGCGTCGAAATCGATCTCGGCCAGCAGACAGCCTATCTGATTCGAGGCCGGCACGTTGTGATGCGGTCGCCGATTTCGAGCGGCCGCTACGGACATTTAACCGACACCGGTTCGTTCAAGGTGATCGAAAAAGAGCGAAATCATTACTCGAGCATTTACGGGAAGATCGTTGATGCGAATGGGCGCACGGTCGTCGCCGATGCGGACGTGGACATGAAAGTTCCGCGGGGCTGCAAATTCGTTCCGGCACCGATGCCGTGGTTCATGCGGTTTCACGGCGCCGACGGAATGCACGCCGGGTTTTTGCCGGGATACCCCGCATCACATGGTTGTGTGCGAATGCCGGATCAAATGGCAGTTGCGTTCTACAACGCGGTGGAAGTGGGAACGCCTGTCACGGTGTTTGGGCGAACGCCGCGGACGAGTCAATCTTATCGCCAGTACGGCGGCCAATCACAAAGACCGAGACCGCCGTGGCCGTGGTTCAGACAACCAATCGGTCCGCAGTACGAGCCGCAGCCAAGAGTTTACGAGTCGCGGCCGATGTATCCTTAAAGTTGATTGTTGATGGAACGGCTACGCCTTTAGTTGATAGATCAGCGTCGGAGCAGTTTCTACTATCAACTAAAGCGCGCGGAGCGAGCGTTCGATCAACTATTGACTGCAGCAGCCTAAGGCTGCTGCATCACGGCTGGTGGCTGGTCGATTTCTTGATCGTCGAGCTGGCCGCGGTCTTCGGACCTTTCGAGAGATCGACTAAGTCAGCGAGAATGTTGAGCGTTTCGTCGCGCTCGGGGTCAATCGCCGGTTCCTTGGTATCGTCGGTCGCAGCCGTGGGATCTGCCGCCGCCGCATCTTCGGAATCATCCGGCGCAGCTTCCGGCGAAACTTTGTTAATCACGCCCTGCTTCTTAGCCTCGGCCAATTTTCCGGGGTACATGATCAACTGGAGATTCGGCTTGTCGACTGTGTCGAGAGTGACGCGATAAATGCTCGGCTCCTCTTCGTGGCGGGCGAGGCGTTCTTTCGTTCGGCTGTCTTTTCGCGCCTTGTCGTCCTGGATTTCTTTCCGGCGCGCGTCCTCATTCAAAGTAATTCGATTTTCGTCGAGCTTGTGACGGAGACGCTCCATGTCTTCCATCACGAAGTGGAACTCCTCGTTTTTCTGCACGCGTTCCTCCGACCGCCGTTTCAATTCTTCAATAAACAACGGACTCGACCATTTGGTGTAACGCGCCTTCGGGACTTCGTCGTAACCCAATGGATTCTTCAAAGCGCCTTCGCCGAACTCAGGCAAATCGGTCAGCGTCGGCAAGATAATATCGGAAGCGACACCGTGAAGCTGCGTTGAACCACCGGCAACACGATAAAACTTTTGAATCGTAAGTTTCAGCTCGCCGTCATCATCGGACCGGCTGCCGAGCAACGAAGTAAACCGGCCGATTGGCAAAATCGTTTGGACGGTTCCTTTGCCGAAAGTGTTTTTGTCGCCCACGATGATCGCGCGTCCGTAATCCTGAAGCGCAGCTGCGAAAATTTCACTCGCCGACGCGCTTTGCCGGCTGGTCAGAACAATCAACGGACCAGCGTAGGCAATTCCCGGATCGGGATCGCTCGAAACCACGATATTTCCATTGGAACCTTTCGTCTGGACGATCGGCCCCGATTTCAAAAACAAACCGGTGAGCGAGATCGCTTCTTCTAACGAACCGCCGCCATTGCGACGAAGATCGATAACCAAACCGCCGATGTTTTCCTTCTTGAGACGCTTGAGCAGCGCGAGAACGTCGCGGGTCGTGCTTTTCGCATGGCGATCCATGTCGGCGTAGAACGACGGAAGCGTCAACCAGCCGAGTTTCTCCTGCTCGCCGTTTTCGTTCTTCTTAATAATAATGTCGGCGCGAGCTTCCTGGTCCTTCAGCTTAATTTCATCGCGCACCAGCTCGACATTTTTGCGTTGCGACGGATCGGCCGCATTCGCCGGAATCGCCATCAGACGAACTTTCGTGCCTTTCTTTCCGCGAATCATTTCGACGACTTTATCGAGACGCATGTCACGCACATCGACGTACTCGCCGCCGCCTTGCCCGACCGATGTGATCCGATCACCAACTTTCAAACGGCCATCCGTCTGGGCGGGACCGCCGGGGACGAGGCTCTCGATTTTTGCGTAGCCGTCTTCGGTGCGCAGCATTGCGCCGATTCCGACCAGCGACAGTCCCATCTGAATATTGAAATTCTTGAAGTCGGCTTTGCTCAGGTATTCCGAGTGCGGATCGTAAGTTTGAGCGAGAGCATCCAGATAAAGTTTCACCTGCTCATCCCGATCCTCTTCGTGAACGTTGCGCGAAATACGATCGTAGCGGCGGGCGATGAGCTGGGGCGGAGGTTCAATAGGATGCTCGCTGAGTTTTTCCTGCAGTAATTCGCTGGCGATACGGTCGTGCCATAGCCGATCAGCATCCGCTTCGTCCTTCGGCCATGGAGCTTTTTCGCGACGAACCTCGACGGTCGCGTTGGTTTTGAAATCAAATGGCTGCTTTAGCAGCTCTTTCACTTTGGCAACACGATCGTCGACTCGCTTTTGGTAAAGATCGTAAATCTCGTAAGCCGGCTTCAAATTGCCGAGTAGGACGTCATCGCCAAGGGCCGTGCCGTATTTCGAAGTTAAAGAATCCACGTCCCTCTGGGTGAAGAAGAGATGGCTGAAATCGAGGAGCTCGAGATAGTTTTTGAGGAATTTTTGAGAGACGTCGGCACTAAGCTGTTGATGGGTATAGTGGCCCTCTTCAAGAAGGCGGCCGACAGAAACGCAAATCTGCTCGGAATCGGACTTTGCTTCGAGCGTGCGCGGCGTTACGCCCGTAAATGCAATGGAAACAACCGCGAGGAACAGAGGAAAACGTAATTTCATTGGAATTGACGCGGTCTCCACGTTCGCAGACTTCGTGCCTAAAAGCAACCGAACCCAATGACCCCGGAGCACCATGTGAGTAGATCAGACAATCTTACGCGTGGAACATTCAAATTCTTTCAGCTTTTCGTCACCTGAGGGGGTTATCGGGGTAATTCCGAGCACGGGTAGCCGGAATTAGACCGCTGCTCTAGAATAGTACCCGATGCGCTATGAAACGTTCTGCGGCGGGATCTTCGAGACGAACTGCTACCTGATTTCGGCGCCCGACGGCTGGATCTTGTTCGACGCGCCGCAAGGTGCTGCCGATTGGGTGGCATCGCGGAAAATCGAGCTGAAATTGCTGCTGCTCACCCATGGCCACATCGATCACGTCCAGGACGTTGCTGCCGTAAAACAACGGTTCGGCTGCGAAATCGGCTGCCATCCGGCCACGGCCCCGATGATTTCGGATCCGAATTTCTTCCGGAACTTCGGTTTCGAATTGGAAGTCGCGCCGGCCAAGCCGGACTTCTTCATTGAAGAGACGCCGGCGCGAAAATTTCTCGGGTTGGAAATGCAGGTCCTGGAAGTCCCCGGCCATTGTCCGGGAAGTCTCTGTTTTTTCGCGCGCGAAGATCAACTGCTGGTTGGCGGCGATGTTCTATTCGCCGGCGGGGTTGGGCGATGGGACCTGCCGGGCGGCGATGGCGATGTTCTATTTAGTGGGATCCGCCAAAAACTTTTTCGGCTCGGCGACGCCGTGACCGTTCTTCCCGGCCACGGGCCGCCGACCAAAATCGGGACCGAACGCCTAACGAATCCTTTCGTTAGCGAACAGGCCCAATGAATTAATCCCAGCGATAAGAATCGCCGCCGCGCACACGCAGCCGCACTTCAATCTGATGCAACTGTTCGCGCAAGCTATCGACCTCGCGGCGCAAGCGCCCGTTGTCGTAACCGCGACGGGAACGCGCGTTCACGCGGCTTACATCAGCTGAAATCCGGTCGACTTCACGACGAAGACGCCAGTCTCCGCGATAGCGACTCAGCTCCCAGCGAACGTGGGTTAGCATTCTATTAAGACGGTCGATTCGCACGTCTTCACGTCGCGTCCCGGTTGGACGTAGGCCGTTCGGTTGTCGTGGCGATAACCGTAATCATAAGCAAAAGCCGAAACCGAGATAAGGCTCAGCCCCAGCGTGAGAAGTAATGTTAGTTTTTTCATGTCGAACCTCCGTTTGTTTCGCAGATTCGACGGGCCGGCGCGCGCGCCGCATTCGAGCTTTCAAAGAAAATTACTTCAGCTCGATCAAAAGATTTTTGAATAATTCCAAACCGTCAACTTTACCGACCACGTTCGCGGAGGGAGCCCAGCGCCTTGGGAATGTGTTGGAGAAAATGTTTGTGGTCTTTCACTAAACCGAGAAAACCATAGGCACCGAGCGCCTGCATCAGTCGCTGCATTGCGCAGAGCTGCAGCGTGTTCAGAAAATCGGCGTCTGGTTTTCTCCCGCAATAATGTTCGAGCAACTCGCTTCGCTCCGCGTCGGTCAAATCGACATACGGATCATAAAGCAATGACGCCAGATCGTACTGGGCGAGACCGGGGCGCATGCCTTGAAAATCGATCAGATAGGCCTGGGCATTTCGCATCAGAACATTTTGCGATTGGAAATCGCGATGAACCAAAACGCGCGGAAGTTCGGCCAAATGTTCGGCGATTTTCGCGAACGCAGGCAGTTGGACAACCTGATCAATCTTCGCCTGGTCCAGTTGGAAATATCGGCCGAGGCAATTCTCGAAAAAATAACTTTGTTCCCAGACATAGAGCGCGGCGTTGAATTCAGCCGGCAAATGCTGCCGCATCTGAATGCAAACGGCTTCCGGAAGCTGGTGAAGCTTCCGCGACTTCATCGAGGGCGGATTCGTAAAACGCGCGACGGACCATCCAGGATTCGTTTCGAGCGCTGAAGAGATCGCTCTCGCCCAAGTCTTCCAGCCAAATCAATCCTTCATCGGAGTCATGATGATAAATTCGCGGCGCGCGGATTTCGTGGGCCTCGAGAAATTGCGCGATGTCGACGTAATGCCGGTTTTCTTCGCGATCGCGATTGTATTTCACCAAAATCAGCGATTGCTCGGCGGAGCAGCGAACCCGGTAAAACTTGCGGTCTGACCCGCCTTTCTCGATCGGCGTAATTTTTATTTCGGCGACGTTGAATCGCGGAAAATGGAGCCGGGTCTGGTGGAGAAGCAGCTCGGTTTTCATTTCAGAGGTCGACGTTGCGATGATTCCCAGTGACGGCTTTTCGGGCGCGGACAATACAACCAAACAGTTCGGCATTGGAAGCAATTTGTGAACCGGGCCAGAGGATTGAGTCTTGCAGACGAGCGCCGGCGCCGACGCGGCAGTCTTTCCCGACCACCGAACAACCTTGGATTGTGGCGGTTGGGTCCAACTCCGCGCTCGGGTGGATCTGCGCGGCCCAAGTCCTCTCTTTAATATAAGCGGGCTGCCAGCCATCAAGGATCGCCCGATGCACGTCGAAATATTCCGCGCGCGATCCAAGGTTGAACCAATCCCCTTTTTCCATGACGAGGCCGCCGATTTTGCCGCCTTGAGAAATCCATTCCGCGAGAATTGGGATGAATGAAACTTTTTGTGCAGGCGGAATGCGCTTGAAGATTGCGCAATTCCAGATCGCAATATTGGCGAAGTCGACGGTGCCGGGAATACCATGGCGACCGGCAATGTCGACGACGCGACCGTCGCGAAACGCAATTGCGGAACCGAGATGAGTCTGGCGCAGCGCGAGTGTTACATCGTTTTTACGATTGAAGTGCTCGTCGATCAACGGTTGCAGCGGCAAGTCGGTCAGGACGTCGCCGCTGTAAGTAATGAATGGTTCAGAGCCGAGCTGCGCCTCGATGTTTTTGATTCCCCCGCCGGTCTCGAGCAGAATCGGTTCGTTTACAAATGTAAGATCAAGATGCCGGTAACGGTTTCCGGGAAACGCGGCCGCGAAGGCTTCCGGCAACCGGTGGGTGTTGATAAATATTTTTTCAATGTCGAGATCGATCAAATGATCGAGCGCGAAGGTGATTAGCGGCTTTTGAAAAATTGGCACTAGCGGCTTCGGCAGTTCTTCCGTCAGGGGGCGAAGTCTGGTGCCGAGCCCGGCGCCCAGAACGAAGGCTTGGCTGATCTGTCCCATTATCTTTTGAGTTTCTGAGAGTCACTGCTCCGGTGACAATGACAACGAAAATATCATTCGCGCCGGCTCACCGCATCGAGACCTTCGGTGAGATCATTCAGCGCGCGGGCGCACGCCGCCTTGTGTTTATCGATCCAACGTTCAGCGATCTGCTTTACTGGCGCCGGATTGAGATAATGCAGCTTCTCGCGCCCGCTCCAAAGCGGGACGACGAGGTCGGCGCGAATCAGTAGATTAAGATGTTTGCTGATGCCTTGCCGGGTCAGCGTCGAGATGCCGGCAAAGTTCGTTCAAAGTTTGGCCGTTACTGCGGTGAAGGTGATCCAATAGTGCTCGGCGGCTGGGGTGAGCCAGGGCTTTGAAAACGGCATCCATGCTGGGTAATTATGCAACTAAAAGGTTGCATGACTGAGACGAATACACAAATCGCTGGGGCGGGGCCTCCTTGGTAGGCCGGGACTCCGTCGAGCCGCGGCGGTAAATTGAAATCGGCTCGACAGAGTCTCGCCCTACCAACAATTGACCTGCAGACAAGCCAAGCTAGCGGATAAAGACAGCTACGTTTTCTTGAGGTAGAGCGTCCTCGTCCCGAAGTCGATAATCCCGTGATGACGGTCCAGGATTTCCGCTCCGAGTAACCCGACGGCCGGAGGCGTCAACTGCATCGCTTCGTTCAAAATTCCGCCGAGATCGACCACGCCAACGTCGTTGCGGCCGATGTCGACCATGCCGACCGAGAGTCTCTTGATTCGCGCCACGTCGAGGCCTTCCTCTTTCATATTTATGGCCGCCGACGCCAAACGCGTTTGTTCCGTCGGAATATGGAGTCGCTTCACAAATGGTCGGTGTAACAGAGTGGCAAACGCACCGGTATCGACCATCAACCGGGCCTGCGAACCATTGACCAATCCGTTCACGTACAAATTGAAACCCTCGCTCACAAACATTGGTACCTTTTGGAAACCCTTGAAATCCATAGCCGAAACAGGATTCGCCAGATCGGGTTGGAGGTTCAGGATCAGAAGCTTTCGTTGGCAATCGAGTAATGCTCGACTCGCAAAGAGCACGTCGGTTCCGAGAATTCCATCGGCTTGTAGCTCGTGCATGCTTTGGGCAGCACGCCGGGCGCCGCTAAGATCGGCGGAAATCGCCGGAACGTCGCCTACGGTGAGTCCGCCAAGGCGCAGGGTGTGCGCCATTACCAACGCGTTGTAAGAACCGTTGACTCGGACGCGTGAAGGATATTTGGAATCGACCGGCACTTCGCTGACCCCGAAATGCTTGCGCCGTTTCGACGCGATCACAGTACCTGGCGAACCGCTATCAACGATCAATAAGGCGGGCTTGTTGTTGATGTAGGCATGGACCAACAAGTGATTTTGGGCGGACCGAACCAGCGGCAATGCTTCAAATTGCCCACTTTGTCCCAGCGTCGGCGTTTGAGATCGCGACGCGGCGTTCGCCGTAGCTGGAATGGAAAGGCCGACTGCGCACACCATCGGCAAAATGAACTGCGCCCCTACCGCAAGAAGACGGCCCCTGGAAATCACGGCGCCGAGAATAGCATCTTTCACCGAATGCGGAAATGAATTCTACTGCCGAGCGCGGAAATTTGTGAAAAGCTGCTTTTGGCGTTGCCCGATTCGGCCCGGTAAGATTAACTCTGCCGACTCCGAGCGCGCTTAGACCCGTGGACACCTCGACGATTTCGCAGCCCGCCGCCGACCAGAAGCTCGTCCGCGGCCTCGGTTTGCTCGACTCCACCATGCTCGTCGCCGGCTCGATGATCGGCTCGGGCATCTTCATCGTTTCGTCGATTATTGGTCGCCAGGTTGGCGCGCCAGGATGGCTTCTCGTGGTCTGGATCGTTACCGGTTTGCTCACCTTAATGGCGGCGTTGTCGTATGGAGAACTGGCCGCGATGATGCCGAAAGCCGGCGGCCAATATGTTTATTTGCGTGAAGCATTTTCGCCGCTGTGGGGATTTCTCTACGGCTGGACGCTTTTGCTGGTCATCCAGACGGGGACGATCGCCGCTGTTGCGGTCGGTTTCGCGCGTTACACCGGCGTTCTAATACCGTGGTTTTCTGAATCGAATTATCTAATCCCGCCAATTCGGATTGGCGGTTATGCCCTTTCGTTGTCCACCGCGCAGTTGCTGGGTCTGGCGATGATCGCGTTGCTGACTTACATGAACACCCGCGGTCTGCGGCTCGGCAAACTGGTTCAAAACATTTTCACCACCGCGAAGACTGGAGCTTTGATCGCGCTGATCGTGCTCGGACTCATCGTTGGTCTGAAATCGGGCGCCGGCGCCGAAAACTTCAAAGACTTTTGGACGCTGCGCGGTGGTTTGCAGGATGTCGGCCGCGGATTAACCGCCGCCACCGCTTTCGGCCTTTTTGTTGGGATCTGCGTGGCTCAAACACAATCTCTTTTTTCTGCCGACGCGTGGAACAACATCACTTTCACTGCGGGCGAAGTGGTCAATCCGAAACGCAACGTGCCGCTATCGCTCGCCTTTGGAACTTTTCTCGTGATCGGACTTTATCTGCTCGCGAATGTTGCCTATCTCGCGACGCTTCCTTTCGCGACGATTCAAAACGCACCGAGCGATCGCGTCGCGGTTGCAAGCGCGAATGTGATTTTTCCCGGAGCCGGCGCCACCATCATGGCAGTCGCAATCATGGTTTCGACGTTCGGTTGCAACAACGGCCTCATTCTCGCGGGCGCGCGCGCCTATTACGCAATGGCCCAGGACGGGTTGTTTTTCCGGCGAGTGCGCGAGCTGAACAAAAACCACGTGCCGGCATGGGGCCTGATCATTCAGGGGATCTGGGCGGGATTTCTTGTTCTCCCGCGCGTCGTCCATGCCGACGGAACCTACGGAAACCTTTACGGCAACCTTTTGGATTGGGTGATTTCGGCCGCCCTTATTTTTTACATCCTGACGATTTTGGGAATTTTCCTGCTGCGAAAAAAGCGACCCGACGCGGAGCGGCCATATCGCGCGTGGGGTTATCCGATCGTGCCTGCACTCTACATTGTGGGCGCGAGCGTGATCCTGATCGTGCTTTTTATTTATCAGCCGGCAACGAGTTGGCCGGGCCTGATCATCGTGCTCACCGGCGTTCCAATTTATTTTCTTTGGCGAAAATCAGACGCGACTTAGCGCGTCCAGACGCATTCAATGCTGCATTTCGTGAAACTGAATAACGCTTTCAGACCGGTTACTTCAGACCAAGGAGACCTGAACCCATGGCAAATCTATTCCAGAAAAAACCGCTCGACCGGCTGATGAAAGAAGCGGACGAGGTCGGCGAGCACACCCTTAAACGTTCGCTGGGTTGGGTGAATCTCGTCGCCCTCGGAATTGGCGGAATCATTGGCGCCGGTCTGTTTGTGCGCACCGCGGCGGCGATCGCGGATCGGGCGGGTCCGTCGGTCGTGCTGGCATTCGTCGTGGCTGGAATTGGCTGCGCGTTCGCGGGCCTTTGTTACGCCGAGTTCGCGTCGATGATTCCGGTCGCCGGCAGCGCCTACACTTATTCGTATGCGACGATGGGCGAATTTGTCGCCTGGATCATCGGCTGGGATTTAATTCTCGAATACGCGGTCGCGGCCGCCACTGTCTCGTCCGCGTGGAGCGAGTACGCTAACCGGGTCCTCGATTGGTTTGGCTGGCGAATCCCGTATCAATGGTCGCATACGCCTTTTCAACATGATCCAACGGGCGCCGCCGGAATCATAAATCTTCCGGCGGTATTCATCCTTCTTCTCCTGACGCTGCTGCTGATTCGCGGAACGAAAGAGTCTGCGTTCGTAAATGGAATCATCGTTATTCTAAAGGTCAGCATCGTAATCCTGGTGATCACGCTCGGATGGGGTTTCATCAACCCGGCAAATCACACGCCGTTCATCCCAGCCGCAACGACTTATAAGAACATGGAAGGGATTACCCACCACTATGGCGGAATTCTCGGAATCCTCGGCGCCGCCGGTGTTGTCTTCTTTGCCTACATCGGGTTCGACGCGGTCTCGACCGCTGCGCAGGAAGCGCGCAATCCAAAACGCGACATGCCGATCGGGATCCTCGGCTCGCTTGCTGTCTGCACGATTCTTTATGTGCTGTTCTCGTACGTCCTGAGCGGCATCGCGCCTGTCCTCGACTTCCGCGACCCGCAGCGCGGCGGCGAAGCCTCGGTGGCTTACGCAATCAGCACCTACATGCATGGATACGAATGGCTGTCGAAATGCGTCACCGTTGCGATTCTCGCCGGGTTTTCGTCGGTGATCCTGGTGATGTTGTTAGGCCAATCGCGCGTTTTCTTTTCCATGAGCCGCGATGGATTGGTCCCGTCGCTTTTCTCTGACGTCCATCCGCGTTACCGCACGCCTTACAAATCGAACATGTTGTTTTTCGTTTTCACCGGCCTGATGGCGGCATTCGTTCCGGCGGATGTCACCGGCGAAATGACGAGTATCGGAACCCTTTTCGCTTTCATTCTGGTCTGCATCGGCGTCTGGATTATGCGCGTCAAAAATCCTGGGCTGGAACGGGGATTTCGTGTCCCCGCAGCGCCGCTGGTCGCGATCCTGGGAATCATTACCTGTGGCGCGATGATTTTTGGTCTGGGTTGGACCAACTGGATGCGGCTGCTTGTTTGGCTGGTGATTGGATTGATCTTCTATTTCAGCTACGGCAAGAAACACAGTCACCTGGACGCGCCCAAGCCGCCAGACATGCCGGAAGGCATAAAGATGACGAAAGACGGGCTGCTCTAAACCAGAAGTTTAGCTGCCGCTGTTCTCGTTGAATCCGCGAGACGGACTGCTCGCGCCCACACCAAGTAGTCGCTTCGGCGCGGCGCCGCAATGCAGCCGCATTCCGCCGATTGCCGAAAGCACGACGCGCCTCCTCGATCTGGTCGACGGACAAATTCATCGCGCGCAAAATTTCCCACTCCTCATCGGTCAACAATTCGCGGTCTTCATCACTCAAGGCGCGAGCTTGAAACCGCGACACAGTTTCGGCGAGGGCGTTGGCATTCGAACGCGGAAAAAGATCGATCAACCGCTGAAAACTTAAGTGGTACGGAATCGTCGCCACATCGACTTCATCACTGCCGGCGACTCGCTCCTTCGGCATTATCACTCGGTCGGAAATTGCGACTGCGTGCCACGCTTCTGCCGGTTGATAATATCCGAGCTCAACCTGGTATTTTTCGCATGGTTCGGCAACGTTCAGATAACAATTGCCCGCCATCGGCTCAACGGCCTGAGTCAATTCCTCGCTGCCATCCGGCCCGTAAACTCGCAAGTGCACCTGTCGGTCAACCGGGGCCGTGTTTTCAAATATCGTCGACCAATCAACGTTCCAATAAATGAAAAGAGTTCGCGGATCCCGGGCGATCGCGAACAAAAGTGGGTCCCCATACACGCGTGGCAACTCAACGGCATCGGCCAGGTCTGCCGGCAGCTTGGCATCGGTCCTCGCCAGCCGCACCACCGGGCCATTAGAGATTCGATAACCTTTGGGGGAATTCGCGTGTTGTTTGGTTTCGTTCGTCGTTTCTTCAGTCATTGTCGCTATTCTGAATACCTCGGCTGAAAGATGGCGAAAACAAAGCGGAATTTGCGCCAACTAACCGCAGATCGAGAGTCGATTGGTTCGCGCGGGAACATGGATAAACCGTACATCATCTTCAATCCAACAGCCGGATCCGCGGGACGCCGCGATGACACCCGGAAGCGGTTGAAAAAACTTGAGCCGCTTGCTTTTCGCACCACCCGAAGAAAAGGCGACGCGGAAAAATGGGCGCGTCACGCTCGGGCGTCGAAAGCGCGCCTCATCGTCGTTGCCGGCGGCGACGGAACGCTCAACGAAGTGGTCAACGGTCTGTACCCGCTAACTCCGACAATGTGTATCGGCCTGGTGCCGCTCGGAACCGGAAATGACTTTGCGCGCACCATGGGACTTCCGTCCTCGATCGAGGAAAATCTCGAAATCCTTCGCTTCGGAAAAAGGACGCGGATCGACGTCGTCCGGGTGAAAAGCAAAAATATTTCGCGCTATTTCGTAAACGTTTCCGCCGGCGGTTTCAGCGGAATCGTTGGCGACAAAATGACGCCACAAATCAAACGAGCCTGGGGTCCATTGGCATATATCCGCGGCGCCGCCGCTGCGCTACTCGATCTTCAAGCCTACAAAACCGATATCACGCTCGATGATCGCGAACGATTTTCCGCCGAACTCTACAATGTCGTTGTGGCCAACGGCCGGTTCGTTGCAGGCGGATTGCCGATTGCGCCGACTGCCGATCCAACTGACGGGAGACTCGAAGTTGTTTTGATTCCGAAGCTTGGTGCCGCTGAAATGGCATTGCTCGCGGCCCAAATCGTTCTAGGTAATCATCTCTCGAGTAATGCGACGATTTTCCGGCAAGCCACAAAGATTGTCGTGCGGTCGCGTTCCAGTATGTATTTCAATGTGGACGGCGAGCTGGTGGGCAACGCCCCGGCAACATTTCAAATTATGCCGCGCGCGCTAAACTTTATTGTTAAGTGAGCCGATCAAAAATAATACCGCTGAGCAAACTGGCCGAACGCATTGGTGAATTGCGGGCGGCTGGGAAAAAGATTGTCGCGACCAATGGATGTTTCGATCTGCTTCATCCGGGTCACGTTCGTTATTTGGAGGCGGCCCGCGCGCTTGGAGACGTTCTCGTCGTCGGACTGAACGGCGACGAATCCGTTCGCGCGTTGAAAGGATCGGGCCGTCCGATTAACACCGAGAACGACAGAGCGGAGCTTGTGGCCGCACTCGAATCCGTCGACCGGGTGACAATTTTCCCCGAACTGCGGGCAACGAATTTCATCGAGCTCGCCGCGCCGGACGTTTACGTGAAAGGCGGCGATTACAATTCCGAAACATTAAATCCCGATGAGCGCGCGGCGTTGGAAAAAATCGGCTCTCGGATCGAGATCGTCCCTTTCGAGGAAGGCCACTCGACTTCGGCGCTGCTCGAGAAGTTGCGAGGAGGCACACCGTGAAGCCGCTCGGTTTGGGAATTCTCGGCTCCGGGCGCGGATCGAATTGTCGCGCAATCCTCGAAAGTATTCGCGCCGGAACGTTGCCGGCCCGCGCGTGCGTGGTGATTTCGGATTTTATAGACGCACCGATTTTGGACATCGCGCGAGAATTTTCAGTTCCGAACGCGTATTTGCCGCCCGGACAATTTCGAACACGGCTCGAACCCAACGTTGAATCCGAACTCGTCCGGATGTTGCGCGATGCCGGTGTCGATCTTGTTGTCCTTGCTGGTTTCATGCGGGTATTGAAATCGCCAATGTTGGAAGCGTTTCCGCGCCGGATCATCAATATTCATCCGTCTCTCCTTCCAAAATTCCCAGGCCTGCAGGCATGGAAACAAGCCCTCGCCGCCGGCGAAACGGTGACCGGCTGCACAGTCCATTACGTCGACGACAAAATAGACCACGGCGATATTATCGCTCAGCGGCAGGTCGCGATTTTGCCTAACGACTCGGCGGAAACCTTGCACGCGCGAGTTCAAATTGCCGAACACGAGCTTTATCCGGCCGCGATCGCACAGTTGTGCGCGCAGGCTTCTTAGCCGCGCTCGGCTTTTTGATCGCGAGCGAGTAAATCCTCCATCGCCTGCATCGCAGGTTTTGCGCGATGGACCAGAGCATAGACTTCGTCGATCACAGGCGTGGCAACGTCTAATTTGCGGGCACACTCGAACGCACTTTTGGCGGTGGGAACTCCTTCGGCAGTCGTTTGCATCGCTTCAATGATTTCAGACAACTTTCGCCCCCGTCCGAGTTCTTCACCGACCCGGCGATTGCGGCTGTGTTTACTGAAACAGGTTGCAACCAGATCTCCGGCCCCGCTCAATCCGTAAAACGTTCGCACATCTGCGCCCATTTTCGTTCCAAGGCGGATCATTTCCGCCAGCGATCGGGTAACCAACGCGGCTTTGGAATTGTCGCCAAGTCCGAGTCCGTCGCCCGCGCCGGCTGCAATCGCAAAAATGTTTTTGAGCGCACCGCCAAGTTCAATTCCAGTGATTTCCTCACCGGTGTAAATCCGGAATCGCGGCGTGCCTAATTGATCCTGGAGATCCGAAGCGTATTCCGGATTCGTGCAGGCGAGAACCGTTGCCGTCGGCAGACCGCGGGCAACTTCGATCGCGAGATTAGGACCGGAGAGAACCGCCACGCTGTGCTGCGGATAAATCTCCGACAGGATTTCGCTCATTCGCTTGCCAGTTCCGTGTTCCAGTCCTTTCACACAACTGAGCAAAACGGCACTGGCGTTGGAGACAAAGGGCCGCAGTCGTTCGGCAACCTCCCTGAGCGCGGTTGACGGCGTTACAAAGACAATCAAGTCCGCGGCGCCGCATTCCCTAAGATCATTCGTTAGGCCAATTGAGCTTGGAAGAGTTATGCCGGGAAGATAGATCCTGTTCTCACGCGTTTTTTTAATCTCATCGACCCGCGATTTGTCATTTCCCCACAGCAACACCGAGTGGCCGCGATTCGCCCAAATAAAGGATAATGCTGTGCCCCAGCCACCGGCTCCGATAACTGCGATGCGCTCGAGTTTCACTTTTTCGAGCGCGGTTCCGTACCGCTAAACAACCGCGCGAGATTTGATCGGTGCCGGACCACAACAATTACGGTCAGACATAGAGAAAAATAAATGAGGACCGGCGATCGCAGGTTGTGGAGAAGCAACAGCGATATCATCGAAATCGGAAGTGCAATCGCGGCGACGATCGAAGCAACAGAAACGTAACGAGAAACTTTGAATGTAACAATCCACACCGCACCGATGATTAACCCGGCGATCCAGCTGATGCCAAAGATAATGCCGAGAGAAGTCGCGACGCCTTTGCCGCCTTTGAATCCAAGCCACACCGGATAACTGTGGCCGACGACGGAAAAAATTCCCGCAAGTGCGATGCAAATATCATTGGCAAATGCAGCAAGCCCGCAGCGGCGCGCAATTATGCCGGCAAGGAGAATTGCAACAAGGCCTTTGCAAAAATCGACGACGAACACCGGATATCCGAAATTTTTGCCGAGCGTGCGGGTTACATTTGTCGCGCCGACGTTGCCACTACCGACGTTACGAATATCGATTCCGCGCAGTCGACCCGCGATGTAACCAGTGGGGAAAGATCCTATGAGGTACGCGAAAAATCCGGCGCTAATGAAACAAAGCATTATTTCAGGCTAACGTGGCGTCGCGTCCGAGAGCCCTGCTTGCTTCTGACTGTAAACTACTGTGGCGGAGCCATATATGCAAAATAGACACATCGGCAGAAGTCACGCCACTGATCCGTGTCGCATCGCCTAACGAAACCGGCCGAACCTTGTTCAACTTCTGCCTGGCCTCCGAACTGAGCCCCTTAATCATGTTGAAATCGAAATCGTCGGGAATTCTTTGCCGGCTATTCCGGTCAATGTCTTTGTTTTGTTGCGCCTGCCGCTGGGAATAACCTTCGTACTTAATTTCGGTCGCCAACAGGTCCCAAATGTCCGCCGGCGCAGTGGCGCGGATTACTTCCGGTAAATCCGCTGGCCCGAACTCCGACCGTTTCAGCAGTTGGCTGAGGGGCATAGCGCCGATTTTGTTTTCATGGAGCACGCCACGGCAACGGCGAAGCAGGTTCGTTTTGCGTTCAAAAGCTTCCCATTGCGCCCTACTGAGGAGTCCAAGCTGGAATGCGCGCGGAGCGAGACGCTGATCCGCATTATCATGGCGCAAATGTAATCGGTCTTCTGCGCGGCTGGTAAACATCCGATACGGCTCCTCGGTTCCCTTGGTCACGAGGTCATCGATAAGAACCCCGATGTAAGCTTCGCTTCGCTTGAGGGTAAACTCCGATCGGCCCTGGACGGTCAGTGCGGCATTGGTGCCGGCGACCAAACCTTGCGCGGCGGCCTCTTCGTAACCCGATGTTCCGTTCACCTGGCCCGCAAAATAAAGGTGCCGAACCAACTTCGTTTCGAGCGTATGGAAAAGCTGCGTCGGCGGGAAATAATCGTACTCAACGGCATAACCCGGACGCATGATTTCCGCGTCTTCCAAAGCCGGGATGGAGCGGACGAACTGAAGCTGCACGTCGTAGGGCAGACTCGTCGATATTCCGTTTACGTAATATTCCTCACTGTGCCGGCCCTCGGGCTCCAAAAACAGCTGGTGATTCTCGCGATGGGCGAACTTAACGACCTTGTCCTCGATCGACGGGCAATAACGTGGGCCAGTACCCTTCGATCCGCCCGGCATAAAGAGGCGAACGGTGGAGATTGTTTCGGATTATGTCCCGCGTTTCGGCGGTCGTTTGGGTGATCCAGCACGGGAGTTGTTCCACGTGGAACTCCGGTCCGGAAACGTTGTTTAACGTGAAAACGTCGTCCGGGCTCGGAATCGCGGCATCTTCCCAAAATGAAAACCGCGGTGGGGGTTCTTCTCCTGGTTGGACCCGGCAACGACTGAAATCGATCGACCGTCCATTGAGCCGGCAAGGCGTGCCGGTTTTAAACCTGCCCACCTCGAACCCCAGCTCTTTCAAACTTGCGCTCAACCCGGAGCTCGTGTCCGCCATTCTTCCGCCGGGCTTGCTATTTTCTCCCACATGCAGCAATCCGCGCAAAAACGTCCCCGCAGTGATGACGATAGCGTCGCCGGCAATCATCACGCCCAAATCTGTCTCCACGGCAGTCGCGCGACCGTCCGCCACAATGATCTTGGAAACCGTCGCTTGTTTAACATCCAGACCCCGCGGTTCGTTCCAAAATCGCTTTCATCCGAAATTGGTAGGCCTTCTTGTCGCACTGAACTCTCGGCGCGCGGACCGCTGGGCCCTTTGATCTGTTCAACATGCGAAACTGAATGCCTGTCGCGTCGGCATTCATGCCCATCGCTCCACCGAGTGCGTCGATTTCCCGCACGATTTGGCCCTTCGCCAAGCCCCCAATTGCCGGATTGCAGGACATTTGCCCAATCGTGTCCAAATTTTGGGTTAACATTAGCGTGTGACATCCGAGTCGAGCAGATGCCAAAGCGGCCTCGATTCCGGCGTGGCCGCTTCCAACGACAATCACGTCATAACGGGTCGGCAACTTAAACATGACGCCGTCCTTCCAGAACGCCTTGGTCCGGATGCGGTAGAAGATCCGACAGCGAGAATTGCTGAACTTGTCCCGAAAGGGTCGCCGAGATCACTGTCAGGTTCGGATTGAATTCGGCCATTACCTGTCTGCACGCTCCACACGGCAGTGGCGGTTGTTTCGAATCGGCCACGATCGCGATCGCGACGAAATCACGGGCGCCGTTTGCAATCGCGGACGCAATCGCGCTTCGCTCCGCGCACAGAGTCAGGCCGAACGAGAGGTTCTCGACATTACATCCTGCGTGCACCTCGCCGGACTTCGTTTGCAAGGCCGCTCCGACCGCAAATTCCGAATAGGGAGCATATGCCTTCCCGCGGACAGCGTGCGCGATTTCTACCAGCTCTGAATATTGCATAAAATCTTTATCACAAGGTCTTTATCTACTGTGAATCGGCGACGCCCGGCCGGATCTCTCGCAACGCTCTCAACGCCAATCGGGTTAACAGAATAAACAACAGGCCGTGATCGCAAACGCTCCGCCCCAGGTCCAGTATTCAACGATACGGGGATGACTCTTTCCGCGGGCGAGGTTCAGCCCGAGTTGGCCTAACGTGCCCAAATAGGTGTAGAGAAACAGACCGGGTGTGCGCCCCACTGCCGTCCAAAGCATGTACGGCCAAAATCGAATTCTCGTTAGGCCAAACAAATAGTTTAGAAGGCTGGTTGGGAACAACGGGTGCAGCTGGCTCAAAAAAATTATTTTCCAGGCATCACGCGCTACCGCTTTATCCAGAACCTGGAGCATTGGACTGGTCGAAATGCGCTTGCTCAAGTAACGACGACCTAACCAGTGACTGAGCCCAAACGAAATTGCCGCGCCAATACTGTTACCAATGGCGACAAGCGCAAACCCCCACCAGAGTCCGAAAAAAAATCCCGCGCCGATACTCAATATCCCGCCGGGTAACAGCAAAATATTACACGCAGCAAACAGGAGCGGATACCAAATCGCGCCCAAATCGCCCATACCGGCGACCCGAAGCTGCAGCTCGCCAATAAGATTAACGACCGGGAAAAAGCGCGACAACAGGATGAACGCGCAAATTACAATCGCGAAGCCCGTCAGCTGAAAATAAATCGCGCGCTGACTTTTGAGCATTTCGGGAGTCTGCCCGTCTCGCGGACTCCGCGCAAAACAATTGCCAGCGCTATTTAAGGCGCTGCAGATTGCGCCTTTCGACGGCGCGGAATGCCGAGACTATCGAAAATGACTCGGGTCGCATCCGATCGATTCAACGTGTAGAAATGAATTCCGGCGACATGATTGTCGAGGAGGTCGTGACACTGCTCCAAAGCGAAGTGAACGCCGACTCGTTTGACCATCTCCGGATCGTTCTCGCAACGTTGTATTGCCCGCAAAAGTCTCGCCGGAAAGTGCGCGCCGCCGGCCAATTCAGCGATCCGCCTTAGTCCGCCCATCGACGTAATCGGCATGATGCCAGCGATAATTGGCACGTTAATGTTCGCGAGGGCGCAACGTTCCCGAAAGTCGAGAAAGTCGCGATTCTCGAAAAATAACTGGGTGACAATGTAATTAGCGCCGGCGTCGACTTTCGCTTTGAGATGATCCATTTCCACCAACCGATTTGGCGTCGCCGGATGGCCTTCCGGGAAACCGGCGACGCCAATTCCGAAGCCGCGCGGATCGTGATGCGCTCCCGAATCGTTGAATCGGCGAATGAACTTTACCAGGTCAATCGCATGGCGAAACGAATCACGCGATTTGTCGTAGGCGATTTCAGCAGGCCGATCGCCGCCGAGCGCAAGAATATTGGCAATTCCAGACTTCGCATACCGGGTGAGGATCGCCTCAATCTCTCCTTCGTCGTGGCAAATACAGGTCAGGTGCGGAATCGGATCCAGCTTTGTCGTGTTTTTGATCCGCTCGACCAAATCATGGGTTAGGTCACGAGTGGAGCCACCCGCTCCGTAGGTAACACTGACAAAATGCGGCATGTACGATTCAAGATCACGAATCGTCTGATAGAGAAGCTCGGCAGACTCCGGTGTCTTCGGCGGAAAAAACTCAAACGAAAACGTCGGCGACTCCGCGCGCATGATATCGGTGATGTGCATTGTTCCGGGTCTATCTTCGTGCGAGCGCCGACTTGTGGTCAAACGACGGCGCGCCGATTCCGAAGGTTTTGACCAGATCGACCAGCACCTTCAATACCTCTTCGGTCAATGTCGCGCTGTTAACCGATTCCACAGTAACGACCCAACAACTCATAATAACTTCCAATAAGTTTTCGATTGCCTGCCCGGAACGAATGTTGTGTGCATTTATTGGCAGTGTTATCAACAGTTTGCTCTGCCGCGTGTCTCGGCGCTGCACCGAAGTTGTTGGCGCGCAGAAGGAGAAGAAGTAATGGGTAATCAATTAGAAATAATATTTGTAGTTGCGAACAACTCCCTGGTTTTACACGAATCCTATTAGGAAACCATGCTACCGCCTGTCGCTGCTCCAAATCGACCTTCGTCGCCGCCGCCGACACTCGCCCACAACGGCACGAGTTCCCAATCGGCCGACAGTTTGTTTGAACGCGTAGCATGGGTTTATGCGTTTTGCCGGGAACGATTGTTTCGCGATGACACGGATCGTATCATCTCGGCGCTTTGGCCGAACGAGATGCCCGAATTCGGAACACGGGTCATCGAACTCGGATGCGGCCCCGGTTTTTATTCCAGAAAATTGGCCGAACGTTATCCGAACTTAGAGGTTACCGGCGTAGACCGTTCCGAACGCCAGCTTTCGTGGGCACGCCAGCGGGCTGCGGCGAGTTCCGTCCGCAATTGCTCGTTTGAGCGCGTAAATGTTTTGTCTCTGCCTTTCGCCGACGGATCGTTCGATGCGCTGATTGCTTCAAGGATGTTTACGATTCTTCCCGAACAACAGCGGGCGGTTAATGAAATGTTTCGTGTCTTGAAGACGGGAGGCCGTTGTTTCATCGCCGAACCTCGCCACGCGATGTGGGCGTCGATTCCGCTGTTTTCAATGTGGATGTTGGCGAGCGTTATTCATTCCAATAACGGCTATCGCGAACCGAAAAGCGCAACCGTCTTGAGTGATCGCGCCTTTGAAGGGTTGTTTAAGGTGCTGCCCTGGAAATCGGTCCGGGTTTGGCGGGATGGACGATATCAGTACGCTCTTTGCGAGAAGGGCTGAGACAGACGACAGCATTTCGAATAAATGCCGGCAGCTCATCGAATTCTGGATCCTGCCACGGCCGCGGGTTTATCGCCAAATCAATGTGCCTTGGCTGTTATGACCAAAGCCCCGCGCGCCGGCCACGTTAAAACCCGGCTTGTTCCGCCGCTCACTCCAGAGGAGGCCGCGGATTTGAATGTTTGTTTCCTTCGCGATACGGCGGCTGCGATTCAACAGGCATGCGGATCCAGCGCGATAGGAGTTGCGGTTTATACGCCGATTGGTTTTGAAGACATTTACGACGACATCCTGCCAACCGAGTTCCTGCTGCTTCCACAACGCGGTGATGGTTTCGGCGAACGGCTTGGCTTCGCCGCGGCCGACCTTTTTGCTTGCGGGTTTACTTCTGTTTGTTTGATCGACTCCGACAGCCCGACGGTTCCAAGTGCAGCTTACGCCCAGGCCGTTGCTTTGTTATCGCGACCGCGCGACTCGGTTGTTTTGGGACCATCCGACGATGGCGGATATTACTTGATTGGGCTGAGGAAGCATCACCCTCGGATGTTTGATCGCATCGATTGGAGCACTGACCGTGTTTTCGAACAAACGCGAAGTCGCGCGACGGAATTGAATCTCGAAGTCGCGCTTTTGCCCAACGGATATGACGTGGACGATAGCGCGTCTTTAGATCGGCTCTGCAAAGAATTGCTGAGCGACAAGGTGTCAGCGGATTTGGCGCCACACACGCAAAAGTTCCTGGCCGCGTTTGTTCGTGAAAATGGACGTGAAACGGATTTTAGCCACCAATGACTAAACGTGCGCTCGTAACAGGTGGCGCCGGTCTGATTGGTTCACACCTGACCGATTTGCTTGTGGGCGAAGGCTGGCAGGTCCGTGTGCTCGACAATCTCGAACCGAACACGCATCGGCGCGGAAAACCATCCTGGATCAACCCAAAGGCAGAATTCGTGAAGGGCGATATCCGCGATCGCGAAACAATTAGCGCGGCTCTCCGCGAGATCGACGTTGTATTCCACGAGGCCGCTTATGGCGGCTACATGCCTGAGATTTCAAAATACGTGCACGTTAATTCGTTAGGCACGGCTCAGATGCTCGAAGTGATCCGTGAAAATAATTTACCGATAAAAAAAATCGTCGTAGCGAGTTCGCAGGCGGTCTACAGCGAAGGCGCGGGCGATTGTCCGAAGCACGGCCTCGTTTTTCCACCAGTGCGGCCGGTGGAACAATTGCGAAAGGCTGACTGGGAAGTCCATTGCCCAATCTGCGGCGCCACCACCAAGAGCGCGCCGACTCCCGAGAATGCGCCGGTTGGTGGCGAAACGGTTTACGGTCTGACCAAAGTCGACCAGGAAAAGCTGGTGCTGCTTTGGGGAAAACAGGTCGGAATTCCAACCGTCGCGCTTCGTTACTCCTGCACTTATGGGCCGCGCCAATCGATCTTCAATCCTTACACAGGGGTGATCGCGATTTTTTGCACACGATTGATCAATGATCTGCCGCCGGTCTTGTACGAAGATGGCGAGCAAACCCGCGACTTCTCGTTTGTCGAAGATATCGCGCGTGCCAACTTGCTCGCTGCCGAGACGGACAAATTAGATGGGTTTGCCGTGAACGTGGGAAGCGGCGAAGGCACGCCGATCCGAAAAATTGCCGAGATTCTTTCGACGCTGCTGAAAATCAACATCAAAGCAGAACCGCGCGGTGAATTTCGGCCGGGCGAAATGCGCCATCTTACCAGCGACACAAAATTGGTCCGGGCGGCGGGCTACAAACCGCAGGTCCCGCTCGAAGCGGGTATTCAACGGTATATCGACTGGATCAAAACCCAGTCCGACATCAGGGATTATTTCAGTGAGGCTGAACAAATTCTCAGGAGCAAAGGTATCGTTCATCGAGTAGGAATGAAGAATGCCTGAGGCGTCCGGCATTCACGATTTAAACTCCCCGGTCGTCGCACACGCGCGCAAAGATTTTCCGCTGCTCGATGCCGACATCACTATCGCCGAGGCGCTCGACCAAATTCGACGAGAAGGCATCGGCGAACGCGTCATCTATTTCTTTGCGATCGACGCCGACAAAAAATTGGTGGGCGTGTTGCCCACGCGGCGTTTGTTGACCGCCACACCTGAAACGCGGTTGCGCGATATCATGGTCCGGCGCGTTGTCGCGATTCCGGCGACGGCGACTGTTCTCGACGCCTGCGAATTTTTCGTGCTCTACAAATTTTTCGCATTCCCGGTCGTGGACGAACAGCGGCGCGTGGTCGGTGTTGTCGACGTGAGTTTGTTCGCCGAGGAAATTCTGGGCGAAGGTGACGAACAAGCGCGTCCGGCTGCCCCCGCGGCTCGCGATGATGTGTTCGAAGCGCTTGGATTTCATCTCGAGCAAATTCGTGGGGCATCGCCGTTCCGGGTTTTTCGTTTTCGTTTTCCCTGGCTGCTCGTGACTGTTGCCGGCGGCACGATCTGCGCGATCGTCTCCGGCGCGTTTGAAGCGACCCTGGCCCACAGCCTGGTGATCGCGTTCTTTCTCACAATGGTGCTCGGCCTCAACGAAAGTGTGAGCGCGCAATCGATGAGCGTGACGATCCAAATGTTGCGATCGGCGCCGGTGACCTGGCGGCTGGTTCGCGACTGCCCTGCGCCGCGAACTCGTCACCGCGGTCTTAATCGGGGTCGCTTGCGGAAGTGTGGTCGCCGCGATCGTGTCTGTCTGGCGGCACGATGTTCGCGCCGCTGCAGTGATCGGCGGGAGCATCGCGCTTTCGCTCGTGACCGCATCCTTGTTTGGACTGGCCGTTCCTTCGCTTTTGCATCGGTTCGATCTCGATCCAAAAATCGCCGCCGGTCCGGTGACGCTGGTGCTCGCCGACATTTGCGCGCTTGTTTTGTATTTCACAACTGCGCGGCTGGTTTTGTGATGAGCAACGTCTCAGTCGTCATTCCGGCACTGAACGAAGAAGAACCTATCGCAGCGGTTGTGCAGGAATGCTTGGCCACGGGGATTCCGAGCGAAGTCGTCGTGGTCGATAACGGCAGCACTGATTCAACTGCCGAACGTGCGAAACAGGCGGGCGCACGGGTCGTGAGTGAGCCGAAACCGGGTTATGGACGCGCCTGCGCTGCCGGCGTTCGCGCGGTTTCACCGGAATCCGAGATCATTGTGTTTCTCGATGGAGATGGCAGCGATTGTCCCGAATTCATGTCACAGCTCGTCGACCCGATTGCGGCCGGGACAGCATGATTTTGTGATTGGCTCGCGAACGCGAGGACAACGGGAGGCGGGCAGCATGAATTTTCAACAGATCTTCGCCGGGCGATTCGCAGGGTGGCTGATCAGGATTTTGTACGGAGTTCCCTACACCGACATGTCGCCGTTTCGCGCGATCCGACGCGATGCGCTGGAGAAACTCTCGATGAAAGAAGAAACCTACGGATGGAATTTGGAAATGCAGATGAAAGCGGCGCGAACCGGCCTCCGGGTTTTGGAAGTGCCAGTAAATCACCGCTGCCGAGCCGGAGGAGTTTCGAAAGTTTCGGGCACGTTTCGCGGAACATTCGTCGCCGGCGCGCGAATCATCGCGACATTCTTGCGCGTGGCAATGGCGAAGACGTTGTAGCGGCGTTTGTTCTCAGACGCCGAGCTAGATAAACAGGCGCTTGGCACAAGCGCCTCTACAACTCTATCGTTGTCGGCAGCGCATGACTAAATCGAAAGCCTTCGCGATTGGTTTGCTGGCCGGATTGATTGCCGGAATCGCATTGACGGTTGCGATGTTGTTGCTGGCCTGGATCGGCATCGCTACGCCGCTCGCGATCATTGGAGACCGGCTCTCAGTTTTCATCAAACCCGGGCCATTCCTTCAACTCATGGGCCGGGTCGGCGGATATAATCATCTCAAGCAACTCGGCGTTGGATCGACGATCGCCGGCCAAATCGTCGTCAGCATGCTCGGTGGCGCAGTGTTCGGCTTGTTAATGCGACGCAATCCTCGAGCGCCGCGTCACCGCGTGGACGATGTCGATTTTCGTCGTGTTGCCGGTGATCGTCCTCGCGATCGTTCTCTGGCCGGTGCTTGGAACAAGCTATCTCGGTTTTCCCATAGCCTCCGCGCGAATGATGACTCTGATCGGTATCGCCCTCGCCGTCCTGGTGTTCGAACGCACCCTCGTCGGAAGCTTTCTTTTTCTTACGCGGCCGAAATCGCAGACAGCGACCGACGAATATTCGCCGTCAATCGGACGGCGGGCGTTGATTTTGAGCGGACTCGGCGCGCTCGTTGCCGGTGGCGGCGTCGCGTTGGTGAGAAAGCTCTATCGTGCAGCAGCGTTCAGTTACGACGGCACCCAATACAAGGGCCGCATTGTCCAGCCGGTTACGCCTAACGACTTGTTTTATTGCGTGACCAAGAACGTGATCGACCCAAGCGTCGACGAGAATATTTGGCACTTGGAAGTGAATGGCCTCGTCCAGAATCCGCGAGCATATCGAATTCAGGATTTGAACGCGTTCACTCAAGTCGAACAGGAAACGACGCTGATGTGTATCAGTAACGGCCTTGATGCCGGGTTGATGAGCAACGCCGTTTGGAAAGGAATTCCGTTGATGCGATTTTCTCGAGGCGGCCGGACCGCTCGCCGGAGGCCAAACGCGTCCGATTGCATGGCGTCGACAATTACACCGATACGATTCCGATCGAGAAAGCGCTCGAACCGACCACGCTGCTCGCCTTGGGAATGAATGGCGTGGAGTTGCCGGATCGCCATGGATATCCGATGCGCGCGATCGTTCCCGGCTACTTCGGCGAAAAGCATGTGAAATGGCTCACCCGGATCGAGCTGACAGGCGCCGGACGCGAAAGGATTTTACGAAACCCAGGGCTGGGGCCCCGATTTCATTGTGCCGACGCGATCGCGAATCGACGTGCCCGACAACGAGGCGCGTCTCTCGTTAGGCCAACTTTCTGCCGGGCCTATTCAAATCAAAGGCGTCGCGTTTGGCGGCGACCGAGGAATTTCACGGGTCGAGTTCAGCGACGATGATGGCGAAACCTGGGACGAAGCGAAGATCACTTATCCCGGAACGAAATTAACCTGGGCGCTTTGGACCTACGATTGGAAACCGGACAGCGCGGATGATTACATGCTCGTTGTCCGCGCCACCGACGGCGAAGGCGAAGTCCAGGAATTCGAAGAAGACCGCGGCTGGTTTTCGGGCGCCACCGGTTTCCACAAAATCGCCGTGCACGTAACAGCGTGACATTGAATCAATGCTGGCACGCTGAGCACCAGGCCGTGGTGCGGCCGGCGACGGTGGCGTGCTTGAGCGGTGTGCGATGTATTGGGCAGATCCCGCCGCGTTTCCATTTTTGATGAATCAGCCAGTTCTTCGGCGGATCGGAAAAATCGTGGCCGAGCGTTTCGAGCGAGCGGCGCACGACCCATTTGGTTGCGCGGAAAATCGCAGACCGCTCGCGCGGGCTTAGTTTTCGGATTCGTCTCGACGGCAAAACTTTCGCGCGCCAGAGAATCTCATCGGCCATCCAGTTACCGATTCCCGGAAAACCATTTTGCATGAGCAGTGCGGCCTTGATTGGCGCCTTGGCATGGCGGTCCAGAAACTCGTCGAAGAATTTCCGATCAAAATGGCGCGAATTAATCTCCGGCGGCCGATCTTTCCACCAATCCGGTTCGCTTTTTCCATGATGAAAGCGCACCTGCCCGAGTTGTCGCGGGTCGGTAAAGACCATCGACCGGTCTCGTTGGCCGAGGACGAGGTGATCGTGTTTGCCTGGCTCGAAATTTGACGATTGGATATGGGTTTTCCCAGTCATGCCAAGGTGAATGCCGAGCCAGTTATTCCCTGAAAATTCAAAAAGCATTTGTTTGCCGCTTCGTTTCGACCGCAGGGGCTTTTGACCGATCAGATTTCGGCGAAGAGATTCGCCGTCGGTTCCTCGAAACACATATTTCCGCGAATGCGCCTTGGCATCGACGATTTTGTGACCGATTCCGGGATCCCACCGTTTACGAAACCATTCGACTTCAGCCAGCTCAGGCATTCGGCAAAATAGCTGGGGAGACAGATGCATTCCACTTGTGCCCTGTGCTAGATTGATTCGTGGAAAAAGTGATCATCGTGGGCAGTGGTTGCGCCGGCCTAACCGCGGCGATTTACGCCGCCCGGGCGAATCTTAACCCGCTCGTCATGGAAGGCCGTCAGCCGGGCGGCCAGCTTTCCACAACCACGCTGGTCGAGAATTTTCCCGGGTTTCCGGACGGAATCGATGGCCCGCAGTTGATCATGAACATGCACCAGCAGGCGGAAAAATTCGGCGCGCGATTTTCCTACGCCGAGGTGACGGATTACGAGCCGACGAACGATCACATTCGGATCAAAGCCGATGACGAATGGCTCGAGACCCAGGCGTTAATCGTCGCCAGTGGCGCCTCAGCGCGTTATCTCGGACTCGACGACGAAGAAAAGCTTATCGGTCACGGCCTAACGAGTTGCGCCACGTGCGACGGCGCATTTTACAAGAATGTGCCCGTAGTAGTTGTTGGAGGCGGCGATTCCGCGGCCGAGGAATCAATTTTCCTGACGCGATTCGCTTCCAAAGTTTATCTCGTTCACCGCCGCGACCAACTGCGGGCGTCGAAAATCATGCAGGAGCGAGTGTTCGCGAACAAAAAGATCGAGCCGATCTGGAATACGGTCGTCACGAAATACATCGCTGACGACAAAGGCGAAATGAGCGCGGTGCGTTTGCGAAATGTGAAAACCAACGAGGAACGTGATCTTCCGGTGGCATGCGTGTTTGTGGCAATCGGCCACGATCCCAACACGAAAGCGTATCAGGGAAAGCTTGAAACGGATCCGGACGGATATCTCATCGCGCGAAACCTCGCCGAGAGTAAACATCCGGGCGTATTCATCGCCGGGGACGTCGCCGACCGGGTCTACAAACAAGCGATTACCGCCGCCGGCTCCGGCTGCGCCGCCGCGATAGAAGCGGAACGCTATTTGAGCGAGCTAGAGAACTCGTCGAAAGCGAAATAGACAGGATTCACAATTTTGGCACGAATGGTTTAGCTCCGTCGCTGGCTTTGAACGCATCGGGTCAATCCTGTTAATCCTGTCTATCGAAGTGAAGATTTGCGACGTCACTCAGTTTTATTCCCCGGTCAGCGGCGGAGTGAAACGGTACCTCCACGAAAAACTCGACTACATCGAGAAGCATACCTCGCGCGATCAAGGAGCCCTGATTGTTCCCGGCCAGAAAACGAAAGTCGAAGTTCGCGGCCGGTCGCGGATTTACTCGATTCGATCACCGCTGATTTCGAGGACCGGACGATACCGGGCGCTGGTGAATCTTCGCGCAGTCGGCGCAACATTGAAACGCGAGCGGCCGGACATCATTGAGTCGGGCGATCCATATCAACTCGGCTGGCGTGCGGTTCGGTCTGGGCGGGCCTTAGGTATTCCAGTCGTCGGCTTTTATCATTCGCACTTTCCCGAAGCCTACTTGCGGGCCAGCGCAAAGCTGCTTGGCAAACGGGCGGCTGGACGAGTCATGAAACTTTCACGCGCTTACGTGCGCCGACTTTACAATCGTTTTGCCGCAACCCTGGTCGCGTCGGATCGCATCGCTCAAATCCTGCGGGACTGGGGTGTGCATAACGTTCATGTCGTAAAGCTCGGCGTAAACATCGACGTTTTTCATCCGGGCGAGAGCGATCGCGAACCGATGCGGCAATCGTTAGGCGTCGAGCCAGGACGCAAGCTGCTGTTGTACGTTGGCCGCCTCGCGAAGGAAAAAAATACCCTGAAATTGTTCGACGCAGTTGAGATGTTAAATGCGCGCGCTCCCGAATCGTTTCATTTACTGGTCATCGGCGAAGGCCCGCAGCGAAAACAATTGCGTGAGTTGCAGGGACAAAATCGGAATGTGTCCTGGATCCCGTATTGCGCCGAACCGCGCGAGCTCGCGCGTTATTATCGCGCGGCCGATCTTTTCGTGCATCCCGGCGTTCAGGAAACGTTTGGTCTGGTTGCGTTAGAGAGCCAGGCTTGTGGCACGCCGGTGGTCGGGATTCGCGGCAGCGCGATGGATGATCTAATACTTCACGATCAGAGCGGGTGGGCCGTTGAAAACTCCGCGGAATCTCTGACCGATGCGATCCTAGCGTTTGCCGGCAAAGATCTGCCAAGCATAGGCTTACAAGCAGCCGAACAGGCGGCGCGGTTGTACGCCTGGCCTAAAGTTTTTGAGCGGCTTTTTTGCATTTACCGCGAGGTCTGTGCAAGCTACAGGGGTAGGGTTCAGAAATGAGCAGCGACAATTCATTTACGATCCGCAGCTATCGCAGTAGCGATCGCGACGCCGTCCGCCGGCTTTGTTGCCAGACTGGATTTCTGGGCACGCCAATCGATCCGGTTTACGAAGATCGGCAACTGTTCGCTGATTTTCTGACGACCTATTACACCGACTGGGAACCGGAATCCTCTTTTGTAGTGGAGATCGACGGCGACATTCGCGGATATCTGCTCGGTTCCCGCCGTCCGTTGCGGAATCAGCTCTATTCGTTCTGGCAGAATATTTCGCTCTTTCTTAAAGCGTTGACGCGGTATTTCCGGTACAACGAAGCATCGCGCCGGTTTATTCTCTGGACCCTCGCGCATGGCTGGAGAGAAGTGCCGGCCGCGCCGCGCCGGGTTCCGCATTTCCATATCAACCTTCTTTCGGACGCGCGAAAAATGTCGACCACGCGCGCGCTGATTAGCGCGTATCTAAGTTATTTGTATCGCTGCGGCGAAAAGCGCGTTTACGGACAAATCGTCACCTTCGAAAGCCGTCGCGGCGAACAGATGTTCGAGCGTTACGGCTTTAAAGTTTTGAACCGCGGCGAGATCACGAAATACAAAGCGTTTTATCCCCAATCGGTTTATCTCAGCACCGTTATCAAAAACCTGGAGACGGCCGAGCCGCTCCAAGTCACTTCGCGTCCGCGCTGATCGCCACCAGTTTTTCGAGAATGCGGTCCGGGGCCCTGTCCCACGCATTTAGCCGGCACAAGCTCAGCGGAAATTTCTGCGCCAAATTCACCGCTGCGACAGTGTTATCGGGCTGCCTTAAAGATGAAACCAATTATGTTCGCTCCCGAAGACGTTGTGCTTAACCACAATCTCGGAAATTGAAGCGATCGCCACGATCAAGCCCACGCCGATCCACGCGGGAACGCCAATTCTGAAGCGGCGAACAATCTCGCTAACGCCATAAGTGTACAAAAGAGCGAACGGAACCAGCACTCCCATCATTAATCGTCCGGATGTGAAGTAGGGGTGATTCCGAGATGGAAAAATGCAGCGGCCAAAGTCGAATTCGATCGACAACAGAAAGAAAAACGAGATTGCCGCAATAAAGCAGATTGCTGCGAAGAGAAGCGCCTTCGATTGGAGATTGGAACGGAGTCGACTCAGCCGGATCGAAGTGAATGCGATCGCGATAAAGATTAGAGAGGAGATGGCGTAAAAATCGTCGACCAGAAAAGAGTGAAGCTCAAGGTTGTGCCACATTAATTCTCCGCGCCAAAATCGCGCAATCAGTTCCGACCAAAATATCCACAGGCCGCGAAAAGAAAAAATTGGATGGTGCCACCATTCGGAAAATGGTTTTTGCGTCCAATCCAACAACACCATTTTTGCGCTGGAACCGGTGATATCGCCAAAGTTTGCCCGGCTCCAAAGCATCCAGCTAAGAATTGGAATTCCAGCGCAAAGCGTCATCGACGCGAAGGCAATGATTGTGGACCGATCCGGTCGGCGGGGCGGAAGCACGCAACAGGCAAGAATCGTCCCTGCTGCAATCGTAATTAGCGGCAGATTGCTTAACTTCGTCAGGAAAGTCGCGGCAATCGCGAGACCGGTGATCGCGCCGAGTTGAAAACTCGGCGGTTTGGACAGCCATCGTAGTACGCAAAGAAAAACAATTCCGAAACAAATCGGAGACAAGGCATCATTGGTCATCACGTAGAAGGCGTCTTGCGGAATGAACGCGAGCAGGAGCGCGGTCCCGATTGGTAAGCTCACCGATTCCGGCGCGACTGTCCGCCCGGCCACAAAACCGATTGCGACAAGTAACGCCACCAGGAATGCGTTCAAAAAGCGGATCCAGTAAAGGCCGTGAATACCATTCAATCCAAAAAACTGGCCTGTCTTCCACCAGCAGGCTGCCAAGGCATAATAAAGTGGCGGTTGCGACACCTCCCAATTGATCTCGCGGCTCCAGCCGACTTTTGTTGCTTCGATGACTGGCTTGGCTGCGAGTAGCGGCTGCTTCCACAAGGGCGCTGGAAATTTTCCGTCCTCAAAATGATCGGGCGTCTCGAGAAACTCTGGGGAAGCGTAAAGGCTGATGAGATCGAGCGTATCGTTGTTCAGCACATCGAAGTTGCGCGGCACGCGGCCGTCGGAATAACGCACGATCACGTCGAAGTGAAGATCTTCGTCGCCGTTACTGAAAAATGGGAATGCCGCCGCGTAGAGAAAAGTCCGTAGCGCTCCTACAAAACATAACAGCGCTATCAGCCACCATTCGTGTCGCAACATCCTCATCCGGCCAGAGACGGTAGCGGGCGCGGTTCGTTCCTTTTCCGCCGAAACTGTTTCGCGAGGGTGGCGGAAATCTGATTTAGCACTCGGATTTTTAACGTGGAATCCTCTGACATGCCAGTCATCCGGCAGCTACTGGTTTGGCTTTATCGAAACGGGCGATCGAAGGTGTTGATATGCCTACGGTTGTTGTAGTCTTCACTTTGCGCTATTTTCCGCCGCTCCGAGCCAGTTTGGCCTGGTTTGGACACGCAGTCATTGCCGGCATAGCTCAGTTGGTAGAGCAGCTGATTTGTAATCAGCAGGTCGTCGGTTCGAATCCGTCTGCCGGCTCCCTTTGCTACTTCTGGCCGGCGAAGTGCAGGTAATTCAGGATATCGCTGCGCAATCGAAGAAAGTCTGTGCTATCGCGCTGTCGCGGGCGGTCCAAGGCGACTTCGATCGTTCGTTCAATCCTTCCCGGACGCGCCGTCATGATCATAATTCGATCGCTCATATAAATCGCCTCGTCGATGTCGTGAGTGACGAGGAGCATGGTCGTTCGACGCGCTTCCCAAATTCGGAGCACTTCGTCCTGCATTCGCATTCGAGTGAAGGCGTCGAGCGCTCCCAATGGTTCGTCCAGGAGCAGAACCTTCGGATGATTGATCAATGCCCGAGCCAGTGCGGCGCGCTGCGCCATTCCGCCCGAAAGATGATGGGGATAGACGTTGGCGAACGATTCCAGGCCGACGAGGCGCATGAACTGGTCGACTTCGTTTTTCTTTTCCTGCAAAACGCCGCGAGCAACCAGGCCTGCCTGAATATTGCGACGCACCGTCAGCCACGGGAAAAGATTTGGATCCTGAAAAACCAAACCGCGTTCGGCATTCGGCTGCGTAATTGGCTGTGAACCAACGAGCAGATCTCCGGCATCGGCGAAATCGAGTCCGGCGACGAGCCGGAGAAGAGTCGATTTGCCGCAGCCGCTCGGGCCGACCAGCGAAACCAATTCACCAGCAGCGAGCGAGAACGACACGCTGTCCAATGCTTGCCGGCGCGAAAGCGGGTTATCCGGCGCAGGAAAACTTTTCTTCACGTCGCGAACAACCAGTGAAGCCGCCTCGACTTGCGCGATTGCTACCATTTGATGACACCTTTTTGCCAGACGAGCACGCGATCGCGTACTTTAAACAGCAGAGTCATGATTGTTGAAAAGAAAGCAGCCATGATGATCAGGGCGGCGAATACTTTTCCGTATTCCGCCCAACCCTGGGCCCAACTCACGTACCAGCCGAGACCGGATTTCACACCCACGGATTCCGCCACAACGAGGGTCAGAAACGACGCGCCGAGTCCCATGAACAGTCCGATGAAAATGTTTGGAAGCGCCGCCGGAATCGCGACACGAAAGATCAGATAACCGGGACCAGCGCCCAGAGTTCGCGCGACATCGAGATAGGAAGCGCGCGTGTTCGAGATTCCCGAAGCAGTGAGCATTGTTACCGGAAACCAAACCGCGAGTGCGATCAACGCCGCGGAAGAAAAAATCGCCGACGGCGAAAGGACCATCGCGAGAGGGATCCAGGCTGTTGCCGGAATCGGGCCGACAACTTTCAGGATCGGCATTCCCCAATACCGAACCGGGGCAGACCATCCGATACAGACTCCACTGATCAGACCGGCGATCACTCCCATCGAATAACCACCCAGGAGCAGAGCAAGCGAATGCCAGGTGCTGTCGAGCAACAGAAAACGATCATTGATCAAGCTTCGCAACACTGCGGCCGGACCAGGAAAGTAGGGAAGCGGAAGAATTCGAAGGCCGACGGTGATTACATCCCAGATGCAAATAAAGACGATGGCGGCGGTGAAAACCGGCCACATGTTCGCCATCCAGCGTCGCAGACCTGGCGAGAATCGGCGACCGAGCGCGAGCAGAATCGAGACGCCGATTACTTCGACGTATAGCAATTTGTAGGAACGCGCTTCGAGTGGAGGTTCGTTTTTCGCGATGAACAAATGAAGGCCGAACGCGAAGGCTGCGGCCAGCGGAACGGCCAGCATGGTTCGCCAGCGCAAAACCGAGGGCGGCTCGACAGGCGTGACTGAGACTAATTCCTCCTGAGCTTCCATCAATCCGGACACAGCCCCGAGTTTCGTCCGCTTACTTTTGCGCTTCCAATACCTTTTTCGCCTTGCAGCACGAACCTTCGGTATCGTGAAGAATTAACTCAGCGTACAAGCGAATGTCCTGATCTGGCGGGATTTGGCCGCCGGCAACTTTTTCGACCTGCAAATTTTGCAACCATTCGTCGGTCACACCGTCCAGATGAACGAAGGCGCGTTTGGCCAGATCGGAAACATCCGTCGATGGACTCAACATTCCGGCGACTTTCATTTCCGCCGCGGCTGAATTGACTGCAAACTCGGCGCCCGAAACGCTGGGGACATAACGCAAATGCGAGATCGCGACCGTGTTCAACTCCACGTTGGAAGCGAGATACCCTTTCTCGACCGACAATCGCGCGGCGGCCGCCGGATTTGTTTCAACCCATTTTGCGGCCTTGAGCAAAGCGCGCGTTGCTGCGGCTGCGGCCTTTGGGTTAGCGGCGAGAAACTTGCCATTCACAATGACCGCGCAGCAATACTCGTCTTTGTAGGGCGCGTCCGTTGCCTGGTCGGCCACGTTTTTCACTTTACCTTCGGCAAGCAGGAGACTGCCAATCGGCTCGGAGTTGGCAACCGCATCCACTTCTCCCTTGTCCAAGGCGAGACCGAGTTCACCGGCGGGAAACACGCGCCAGGTGATCTCTTTGCTCGGATCAATTCCATTCGCTCCCAAGACTCGGTTCGCAAAAATGAACGGCGGGGTACCCATCCCGGGAACGCCAATTCGTTTTCCCCGCAAATCTTTGATCGAATCGATACTGCTGTTCTTTCCGGCCTGGACCCGCAGACAACCGCGATGAATTCCGCCGGTGAATTTCACATCAAGTCCCTGTTCGATCGGTTTAAGAAAATACATCACCAGGTGATGCGTGATATCGAAGCCGCCGAGCGCGAGGACGTCTTTGTAATTCGCCCATTCACATTTCACCAGACTGACATCGAGTCCCTCCTCTTTGAAAAAACCGTTCTCGACCGCGCTGAAGATCGGCGCTTCGCAGGTGAGGCCGATGTAACCGACCCGAACTTTATTCGAAGCAGCAGTTGATGCGGAATCGTTGCGCCTGCATCCAATTAGAAGCAGACAAGTGACTGCAATCAGGCTCGCCAGTCTTGTCATGCGACCGGGAGTATTGTGGGGTGGCGAGTTGCGTCAATCTTTCTTTCCGGACGTCTGATCCGGCGGGCGAAGAAAAAGATTCATTCCGCCCATGTCGATAATGCCGAAATTCCATGAGAGATAGTCTTCGCCGAGCAATCCGGCGCCGGCCCTCTCGTCAATATTCGCGACATACACTTCTGCATTGTTCAGCTTGAAACTGCCGATGCTGAGCTCGCCCAAACGTGCAATCCCTTGGCCGCGATAAGACATTGACGGGTCCATTGCCGCTCCTGCCCCTTCGGCGATAGGCGCAGAGATCAACGTGGTGAAAGCACCGGTGTCGACAATCAACTGCACTGCTCGGAAATTGAGCCGGGCATCGACCGCCAAATGGTTTCCAATCAGATGCATCGGTATGCGAACGAATCCTCTGCCTTCCAGAAAGCTCGCGAGCTGCTGCGAAGTCGCCGCTGACGGGCCTCTCGGATTCACGTAAAGCATCTGGCGACTGCAATCGATCACCATTCCAAATTTCGCCATTTCGTGCGCTCCAAACAATCCATCGAGATGTGGGCGGGAGAAGCGGTTAATGTCGCCCTCAGAGGCGACTTCCACTGGCACGTTCTGGAATGTACAATTGCCCATACCCAGACTCGCGATTCTGCTCGCGGCAGAAGGCTGAGTATTTCCGGTGATGCCGGTGATCTTGGTTTTGTTGTCTTTCAACGCGAGCCCGATTCTGCCCGCGCTGGTCCGATCAATGAGCGTGAATGGGCAACCTGTGTCGATCATCAAAGCGGTTTTGTGGCCGTCGATCGAAGTCTCGACAAACAGATGATTCCCAAAGCGGCGTTGCAGCGCCGAACCGCCATATCCTTCGTGTTCTAAAAATGTTTTCAGTGCGGCCGGCGCCACTCCGGCGAATTGAGTGCTCGGCACGAAAACGCAAATAACGGCTACAATCGTGAGGGGGAGAATTCTCATGATGTTTTTTTGCTGGCTCAATTGTGGAAGTATTCCGAAGCGCAGACCACGTCAATGCTTCGTTGACGCCGGCTTCATGTCCGGCGGGCGCAGATAGAGATTCATTCCGCCGACGTCGACGATCCCAAAGTTCCACGACAGATGTTCTTCGCCGAGAAGTCCACCGCCTGCTTCGTTGATAATGCGAGCGGTTGTAACTTCTGCATTGGGAATCCGCAGGCTGCCAAGGGTCAACTCCTGAACGCGGGCGATGTTCATTGGAACGAATCCGTCACCGGTGTCATGAACCCCAACTTTCACCGGAAGAAACGCCACGCTGCTCGCGCGTGCGATCGGGTCGGCGATGAGTGTTGTGCTCGCACCGGTATCGACGATCAAGTGCACAGGATGACCGTTAATGGCGGCTGCAATCTGCATATGATGAAGCTCATTCCAACTCATTGGGATGCGCGTGAATCCGCGTTCGCCGAGAAACGTCGCGAGCTTCTGGCTCGTTGCCGGCGACGGACCTTTCGGATTCACATAAATCATCTGTCGACCGCAATCGATAATTGCTCCGAACATCGTCATTTCGTGCGCTCCGAATAAGCCGTCCAGGTGCTGAGCCTGGATTTGGTTAATGTGCCTCTCATCCGCGACGGTGATTGGAACGTCGAGGAATGTGCAGTTGCCCATCACCAGGCTGGCGATTTGCGCGACTCCGTAGTGTTCGCGTTTCCACCCCCAAACACCACCGACTGGAACATGGCTGTTTCTGACAGCTAAACGTAATTCTTCCACCGTGGCCCAATCGAGCAGCGTCCTTTGTGCTCCCGTATCAATCATCAGGGCGGTGCGCCGGCCATTAATGATAGTCGTGGCGAATAAATGGTTGCCCAGCCGACGCTGCAATTGCGATCCACCAAAACCTTCACGCTCCAAAAATGTTTTTAATGAAGCTGGCGTGCTTGCAGCAACGGCAGGAGCAGTCACGCCGAGCCAAAGAGCGGCGCAGCTGGCCAGCTCAATGAAGAACCTTCTCATTCCGTCCAACCGTCTAAACTTTGTGCAACAATCAACTGGCTACAACAGCTGGTACGGATCGACATCCACAGTCGCGAGCACGTCCTCCGGCAACGGCAATTTCTCCAAGGTTTCGCGAATCAGCCGGCTCAGCCGCATGATCGCATCGCCGCGCAACAAAATGTGAAAACGAAATTGGCCCTGGAGTTTCTCCAGCGGCGCGGGCGCGGCATCACTCAAGACAAACTCCGACGGAAGAGATTCTCGCAACCGCCGGACCAAGGTTTCGGCCGAGAGCTTGGCCCGGCCCTCGTGTTCGGACCGAACCGTCATGAGAACGGCATGCTTGAACGGAGGAAAATCGCAGCGTTCTCGAAACTCGAGTTCCTGCTGAAAATAACCGGCAAAGTCGTGATGACGCGCAAACTGGATGGACGGCGAGAACGGCGTGTAAGTCTGGACGAAGACTTCGCCCAGTGTTTCGCCGCGTCCGGCTCTTCCGGCGACCTGGGTTAACAATTGAAACGTTCGTTCGCCCGCACGAAAATCAGGAAGATGCAGCGCCAGGTCGGCGTTGATGATTCCAACCAGGGTCACGTTTGGAAAATGCAGACCTTTCGCGATCATTTGCGTGCCGACGAGGATGTCGATCTTGCCGGATCGAAAATTTCGCAAGCGTGTCGCGATAAGCCTCCTTTCGAGTCATGGAATCGGCGTCCATCCGGCGGACGTTTGCTTTTGGAAAAAAGTGCGACACGGTCGACTCCACTTTTTCGGTCCCGAAGCCGGCATAAATCAACGCGTCTTTGCCGCAGGCCGGACATTTTTTTGGAACGACGGCAGTGTGTCCGCAAAGATGACAGCTCAATCTTGCCATGTGGCGATGAAAGGTAAGAGCAACGCTGCAGTTCGGACATTGGCGCGCCTCGCCGCAACTACTGCACAGCAGCGACGTGGAGAATCCGCGCCGATTCAAAAACAGAATTGTTTGCTCGCGCTTTTGCAGCCGGTCCGCAATTGCCTTGGAAAGTCTTTCCGACAGAATCGGCGCGATTTTCTCTTTTCTGCGCTCCTGCCGAAGATCGACGATTCGAATCAACGGCATCTGCTGCTCATCCACGCGCTGGTTCAGGCTAACGAGTTCGTATTTACCGGTGACCGCGTTGTGATAGCTCTCCAGGGATGGCGTTGCGCTGCCGAGAACAATTGCGCACTTTTCGATCTTTGCGCGCACGACTGCGACGTCGCGCGCATGATATCGAGGCGCCTCTTCTTGTTTGTAACTCGTCTCGTGTTCCTCATCGACGATGATCAACCCCAGATCTTTCAACGGTGCGAACACGGCGCTGCGCGCGCCAATTACAATTCGGGCCCGGCCGGCGTGGATCTTGTGCCATTCGTCATGACGTTCGCCATGTGACAAGTGACTGTGGAGGACCGCGACGGCTTCGTGGATTTCGGCGAACCGACTTTTGAAACGTTCGACCGTCTGCGGAGTCAGCGAAATCTCCGGCACCAGCACGATTGCGTTCTGTCCGCGTGCGAGAGCGCCGCGGATCGCCTGCATATAAACTTCGGTTTTGCCGCTGCCGGTGACGCCATGAAGCAAGATTGGTTTTGCGGCTTCAGGCGCGGCCAGCGCATCCGAAATGTTTTTGAGCGCGGCGGTTTGTTCGGGGTTGAGATCGAGATTTACACTGGCCAAAAATTGTTCGTCCGCGTGCGGATCGCGCGCGATCGCTTCTTCACGCAGATCGATCAAGCCCCGCGCGGCGAGCGCGCGCAACGCCTGATTGTCGAGTGATGTTTGCCGCAACAATTTCGCAGCTAGAACGGGCTGATCGAGTTTCGTAATCGCCTCGAGCAGTTCGGCTTGTCTTGGCGCGCGCCGACGCAATTTATCAATTTCGTTTTGGTCGACCACTCGGGGATGAATCACGAGCTGTTTTTTCCAGCCCATTTCGGCTCGCCGGATGACTTGAGGCAACAAGCTGCGCATCACCGTCTCCAACGGGCAGCAATAGTAAGCGCTCATCCATTTCGCGAGTTCCAGCAATCGTTCGCTCACGACCGGCGTTTCACCGACCAGAGCTTCGATTGCACGAATCCCCTTCGCGTCGCTTTGATCGAGAGTGGCGAGAACGGTCGCCAGGGCCGATCGTTCGCGGAACGGAACACGCACTCGCGAGCCCACTCCGATCCGGTCGGCCAGGGTTTCCGGCACCGCGTAGTCCAGCTCGCGCTGAATGGCCCGGTCTATGATTACGCGAACGAAAGCGGGCTTCATCATCTCAAATCGTAATCATGCTCGTGCTCGTGGCGGTAATCGGCTAATCATATCACGAGCACGATCATTCATTACCAATGCGTTTTCTGTTGAAACTTGTTCTCTGTTTCCTGCTCGCGCTGGCAGCGGGGTTTGGCTATCTCGCTCTGCGATCGGGCGACGCGTTTTACAGTGTTTACGAATGGTTGAGCCCGGCGCGGTTTCAACAATACGATCCAATCATTAGTGCAGTGGCCGCTGAACACCGGCTCGATCCGATGCTGGTGAAAGCCGTCGCCTGGCGGGAAAGCCGGTTTGACACTCACAAAGTCGGGACGACTGGCGAACGCGGCCTGATGCAAGTGAGCGCAAAGGCCGCCAACGAATGGGCTCAGCAAAATAAGATCGCGGATTTCCAGCTCGGACCAATTGTTCGATCCGAAAACAAATCTCGAAGCCGGATCGTGGTATTTGCGGCGCGCGCTGGATCATTGGCAAAACGAATCGGAACCGCTGGCGTTTGCGCTTGCGGAATACAATGCCGGCGCGAGCCGCGCTCAACGCTGGGTCGGCGCGGACGGCATCACCACAAACCAGTTTCTCGACAACATCGAATTCCCGATTACGCGAAGTTACGTGCAATCGATTATGAAGCGGTATGCGTTTTACAAGCGCCGCGGGCGGATGTGATTCCGCCAAATGTTTCAAACAAACTCGGTCGCAATCGCGGCGTTTAATTGCGCCACCTTGCTGATGTCGAGCGCGACGTCGGCCCCTCGTTGCTTGAGCGCGTCGATCACGCTTTCGGTCGGGATATTTCCGATCAATGTGTCCTGAGCGAATGGGCAACCGCCGAGCCCGCCAAGTGCAGAATCGAATCTTCGGCAGCCGGCATCGTAAGCCGCGAGAATTTTTGCCGCGGCATCAGCTCGCAGCGCTATGCAAATGCACGCCAATCTCGCGATTGGCTGCTGCATGAAGTGCCGCGTTAACGACGGACTGGATCGACGCCGCGTCCGCGATGCCAATCGTGTCCGCGAGAGAAATCGATTTGATGCCGCACTCAGCTGATTGTTTCAATCGCCGTCTGGATCTGGTCTGCATTCCATGGATCGCCGTATGGATTTCCGAACGCCATCGACACATAAACCACCAGATTGGCTCCGGCCGCATCGGCCAAGTGTTTAATCGCGCGCAGGGCGGCAAGATTTTCTTCCACCGATTGATTTTGATTTCGACGCAAAAACGTCGGCGAAACCGAACAGGGATAGCCGATGGTGCTGACTCGTTTTGTAGCGATCGCGCGCTCGGCGCCTTTCTCGTTGACGACAATGCCGATGATCTCGACGTCTTTGGGAATTTCGATCCCGGCGAGAACCGCTTCGCTATCAGCCATTTGCGGGACGGCTTTCGGCGACACAAAACTCACCGCGTCGATATGTTTGAAGCCAGCAGCGATCAGCCCTCGAAGATATTCGACCTTCCGTTTGGTTGGGATCTGCGCCGGCAATCCCTGCCAGGCGTCGCGCGGACATTCAATTAATTTTACCGGTTCGTTCGCCATGACTGGAATCTTTGGTAACGGTTCAAGGGAATGACGAAATCGCAAATTGCCGGCGTCCTGCAGGAGATTGGCACGCTGTTGGAGCTCAAGGATGAAAATCCGTTCAAGATTCGAGCTTACGCCAACGCGGCTCGGTCGCTCGAAACTTTTGGCGGCAATTTATCCGATCTCCAGGATGAAGAAGCACTCGGCAAAATTCCCGGCATCGGCAAAGCGATTGCAGCCAAGATCAAAGAACTCGCCGGGACCGGAAAATCGAAATACCTGGAAGAGCTTCGCGCCGAATTTCCCGCGGCGATCTTGGAATTGTTTTCGATATCGGGGCTCGGCGCGAAAAAAATCAAAGCGCTCTACGAACAGCTGCACATCAGCTCGATCGAGCAACTCCGTGCAGCCTGCGAGTCGGGTAAGGTCGCGGAGCTGCCCGGATTTGGCGAAACCACCCAGACCAAAATCTGCTCGGCGATTGAGCAGCGCGCCAAACATTCCGGGTATTTCCAATTTGGGCAAATTGCGGCCGAAACAGAAAAGCTTCGGCAGGATCTCGCCAATCATCCGGACGCGCTTCAGGTTGATGTGGCCGGCAGTTATCGGCGACGCCGGGAGATTGTGCGCGACGTGGATTTTGTGGTGGCTACGAAAAAGCCTGCATCGATCACCGAGATGTTTCGTTAAGCATCCGTTTGTGGAGTCGATCATTGCTCAAGGGCCGACCAAAACCAGTGTGCGACTTCGTTCCGGGATCCAATCTGATCTGCGGGTGGTGAGTTCGGCTGAATATCCGTTTGCGCTGAATTATTTTACCGGCAGCAAAGAGCACAACATCGAGATGCGGAGTCGCGCCTTGCAGCGGGGTTGGACTTTAAATGAATACCGGCTGGCGACGCTGCCGCCGGATCCGAAGGCAAAGAAGAGAAGTTGTTCCTGCGAAAATTCCAAAAGTGAGTCAAGAAGCAGACTTGTATCGTGCGCTCGGGCTCGACTTTGTTCCGCCTGAATTACGCGAGAACTGTGGCGAGTTCGACGCTGCCGAAGCCCACTCGCTGCCGAAACTCCTCGAGAAAGAAAATCTGCGCGGGACATTCCATTGCCATACCGTCGCCAGCGACGGTCATAACACGCTCGAAGAAATGGCGGCGGCGGCGCAGGAGCTCGGGCTTGAATACCTGGGGATCGCGGAGCACAGCAAGAGTTCGGTGCAGGCGCACGGAATCGATGCCGCGAAACTCCGGGAGCAGATCGCGACGATTCGAAAAATGAACAAGAAGTTCCGTGGCTTCCGATTGTTTGCCGGGGTTGAGTGCGACATTCTTCGCGATGGCAAACTTGATTTCGACGACGAGATTTTGTCCGAACTGGATTTTGTAGTCGCCTCGGTCCATTCCGTTTTCAATTTGCCCGAAGCGGAAATGACCAAGCGGGTAATTCGCGCGGTGCGAGAATCCGTTTGTCACAATCCTGGCGCATCCAACAGGTCGATTGTTGTTAAAACGCGAACCTTATTCGATCGACATCCCAGCGGTGCTTGATGCCGCAGCTGCGACTGGAACGTGGGTCGAATTGAACGCCGCGCCCAAACGACTCGACCTTGACTGGCGATGGTGGCCAATGGCCAAAGAGAAGGGCGTGAAATGCGTGATCGATCCGGATGCACACCGCACTGAACGATTGCAGGACTTGTGGTTTGGCGTGGGAATCGCGCGCAAAGGCTGGCTGACGAAGACGGACGTTATGAATTGCTTGCCGCTTGGCGAAATCGAGACTGCTTTGCAAGGGAAGCGGCGAAAGCAGCAGTAGTAGGGCGCGGGGTTGGCCGAAGTTATTAGTCGGTCACTTCATTCGTCACGCTTTGTCCCGTTGGGGCATGAACATGGTCAGACACTTGCACGCTCCGCCGGCTTTCAAGAATTCACTCATCGGAAGCTGATGGCACTTGTATTCACGCTCGGTCAAAGCATTGGTTAGCTTCGGCGCTCCTTCCGGCAAGACAATGTCACGGCCAAGCAGGCACCGCATTGCAACAAAAGTGCATCGCTTCATCCGGCTCGACTTCGATCAAATCAGAAACCTGTTCGCGAATGGCCTTCTGACCGTATTCGTCGAACGCTGCCGGAAACCAAATTACTGCGCCATCGGGTAGAGGACAGAAACAGGTGTCGAGATGATAGAACCGCGGATCCACCAGCTCGAGCGACACAACGAGACAGCCGAGCATTTCCGCGACCGCGCGATGGGATTTGATGTCCGAACGAAATTTGTACCCGCAGAAGAGCGCGTCACCCGCAAATAACGCGTCGCCTTCACCCTCGAAGTAATAATCATTCGGCAACCATGAAATTTGGTAACCGCGTTCTTCCATCCAGCGCGCGAAGTGAGGCGCTTCGCCGGCACGCTCTTTGTGCCGAAAATTACTGGGAATAAATTGACGACCGATCGCGAGTCCCGCGTTCGCCGTGAACACCATATCCGGCAGCTTCAGTTGCGGACTGATTAATTCGATCTTGCAGTCCAGCTTGGACAAAGCCGCGTGCAATCCGGTCCACTGCGTCTTAGCCACGGCTGTTTCCGCGCCACGCGCCCGGCTCATCCACGGATTGATTTCGTATTCGATGCCGTAGAAATCGGGCGGGCAAAGTAACAATTCGCGCATACGAACAGCCGATTATTTATCGCCAGCCTGAGGCCGTTTTACTTCGGCGCCTTGTTCGCGCAATCGCTGGATTAATTCATCCAACGCAGGCTGGGTCGGCGCGGTGATCTCAATACGGGCGAGACTGGGATCGACCCGCTTCTGGCCGATCTTGAATTCGATAATGTTGAACGTAGCGCCCCGAGTCACAATCTGGTCGAGGACTTTGGGTAAAGTGAGCGAATCTATGATGTGACCGCGCAACTCGATAATGTCGGAAACCATCGTGCAAATTTAGCCGATGAACCCACGCTCCGCCAATTGCGCTGGAACCCCGGACGACCGACAATCCGGACAGGATTAGTATGAAAAAACCTAGCGTTCATGGCCCTTCTCCCAGCCGCAAAGCTCATTTGACGTTGAAGGATAAACTAAATCGTAAATCGAAACTGCCACCGCCGTTGCCGAAATCTGATCACGGTTTCGGCGACCATGCCCGCGTCGCCCGGAAACCAAATGCGAAGAAATAACGATCTTTCTGGACTGGCAGAGAAGATCGCGGAGCGGCTTGCCGTCAAATCCGAAGTATTCATTATCCATCCCGCTGAGCTTCGGGCCCTGCGCTCTGTTACGGATGAGGAATTACGTTCGTTTGCGGCGAGAAACGGATGGCGAGTGATTCGCAGACTAGGCGGCAGACAGATCGAGTTTTACAATGACGCCGGCGTCCACGCGGCAGCTTCGTTTGGTTGGCATCTCCTCGCTAACGGCTGTTAGCGAAGCCAGAACTGTAGCTTAACCCTAACTACTTAAGGGCCGCAGCGGCGGCCGCAGGGAGTAGAAGTAGGCGTTGGCGTTGGGCTTACTCCAGCAGTTGGTGTAGGGGTCGGGGTAGGCGTTGGCGTAAAGGTGGCCGTCGGTGTGGGTGTAGGGCTCACAATCGGTGTTGCAGTCGGCGTAGGTGTCGGAGTTGGGCTAGCTGCTGCAGTAGGGGTCGGGGTAGGCGTTGGCGTGAAGGTGGCCGTCGGTGTGGGTGTGGGGCTCACAACCGGTGTTGCAGTCGGCGTCGGGGTAGGTGTCGCACTGGCTACCGGTGTAGGTGTGGGGCTGGGGCCGCAGCCGCTTCTTCCACAAGGCGTCGGAGTAGGTGTAGGGGTCGGGCTAAATGCTGGTGTTGGCGTAGGCGTGGGGGTTGGGGTCGGAGTAGGCGTCGGTGTAGGTGTAGGTGTAGGTGTGGTGTAAACGTAGCCGTCGGCGTGGGAGTCGGGCTCACAACAGGCGTTGCAGTCGGGGTGGGCGTCGGAGTAGGACTTGCTACTGCGGTAGCCGTCGGAGTTGGCGTAGGTGTAAAGGTAGCCGTTGGAGTCGGCGTGGGCGTGAAGGTGGCCGTTGCCGTGGGTGTCGGAGTAGGCGTGAAGGTAGCCGTCGGTGTTGGGGTCGGGCTCACAACAGGCGTCGGAGTCGGAGTAGGAGTGGGCGTTGGTGTAGGACTCGGATTTACTGTAGCGGTGGCCGTCGGTGTAGGGGTTGGACTCGGGCCGCAACCGTTTCTTCCGCAAGGCGTCGGAGTCGCTGTAGGGGTGGGGCTAGCTGCTGGCGTAGGCGTTGGAGTAGGCGTGAAGGTAGCCGTTGGTGTCGGAGTCGGGCTCACAACCGGGGTTGGCGTCGGAGTGAAGGTGGCTGTTGGCGTGGGCGTCGCGCTCGCAACAGGCGTTGCAGTCGGCGTCGGTGTGGGAGTAGGACTTGCCACCGCTGTAGCCGTCGGAGTCGGAGTGGGTGTGAAAGTAGCAGTTGGTGTGGGTGTAGGACTAACTACTGGTGTCGCTGTCGGTGTAGGAGTCGGACTTGCGCTACAATTTCTGACACAAGGACTGGCAGACGGAGTCGGCGTAGGTGTCGGACTAGGACCTGGAGTTGGTGTGGGAGTAGGGGTCGGAGTCGGAGTTGGGCTCGCTCCACCGGTTATTGTCAGGATTCCATTACCCGTGGCCGATTGACCGTCAGGATTTTTGATCGTGACGTTTTGCGCTCCATTGGCGGCGCCGACGGTGTTCACATTGAGCGTAACATGGGTCGGATCGGTGTAAGTCACCGAATTGACCGTAACGTTACCGCTCACACTCGCACTAATCCGCTTGGCAAAGCCGGTCCCCGGATCAAAAAATCCCGAACCGGACGACGAAGTGCCGGTAATGTTTACATTGGCGGAGGCTTGTCCAGCCGCGAGAGTTCCGCCCGAGGTTGGTTGCGCTGGAGGCGGCGCCAACAACTTCACAACTTCAACCCCATACGTGCTGCCTCCGTCGCACCACTCCTGTACCGTCCACATGGTCATGTCGTCACTCGGATCGACACTGGTAAAAGAGTAATCGCCCCATCGGTGGGGACTATTCCCGTCGCCCGGGTTGTAGGTGTCAGTGCTCGAAGTAAAAATATTCGGCGCGTCCAATGAGCCGAGTGGGTCGGTTACGAGCCGTCCGGTTGATCCGGCGTTCGCATTGAAATTGGAGCCTGCGGTGCTAAACCCAATCGCGGCGTGTCCCTGTCCAGAGACAACAATAGAAGGAATCCAGTACCACCGAGCCGCCGCAACTGAAGCACTCGAATCGAAAATAGTTCCGGATTGATTCACCGTCGGCGTTCCGGTGTTGGCCGGCACAATCAGGTCATACCACCGGGCAGCGTCGCGGCTGTTTGGATCGCAAACCGGGTTAGGGCTTCCCGGACACGGGTCGGCAATACCGCTGGATTGAACTAGAATATTATGCGCTGTCCACAAGTGGCCGTTGCGGATGTGCGCGGCAAAAAGCCGGTCATCCAAAGCATCCAGATTAGTGGAGGTGGGACAATTAAACCCGCTGCAGAGCGAGGGAACATCATTTGGAAGCTGCGTCGCGCTTACTGTAATCAGGATATTACCGGAAATGGCGGGGGTGCCGCCCGGATTACTGATGCGCCGCAGAACTAACTCGCCAAAAGCGCTGTCGCTTACTCCGATGAAATAGCCTTCAGTTGCATTGGGATCGTAGTTGTCCACTCCACGCGGGCTATCCGGTCCGTCGGAGGGCGATCCGCTGATCAGACCGCGAAATGCCGTGACGACGATCGGGCCGGCGCCAAGCACCGAGCTTTTCTGCACAACAAAAGCTGAAGTCGTAACGAAATTTCCAGTCGACGCGGTGAACATGTTGCCACCGATGTAGAGCGCGTTCGCATCAACCCCGAGCGAATCGTAATCCAGGAATTCGCCCGTGTTAGCGCCACCAACCGTGTTCTGCTGGATGAAGAAAAACGTCCAGGCCGTGGCATTACTGATGACACCGTTGCTCGCCGCATCGGAAACGGCAATCAGCACACGGTTCGGCATATCGCCGATGTGCGCACCATCACTGCTCGGAACATCGATCATTTGCAGGAACCACCGCTTCGATATCCGATCGTAGCGTGCCTGCGGATCACTGGTGAAATTGACCTGGTTACCTGAGACCGGAGTGCTTACCGGCGCGAAGAAAACGTCGGGGTCCGCGTCGAGAACACCATCCGCGAGACCGGTCGTCTTGCTGAAAGTGCGAAGGCGGCCATTAACGAAAATTACGAACTGCGATGGACCAGCCGCGCCCATTGAATCGGGCGGGAATGCGCCCGGTCTCAACCGGTCCCGTTACGCCGTCCCATTGCAGGCCAATGGTCTGAGAAAAACTTGGACCGGTGATCGATTCCGGCACTTGAAGTCGACGCATTGTTTGTCGCCGGAGGAAATTGTTTATCAAACTTCGCCGCGGGATTTTGCGGACGATTTGCGCGGCCTGGAATTAGCAACTCTCGTTTCGTGAAAGTGTATTTTTTTGGTCCTCTCGCCGCCTGCTCTGTCATCACGTCCGCCGTCGTGCGGCTGACGCCTTTTTGACCGGTCGCGGGCGTGCCGAGCGTGTATGCGTTATTATTGTTGGCCGGCTGACCAAAACCAACTACTCCGAGAATAACTGTTGCGGCGATAAGGGCCGGAAGAAAAACGCGCCGGGCGAGCATAGAGTTCGGGAGGGGCATAGGCTACAGGGTAATTTGGGAAGCAGCTAAAAACGAAACAGGGACTGAGCGGGCGTGACTATCTCCAGCTCTTTAACCGGTGCAAGCGGAATTTGTTGCGGCAGTTTACTCGCCCGGCTCGTTCTGACTCGAAAAAAACGCCGTTAACGGACTGGTCGCCGCTGCAGTTTTGAGCTTGTCCGCCAATCCGATTTCGCGCGCGTCCCGTCCGGCCTCGACCGCTTTTTTGAATGCCTGCGCCATGCGGACTGGATCCGGCGCGATCGCAATTGCGGTGTTCACCAAAACGGCGTCCGCGCCCATTTCCATTGCTTCCGCCGCCTGACTCGGTGCACCCAGTCCAGCGTCGACAACTACCGGCACAGTGGCCTGTTCGATAATGATTTCGATCTGTGGCCGAGTCTCGATCCCGCGATTGCTTCCGATCGGCGAACCGAGTGGCATCACGGTTGCGGTTCCCGCGTCCTGTAGCCGTTTCGCCAGGACTGGATCGGCGTTGATGTAGGGCAGCACGGTAAATCCTTCCTTCACTAAAATTTCCGCGGCGGCGAGTGTCTCAACCGGATCCGGGAGCAGATAACGCGGATCAGGATGGATCTCGAGTTTGATCCAGGTCGGCAACCCCGCGCTCGCTGCCAATCGCGCAAGCCGAACCGCTTCATCCGCATTTCTGGCGCCGCTGGTGTTTGGCAGAAGCAAGAATTGTTTCGGATCGATAAAATCCAAAATGTTTGCATAGGGATCGCGCTTTCCGGAAAGGTCCGCCCGCCGCAGCGCGACAGTGACGATTTCAGTTCCGCTCGCCACCAGCGCGTCCCGCATCAATTCGTTTGAGGCAAACTTGCCGGTCCCGACCAACAGCCGGGAGGTGAATTCGCGGTCCGCAATCTTCAGCTTGGATGGCTTGTCCGACATTGCCGAAACCATAACGAATTCCTTGTACGAATCGAATTCTTTGCCACGTTGTCGAATGACGAAATTCGATCTTCGCCTCGAAGATTGCGTCACCGGCATGGCGCGACTCCCGGCAGAGAGTGTCGATCTCGTCGCAACCTCGCCGCCTTACAACCTCGGCATTCGGTACGGCCGATATTCAGATCGAGAAGATCGCGGATCGTATCTGAAGTGGTGTGGTGAATGGGGGGCCCAGATCCGGCGCGTTCTAAAGCCGGACGGTTCGTTTTTTCTCAACGTCGGCGCCGCGCCTTCAAATCCAATGTTGCCGCACGAAATCGTTTTCCAATTCCGGGATCTGTTTGTTCTGCAAAACACAATTCACTGGATCAAGTCGATCACGGTTGAGGACCGCGACGGCAAGATCCAGTCGTTCGGACATTTCAAACCGATCAGCTCGAAGCGGTTCGTGAATGACTGCCACGAATATGTTTTTCATTTCACAACAAGCGGGCGTGTGGAAATTGACCGGCTCGCGATTGGCGTGCCGTATCAAGACAAGAGCAATATCGCCCGCTGGTCGCACACCAGCGGACGCGACAAACGGTGTCGCGGCAACACCTGGTTCGTTCCCTACGAAACTATCCAGAGCCGCGAAAAGGAACGACCGCATCCGGCGACATTTCCAGTCCAGCTCGCCGAGTGGTGCATCAAATTGCACGGTGTCTCACGCGTTGATACGATGCTCGATCCGTTTCTCGGAATCGGAACCTCGGCTCTGGCCGCGAAGAATTGCGGCGTGAAGAAATTTTATGGGTTCGAGATCGATGAAACGTATTTCACCGAGGCGAAACGCCGGCTCGAACTAAAATAGTTCGTCGGTTGATTTCGCCGGTCCGGCTCCGACTTCAAATTTTTGGAGCGACGTAACCAGATTCGCCGGCAGCGGCCAGACTCGCTCGAAAATCCGCGGGCCCAGCGATTTGGCTGTCGTGTATCCGGCCGCAAACATCTCCAGTCGCGCGTCCAAATTGTCGATGTAATGCAGCGTCATCGCTTCCGGCGTTCGCGGTTCGACCGGAGATCCGAATGCTTTTTCGCCATGATGTGAAGCCACCAGATGCAACAGGTGAATGCGAACATCTTCCGGCGGGGGCGATATGTTTTTCCATGAATCCGAATTCTCGGAGCTGAGTTTTCGCCACAATGCGTTCACCACTTCAATCCCGATCGAAATGTGACCGACTAGTTCGCCGAGTTCGTCATAGCCCATGACGAACCCGTTTTCCGGAAGCGCGTTTTCCCACAACTTGCCGCAGTCGTGAAACAAAATTCCGGCAACCAGAAGATCCAGATTTAGTTGCGGATACAGCGGCGCGATCGCTGTGGCGGCGCGCATCATTTGGGCAGTGTGTTCCACCAAACCGCCGCGCCGCGCGTGATGATATTTCCGTGCGGCGGCGGTTCGCCTGAACCGTTCGCCAAATTCCTTCACGAACGCATCGCAGAGTGCGCGCAAACGAGGATCGCCGATTTTTCCGAGCGCCTCAGTAATGAACTTCCAGTCGGCTTCTTGTCTGGCCCGCAGCTCGGGCGGACCCTGGAGCAATTCGTTTTTCTCCTGCGGTGTCAGCGGACGCACCGTCCATTTTTGCGCCTCCAGTCCGAATTGAGAGTGCGAGCTGAATTCACCCGTGAGTTCGATGAAGTTTTCATTGGTGAGAGAGCTGCAGGCTTTGTAGGCCGGATGATCACTCCAAACCCGTAGCGTCATCCGATCGCACGCATCGGCCAGACTCAGTTCGCAGTAGGGTTTTTGCTCGCGAGTCAGTTTCGGCGACGCTGCTTCGACCTGCACATGAACGCGCGCCGTGACCGGACCGCTCTGCGCGGCCCGGCGAATCTCGGTCAACGTCATCAACTGCATCTCGCGCTCTTCCGCTTTCTCGTCGCCAAATTTCGGTTATTCGCCTGCCACTATCGCTCCGCACGCAATCCGCGCGCCGGAATTGCCGGATGGATCGGTCTTGAGATCGTCTTCTTTTTCGTGAACGACGACCGATTTGCCAATGATCGAGTCCGTGCCGGTCAGGCTGAGTTTACCTTTCCAATCGAGGTGGGCTTTGCCGGAAGCATCGGCCGTGAGATTGCCGAGATCGCCGGCGTGATGATCCATTGTGTCGGGACCGCCGTGATGTTTTTGGGTTGGATTAAAATGCGGACCGGCAGAAGCCGCATCCGGCGCGGAGCAATCGCCTTTGTCGTGAATGTGGAAACCATGTTTGCCCGGCGTTAGATTTTGAATGTCCGCCACAACCTGAACGTCATCACCAACCTTCGTGAACGTCACCGTGCCGGTAACTTTGCTGTTGGATTTCGATTCCAACTGCGCCGTCGCCTTGTTGACTTCCTGCGCCTGCGCGAAGCAAGCGAGCGCGCAAAACGTTGCTGCGAGTATTATCGTTTTCATCCCGCAAGCGTAGGGCGCTTCGGTTGAAAAATAAACTCTCAATCGAGCAGGCGTTGCTCGATTCCTGAATAGGCGTCCACGCGACGATCGCGCAAGAAAGGCCAGTGGGTGCGATGCTCGTTCACGCGCGCCCAATCGACTTCGCCGATCAACGATCTCTTCCTTATCGACGGAGCCTCTGGCGATAATTTCGCCATCAGGTCCGCAGATGAAACTTTGTCCCCAAAATTCGATTCCGTCGCCGCCGGCCGGAGTTTCGTGACCAACCCGATTTGCCGCCGCAACGTAGCAACCGTTAGCGATCGCGTGACCGCGCTGAATCGTTTCCCATGCGTTGTGTTGGGCCGCGCCAAATTCCTTCTTTTCGCTCGGATGCCAGCCAATCGCGGTTGGATAAAAAATAATTTCTGCGCCGCGCAATGCCGTCAGCCTCGCTGCTTCCGGATACCATTGGTCCCAGCAGATGCAGACGCCGATTTTGCCGGGCTTGGTATCCCAGGCCTGAAATCCGAGGTCGCCCGGCGTGAAATAAAATTTCTCGTGATACAGCGGATCGTCCGGAATGTGCATCTTGCGATACTTGCCAAGGAATTTTCCGTCGGAATCGATGATCGCCGCCGTGTTGTGATAAAGGCCCGCGCTCCTCTTCTCGAACAACGATGCCACGATCGCGACACCTGATTCCCTGGCCAGCTCCGCGAGAGCGGCCGTTGATTTTCCCGGAATTTCTTCCGCCAGCTCGAAATTCTTGTGCTCTTCGGTCTGGCAAAAGTATTGGGACCGAAAAAGTTCGGGCAGACAAACAATCGCGGCGCCTTTTTTAGCCGATTCGCGCACGAAATCGAGCGCCCGGCAGAAATTCTTCTCCGGGTCGGGGCCGCACTTCATCTGCACCAGTGCGACTTTGGTTTTGCTTGTCTTTGCCATTCAGGAATTAACACTTCGTGGTGGATCACTTGATTGAGTCGGCCGGCACGATGTCGATTTTTTCAATCGTCACACGCTTGGTCGGCTTGCTCATTTCACCAATGCTGTTTCGCGTGACCGGGGTGTCACCAATTTTTTCGAGCACGTCATCGCCTTTAATCAGTTTGCCGAATGTTGTGTATTGGTGATCGAGACGGGTGACCGGCGCGAGACAGATGAAAAACTGCGAGCCGGCGGAATCCGGATCCGGCTCGCGCGCCATCGAGATCACACCCCGCTCGTGCGAGTGATCGTTGAACTCGGCCTTGATCTTATAACCAGGACCGCCTTCGCCGTATTTATCTTCTTTGCTGGGGTCCTTTGAATTTGGATCGCCGCCCTGGATCATGAACCCTTTTCGGATTCGGTGGAAAATTGTCCCATTGTAGAACCCCTGCTTCGCGAGCTTTTTGAAATTTTCAATCGTATTTGGCGCAGCATCGGTCCAAAACTGAACGACCATATCGCCCTCGCTGGTTTTGATCACCGCGACTTCGTTTTGCGGCTTCGCCGGCTTTTCCGAGCTGCTGTCTTCAGCAACGACTGTCGTCGCCGCCAATAGCTAAAGGTAATAGGTATTTGATCATTCTGATTGTTTCGCGATTCGCATTTCGCAATTGCTATTTCTTCTGGTGGTATTCCTGCAGGCTTTTCACCTGCACTTTGCTGTTTTGCAAAGAGCGGATGCCGTTGGCACTGGCCTGAGCTGCGCGCACGGTGGTCATGATTGGAATTTTAGCCGCGAGCGCAGCGTTGCGAATCATCACCTCGTGCTCGCGTGGAATTTTCCCGCTCGGCGTGTTGATGATGAAGTTGATGTCTCCGTTCTTGATGCGATCGAGCACGTTCGGGCGGCCTTCGTGCAGTTTGAAGACTTTTTTGACTTTGATTTTCGCGTTGGCAAGCGCGTCGGCCGTTCCGCTGGTCGCGATGATTCCAAAACCCAGTTTCAAAAATTCTCGCGCGAGCGGAATCATTGATTCCTTATCGGCGTCTTTAACGCTGACGAATACATTACCTTTTTTCGGCAGCGGCGGAGGGGCCGCCATCTGCGATTTGGCGAACGCCAAACCCAGATCGGACATCGATTCCCATTACTTCGCCGGTCGATTTCATTTCCGGGCCCAGCGAAATGTCGGTGCCCTGATAACGCAAAAACGGAAACACGGCTTCTTTGACTGAGAAATGTTTCGGCAAAATCTCCCTGGTGAATCCCAGCTCGCGCAATGTCTTGCCGGCCATGACTTTGGCCGCCAGTTTTGCCAGCGGCACACCAATCGCCTTGCTCACGAATGGCACCGTCCGCGAGGCGCGCGGATTTACTTCCAGGACGTAAACGTTTTCGCCTTTCACAGCGAACTGCACGTTCATCAGGCCGCGCACATTCAGCTCGCCCGCCATCGCTTTAGTTGCCGACGAAATATCGTCCAGCACCCGCTGTGATAATGAAAACGTAGGGACCACGCATGCGCTGTCGCCGCTATGAATGCCGGCTTCCTCGATGTGCTCCATGATCGCGCCGATCACCGTCGTTTCGCCGTCGGAAATGCAATCGACATCCACTTCAATCGCGTCTTCGAGAAATCGATCGACCAGGACCGGCCGGTCCGGAGTTACTTCGATCGCGCTCGCCATGTAACGGCGCAGGTCCGCCTCGTTGTAAACCAATTCCATCGCGCGACCGCCCAGAACGAATGATCGGCCTAACGAGCACCGGATAACCAATCCTGATCGCGATGGTTACCGCTTCGTCTGTGCTTACTGCCGTACCGTTGGGAGTTTGTCGCAAACCAAGTTTTTCGAGCATCGCGGCAAAAAGTTTTCGGTCCTCCGCGGTTTCGATGCTTTCGGGCTGGGTCCCAAAAATTGGAACGCCGGCCGCCTTTAATCCGTTGGCAAGATTGAGCGGCGTCTGACCGCCGAACTGCACCACCACGCCATCCGGCTTCTCCTGCTCATATATATTAAGTACGTCCTCCAGGGTCAGCGGCTCGAAGTAGAGCTTGTCGCTCGTGTCGTAGTCGGTCGACACCGTCTCGGGATTCGAATTGACCATGATCGTCTCAAACCCGAGCTCGCGAAGCGCGAACGCCGCGTGGACGCAGCAGTAGTCAAACTCAATTCCCTGCCCGATTCGGTTCGGCCCGCCGCCGAGAATCATCACTTTGCGTTTTCCGCTGTCGCGACGTTCGTTCTCGTCGCCATAAGTTGAATAATAGTAGGGCGTGTAGGCTTCAAACTCCGCCGCGCAGGTATCGACCAGTCGGTAGGTCGGCGTCACTTTTTCGGCGATGCGTCTGGCGCGGAGTTTCATTTCGTCGGCGCCATCTGCCATCGCGAGTTGCCGATCGGAAAAGCCGAGCTTCTTGCTGCGAAGCAAAGTTTTTGTTTTCAAACACTTCGACTCGGTCACGATCTCAGCGACGTTTCGCAAAAACCATTTGTCGATTTTGGTGAGATCGAACACTTCATCAATCGTCGCGCCCTTGGCGAAACGCCTGGCCGATGTAGAAGATTCGCTCCGCGTTAGGAATCGCGAGCTTCAGTCGCAGGGTTTGGAGATCGACATCTTTGTCCGCGCCGTCGCCAATCAAACCGAATCGTTTTATCTCGAGCGAACGCAACGCTTTCTGCAAAGCTTCCTTGAACGTGCGGCCGATTGCCATCGCTTCGCCGACGCTTTTCATTTGCGTGGTCAGCGTCGCATCGGCCTGCGGAAACTTTTCGAAAGTGAACCGCGGAATTTTGACCACACAATAATCGATCGTCGGCTCGAAACAGGCCGGCGTTTCTCGCGTGATGTCGTTCTTGATTTCGTCCAGCGTGTAACCAACCGCGAGCTTGGCCGCGATCTTCGCGATCGGAAACCCCGTGGCCTTGCGACGCGAGCGCGCTCGAACGTGACACGCGCGGATTCATTTCGATCACCACCATCCGGCCGTTGTCGGGATGAACCGCGAATTGAATGTTCGACCCGCCCGTTTCGACGCCGATCTCGCGAATAACCGCGAACGACGCGTCCCGCATCATTTGATATTCCTTGTCAGTCAGGGTCTGGACCGGCGCGACAGTGATCGAATCGCCGGTGTGGACGCCCATTGGATCGAAATTCTCGATCGAACAAACAACGACGCAGTTGTCCATCCGGTCGCGCATCACTTCCATCTCGAATTCTTTCCAGCCGACCAGCGATTCTTCGATTAACACTTCGGTGACCGGCGACATGGCGAGTCCGTTCCCGGCGATCTCGGTCAAATCGTCCGGATTGTAGGCGATGCCGCCACCGCTGCCGCCGAGCGTGAATGCCGGCCGAATGATCAACGGAAAACTTCCAATGTCTTTCGAAATTTTGTGCGCGTCGGCGACCGAATGCGCGACGCCCGAACGTGGAACGTCCAGACCGATTCGCAACATCGCTTCCTTGAACAGCTGCCGGTCTTCGCCTTTGGCGATCGCCTTGGCGTTGGCCCCAATCAATTTCACCTTGTGACGCGCCAGCGCGCCATTCCGGTTCAGCTCCATCGCCGCGTTCAGCGCGGTCTGACCACCCATCGTCGGCAACAGCGCATCCGGCTTTTCGCGGTCCATGATCGCTTCGATCACCTCCGGAGTGATTGGCTCTATATAAGTACCGATCGGCAAACTCAGGATCGGTCATGATCGTCGCCGGGTTCGAATTTACCAGGACGACCTGATAGCCCTCCTCGCGCAACGCCTTGCAGGCCTGGACTCCGGAGTAATCAAATTCGCAGCCCTGCCCGATCACAATTGGACCGGAGCCGATCAGGAGAATTTTCTTGAGATCGTTATTTCGCGGCATCTGCGCAGCGCGCAGGATAAGCTAATTCGAGAGAACTTCACGCGCGAAACTCACCAATTCAGCGTTCCTGATATTTTGGCTCTTTGACCTGTTTTCGCACGGCAGCGAAAAGTTTGAGAATTCCTGTTTCGCTGATCGTGTTCGCAAGAAACGCGGGCACATTGATGCCGCTGTCGGTAAAAACGGAATACGTTGCCTTCGTTCTGTTTGAGCCCGCTGGCTCGAGCAGCCATGAGCCGTCGCAAAGTTTCACCCGGAAGACGCCCGGCTTTTCAGCCGGCCCGCGTTCGTTTGCCGGCTGCCAGCGATTGAGATAAGCGGTGCCATTCTCAGTCCGCCACGATTTTTCTTGGATGAGCAGAGTGTAATCGCGATCACCAACGATCTTTGGAGAAATCCGCTGATAAGTAATCAGCGAGTGGTCCTTTCGCTCGAGCACAGTGGCTTCGGCCGTATAAGGCATGAAGCTCGAATACGCTTCGACGTCATCTATCACGTTATGAACCGTGCTGGTCGGGGCCTCGATTTCGCCAATGGCCTTGAATTCTTTCAACTTCGATCCTGAATGGGGCCGGCTGTAGATCGCCACGGCTGTCGGCTTGCTTAACGAGTTTCCAATCCGCGTTTTGCTCCGGCCCCGCCGCATAGATCGAGAAGCCCATCCAGGCGACCAGCAATACGGTGAGAGCACGTTTCATGTCCTAAGTTTGACGAAACGCGGCCAGTCCCGATTCAGGCCAATGTATTCAGCCGGCTATTTTTTCGAAATTCCCAGCTGGGCAAATAGAAATGAATATTCATCCGCAAGTTGCTTGATCCGTTCGCTCAAAGCGGTGCCGATGCCGTGTCCTGCGCTGGAGCTTGTTCGGAGCAGGATCGGATTCGCTGACTTATTCGCTTCATCCAATCTGGCCGTCATTTTACGCGAATGATACGGCGCGACCCGGCCGTCGTTGGCGCCGGTCATGAACAGGATTGAAGGATACTTCGTGCCATCGACCACGTGATGATACGGCGAGTAGGCGTAAAGAGCTTTGAATTGTTCGGGATCTTTCACGGTCCCGAATTCGGTCACGTTAAATGCACCGTTGGGCGCGAGCTCAACTCGCAGCATGTCGTAAATTCCGACGTAGGAAACGACCGCTCGCATCAAGTCTGGGTGTTGGGTGATTAACGCGCCCATTAACAATCCGCCGTTGCTTCCGCCGAGCAGCGCCAGTTTCTCGGGCTTCGTCCACTTCTCTTTGATCAAATATTCCGCGGCCGCGGCGAAATCATCGAACACGGTTTGTTTCTTGGTCAGGTTGCCGGCTTTGTGCCATTCCTCGCCGAACTCTCCCCCGCCGCGAATGTTCGCGACCACATAAACACCGCCGCGATCGTACCACAGTCGTTGGGTGAAATCGAAACGCGGCGACATGCTGATGCCGTAACCTCCGTAACCGTAGAGGAGCGTCGGATTGTTTCCGTCCTTTTTGGTTCCTTTCTTACGAACAATGTTGAGTGGAATTTTCGTGCCGTCCTTCGACGTCGCGAATTCGCGCGTCACTTCAATATCGGCAAACGACACCGGCGATGTGTTGACCAACGCCGTCTTTGTTGGCGGTTTAGCCGGATCGACCAGATGGAACCAGGCGGCCGGCTCGGTAAAGCTCACGTCACGGAACAGCAGAGAATTGTCTTCCAGCGATTCCATCTCGGACACCGACGATATTTCTGGAATTGCGATGGTCTGCCCATTCTTGCCGTCTAAATCAAAACGCCGGATCTGCGACGGTCCGCCCAGCAAATTTTCGACGTACAACGCGTTCCCCGTTGGCTCGAGCAATTGAATGACCGCGTCACTTTCGGGAACGACGGTGGTCGCATTGGTGAGCTCCGGATTGTCCAACGGTATTCGCAAAATTTTACCGCGCGGCGCGTCGGCCCGGGAAAGCAAATACAACGCATTATCGCGCCCGAGACGTGCGGCTTTAATTTGGTCGCTGAATTGAGTGAGTTGCTTCCAGGTTCCATCCGGTCCGAGCAAATAATGCGTAAAATCGCCGCCGTCGCCGTTTGCGACCGTCGCCAGAATGAATTTCCCATCGTGGGACGTCTCCAGTTTGACCTCAGCAATTCGAGGAAACTCCTTGCCGATGGAATACGTATCTTCAGTGTCGGCCGTTCCAACTTTGTGAAAGTAGACTTGCTGATAAAAATTCAGATCGGCATCCGGCTTCTCTCCCTTGCGCGGAAAACGCGTGTAATAAATCCCGGTGCCGTCTCCGTTCCACGCTGCGCTGCCGCCTGCGGTGGGATATTGAACGTGCTCAATCGAATCGGGCAGCGCTTTTCCAGTGGCCGTTTCGTAAATATGAAGGGTCCCGTCTTCGCTGCCGCCCTGCGAAATTGAGATGGCAACATATTTCCCGTCGCGCGAAGGAACAAACCAATCGATTGCGGTTGTGCCTTTGGCGTCCAACTTATTTGGATCGAGGACGATCTTTTCCGATTTCAAATCGTCAGCCGAGGCAAGAGTTGCCAGCATAGGTTGCTGTTTCGGTGGCTGAAATTTCATCGCGAACAAAATTCCGGGCCGCGAAACCAGGCCCGAATAATTCGGCGAAGTTTTCGCGAACCAGTCGCTTAATTGTTTTTCGATCGCTGCCCGGTCGGGCAATTTATCGATATAAGCGCGGGTCTTCTGATTTTGCGCGTCCGACCACGATTTCACCGCCGGATCGGCGTCGTTCTCAAGCCATTGATAATTATCTTCGACTTTAACGCCCTGATACTCGTCGGTGACCGGCTTTTTCGGAGTGGTATCGGCTGCCGGAAGTGTGGCGGCTCCCGAAAACGTGAGTGCGACGAGAAGTAAACAGCGGTTCAAATGCATAAGGCGGTTAGAATCGATCGTCAGTCGGTACATTCAATCGTTTTCGTGTCGTAGCGGGCTCTTTCCGTTTTGTCATTCCAGGAAGTCGAGGAAGTGTTATTTCAAAATCGAATCCGCGGGATAAATCACGCCGTTCTTGATCACGGTGTCGATGTCCGAAGCGTGTGCGATATCGTCGACAGGATTCGATTTCAAAATCACCAGATCGGCGAAGCAACCTTTATCGAGCTTGCCGATGTGAGCGCCCGTCTCGCCGCCGAAAAGTTTCGCAGCATTCGAGGTCGCGCATTGCAGAATCTGCATGTTGGTGAGCCCGGCTTGTTTCATCAGCTGAAATTCGCGAAACAATGCCGGTCCGTGAATGGTTCCAATGTTTCCAGCGTCGGTCCCGGCAGCGATCGTTACGCCGGCATCTTCGAGTTTTTTGAGATTTGGCAGAGCGACTTCGTATACTTTGTTGATCCGATCCATGGCTGTCTTCGGATCAGCCAGTGCGGCTTTGACGCGGTCGGGCAATTTATCCTGTGGAATCTTTGTGACATCGAGCGACGCAATCACTTCCGGATTGCCCCATTTCTGTTCTTCGGGAGTGAGATTCAATTGGTGCGAAAAAACACGGCCGTAACGCTCGAACACCACCAGCGTCGGACACAGAATCGTGTGGCGATCCTTCAGAAGTTTCACAAACGCGTCGTCGACCGGTTGGTCGTAAACGCTGTGCACCAGAATGTCCGCGCCTTCTTCGATCGCTGCGCGCGCCGTTTCCAACTCCGTTGCGTGCACCATGACTCGGATTTTGTGGGCGTGACTTTCCTCAATGGTGGCACGCGCGACGGGACGAAACGAATCGACCGGATGATCCTTGTCGACGATGTACCAAATCTTTACGAAGTCGGGTTTGCGTTCGACTAGCTTGCGCACGAATTCGCGGGCCTGTTCCGGGCTATCGATCTTCACGATCGGCGGGTCGCCAAGGTCAAGTTTCTCCCGCGAAACGCTCGAAATTAACGGACCGGCCACCGCAACTCGCGGCGCTTTGGCGGTTGCGTTCGCTTTTTGGCGGACCTCGAAATTCCACATCGGCCCACCGTCATCGACCACGCTGGTGATTCCGCAGCGGAGGTAACGCGCGAAATCGTCATCGAGATGCGACTTGATCCAGGCGACTTCGTCTTTGTACGGCCGAATGCTGTTGAAGTCCGCGCCGTCCGGGCGGGTGAATAGATCGGCCGACTGAAAAAAATGGACGTGAGTGTCGATCAATCCGGGAATGATGAACTTGCCGGCGCAATCAATCTGCCTTCCGAGCGAGTCCGCACTTTGCTTTCCAATCGAAACGCGTTCGATCTTGTCGCCGTTGATCACGACGGTTGCATTCGGCATCACTTTGCCGTCGGCGGGATTGATGACCGTCGCGCCGACCAGGGAAATTTTTTCAGCGTGAGCGGAGAGCGCCGAGAAAGACAAGAGAATAAAAAGATTTTTCATATCGAGAGGCTTGTGGAGGCGCTTGTGCCGAGCGCCTGTCTATTCAATTCGGTGCTTGAGAACAAGCACCGCTACAACTTCCCTGTGGTTATGATTTCGGTTCGTCGGCAATTTTCACGACAATTTTTCCGCGGGTGTGATGCGTTTCTGCCTGCGCATCAGCTTTGGCCGCGTCCGTTAACGGCAATACCTGCGAGACGATCGGCTTGATTTTTCCGGCGTCGATCAATTTCGTGATTTCCGCCAGCTCGGCCGAATTCGGATGCGAAAAAACCGGCGCGCCGTGAAGGCCGCGCTTCGCGAGTTCCGCCGGATCGGGCGGAGAAATCAATGTCGCAATCGTGCCTCCTTTTTTCATCACGCCGTAGGTGCGGGCAAGTGTTTCACCGCCCACGGGCAAGAGCGCAAAATCAACATCGTGCACCGTGCTTTCCCAATTCGGTTTTGTGTAATCGATCGCTACATCGGCTCCGAGTTGTTTCAGCAAATCCTGGTTTGCGGTCGACGCGGTCGCGATGACCCGTGCGCCAAGTGCTTTTGCAATTTGAATGGCAAAGCTTCCAACTCCGCCCGAACCGCCATGGATCAAAACCGTTTGTCCGCTTTGCAATTTCCCGAGCTCAAACGCCTGCCACGCGGTCAACGCGGCCAGTGGGACTGATGAAGCTTCGACGAAATTGAGCGATTTCGGTTTGATCGCCGATTCAGTTTCGTTCGAGATGCAGTATTCGGCCCAGCCGCCGCCCCAAAGCAAATAAGCGTAAACGGAATCGCCAACCTTGAGCTTCGTCACGGCCGGGCCGGTCTTCACGACAACGCCGGCCATGTCGTAGCCAAGAATTAGCGGCAAATGGGTTCCAAATTCCTTTGCGTATTTGCCGCACAGAATGAGCGGGTCGGCCGGATTTACCCCGCTCGCGATCACCCGCACAAGAATTTCATTTTCCTTAGGCTCGGGAACCGGAACTTCTTCGATCTTTAATTTTTCCGGGCCGCCGTATTCGTGAGCGACGGCCGCTTTCATCGTTTTCGGCAGCGGCTGCGCGTTGGCTAATACCGCGCATGAAACGAAAATTAGAACGAGCGATTTTTTTCATGTCGAGCGCCTCTACAAACCCTGCGAATTTTTCCCTCTTGGCGATCGGACTTCATTCCTTGGATTCTGGAACGGCTTTCTCGGCGGCCTTGAAACCAATTTTGGAATGAGTGCCATCGCAAAATGGTTTCTCGGTCGATGCGCCGCAGCGGCAAAGCGCCATGCGCTGTTCGACGGGAAACTTGTTGCCGTCCGCGTCCATTAATTCCACTTCGCCCTTCACGATATACGGGCCGTTCTTGATTGCTTCAATAGTTACTTGAGCCATGCTCAACTCTCTTTGTCATTCCGAGCTTGTCGAGGAATCTCTAACTGTTTCTGATCGGAAATAATTAGAGATGTCTCCACTTCGGTCGACATGACAAAATGGAAAACCGCTTTATGAAAATTTACGCAGTCGCTTTTCTGTCGTTAACCATCAGCGCCAGTGCGCTGGCGCAAAAACACCCATTCACCTTCGAGGACATGATGAAGCTCAAGCGGGTGGAAGAACCGGTGCCATCGCCGGATGGGAAATGGGTCGTCTTCTCCGCAATGGATGTCGATCTGGAGGCGAACACAAAGATTTCGCATCTCTGGATCGTGCCCGCGAAGGGCGGCGAAGCGCGGCGATTGAATCAATCGCCGAACGAGGAAGAACGGCCGCGTTTTTCGCCCGACGGGAAACGCTTGATCTGGACCTCGAAGGCGACCGATCCATCGCAAATCTGGATGTGCGATTTCGATTCCGACAGCGGGGAAGCTGGCGGCACGACCGCATCAGGTGACCTCTATCTCAACTGGCGCGGACGGCGGGATCTGGTCGCCGGACGGGAAGAACATCGTCTTCGTTTCCGCAGTTTATCCCGATTGCAAGGACGACGCCTGCAACAAGCAACGCGACGAGGATCTGAAGAAGAGCAAAGTGAAGGCGAAAATTTTCACCCGGCTGCTTTATCGGCATTGGACCGCTTCACTGAGTTCAAGCGCAGCCATCTGTTCGTTGTTAGCGCGGACGGAATCGGTAGGGCGAGACTCGTCGAGCCGAAGCGTCGGCGGTCCCCAAGGTCGCCCTACCGAAAATGACCGCGCGACCTCACGCCGGGCGATCATGACGTGCCGCCGTTTCGTCTAGGCGGCTCAGGATATGTATGCGATCTCGCCGGACGGCCAGGAGCTCGCTTACACCAGCAACATCGACGAAGTCGACGCGACCAGCACGAACAACGAGATTTTTCTCGTGCCGATGAGCGGCGGCACGCCGAAGAAGATTTCGACCAGCCCCGGCAGCGACTCACGCCGCGTCTATTCGCCGGATGGGAAATATCTTGCCTGGCTTTCGCAGGCGCGCGGCGGATATGAAGCGATAAATGGCGGCTCTTCGTCTACGATCGCCAGTCCGGAAAAACCCGCGATCTGACGGAGAATTTTGATCGCTCGGTCGGAAGTTTTGCCTGGGCGACCGATTCGCAAACGATTTTCTTCACCGCGGAAGATCATGGCGAATCGCCGATTTATGGATTCTCGCTCCCGACGACAATCAGCCGACGAAATCGATCGCGATTACATGCCGCGATCTGGCCTTCACCGAAGGAAACCGCTCTTTTTCACGCGAATGTCGATCGCAGCGCCGAGTGAAATCTGCGCGGTTCGATGTGGAGATACGATAACGCATCCGGGCACGGCCAGATGTCGTGACCGCGCAGCTGTCACTCACATGAACGACGCATTCTCGCGCAGATCGACATGCAGCCGCTCGAGTCGTTTACTTTCAAAGGCGCCAATGACGAGGAGGTCCAGGGTTTCATGGTGAAGCCGCCGGGATTCGATCCGAATAAGAAATATCCGCTGAAATTTCTGATCCATGGCGGGCCGCAAGGCGCGTGGGGAGATGACTGGTCCTATCGCTGGAACGCGGAGTTGTTCGCCGCGACCGGACTATGTCGTGGTGATGATCAATTTCCGCGGCTCGACCGGCTATGGGCAGAAGTTTACCGATTCGATCAGCGGCGATTGGGGCGGCAAACCGTATGTCGATCTGATGAAGGGTCTCGATTACGTGGAGAAGACTTATCCGTTTATCGATAAGAATCGCGAAGCGGCGCTGGGCGCGAGTTACGGCGGTTACATGGCGAACTGGTTGTTAGGCCACACCGATCGTTTTAAGTGTCTCGTGTCGCATGACGGCATGTTTAACGCCGAGTCAGCCTATGGCACGACGGAAGAGCTTTGGTTTCCAGAATGGGAATTCAAAGGGCCGCCCTGGAAGAATCGCGAACTCTATCGGAAATGGTCGCCGCACGTATCGGCGGAGAAATTCAAAACGCCGACGCTGGTGGTGCATGGCCAGCTCGATTATCGGCTCGATGTTTCACAAGGATTCGACCTGTTCACGACTTTGCAGCGGCTCAAGGTGCCTTCGGAGATGCTCTATTTCCCGGACGAAGGTCATTGGGTGCTGAAGCCGCAGAACTCCCGGCTCTGGTACAAGACGGTGAACGATTGGGTCGATCAGTGGTGTTAAGAAGTGGCAAGTGACCAGTGACCAGCAATTGTAGATTGTCTCAACGCCGTTTATTTAGATCGGTGCTTGAGAACAAGCACCGCTACAACATCGTCGATATTACTTCCGTCTGCGCCCGTAGGAATAGCCGCGATGAGCTCGTCCGCCGCCGATCGCGCGACGTCCGCCGGTCGGCCGATTCCGGCTCGAAAAGGATCGTGTAGATATAAGGAAAGTTTTCGAGCTTCAGCCGCGGGATTTTTTGCCCGATGAAACGTTCGATCGCCTGAAGCGCGGAAACTTCTTCGCCATTCATGAGGGTGAATGCGTCGCCGACCTTCTGCGCGCGTCCGGTTCGCCCGATGCGGTGGACGTAATCTTCGGGATGCTCCGGCACGTCGTAATTGATGACGTGACTGACGCCGGCGATGTCGAGCCCGCGCGAGGCGATGTCGGTTGCGACCATGACTTCGTACTTGCCCGACTTGAATCCTTCGAGCGCTTCGATTCGTTCGCGTTGGGTGCGATTGGAATGAAGCACCGCAACGGCATGCTTCGCGTGCTTCAGGAAATGGGCGACGCGGTCGGCGCTTTGTTTGGTGCGGCAGAAAATAAGGACGCTATCGTAATTCGTGCGCTCGAGAAGCGCGATGAGCAGGTCGAACTTTTGCTCGGCTGCGACGGGATAAACCGCGTGCGTGACTGTTTCGGCCGGCGAACGCCGGATCGCCGATCTCAACTATTTCGGGATCGCGCAAAACCCACTTGGTGAGCCGCTCGATCTCAGGCGGAAGGGTGGCGGAAAACAACAAGCGTTTGCCGGTCGGTCGAAATCTTTTCGACGATGGCGCGGACGTGCGGCATGAATCCCATGTCGAGCATGCGATCGACTTCATCGAGGACGAGAATGTTTACGTCGCGAAAATGCACCGTCTCTTGTTCGAGATGGTCGAGCAAACGTCCCGGAGTCGCGGCGACAATGTCAACCCCGCTGTTTCAAATCTTCCTTTTGCTTTCCGTAACCGACGCCGCCGTGCAACACCGTCACGCGCAAATCGGTGAAACGTCCGTAATCACGAAAGGCGGTCTCGACCTGCGCGGCAAGTTCGCGAGTCGGTTCGAGAACGAGGCAGCGGAATTTTCCGTGCTGCGCCAACAATGTCAGAATCGGCAGCGCGAACGCGGCGGTTTTGCCGGTACCGGTCTGAGCGGTGCCAATCAAATCCTTGCCGGCGAGAATGATTGGGAAGGCGCGAAGCTGGATCGGCGTCGGCTCGGAAAATCCCATGGCTTGGGTTCCGCGCACAACTTCCGGTGAAAGGCCAAAATTATTGAATGGCACGATGGAGTATCGCTGAGGAAAGTAAGAAAGCAGGGAAAATTCCAAAACGCGCTTTCCATTGCTGCGTTCCTGCTTTCCTTAGATGTTGATGGTTCGAGTTTTTGTTCTCGCAGACACGCATAACAAGTTGCCGCCACAAGTTCTGGAGCTTGCGCGCGAGGCGGACGAGATCTGGCACCTGGGCGACGTTTGCGAACCGACGATTACTCTCGATCTCGAAGCGATTGGGCCGCCGCTGACTGTGGTTCGCGGAAATTGTGATTGGAACGAGGACTGGCCGCTGTTCGTCGATCTCGTACGTGAAGGCTTGAAATTCCGGCTCGTGCATATTCCGCCAGAAACGCCGCCGGCCAAAGTCGATGTTGTTCTGCATGGTCATACCCACGTGCCGCGCAATGAAAAACGTAGCGGGGTTCTATTTCTAAATCCCGGCTGCGTCACTCGTCCAAATCGCGGCGCACCCAAAAGCGTGGCCTGGCTCGAAATCAGCGACGGCAAAATCAATTGGCGATTGGTCCAACTAGGTAGTGAGCGATTGACCTCAATCGTCCGCGGGCGGATCGGTGAACCGCCCTTCCTATTGTTCTTTCTTCCGTCCGAACCAGCCGCGTTTCTTTTTCGACTCTTCCACAGGCTTCTCTTCTGTTTTCGGAGCTTCCTTCTCGGCTGTCGGCTTTTTCTCTTCAGTCTTGGCTTCGGTTTGTTTCGTATCCGCCTTGGACTGTTTTTTCTTGCCCTTGCTTTCTTCAGCCGGCTTTTCTTCGACCACCACCGTCGCATCGACCCACTCGATCAGCGCCATGGAAGCGGAATCGCTTTGACGTTGGCCGAGCCGGATGATCCGAGTGTAACCGCCGTTGCGATCGGTTGAGGCCGGAGCAATTTCGTCGAACAGTTTTTTAACAGCATCCTTTTGGCGCAAGGTAGCAAACGCCGTGCGTCGGGCATGGATTGATCCATTCTTGCCGAGGGTAACCATTTTCTCCGCGATCGGACGAACCGCTTTGGCCTTTGCCAGAGTTGTTTTGATCCGGCGGTGCTCGATCAGGCTGCAAACCTGATTGGCGAGCAATGCTTTGCGGTGTTCGGCCTTGCGGCCGAGTCGCACAGTTTTCTTTTGATGTCTCATCGATTTAACCCGCTGGAATTATTGGCGATCGGGTGCGGCTTCGATCGCCCCATTTCCGGAAGCGACTTCGGCCGTTACGTTGCCAACAACTGGTTCTACCAAGCCGGCTTCAAATTTCATCCCCAAACCAAGGCCAAGCTGCTGGAGCTTGTCTTTGATTTCGTTGAGGGACTTCTTGCCGAAGTTGCGATACTTGAGCATCTCGCTCTCGGTCTTTTGGGCGAGCTGACCAACGCTGGTGATGTTCGCGTTGTTCAAACAGTTCGCGGCGCGAACACTGAGCTCGATTTCGTTGACGCTCATGTTGAGGAGCTTCTTCAACTTCATGTTCTCCTCGCTGACACCGGCCGGCGTTTCGTCGAACTCGATCACTTCTTCGTTGAAATTCACGAACACATCGAGGTGATGACGGAGAATTGCTGAGGCCTGGAGGAGCGCATCGTCCGGAGTCAACCGGCCGTCGGTCCAGACTTCGAGAATGAGCTTGTCGTAGTCAGTGCGTTGGCCGACCCGGGTATTTTCGACTGCGTATTTCACGCGAGTGACCGGCGAAAAAATCGAATCGATCGGAATCAGGCCGATCGGCTGGTCGGTGCGCTTATTTTCTTCGCCGGTGGCGAATCCGCGGCCGACGCGGACTTCCAGCTCGGCATCAAATTTATGCTTCTTGTCGAGCGTGCAAATGATTTGCTTCGGATTCAGCACCTCATAACCGGTGACCTCCTGAATATCTCCGGCGGTAACTTCGCCTTCCTTGTTCACGCTCAGCGAAAGCTTCTTCGGCTCGTGACCGTTGCTGGATTTGAACTTTACCCTCTTGAGGTTGAGCACGATGTCGGTGACGTCTTCGACGACGCCGGGCAAGGTAGTGAACTCGTGCTGTGCGCCGGTGATCTTGACCGCAGTAATGGCGGCGCCTTCGAGCGACGAAAGCAGGACCCGGCGGAGCGAATTCCCGACGGTATGACCGTAACCGGCTTCAAATGGCTCGGCGGTGAACTTGGCGTAGGTTTCAGTGGCTGAACTCTCGTCCTTGGACAGAGTTTTCGGCATTTCAAAACGACCGTAACGAACTGGCATGATTAAATAATTAACGAGTTAACGAGTAAGTGATTCAACGAATGCAGAAGCAATCGTCAGATCGCTAAGTCTCTAAGTCGCTAAATTCCTTTCGAAGGCCGGGTTTCCCCTGGCGAGTGTGGTTTCAGTCAAGCGACTGAGACCCAGGGACCAACGGCGTAATTAAAAAACTCGCTGCGGAGCGTGGAATAAAGAGCAAATCCGGACTTTTGCAAGTCCCCGGCATTTACCAGCTCGACCCTGCGCCGCCGCCTCCGAAACTGCCGCCGCCACCGCTGAACCCACCCCCGCCAGACGAGGATGATCCACTACTACTGCCCCGGCCGGAGCTGCTGAGAAGCAGATTTAGCCAGAAAAAGAAAAAATCGCCCCAACTGAAGCTCCAATGGCTCCCGGCGCTCGAATAGAGATGTCCCTGCCGTCCGGTTCGATGGATTGCGCCGGCAAAGCTCAGGAGGAAGAAAAATATTAAGAAGAACAACGGACCAATCACATGGTGGGGATGGGTTCGCTCCTGCTCACTGACGATGCGGCCAGTGCCGCGATATTCATCGCGAATTGCTTTGAAGGATTGAATTGATTCCGGTCCGCAGCCCAGCTTCGTAATTACCGGCCGCGAACTGCGGTTTCATTTGGTGCTCGGTAATATTGAATGCGGCGACATCCGGCAGCGCCCCTTCCAAGCCGTAACCGACCTGGATGATCATTTTGCGATCCTGAACGAACACGAACAGGACGACGCCATTTCGTTTATCTTTTTGTCCGACACGCCATGACTCTGCGATGCGCTGAGTGTAGGCAGCAATATCATCCTCGCTTTGCATTTTTGGAAAAATCGCGACCACGACTTGATTCGAACTCTGCGCAGTGAAGTCCATGAGTTGTCGATCGAACTCGCCGGCAGCTGATTGCGAAACAATGCCCGCGTAATCATTGAAATAATGAGCTGGCGCCGGCGGAATGACTTCCGCGGCCCAAGCCGCAGTGAACACGGACACGGCGAACAAACCAAAATAGCAGACGACCCGCTTCACTGATTTGGATTAGCCCTCGACAACTTCGTCCGACATCGCGCCGGTCGAGTCTGAGGTTCGCGGAAAATTAGCGGCGAGTGCATTGCCGATTTCGTGAATTGCGTCGCTGATTGCGTGAGTGAAATTTTCGCTTCGGAAATGCTCGCGCATCGCGCCAACCAATCGCTGCCATAAAGCTTCTCCGCATTTTTTGTGAATGGCTTCGTCGCCAACGATTGCGAATTTATGCGCGCGGGGAGCGACGAAGATCAGGACGCCGTTGCGTTGAGAAGTCTTGTGCATCCCGAGACGATGAAATCTTTTTTGGGCCGCGATCAGCGGGTCGCCCTTGAGTTCACCACGCTGAATGAAGACTCGAATTTCGCCGGACGTCTTGGATTCGGCCTCGCGAATCGCTTGCACTATTCGATCGTGCTCGAGCTTGCTCAGAAATTCCTTGGTTCGCATTTGATTACCAGCTGGATCCTGCGCCGCCGCCGCCAAAGCTGCCGCCACCGCCGCTAAATCCGCTGTCGCCGCCGCCGAAACTTTCCCCGCCACCGCTGCTTCCCCATCCGCCGGACGACGACCACCCGCCGCCGCCGCTGCTGTAATGATAGCCGCGGCTCCGAATTATCCGTGACAAAAACAGCAAAAACATGAAAAAGAAGAAAAACAGCAGAAGATTCGGAGCCAGCATGTTCGACTTTTCCGTCATGTAGTTGCTGCCAACGGTGTTCCCGGTTCCGTGGTATTCGCCGCGGACCGCTTTAAAAATCGAATCGATCCCTTCGGCGAGGCCGCCTTGATAATCCTTGTTCCGAAAATGTGGTTTGATCCGGTGTTCGGTGATGTCGAACGCGGTCAGGTCCGGAAGCGCGCCTTCCAGGCCATAGCCGACTTGGATGAACATCTTGCGATCCTCCGTGAAGACGAACAGCACAACACCGTTGCGCTTATCCTTCTGGCCAACACCCCACGCTTGCGCGACGCGCTGGGTGTAGGCGGCGACGTCGTCATCGCTTTGCATTTTTGGAAACACGGCGACCACGACCTGGTTCGAAGTTTCACGTTCGAACTGCGCGAGTTGTTCGTTAAAACGGGAGGCCGCTTCTTTTGAAACAACGCCGGCGTAGTCGTTGAAGTAATTCGCCGGTTTTTCGGGAATGACTTCCGTGGCGCACAACGGCAGCGGAAATAGAGCAACAAGACCGATACCGATCGCGCAGAGAAATCTGGGGAGCACACGCGGCCCGCGTGTTGGTTTTGGCGGCTCGCCAAAACAGTCTTTCTTTTCGGAAAAATACGCGAAAGCGAGGCCGCTTTCGCCAGCAGGCGGGCCGCCTGCGCTCCCCGGAATGATCGCGGTCACGCGCGGCGATTTACGGAGTCGCTGCGGGGGAAGCCGCCGGCGCCGGCGAATTGAAATTGAAATTCACAGTCGGCGCGTTTTGCGCGCCTTGAGATGCTTCAAAAAACGGCCGAGGCGCGAATCCAAACATTCCCGCGATCAAATTCGTCGGAAAACTGCGGACCGCGACGTTGTATCCCTGAACAGTCGTGTTGAATTTATTTCGCTCTACCGAAATTCGATTTTCCGTTCCTTCGAGCTGGGCCTGCAAGCCCTGGAAATTTTCAGTCGCTTTGAGCTGTGGGTAATTTTCGGCAACGACGAGCAGACGCGACAGAGCATTGCTCAACTGTCCTTGGGCGGCTTGGAATTCCTGAAGCTGCTTTGCGTCGGTCGGCGCCTTGTTTGGATCCAACTGGACACGACCGACACTGGCGCGAGCATTGGTCACCTCGGTGAGCGTCGATTTTTCGAAGTTCGCGGCGCCGGCGACAGTGTTCACCAGGTTCGGAATCAAGTCCGCGCGTCGTTGGTAGACGGTTTGGACCTGGGCCCATTGCGCGTCCACACTTTGGCCAAGCGCGACCAGCCGATTGTAACTGCCCATCAACGCCAGCCCGCAAATGACGATGATGAAGACCAGGATAACGAGCAATCCGCCACAACCGATCGCAAATTTCTTCATAAGGCGGTCAATCTAAACTGCGCCAATCGGTTAGCAAAGTCTGCTATCGGCCTAAAACGAGCCGCAAAAAATATGCGTCCGAAAATTTCGCGCTCATTCCCTGGCGGACGATCAACGCGTTCATCGACGGAATGACGAACAAGCGCTGATAATTCGAGCCAAGCGCGACCACCATGTCGGATGGCGCCGCCCGGCTAACGCAGATGCCGCTCCAACGCGCGCGTTGCCATTTCAAGTCGACCTCCTTTTCGTAATCGATCTCGCGGGCGTTGGGCGCCTGCCGGTTTAGCCACAACGTCAATCCGTAGGCCGGATTCGCGCCGGAACCGACGAAGGCCTGGCCCAGCAAAGTCGCGGGGACAATTTGTTTCCCATTGTAATTGCCGCGTCCGAGCAAGAGCTCACCGAACCTCGCCCATTCGCGCGCGGTCAGTTCGAATCCGCTGGCCGGCAGCGGATTGCCGCGGCCATCTTTCTTGAATTCCAGGCTCGTTAGGCCGAGCGGCGACAAAACATTTTCCTGAATGTAGGAGACAGTTGATTTTCCGTTCAGTTTCCGGCGAAGCACTTCGTTGAAAATCTGAAGATGACTTGGTCCGTAGGCGAATGCCGCGCCCGGCGGCGCAACTAACGGCAACTGAATCGCGACAGCGTTGCGGTCACGAATTGAATCGCTGTGCAAATGTGGATCGGGCTCGACCCCGTCGGTTTGGTTGAGCAACTCACGAATTGTGATCTGCGATTTTCGCGGATCGTTTCTCCATTCGGTGATTGTGTCCGCGACGCGATCGTCCAGGCGGACCAGTCCATCGCGCGCGGCGCACAGCGCAGCGATTCCCCAGAAACTTTTGGTGCCGCTGAAAATCTTGCATCGCATGTCGGCGCCGCCGCCATTGGCGTAATGTTCGAAAACGGTTTTTCCGTTTTGCATGACCAGCATGGAAAAGCCGCGATTGTTTTCAGAGTAGCCGGCGGCCCGCGCACAATTTCCGGGTTGAATGTCGGTCGCGCCGAACGAAGACGCGGTCAGTGCCAGCGTGACAACGAAATGGATTGGGAAGCGAGCGCGTTTCGCCAAAACGATCATTGAGTTCGTAAGAGACATAAAGTTCGCGAAAGCGAGACGCTTTCGCCAGGCACGCGAGACGCGTGCGCTACCCGGAATTGGTCGGTGTCTCCGCTGGCGTTGTGGTATCTGCGGGTTGTTGTTCGGCCTCGGCAGTTGGTTGCGGATGCGGGGCTGTCGGTAAATGCCGCGTGCGCAATTCTTCGACATTTGGAAGCTCGTTCAGGTCACGGAGGCCGAAGTGATCGAGGAAAAATTCAGTCGTTTCGTACAGCAGCGGCCGCCCTGGAATTTCGGCGCGACCGGAAATTTTCACCAGGCCGCGTTCCATCAATGTTTGCAAAACGCCATCGATCGTCACGCCGCGAACAGCTTCGACGTCGGCGCGTGTGATCGGTTGGCGGTAGGCGATGATGGCAAGCGTTTCCAGCGCGGGCGAACTTAACCGCGCCGCTTTTGGCGCCGGAAACAATCCGCGGACCCATTGAGCGTATTTGGGATCGCTGGTCAACTGCCAGCCACCGGCCTTTTCCGCGAGTTGAAATCCGTGCTCGTTCTGAATGTATTCGACTTTCAGTTGTTCGAGGGCGGCCTCGACTTCGGCCGGCTTCGATTTTGCAAACTCGTTAGGCGCAAAATCGTCTTCCGCGCCGGCGTTCCGAAGAAGATCAACAATCTCGTTTGTCGAAAGCGGCTTGTGCGCGCTAAACAACAGGGCCTCGATAACGTGGCGAGATCACGGCGAAGTAACCATTTCACACTTGCTGATCGCCAGCGCTTTAACGCCGGAAGACGCAAAAATCCGGGTCTCCCAGCCCTTAAACGCTAGCCTATTTTCTTGGAAGTAATCGAAATCCATCATTCAATTCGCGCCGATCGCAGTTTGGATTGCATCGGCAATTCGGTTGGCATGGTTATCGATCTTATCGAATTCGCGGCCCTCGATCAAAAGACGGATCTTCGATTCAGTGCCGGAGTAGCGCAGAAGAACGCGGCCTTTGCCGGCCAGCTCGCGTTCGACTTCATCTCGCAACTTCACCACTTCGCGCAATTCTTCGATCGGAGGCTTTGATTTCACCGGCAGGTTGCGCTGGGCCTGGGGATATTTCTTGAGACATTTCTTCAACTTGCTCAGCGGCTGTCCGGTTTCATGCATGATCCGGAGGATTTGGAGTGCGCTGATGATGCCGTCGCCGGTTGTGGTGAAATCGCGGAAGATCATGTGACCACTTTGTTCACCGCCGAGATTCAGATTCTTCTTCATCATTTCTTCGATGACATAACGATCGCCGACTTTCGTGCGAACCACTTTGCCGCCATTCGCGGCGAGCGTCTCATCGAGACCAAAATTACTCATAACCGTGGCGACCAGCGTGTTATCGCGCAGCTGCTTCGAGTTCATCAGATCGAGCGCAGCGATCGCCAGAATTTCGTCGCCATCGACGATTTCACCGTTTTCATCGCAAAGGAGAACGCGATCCGCATCGCCATCATGAGTAATTCCGACGTCAGCGTCAGTTGCTCCAACGATTCTCTGGATTTCGTCCGGATAGGTACTTCCGCAGCCGTCGTTAATGTTCATTCCATTCGGCTCGTCGTGAGCGACCACAACTTCGGCGCCAAGCTCGCGCAAAATGCACGGCGTTGATTTGTAAGCGGCGCCGTTGGCCACGTCGACGGCAATGCGCAATTCTTCCAAGGACATCCTGCGCGGGAAACTTGCCTTCGCGAATTCGACATACCGGCCCAACGCATCATCAATGCGGGTTGCGCGGCCAATATTCCCGGCGGTCGGCCGAATGTTGTCGATCTTGCCGGTGAAAACGAGATCTTCGATTTGAGCTTCAACCTGGTCGTCGAGTTTGTAGCCGTCGTGCCGGAAAAATTTAATGCCGTTGTCCGCGTAAGGATTGTGCGAGGCGGACAAGACAATGCCGGCATCGGCCCTTAGCGACCGCGTGATGTAGGCAACGCCCGGAGTCGGAAGCGGTCCGATAACGAGAACGTCGACGCCGAGTGAAGTGATCCCGGCAACGAGCGCGTTCTCGAGCATGTAACCGGAACGCCTGGTGTCTTTACCGAGCACGATCTTGGGCCGCGCGCCTTCAGGCAGCGTTCGCGGATTCAACTGCGTGAAAACGTGGGCGGCGGCGCGACCGAGTTTCAACGCCGTCTCAGCCGTCACCGGTTCGACATTAGCGACCCCGCGGACGCCATCGGTGCCGAAAATTTTTGCCGGCAGTTGTTTCACGGCCTTACTGAAACGCTCGGATGCCAATTCGTAAACGAGAAAGTGTCGCCAATCATTGTGCCGGCGGCTGTTCCCGGTTGTGATCGCTCAGGAAAATGCATTCGTTATCGAGACCAAGCGCGACGCTGTTCCATTTCAGTGGAAACTTTTCAAGGAGCTGGGTTCGCTGAATAACGCGGCGCCCAATCCTTGTATTCTCCCCGAACGATGTCGCGGAGTTTATTGTCCGTGCCGCTGACTGGCGTGAGATAAACACCGTTTATCGGCCCGCCAAGAACATTGTAATCACCCAAATCGGTAAACGCCCGGATTGTATCGGGCAGCCAAAGGCTCCGGCGGTTTGCGTACCATGCGACCGCCCACGGCATGTCGGAGACGGTGATTTCTTCCGGCCGCATCCAGTCGTTCAATACGCCGATTAGCGCGGGCATGTAGGGTGGCCAACGAACGAACGGCTTTTGCGGAGCCAACCACGGCGTTGCGAAAATCATCGGCAATGCGCAGAGCAAATAGAGCAGGGTGAGAAAACCGGCGCGGGCGAACGGAAAACTGAGCGCGAGTCGGTTCCATTGCACGAGGAGATAGGCGAGGCCGTAACAGGTCATCAACGGAACAAAAATCAGATGCAGTTGATTTGCGGCGACGCCTTGTTCTTCATTGATCCCGTACAGGCACATACCGAAGACGGCGCCGCCCCACATCGCGAGGATCATCCAGCGAACAGCCGCCGTTTCCGTTCGCTTGAACGGATGAAGCAACGAAACAAAGAACATCAACGCGACAACGCTTAGCCCAAAGTATTCGAACAAATGCGCAGTTTGCCCGGTTAAACCAGTGGTGAGTTTGTCGCGGAACGAACTGATAAACGCCACCCCCGGATCAAAATTCGTTTGTCGCATCCAGCCCCACTCAGTGTGTCCGATTCCAGCGAAAAGAGAGTAAACCGCGACCCCTCCCGGATTCCCGGAAACCGCATATGTGCGAATCAGCCACGGCAGATACACGATTGCCCAGCCAGCGGCCATAGTCGCCGCGGACCATCCGCGGGGACGGAAAAACAATCCCGCGAAAATTACCGCGCCCAGAAAAATCCAGAACGTTAGCGCATGAGTGAGGGCGAGGAGCCCGAACGTCACGCCCAGGGCGCCGAACCATATCGTGGTCGATTCGCCTGCATAATAGGCTTCGACCGCGCGAACTGTGAGATAGACCGCGACATTGAACAACAGGAGCAACAGCATTTGCGGCAAACCTGAGAGCGAATATTCCCACATCGCATCGCACAGAAGGACGAGGCCGCACGCCAACAACGCGAGACGCCTGTCGAACAATCGTTGCGCGGTGAAAAACAAAACGGCGATTGAGCCCAGAAAAAGCACGATCGACATCATGGCGATCGCGCGATCGCCAGCGTAAACGAGGGTCCGCGGTGTTATTTTCCAGTGAGACTTAACTAATAAAAGTGCGATGGCATCAACGAACGGCGGCAAGGGCGCGTTGTAAGTGTCGGTCCAAATATTGTCGGTGATGGATCTGCCGTGGGTCTGGAGCTGACCGATCGCGCGGGGCCGGGCGAGTTTTGTTTTCCAACCTTCGCCGCTGGCGATGGCGCGGCCGATTTGCGCCTGGTCCATTGCCTGTGACGTCGCGAGTCCGCGGAATTGGTATAAATAGATCGCGGCAATCGCGATGATCCCGAGCGCAACCGCACCGCGTTTGATCCAGACTGCGAGCCCGCCTGCTTCCAGCGCGTGAACTGCGCTTTGGATGAATTCTTCGCTACCCGGCATGTTGTTGCTGCCCGTCTTTCGTTCCGTCCGCTCCCTTGGTTGCGTTCAGTTCGTTGATTTTTCGATGAAGCGTTCGACGGCTGATTCCAAGTTTTTTCGCCGCGGCGGTAACGTTTCCATTCGTAGTCGCCAGCGCCTGGAGGATGAGCTTGCGTTCGGTTTCATGAAGATCGAGCGGGCTGGCTTTTTCGCCGAATGCTTTCGACGGTGAAATTCCGCGCGGAAGGGTAGCGCCCGCGGCCTGGCGAAGTGAAGGCGGCAAATCGCGAACAGTTATTTTCGGACCGGTGGCCATGACCACTCCGTGTTCCATCGCGGTGCGCAGTTCACGCACATTGCCCGGCCAATTGTAAGTCAATAGTCCGTTCATTGCTTCTGGGGTTACGTCGATAATGTTTTTGTCGTTGGCCTTCGAGAATTGCCGCAAGAAAGTCCGCACCAGCAACGGAATGTCATCTTTCCGGTCGCGCAACGGCGGCATGACGATCCGGACGACGTTGAGGCGGAAATATAAATCGTCGCGAAATTTTCCTTCCGTCACCAGTTGTTCGAGATTTTTGTTTGTTGCTGCGATTAAACGAACGTCAGCGCGCAAGGTTTGATTTCCGCCGACTCGTTCGAATGCGCGCTCCTCGCTGATCACACGAAGCAACTTCACCTGGGTGGCCAGCGGGATCTCCCCGACTTCGTCCAGAAAAATTGTGCCGCCGCTTGCCTGTTCGAACCGTCCGATTCGGCGCTCATGCGCACCGGTGAACGCGCCCCTTTCGTGCCCGAACAATTCGCTTTCGAGGAGCGTTGGCGAAAGCGCCGCGGAGTGCACGGTCACAAATTTTGCTTTGTTTCGGCGACTCAAATTATGAATCGCGTGGGCGGCGAGCTCCTTACCGGTGCCGCTTTCGCCTTCGATCAACACGTTTGCGGATGAAGGCGCGACCTGTCGAATCGTGTTCAGCACCTCATGGAGGGCGACCGATTCGCCGATGATATTCTCGAGCCCGAAACGTTCGTCGACTTGTTGCCGGAGCGCGCGGTTTTCCTCCGTGAGTTTGCGATCGCGCAGTGCCCGTGAAATTAGGATCTCAACCTTGTCGAGGTTCAACGGTTTGGTGACGAAGTCGTAAGCGCCGCGTTTCATTGCTTCGACCGCGGTATCGACCGAACCATAGGCGGTCATCATGATGCAGATTGGTGGGTCAGGCATCTTCAGCGCCCGCTCAATCAGTTGCATTCCGTCCTCGGGCCCAAGGCGCAAATCAGTCAGGAGCAGGTCGATGTGCTCGCGTTCGAGGACGCTCATTGCACCGGCGATGTCGCCTGAAACGTAAACGTCGTACTCGTTTTCGAGCAGACGGCGCAATCCGTCGCGCGTGTGCTTTTCGTCGTCGACGACGAGGATCGTAGGCTGCATGGAATTGGTAAGGGCCATTTGGCGCAGAATGCGCCATTTATTCTCACTCAACCCAGCAAGCTATCAATGAGGAAGATAAGCCTATTATGCCGAAGACGACGTTTGATGAGGTCGGTTGGACTTTAGCTCGCGTCCGGACTTTGAATCGCCCGCTTCCAGCATGCGAACACGGCGGTCAAGAAGTGGCAGACGGATCGTCACGGTCAGGCCTTTGCCTGCGCTGCTCTCGACTGAAAGCTCGCCGCCATGTTCGCGCACGATTCGTCGAACGATCAACAGTCCAAGCCCCGTGCCACTGGTTTTGGTCGTAAAATATGGCTCGAAGACGCGGCTCAGATTTTCCGCAGTTATTCCTCCGCCCGAATCGCTGAATCGAACAATCGCGTGCGAGTCGTTCAGATCGGTCCGGATCTGTAGAATTCCGCGCGCCTTCATCGCTTCGAAGCTGTTTTTGATCACGTTGTAGAACGCCTGCTTCATTTGGTCGCGATCCAGCTCGAGCAACGGCAGGTCCGAGCGCAGCTCCTGTTCGACCACCATGTCGCGGTCTTTGATCTCGGGCGCGAAAAACCGGACGGCTTCTTCCACAATCGAATTCAAGTTCTCCGGCCGCAATTGAGGATGGGTCGGCCGAATCGCGCGAAGAAACTGAGTAATGATGGAATCGAGCCGGGTCACTTCCGCGCGCGCCACTTCCACTGACTCCTGAAGTTCGGCGCCCTTCGCGCCATCGAGTCTTCGCGCTTCGCGTTCGATTAGTTGCAAATGGATATTGAGGGAATTGAGCGGGTTGCCGATTTCGTGAGCAACGCCAGCGGCCAGTAACGTCAAAGCGTTCAACCGCTCCGATTCGAGCGTCTGTTGCTCACTCCGCCGATTTTCGGTGATGTCGCGCAAAATGATCGCGTGTCCGACCTGGTTTCCGGAAATGCCAGCTTTGTCCGCGCCTGGTTTATCCGCCGTCGGTTCGCGCTCGATGATGATCGGCACGATGTAAAAGTTAATGAAGCGATTCGTCGGATAGAAAATTTCCATGTCGCGACTGACCGCGACTTCGCTCTGCGACAAAGATTGCCACTCCAGGCCGCGAACCCGCTCGTCCAGCCGTTTGCCGATCGAATCTTTTGCGTCTATTCCAAACAACTGGCAGGCGGCGTCGTTCAGATACGTGATTCGTCCGTTGGAATCGGTGACGATGATCCCTTCCTGGATCGAATTGAAAACGGTCTCGAGAAACCCTTTTTCCTGAGCGAGGCGCAGAAAATAATTCTGAACTTCCTCGGGCCCAATTTTGCCGAGGCGGCCGATCAGTTTTTCAACGAAGCCCGCTTTCATCGCTTCCTTGTCATGTCGAGCGTCAGTCGAGACATCTCAAAATATTTCCGGACAGAAATATCAAGAGATTCCTCGACTTCGCTCGGAATGACAAATCAGCGTCTTGTCGGTTCGTAATCCTCGGTCTTGGTCTCAGCCTGGGGAGCTTGCTCGCCGGTTTCGGCTTCCGCTCGCTCCTTCAGGGCGGCTTTGCGTGAAAGTTTCACGCGTCCCTTGTCATCGATTCCGATGCACTTGACCCAGATCATGTCGCCGGGTTTCACGACGTCTTCTGTTCGTTTGACCCGGAAATCCGCGAGCTCAGAAATGTGCACGAGGCCTTCCTTGCCCGGAAGCACTTCCACAAACGCGCCGAACTCCTTGGTCGAGACCACGCGGCCTTGATAGGTTACCCCGATCTCGATTTCCTTGGCCATGCCACCGATAATTTCTTTCGCGCGGGCCATCGATTCAGGGCTGGTTGCGTAAATGTGAACCGAACCGTCGTCCTCGATGTTAATTTCAGCTCCCGTCTCGGCCACGATTCCCTTGATCGTCTTGCCGCCCGGTCCAATAAGCGCGCCGATTTTCTCAGGATTAATTTTGATCGTTTCGATCCGCGGCGCGTATTTCGACAACTCGGTGCGCGGTTTGTCGAGCGCGCCCCGCATGGTTCCGAGAATTTTGGTGCGAGCTTCTTTCGCGCGCTGAATTGCTTCAGCCATGATTTGGTGGCTGACGCCGGGCAGTTTCAGGTCGAGCTGGAAACCGGTGACGCCGTTGTCGGTTCCGCATAGTTTGAAATCCATGTCTCCGAAATGATCTTCCGAACCGATGATGTCGGTCAGAAGTTCGTAACGCTTTAATTGTCGATCTTCGCCATGTTCGGTGACGAGACCGACGGAAATTCCGGCGACCATTCCCTTCACCGGCACACCTGCATCCATCAACGCGAGCATTCCGCCGCACACGCTGGCCATGGAGGTCGATCCGTTTGATTCCATGATCTCGCTCGAAATGCGGATCGCGTAGCGAAAGTCGTTTTCTTTAGGAACGACCGGCTCGAGCGAACGCTCCGCCAATGCTCCGTGCCCGATCTCGCGACGGCTCGCGCCGCCAGTCCGACCGGTTTCGCCGACGCTGAACGGCGGAAAATTGTAATGCAAAATGAATCGCTTCGATGTCTCACCGCCGCCGTAAGCGTCGATGTTCTGCGATTCTTCGATCGGCGCCAAAGTCGCGAGTGCGAGTGCCTGGGTTTCGCCGCGTTGGAAAATCGCCGAGCCATGCGCGCGGGGCAGCACCCCAACTTCGCTGGTGATTTGTCGCAAGTCCTGATAACCGCGACCGTCCATGCGTTTTTGTTTCTCGAGAATACTCTTTCGAAACGCTTTCTTCTGCACGTAATCGAATGCCTGGCTGATCGCGAACTTGTCCGCTTCCGGCTGTTTCTCGAGAATGGCTGCCTTCACCTGCTCGCGCAATGCTTCGACCGCTTTGCTGCGCGCGACTTTGCCTGCGGTATAAAGCGCGCCTTCGATTTTGTCGCCGGCGACTTGATAGGCGATTTCGAGCAATTCCTGCTGCACATGCAGTAGCGGCATCTCGCGTTTCGGTTTCGCAATCTGCGAGGCCAGCTCCTTTTGAATCCGAATCATCTCGCGTGCGTGGGTGTGCGCGAACTCAAGCGCTTTGACGAAATCCGCTTCCGGAAGCTCGTTGGCGGCGCCCTCGATCATGATGATGTCGTTCTCTGTGCCGACGTAAACGAGATCGAGATCGCTTTCGATCCGCTCGTTGTGCGTCGGATTGGCGACGAATTGTCCGTTGACCCTGCCAACGCGGACCGCACCGATGGGCCCGGCAAATGGAATGTCCGAAACGCAAAGCGCGGCGGATGCGCCATTGATGGCAAGAATGTCGGGATCGTTTTGCCCATCTGCACTCAGCAGCATCGAAATGACCTGGGTGTCGTAAAAGTATCCTTCAGGAAACAACGGCCGAAGCGGCCGATCGATCATTCGCGAAGTAAGCGTTTCCTTTTCACTTGGACGGCCTTCACGCTTGAAATAACCGCCGGGGAATTTTCCGACCGCGGCCGCCTTTTCACGGTAATCGACGGTGAGCGGGAAATAATCCTGACCCTCTTTGATGGCGGTGGCCGAGACAGCGCTGACCAAAACCATGGTGTCGCCGGATGAAACGATGACCGCGCCGTCGGCGAGTTTGGCGATTTTGCCGGTCTCGATTGAGATTTGATTGGCCCCGATTTGGGCCGTGACCTTCTGTTGCATAGTATTTTCCTGGATTGTGCGAGTTCCAGGTCGGTCACCCTGACTGTAGGTTTTAAACCCGTAGCCCCCGAATGCTTTCAGGGACGCGAAACTAAAACCTAAAATCCAAGGTGCCTAGCGACCTGGTTGTCGCGATTTACTTAATTTTCGAACGGCGTCGCACTGAAAACTGGACGCTAGCGTCAGCTGCGAAATTATTTCCGCAGATTCAGCTTATCGAGCAGCTTTTTGTACCGCTCGGCCTCGGACCGGCTCAAATAGTCGAGCAAGCTCCGGCGTTGGGCGACCATTTTCAGGAGGCCACGGCGCGAGGAGTGGTCTTTGACATGGCTCTTCAAGTGTTCGGTAAGTTGCCCGATCCGGCGCGTAAGCAGCGCGACTTGTACATCTGCGCTGCCGGTGTCCTTCCCGTGCAATTGGAACTCCTTCATATCCACTGTTTCGGTGTTCTCAGCCATTTCGAAAGCGGCTATTCTAGACGATGTAAGGCGGAATCGCAACCGCGACTTGAAGGCGGAGACATTCGGGACCGTTTTAGCGACCCCGGAAAGCGGTTATTGCGACCTAATCGCCGCGGATTAATGCACCATTGCGCCGCCCCACTTGCCCCAGGCCCACAGCAAGAGAATCGAGCAGATGACTGACATGATGAATCCTGCCGGATGAAACGCTGAGCCAGGCGCTGGTCTGGAAAACATTCGTCCAATTAAACCGCCGACAATCGATCCGGCGATGCCGAGGACGGTAGTCATAATGAATCCCAGGTGCTGGACACCGGGCATAACCGCGCGTGCGCACAAGCCGACAATGAAACCGACAATGATCGACCAAATGATGTGTAACATGGGACTGATGCTAAACAGGTTACTCTTCGGAGGCGACTCTTTTTTCAGGTAGGGCCAAGGCCTACTGGCGTCGCCTGTTGGCTTCGTCGATCGCGAGATATTCATCCCGGGGCGGACTAAAAGTATCGAGCACCCGCGTTTCCTCGATCGTTTCAACCCCGTGCGGCACGTTGCTCGCCAGATAGAACGAATCGCCGGACTTCATGTCATGCGGCGTCCCGTCGACGATTAATTTCATTCGTCCTGATAATATATGAACGATTTGCTCCTGCGGATGCTGGTGTGCCGGCATTTTGCTTCCGGCTTCGAGTGTGGCCAGCATCTGGTACATTGTTTTTCCGCTGGCCAGGGTTTGCCGTTGAATGCCGGGGCAGATTTTGATCCACGGGTTTTCATTTTTCATAGTTCAGGCCTCCGGCTCGATTTTAATTCGAAAGTGGTAGGATGAAATGCTCATTCGTTTTGAAAAGTAGAACCGATGGGCGTCGAACCGTTGGACTCCAGAATCGAGCTCAAGCGTCTCGCAGCCGTTTGTCCGTGCCTGATCGATGAGCCAGTCGAGCAATTGTCCACCGTATCCGAGCGATCGATCTTCCTCCCGCGTGACCAGGTCGTCGACGTAAAGATTTTTGGCGGAAAAAAGCGATTCGAGGAAACGATAGCCGCCGACGGCGCGGACCACGTTGTCCGATTCCAAAAACGCCAGCAGGTATCCTTGTTTCTGCTGACGCAAAACCCGCTCGACAAATTCTTGTTCGGAGGTGATGTGCGTCCGCAGCACCCGCATCACTGAAAAACATTTGAGAATATCGTCGGCGGTGTTCGCTACGCCGATGGCGTCCGGCTTTCATCAGGTCGATTTGGTTTCGCGTTTACCGTCGTACCAAATATCAAGTCGATGACGTGAACGGGCCGCCCGAGGTCCGCGAGTCAGAACGTAGAAGGTATAGCTCAATATTTGGCGGGCGGAATACATTCGAAGCTTTCTTCCGGAAGTAACGATTGGTTCCGGCAGGATTCGGAATCGGCCAAGCTTGTGCAACGCGAGGCTGAAGTAAACTTCTTCACCAACGAAAAGATTTTCGTCGAAGCCGCCAACGCCGTCGAAGTTCTGTTTCGTCGTGAATAGAAATGCGCCCGCGCCCAGTTTCAACGCGAAGTAAACCGTGCAAAAAAATTTTATCAAAACGCGCGACCAAACTGGCACCGCTCCATCAATCTGGATTCGGGCGCTGCCGCCGGCATAACCATTCGAAAGAGCATCAGTTGCTTCGAGCGACGTGCTTGTGATTGATCCGGGTGTCGGCGTCCACAAAGAACAAAATCTCGCCACACGCCGCGCGAGCGCCCGCATTCCGCGCGGCCGCGATTTGACGCCGGTTGATCGAAATTACTTTCGCTCCCGCGTTGCGGGCGATCTCAGCGGTTCGGTCAGTGGACGCGTCGTCGACGACAATGATTTCATATTCCCTGCCGCACAGCGGCTTCGCGAATTGACTGTAGGGTGCTAGGCAATTCGAATTCCTCATTATAGGCCGGCACGACGAAAGACAGCACGAGTGACAGTAGCGGCATTCGCCAATGCCTGCATCTACACCGTTGTCGTCGGGTCTAGTTAATAAAGATATCGCCGCTAACTACAGTCCCGCTGGCGGAGTACCCATTACCGAGCTGGATGGAGAAGAAGTCGTTTGTGCCAGGGAATCCGTTATCGATCACATCGACGGTGAAAGTTGTTTTCTTCTTACCGGCGCCGGTTGTTCCCACGATATGGGCATGGTTACCAACGATGGAGAGAGTGGTGATGCTGCTACCGTTCAATGATATTTTTGAACCGGGATCGCTGAAAAGGACGTAACCCGTGATCACCGGCTTTTTCTTTCCTGACTGGAGTTTCACGTTGAGTTGGAACGTCGCGAGCCCACCGTGAGGCCCAACAATCGACCCGGTGCCATCAACGTCGTCACCTGTGGTTGCGGTCGGCGAAGGAGTCGGGCTGGGCGGCACCGTAGGAGTAGCCGTAGGTGTGGGAGTAGGAGTCGGTGAAGAGCAGGGCACTCCTCGCCACAGGGCGTCGGAGTTGGCGTTGGGCTTGGACAACGCCCACAGGCAGTGGGTGTTGGAGTAGGTGTAGGCGTAGGCGTAGGTGTAGGTGTCGGAGTAGGAGTAGGTAGTTAGGAGTAGGTGTGGGAGTAGGTGTGGGAGTAGGTGTAGGTGTAGGGCTAGGTTGTAAGTTGGGTTTGCACTTGCCAGCACCGCCAGCGTGGTAAATTGCAGCTACTTCGCTTGCCGCGAGCGCACGATCGAATATTTCTACCTCGTCGATCTGGCCATCCCAGAAGAACGAATTTCCATTTAGCGCGCCAAGGAAATTGTCAGTGGCACCGGAGAGGTCGAGCGCCTCGGGATCGTTGGCTGTGCCGGCTACGGCGCCATCGATGTAGAGCGTCCACTGCGTTCCAACCGGAGCATTCGCTCCATCTCCGGCCGAGTCCCTGGTGAGCGCGAAGTGATGCCATTGGCCATCAGTGTAGTTTCCAGGCGAACCAACCTGAATTGCATTGGTGCCGTTGACACCGCCACCGCTGTTCCAATAGACCCACAACCCGAAGTTGCCGTCGTTAAAGTCGAAGTCGAGATTTTGGGTGTTGGGAACCGGTTCGAAGGATAGCGCGTACATCCGGTTGGTATTGGGGAATTTCGGGCCAGTCTTATTGGACTTCTCTCCGGATATAGGATTGCCTCTAGCCCAGAAATCGAAGGTGAACCCGCCATTGCCGAAGTTCCAGTCGGTGCTGTCGGGAATCGAGACGCTGTCACCATCGCCATTAAAGTTAAATGCATCATTAACCTCGCCTGTCGCAAACCCGGCACCGTTCAATGTCGCATCGTGATTCCCTTGAATATCCTTCGCGTTATCATCCCCCGGCCACCAGGCGATCATATTGTCGGGCGGGGGCACGCATGGGCACTTTCCCTGAGTGCCGGCATCGTAGATTTTTCGGAGTTCATCCTGACTTAGCGCCCGATCGAAATACTCGACCTCGTCGATCAACCCAGGAAAGGATTGGCCGCTCACAATGTTGCGTCCGATCACCAAATCGCTACTGGTTGGGATTAAATTGCCAGTGGCTGAACTGCTCGCTACTTGTGCGCCATTGACATAAAGACGCATGGTGAAACCATCGTAGGTCGCGGCTACATGCTGCCACGCGTTTGCGGAGATTACGCCATCTACAAACACGGAGAAGTTACCATCCGATGTATGAATCTCATAACTTAGGCCGGTGCCTACGCCGCTTGTCTCGAAGGTGTAACCTTGATCATTTGAGACCGGTCGCTTGTTAATGATCGAAGCAAATCCGACCAATTGTTGCGGATTAATCCAGGCATCGACCGTGAACGCAGAAACCGGATTTTGATTAGGCTGGTGGGCTACATCCACCGCATCACTTCCGCCACTGAAACTGAATGCCTGCCCGACTTCACCCGGGGCAAACGTCGCGTTGCCTTGAAGCACGCCGTTGTTGCCGTCCTCACTGTCATTTGCATTGCCTTCGGCTTTCCACCAGCTGACCATTCCGGATGGCGCGGTCGTGCAAGATGGACATTTGCCTGCGCCGCCGGCGTTGTAGATCGCGGCGACTTCCGAATCACTCAGCGCGCGACTGAAGATTTCAATTTCATCCAATTGTCCGAAGAAGAAGTAATCGTTCGAGCCGTCGTTGATGGCCGCGCCGAAATAAAGCGGCGTGGTGGTTGAATTAAGCGGACCGGAAGCGGTACCGGAGGCGACGGCGACACCATCGACGTAAAGAACCATGTTGCCAGTATTGCTGTCGTAGGTACCAGCGAGAAAATGCCACGCGTTATCAATGACCGGATTGGGCGAATTGATGCTAGCGCCGCCATTACTCGTTCCGATTTGCCACCGCACTGTTCCGTCAGCCTCGACCGAAAGATTGTACGAATCATCAGTGTTATCGCTATCGTTGTGATTGAATTTGCTAACAGCACTTTCGAAAATTTCCGAGCCGAAGGTTTTCACCCATGCATCAACGGTGATCGCGCTGACCGGGTTTAAAGACGGACTGTCGGGCACTGAAACGTACTGATTCCCCTCGAAACTGAATGCCTGGCCGACTTCGCCCGAACTGAACGACACGCCTCCGTTGTTCGTGCCATGATTGCCGTCAACCGTATCGACAAAATCTCCTTCGGCGCGCCACCAACTGATCAGGCCATCCGGCGCGGGTGTGCAGCCGCATTTCCCGGACGTTCCTGCGCCGGCGATCGCAGCGACTTCACCGGCGGAGAGCGCGCGGCCGAAAACTTCTACTTCATCAATCAGCCCATTGAAGAAGTTCGCGTTGGCCGGCTCGGCGCAGGTTCCGGTCGAATTGTTTCCGCCGATGGTGTCAAAGCCGCAAACGAGCGAGATACTGCCGAAAGTTTCATTGCTCGCGCTGCCCGCCTGAAGCCCGTCAACGTATAATAAAGCAGCTGTTCCCGAGCGAACGCCGGTAATGTGGTGCCAGGCGCCGTCATTCAGAGCGACGGTTCCTACTGCATCAAGCTCGACTCCGTTATTATCGCGAATAGTAAACGCCGCATGGCTGTTCGGATCGAGAAGCAGCAGCACAGAGGGGTTGAAGTTCCAACCGCTGGAATAGATATGCATTTGGCCGCTGGCGCTCGTCTTGATCCACGCGTCGATCGAGAAATCGTTGCCCTCGAAATCGAGCGAACCGGCATCAGTAATTCGGACATATTGGCCGTCGCCGTTGAGACTAAACGCCTGGCCGACTTCGCCCGGACTAAATCCCGCGCCATTTTCGAGCACACCATTGTTTCCGTCCTGACTATCGGTCGCGTCGCCTTCGGCTTTCCACCACGCGATCATTCCGGCCGGGGCCGTCGTGCAACATTGAGCGGTTGCGCCCGAGAATGTGACTGTGCCGCCTGCAATCCAGTTCCAAGAACCGTCACCCGGAGGCACCGTGGAAGTGGCGACGATACTCAGCTTCGCCGCGCCGATCGGCAAGACCCGGATGGGTAAACACCAAATCGAAGCTGGTATTCGCTCCAGTGGCCGGTGGCATTGAGTAACTGCCCACTTTGACGTCATTAATGTAAACGTCGAAGTCGTTCGTGAAACCGCTTCCGCCTGTGAAATTATCCATGTGGAAGACCCACTCCGAACTGTCGGCAGTACAGGCACCCGTGCCGACAAACGTTTCGTCCAGGCGATCGCCAGCCCGAAAACCTACGCCGCCGCCGCCGGGTCCCAGCGGCTGGCCACTGTAATCGGGCCCGCTGGTAGTGGAGTTCGTGCTCGGATAATTCAACGCAAACTGCGTCGCGAACTTGGGTGCGATCGCCTTGCCTTTTTTAACAGGAACGGTTGGCAAGTTCGCCATCGCCACGACGGCCACCAGCGATGCGATTGCGAATAGCGCTTGGCCAAGCTGCCGGCGCATCACGAATTGAGATAGAAACAATTTCATATGCATTAGCCCCTGTGATTTGGCGACATGCCGCTTGCGCCCCGGATTTACTTCCCGTGCTGGAAGAGTGCGTTCATTCGGTCGCGGTTCATTGGCACGCGCTCCGGCGATTCTTGCCGGACAGTGCCCAGCGACTCAAGTGCTTTTTTGCGCTGAGCGCAGGCTACGCGACTCGAGGCACCCCGAACCCAGGCTGTTAGTCGCTAAAACTCACGCCGGCTTTTTGGACTTCGCGGTATGGCAACAGCCAGACTAACGATTCGTCGTGGAGATCGACTACTTGAATCCGGTTGCCCCAGGGATCGCGAAAATCGCAGCGAAACGGCGGTTCGAGTTTTAGTTTGTATTTTCTCGTCAGCTTTTCGCGAACTTGTTCGAGCTGTTGTTCATCGCGAACCATGATCCCAAAATGACGCAGGTTGGCCGGCTGGGTTTTCGCCACTTCGAAAATCGCCAAAAACTGGTGCTCTCCGAGTTTGAAAAAGGCGTCGCCTTCACCTTCCTTGAGCTGTTCGAGATTAAAAACGTCTTTGTAAAACGCGACGGCTTTGTCGATGTCCTCGACTTCAATCGCAACGTGATTACAGCCGTAAACTTTAACGGGTGTTCCGGTCGAGCTGCTCATTTCGGAATTTACACTGGATGGTTGTACGGCCAAAACGTTCCATTCGAATGGATGAGTTCAGTTATTTGTCGGTTCTGCTTTCGGTCATTCTCGGATTGGCCGTGACTCAAATCCTCAAGGGATTTCGTGGAATGGTCATGTCGCGGGCCCGTATTCGTCTCTATTGGCCAACTTTGTTGTGGGCAGCGCTGGTGCTGTTGATGTGCGTTCAGAGTTGGTGGGCCATGTTTGGAATGCGCCTGATCACGGGCTGGAAGTTTCAGCAGTTCGGCGTCGTTCTGCTCCAAACGATTTTAACCTACATGCTCGCGGGACTCGTTTTGCCGGATCTCTTTGGCAATGAACCGGTGGATTTGAAACAGAATTTCTTCGATCACCGCCGATGGTTTTTCTGGATCGGCTTCCTCTTGATCGCGGTCAGCATTTCCAAGGATCTTGTTTTAACAGGAACCTGGCCCAGTCCGGCCAATCTCGTCTTTCACGCAATTTTCGGTGCGCTATTGCTGGTTGGCGCTTTAACGCCTAACGAGCGCTATCATAAACTAAACGCGATCATGGGTTTCGCGGTTTTCGTCGCCTACATCGTGCTGCTGTTCACCCAAATTGGCCGCGGACGTTAGGCCGAACCGAGCTGCCGTAAGCGCTGGAGTGCCTTGATCATTTCGGCACTGCGATTGTGAAGTTCGGTGTAATGCACGACCGCCAGTTCTTCGATCAACTCTTCGCCTTTCGCGGTTAATTCCAAATGACGTTCGCGGCGGTCTTCTTCACCTTCGGTGCGCCGGAGCAGTTTTCGCTCGGCCAGGCGGTCGACGATGTTCACGGCCGAGTGATGCTTGACCTGAAGACGCTCGCTCAACTGAGAGATGGTCATGCTTTTCGCGGGAAAGGCTTTGATCGCGAGGAGAGCTTCGTATTGCTCGGGGTTAAGGCCGGCGTTCGCCGCGAGCAAATCTTTACTAAAGCGTAAAAACTTTCGGCCCAAGTACCGCAGATCGGCCAGCGCTTCGTAATCTTCAGGGCGAAGGGAACTCATCGGTAACGTTTGTCAGATGCAGCCGCACACGTATCGACGGTCGATACAGTGGCACGCCGGGTGCTAACTTTGTTGATCATTATGATCACGTTCGCCGCAAAGTATCGCAAAGGTTTCACCCTTGTCGAAATTATGATTGTCGTCGCCATCATTGCCTTGCTGGCAGCCATTGCCGTTCCGGGATTCCTCCGCGCCCGCAAACGCTCCCAGGCTTCGCGGATTCTGAACGATCTGCGAATGATCGATTCCGCGGTGGACCAGTACGCGATTGAAACGAACCGAACAAGCGGCGCCTCGGTCGCCATTGCCGATTGGACGAACTACGTCAAGAAAGGGTCGCTTCTTTATAATACGGGCAACAGTCTGCTCGGTAGCGCCTACGGAAACCAGAGCGTCGACACGATCCCGCAAGTGCCGTCTGGCGACTATGCGACTCTTTCCGACGTGGCCGGCACCGGGTTTTGGTCGCCCTATGGACCTTAGTCGGTTCTCAAATCGTACGATTTAGCTGGACGATCTTCAAGACTGAGTCCGACGGGTCCTGAATTGTTTCCAGCGCGAAAATTTCAACACACTCGGCGGGGTTTTTGCTCTCTCAAACCATCATGGATCGAGAGTCCGCCTTCAATAACCTCGAAAAACTTCTCCCGCTAGCCGCAGAGTGGGCGATGGAGCAGCAACAGCGCGTGCTCTGCCAAGGTGTGCCGCTTTCGGCGGACGAAATGGCTGACGCGAAGGCCGTTGGAGTTCGAAACCCTGAACGTGTTCGACTGCTTCGGGTCGACTCCATTCCGGTTCCGGCGCATCCGATGTTGAAAGCTGCTGCAGCTTCAATCAATTTCATCACCGCGACGCCGAGCGGACTCGCTTTGGAAAACGGAATTTTTGTGCGCTCGGATCGTTGGGGCGACCGCGAATTGATCGCCCATGAGCTCGCGCACACCGCGCAATATCAGAGACTCGGTGGCGTTCTACCGTTCCTCCAAACTTACATCCTCCAGTGCGCGACGGTTGGCTATCAGCAGGCCCCTCTTGAATTGGAAGCAACCGCGAAGGCCGAGCAGGTCTGCTCTGGTTAAATCCGAATCGCCGCGCTATTTTTTGCGGTGGCCAGTCATCTCGGCCCGCACGCTCCGTGGATCGAGTCGAGTGAGATTTTTTTCCATCGCCGCCGTTATCAATCGGAGGTGGGGGATTTCGCACAAATGTTCCGCGATAAACCAGACCGGCTTGTCTGTAGTCATCCATTTGAGGTTATCGAAACGCGCGAGATTTACCGGCCGGGAATAGGTCCGGAGAGTCCGTTCGAATCGCAGATTGAAATAAATATTGAAGTAGCTCATCGCCAGTTCGCGCAATGTTCGGTAAACCGGCTCGCGATAACGACAGCCGGAGAAGTTTGATTTTGCGACCGCGCCCCAATGTCCTCGGACTTTGTAAATCGCGACCACATGATCGGTATCCTGTTTGGCTTCCAGATCGAAAATCAGCGGCGGAAATCCGAGGACGCGTAGCGCTGCCGCTGCGAAAATCGCGCCTTCGAGACAGGAGGCGGTGCGCTTGTGCAACACGTTCTTCGGCGACCGCGCGGTGTAGCCAAGATTGTAGGGCAACGAATCGAGAAATCGCTGCACTCCTGCGGGAGTTTTCAGGGACCGAAGTTTGCGCAGCTCCGCCGGCGAAAATCCAAAATCGCGATGACTAAATAAACGAGCGATCAGCGAGCTTGCGCTATCCGTGACGATTTACAATCCAACCGGATGACGCGCTTCAAACCCGCTGGCGGGCACCCGTTCAGTGAGCTGCCAACCCGGCGCCCATTTGTCGTGTGCCGTTATGTACGGCGTCGTGTCGAGTCGCAGTCCCGCGATGATCGCGTAAGTGTGGCCGTTACGCGCGTAAATCGTGATCCATCTTCCCCGGCCGCTCTGACCGTACTTGCGAAATTCCGTGGAGCTGATCGGCGATTTTAACAAACCGCCGCCGCCGAGCGCATAGGAAACTGTGCCGGAGCAATCGTAACCGCGATCAATGAACGATTTGTGTCCGCCGCCCCAGACATACGGTTTACGGAAAAGTTCGTTGGCTGCCCAGATCACGCGTTTCACAGCCAGCGGCGCCGATTCCGGAGCCGCAGCTTTTCCGGCGCGAAGACGGGCCCGGCTTCCGGGGACAGTTGGCCCCGAAGTCGGAAACGTGATTGCGTTAACGGATGAAACAATCGGCGGCGAAAACAACCGCACTGAATAGAATTTTCGGACTCAAGGAAAACACAGGGAGCGTTTCGAGCGTGTCCTATGCCACAGAAATGGGTGTTGCCAAGAAAAAAATGCTTTTGAAACGACCTTTGCAGGGACCAAGTGCGATACTTGCTGCAGAAGGGGCTGTATCTTATTATAAGGCTGGTCCCCAAATTAGCCCGAGGCAAAAACCCATGCCCCAGCTCGATTTTCGCGAAGCACTTTCGACTCCTGAAGAAAAGCTCTACTCGGCCCCCGTGCAGGCCGCTTCACCACGAGTTTCACAGAGCAATTCTTTTCTTCGCGATCTTGGCCTGAGTCATTCGACCTGGGCGAACATCGTTTTCGTAACGATCGCAACCGCTGGCGCGATCGGCACCGCCTTCTATTTCTTCAATGGCGCTGAAGTACTCCGCGCGGCCGCATCGTGGCCGGGTGAATTCCTTTATCCACGACCGGCTATGACGGGAGCAATCAACGTCGCGGTCCAACCGATCAGCGTTGATCGCTACGATCGCGATTCAAACTCCGCCGCGACGAAGAATGGCGCCGAACAAGATGCCATCAGTCCCGATTTCCAGAATGTACAGTTGGCGCAGGAGACCCCTTTAATTGAAAGCCAGGGCTCGATCCCGATTACGTCTCCGTCTGATGGCACAATTCTGCCTTCGGCTCCAGCCGTCATTCCTGTCACACCAATCACTCCAATCCTATCCGTGCCTCCGCTCCAGCCCGTGGTTGCGCCGCCTACTGATTCTATTTTTCATGATTTGAATTCAGCTTCGCCCGGAACAGGCAATTTCGTCGAATCAACTTTGCAAACACTGACTGGAACTGTGACTGGCGTGATTCCCAAAGATGCGCCGGCCGCGACCGCGTCCACCAAGATTGCTGCGACAAAGAAAAAAGTCGTGAATTCGCGCAGCAAGATTGCGGCCCGTGGCGCGGTGAATTCCGCATCGAAGTCGAGCTCACAGAGTACGCAGAAAATCGCGACCCAAATGCAATCTCCGATCATCCAAAACCAGACGATGTTCGGCGGCGGAATGGGTGCAACGGCCGGACTGAGTGGTGGGGGCGGGGTTGGCGTCACCGGAGTGTCTGGCGGTGGAACGGGTGGAACTGGCGGAGTCGGTGGAATCGGAACGGCCGGTGGAATTGGCGGAGTCGGTGGCGTGGGCGGTGTTGGCGGAATCGGGGGGCTGCCCGGGGTGGGCGGCATCGGGGATTGCCCGGTGTTGGCGGAGTGATCGGCGGTCTGCCGGGTCACCATTGATCGCATCGTCGTTCTCGCCAGCGAAGCTGTTTTGGTCTAATTTTTTCTCATGTGGCGCTTGGCTGCGCTCCTAATCACGATCAGCTCGCTTGCTGTCGCTGGGAACAACTCTCCCGATCCCGATCCTGACGCGTTCGATGTCGAACCGCCGTTGTTGATCCGCAATCGCGACTCGGAAAAATTTGGCGTTTCGAAGTCGCCGGCGGAAACCGCGCCGGAACTTGATCTCGCAAAGTTGGAAAAACAATTTGAGCGCGCAAAACGAAATGCCGCAGGACTCGACAAATTTCTACGAATCGGCGCGCTTTCGAAATTGGAAGTGGAACAGCGCCGCGTTCGTCTGGCCCATCTCGAATGCGATCTGGCGAACGCGCGTTTGGTCGCCGCCAAGCAAGAGATGCTGCAAAAGGACAGCCAGCTGAGCTCAGGCAAAATTGTCAGGACCGACGTCAGCCCGACAGAAAATAATCTTGCGGTCGCGATCCAAACCGCGCACGCCGCTACCACTAATCGCGAACAAGCCGATATCGACGCGGCTCAAGCCAATCTTCAACGCCAGCAAAAACTTTACGCGCTCGGCAGCGCGCGCAAATCCGACATTCTGCGCGCCGAACAAAAACTCGCGGACCTTCGTTCGCAGAAAAATTAATAGCCGGCAGCCTGGCCGTCCTTGCGCGATTCGCTGGCCCCGACGTAAACCCGTTGACCGTCGTGCATTTCAACCTTGATCGCTTGATATCCGCCGTAACCGCCGACGTCGAAACGCACGTTATGTCCCCGCAGAAATAATCCACGCTGAGTCTCCATCGGAATTCCGGATTCCAAATTCACGTAGCCGCCGGTCTCCATTTTTTCGCCGGTCGGCTCGTTATCACCTTCGTGTTGCCAGCGCGAAGCGTCCCCCGCTTCCTGCACGTTCAAACCGAAATCTATTTGATTTGTGAGCACCTGCACGTGGCCCTGCGGTTGCATTCCGCCACCCATCACACCGAACGCCTCCCACGGCTTGCCATCTTTCATTACGAATCCGGGAATGATGGTGTGAAACGGCCGCTTGCCCGGCGCGTAAACGTTCGCGTGACCAGGCTCCATCGAGAAAAGTTCGCCGCGGTCTTGAAACATGAACCCGAGGCCGGGAACAACAATGCCGCTCCCCATCCCGCGATAATTACTTTGAATCAGCGACACCATATTGCCCTCATCGTCCGCCGTGCACATGTAAATCGTGTCGCCGTTGTCGATCTTGCCCGCCGCGACCGTTTTCGCGGCGTGCATCGGATCGATCAGCTTGCGCCGCTCCGCCGCGTATTCTTTCGATAACAGCGTCTTCAGCGGAATCTTGGCGAACGCCGGATCGGCGTAGTATTTCGCGCGATCAGCCCAGGCGATCTTCTTCGCTTCGACCATCGTGTGCAGCGTCTCCGGGGAATTCCGGCCCATTTTCGCAAGATCAAATCCTTCCAGAATGTTCAGGATCTGAAGTGTCGCGATTCCCTGGCCGTTCGGCGGCAATTCGAAAACGTCGTAGCCGCGATAGTTCACCGAAACCGGATCCACCCAGGTGCTGGAATGCTTTTCAAAATCAATCTTTCGCAAAAATCCGCCGTTCTGCTGCATGAAGGCGTCGATTTTGTCCGCGATTTCGCCTTTGTAAAAAGCGTCGCGCCCTTTCTCACCAATCAGACGCAACGTTTTTGCCAGCGCCGGATTCTTGAAGATGTCGCCTTTGGCGGGCGTCCGCCCTTTACCGTCGAGCGTGTAAGTTTCAAAAAATCCGCCCGGCAAACCTTTGTAAAGTTCCGGTCCGAAATGCCAGTAGAATGCGATCAAGTCGGTGACTGGAAAACCTTCCTCCGCGTAATGAATTGCCGGCGCGAGATCGTCGCTGAGTTTCAGTTTCCCGAATTTCTTGTGGAGCTCGGCCCAGGCGTCCACCGTTCCGGGGACGCTGATCGGCAGCATTCCGCGTGGCGGAATGGTTTTGCGGTTCAGTTTGTCGAGCTCGGCCTTCATTTGGTCGTAACTCAAGCCGAGCGGCGAACGCCCGCTGCCATTGAGGCCGTAAAGTTTGTTTTCTTTCGCGCTGTAAACGATCGCGAAAAGATCGCCGCCGACGCCATTCGAAACCGGCTCCATCAATCCAAGCGTCGCGTTGGCCGCGATCGCAGCATCGACCGCGCTGCCGCCCTTCTTCAAAATATCGAGGCCGACCTGAGTTGCCGCAGGAACGCTGGTACAAACCATTCCGTGACGGGCGAGCACTTCCGAGCGGGTCGCAAAATTTTTTCCAGTGATTCGATCGATCTGGGCCGAGGCAAGATCGGCGGCAATCAGCAGAAGAATGGCGAAGCGGATCGCTTTCATAGGAGGAATACTACTACGATTGGGCAAATCTGATTCAAGGAATGCCAAACATTCTTCGTCCAACCAGATACTACATGATTTTTCGCGCCCTGATTTTTGTGGTTTCCCTGGCCGTTGCCGCACCGGCGATTGACGCCGCCGAGGATTCCTTAGGCAATACCCTCAAAAAGATTTTCTCGACTCCAACACCGACTCCGCATCGAAAAAAGAAAACGGCGTCATCCGAAAAGAAATCGCCCACGCCGTCTCCGTCGCCAAAGAAAACGCGTTCACCACTCGCGGAAAGCTCACCATCGCCGACGCCGAGCTGCGTCTCCGAAAAAGAAACGCCCGTCAGCGGCCAAAACGGAATCGCCTTCGCCAACGTCGACCCCTTCCGCCCATCGAAAGAAAAAAGCGTCGCCAACTCCAACTCCGGAAGAAACGCCGTCACCATCGGCAACTCCCAGCGCGTCGCCTCATCACAAAAAGAAAGGCTCACCGACTCCAGCCGAGTCGGAATCTCCATCTCCCACTCCGGCCGAATCGCCAACCGCCGCATCAAGCCCGCAAAAGAAATCCCACGCGGAGAACGCGACGCTGTTACCGAATCAGATCAAGGGCTTTGAGAATTATCCGCTCAAAGTCCAAAAACTTCTAACCGCGGCCCTGGAGCTGACGACGCGAAATCTTGATTACAAATATGGTTCGGCGGACCCGGCCAGCGGCGGATTGGATTGTTCAGGATTCGTTTATTACGTGCTGAAGCAAAATGACGTTCCAGATGTGCCGCGCGACTCGGCCGAGCAGTACGTCTGGCTTCGCCGCGCGAAACTGTTCGAGCCAGTCATGAGCGAAAAGGACGATTCGTTCGAGCTGCAGGATTTAAAACCCGGCGATCTTCTCTTTTGGACGGGGACATATTCGATCCAGCGCGATCCGCCGATCACTCACGCGATGATTTATCTCGGTCGGGAAAAGAAAACCGGGTAACCGCGTCATGGTTGGCGCCAGTGACGGGCGCGTTTATCAGGGCGAATCTCGTTACGGGGTAAGCGTTTTCGATTTCAAAGTGCAACACCGCGAATCAAACGGAGACGGCAAATTGCGGCCGACTTTTATCGGTTACGGACACGTTCCCGAGTTTGCAAGATTAACTCCACGATCCCGCGCCGGATTTTGGATCGACAATGAACATGCGCTGTCACTAAAAAACGGCATGAATCACAAACGAGGTTTCCCGGCGTTCATCGTTGCGTTCGTTTTCATGTTTTTCTTTGGGTTTGTCTGGCATGGGTTGCTGATGAAGCCGATGTACAACGCCACTGCTGCGCTTTGGCGGCCCGAACCGATGTTTCCGGTCCTGATTCTCGGCCACGCCATCGTCGCCTTCGCGTTTACTGGCCTTTACGTCAGCAAAGTTGGAATCAATAGCGCGGCCGTTGGATTTGGTTATGGGATCGTCATCGGAATTCTGTTTTGCGGAGCAAACGTCATCCGATTCGCCGTCGAACCGTTTCCCGGCAACATGCTTTTGATGTGGTTTGCCGCCGACTTGATCTGCTATGCGATTATGGGCGCTTTGGTCGGCGCGATTTACAAACCGCTAGCCGGCACCGCGGCATACGTGAACAGGTAGGGGCCCGCTGTCCCAACGGCCCGCGGGCGATTGAGGTCAATCGCCCCTACCTTGCGATATTTGGAATTTGGAAATTCGAATTTGTTTCGAGCTTCGATTTTCGGATTTGGTGCTTAATTAGTTAATGGGATTTGCTGACAAATCGCCTGCCGCTCTCGGCTATCGCATGCCCGCGGAATGGGAACCGCATGCCGCAACCTGGCTCTCGTGGCCGCGTCGCGAAGGAATTAGTTTTCCGGACTCATTCGATCGCGTGTTGCCGACATTGCGCGAGATGGTCGGTGCACTGACCGAAAGCGAGCCGGTTTGTATCAACGTGGTGAATGGCGCGCACGAAGCCGAAGCCCGCGCCGTGCTCGATTGCTTGCCGCATCAGGAGTGCATTACTTATTATGAGATTCCGACAAACGAGCCGTGGTGTCGCGACCATGGGCCGATTTTTCTGACCCGCGATGCCGACCCAAAGCTGGCTGTGGTCGACTGGGATTACAACGCGTGGGGCAACAAATATCCGCCGTTCGAATTGGACGAAGTTGTTCCGACTCGCGTCGCCGAACTTCTCAAACTCCCGGTTTTCTATCCGAAGATGATCTTGGAGGGCGGCTCAATCGAGGTGAACGGGGCAGGTACGCTGCTGACGAGCGAATCGTGTCTTCTAAATAAGAACCGCAATCCAAACCTCTCGCGCAACGAAATCGAACAGCGCCTTCGCGATTTTCTCGGCGCTGACGAAATCCTGTGGCTCGGCGATGGAATCGAAGGCGACGATACCGATGGCCATGTCGACGATTTGGCGCGGTTCGTCTCCGAAACAAAAGTCGTCACTGTTATCGAAGAGAATCCCGACGACGCGAATTACAAACCGCTCCAGGAAAATCTGGCTCGCTTGCGCGAAATGAAAGTCAAAGCGTCCGAGCGAGGCGGACGGACGAACATTGACATCGCGGTTTTGCCAATGCCGAGAAAAATCGTCCGTGAAGGAATGCGACTCCCGGCCAGTTACGCGAACTTCTACATAGCGAACGAAGTCGTGCTCGTTCCAATATTTGCCGATCCTGCGGACAAAATCGCGTTGTCCGTCCTGGAAAAATGTTTTCCAACGCGGCGCGTGGTTGGAATTGATTGCCGCGAATTAATCTGGGGCCTCGGCACGTTCCATTGCCTGACGCAGCAGCAACCGGCGCTCGGATAAGAAAACGTCCAACGCCGAACGTCGAACGCCCAATGCTGAAGTCTGATATCTGAATTCGACATTCGGTGTTCGGCGTTGAGCTTCAGCGTTTTCTTAATCGGCGGCCGCCGCCGCCGGTTTATAGCCGCTCTTCAGGATTGCGTCGTGCAAATCGGGCGCGTGAGTTTTCCGCGCGTCGAATTTGACGCTGACGCGTTCGTCCGGGAGATCGACGACGACGTCCAGGACGCCGTTAATGTTCATCAGAACGGGGCGCAGTTTGCGCACGCAAGCATCGCAATCTTCCCCCGCGGTCGCGATGTCGATTTTTTGGACAATCGCGTGATCGGCGCGCTCGGGGTTAAACGGGTCGCTTGGTTCGGATTCGTTAGGTCGTGCCGGGTCCATCAATTAAGGAACGCGCGCCGCGGCTGTTCCGGTCGCAACTTCCCGCGCGATTGGCTCCAGAACCCGCCAGACATTCTCCGCGAGAATTTTCTGGCCTGCGGCATTTGGGTGGACGCGGTCCGGTTGATTTAGATTTGGATCGCCGCCGACGCCCTGGAGGAAATAGGGGATCAGGGTGGCATTATTTTTGGCTGCGACATCGGCAAAAATCTGGCCAAAAGCGAATACGTAATCGTCCTCGGTGAAATTCGGGAGCTGCATTCCAGCGATGATCACGCGGGCGTTCGGGTTGCGCTGTTTCACGCGATCAATGATCGCCTGAAGGTTATTTTTGATTTGCGCGATGGGCACCCCTCGAAATGCGTCGTTGATTCCGAGCTCGAGGATGAAGATGTCGACCTTCGTTTTGAGATGAGGGGGAAGCCGCTGCAAACCACCGGCCGTCGTGCCACCGCTTTGGCTCGCGTTTGTGACTTCGAAATCCCAACCTGCGTCCCGCAACCGGTCAGTGATCAACGTCGGCCAGGCCTGGCTGGAATTTAACCCGAATCCCGCTGACAAACTGTCGCCAAGAACCAGGATCCGCTTCATCGCTGAAGAATCGCGCGCGCCAAAAGTCCCGGATTGCCCGCACAGCATCGTCAAAATGATGGCGATACTTCCCCATTGCTTCATCGGGTTGCCCATTCTACTTTTCCGCCCCTCCTGATTGCTGAAGAATTGCTCGGCAGTCGAAATCAAACACTGCAATTCGTTTAGTTATTTACCTATGGCTAACTTCGGAATCAACGGATTTGGACGTATCGGCCGCAACGTGTTGCGCGCCATGGACCAAAAACATGTGGGGCGCATTCAGGCTATTAACGATCTCACCGACACCAAAACCCTGGCCCATCTTCTCAAATGGGACTCGGTTCACGGACGCTTCGACGGCGAGATCGGACACGACGAGGAAAATATCATCGTCCGCGGCCACAAAATTAAAGTCCTGAAGGAACGCGATCCCGGCAATTTGCCGTGGAGCAAGCTCGGCGTGGACGTCGTCCTCGAGTCCACCGGATTTTTTACTTCGCGGGACAAAGCCGAGCTTCACATTAGCAAGGGCGGCGCGAAAAAAGTTCTGATTTCGGCGCCTGCAAAAAACCCTGACGCGACGATTTGCATCGGGATAAATGACAACATTTACGATTCGAAGAAACATTCGATCGTTTCCAACGCCAGTTGCACGACCAACTGTCTGGCACCGCTCGCGAAGGTGTTGAACGACAACTTTGGAATCGCGCACGGATTCATGAGCACGATCCACAGTTATACCAACGACCAGCGGATCCTGGATCTTCCGCACGAAGACTTGCGCCGCGCGCGGGCGGCGGCGATCAGCATTATTCCGTCCAGCACTGGCGCGGCCAAGGCAATCGGCGAAGTCATTCCCGACTTGAAAGGCAAACTGAATGGCGGCGCGTTTCGCGTGCCGACCCCTGACGGTTCGGTCACCGATTTCACCGCGGTGCTCGAGAAAGATACCACGGCCGATGCGGTCAACGCAGCGTTTAAGGAAGCCTCGAGCGATAAGAATTATAAGGGCGTGCTCGAATACACTGACGAGCCGCTGGTATCGCAGGACATTGTCGGCAACCCGCATTCCTGCATTCTCGACAGCAAATTGACGATCATGCTCGGCAACCGTTTCGTGAAAGTTGTCGGCTGGTACGACAACGAATGGGGTTACAGCAATCGCTGCGTCGAGATGCTGGAAATGCTAGCGAAGTAAACTTCGCCAATGACGAAGCACGAATGTCGAATGACGAAACAGAGAATCTTTCGCGTGCATTAAAAAGCTATGGCGAAACTTCCGCTCCGTGATGTCGACGTTCGCGGGAAACGCGTGCTGGTCCGCGTCGATTTCAATGTGCCGATCAAAGAAAACGGCGACAAAATTGAAATCACCGATGATACCCGGATTCGCGAGGCGCTCCCGACCATCAACTATCTTCGCGAACACAAAGCGAAAACGATTTTGATGTCCCATTTCGGCCGGCCGAAAGGCAAACCGGTGCCGAAGTACTCGTTGCGGCCGGTGGCGGACCATTTGCACACCTTGATCAATCAGCCGGTCCTGTTTAGTCACGACACAATCGGCGAAGTGCCGGAGAAAATTGTCGGCGCGATGTGCGACTGCGATGTGGCGATGCTGGAGAATCTTCGATTTCAGCCGGAGGAAGAAGCTAACGATCCCAAGTTTGCCCACGCGCTCGCGGACCTGGCGGATATTTACGTGAACGACGCTTTCGGCGCAGCGCATCGGGCGCACGCATCGACCGCCGGCATTGCGATGTTCGTGAACGAACGCGCCATGGGCTTTTTGATGGAGAAGGAATTGAAATATCTCCACGAAGAGCTCGATAAACCCGAGAAACCGTTCCTCGTGATTATGGGCGGCGCTAAAGTGTCGGACAAAATCGGCGTGCTCAAGGCACTGATGGAAAAGGCCGATGCGATCCTGATCGGCGGCGCAATGGCGAACACTTTTTTCAAAGCCGAAGGAATTCCGATTGGCGCGAGCCGGGTCGAGGCCGACAAAACCGATCTCGCCAAAGAACTCGTCGATCTTGCGAAGGAACGCGGCGTAAAATTTTTGGTCCCGATCGATGCTCTTGAAACCCAGGAGATCAAGGCGGGCGCCACTACTCGAAATACCAGCCGGCTGTCGCGCGACAACGGAATTAGCGAAGGCTGGCAGGCGGTCGATATCGGCAAGGCGACGATTGCGCTGTTTCAGGAAGAAATCGCCAAAGCGAAAACGATTTTGTGGAATGGGCCGGTTGGGATATTCGAGATCCCGGATTTCGCCGAAGGCACGATTGCAATTGCCGAAGCGATGGCAAAGTCCAACGCGACGACCATCATTGGTGGCGGGGATTCAGTGACGGCCGTGAAACAGGCCGGCCTGGCTGACAAAATGACTTTTATTTCGACGGGTGGCGGGGCTTCGCTCGAATTACTCGAGGGCAAGGAACTTCCCGGGGTGGCTGCATTAAGTGATAGGTAACCACGAACGACACGAAGAGCACGAAGTTGCATTTGATTTCCCGTAACTTCGTGGCCTTCGTGATCTTCGTGGTGCAATAGACGTATGAGAAAGAAAATCGTCGCGGCGAACTGGAAGATGAACATGACGCTCGGTGAGTCGACCCGATTCATTGAGTCGTTCCTGCTCGACGCAGCCGACATTCGGGACGTTGAGATCGTCATCGTTCCGCCGTTCACCGCGCTCGCGAAAGTGACCGAGCTGTTGGAGAACAAGTCCCAGGGAATCAAGGTTGGCGCTCAGAATATGCATTGGGAGCGAAACGGCGCGTTCACCGGCGAAATCAGCGCGGCGTTGTTGCGAGATTTGTTTATCCATTACGTTATTCTCGGGCACAGCGAACGGCGGCGTTTGTTCGGCGAGACGGATGAAATCGTGAACAAGAAAGTCCGGGCCGCACACGAAGCGACATTGCGGCCGATCGTTTGCGTCGGCGAAACTCTCGAGCAGCGCGATAAAGGCAATGTCGAAAAAATATTATCGATCCAGCTTCGGGGAAGTTTGAAAGACCTGAGTGAAAAAGAACTTCAGGAAACAGTCGTCGCTTACGAGCCAGTTTGGGCGATTGGGACCGGCCGGAATGCAACGCCGGCACAGGCGCAGGAAGCGCACGCATTTATCCGGCAGACTTTGCGCGAAATGTCCGACGAAACGACCGCGGACCGAATCCGAATCCAGTACGGCGGCAGCGTGAAACCGGAGAACGCTCAGGAGCTGATGGGTCAGCAGGACATCGATGGCGCGCTCGTTGGCGGCGCGAGTCTTGATCCGCGCAGTTTCGCCGAAATCGTCAAAGCGGCCCGCGATCAGAACTAATTATTTTTTGATTTCGAGATAAGTGCGGGATTGCACCTTGTTCGTGCCGGGTTGCATTTCCTCTATTCGCATTTGTTTTAGAAACCAGCGGTTGTCGATCTTCTGAGTGGCAACGACCTCGAATCGTTTCACGAGTTTGCCGTCCGCGTCGTAACCTTCGAGGCGCATAAGTGCGCCGGTCTTTTTGTCCGCCCAGAGAAAAATGTTCGCGTATTGCGAATCGCGAGTGGGCGCTGCCAATTGCAATTTCCAACAGCTCCGCGCATGCACCGTTTCATCGCCAAGAACGCGCCCGCCTGGCCAGTAAAGAAACCGCAACGCGAGATCGTCATAGGTGACGCCGGTTCCACGAATTTTCTCGTCCAACTTTTCAGCCGGAAATTTTTCGGTGCCGGAATCAGTCGCCAAGTCGAGCCGCGACGAGTTTTCACTCAGTCGTAACTCAACAACTTCGTCCGGGTCAGTGAACGAATATCGAATTACCGGTCCGTTTTGATTGATGTGAAATGGAACCACGGTGTCATCCTGGCGAAGTTGACCGTCCAGATCGATTTGCTGGCGGGTTTCAAGCATTCGAACTGACTCCAGGATTTCCTGAGCACTGGGTGTTGGCGCGGCCGAAGCGAGCGCAATGAGTGCGAAAGAAATGACGAATGACGAATGACGAATGACGAAACGAGCTCGGATCGCCGAATAGCGAAGCGAGACCGCGGATTTTGCGCGCGCATTTGGATCTCGTTATTCCTTCGTCATTAGACATTCGTCATTCGGTCATTCACACTTAAAGCTACATTTCGCAACCTGCCCTTAATGGACGTAACGATCTTTCACGCCATCAATGAAAAGTGGACGAATCCGGTCCTTGATTTGTTCATGGCGGCGATCAGCGATGCCGACGTCTGGAAACCGTTGCTCATAATAATCCTGTTTGCCGCCCTCGTCTTCGGCGGATTCAGGGCGCGAGCCTGCATTTGTTGTTTGCTCATCGCAATTGTGATCGCGGAACCGGTCACCAATACGTTGAAATCGTTAATCAATCGGCCGCGGCCCAAACACGTCGATTCGGTGCGAATGGTCCGATTGGAAAAAGGACGGCCGGAGTTTATGTCGATCTTCAAAAAGCCGGTGGTGCGTCGTTCCGACGAATCGGATCGCAAGCGAGGTGACCCGTCGTTTCCGTCCGGCCACATGGTGAACAACACCATTGCCGCCATTTGTTTGACGTTGTTCTACAAACGCGGCTGGCTTTACTGGATCTTTGCCGCGCTAGTCGGTTATTCGCGAATCTATCTGGGCGCGCACTGGCCGAGCGATGTAATCGGCACGGTGTTTTTGGCTGCGGCCGAAACATTTTTTATTCTCGCGCTGCTGGAATTGCTCTGGCGAAAGCTTGGTTCAAGACTTGCGCCGCAAACTTTTGCGGCCCATCCAGGTTTGGTGATCAATCGAGCGGAATGACGAAGACTCGCGCAATCTGGCTGTTCATCATCGGCCTCACCCTGGTCCGATTGTCGATGTTGGGGTCAACCGATCTCGAGTTCGATGAAGCGCATTACTGGATGTGGTCGGAGCGCCTCGCCCCCGGTTATTTCAGTAAAGGTCCCGGAATCGCCTTCGCCATTCGCGCGAGCACGGCGATTTTCGGTCCGACTGAATTCGGCGTCCGTTTTTGGAGTCCTATTCTCGCCGGCGCGAGCAGTCTGTTGATATTTCATTTCGGACGGCGGCTGTTCAGCGAAAATGTCGGCTTGTGGACGGCAATCGCCCTCAACGTCGCGCCGATTTTCACCGTCGGCGCATTCGTCATAACGACAGACGGGTTGTCGATCTTCTTTTGGACAGCGGCGATGTTCACGTTTTGGCTGGCAGTGGAAAAAAGTCCGCGCTTTTCATTTTACTGGCCGCTCACCGGGCTGCTCATCGGACTTGGATTTCTTGGCCGATTCACCAACGCGTTCGAAATCGTGTGCGTTGTGCTGGTTCTCGCCTTCGCCCCAAGGTTGCGCCAGGAATTCAAAAAGCCGGGGCTGTACTGGCTGCTCGGAATTTTCGTTCTTTGCACAATTCCGCCCATCGTTTGGAACGCTCAACATGCGTGGATCACGCTTCTTCACTTGCGGACCCGCGGCAGTTTGACTGAGGACGTCGGTTTCCGACCACTTGAGCCCCTCAAATTTTTCGGAGAACACTTCATCTTTTACTCGCCGCTGCTCTTTGCCGCCGTGGTCTGGGCGGTGGTCGGCAGCTGGCGACGGGTCAATCAGCAGTTCAAGATCCTGTTTCTGTTCTGGTTCGGATTGCCGGTGACGGCGTTTTATTTCCTGATCTCGCTTAATCACGTCGCGACGCCCAACTGGGATGCGGTCTCATTTGTCAGCTTTGGTTTGCTGACGGCCTACTATTGGAACGAGCGAATCGAACAGCGCGGCGTTCGCATCTTTGGCACGGCCGCAATTCTGCTCGGATTTGTGATTAGTTTGTTCGCGATGGATTCGGACATGCTTCGGAGCGCCGGCATTCGATTTCTTCCGAAGCGACCCGAGCGACCGGTTGCGAGGCTGGAAATCCATGACCGCCGAAGTGGAGAGAATTCGCGCCGATCTGGAATCAAAACTTGGCGAGAAATTATTTTTGATTGCGGACGAACGTCACCGCGCGTCCGAAATTTCGTTTTACTTGAAAGACAAACGTGTCGAAGGCCCGGGACATCCGCCGTGTTATTTGATCGAGTCGCAGGACCTGGTGAATGAGTTTTCGTTCTGGCCGCGCTACGATCAGTTTGTCGACGCTCCGGCGAAGCCGAATCAGTCTCCGGATGAGGCATTCACCGAGCAGAAAGGCGAAAATCCGTTTGTTGGCCGCAGCGCGCTGTTGATCCGAAACTTCGGAAAGAATCCGCCTCACAATATCAAGGCGGCATTTGAGTCGACCGAGCTCGTTGGGACGATCGAGCTCCGCCGGTTTGGCGAACACGTGCGCTACTGGCAGGTTTTTCTGTGCCGCCACTACAAAACGCTTCCGTTATGAGCGACTCGCCGGAAATCTCAGTCGTCGTTCCTGTTTTCAACGAGGAGGAAAACCTGCCGATCCTGCAGTCGGAGCTTCGGGCCGCACTGGCCGGATTGGATTATGAGTTAATTTTTGTCGATGACGGATCGACCGATCGGAGCGCCGAGCGTATCGAAGGCGCAGACAACGTTCGCGTTCTGCGGTTTGAAAAAAACACCGGCCAGAGCGCGGCACTCTACGCGGGAATTAAAACCGCCAGAGGCCGAACGATTGTGATGATCGACAGTGACCTGCAAAACGATCCGGCGGACATTCCGCGATTGATCGCGGAGATTTCGCGGGGCGCGGATTTGGTTTGCGGTTACCGCGCCCACCGCAAAGACACGCTCAGCAAACGCATGACGAGCAGAATCGCGAATTTTGTTCGGAGCCGGTTCACTCGGGATTACGTCCGCGATACCGGTTGCACACTGAAGGCGATGCGCCGCGACTGTGCCGACGCGCTCGTCCCGTTCAAGGGGATGCACCGGTTCATTCCGGCGCTGATTCGCGGTGCGGGTTTCACATTGGTCGAAATTCCGGTAAATCACCGGCCGCGGCGCTTCGGTCAGACGAAATATGGCTTTGGCAGCCGGGCCTGGCGGGCGACCATGGATATGTTTGGCGTCCGCTGGCTGCTCTCGCGGCGATTGAATTACAAAGTCCGCGATTCTTAGCCTGAAATGCGCTTGTCAACGTAACCGCCCCCGGTAAGCTTGCGCTCCCGAATCGCGAATCCGCATGTCGTTGGGTAATTTACTTTCCGCCGAGCAAATCATCCCCGAGATGAAGGCGACCGAGCGTTGGCCGGCCATCGTAGAACTGATCGATTTGCTGGTCCGGCTCGGCAAAATCAAAGCGGAAGATCGCGACAGCATTCTCGGTTCGCTCAAACAGCGCGAGGAAACGATGAGCACGGGAATCGGTTTTGGGATCGCGATCCCTCACTGTTCGTCCGATCGGATCGATAACGTGATCGCAGCGTTTGGGCGATCGAGCAGCGGCATTGAATTCGATGCTCTCGATAATGCGCCGGTGAAGTTTGTCGTCCTGTTCATTGTTCCAAAGAACCAGTTTCAAACCCATCTCCGCACCCTCGCTTCAATCGCGAAATTTCTGAACGATCGCGGCACGCGGGACAGACTCGCCGGCGCGAAATCGACGGAAGAGATCCTGGCGATATTCCAGAGTTCGACCCCAAAATAAAGATAATGTAGCGGCGGGTCCGAGCTGGACTGGCCTTTTTCGACCGCCGATCTAATTAGTTTCGGCGCTCCGAGAGCGCCGCTACAATCTGACCGGATGCAAACGTTTCAGGAAATTCTCGCCAGCCGATTGGCGGCGCCCTGGCAAAAGTCCGGCCTCCCGAACACCGGGGACCTGACTCAGGCCACCGATCCGCGTTTTGGCGATTATCAAACGAATGCTGCACTGATTCTTGGCAAACAACGCGGCGAAAATCCCCGTGCCGTCGCCGAAGAGATTTTGAAACATCTCGACGTCGCCGATTTATCCGAGCCGCCATCGATTGCGGGCGCCGGATTCATCAATTTCAAATTGCGAGCGGACGCGGTGGCGAAGGCGGCGGTTCAACTGTTAGCGGACGAGCGATTGGGCGTTGCCGAATCTGCATCGCCAAAAAAAATCGTGATCGATTTTGGCTCACCGAATGTGGCCAAGCCGATGCATGTCGGCCACATTCGCAGCACCGCGCTCGGCGATTCCCTCGCCAGAATTGCCGCGTTTCTCGGCCATGATGTAATTCGCGACAATCACATCGGCGATTGGGGGACCCAGTTTGGAATGGTGATTTGGGCTTGGAAGAACCTGCTCGATCGCGATGCGCTCCAGCGCGATCCGCTCTCCGAGATCGTCCGTATTTATAAAGAAGCGAACGCGAAATCCACCGCCGATCCGGCGGTGCGGGAAGCGTGCCGGCAGGAACTGGTCAAGCTTCAGGGCGGCGACAAGGAAAACCTCGACATCTGGAACGAGTGCGTTGCGCTGTCGATGCAGGACTTCGAGCACGTCTATGATTTGCTCGACGTTCATTATGATCTTCAGTGCGGCGAAAGTTTTTACAACGACAAGCTGCCGGGCGTAGTCGAGCGGCTGTTGAAATCGAAGATTGCCGAGATCAGCGAAGGCGCGGTTGTCGTTTTCTTTCCAAATATTCCCGAGCTGTCGGACAAGCCATGCATCATTCGCAAGAGCGATGGCGGATTCAATTATGCCACGAGCGATATCGCGACGGTCGAATATCGGATCGACGAGCTGAAACGCGACACGCTTTGGTACGTGGTCGGCGCGCCTCAGACCCTGCATTTCAAACAGATTTTCGAGATCGCGCGCCGGGAAGGTCACAAAGCGGAGCTTCGGCATATTCCGTTTGGAAACGTCCTCGGCGAAGACCGGAAGCTGATGAAAACGCGGTCAGGCGAAAATGTGCCCTTGCGCCAAATGCTCGAGGAGGCTTGCAAGCGCGCGCGGAAAATCGTTGAAGAAAAAAATCCCGACTTAGGCGACGACGAGAAAAGCGAGATCGCGCGGATTATCGGCATCGGCGCAGTGAAATACGCCGATCTTTCGCAATATCGAATGACCGATTACGTTTTTTCGTGGGACAAAATGCTGGCGTTCCAGGGAAACACGGCGCCGTATCTGCAAAATGCCTATGTCCGGATCCGTTCGATTTTCAGAAAGGCTGACCAGTCAGTCCCGAAAATAAATGAACTGACTTTGAACGAAGCCAACGAAATCGGTCTGGCCAAAAAGCTTTGTCAGTTCGCCGAGATTGTTCCTCAGGTGTTGAACGATTTTCGGCCAAACATTCTCGCAAATTACCTATTCGAACTCGCGAACAGCTTCCACGCGTTCTACGAAGCGTGTCCGGTGTTGAAATCAGACGAACCTCTGCGCAGTTCGCGGCTGGCGCTTTGCGATCTTTGTGGCCGGGTGCTTCAGCGCGGGCTCGACTTGTTAGGCATTAAGGTCCCGGAAAAAATGTAGAAAACGCCGAACGCGCGCTCGACTTGTTAAGCGATCAAGGTTTTGGAGAAAATGTAACGGAACTCCGAGCGCCAACATCCAACAGCGAACGTTGAATTGAGAATCTGCATTCGGCGTTGGACGTTCGGTGTTCAGCGTTCGACGTTTGTTCGGTCCCATGAAACTGGAAAACCCACGCATTCCCACGTGCACCTATCGGTTGCAATTCAATCGGTGGTTTACCTTCGCGCAAGCCCGCGAGATCATTCCCTATCTTCACAAGCTGGGAGTCAGCGATATTTATGCGTCGCCCTACTTTCAGGCGAGCCCTGAAAGCATGCACGGTTACGACATCACGGATCACAACCAACTGAATGCGGCGATCGGGTCGCGCGAAGAATACGATGCGTTTACCGGCGAGTTGCGCGCGCACGGAATGGGGCAGGTTCTTGATTTCGTCCCCAATCACATGGGGGTCATGCAGCCGGGGAACAAATGGTGGATGGACGTGCTCGAAAACGGGCCCAGCTCAATGTACGCGCCCTACTTCGACATCGATTGGCATCCGCTTAAGTCGGACCTCGAAGACAAAGTTCTGCTGCCGATTTTGACCGATCAGTACGGTCGCGTTCTCGAGCGCGGCGAATTCAAAGTTCAATTCGAAGAAGGCGCGTTTTCTCTGCAATATCGAGGGCACCGCCTGCCGATCGCGCCCGGGACCTACCGATATGTGCTGGACCTCGCACTTGAAAATCTCGCCGAATCCAAAGACGAACCGTTTTACGCCGAATTCCAAAGCATTCTCACCGCGCTCGAGTACTTGCCGCGGCGGACCGAGACGGATCCGGAAAAAATCGCCGAGCGCGCGCGGGAAAAAGAGATCGTAAAACGTCGTCTGGAGCGGCGGTGTCAGGAGGCGCCACAGGTGCAGCGCGCGATCGAGAAAGCGGTTGCTCAGATTAACGGTCGCCCGGGAGATCCGCGCAGCTTCGACAAGCTCGATGAACTGCTCAATGCCCAGTCTTATCGCCTCGCATTCTGGAGGGTTGCAGCGGAGGAAATTAATTATCGCCGATTCTTTGACGTGAACGATCTGGCGGCGATCCGAATGGAATTGCCGGAGGTGTTCGACGCGACCCATGAATTAGTTCTCGATCTTATTCGCTCGGGAGCAGTCACCGGATTACGCATCGATCATCCGGACGGACTCTGTTTGCCGCGCGAATATTTGGAGAAACTTCAGCGGCGCGGTGCCAGAGTGCTTGGCGCAACGCTTCCAAAAGACGGGCGTGCCATTTACTTGGTTGTCGAAAAGATCCTCACCGGCGCTGAAAAGTTGCATGGCGACTGGCCCGTGCACGGTACGACGGGCTACGATTTCACGAATCAAGTGGCGGGCGTTTTGGTGGACGCGTCGGCCGAAGCGCCAATCACGAAAGCGTTTCATCGATTCATCGGTCACACCATGCATTTCGGCCATTTGGTTTACGCCAAGAAACGGCTGGTGATGCGAATTGCGCTGGCCAACGAAGTCGAGGTGCTCGGCAATATGCTTGACCGTTTGTCCGAGCAAAATCGCTGGTTTCGCGATTTTACTTTTGAAGCGCTGGCCCGCGCGGTGCGGGAAACGATCGCGTGTTTCCCGGTTTATCGGACCTATCTCGCGCCGGGCCAGGCGGTCAGTGACGAGGATCGACAAGTGATCGACCGCGCGATCGCCGCTGCCAAACGGCGCAACCCGGCGACTGAAGAATCGATCTTTAATTTTTTGCGCGACATCCTGCTGTTTCGTTTTCCTGAGAATCTCGATGCCAAGGCGCGCGAGGAACACGTCCAGTTCGTGTTGAAGTTTCAGCAATTTACCGGGCCGATCATGGCCAAGGGTGTGGAGGACACCGTCTTCTATATTTACAACCGGCTCGCTGCACTCAACGAAGTTGGCGGCGAGCCGCAGCAATTCGGCGTTTCCGTTGAGGCGTTTCATGAAAAAAATTCGGACCGGCGTCCGCAACTGGCCGGCGACTTTGCTCGCTACTTCCACCCACGACACGAAACGGAGCGAAGATGTTCGCGCCCGAATGGTGGCAATTTCGGAAATTGCCGAAACCTGGCGCCGTGTTCTGCCGAAATGGCGTGCGGCCAATCGCCGCTGGAAAAAACAGATGGAGGATGCCGACGCTCCGGACGGAAATGAGGAATACCTTTTGTACCAAACTTTGCTCGGCACCTGGCCGACTGGCGATGATGGCGAACCGCAACGCGCCGTTGGCCGGGACTACATCGAGCGGATCCAGAATTACATGACCAAGGCTTTGAACGAAGCGAAGCTGAATACGAGCTGGATCCGGCCTAACCAGGAATGGCTTTCCGCGATGAGCGATTTCGTTGCGAAAATATTGGACCCGGCGCCGAGAAACAAATTTCTGCCGTTATTCCTGCCGGTCGCGAACGACATTGCGCGACTCGGAGCGATTAATTCACTTGCCCAGACTGTGCTCAAGCTGACCTCGCCTGGCGTTCCCGATATTTATCAGGGGAACGAGATCTGGGATTTCTCATTAGTCGATCCCGACAATCGGCGGCCCGTTGATTACAAAGCGCGCGCGGAAATGCTCTCATCTTTGTCGAGCAAAACGCCGGAGCAGCTTGTGCAAAACTGGCCTGACGGGCACATCAAAATGTTTGTGACCCAGCGCGCGCTGCAATTCCGCGGCGAACACCCGGATCTTTTCCGAAACGGCGATTATTTGCCGTTGCAAGCGAAAGGCCCGTTTTCCGAATGCGTCATCGCTTTCGCGCGAAGGCTCGATCGGCAGTTAGTCGTTGTGATCGTTCCCCGGCTTTCTTCGCGGGTTGGTTTTCCGCCGATCGGCGATCGATGGAAGGACACTGCGATTGAATTGCCCGAAGGATTTCCGCTTGAGCGCTGGCGGCAGGTGCTTACCGGACACGAGTTCTGGATCAAAGATCGAGCAATCCGTATGGCGGACGCGTTTTCGATCCTGCCCGTTGCGATTCTCGCGAATTAATGCTGCGCGCCGCGGGCGAATCGTTCGGCCAGATCGCCGAGCCATTGCGAGAAATTTCCCAGATTTTTGCCGAGATCGTCCGCGAAGCCGATGAAAGTGATATGAGGCGAGGCGATGATCAGCAACACGGACAAGAGCACGAGGTTCATCAGGTAGATCACGACCAGCGAGAAGAATGTGCCGTGATCGCGAAGATCGGTCTGATTCTTCGGAATCATCCAGCAGGTGAAGGTAAAGTGAAACGCCCAGGTCGCGCCGATGACCGCGTACAGAATACGGCCGTAAGGTTGCATGTTGTAGAAGAGGCTGAGCACGCCGTAAATCGCGATGGCGAGGATGCTGTAGAGCGGAAAAAAATATGGCGTAAGTGCGATCCAGAAATTGGTGCGGTTGGTCATAATGTGCCCGCCGTCTCGGCCAACGCGAAAACGGCTAACCCGGCCGCCCATTAACCACACCCAGATTGCATGGGTCAGTTCGTGACCGAAAACATAAAGAAGAATCGGGCGCGGCAATCCCATGAACGCGATCAGCCAAAGAACCGCGCCTAACGAAAAGAACCAGAACGGTGCGGCCGTCCACAAATGTTCGGCGACGGCTGCGCGTGCGAACGCGGTGAAAAAAGTCTGGGTTAAGATTGCGCAGATCGGTAACAGAAAAACGCCGAAGACAAATTTCACCCAGCGCGTAGGCACCATATAAGTGCTGGGCGTCGGCGCGCGTCGCGTCGTCGGCACAACGTAGGGGGCGACTTTCACGCCCCGCGACATTTTTCTTCCGCGCACCATTCCGTCTTTGCGGTTCATCGCAATGATGTTAGCGCAAAAGGGAGAGAAAGAGGAAGAGGGTTAGGCGCGGCCCATGTAGGTGCCGGTGCGCGTATCGATCTTGATGATTTCGCCTTCCTTAATGAAAAGCGGAACGTTGATCGTTTTTCCCGTCTCGAGTTTGGCCGGCTTGGTAACGTTACTGGCGGTATCGCCGCGCACGCCTTGCGCCGACTCGATTACTTTCAAGTTCACTGACGCAGGCATCTCGACCTGAACGGCCTTGCCTTCGGCGTAAAGGACCTGCACTTGGATGTTTTCGACGAGATAATCTTTCGAATCGCCGAGCAGATTGTCGTGCAACGTGACGGTGTCGTAGGTTTCCGGGTCCATGAAATGGTACCCGTTGTGATCCTGGTAACTGAACTCCACTTGCTTTCGCTCGATGTCGACCAATTCGACTTTGTCGGTGGAACCAAAACGGACATCAGCACTCTTGCCAGTGTTGATGTAACGAATGATCGCCTGGACGAATGCTCGCAGATTGCCGGGAGTGCGATGGTTTACTTCGAGCACAATCGCCGTGTTACCGTTGTATTTAATCGCCATTCCCTTGCGAAGATCGTTAGCTGCTGCGGCCATAAAGAGTTGAGTTGTTGAGAGGGTTGAGAAGTTGAATCGATTTGCTGCGACGTCAAGGTCTTCTCAACCGGTCAACATCTCAACTCCTCAACAGCTTTAGAGCAACTTCAAGCGCGTCAAATCCTGAGCATCGATGATTCCTACAGGCTTGTGATCGTCGTCCACGACCACCAAATCATCGATTCGATGACGTTCGAGAAGGTTAAGAACTTCAACCGCGAGCTTGTTTTGGTGAATCGTGACCGGATTGAGAGTCATTAAGTCGGAGACAAGACGCTCACCAACCTTTGAATCGGTTTGAAAGTGTCGGACAAAGTCACCGTGGGTAAAAATTCCAGCCAGTCTTCCGTCGCCGTCGGTCACAACTGAAGCTCCGGCGCGCACGGCTGTCATTGCTTTGAGAGCATCGCGGACCAGTACATCCGATGACGCTATCGCCATCCCATTTTTCGGCCGCATGATTTGATGGACCGGAATCAACAGGCTGCGGCCGATCTTTCCGCCGGGATGAAATTTGGCAAAATCCTCTTTGTTAAATCCGCGCGCTTCGAGCAAAACCATCGCGAGCGCGTCGCCGAGGGCGAGCATCGCGGTCGTGCTCGACGTCGGCGCGAGGTTTAACGGACATGCTTCCTGCTCGACATTCACATCGAGAACGACGTGTGCGTTTTTGGCGAGAGTCGAATCCGCATCGCCGACCATGGCGATGATCTTTACTTGAAAACGAGCGATCGCCGGCAAAACGCGCACCAGCTCTTCAGTTTCGCCGCTGGAGCTGAGTGCCAGAACGATATCGCCGTCAGCGACCACGCCGAGATCGCCATGGAGCGCATTCAACGAGTCGAGCACTACGGCGGGCGAACCGGTGCTGGTCAGGGTCGAGGCAATTTTACTGCCAATGTGCCCGGATTTACCGACGCCCAGAACGACAACTTTGCCGCGAGCATCAACAGTGTCTTTAATAAGAGCGACTGCGCGCGAAAAATCGTCGCCCAGTCTTTCGTGAAGCCGCTGAAGCTCCCGAATTTCGAGATCTAAAACGCGGCGTGCTTTTTCCAAATAATCCATTTGCCTTGACAATTCTGCGCTGGAGGAGTCTAACGGGCAAGAACCGACCTTAACCGGAGAAAAGTAATGAAAAAGCTCGTGTTGCTGGGGGCATTAATGGTTGTCGCGGGCTTCGCCTTTGCCCAGTCGCCGCCACCGCCTAAGAAAACCTTTACCGCGAAAAGCACCGGCAAGACTCGCCCAGCGCCCCAGCGTCCTCCGTTGCAACGCGAAAGCACCGAAGGCAGCCTAGCGCGCGCTTCTCGCGGTGGAAATCCCTTTCAACTGTTGAATCCCAAAGCTCCGGCGGTTTACGGCCGCGCCGAAGACAACGTCTTTCTCGATCCCGAAACTGGAAAGTGGAAGGGATTCAAGCTGCTCACGATCAACTTTTAAACCTTCGCGTCCGATTCTTGCGGATAGGCTCGTTGTGGTAGCGAGTTTGATTTGAAACGTTGAACGATTCGTCTGAATCAGACCCCGTCGTCGCATTTTATTGCGCGACTTTCCTCAAGCCGGAGATGTTGCACATCTACCGGCAAATTACCGGTCTTCATCGGGTCCGACCGGTCGTCATTGCGCAGAAACGGGAAAACTATGGCGAATTTCCGTTCAAGAACGTCGATGTGGTCGCAAAGCCAGCGATACATTTTTTGCGACGTTTCTGGTTTCGACAGGTTACTAATAAGCCCTGGCAAGTCTCCCGTTCCGAAGTGCAGGCGATCAATGCAGTGTTGGCCCGGGAGAACGCGCAGTTATTGCACATCTTTTTTGGTCACATCGCGGTCCATCTTTTGCCGTTGATCCGAACCTGGCCAAATCCGCGAGTCGTTTCATTTCACGGCGCGGATGTAATGGTCGACATGGATAAACCGGCTTACCGCGCAGCGACCAAGGAGATGCTCGATCTGGTGACGCGAGTTTTTGTTCGTTCGGCGTCTCTCCAACGCGCGATTATCGAACTTGGCTGCGACGAAAAGAAGATCGACGTGGTGCGCACCGGCATTCCGCTCCAGGAATTTTCGTTTCGTGAGCGTGAGTTTCCAACCGATGGAAGCTGGCGTTTCCTGCACGCAAGCCGGCTCGTGCAAAAAAAGGGGATCGCAACGACCCTGCACGCGTTCACGGTGTTTTCGAACCAGTATCCGAAAGCGACCCTGACGGTAGCCGGGGAAGGACCGATGCTGGCGGAGCTCAAGGAACTTACCCGTAAACTCAAAATTTCCGATCGGGTAATGTTGCCGGGATTCTTATCGCCAGAGAAATTGCGCGAAGTTTATTACGCTTCGCACATTTTCCTTCATCCCAGCGAAACCGGCAGCGACGGAAATCAGGAGGGCATTCCAAACTCGATGCTGGAAGCGATGGCAACCGGACTTCCGGTGTTCGCGACAATCCATGGTGGAATCCCGGAAGCGATCGAAAATGGGATCAGCGGCATTCTCGTTGCCGAACGCGACCATGAAGCGATTGTCGCGCGCACTTCTCGATGCCGCGAAGAATCCGGAATTGTTGAAGCGGCTTGCCCGAAACGGCGCAGATGCGGTTGCGGCAAAATTCGATCAGCGAAAGCAAATCGAGCAGATCGAAGAGATTTACTTAAGAATGATCGGCGATTCGCGAAAAGAAAATCGCTAATTGTTTTCGCACCGCCTGAAACGAAACGCGCTCCGCCGCGCGCCATTGTGATTCGATGATTGCGGTGGCGCGGCCGGCGGTATTTTTCAGCAGCTCCAGGGCGATCGTCTTCAGCTGCGCCGTCGTGCGACCTTCGCCACAAAAATTTGCGAACGCAATGCGTTCAACCGCGCCATCACCGCCAACGCAGATAGTGCGGGCAAGCAATGCGTCGCCGGCAACTTGTCCGGGAACGCGACTTCGATCGAGCTGGAGGACGATTTTGTGTTTGGCGACTTCGCGGAGGTAATCGGGGTAGGCTTTGCGTTTGTCGTGAATTCGCAGTTTTCCGGACGGGAATTTCAGTTCCTCCAGAAGCTTTGCGCCTTTCCGCCCATCGAGATTGAAAACTGTCACCGGTTCATCGCTGGCGGCGGAAATTTCCCGTGCCAGCAACAGCGCCGCGAAATGATTGCGCGAGGGCACGTCCCACTCGCGGGTTCCAACAAAGATTCCCGACTGTTGATTCGGAGGTACTGCAAAATCCCACGGTTTTTCTTCGAGAGGATATGGAGTTGGGAGGAATGCAACCGTTTCGGCGTTGTGCTTGAGCCGTGCGCGCCGAAAAATCTCCGCTGCTTCCGGAGTCGTGGCGATGCAGCCATCAGCCGCCGCGACTATTCTGAGAAACCGCGCGAGCCGTCCGCGATCTCGTAGTTGCTCCGCAATTTGATGCAGGCCGGTTTCTTTCAATGCGATCGCAACGGGGCGTTTCGCTTGTCGACATTGTGTCAATGCGCGTTCGGTTGCGCGAAAATTTCCGCGGAGCAAAAGCAGGATCGGCCGTTTTTCTTCGATTGCGTTTTTGGCTGCTCGGTGGACCGACCCGCCCGTGCAGGCGGCAAACCCATGAAAATTTATCGGCGGATGAGTTTGCGCGTCCGGGCGCGACGGCTGGTCAAAATATTGTTCGAGGTCGCGTCCTCCGGGATTGAGAACACTCAACCGAAATTCAGTTGCGTCGCTCGACGCCATTTATTGGTCGGATTCTCCTGGCGATGGCGTCGCCGCCTTCAGCAACGTGCCCTGATCGACCTCGTCCATCGGGCCCACTGGCACCGCGCGTCGAATTTCCACCGGCGTTTCTTCAGGAGCGGGCCCGACAGGGATCGCGCGCAGGACCGGCTTTTGTGCTTCTCGCTTCGGGTCCTCGACTCTTTGCTCTCGCGCGTCGGTGCGCGCAATTTGAGTTTCGCCGTTTTCGTCATTGTCGGCGCCATTCGGAACTGCATTGGCCGGTTCAACTTTCGCTGTTGATTTCACGGAACCGTAGGGATCGTTTTGCGCGATAAGCACCGGACCCTTTAGCGCGATTGGTCTGACCTCAGTAAGGTCCGCCGCCGCCTCGGCCCGCGGAGCTTCCGGTTCCTTGGTGTAGGCATCGGTCATAATTCTGGCGCGAGGTTCGCCATGAACGTTGCAAGGCTCAGATGGCATCTGACCCGGAGTGGCAATTTCGACGTAAGTAGTACGTTTTTGCACCGGATCGCCGGCGGGCCCTTTGATTGTGTCGTAACACTTGTCGGTCGCCAGTAATCCGGAGCGAAAACAAATTTCCACCTCTTTCAATCCGGCGGGGCGTTTCACTTCCTGCGGCGGATAATGTTCGACCGCAGCATTCATAATGTCGACCCAGACCGGCATCGCCAGTTCACGGCCAAAGGCGCCGCGATAAATTTTTTGCGGTTTATCAAATCCCGCCCACACCGCGCAGGTAATTTTATTGTCGTAACCGGCGAACAGCGCGTCGGTAAAATCATAGGCGGTTCCGGTTTTTCCGGCCGCCGGAAATTTTTTCAGTCCAAATTCGGCTCGCGCGGTTTTGCCGGTGCCGTTTTCAAGCGCGTCAACCAGACACGAATGAACTTCGTAAGCCGTCTCCGGTTTAATCACGCTTTGCTTTTTAGTGTCACGTTGCGCGATCCAGACTGTGCCGTCTTTCTCCTCGATCTTGTCCAATATGTGAGGAGCGGTCGCCCGCCATCCGCCGTTCGGGAAAATCGTGTAGGCGAGGGCAAGTTCGGTCAACGTGACCTCGCTAGTGCCGAGGAATGTTGCCGGATACGGCCGAAGCGTTGAGCGAATGCCCGCGTTTTTACAAAGTTGGAGGACTTCATCGAGTCCAGCGTCCATTCCGATTCGTACCGTTGCGCCATCCTTCGATTTCGCGAGCGCCTGCCGCGCTGTCATTGCGCCTTCGTAACGATTGTCAGCATTCTCCGGCCCCCACTCACCAAGAATTCCCGTCATTCCGCCGATCATCACGGCGCGATTATCCAGCGGAGAATCTTCCACCAATGAGCCCGGATACATTCCCTGTTCGAATGCAGTGGCGTAAACAAACGGCAACATCGCAGTGCCGGCGGGACGCTTCGCCTGCAGCGCTCGATCGTATTGGTTGTGCTCAAAGTCGCGCCCACCGACCAACACCAGAATGCCGCCGGTCTCATTGTCGATTCCAACCACCGCGCCCTGCAAATAATCCGGCGCGGGTTGGGCGGAAGCGGTTCCGTTCGATTTTGCCTGTTTAAATCGCGCCGCGTACTCGGCGTAGGTTTGGTGGTCGTAACCCGGATGCAGTTCGGCTTTATCCAAACTTTTGCGCAACGATTCCTCGGCAACCTTTTGCAACTCGCCGTCAATCGTTGTGTGAATCTTGAAACCTTCGTTCATGGCGCGGCCCCACCCGACGGCGTTGATCACCTGCTGACGGATGTAATCGACCGCGTAATTCTGGCCCTGTGCGTTTTGCCGGTTCCCGATCACTAGTTCGCGTCCCTGCGCTTCGGCACATTTTGCGGCGTCGATAAAACCCTGTTCGCGCATTCGGGTCAGCGCATAATTTCGCGCTTCGCGTGACCCGGCCTTGTCACTCCACGGCGAAAGTCGATTCGGGCTCTTAATCAATCCTGCGAGGGTCGCGCATTCTTCAAGAGTCATGTCGCGGGCCGGTTTGCCGAAATAACCGCGCGCCGCCGCTTCAGCGCCATACAGCCCGCCGCCGAAATAAATCCGGTTCAGGTAAAGCTCCATGATCTTTTGCTTGTTGAAACTGTCCTCGATTCGTCGGGCCAGAAAAATCTCGACCAGCTTGCGGCGAAACGTTCTTCCTTTGAGCGCAAAACTGTTGCGCGCGACCTGTTGAGTAATGGTGCTGGCGCCCTGGCGAACCCTCCCGGCGGTCAGATTTTTCAAACTCGCGCGCAACATCCCGCCAAGCGCGTAGCCGTGATGCTGGTAAAAGCGTGCGTCTTCGACCGCGACTACTGCGTTCACCAAATCGTGCGGGATCTGGTCGTATGGAATTGTCTGGCGATTTTCGACGTAGATTTGTCCGAAAATCTTGCCGTTGCGATCGAGAATGACGCTGGCCGATTCCATTTGCTCCATTTTGCTCAAATCGAACACCGCAGCCTGGTTCTTGAGATCGGCGACGATCATTGAGAGGTAGATGGCACCGCCGCCCAGGATGAAAGCCAGCACGGTAATCGGAACATAAAATTCCGGGCGCTTGTACCACCGCTCGCGGAAATAAAATCCTGGAGGCGGACTGAGATAATTTCTGCTTTTCACGGCGAAAGGGGCGACAATTTAGGCGTCAAACGCCGAACACTCAACGTCCAACCTCCAATTTGACTCCGCATTCGTCGCGGGATGCGACGCCAGTCGCCCCCGCAGGCTTGCGCAGGCGGATTCGGCACTCGACGTTTTCGAATTGGACAACCAACTCGCAAGATTGATTCGCGAAAAGATCGCAGCTGACGGGCCTCAACCATTTGCCTGGTTCATGGAACAGGCGCTTTATCATTCCGAACACGGTTATTATTCATCCGATCGCGCGGCAATTGGACGCCGCGGTGATTATTTCACGAACGTCAGCGTTGGTCCGCTGTTCGGAGAACTGCTGGCGCTCCAATTCGCCGAGGTTTGGCAGCGAATGGGAAATCCCGAGAATTTTGTCATCGTCGAACAAGGCGCACACCACGGCCAGTTCGCGCGAGACGTTCTTGAGTCGCTGCGGCGAAAATTTCCCAACTTCTATGACGCTGCTCGTTACGTGATCGTTGAGCCGTTTGTAAAACTGCAGGAGCAGCAATTAAAAACGCTCGATGAATTTCGCGAGCGAGTGCAATGGCGAAAATCTCTCGATCAGCTCGAATCGTTCGTCGGTATTCATTTTTCCAATGAGCTGCTGGATGCAATGCCGGTTAATTTGCGCGACAAGCAAGTGGGCCTTCAGGACGAACAATTCGTTTTCGTCGATTCTGCGCCGGACGCGTCGCCAAATCGATCCCAGCTGAATTGGATCGAACACGTTGCAGCCAAATTGAGTCGCGGTTTCGTGCTGGCGATCGACTACGGATTTGCCGGACCGGAGTTTCGCGAAAGCGTTCAGGTTCGCGGGCGACATCGGCTTCTCGATTCGCCATTTGAAGAAATCGGAAATGTCGACATCACCGCGCATGTGAACTGGTCCGGCATCGCGAAGGCCGCGCTGGCAAACGACCTTCGCCTCGCCGGTTTTACCGATCAGCATCATTTTCTCACCGGGATTCTGTCGGCGTTCCCGGAAACGGTCGCGGACGACAAGTCCAGGCGCGCGTTACAAACCCTGCTTCATCCCGAAATGCTTGGTCGCAGTTTCCAAGTTCTTGCCCTTGCGAAAGATACCGACATTTCGACACCGCTCAGTGGATTCAAGTTTGCGCGTCACGCCGCGACTGAACTTGGGATTTGAGCGGCCGGTATGCGGTGGCGGAAATTTGCATCCGCGGCGATTCCACCTAACTTCCCACTCCCTTAACGGACAAAATTATGGCCGACGCCGCCAATAAATATCCTGAAAACGCCGCAGGTAAATTTTACGTCGATGAGCAATGCATCGACTGCGATCTTTGCCGCGAGACGGCACCGGCGAATTTCAAGCGCAACGACGATGGCGGTCACTCCTACGTCTACAAGCAACCTGAATCGCCTGAAGAAGAAGGTCTTTGCAAGGAAGCGATGGAAGGTTGCCCAGTCGAAGCCATCGGAAGCGACGGCGCCTGATTGAAGGTGGATCGGCCGGCTCCAGCGGGCGATGCTGCTGGCGCTGACGTTCCATCTGACTGCGTGTAGATTGTCGGACGTGGGATTCATTTTCACCATCATCGGGTTGATGGTTTCGCTGGATATCATCTGGTGGATCGTTCTCGCTCGGCTCGCCAATCATGGTCCGGCGCGGATCGTGGTTTCGATCTTCATGGCCGCGATGGTGATCGGCTTGATTGGAATCATCGCAGCCCGGATGTCGCGGGGCGGTTGGGACCGGGTGGTCCCGAAGTTTGCCGTGTCCGCCATTTTCATCTGGCATTTCATCGGACTTGGTTTGCTCACACTGATCGGCGTGCTCCTGATTCCGATTCTGCTGGGGCAAAAAATTATTTCAGCGCGCGCGCCTGCCAAAACCGAACAAGCGGTTGAATCGAACGTCTGGAGCCGTCGCGATTTTCTGCGATTTACCGGCGCCTTGTTGCCGCCGGTTTTCACGGTCGGGCTGACCGGAATCGCGATGTATCAGTTGAATCAGGTTCGCATCCGTCGCTTCGTTTTGCCGATTCCGGGCCTTCCGGGCGATCTGGATGGAATGACCATCGCGCAGGTGAGCGACATGCACGTCGGTCGATTTACCAAAGGCGAAGTTCTCGAAAAAACTGTGCGCCTTGTGAACGATCTCCGCGCGGATCTCGTATTACTCACCGGTGACTTGATCAATGACGCGTTGGCCGATCTCGACACCGGCCTGGAGTTAGCGCGGCGAATGGAAGCACGCTTCGGCGTTGCCATCATCGAGGGCAATCACGATTTGATTGAGAATCCTCGCGAATTCGAAAGTCGCGTTCGCGCGTCAGGGATTTCGTTTCTTCTCGATGAATCGAAAATCGTAAACGTTCGCGGATTTCCGGTGCAGCTTCTCGGCCTGCGCTGGACCCGTGCCTATGGCGAAGGTCGCGACGCTGCGATCGCAGCCGAGGTGAAAAAGTTGCTCGAGCAGCGGAACGCCGACGCGTTTCCAATTTTGTTGGCGCATCATCCGCACGCGTTCGATGCCGCAGCGGACGAGCAAATGCCGCTCACGATTTCGGGTCACACCCATGGCGGACAGTTGATGTTGAACGAACAACTCGGATTTGGTCCAGCGTTGTTCCGGTATTGGTCGCGGACTTTACGAGCGCGGCGCGAGCAAGCTCATTGTTTCGAACGGTGTCGGGAATTGGTTTCCTCTGCGCGTGAATGCGCCGGCGGAAATCGTTCACCTGACGTTGCGTCGGACCTGACGATTACAACGACGGCCGATTCGCGAAAAATCGCGGGTCGATCGGCCCTTCGTCGAGCCAGTAACTCGAACGAAGTCTGGACGCGGCTCCCATTGGCCTCGAGACCGCGCCATGCGCTGGAGCGGCCGGCGTGCTGTTTGTCATTAGTGAGCGATTCGCCAATGCAGAATTGCCCACCTGATATTTGTGTCCGCCTCCGTAGCCATAAAACGCGATGTAGGTCTGGCGGTTCCGCAATTTCATCGCGGCGTTCCAATTGAAGGTCGGGTCCAACAGCAAAGTGCCAATTTTTGTTTGCCACTCCACCCACGCGTGAGTGAGTGAATCAGTCGCGCGGCGTTTTCCGATCACCAGACGCAAGTTGGTTGCGCCGTTTGCTTGCATCCAATCGTAAAGAACCATCGCTTTGCCTTTGCAATCGCCGACCTGGTCAAGTTCAACTTCGACCGGCGTTTTCCATTCTCGTGAATAGCGATAAGGCATCGCGCGCAGTTCGATCATCCACTGGTTGACCGCGGCGAGCGAAGGGCCGTAAACACTGTACATCGACGGTCCAGTGAGGGTCGGTTGAACTCGCTCCATTTGGCGGTCATAAGGCGTGGAACCAACTTCGAAGAAAGTTGATTGCGCGAGACCGGCAAATACCGATCCGAAGGTAATAACAACGACGCAAAAGGTCGTCTTGAAGAGAGAGATCATGGCAGGTGCCATGACCTAAAGCACTGACTGTACCCCGCTTGTGTTACGAACTCGTCGTTTCGGGTGGCGCCTGGCCCGGAGCGGACGTCGATCCCGTCGCCGATTCGGGCGACGCGACCGGAGTCGGCGCAGTAGCGGCGGCCACTTTTGCAGCTGCGGCTTTGGCGGCTGCTTCAGCGGCAGCCTTCTTCTTTGCTTCCGCAGCGGCTGCAGCATCAGCCAGGTTTTTGTCTACCGCCGCGGCTTCGATCGGATGGATCTTGTGATAATAAACGTTCGATTTTGACAACTGTTCTTTGTCCAGAAGGAGGTGATTGAATCGCTCGCGCTTACTCAATTCAAAATCCTTGTCCATCTTGATCGCCTCGAACGGACAAACCTCGACGCAAATCTGACAGCTCATGCAGACTGAAATGTCGATGTCGAACACCGCCGGATAAAACTGCGGTTTGCCAAGGTAGTCCGGCTTCTTGTCCTTACTCTTAGTAATATAGATGCACTGGGGCGGGCATTCCTTCTCGCAAATCTGGCAGGCCACACATCGCAGGCCGGCCTGCGGATCGGTGCCGTCAAATATCAGGAACGGGAAATTTCGGTAATTTTCCGGAAGCGGAGTGCGCTCCTCCGGATATTGCACGGTGATCAGGCGATCCTCTTCGAAATAACTTCCGGCAAAATTCCGGAGCGTTACCGCCATTCCCTTCAGAATTCCCATGCCGATCATTGGGTTTTAATCTCGCTGAAGCGGCGGCATATTCACAAGGAAAAGTTGAAAACAATAGCTCTAGTCGCATTCGGTTTGTGGTTCTCCGCTGCGCTAATGGCTCGCGCCGGCGAAATTAAGTGTTTGAAAGCGGTCCCCAACGAACCCATTTGATCGAACTTTTCACCTCGCAGGGTTGCAGCAGTTGTCCGCCGGCCGAAGCGTGGCTTTCCAATCTCAAAACCGAACCGCGTTTGTGGAAAGATTTCGTGCCGATCGCTTTTCACGTTGATTATTGGGATCGGCTTGGCTGGCGCGATCCGTTTGCAGCCAAAGAGTGGACTGCACGCCAATATCATTATTCCGCAAGCTTGGAAAAACGAGAGTGTTTACACTCCCGGTTTCGTTCTCGACGGACGTGAATGGATGGGACGCAGCGTCCCGGCCGGGTCGAACGAGAAATCAGGCTCGCTGAAATTGTCGATAATGAATGGGCGCGCGATTTCCGAATTTGTTCCTGCCAATGGCGAACCCAGGAATGTTGTCCTGCACATTGCCCTGCTTGGTTTCGATCTGACGACAAAAATCGGGGCGGGTGAGAACAGTGGGCGAAATTTGCGCCAGGATTTCGTTGTTTTATCTCTGGCCAATCAGCCGATGTCCGGCGGCAAAACGAAATTCGACTTCAACCCGGACCCGCGCGCCGGCGCAATTGCCGCGTGGGTTACTGCACAGAACGAGATCGAACCGATTCAAGCAGTCGGCGGCTGGCTGACTTCTCAATCGTTAAATCACTAAATCGCTAAACGAATACCTAGCGGTCCACTTCGCCCATCACGATGTCGATGCTGCCGAGAATCACCATGACATCGGCGACGACATGGCCCAGACACATGTCTTCGAGCACTGTTAAATTGATGAAACTCGGCGGACGGACGCGATAGCGATAAGGATTCGGGCCGCCATCGCTTATTAAATAGAAGCCGAGCTCGCCTTTCGGCGCTTCGATCCGGCCGTAAGCCTCGCCGATTGGCGGACGAAACGCTCGCAGTTTGACTTTCGGATTGACGATCGCGCCCGCCGGAATTTGCGGAAGCGCTTGCTTCAAAATCTCGATGCTTTCACGCATCTCCAGCGCTCGCATCATCAAGCGATCGTAAGTGTCGCCGTGATCGCCGAGAGGAACTCGAAACTTGAACCGCGGATAAATTCCGTAGCCATCGACTTTGCGAATATCGTAATTGACGCCACAGGCGCGGAGCATCGGGCCGGTGATCCCGGCGCTGATCGCTAGCTCTGGCGAAAGATTTCCGACATTCTGCGTGCGCGCGATAACGATTTCATTTTGCAGAATCAATCCTTCGAACTCGTCGAGGAATTTTGGGAACCGATCGACGATTTTTTTTGCACGACCAAGCCATGCCTCGTCGACGTCCACGCGGCAGCCGCCGAACCGCATGTAGTCACACATCATCCGCGAGCCGGAAAGCGATTCGAAGAGATCGAGAATTTTTTCGCGTTCACGGAACGCGTACATCAATGGCGTCCCCCACGCTCCCATGTCGCTGAGCAAAAACCCGAGAAGCGAGACGTGATTTTGCAGTCGCGTGAGTTCCGCCAGGATGACGCGCAAATATTCCGCGCGCTCCGGAACTTCGATGCCGGCGAGTTTTTCGACGCTGAGCGCGTAGGCCCAGTTGTTGGTCATCGAGCAAAAATAATCGAGCCGGTCGGTGTAGGGCATCGAACCGAGATAACTCGTGTGCTCGCCGATCTGTTCGTGATTGCGATGCAGGTAACCGAATACCGGTTTGAGCTTGCGAACAATTTCGCCCTCGAGCGCGACGTTCATTCTGAAAACGCCGTGGGTAGATGGATGCTGCGGCCCCATCGAGACCTCGAGCAATTCGCCATCGAGCCGCGACGTCATGTTTTGCGGCGGCGCCTGGTCGAGTTCGTGAAATCCGGTCGCGCTCATCAGAGATTCATCCACAGATTTCGCAGATTTTCACAGATTTCGGCAGACAAATGACACCGAAAAATAAAATCTGCGTAAATCTGCGAAATCTGTGGACCTCATTCTTTCTGTCCGCGGTTAAACCTTCAGCTCCATCAAGTTGAGGACGCGGCGCGTAATGCTGCTTCGCGCGATTGAATACTTGATCGTGCGGCGTCGGTTCCCATTCGAAATCGTCCGGCAGCACGTAGTCCTTGCGCATCGGATGATCTTTGAATTCGTCCCACATCAAAATTCGCCGCAAATCGGGATGGCCGGTGAACTGAATGCCGTACAGATCGAAAATTTCGCGCTCTTGAAGCTCGGCACTTCGCCAAACCGGGGTCAGCGAGGGCAAGCTGGTGGCATCGGTGCGGTTTCCGGTCCGCATTCTAATAATGAGCGGGCCGTGTTTAAGTTTCATCGAGTAGAGGTGATAGACCGCTTCGAGATAACCGGGAACTTTCTCTTCAGTGGTTTGATCGACCTCTTTTTCAACGCCGTCGACGACCTGTTTCACTTTTGTCGAGTGCTTGACCGTTCGGTCGAGCCAATCGACGCCGGTAACGTTCGAACAAAAATCGAAACTGAGCACGGCGTGATCGCGGAGGAACGTCGCAACCGCGACGGCGTGCTCATTGTCGATTAACAGTGACGATTGTTGCGCGGGGCCGGGGTTCGCGATGATCTCCATCTTGGCGCCGCGCGCCGCCAGTTCTGCGCGATTTTTGATTTCCTCCAACGTTTCCATCAGCAATGACTGAGGTGGATCGACCGCTCCGCGGGCGATGACTTGTTAATGCGGCTTCGCCGCCATTTCTAATATCGAGCAAGGGACTGCTCGATCCACCTTCTGTAGTTATCATCGTTCGAGCTTTGGCGGATGATAAGTTTTCGGATTGGCTGGCGGATTCAGATCGTGCTCGCCGAATTCCGGCACCGGAAATTCGCTCGGTTCTTCCGGTTTCAAAAAGTCCGCTTTCTGTTCGCCGCTCAACTTTTGGCCGTCGATTTTGCGCTGCAATTCCATGAACGCGTGAAGCAATGCTTCCGGCCGGGGCGGACAACCAGGGATGTAAACGTCGACTGGAATAAAACGATCGATTCCCTTGAGCACGTTGTAGCCCTGCTTGAACGGTCCGCCTGAAATTGCGCACGCGCCCATCGAAATGACGTATTTCGGATCCGGCATTTGGTTGTAGAGCCGCACAATTTGTGGCGCCATTTTTTTAGTGACCGTGCCGGCCACGATCATCAGATCGGCTTGGCGCGGAGATGGGCGAAAAACTTCGCCTCCGAAACGCGCGATGTCGTAACGCGATGCGGCGGTGGCGATCATTTCAATCGCGCAGCAGGCGAGTCCGAATTGCAACGGCCAGATCGAATTTTTGCGGCCCCAATTATAAAGTTCCTGCATCGACGTGACCCAAACGCCCTGGCGTTGAAGTTCGTTCCGCAGTCCTTCGTCAATCTGTTCGGCCATTTCTTTTCTCAACGCCTCAACTTCTACTTCGCCCAATTTAAACAGCCTTTGCTCCAAGCCCAAACCAGTCCTTCAATCAACAACAGCAGAAAGACGAGCAGAGCGACGAACGCGCCGACCGGCAGGCCGGTGAACGCAACTGCGAACGGCACCAGGAAAATCGCTTCCACGTCGAAGATCAAAAAAATGATCGCGTAGAGATAATATTGGGATCGAAATTGAACGTGGGCATCGCCTTCCGATTCGACGCCGCATTCGTAGATCGCGTTTTTTTCGGCGCCGGGCTTAGGCGGCTGAAAAAATCTTCGCCAGCACCACGCCAGGGCCAAGCGGCAGCAGCGGAAACAGTAACGCAACCCCGGCGAAGACGATGATGAACAAGTACGGATTCGGCGTCATCTGAGTTGAAATCTAGATCAATCACTAGATTTACGTGCGAGAAGCAGAAATAATACATCCTTGATTAACTAATCGGCCCCCTCTTTTCTATCCTGCGACCGTGAGGTTGGAGGCTGCTGATCAAGTCTTTGTCCATTTAAAAGGCTGGGCACTTTCGTTCCTGGTCGGACGCGTTCCGGATTGGACCGTCCAGATCGCTTCGAGTTTGCTCAACATTGCCGTGTTACTCGGCGTTTTCCTGACCCTTTTCGCGCTGATGTCGGTTCTGGAGCGAAAAATTCTCGGCCGCATGCAAAATCGTTACGGTCCAAACCGGGTCGGACCGTGGGGTCTTCTCCAACCGGCCGCCGATGGGATCAAAATGTTGATCAAGGAAGACATCGTTCCCGCGCGCGCTGACAAAGTTGTCCATTTCCTGGCGCCGATTTTGATCGCGGCGGCGGCGATTCTCGCTCTCGGCGTGATTCCTTATGGCCGGAACATGACACCGTTTGTGATCGACGGAGGAATTCTGTTTTTCTTCGCAGTTGGATCGACGAACGAATTGGCGGTGTTCATGGCGGGGTGGGGCAGCAACAACAAATTCTCGTTACTCGGAGCGATGCGCGCGATCGCGCAGATGATCAGCTACGAATTGCCTCTCATCATCACGGTGCTGCCCGTAGTGATGGTGGTCGGCTCGCTCAATCCGGATAAAATCGTTTCCGCGCAGAGGTTTTATCATTTCGGCTTCGTTCCGCACTGGTTCATCCTCACGCCATGGGGCGCGACCGCCTTTATTTTATTTTTTGTGTCCGCTTTGGTCGAATCGAACCGCACGCCGTTCGATGTCCCGGAAGGAGAATCTGAAATCGTGGCCGGCCACATGACCGAATATTCCGGCTTCAAATACGCCACGTTTTTCCTCGCGGAATATTTGGGAATGTTTGCGGTCAGCGGCCTGGCGGTGACTCTCTTCCTCGGCGGCTGGCATGCTCCGCTGCCCTGGCTGGCATTTATTCCATCGTACGTTTGGTTCTTCGCGAAGTTGTCGGTGTTGCTTTTCGTTTTTATCTGGATTCGCGGAACGTTGCCGCGAATTCGGGTGGACCAAATGATGAACTTCGCCTGGAAATTCATGCTGCCGATGGCGTTCACTTGCCTCGTTTCTGCAGCGGTGTGGCATTACAACGGCCGGCGTTTGTCAGCCTGGCTTTGGTCGTTCGCCGTCATTGCGACCGTTCACGTCGCGCTCTCGCTCTTTCTTGACACCCGCAAGAAATTCACGCCGCGGACCTACCGTTTTGCCGAATGAACAGCATTGCATTCGCGATCATCGCAATCTTCACGCTCCTGTTCGCGCTTGCCGCCGCTACAAATCCTCGATTGATGCACGCGGCCTTGAGTTTCGCAGTCATGTTTATCGGCATCGCCGCGTTTTTCTTTTTGCTCGGCGCCGAATTCGTCGGGCTCGTCCAAATTTTTGTCTACGTCGGCGCAGTGGCCGTGCTGATTGTGTTCACAATTTTACTCACCCGTCGCGACGCCGAAGAGCGCCATGGATTCAAGTGGGGCGGAGTGGTGGTGGCGATCGGCGTTTTCGCCGGACTCGTCTGCGCAATTCTCAAGACGAATTCGCTGCCGACGCTGCCCTCATTGGTCAAGGCGGTGACCGTGAAAGAAATCGGCACGACTCTGATGACTCAGGACGTATGGCCGCTGCTATGCGTCGGCGTTCTGCTGACTGCAGCGCTAATCGGCGCGCTGGTTTTGGTGATGGAGGACGAACCATGAGCCCGAAGCAAACGTCCGAACGCCCAACGCCCAACGCCCAATGCTGAATTCAGAAGTGCTACCGAGTTCGACATTCGACGTTCGGCGTTGGGCGTTGGGCGTTTTGTGGTTCTCCCGTGATGACAGCGACACTCCAAATTTTCCTAATCGTTTCCGCCGCCCTGTTTTCCATCGGCTTGCTCGCTGCGCTCAGCCGGCGTCATGCGATTTTCATTCTAATCGGAATCGAGATGATGCTGGCCGCGGCGAACCTGAACTTCATCGCTTTCTGGCAATTTTCACCGCAGCGGGCGCCGCAGCCGATCGGTGTGATGTTCGTGATCTTCGCGATCGCAATCGCTGCTGCTGAAGCTGCGGTCGGACTGGCGATGGTGATCGCCGTTTACCGGCATTTCCGAACGACCAACGTCGATCAACTCACTCGGCTCAAAGGATGATCGACTGGATCACGCACAACGTCTGGCTGGTCCCGGCGACGCCAATCGTCGCCGCGTTGTTAATTTTGGGTTTTGGAAAACACGCGCGTCGGGCCGCGGCAGGGGTCGCCATTCTCGGGCAGATCGCCGCGTTGATCATCTCGATCTGCGCGTTCGTTCCAACCCTGCATTCGCACGGGTTTCGTGCATTCGAAAATTTCACCTGGTTCAGTTTCGGCGAACAATCGTTGCGGATCGGTTTCGTTCTCGATCCGCTCGCGGCGGCGATGATGGTGATGATCACGCTGGTCGGCCTTTGTATTTTCGTTTTCAGCACCGGCTACATGGCGCACGACAAAAATTTCGCGCGGTTCTTCGCTTATCTCTCGTTTTTCTCGGGCGCAATGCTCGGGGTTGTGGTCGCCAACAGTTTACTGCTGCTGTTTGTCTTTTGGGAGCTGGTTGGCCTCGCGTCGTATTTGCTGATCGGTTTTTGGATTGAACGGCCAAGCGCGGCGGCCGCGGCAAAAAAAGCGTTCATCACCACGCGCATCGGCGACATGGGATTTTTTCTGGGCATCCTGTGGCTGTATCACCAAAGCGGCACTTTGCTTTTTTATGATGGGGGCCGCGGCTGTCTCGAAAACCTTGCCCTGCTTGGCGCGAGTTCGACCTTCATCGCGCTTTTGATCTTTTCCGGCGCAGCCGGCAAGTCCGGCCAATTTCCATTTCACGTTTGGTTGCCGGACGCGATGGAAGGTCCGACGCCGGTCAGCGCGTTGATCCACGCCGCAACCATGGTTGCAGCCGGCGTGTTTTTGGTTGCGCGGGTTTACCCGATTTTCGCGGTCGGCGCGGTCAACGGCGTAACCTCGTCGCTCACTGTTGTTGTTTGGATCGGGGTGATTACCGGACTGATGGCTGCGCTGATCGCTGTCGCGCAATCCGACATCAAGCGCATTCTCGCCTACTCCACGGTTTCGCAGCTCGGCTTGATGATGGTGTCGTTAGGCGTAGGTGGCGTCGCAGCCGGGATCATGCACTTGCTCGCGCACGGATTTTTTAAGGCGCTTCTATTTCTCGGAGCCGGTTCAGTGATTCACGGGCTGCATCATGAACAGGACATCAGGAGAATGGGGGGCCTGCGGAAATTGATGCCGGTCACGTTTGCTGCTTATGCGGTCGGCACAATGGCCCTCAGCGGTGTGCCGTTGTTTTTTTCAGGCGCGTGGACCAAGGAAGAAATTCTCCACGCGACATCGCATTGGCCCTCATCACGCGTGCCTTATGTCCTTTTGTTGATCGGAGTAATTTTGACCGCCTTCTACATGACGCGGCAGGTGATGTATGTCTTTTTTGGAAACGCGCGCGGCGCTTCCGACCACCCTCGCGAAAGTCCGAGGGTAATGACCATTCCACTGGTCGTCCTGGCGATTTGCGCAATTGCGCTCAGCATCTTTCTGACGCCGGCGTGGCCATGGCTGGAAAGTTATTTAACCGGACACGCGGCCGAATTTGATTCTCACCTGTTGTTTCAGCCAATGATCCTGGTTTCGTTGGTGCTTGTCGGCGCCGGCATCGGTCTCGGAATCTGGCTGTATGCCCGGGCCGGAGGAGAAGTCGATCCTCTGCAACGAACCCAACCGGCGGCATTTCGTTTTCTGGAAAACAAAATGTGGATCGACGAGATTTACGACCACACCGTCATCGCGATTTCAACGCTGGCCTCGCGCATTTCCGATTGGATGGATCGCAATGTTTGGGACGGCCTCGTGCGGTTTGTTGGGGTACTCGGCCAATTCTGCGGCGCCCTCACCAAGGGCGCAGATGAAGGTGTCATTAACGCCGGCGTCGATGAAACAACTGTTGGCGCGCGCGGAGTCGGCCGGGTGATGTCTCGACTGCACTCCGGCCAGATCCAAATTTATCTGGGCGTGATCGCGCTCGGGGTGCTTGCGCTTTTCCTCTTCTACGCATGGCTGACCTGATCACGTTGCTAATCCTGATTCCGGTTGTCGGTGCGATTGCGTTGTACATCGGCCGTCCCGGAAGTCCCCGCGTTGTCGCGCTGATTTTCAACGGCTTGTCGTTTTTCTACGCGCTGATGCTCTGGCAAAAATTCGACACCGGCGCTGCGGGTATGCAGTTGATCGAACGGCATGCCTGGATCCCATCGATTGGCGCGGAGTACCTCGTGGGCATCGATGGACTCAGCCTGCTGCTGGTGTTGTTGACGTCGATTGTCTTTCCGTTCGCCTTTTCCGCGCAAAAACTCGACCGCGGCGCGTGCGCGCTTCTTCTGGTGATGCAGGCAGCGCTCTACGGAACATTCACCGCCCAAAATTTCGTGCTTTGGTTTTTGTTTTACGAGATGAGCCTGGTTCCCGCGTTTTTGCTCATCAAAATTTACGGCGGCGAAAATCGCGATTACGCCGCAGTGAAGTTCTTTCTCTACACGTTTCTCGGCAGTGTCGCGATGCTGCTTGCGTTCCTCGGAATCTATTTTGCGAAGGGCACATTTGATTTCGAAAAATTGGCGGATCTCGGAAAGGCCGGTCTGCTCACGGGCAACGTAAGATGGTTCATTTTCGGTGGAATTTTTCTCGGGCTGGCGGTGAAGGTTCCTCTTTTTCCATTTCATACCTGGCTGCCGGACGCCTATCAAACCGCGCCAACCGGCGTGTCGATGGTCCTGACTGGCACACTTTCAAAGATGGGCGTTTACGGTTTCATCCGGTTGCTCGTTCCGTTATTTCCGAACGAAATCAAAATCGCCGGACCGTGGATCCTGACCCTGGTCGTTTGTTCGATCGTATTGGCGCCATTGGCGGCGTGGCGACAACGCGACCTCAAACGCATGGTCGCCTATTTATCGATCAATCACCTTGGGTATTGCCTGCTTGGATTGTTTGCCATCACCACAGCAATTCCAACTGTCCCAATCGATAAGCAGGCGGCGTTGAGCGGTGTCTTTTTGCAGATTTTCAATCACGGCGTGACCGCGGCGGCGCTTTTCTATTTTGTCGGATTACTCGAGCAACGGTCCGGCCGCCGAAACATCGATGATTTTGGCGGCCTGATGCAATGCACGCCACTTCTCTGCGGCTGGATGAGCGTCTCGATGTTTTCGTCGCTCGGATTGCCGGGACTAAACGGATTCATCGGAGAGTTCCTTATCTTCAAAGGCTCGTTCGCGACCGCAGCTGCATTCACTGCGATAGCCGTGATCGGTCTGCTTTTCACAGCGGTAACGTTCATGCGCGCGATGCAATCGCTGTTCAGTGGTCCGCTCGCCGAAAGTTGCGCCGGATATCACGATCTTCTTCTCCGAGAAAAATTCGTGATCGTGCCAATCACGCTTCTCATGTTCGCGATCGGCCTCAATCCGCAATTCATCTTTAACACTTTTAACGCGACCGTTGCTCAGATGGCGCGGCTTCTCGGCTAATTGATGATCGCCTGGACGATTTACATTACGTTTGCGGGCGCGCTGATCGTTTTGATCTTCCCGCGCAGTTTCGCGCGTTGGATTGCTCTCGCCGCCGCGGTTGCCGCGTTCGTGACTGGCCTGGCGGTATTTTTCCGGGCCGATGTCGATCTCGCGCACTTCACGACGGTCGTGCGAGTGCCATGGATTCCGGCGCTGGGAATGAATTACCATCTCGCGGTCGATGGAATCAGTTTGACCCTGGTTCTGGTAACCGGACTTGCTGCAATTAGCGCGATTTTGTTTTCGTGGGATGTCAGCGATCGCGCGAAGGAATTCTTTTTTTGGCTGCTGCTGGTAGTCGGCGGTTCCTACGGCGTTTTCTTAAGCGCCGATCTTTTCCTGCTCTTTCTTTTCTACGAGCTCGTCATCGTTCCGAAATATTTCCTGATCGCGATCTTTGGTTCGACCAACAAGGAATACGGCGCGATGAAATTGACGCTGTATTCATTTTTCGGCGGCGCGCTGGTTTTTCTGGGAGTCATCGTCGCTTACGTGGCCGGCGGCTCGTTCGACTTAAACCAACTTTCGCAATTTCAATTTCCCTCGAGCCTGCAGGCTTGGGCTTTTCCGGTCCTGTTTCTTGGCTTCGCGATCCTGGCCGGCATTTGGCCGCTCCATACCTGGGCGCCGACCGGACACGTGGCGGCGCCGACGGCCGGTTCGATGTTGCTCGCCGGAATCGTGATGAAGCTTGGTGCTTACGGGGCGTTGCGTGTCGCAATGAACATTTTTCCCGACGGATTCCACATGTGGCGCAACACGATCACCGTCCTGGCCGTGATTGGAATTGTTTATGCCGCGGCCGTTGCCTTGCGTCAGCGTGATCTCAAGTTTGTCATCGGGTATTCGAGTGTCAGTCACATGGGATTCGTTTTGCTCGGGTTGGCAACCGCCAACGCGCTCGGCGTTTCCGGCGCGGTACTGCAAATGTTTTCCCACGGAGTCATTGGCGCACTGCTCTTCGCCGTTGCCGGCAGCATGATTTACCGGCGGACTCATACTCGCGATCTCGACGCGCTTTCCGCGATAGATCTTCGCCACGCGCTTCCGTTTGCTGCGTTCACCTTCGTCGTCGCGTCCGCGGCTTCGATGGGAATTCCGGGGTTCAGCGGGTTCGCGGCTGAAATCACGATCTTGATCGGCGCCTGGAAAGCCTTTCCAACCGCAGTTTGGATCGCCGGTGCCGGGATGGTACTGGTTGCAGCCTTTACTCTGCGCGCGCTGAAACGTTCATTTTTTGATTCCGATTCGACGAATTCAAACGCGTCGCCATCATCGATGGAACCAATCTCCATTCCGGAAAAACTCGGCGCCGGTCTGCTGATGTTCGCGACGTTGGCGGTCGGGCTTTATCCAAAAATCTTGTTGGATCGGATTCAACCTGCAGTCGAGGCGATGCGATTTCTCCGATGATCTCAACGGCTCAACAATGCCAGTCCGGCTCGGACTTCAACCGCTCAACCTCCCCGTGAGCTATCTCAATTTACTCAAATTAGGTGCGCCCGAAGCGATCGTCGTGTTGATCGCGCTCGCGGTGTTAACGATCGGCCTGACTAACGATCGGGCGCGGGGGTTGCCGGGCGTCGTTGCCGCGTTTGGAATTTTGCTCGCGATTTGGACGACGGCTCGATTGCCACAACAGGCGAACCTGTTTGGCGGCATGCTGGTAATTTCGCCGCTCAATTCACTGTTCAAGATGATCTGTCTTGGACTCGCTTTCGTGACTGTGCCGCTCGCCGTTTCGGAAAAATCTCTGCGAAATCCCGGTGAATACCTGGCGATGCTGTTGCTCGGTACGCTCGGATTGTTGTTGCTGGTCGGCAGCGAAGAACTGCTCATGATCTTTATCGGACTCGAGCTTCTCGGTCTTTCGCTTTACGTCATGGCTGCGTTCGACAAGACCGATATGCAGTCTGCCGAAGCGGGTCTGAAATATTTCCTGTTCGGAAGCACTGCCAGCGCGTTCACCCTTTTCGGGATCAGTCTGGTCTACGGCATGTCCGGGACGACCTCGCTCGCACTGATCAGTTTGAAACTTGGGATGGGGCCAATCCAACCGCTGATGGCCGTCGGGATTGTTATGACGCTCATCGGCTTTGCCTTCAAAATCGCGGCGGCGCCATTTCATTTGTGGGCTCCGGACGCGTATCAGGGCGCGCCGGTTCCAAGCTCTGCTTTCATCGCGTCCGGATCGAAAGTTGCAGCTTTCGTCGTGCTCGGAAAAATCGTGCTGATTGGATTCGCTCCGGCCCACGGCAATGCTGGGTGGCACACGATGCAGCCCGGCTGGTCGCCAATCCTCGCTGTGTTGGCAGCGCTTTCGATCCTGTTGGGGAATTTCGCCGCCCTTGCCCAAACCAACGTTCGACGTCTGCTCGCCTATTCAGCCGTGGCTCATGCCGGTTACACTCTGCTCGGACTCGTCGCCGGCGGACGTGATGGATTTTCGGCAACGCTTTTTTACACGACAATTTATGCAATCACTCTCATCGGCGCGTTCGCCGTAGTCGGAATGGTCAAACGCGAAACTGGCGGAGACGATTTCCAAAATTTCGCAGGGCTGGCGTCTCGTTCACCGCTGGCAGCGGCCTGCATGGCGATTTTTATGCTTTCACTGGCCGGGCTCCCTCCGCTTGCCGGATTTTTTGGAAAGTTTTATCTTTTTAGCGCGGCGTTTCGGTCAGGGGAAAATCACGGGCTGCTTTGGCTGGTCGTCCTGGCGCTCTTCGGGAGTTTCATCTCGCTCTATTATTATTTGAGCGTTCTCAAAGTCATCTTTGTCGACAAGGTTCCTGCTTCCGACACTCGCCCCCCATCGCCCGTCACTCGTCAGTTCGCCGACCAGGCGACAATGGCTATTCTTGCGGCGTCAGTCGTTATTCTCGGCGTGTTGCCACAGATTCTTGCCGCAGTTATCACCAGATCCGTTCCCTAAAAAATTTCGTTAGACGGAAAAAAATGCGTGCTCATTTGTTGAAAATGACGTTATAGATTTTGCGTGCAGCAAAAGCGGACAGGTGAAGCCGCGAACGTTCACCCCAAAAAAGCGGGGCCGATCACTGAATTTATCGACCGCCATTACCGCCATTTCAACGCGGCGGTGGTCAAGGATGCTGCCGACGCTTACATCACCCACCTGAACAACGGCGGGAAAATGATGGTCACGCTGGCCGGGGCAATGAGCACGGCCGAGCTCGGTTGTTCGCTCGCTGAAATGATTCGGCAGGACAAAGTGCACGCCATTACCTGCACCGGCGCGAATCTGGAGGAGGATTTGTTCAATCTCGTTGCCCGCAGCCATTACGAACGGCTTCCCAATTATCGGGAGCTCAGTCCGCATGACGAAGAAGAGCTTCTGAGCCGCCATCTGAATCGGGTGACTGATACCTGCATTCCGGAAGAGGAGGCAATCCGTCGGATCGAGCGGATTGTGATCGATCAATGGGTCCAGGCCGCGAAGACAGGCGACAGAAAATTTCCGCACGAATTTCTTTTCAACATTTTGCGCGAGTGTCATCTCAAGAAATTTTACGAGATCGACCCCGCCGACAGCTGGATGATGGCGGCCGCCCACAAGAATCTGCCGATGGTTGTCCCCGGCTGGGAAGATTCGACCCTTGGAAACATTTATGCCGCGCGCTGCATCACGGGGCACATCCCAAACGTGCATACGGTCAAATCGGGGATCGAATACATGATGGCCCTGGTGGAATGGTACCGGCGCGAAGTGAACGATTGTTCCATCGGCTTCTTCCAAATCGGCGGGGGCATCGCGGGCGATTTCCCGATCTGCGTTGTGCCCCTGCTCAATCAGGACCTCGTTACCGAACAGGTGCCGGAATGGGGATATTTTTGCCAAATCAGCGATTCGACTACGAGTTACGGCTCTTATTCGGGCGCGGTGCCGAATGAAAAAATTACCTGGGGCAAACTTCGCTCGAGCACGCCGCGTTTCGTGATTGAATCGGACGCAACCATTGTTGCGCCGTTAATATTTGCCAAGGTCCTTGGCTGGTAGGGGGTTCGCGGGACCATTACTGGTCCCGCTAAAGCTATCGAAAGTTGAGCCGTGTTATGTAATTCCTTTCGAGCTCTGACTCCATTAAAGCAATCGCATTGCCGATCGCGTGGTGGAGAATACTCACTTAGAGCAGGTGATCCTACGGAGGGTGGCGTTACCCTACTTGTCGCTTGTCAGTGGTGCGCGGCCACTGGCAAGATGCGCGGATGAAAACTTCCCTGAAGCTAATCGTGTTTTTTACGGCGACGTCGCTCGCTGTTTCATCCTTCGCTCAGCAAAAGGCCAACTCTGCGGCGCCTGCCAAGAAAGCCAATACTGGACAGGTCGCAGTCCCTGATAATTCCAAGGCCGCCAAATCTGCCAGCAAACCGGGCGCGCCCGACATGGAAAAGATGATGAAGGAAATGACAGAGATGTCGAAGTTGAATGAGAACCACAAGCTTCTGTCGAGTCTCGACGGTGATTGGGATTACGCGGTCAAGATGTGGATGGATGGCAACACCAGTGGCGCGCCGCAGGAATCCAAAGGAATCGCCACGAGAAAAACGATAATGGATGGCCATTACGTAACGATGGACGTGAACGGCACGATGCGAATGCCCGGAGCGGACGGAAAACCAATGGACATGCCGTTTCACGGAATGGGCTTGGAAGGCTACGACAATGTGAAAAAGAAATTCGTCGCTTCCTGGATCGACAGCATGGGCACCGGCATCGAATTCTCCGAGGGCAAATATGATCCCGCGACCAAGACGTTCACTTACTCCATGGACATGGAGCCGATGCCGGGAATGAAAACGAAAGTGCGTGAAGTGATCAAGATCGTTGATGACACTCACATGATGCTGGAGTGGTACGAAAGCCATGCCGGCAAGGAAAAGAAAACCATGGAGATCGCCTACACCAAGAAATCGTAACGACAGATCTATTCCACTTTCTCTAAAACGCCCGCGGTGATCCCGCGGGCGTTTTTTATGTCTTCGACCGCTGGATTCGGCTGCTGATAATGAAGTGCGCGACGAATCCCAAGCCGAACAGGACGTAACCAATTACAGGATTCAATGTGATCGCGATCGCCAGTTCGGCTACCCCAAACAACCAGACAAACGTTTCGCCGGCGAATGCCTGGCCCCACTGCGGTTTCAGATTTCCAGATGAAACTTTTGGGGCGAGCGAGGGCCAAAACCGCGGCACCAATCGGCAATAGGCAAGATACGGTTCGCCCTGCGTTTCCCGCAGCGCTTCTTCTTCGCGAAAGATCAGACGATAGACAAAGATCCAGTTCGCCAAAACGAGAAAAAAGAATCCGGATCGACTAGCCAGCACTCCAATCCCAATTGCCATTGGTAAATTCGCGAGATAAAGCGGATTGCGCGTGTAACGAAACGGACCGTCTGCAACCAACGCTTCGGAATGTTGCGCGGTGTCGTGCACCACGTCGGTCCGAAGATAGGCGGCGCCCCATGTTCGAATCGCGGCCGAGAGAAATACAAATAGCGCGCCAGCGATGATCGCAATTCGGGTAAATGTTTCGGCTTCTCGACTTCCGCGCGCAACTGACGGCGCGATCAGATGCCGCAGCCAAACAATGAATTGAGTGTGATCGTTGCCAGAGAGCGCGAACCCTGTGAAATAGATCGCCATGATGATCCAGAACCGGTGTTGGAACTCGAATCGCGTCGCGCGCACGCGCGAACTGTAGGGGCGGCCGTGTCGGCCGCGAAGATAATTTTAGGCATAGCTGTTAGGCGTTTAACTACTTCCATGCTTTTTCGCCTTTCTCTGAATTTTCGCGGCAAGGTAGATGCGACCATTCGTTCGGACTAATCCGAAGAGACCACGAATCGATTGCCTTCACTGTCTTTGAACATGGCGTAAGTGCCCCACGGCTGTTTTTCCGGCGGCCCTTCGAATTCCACGCCCCGGCTTTTGAGTTCTGCGTAGGTCTTGTCGATGTCGTCGCAGGAATACGACATGTTCATGAAAGAACCGATGCGTTTTTCCTCGCCTTCGGCCGTAAATAAAACCACGCGGGTTTCGGCTTTTGGAATACGCAACTCAATCCAGCGTTGTTTCTCATCGAATGGTTGATCGGTGATGATGGTGAACCCGAGTTTTTCAGTGTAAAAATCGAGCGCGCGGTTTTGATCGGCTACGGGAATGCTGACGAATTTCACTTGCTTGATCATGGTGCAGGAAAAGTAATTTGGTTTCACTTTATCCGTCCAGTTAACAAAGACGCGTTGCGCAAAAACCGCTGTCCGTTTAAAGATATAGCTAAATAATTGCTAACGGTCGCCATGTGTCCGCGCGCGAGCGGCCCGTTTGATCGACTGGCGACGAACCTTCTAAACCACTCAACTCCTCAACCGTCTTCATGCCTCGCTTCAAACAAACCGTTCCGATCGACGATTACGTGATCGACGTAATGATGCGCGACCTGGTCGGACATGATCAGCACCCGGCGGCCTATCTGGTCTATGTTTATCTTTACGGCCGGGCTGCGCGTAATAACTGGAAAGCACTTTGCATTAGCTTGCGCGCGTTAGCAGATGCCACCGGCCTGTCTAAAAGCGCCGTCCAGGTCGCGCTCCAACGTTTGCGTCGTCGGGAATTGATTGCTACCCAGCGCCAACACGCGACCGCTACACCCCGGCATCGCGTTCTGCGCCATTGGCGAAAATGAGTTCGGTAAGAGCTGATTGTTGATATGACATTGGAACGAAACAATTGAACGCAGTCGCCTCAACATCTAAACCACTCAACCTCTCAACTTCCGCTTATGGATTCCGTTTCGATTTTCTTTCTAGCGCAAGGCGAGCAATCCGCGGCCAGTGTCATGGATCGCCTCGTCACTTTTGTTCGCGGCGCAACCCGATCGCTTGATTTCGCGGTTTACGACATGCGATTGAGCGATCCATTAAAAGCAGCGTTGAGCGCCGCCTTGCGCGAGCGCGCCGCCGCCGGCGTGGAAATTCGAATTTGCTTCGATGGAGATAAACCGTTGACGCCCAACCTGGCGGCCGGTCAGGACCCGGCACCGGCCGGCACCAGCGCGTGCGTTCAATCGCTTGGGTATCCCTGGAAAAAAATCGGCGGTATGAAATTGATGCACAATAAATTCGTCGTCCGCGATGGCGCGTCGATCTGGACTGGCTCAACCAATCTTACCGACGATGCGTTCACTTTGATGGAGAACAACATCGTCACTATCGATTCCAAAGTTCTGGCCGGTTATTACGCTGAAGAATTCGAGCAGTTATGGCAGAAGGAAAATTTCGATGACACCGGTGACATTCGTACCGTGCAAACGCCGGTGACGTTTGGCGGCGTAGCCGGCAACGCACGGGTGATGTTTTCCCCCGGCTGCGGCCAGGCGATCGACGCCGAAATTGCTCGCCGCGTTCGCGAATCCAAACGTCGCGTCCGGATCTGCAGTCTGTTGATCAATTCAGGCACCCTCATTTCCGAGCTCGGCAATTTGCTCCGGCGCGGCAACGTGAAGGTCGACGGCATCTATGATCGCACCCAAATGGAGGATGTTTATATCCAATGGCAGGGAGTGCCGTCGAACCGCTGGAAAATTCCGGCGCTTCGGGAAATCATTACGCGCGCGAATCTGGCTGGCAAAAATTCAACGCGCTACACGCCGACCAGCGTCCATGATTTCATGCACAACAAAGTGCTCGTGATCGACGATACAGTGATCACCGGCTCCTACAATTTTTCCCGAAGCGCGGAATTCAACGCGGAGAATATTCTCTTCATAGAGAGCGCCTCACTTGCCGAGACCTACAGCGGTTACATCGATCATTTGATTCAAAAGTATAAAAATAGTGACGAGTGACGAGTGACGGGACGGTGACCAGCCACCGCAGGGGGCGATTGAATTCACCCGGCACCCTCGTTCGGCGAACGCCTTTACCTGAAAGAATTCACGATTCATTACGAACTATGATTTATGCGTCATCCTGCTGCCAAGCCGACTCAAACGCTTGTTCGCATTTATCGTTTTTTGTTTTGTAACTTTTACTTTTTGATCTGTTGAGATGGCCGATTCACGATCGAGCTTTTTCCTGGATTCGTGGTTTCCAGATTAAAATTGTGTCTGACTCATCACTCGTCACAGGTCACTTGTCACTGTCCGTCGATCCGCGCTTCGAAGATCGTGATCGCCAGCCCGGCCTCGATCTTCTCCGCGCCATCGCGATCATCGTCGTCATTATTTATCACGCCGGCATCATGGGATTCCCGATGCCGGGCCGTGTGCATCGCTGGGGATGGATCGGCGTCGATCTGTTTTTCGTTCTCAGCGGTTATCTGATCGGCGGGCAACTGCTCGCGTCGTTGGCGCGGGAAAGGCGGATCGATCTTGGCCGGTTTTTCGCCCGCCGGGCGTTGCGAATCATGCCGGCCTATTTCGTCATTCTCGCGATCTACATTTTCCTGCCGTCGTGGCGTGAATATCCGGACATGTATCCATGGTGGAAATTTGTCGTCTCGGTGCAAAACATTGGATTGCACGGTGGCACCGCCTTCTCGCATGCCTGGTCCCTTGCCGTTGAAGATCAGTTTTATCTCACGCTTCCTTTCATCTTGTTGTTGCTGAACAACCGTCCCCGCGCGGCGTTCATTCTGCCGTGTGCAATTTTTGCCGGCGGAGTTCTGCTTCGAGCATTTCTCGCCCTTCAATTTCCAGCCGAAGTTGAAGGCGTTTCGTTCCGCGATTTTCAGGCGTGGATTTATTATCCCACCTGGACCCGGCTCGACCCGCTGGTTTGCGGTGTGGCCCTGGCTGCAATTGAGAAATTTCGGCCACAATGGTGGAAGCGTTTAACGAACTCTGCCATCTGGCTTTGGCTGCCGGGCCTTGGATTAATTATTTATGCCTTGTGGTTGGGAGAAGGCGATTATCTGGAAGTTGCATCGGCCATCTGGCAGTTTTCGCTTCTGGCCGTCGGTTTCTCGGCGCTGCTGATTTGTGCGGTGAGTCCGCGATCAATCTTGCGACGGATCAAAATTCCGGGTGTCGCTTTCATCGCCAGCATTGCTTACAGCGCGTATCTGGTTCAGAAACTGGCGATTCATGGATTCGAACAGTTCTGTTTAAGTCACAACGTCGAACCAAGTTCGACACTCGGACTTATCGGCGTCGAGGTTTGCGTCTACTTCGCGGCGACAATTTTGTTTTTCGCCGTTGAAAGACCGTTTCTCCAACTCCGGAAACGAATCACGCCGCGCAGGTAGGGCGTTTGTCCTCAATCGACCGTGGTCACGGTCTCGGTTATTTCTTCTTTCGTTCTCCAGGGCGAAATTCGTCCGAACAATCCCCGAGTCGCAGTCGCAATGTCCTCTGCTTTGGCGACACCACTTTCGATCAACGCGCCTCCGGTGCTGTCCCAAATTTTTCGCACCACCAGCGCGCCATTTTCACGAACGATCCGGCCAAGGTGTTGAACCGCGGCCGCAGTCGCGGATGCGCGAATCAAGTCCGGCGACGTGCGCGAGGTGAGTTCGCAGTAACCTCGCGCAACTTCGCCGACGCGCAGGGTGAGAAATGCGTTCGCCGCGCCGTTGGAAACGCATTTCACCAACAGCGTTGAAATCCCGCCGACGCCGGGAATTCTGTTTGCGATGTCACCTTTAATCGCAGGCACGACTGAAGTCACGATCGGTGCCAGCATTGCGCCGATGTCGAGCGACTCGAGACTGCTTGCGACGAACGCAGTGCCGGCCACGTTGAGATAAAGCCGAATCAATTCGCGCGGGGACGGCCGTTGCAGATAAACGCGCGCGACCCGGGTGACCATCTGGATTTGAGTGAATAACAAAATCAGCGCATCCAAACGCCCGTTTTGCATTAACGCCGTGCTCAAAAAAACCGTGCTCGCCGTTCTGCGGACAACCGAATCGGCCTCCACCGCCAATACTCCGATCGCAGTTTCGATTTCTTCGATCGTCGAGATTGATGTTCCGCGGATGCGCGGATTCGCGAGCAACCGGGAGCGAAGTGCCTCCAGATACGCGTCATGTTTCGGCCCGGATGTTTCTTCCGGCGGAATCAGGGCGCGGGGAAGTCGCGCATACGCGATCGCGAAATAGAACGCCGCGCCGGCCGCCGCGAGAACAATCACCCAAAAGACAACATTGCCCGCGATCGGATGAATTCGGTCGGCCAGGGAGATCAAGCTCGTGACCCCCGCGATGATCAACGAAATAATACACGCCGTCAGAAGAACGATTACACCGAACATGATCTTTCGAATGCCAGAACCTTGAGCCACGACGTTCGAGTTCATAGGAAGTAATCTCCGCGAGCAATTTGCACTTGTCACTTGTCACTGGTCACGTGTCACTTTTGACCATGTCGAAAGCGGACGAACTCATCGCGGCGGCGCGACATCTCAGTGCCGCAGTCGGCAAATTGAAATTCGCCCCGCCGGTCACGCACGTTTATAACCCGCTCGATTACGCGTGGTCAGCGCACGAACTTTATCTGCGCCGATACGGAAACGGCCGTAAGCGCGTGATTTTTGTCGGGATGAATCCCGGGCCATTCGGAATGGCGCAAACCGGAGTTCCATTCGGTCAGATTGCCGCGGTTCGCGATTGGCTCCGCATCCACGCGACGATCAAGCGTCCGCGCAAAGAAAATCCGAAGCGGCCCGTGCTCGGGTTCGATTGTCACCGCAGCGAAATCAGCGGCGAACGATTGTGGGGATTGTTTCAGCAACGCTTTGGGACCGCGGATGAATTCTTCCGCGACCATATCGTGATGAATTATTGTCCACTCGCGTTTGTAGAAGAGAGCGGCCGCAATCGCACGCCGGACAAACTTAAGCCGCGCGAGCGCGAGAGATTATTTGATGTTTGCGACGACCATCTGCGCGAAGTCGTTCGCATCCTTGAACCCGAATGGCTGATCGGCGTTGGCGATTTCGCCAGAAAACGCGCGCGAGAAGCAATTGATTCAATGTGGGAGGGATCGCCGCGTCCCGACGGAAGCGCGCAGCTGCGAATTCGCGGCGCTAAGGCCGCTCCTACATTGGGCCAAATTCTGCACCCAAGTCCGGCTTGTCCGGCGTCGAACGACAATTGGGCCGGAAAAGTAACAGCTCAGCTGCGACAACTTGGCGTCTGGTGAGAAATCCACCGGATTAGCCCGATTTTACCGAGACTCGGGATTTTCGATCTTCGAATCTCATAAAATTCCGTTTAGTTCGATCAGTTTTGCTCCGCGTAGTCGGCGCTTCGCAACCGATATATTTACGGGGCCGGTTAATTTCAACCGAAGGGAAAGACGAAAACGAAACACGAGCACCCAAGCCGATCGCGCCTGAGGCAGGGGCGATTGTCCTTAATCGCCGGCTCTCTAACTAAGTATGAGTGAAGACAACAACATTAGTCGCCGCCGGGCGATCGCCCAGTTCGGAGCCGTCGGAATGGCTGCCTTCGGCGGTTCCGGCGTTATTGGGGCTGAAACGAAAAACGAAGCTATGACAACCGAAGCATTGCAGGATCCGAAAACAAAATATCCGAAACCGCCGTTCAAGGAGCAATCCCAGCCATGGCCGGGGCTCGCCAGTAAAATGGACCCGCGCCCCGATCACGGCGAGAAAAGCTACAAAGGCTCCGGCCGTTTGTTAGGCCGAAAAGCGCTGATCACCGGCGGCGATTCCGGAATGGGCCGCGGCGCCGCCATCGCCTTTGCGCGCGAAGGCGCCGATGTCGCGATCAATTATTTTCCGAGCGAACAGCCGGACGCTGATGAAGTCGTTGCCTTGATCAAGGATGCGGGTCGCAAAGCCGCCGCAATTCCCGGCGATCTGCGCGACGAAAATTTTTGCAAAAAACTTGTCGCCGACGCGGTCGAACAGCTTGGCGGTCTCGACATTTTGGTTTGCAACGCCGGCCGGCAACAAGCTCGCAAATCAATCCTCGACATTACGACCGAGGATTTCGACGCCACGATGAAAACGAACATTTACGCGCCGTTTTGGATCATCAAAGCTGCGCTGCCGCATTTGCAACCGGGCTCGGTAATCATCGGGACGACTTCCGAACAGGCCACCGAACCGTCGGCCGAGATTTATGATTACGCGATGACCAAAGCCGCGACGACGAGTTACGTTCGTTCGCTCGCGAAACAACTCGCGTCGAAAGGCATTCGCGTGAACGGCGTTGCTCCGGGCCCGATCTGGACGCCGTTGCAAGTTAGCGGCGGCGCGACCATGGAAAAAGTAAAACAATTCGGCGGACAAACTCCGCTTGGTCGCCCCGGTCAACCGGCCGAGCTTGCCTCCATTTACGTGCAACTCGCTGCCAACGACGCGAGCTATTCGACCGGACAGGTTTACGGCGCAATGGGCGGCGGTGGACTACCGTAGTCCGCTTTCGCGCGAGGTGATGGTTGATTTGATGTAAAGAGAGTGCTTTTTCCGCAATTGGTTGAATGAGTGAACCGCTCATGGCGCCGGGCGTGTTTTGGTATTGCGCTTGCCGGCGGAATTCCGATATGGTGCGCGGTTCAAGGACTTTATGAAATCGATCTCTCTTTACGCCGTCGTGGCTGCCTCGGCTTGCAGCGCCCTTTTAATTTCTTCCGCTGAAGCCGGCGGTCGCCGCAATGGGCTTGGGATGTCGAGCTCCGGCCAATCGATGTCCACTTCGACGAATGTGTTTTCCACTGGTCGATCACCGCTGGGCGAACCCGTTTTCCTTATCCCGTCGAATTCGGCAGTCGGCAAAAGTTTGTCCGGAACTGGTGGTGGACCGATCGGCGGCTATGTCCCGCCCCGAACACCGCTCCCTCCGCTTGTGGCTCCTCCATCCAATACCAATGCGACAGCGCTGGTCTCAACCTCCAATAGTTCGGTCAACAGCAACCGCGGAACCAAAGTTATCTTCACTCCGCCGCCCACAATCGTGGGCGGTGCCTGCGTCGGTTAGCGGCACCGGAAATATCGCTGGCGCCAATGTTGCCGAGCGAGCCTTCAGCAGTGAAGCGGGAAGTATTCTCAGCACCGGTTTAAAATCAAAAGCAGCTGTATCGACCCAGCCACAAATCTCAGCAGCATCGGCTTTGAAGCCGTCGGCTGTCGCGGCTGGTGAAGGCCATGCGTCGGCTGATGGTGCTCCCTGGCAGACAATCACGCCCCGCATATATTCGGCCCCGACCGTTCAGTTGGGAACGACTGGTTCGGCGACGACCACACCGACGTCGAGCGCGACCGGACACTGATTGGTCTAGCTACGGCGGTTTGTCCGCCGTTCATTAGTAGTTCGAAAGCGCCGAGGCTGAAGTCTAGTCTCGAAAGGTAGGGCGAGACTCTGTCGAGCCGCGGGTGCATCAATGTTTCCTGGATTCCTGGTTTCCTGATTAGTTCTTTTTATCTTGTTGCATGAACAGGCAACAAAAGATCGCGCTTGTCACAGGTGCGAACAAAGGAATCGGATTTGAAGTGGCCCGGCAACTTGTGCGCGAAGGATTTCGCGTTTTCCTCGGCGCGCGTGACGAAAAAGCAGGCAAAGCAGCTGCAGAAAAATTGAATCAGGAAACCAGGAAAGCAGGAAAAGAGGGAGGACCCGATGCAGTCGTTTTCCTTAAAATCGATATTTCAAATGCCGAGAGCATTCGTGCCGCAGCGGAAGAATTTGGGAAACAAGGCGATCGTCTCGATGCGCTGGTGAATAACGCCGGCATCGCGCTCGACGAGGACAAAGATGTTCTGACGATAACGCCAGAAATTTTCGAGACCACGTTACGCACCAACACCCTTGGCGCCCTGTTGGTGTCGCAGGCCTTTGTACCCTTTCTGAAAAACTGCGACGCCCCGCGGATCGTGAATGTTTCCAGTGGAGGCGGCCAATTGGATGGCGGCGCCGATGGCTGGTCGCCGGCGTATTGCATTTCGAAGACCGCGTTGAACGGCGTCACTTCACAACTCGCCGCCGCGCTGCCCAACTTCGCGGTTAACTCCGTTTGTCCGGGCTGGGTCCGCACCGACATGGGCGGTTCGAACGCAACCCGTTCTGTCGCGGAGGGAGCTTCAGGAATCGTTTGGCTCGTTTGCGAAGCACCGCACAAAGAAACGGGAAAATTTTGGAAGGACAGAAAAGTAATCCCTTGGTGAGTGCGTTTTGCTCATCACTTGTCACATGCTGTCCGCCGTGGACGCGACGGAGGGATCAGTTTTCTTATTCCCGTTCTGCAACCGCCATCTGCGCCCGGAGCAAATCGTGGAGCGTCACAATCCCGAGAAGTTTGCGTCCGGAATCGTTCGTGATCGCGATGGTGCCGGTCGTTGATTGAATCAGTTTTGTTTGCGAATCGCGAATCGATTGGCCGGGCTGGCAGGTTGTCGCCGGTTCCAATTTCAGTGAACGCTGCTCCGCCGCCGCCGAAGCAATCTCGTTCCGCGAGACGACCCCTTTCAGTTCGCCGTCCTCCACCACTGGAAAATGCCGGTAGGGATGTCGCTCCAGTATTTCCCGCAAAGCTTTGGTCGAAACATCGGCCACCACCGCGGGTTTGAAGTTCGTCAGCACCGAAATCGGTAGATTTTGCCACGACCGCAAATCACGCGGCGGAATCAAGTGATCGAGATCGTGACCGTCCTGCACCAACGTCTCATCGTAGAAGTTCGCACGATTGATCGAGCGCGCGATCACCTGACTGATCAAGCCCGCCAGCATCAATCCCGGCACCAGCGCAAACTGGTGCGTCATTTCAAAAATAATCAAAATCGCCGTGACCGGCGCGAGGATCACCGCGCCGAGACAAGCGCTCATTCCGCCGACCGCCAGCAGCACGGCGTCACTTTCGGTCAGGTGAAAAAATCGACCGCCGACTCCGGCGACAATCGCTCCGCACATTCCGCCGAGAAAAAGATTGGGCGAAAAAATCCCGCCGCACCCCCCAAAACCATAACAGGCAATCGTCGCGATCAATTTTCCAACCAATAACACCGCGGCCAGTTGCCAGGCGAAGCCGTGATTGAGTGCATCGGTCAGATCGTCGTAACCGAGCGCGAACACGCCAAGCCGCGCGGTCCAAATAAAAACTGCGGCGCCGATGATCCATGTGATCAACCCAGCAAGGAGCGGTTGAAGCCAGCGCGGGATCATCCGCATCTTTTTTGCTGCCGTGCGCAACCAGAGCGTCGCGCGTTGGAAGACAACTCCGACCAACGCCGCCAGGCCCGCGGCGAACGGCATCAGCGCGTAGGAGCGCCAGGTCGGCTCGTCGATGTGCGGCAGGGTGAACGCCGGTTGCGCGCCGATAAACGCATGGACCACGAATGCGCCGATCACCGCCGCCAGCAACACCGGGCCTAACGAACGGCTGTTGAGATCGCCAATAATTTCTTCGAGCACAAACGCGACCGACGCCAGCGGCGCGTTGAACGCCGCCGCCAAACCGGCCGCCGCTCCCGCTGCACTGGCCGCGCGCCGGTTCTGTTTCGTAACTCCAAGCCATCCGGCGATCGTTGATGAAAGATTGCTGCCGATTTGCACGGTCGGCCCTTCGCGTCCCAGACTTTGACCGCCGCCGATGGAAATTACCCCGGCAATGAATTTCACGAATGCGATCCGGCGCGGCGCGTAACCGAATTCTTTCCAGAAATTCAGTTTCACCTGCGGAATCCCGCTCCCGGCTGCCTGCGGCGCGACCGAGTTCAGCAACCAGCCGGCAATCAATGACGTAATAACGATCGTCGCCAGGCTAACGATGAGAAAGTAGCGGTGATTGATCGCCGCCGGATTTTTATACGTGAAGGCGTAGAGTTTATTGATCGCGACTTCGAACCCGACCGCGGCCACGCTGGCGGCCAAACCATAAGCGCACGTTCCGAGAATTGGACGCGCCTTGTCGCTGAAGTGATGAAACTTCTCCGCAAATGATTCCACCTAACGAAGATACGCAGCGCAACACATCGACCGACGTTAGGAATTGTTGAAAGCAACGATCCAAGGAGCAGGGAGCGAGGAGACATCCGACATCCGACGTCAGGACCGGCGGCTCCGTGTCCTCGGGAGCTCCAGCGCCGGGAAGCGCGGGTTGTTAACCTTCAGGTGTGCTGGACAGGCCCGCCGCTTCGTTTTCTTCCAGAATATTCGTGTCTATTCGTGGTTAAAGCTCGCCCTCGTTAAATCCCGAATCTGTGCTATACTTTTTAATGTCTAAAGCCATCACCGCTTCTTTCAGACGTCGGATGCCCGACAACTTAACCGAGGAATTAGTCGCCGTACTGTCGTCGAAGGCGTCGTTTGAGTTCAAACCCTTGTTCGACATGGTCATGCTGAAACTCCGGGAACGGAACGCGGCCAGCGGCGGGGAAGAAATGCTGCGGTTGCGGGTTTACGAAAAACTCCAGGGCCTGGTCAACCAGGGCGCGGTCAATCGGACCGTCAACGGGATCACCAAAAAATACAAAGGCGTCCCTCCCCGCATGGTCTCCCTCAAAGCCGAGATGAAAGTCCTGCGCAAAGAGTGGACTAAAAAGCTCGCCGCCAAAGCCATTGCTGCGCGAGCCTGATAGGGAGAGTTGATGGTTGATAGTTGATCGTTGATAGAAAAGTTTGCTCGGCGACATCGCCGCGATCTCTTCCAGTAGTGACAGGCGTGGTTAGCAAGCCGTAGTTGGGCGAAGGCTGCTTGGCTGCTTTCGCGTTTCAAAACTCACGATCTCAACTTTTCAACAACTTCAACGATCTCAACTTCTTCCATGGCCCCAGTTATCGCGAGCGCGAATAATCTTTCCGTGAAGTACGGCCATCAGGTCGTGCTCGACGGCGCGACGATTGCCTTCACCCAAGGCGAACACATTGGGCTGGTCGGCCGCAACGGTTCGGGCAAATCAACATTTCTCCAGATCGCGGCCGGTGTGGCGCAACCCGATTCCGGTGAGTTCACCCGCCAACGCGATCTGGTTACCGGCTACATGCCGCAAGTTTCCGGTCTGGACGATGCGGCCACGGTCCACGCCAACATTCTTAGCGGCGCCCAGCGGATTCTCGATCTGATCGCGGAATACGAACGCGTTCCGGGCGACAGCCCGCTCAGCGCCACCCTCCTCGACCAGATTATTCACGTCGATGGTTGGGATTTGGAACACCGAATCAAATCGCTCATCACGAATTTGCACGCGCCGGCACCTGATCGCATTGTGGGCACACTTTCCGGCGGCGAAAAACGCCGGGTCGCGCTTTGCCGGGCGTTGCTCGCGCGTCCCGACTTTCTGATTCTCGACGAACCAACCAACCATCTTGATACCGGGTCGATCGAATGGCTGGAGGATTTTCTCGCGCGTTATTCCGGGACGTGTTTGTTCGTCACCCACGATCGCTATTTTCTCGATCGAGTGGCGACGCGAATCGTGGAGCTGTCGCGCGGCCAATTCGTCAGCTACGACGGCAACTACACCGATTACCTGCTCGCGCGCGTCCAGCGAAAAGCGGTGGAGGAAATGCAGGAACGTAAACGGCAGAAGTTTTTGAAACGCGAACTGCAATGGGTGAGAAAAGCGCCGCGGGCGCGCCGGACGAAATCAGTCGACCGCGTCGAACGTTATTTCGAAATGGCGGCGCAGGAAGGGCCGGAACAAGAGCTCGACGTCGATTTGATTATTCCCACGCCGCCCGAACTCGCGAATCGCATCATCGAATTGCGCGACGTCAGCGTGGAACTGGGCGGCCGCACGCTTTTTCAGCACGCGAATCTCAATCTCACCGCCGGTGAACGACTCGGTGTGGTCGGCCGCAACGGCCTCGGCAAATCTTCGCTCCTTAAAGTCATTCTCCAGGAACTGCCGGTTGCCAGCGGCGAACTGGAGATCGGCGCGCGGACCCAGATTAATTATGTCGATCAAAACCGGCTGCTGCTCGACGATTCGAAAACGGTTTGGGAAGAAGTCGGCACCGGCAGCGAACACGTCACCCTCGGCGGAGCAAAGCATCACTTTACGAGCGTATCTAAGAAGATTTCTTTTCAGCGAAGAACGCATCAATACCAAAATCTCGAATCTCAGCGGCGGCGAACGCAGCCGGGTGTTGCTGGCAAAAATCCTGAAGCGCGGCGGCAATGTGTTGATTCTCGACGAACCGACCAATGACCTCGATCTCGGAACGTTGCGCCTGCTTGAGGAAGCGCTGGTCGCTTTTGGCGGCTGCGTCATCGTGGTCAGTCACGATCGCTATTTCCTGAATCGCGTGTGCACCTCGATTCTCGCCTTTGAAGGCGAATGCCGCGTTGTCTACAGCGTCGGGAATTACGATTACTATTTGGAAAGACGCGAGTCGCGCAACGCGACCGGACATCAGACGTCTGACGTCAGAGGTCAGACGAGCCGGGACCTTGCACCGGCCAGAACAGCCGTTGCCGAGGGAAAGAAAAGCAAAGGGAAACCGGGCAAGCTCAAATATAAAGAAGAGCGCGAATGGGAATCGATGGAAGCGAACATTCTCGCCGCCGAAAACGAAGTATCCGATTTGGAAGCGACCTTCGCCGCGCCTGATTTCTATGCGAAACCGCGCGCCGAAATTTCCGATTTGGAAACCCAATTGAAAACAGCGCGTGACAAAGTCGCCCAGCTCTACGCCCGCTGGCACGAACTCGAGCTCCTCCAAACCATGGGAGAGCCCGCCAATCGGTCGCGCGAAAAAAATTGATTCAAAGTCAGCCACGAAGACCCGAACGCGGAAGACGAATGTAGGAGCGGCCTCAGCGCCGCGATTCTTGCGGAATTATTTGTTTCGCTTCGGATTATTACCGGCTTGCTTCGCGGCTATTGCCTTTCCCTTTTGCTGCTTGGCCGCCTCGTTTTTCACCTGCTTCTGCGCCGCTTGTTTTTGCGTTGCCTTCGGAGATTTATCGCCCATGGCTCAATCTAGCACGGCCGCGTCTTTAAACTTTAGCCATCTGCTCTCGTGATCAATAACCGGTAACTGCGGCAGCTGCGCTGGCGCCGGCCCGAGTCCCCGTCGCAAAACATCCTTGCAACAGATAGCCGCCAGTCGGGGCCTCCCAATCAATCATTTCGCCGGCAACAAAAACGCCGGGCGCCTTGCGCAACATCAGCGTCTCGTCCAGTTCGCTCCAAGGCACGCCGCCAGCCGAAGAAATTGCTTCGTCGATCGGCCTGGGACCTTGCAACCGGAGAGAAAAATTCTTCACCCGCTCGATCGCGCGCTCCAGATCGTCATCCTTCGCGTAGGTCTCCATCAACGCGACCGCTGCCGCGTTCAACTTCCAAGCACGAAACCATTCCGCCGGCTGCTTCAGATTCGAAGCGCGTTCGCGCAAAACCTCGGCAGACAGTTGCGGTTTGAAATCGATAGTCAGCGCCGGCTCGTTCATTCGGCGCAACGTCGGCCCGAGCCGATAAATCGCGCCGCCTTCCAGACCATATTTGGTGATGAGCAATTCGCCCGAGACCGCTTCGTCTGCCCGCGCGCACGGTCAGATTCTTGAGGGGTTTCCCTTCCGCTTTCTCGAGAACCGATTGCGGCCAGTCAACTTCCCATCCGCAATTCGCCGGCTGCCAGGGCGTGATCGCGATCCCGAGCTTCGCCAGAATGGTCGGCCACTTTCCATCCGAACCGGTCTCGGGGTAGGACGCCCCGCCGAGCGCGAGCACGACCGCTTTCGCGGTTCGCTCTCCATTCTCAAAGTGGACGCGCCATCCATCCTCGAGACGTTCCAAGCTGGTAAAGCGCGCACCGGTTTGAAATTCAACACCGTTCGACCGCAACCGCTCGAGCCACGCCCGCAAGAGTCCGGCGGCTTTTTGCCCGCGTGGAAACAATCGGCCGCTCGATCCCACATAGGTTTCTATTCCCAGTGAGTTCGCCCATTGCTCCAAGTCCGCCGGGCCGAATTTTTCCAACAAATCGCGCCAACGTTCCTGTTCTGCGCCATATCGATCGGGAAAATTTTCGAGCGGTTCGCTATGGGTCAGATTCAAACCACCGCGTCCGGCGATCAGAAATTTGCGACCGAAAGAACCCTGGGCATCGCACAGAACGGTCGCAGCCTTCACTTCTCCCGCCGTGGCGTCACGAAGGAGGATCGCGCTAGCGACTTCCGCCGCGCGCATTCCCGCGGGTCCGCCGCCGATGATGAGAACCGAATCCACCCCGCGACATTAACGCCGACGTCGCGGTTTCGCTCAGTCAAAACGCGCGTTGGCACAACCGGAGCTCTCCAGAGCGTGGGAGAGCCCGCGAATGAACGCGAATATCCGCAAAAAAAACGCAAGATGAATGTAGGAGCGGCCTTAGCGCCGCGATTCTTGATTAAAGTTCGAAAAATTCGTGTTAATTCGTGTCCATTAGTGGTTAAAAGAAAAAAAAGCGGGATCATTTCTGATCCCGCTGTAAAAGCTGACGGAAGGGAACGTCAAATTTATATTTTTTAAGTGACTCCCGAGCTTTGGCTACTATTTAGCAGCAGCTGTGCCAACACTGGTTAAGTAGTTTCCACACTCGCGAGCGTCGCTCTGCCTTCCTTATCTTCTCACTCGCATAGCCGATAGGCTGCAGCGCCGGCAGGTTTACGCCTCATCGTCGCTGGTTTTGCGTTCCATCACGACCGCTTCCTTGCCGAAATAATTCGTTCGTTCGACGACTTGCCAGCCAAGTTTTCGATAAAGCCGTTCGGCTGAAGGCGTCCAAAGATACAGCCGGGAAACATTCAATCGGCGAGCCTCGGCGCTAGCGCGGTGCGTCAGCATCGTTCCAATGCCTCGATTTCTCCATTCCGGAAGCACGAGCAGTCCGCCTAACCACGGATCGAGATCAGGACGAGTATCCAAATCGTGAAATTTTAACGAGACCATGCCGACAAGTGTCCCGTGGGGAGCGCACGCGCCTCGCGTGCTCGTTTCGGTGACTCGCCGAAACGTCTGTGTAAACCAACTAATGCGAGCGGCAGGCGATCGGTGTTCATCCGCTCCTGATAATTCTTCAGACAATGCTCCAACGTTTGATCACGCTGCTCATAAATATCCCGCCACTCTTTCCAAGAGAGCTCTGCATCTGGTCCAGCAATTCAGGATGGTTGGCCAAATAATCGATCGCGATTTTGGATTCGGACATCGCTGCCGCCCGTGTCGTTTAAACTTTTACTCGATCATTTTCGCATGCGTGCTCCTGCCAGCCAACCGAAGTCGGTTCAGCGTGGCGGGCTCGATAGGCCAGAGTCCGGAGCACGGCGCTGGAGTAAGAACAGAAGCACAGATTCAGTCGGAGTCTTGACTTTGTTACTGGTCACAGCCCAAATGGCGCCGGATGAAATTTCTTAAACGGCGCTTTGCGAACGCGCCGGAAGGGACGGCCGTTCTCTTCTTCATCCAGATTTTCGCGACGCTTGGGTTTGCGGTTCTTTATTCGACGCTCGTTCTTTACGCGACGAAGCATTTGCAGCTGCCGGTTAGATTGGCGACGGCGTTGATGGGTGTGTTTGGCGCGTTCAATTACGGGCTGCATCTTTTCGGCGGTTATCTCGGCGGACGTTTTCTCTCCAACCGGAATCTTTTCGTTGGTGGCATGGCGTTGCAGGTCGTCGGTTGTGGATGCATCGCGACCGGGACGCTGGCGTTGTTCTACGTCGGGCTCGCACTTTTTCTCACCGGCAGCGGACTCAATGTCACCTGCATCAACATGATGCTGACGCAACGGTTCACTTCGGACGATCCGCGCCGGGAAGGAGCTTTCCTTTGGAATTACGCCGGCATGAACGTCGGATTTTTTGTCGGGTTCACCGTGGCCGGTTATTTCCAGGGGACCGAAAGTTACGCGAGCCTTTTCATTTTCGCGACGCTCGGCAATTTCGTTGCGATCATTCTCGCCCTGGCGTCGTGGAAAACGCTGGCCGACCGCAACACGGTGTTGCTCGAAGTTACGCCCAAGAAATTTCAACAACGCTTGCTCGCCGGCATCGCCATTCTGGTCGGTCTCGTCCCGGTGGTGTGGTTTCTTCTTCAGCGACCCGGCATGACCGAACCTTTGGTCAAAGGCATCTGTGCATTGGTAGCGTTGACCCTGATTTATCTCACGGTTCGTCACCGCGATCGCCGGGAGAAACGGAACATGACGGCCTATCTCATTTTAACGATCGGCTCACTCATGTTTTGGTCGCTGTATCAGATGGCGCCGAGCGGGCTCATGCTGTTCGCCGTGCACAACGTCGATCGGATGATCGGCAAAGTGGAAATTCAGCCGCAATGGATCCAGAACATCAACACGGTGTGCATTGTGATCGGCGGCCCATTGCTCGCGGCGTTGTTCACCAAAATGCGCGGGCGCGGTTGGAGGATCGACATCCCGCAACAGTTCGCGGCTTCGTTGTTGTTGATGGCGATCGCGTTCCTGATCTTGCCGGTCGGCATCAAGCTGGCCGGCGTTAACGGCTTGAGCGCGTTCAGCTGGTTGTTCTGGAGTTATGTTTTGCAGAGCATCGGCGAACTCCTCATCTCGCCGATCGGTTACGCGATGATCGGCAAACTCGCACCGCGCCAATATCAGGGAATCATGATGGGCAGTTGGATGCTCTGGACCGGACTCGCGTCGCTGTTCGCCGGCGATTTTTCGGGAATGATTCCTAATCCAACCGGCGCAACGGCGGCATCGACGAATCCGGGTTACATCAAGCTCTTCACCCAACTCGGTATTATTACGCTAGCAGTCGGCATTGGGCTGCTCGTGCTAATCCCATATTTGCGAAAACTGATCACCGACAAGGCGGAGGTGGCGCCTGTTGAAATGGCGGAGACTACTGTTGTGCCGGCGTGACTTCGAAGAAGTTGATGGTTGATAGTTGATTGTTGATGGAGGGGAGAAGAGCGCCAACCGCGGTTCCCGTGGCGTGAAGGCGCGCCGGAAGGAAGAGAGTAGAACGTAGAAAGCGGAATTGCTCTCCGAAGAATCTGATCGTTACAGATAGCGGCGGACGCGACGTTTGTAGGTCAGGTAGGTTTCTCCGAATTTTCTTTCGAGATAGGCTTCTTCGCGGCGCACCACAAACAAATGCATCACGATCCAGACCGGGATCAGGAGGAACAAACTCCACCAGGTGTTCAGCGCGAGCGATAGTCCGACGTAAATTATAGTCAGCCCGACGTAGAGCGGGTTTCGCGTAAAACGGAACGGCCCGGTTTCGACAATCGTCGTCGCCGGCTGCGTTGGGTTCACGTTCGTTCCGTGCTTGACCATTGTTGCGCGACCGGTAGCGACGAGTGCGATTCCGATCACTGCCACAACGCCGCCAATCCAGCGCCCTGGTTGTCTTGAAATATCAGGAGTCGGTGAACGCGATCATCAATCAACGCGCCCAGCAGCAGCGCTGACAAGAACCACAGCGGCGGATGAACCGGAACGCCGGCATGCTCAGTTGTCGTCTCCATCACTCAATTATTAACGCCGAATTCTGCCATGCGCCATATCGTAAACCTCGCTCCCGGGAACGCCTGACCTCTGATCGCTTTCTTCGCTTATCGTCGTCAGTGGCAACTGCTCGTCTGCGATGCACGATCGGCGTAATATTTAAGTACCACCCCAATTCTTAATTCCCAGATGCGATTAATGATCAGATGCGCAATCAATCGCGTAGACGACGCTTTTCGATAATCGTTTCCGCGGCTGCAGGGATCGCGATCGCTATCGGGGTCGCCTTTGTTCTGATCAATCCGGGGCTGACCCATTATGTGGAGGGTCCGCGTTTTCATCAGGCTCTGGAACAGGAAACAGCGAAGGGTTTGCACTTTGCGGCAAGCGAGTTTACGTCGATTCGCCGGACCGGATTGCTCAGCGCGCAATCCGAAAAGTTCAGCGCACGCGACGGGCGTAAAGCCATAACCAGTCTCGATGCCCACGGAGTCACGGGTCGATTCAATCCTCTCGGTGTCTTCCTGCGCAGGTGGCAGATCGACGATCTGCATATCGACCGCGCCAAGATAGGGATTCACGTTTACGAACCCAGACCCGAGCCGCGACCGGTCAGGCCGTGGTATTTCTTGTTTCTTCCTGATCGCGTCTACTTGAAGCGCGTTTGGTCGGACGATGTCGATGTAACGTGGCCGATGCGCGGCGAAACCGGCGGAGTTTTTAAGACGCGCCTCGTTATCACGCCGAACGGCCGCGATTTTGAATATCGGGCGAGCGGCGGCATGCTGAAAAACCCGTCCTTGCCCGAATTGGGCGTGCGCGAAATCCATCTCCTCATCACCAAAAAAGTTTTCACGCTTTACCAGCTCGATCTCACCGCCGGCGTCGGCAGCATTCATGGTGAGGGCAGCACTGCGATCAGTGGAGAAAAGCATGCTGACTTTGGTTTCAACTGGAACGACGTCCCCGTTCGCGACTGGCTGCCGAAATCCTGGAACGGCAACTTTGCTGGCGCCGCGACCGGCGATCTTCATTGGACCGGCAACGATTACAAACTCGCCGCGGCAACGATCGCCGGTGCGGTTCAAGTAAAAAGCGGACGCGTTGGTAACATGAAATTTCTCGATGCGATTGCCGCCGTCACAAAACACAACGATCTCGCTCAGCTCGATCTCGATGTTTGTCGTTCGAAGTTTCGGTGGCGCGAGGGGGATTGCGAATTGAACGACATTGCTATCGAGCAAAAGGAGAAATTTCGAATTGAAGGAAAGATTTCGTTCAGTGACCGGTCGTTAAGCGGCACGCTCCAGATCGGTTTCGCCCGCCAATATCTCGACTGGCTGCCGCATCCGGAGGAAGTGTTTACTCGTGAATCAGGCGGTTATCTCTGGACGACTGTGCATTTGTCCGGAACGCTCGACTCGCCGCAACAGGACTTGAGTCCGCGTATCGTTCAAGTTCTGACCGATTCGCCCGGCGCTTTGCTCGGCACGGCCTTTCGCGCACTCGGCGCGTGGTTGCACCAGCAACACTGACATTGGCAACCGATGCAACCGTCACCGGGATCGCGCGACCGTTAAGCGATCACGAGACGCGAAGTTGATGGTTGATAGTTGTTGTTGATAGACGGGGATGACGACTGCAGCTGACGCTTAGCCTCAAGGATATTCGTCCGAGCCTTGCACCCAGATGAAGGACTGGATGTCGATCATGTCGCGCGGATGAAGATCGCGCACATCATGCCGCACCGTCTCGGCAAATTCGAGCAAGCTGGAGATATGTTTCCCAGTTCGGCTTTGATTGATATCTGAAATCGAAACCATATTTCTGCGCCGCGATTTTCGTTACGTTCGGTTTCAGGAAGATGTGCTCCTCGGGCCGGGCGATAAATCCCCACACGGTTACGAGCGGCCAGGTTAACACCCGCGTCTGTTTTCTCGGCAACCGCGCGACTGCTTCACACCACTTTTCAAATTTCGTTCTGCGGTCGCCGGGGCCATAAAGGAATTCGTAAAGCGCGGTGGCGAACAATCGCGCGCCCGTTGTCGATCTTACCGCGTCGCGCAACGCCATTTTTTCGAACGAGAAAATCATGCTGTGACGCGAACGTTGCTCCGTGCGCACGGCCCGCGCGGCGATTTCGGCATAGCCGCGCTTTTTCAGGAGGCGACAGAATTCATTGCGGTTGAGCGGCTTCTTTCCAACGCAGGTGCGTCTCGCATTTATATTCGCGCTCCCACTCCAAATAGGTCTCGTCGTAAAAGCCTTTCGGGAAATAGCGCAGAAATTTGCGGCGCGCCCGTTGCGCGCTCGACAATTTTCGAGGGTTCGTGAGTCGCCCTAAGAGCCCTTTCACAATGAAAGTTCGCACCACAACCGCCGCGTAGCGGTGTCAACCTTCCGCGCGTCGCGATACCTTGGCGCGCTTTTTCTTTTATTCGCTAGCGGCGAAAGGAATGAACCGCGGCTAATTCGATGACGTCACAGATCGACCGCTGGCTTAGTGATAGGCGGATTCAGCAACCCCGAGAAAGACCCGTGAATTCGGAGAGATCCCAAAGTGATCTCGCGCTGAAGTTGACCTCAGGAGGGCGCGGCAAAGAGGCTTTAAGCGTAGGTTTAAGTTCTCTGGACACCCGACATGACAGCGCGACTATGCAGCTCATGAAACTCACTTCATCCGGTCGAATGTTTTTTGGAGCGTCTGGACGTCCGAGAGATTTCCTGTCTTCTCGCGCGTTGTTTCGATCCATTTCTTTTCCAACGCGTTTTTTGTTGGACGGTCGGTCTGAAAAAATACGCCGAAAACTCCGGGGAACGGCAACTGAGCCAACTTGTACGCGGCCAGTTCGTCCGTTACGTCATGTCGCAATTCGTCTTCCGGCGTGTTGTCCCATTTCTTTTCCTGGATCAATTCGAAACTGCCGCCTTTGCGCGGATCGGCCGGGTCGAAGACGTCGGGGAAAAATTCGACGCACTCTGCACAAACATTCGATGACGCTGAAGCCCTGGTGATCGAACGCGCGCTCGATCATTTCCATCATGTGTTTGACCTGAGTGGCGTGAGTGCGCGCGATGAAGGTGGCGCCCGCGGATATTAATTGTTTCATCGGGTTGACCGGCATGTCGATCGCGCCGGTCGGGTCGGTCTTGCTCTTGAAACCGATGGGCGACGTCGGCGAGGTCTGCTTTTTGGTCAGGCCATAGACGAAGTTGTCCATGATGAAGTAGACGAGGTTGACGTTCTTGCGCGCGCCGTGGTTGAGATGGTTGCCGCCGATGGAGAAACCGTCACCGTCGCCGCCGAACAAAAAGACGTGAAGATCGGGTCGGGCCAGACTGATGCCGCTGGCGAGCGGGACGGCGCGGCCGTGAATGAAGTGGGCGCCGTGGCCGTTGACGAAATAAGGAAAGCGCGACGAACAACCGATCCCGGCGAGGGTGACGATCTTTTCGTGATCGAGATTACGTTTCTCGAGCACTTTGTAGAAGGAAGCGAGCACCGCGAAATCGCCGCAGCCGGGACACCAGGTGGGATGGTCGGCGGTGATGGCTTTCTTGTTCAGTTTCTCGCGCGGTGGTTCGGCAACCGCGGCCGACACGGCCGCCCCTACACCAGAATCGTTTCTGTTCGCTTCACTCATAAAATGTATTAACGCGCTAGGGACAGCGCGTTCCACCTTTCGTGTTCGTTTCGGTCATAAATTAATAGCGGGGAGCAGGGCGCGGGGAGCACGGAGAAGATGCAAACTCCGATCGTTCGACTCCAGGCTCCTAGCTCCAAGCTCCATGCTCTTATCCCACTCCCTGGGTGATGGATTCGGCGCGCGCAAGCTTGGAATCTTGTTCGCCGTTTGAAGACACCGGACGATTTGGTGAATAGCCCCTGGCTGAAACAAACTTGCCGGGGAAAACGGCTTGAAGAATTTCCTTCACCCGGAAGGTGAGGCCGTCGGTCTTGGTCACGCTCTCGATTTTCGGTTCGCAATAACGCGCGCGCAGAATGGTGGCGAGCTGGCCGAACCCGTAAACGCCCTGGTCGTTCATCTCTACGGTGACAACGCGTTTGAAGTTCGCGAAAATTTTCTCGAGCCCGTTCGGCAACGGATGAACGTGGCGCAAATGGATCGCCCCCATTTTTTCACCGTGCTCGCGCCCCATTTTCACGGCGTCGTGGATCGGACCATAAGTTGATCCCCAACCGAGAAGGAGCGTGTCGCCCTTCTGATCGCCGTAAACTTCCGGGACCGGAATTTCTTCGGCGAGCTTGCGCAATTTGTTCCGGCGTTTCGCCGTCATTGCCATGTGCAATTTCGGACTGCCAGTCGGGTGGCCCATCTCATCGTGCTCGAGTCCGGACAGGAGCGGATATTTTCCATCAAGAATGCGAGTGCCGGGCGGGATGTGTTGGGTGATTTGATCGAGCGGATACGGCACGTGCTTTTGCCGCGGAGTCAGATCCGGTTTCGGATCGACCATCAATTTGGGTAAATCAGGCTCGTCGAACGCTTCGATGCGGGTGGCTAGCGACGTATCGCTCAAAATGAAAACCGGCGTGCTGTATTTGCGAGCGATGCGGGCGGCTTCGATCGCGATATAGAAACAGTCTTCGACCGTCGAAGCGGCGAGCACGACGCGCGGACTGTCACCGTGACTGCCGAAAATGGCCTGATGCAAATCGCTTTGCTCAACGTTGGTTGGAAGACCGGTGCTCGGCCCGCCGCGCTGGACGTTGCAAATGATGAGCGGCATCTCGGCCATCGACGCCCAACCGATCGCTTCGCTCTTCAGCGAGATGCCGGGTCCGGCGCTGCCGGTAACGGCGAGATATCCGGAAAAGGAAAAGCCCAGAGCCAGGGAGACGGCGCCGAGTTCGTCCTCGGCTTGAACGAATATTCCGCCGTATTTTGGCAGCTGAGTCCGCAAAACCTCCATGACCGACGACCAGGGTGTGATCGGGTAACCGGCGCCGTAGCGCACACCGGCAGCGATCAGACCGAAAGCGAGCGCAGTGTTGCCGTCCATCGTGATTTGGTCGCGCGCGCCTGGTTTTTTCTCGAACTTTTCAAATTGATAATGGTGGGTCAGCACCTTGCCGACTGGATAGGCGTAGCCCGCCTGGAACGCCATCAGCGCGGTGTTCACGATGCTCTCGTCTTTCCCCGCGAATTTTTCTGTGATGATTCGTTTTAACTTCTCGACATCGAGTCCGAAAATTTTCGTGATCAATCCGAGCACGAAAATGTTTTTGCCCTTGTCCTTGGCGGTTCCGCCGAGCGCCTCGACGGTCAGACCAGTGATGGGCACGCCGACGTAAACGAAACGCTTGTCATCGAGATTCGGCTCAACGTTGTCCGAATCGTAAAGGAGGACGCCGCCTTCCTTGAGAAAATCGAGATGGTCCTGATAGCTGTGTTGATAAAACGCGACGAGAAAATCGGCCTCGTCGCCGGCTGATAAAACCTCGCCGGTACCGATGCGCACTTGGAAGATCGATGGGCCGCCGGAAATAGTGGCGGGGATCGTCATGTAAGTCATGACGTCCTGATCGCTGCGACCGGCGAGCCGGGCGAGAAACGCGCCGGCGGTTTGGATTCCGTCCTGCGAATTTCCGGCGAGACGAATCACGGCGTCCTGAATATTTTCCGGGCGAAGATCGGCCCTTTCGGATGGAGGAGCGCCGGAGACGGCGGCGGCATCGGGTTTTTGGACTGCGGTTACGTCAGGATTAACAGGTTCGCCCATGGGAAATTGCGATCTTTCGGGATTTTACGCAGTCTAACAGTAACTCTGAACGCTCAGCTCTCAAGCATAATGCGCAGCAAAGCAGGGAGCAGGGAGGTTGGGGAAGCGAAGCGGGAACTGAAGTCAGACGTCGGATGTCTGACGTCGGAAGTCAGATCCGCGAGACTAGCGTGACGGGGCGAGTGAGGACACGAGCTTTTCGAAGCGGGAATTACCGCGCAACGGATCCCAAACTTCGTCCAGTTTAAGCGCGCCGTATTCGGGCGCGTATGGATTATGAATTCCTCTTTCAAGAGCATCCAAGGCCCGATCGATCTCGCCGGTTTGCGCGTAAACCATGATGAGGCGGGTTTGCAATTGATAACCGTTGATCGCGTCTTTCGAAGCCGGAAGTAATTCAACCGCGCGGTTTGCTTCGTCGAGCGCTTCGTTGGGACGACCCATTGCCGCGTCAATTTGCCCGAGAATCATAAGCGATTTGGCGTCGTCAGGATGATTGCGAACTATTTCCGCAGCGCGTTGACGGGCGACCGCAAGTTTGGTTTCGGCTTTGGATTTTTGACCGAGCGCACGCGCGACAATGGCCTGTTTCCATTCTCGCGGAGTGAAAAATCCATTGTCATCAACTTCTGTCCCACCGCCGGTTTCCAGCAGTTGTTCGGCACGAGGATAGTCGCGTTCCTTCAGAGCCAAATCAATCCGCGCGTTGAGAACGTCGTTTGGATCGGCATCGGCGGATTTGGTCGCTGGGACTTTCGACAAGATTTTTCCAGCGACTGAGATCGGCCTTCCAAAGGAAATCCATATCGGCCCGGAGGAGTCCGAGATTAAAATCGAGCGGCTTCCAGGCAAGCGCGCGGTCGAGGGTTTTGGTTGCATCTTCGTAACGCAACAGAACGCCATAGGTTCCGGCCAACTCGGAGACCACGCTGATATTGCAAGGATCGAGACTGAGCAATTGCTCCATGCGATGCATCGCGGCCGTCCAGTTGTTCTGGCGTCGCTCGATCAGCGAAATAAAGAATAAGACGCGAGTGTCATTGGGCAGACTGCGTTGGGCGATGGAAAGTTCGGACAGGGCCGCGGGATAATCGCGAGCGCCCCAATAGTGAAGAACGCCGCGGGTGAGATGGACGTCAGGGCTGTTCGGTTGCAAACGTTCCGCCTGCGCGATCGCCTGGTTCGCCAGACCAACGTGGTCAACCGATCGATCGGCATTGATCCAATGCAAATAGAGATGGTTTTGCGCGAGCAAACAGATCGCGGCCAGGAAACCCGGATCGTGGTCAATGGCCTCAGTCAGGAGTTGGATTTGGTGTTTGGCTTCTTCCGCTCCGCCACTTCCAATCGAGCTCGCTCGATTGCGGCCGCTCTGGGTCGCTTGCAGATACAAATCGTAAGCAGCCAAATTTTCCGTTGGTTTCAGGTCGAGGGCTGCTTCCTCTTTCGAAGAAAGCCTGGCCTGAAGCTGATCGGCGATTGTCCTGGCAATTTCGCTTTGAATCGCAAAAACATCGGCCAGATCGCGATCGTAAGTTTGGGCCCAAAGATGGGCATCGGTGCGGGCGTCGATGAGCTGGGCGTTAATCCGGACACGATTGTTGGCGCGTTGAACGCTGCCTTCCACAACGTGAGCGACACCGAGTTGCTTGCCGATTTCGCGCAGGTTCCGAGCGCGAGGCGCTTTGTATTGGAGGACGCTGGTGCGGCTGATGACCTTGAGGTCCGCAACTTTCGCAAGGTCCGACAGAATCTCATCTTGTACCCCGTCGGTGAAAAAGGCCGTCTCCTGATTGGCGCTCAAGTTTTCAAACGGCAGCACAGCGATGCTTTTTTCCGGGATGAAATCAGCCGCAGTCCCGATCGGAGTTGCAGATGATGACTTGGGTACCGGCCGAATAGAATAAAACCAAAACGCGACACCAGCTGCGGCGATCAAGATTAGAAGCGTGAACCCGACGCGCCGAAAACCTTGCCGTATGTGTGGAGAGTTGGCGGAACCTGGACGTTGTGTCCGAGCATTGGAGTTGATCTTCTCCGGCGGCTGCGGATTGCCGACTTCGTCGTCATAAACATTAACCAGTGAAATTACTTCGCCATGTTTCACCTGGCATTCGCCGAGATCGTGCAAGTAAGGCTGCCAGTGGCGGTATTGGATAAGGTCTTCGGCGACGCGTTTAGAAAGCAAAATGTGTCCGGCGTCGCCGCAATCCATCACGCGCTGCGCGATGTTGATGCTGGCGCCGGCAACGTTCGACCGATCGTTTAAGTCGGTGATTCCGCTGATTGGTCCGCTGTGAACACCCATTCGAACTTTCAATTCCGGATGGCGCCGCAAACTTTTGCCTGCCTGCAATGCGCATCGAACCGGCGCGTCGGGAGTGCTGGTAAACGCGAGCGCCATTCCGTCCCCGGTCGGAAGACAAATCAGTTTTTGAGCTTCCTCGGCCACCCGGAAAGCGTCGGTGTTTCGAAAAATGTCGTTCAATTCGCGGACCGATTCGCGTTGTTCGTTCATCAACAGTTTGGAGTAGCCGACGATGTCTACGAACAGGACATGGGCGATTTCCAACTGAAGATCTGACTCGAGGTCGGTATCCATGAATTCAGCCGGCGTCTCGATGATGAGAGGCCGACAATTGGAACGAAGCTTCTCCCGGGCCAAACCGGGCTACTTTTCCTGGACCGTAAGCCAATCGATCCGAGCTGATTGTAGTCGGATTGGCCGCTCCGCGGGCGATTAGCGGAATCCAGCCTAGCCTGATGGCGACCAGGAGTGGCTTTGCCAGAAGTTTTGGAGCGAAACGTTGTTGCCGTTGAAAATATTTCGTTCGGCTTTTCGCATGTTGGCCACGCCCACCGGAAACGCATTCCGGGGACGAAGGCCGCATTTACCGTCGCCGGTGTATTGCCAAAGATTCCAATTGCCGAACGGCGCGATGCCGCCCGGCTGCGCGTGATAGTTAGCGACCCACAACCAGCAATTGGAAAGCACCGCGCGCTGAGCTCCGTTCACGCCACTGAACATTTGGCGGAGCCGATATTCGCTGCCGTAAATTCCAGGATAAACTCCGGTGCGCTCTTTGATTCGCTGCGCGAACGCGGCTGCCTGGCCAACAGTCATGTTGCCGCCGTGGTAATGATTTTTTTCAAAATCGAGAACGAGCAACACGCCCGGACGATTCTTTTCCTCTTGAGCAGGACCGCTCACGCTCGGGTGCGACGACGCAACGACGGACAGAAAATGATCGGCCTGCCGAATCGGATCGGTGCCGTCGGCGAAATGGTAAGCGCCCCAAAGTAATCCGGCGCGCATCGCCTGAACCTGTCGTTCGGTGTATCGCGAATCGCGTTCGAATCGCGGAAAACTTGCTTCATGGATCACGCCGATCACGCCTTCGCTTTTCATGCCGACGAAATCCGGCCGCATCATGTCGTAATGCGACATGTTGACGACGCTGTTGCTGGCGCGCGCAGCTGTTGCGAACAGCAAAAGAGAAAGAATGTTCGAAATCGTTGCTTTCACGGGCTGGAAAATAGCGCGCCGGTGTTTTTTCGGCAACAGCTGCGCGTTATCTGTTCTCGGTTATTCGGTCCGAATCGGTCCTTCCGAATAGCTATTAACCGATAACAGATAACCAAAACCGGCCTAACCCGTCGGTGGCGAGCTTGACGGTTTGTTATCGTCCGCGCCTGGAGTTTTTTCGAGGCCGCGGCGTTTAAGCAATGGTTCGAGATATGGATCGCGGCCCGTGAAGCTTTTGAACAAGCCAAGCGCATCAGCCGAGCCACCGCGCGATAAGAGTTTTTCGCGGAAGAGGTCTCCGTTTTCCCGAGTGAGGCCACCGTGCTCCTTGAAATACTCGACCGTGTCGGCATCGAGCACCTCGCTCCATATATAAGAATAATAGCCAGCCGAATAACCGCCGGCGAAAGCGTGCGAGAAATAAAAGCTGCGATAACGGGGCGGCACAGGCGCATAATCCACACCCGCCTTCTGCAACGCCTGCTTTTCGAATGCGATCGCGTCCGTCGGAATTTGTGACGGATCGAGTTGGTGCCAAGCCTGGTCGAGAAGTGACGCGGCGAGGTATTCGGTCGTTTTGTAGCCTTGATTGAATTTTTCGGCGGCTTCGACCTTATCGAGTAACGCCTGAGGGATCGGCTCACCGGTCTGATAATGTTTCGCGTAATTTTTCAGGACTTCGGGCCAGCTCGCCCACATCTCGTTCACTTGTGACGGGTACTCGACGAAATCCCGCGGCACGCTGGTGGCGGCAAAGCGCGGATATTTCACATTGGAAAACATTCCGTGAAGCGCGTGACCGAATTCGTGGAATGCGGTGCGAACTTCGTCATGGGTGAGCAAGGTGGGCTGGCCCGCAGGAGGCTTTGGAATGTTGAGATGATTGGCGACAACGGGCTGCGTCCCGAACAATTTATTTTGGGTGACGTAGGAGTTCATCCACGCGCCGCCGCGCTTTGATGCTCGCGCATAATAATCACCAATAAATATTGCCAGCTGTTTGCCGTCGCGATCGAACACATCAAACACCCGTACGTCCGGCTGATACACGGGCAGGTCGTGACGTTCCTTGAAAGTGAGGCCGTACTCCTTGTTCGCGGCGAAGAAAACGCCGTCGAGAAGCACGTGATTCAGTTCGTAATAAGGCCGGAGTTGCGATTCATCGAAATCGTATTTTGCCTTGCGCACTTTTTCCGAATAAAAATCCCAGTCCGCGGCGCCGATCTGAAATCCGCCGTTTTCCTGGTCGACAATCTTTTGCTGCTCGGCCGCTTCGGCTTTCGCGTTGGTCACAGCCGGCGGCGCGAGATCGCCCAGAATTTTGTTCACGGTCGCAACATTGTGCGCGGTCTGATCTTCCAGTTGGTAGGCCGCCCAGGTGTCGTAACCGAGCAGCTTCGCTTTTTCGGCGCGCAATTGGGCCGTGCGCAAGACGATCTTCTGAGTGTCGAACGCGCCGCCGTGACTGTTTCGGGCAAGCGACGTGTCCATGATCCGCTGACGCAATGCACGATTTTGCAAAGAATTCAGCAACGGCTGCCCGGTCGTGTTCTGCATTTGAATCACGAACTTGCCCTCCTTGTTTTCGGCCTTGGCGGCGCTGGTAACGTTCGCCATCTGGCTGTCGGACAAACCGGCAAGATCTTCCTTGTTGTCGACAACAATGGAGGAGGCGTTCTTTTCCTTGAGCACGTTCTGCTCGAAGTCTGTCTGCAGCGTCGCGAGTTCGGCATTGATCTTCTTCAACTTCTCTTTGTCGCCGTCGGATAATTTCGCGCCGGCCCGCACGAAATCTTTATAATAACGCTCGAGCAGATAGGCCGATTCCGGATCCAGCCCGAGTTTTTCCCGGTTGTCGTAGAGTTCCTTGACTCGCGCGAACAATTTAGCGTTGAGATGAATGGCGTCGTGATGGGCGGAAAGTTTCGGCGCCATTTCCTTGTCGATTTTCTGCAACTCGGGATTCGTGTTACAGGAGTTGAGGTTGGAAAAAATCCGGTCGGTCCGGTCGAGGACCCGGCCGGTGCGTTCCAAGGCGACGATCGTATTATCGAACGTGGCCTTGGCTTTGTTGTTGGCGATCGGCTCGATTTCCTTCAATTGGTCGCGCATCCCGGCTTCCATTGCGGGCTTGAAATCCTCGTTCTTTATCTTGTCGAACGCTGGATAATGGAGCGGCAGGGAGCTTTCCTTCAGGAGCGGGTTGCTGGTGGAATCGGCGACGGGCACGGCGTTGATTTGCGCAACGTTTAGCAATAGGCAAGCGATGATGTAATATCGGGTGATCATGGCGGGGTTAACTTTTCCGCGGGCAAGGCGCCAAACGCAATCGAAAATCCGTGCGCTCTCCGCGGTCGCGGTATTAGGCATGTCGATGGTCTGCTTGATCGCAGCCGGCATGGGTCCCACTACGGAGAAGGCGACTGCGGCCGACACGACCGCCACTACAGCGGACGCGGCTTTCGACGCCAAAGCGGCGGAACGTTTTGCGAAACTCGCCCTGGCCTGCGTGCACAAGGATTATCCAAACAAGATTTCGCACGTTCTTAATAGTGATGCCGATGTGGCGCCGCCGCGAAAACTGACCCCGGCGTTTTGCGGGTGTTATGACTGGCACTCATCGGTCCATGGCCATTGGCTCCTAGTCCGGTTATTGCGCACTTTCCCGGACGCGCCATTTGCCAAAGACGCCCGGGCGGCGCTTAAGCAAAGTTTGACCGCGGAGAACCTGAAACAGGAGGCCTCATATATAAAGGGGGATGGCCGCTCCAGTTTCGAGCGTCCGTACGGACTGGCCTGGCTCCTCCAGCTGTCTGCCGAATTGCGCGAATGGGATGATCAGGATGCGAAAGAATGGTCCGCCGACCTGAAACCGCTGGAAGATATCGCGGTCGAAAGACTGACCACCTGGCTGCCGAAGCTTTCAAACCCGGTGCGGGTTGGTGAGCACGATCAAACCGCGTTCAGCCTGGGATTAATGTTTGATTATGCGCGCACGGCGAAAAACGATTCGTTTGCCCGGTTAATCCGAGATTCAGCCAAGAAATTCTTCCTCGCGGACAAGAACTGTCCCCTCAATTACGAACCGTCCGGCGAAGATTTCCTTTCTCCATGTTTGGGGGAAGCGGACGTGATGCGCCGGGTCGTTCCTCAAAAGGAATTCACGAACTGGTTGAAGAATTTCATGCCCCAGATTCCGATCGGCCGCGAAGGAAGTGACAACGCCGACTGGCTGAAGGTCGCGGTATCGCCGGATCCGAGCGATCCGAAATTGGCACATCTCGACGGACTGAATTTGAGCCGGGCGTGGATGTTAGAAGGAATTGTTTCCGCGTTGCCAAACGATGATCCCAGGCGTGAAGCGTTGGAAGCGGCAGCGGATGCTCATCGCCGCGCCGGATTAGCGGCGGTAACTGGTGAACATTACGAGGGTGGCCATTGGCTCGGGAGTTTTGCAGTTTATTTGACGACTCGCCGCGGGATCGTCGACGATACCAAACCAACCCATTAATGCCGGAACACGATTCAGAGCGGTTGAAACTAACTCCGGAGCAACGGCGTTTTCTGGGGGGTTCACGATCAGCAAATCCGCCGCCGGCGGCTGAACAAAAAGCTTCCGCGCCCGAACCGGCCGCGAAAGCCAAGGGCCCGGCGCCGGTCCCATCTCCGCCATCGGAGCCATCATATCAGCCCGAGCAACATCACGCGTCGCGTCGAACGCTCGGCACTGGAACGTCCAAGAAAATTGAGATGCAAAAGCTGGCGGTAGTCGCCGGCGCGCTGATTCTGCTCGGGGCGACGTTCTATGTCGGAAAAAAATTCGAATATTGGCGATACCTGATCGCGACGCGAAACGAGGCGAAAATTGCTGCAAAGGCGACAGGCGATTTTGCCGGCGCGTCGGCGGAAGAACTCGTCGAGCATGCGATCGCTGACGAACAAGTTGGCCGTTGGGATGAGGCAGCGAAGCGATTGATCGCGGCCAAATACAAGAACACTGCGCTTGGCGGAATTTTGTTCCACGCCGGCAAAATTTATTACGATCACTCGGATTTCGATTCAGCCGATCGGTTGTTCGAGAGCGCAATTGGTTTCGGAGAAAACACCGATGCGGCAAATTACTACCGGGGAATGATCGCGGTGAGTCGCAGCGATTTTGCCGCGGCGGAGCGATTTTTTGAAGCGGCCATGAACATCGCGCCGTTCAATGCGGATTATTATTACTCGGTAGCCGAAACGCTTCGCAAAGAACATCGGCCGAAGGATGCGATCGCTCGTTACGAACAGGCCGCGCGCCGTGGCGACGAATCGCAGCGAACGATTTGTCAGTTCAAAGCACGAATGGCGGAGCTCGAAGCGGGCGACGTCGATCCGGTGCGCAATGAGCTGGAGCAACAACAGAAGCTGGGACCGTTGACGATTGACTGGCAAATGACGGCCGCCGCGCTGGCCATTCATCAGGGCGATACCAGTCAGGCGGTGAAGATCCTGGGCGATGCGCGGGAAGCCGATCGGCCTCAGCTGGATGCGCGGTTTGCCGCGTGCGCCGGCGACCACTTTTTCGCGGTCGCGGCCCAGAACAACCCGGAGTTGGCCCAAGCGTGTCGGGTAAATCCCTAGCACTCAATAAGCTAGAATCTCAATAATTCTGCGCCCAAATATTCTTGACAAACAGCCGCCTTGCCGCTGCAATACGATCTCTTCTCGAAGTATAATTTTGGAGGCTAAAAGGGATGAAGAAATTATCTGTTATTACGTTGATTGCGTTGGTCGGCGCCGTTTCGTTGCGAGCCGATATTATTCCAAGTTTTGCGTTCACAACGCCCGGATCGGGGACGAGCACGGTCTGGAGTTACAGCATCAACATCACGTCTGATCAACAGGTAACGACGGGCGACTTTTTCACGATCTACGATTTCGGTCCGTTCATCGCCGGCTCAAATGTTCAACCAACTGGCTGGACCTTTTCTTCGTCGCTGTTGGCACCGGCGCCCGCGAATACAAATCCTCCGAACGATCCTACGCTGGCAGACCTGACCTGGACGTATACGGGCACCACGACGATTCCGACCGGCACGCACCTCGGCCCATTCTCGATCGCGCAGCCGACCTCATCGTTCCAGGAAGTGCCCTCGACCAGAAACGGTTTTTTTGCCGCGCTCGCCACCCGCAGCGACGGTTCGAACACCAAGATCAGCAACGTCGGCAACGTGCCGGTTCCGGTACCAATTCCTGAGCCGACAACATTGTCGCTGCTCGCTTTCGCCGGTGTTGGCTCTGCGTTGCGCGCAATTCGGCGCCGCAAATAGCGCATTTCAATTTCGAATTTCAGAACGGTGGGATGTAAATCCCGCCGTTTTTGTTTGTGGGATCAGGCGGCGGCCGGAACCTGAACTTCCTCGGTCGGAGCGTTCACCCGTGGCAGATAACTGACCAGGCGAATCTCGCCGGTGTAATCTTCGACCAGGGCCGAACAGGTCTCCACCCAGTCACCGCAATTGTAATATTCGATGTTGCGAATCGTCCGCATCGAAACGCTGTGAATATGGCCGCACAGCACCGCGTCCACTTCGAATTGCTGCGCGTAATGCACGACAGCTTCTTCAAAGCGGCCGATGAAATTCACCGCGTCTTTGACCCGTTTCTTCGCATAAGCGCTGAGTGACCAATAACCGAGACCGAAACGGCGGCGGACGAAATTAATCGTCGGATTGAGCGAGAGCAGGAACTGGTAACCAATGTCGCCGGCAAAGGCGAGCCACTTCACATTTTGCACGACGGTATCGAGCTCGTGACCGTGAATCACCAGCATGCGTTTCCCGGTGGCGGTGAGATGAATCGCGGTGCGTTGGATGTCGATGTTTCCGTAGGATCCGCAAAAATCCACCACCATCTCGTCATGATTCCCGGGGATGTAGACGACCCGCGTTCCCTTGCGCGCCTTGCGCAGAATTTTTTGGATGACGTCGTTGTGCGTTTGCGGCCAATAGCGGTTCCGACGCATCGACCAGACATCGATCAAGTCGCCAACGATGTACAGATTTTCGAAATCGTATTCGCGGAGAAAATCGAGGAGAACTCCGGCGTTCGCGCCGCGCGTGCCCAGATGCATATCCGAAATCCAGGCCGTGCGCACCTGCTTCACTCCATGTTCGTCATCGGCGACGAAGTCACTGGTGGAGACAGTTGAACTGGGATACTCGCTGATCGACGCCACGGATAGTGAAGGCAGGTGATCCATACCTGCAGGCCGGTCCGATGTCTTGTTAAGATCAGGTGACGTTCTCGCGGCAAGTTCGTGACAGCCAAGCAACGGAGCGCCTTTGAAATCCGCGATCTTAAATCTACAATCCTAGAAATCAGCCAGGGTGGCGAAATTGGCAGACGCGCCAGACTTAGGATCTGGTGGAGCAATCCTTAGGGGTTCGAGTCCCCTCCCTGGCAGTTTGTCTCCCGATCGGTTGTAAATTTACAGAATATTTGAGCGGTTTAATTGGACACGCCCAAAAACCGCTAAACTGTTTCCATTCGGGATTTTCAGGGAACAGGAGATCAAAACAAAAGCGCCCGCGAATTTCTTCGCGAGCGCTTCGAATTGATCAATGATCGATTGCGACGGTTACGGCCTTTCGGTCGTAGTCGTGGTAGTTGTTGTTTTCTCGACGACCACCGGCTTTTTCAACACAACTCTGCGAACAATCATCCGATCACCTTCGCGCACATAATAAACCGTTGCGGGTATATCAGGTCGCATGACCGACCAGCTCAGAGGGTGACCTTCGGGGTCGAAGACGTGGGCATCGTTCGTGTAATAAAACCGGGCCGGTGCGCCGGTCGTTCCTGCGCGCAACGTGAAATAATCGCCGCCGGGTCTGTATTCGGCAATCGTTCCGGACGTGTCGACTGTGGTCGTCTTCTCAGTGACAACGGTGCCGGTGGCCGGGTCTCTGGTGGTCGTGACGGTAGTCGAAGTTTGAGCCGATGCCGTTGCCGTCGCGAGGGCCAATCCACAAGTCACCGCCAATATTTTCGTTAATGTAGTTTCGTTCATAGTTGTCCTTTTTTTGGGTGCAATCTTCTTCGTCATAAAAAGTTTGACTTCGGGCAGGGCGATTTATTCGACGGCCATGCCCACAAATAGTTCGCGCCGAGCGAGCTGGCAGGTTTTGAATTAATCCAAAGCGACTGTGTGGAGAGCCGAACCTAAATATTTTGCGCCGCTACGGTCAGAAGGGGACGCCAGCTCGTCTCAGGTCGCCGGCTCTTGCCGTCGTTCCGGCCCAATCAGTGATCGCCTTCGCGCGCGACGCCTCTGTGCCGGAGTGCTCCAGCAGGCTTAAATCCCTCTTGAATTCGGCCTCACGTAAATAACGCGTAACGGCTCGATGAAAGACGTGTCGAAGCTCGATATATCGAGCAACTCGAAAGCACGTCAGGCGCGATTTCTTTGTAGTCGGACAAACGCAAAATCCTCATGGCGCAGCTTTTCCGTCCAAGGGCAAATATACACTCGCGCGTAATCATCGTGAGTGTTGTTGCACTGATTTGCGCCGGAACCTGGGCGACGTCGGAAATCTACTGGTCGCCCTACACGACAAACGTCGATGTCGCGCTCAACCAGCCGATCCCTTTTAGTCACAAACATCATGTCGGCGATGATGGGATCGATTGCCGGTACTGCCACACCACGGTCGAGAAATCCGCATTCGCCGGTTTACCGAGCACCGACACGTGCATGACCTGCCATTCGCAGATCTGGAAAGATGCGCCCATGCTCGCGCCGGCCCGTGAAAGCCTCGCTAATAACAAACCGCTGAATTGGAACCGAGTTCACGATTTGCCGGATTACGTCTACTTCGATCACAGCATTCACGTTTCGAAAGGGATCGGTTGTTCAACCTGTCACGGCCGCGTCGATCAGATGCCATTGATCCGCAAAACTCAAACGCTCTACATGAAATGGTGCCTGGATTGTCATCGCGCGCCGCAAAAATACATCCGGCCGCGCGATAAAATTTACGATTTGGCCTGGCAATCGAAGACCAATCCAGAACAAGGCGAACAGCTGATCGCGCAATATCATGTCGACACCAGTGGTCGCCTAACCAATTGCAGCACGTGTCATCGATGAAAGAAAGTGACGAGTGGCAAGTGACGAGTGACGAGCGAACGAAGAGATTCGCACGGAGCGAATCGCTAGTCCCAAATTAGCCACGGCTACTGGCGAAGTTTACGCGACCTGTCCAGGGTTGAACCTGGCGCTCGACGAGATGAGTTCTTTGACGGCGCGAGCGAATGGCCTGCCGAGTTGAGTCGACGTGAGTTTATCCGGCTGACCGGCGCATCGATTGCGCTCGCTGGATTCACGTCGTGCACCAAACAGCCGATCGAGAAGATCGTCCCCTACGTGAAGCAACCGGAGGAAATTATTCCGGGCAAACCGCTTCGGTTCGCCACGGCGACGCAATTTGGCGGATTCGCTCAGGGATTGCTTGTGACCAGCCACGAAGGACGACCCACCAAAATCGAGGGCAATCCGAATCATCCTGCGAGTCTTGGCGCGACCACGATTTGGGCGCAGGCGGATCTCCTGGACCTTTACGACCCGGATCGCGCCCAAATGATCACCACCGCGGGGACAATCAAAGCGAAGGAAGATTTTTGGAATGCGCTAAGCGCAGCGCTCGAGCGAATAAAGACAAACGCCGGCGCGAATTTAAGAATTCTGACCGAGCCAAATAGATCACCGACGTTTTTGGCGCAGTTGGAAGACGTCGTGAAGAAATTTCCAGGGGCGCGCTGGTGCGTCTTGGGATTCCGCTCAATCGCGACAATCTCAAAAGCAACGAAGTGATTTGCGATTTTGCCAAGGCGAAGGTGATCGTTGCCCTCGATTCGGATTTTCTCTACGCGCATCCACTCGCGTTGCGCTACGCGCGCGATTTCGCGAATGGGCGCCGGGTTGTCGAACCGAGCGGCGGGCGCATGAACCGGCTTTACGCCGCAGAGCCAACACCAACCGTTACCGGATCAAATGCGGATCACCGGATCGCCGTCGCCGCGCGCGAGATTTTAGAACTGACGCAGGAGATCGCGGCAAAAGTCCGCGGCGGAGTATTGATTCCAAACCCGAATCAAAACTGGATCGAAGCCGTAGCGGCGGATCTCAACGCGAACCGCGGCGCAGGCATTGTGATCGCGGGAGAAGCCCAGCCGGAAGAAGTTCACGTGCTTGTCAGGCAGATCAATGACGCGCTAGGGAATGTGGGTAAGACAATCTTGCCGGCAAGGGCAACAGCCCTGCCACTTAATCAAATCGACCTGCCGGATTTGATTGCCGAGATGCAGCGCGGAGAAATTGAGTCGCTCATCATGCTTGGTGGCAATCCCGTCTACGATGCGCCGGTTGACCTGAACTTCAGTGACGCCTTGGAGAAAGTGAAGCTGTGTATTCACCATAGTACTCATTTCAACGAAACATCGAGAAAATCACACTGGCATCTGGCCGCCACCCATTTTCTGGAATCGTGGAGCGACACGCGCGCGTTCGACGGAACGATTTCAATCGTTCAACCGTTGATTGAGCCGATGTATTCCGGTTTGTCGACGCATGAAATTCTCGACGCGCTGATCGGAAATTCCCCGCGCGATTCTTACGAAATCGTGCGTGATCGATGGGAATCGCAAAATCGCGGCGCTGATTTTGAAGCGAAGTGGCGCCGCGCGCTGAGCGATGGGGTGGTCAAGGACTTAAGGTGGAACGCGCTCTCCGAGCGCGTTGAAAGCTCAAGGCCCTGCACGTGTTACGATATCGCCTTCGGAGAAGCCGATCCACCTTGAGATTGTTTTTCGTCCGGATGTTAACCTGCGCGACGGCCGGTACGCCAATAACGGGTGGCTACAGGAGTTGCCGCGACAGTTTTCAAAATTGGTTTGGGACAATGCGGCGCTGATTAGTCCGGAGTTGGCGAGGCGCGAAAATCTCGAAAACGGAAACGTGATCGATCTCACATTTCGAGATCGAACGATAAGTGCGCCAGTTTGGATTCAGCCGGGCCAGGCCGAAAACTCGGTCACACTCCCGCTTGGCTATGGTCGCGACGTTGCCGGTCGGGTCGGGCGAAACATCGGCTTCAATGCGTATCTATTAAGAACGTCCGACGCGGTTTGGTTCGGCAGCGGACTCACGATTAAAAAAACAGGGCAAAGCCATTCGCTGGTAAGCACTCAGGAGCATCATTGGGTCGAGGCGGAACGCGGAATTCTTCACAACGGCACGCTCGACGAGTTTCTTTCGCATCCGCAATTCGCCCAGAAGGCTGAACAACTTCCGCCGAGAGACGACACGCTCTATCAGCCTAACGAGTTTCCTTACACTGGCTACAAATGGGCGATGGTGGTCGATCTCAACACCTGCATCGGCTGTCACGCCTGCACCATTGCCTGTCAGGCGGAGAACAACATTCCAGTTGTCGGCAAACAGCAAGTCGCGATGCATCGGGAAATGCACTGGATCCGGGTTGATACTTATTATTCCGGGAGCGCGAACGACCCACGTTTCACTCATCAACCGGTGCCGTGTATGCATTGTGAAACCGCGCCTTGCGAACTCGTCTGTCCGGTCGGCGCGACTGTTCACGACAACGAAGGATTAAATCTCCAGGTCTACAATCGCTGTGTCGGCACGCGATATTGCTCGAATAATTGTCCGTACAAAGTCCGGCGGTTCAATTTTCTCGAATACAACAACGGCCTGAGCGCAGGCGAAAAGCTCGCCAAAAACCCCGACGTCACGGTGCGTTCGCGCGGGGTGATGGAAAAATGCACCTATTGCATTCAGCGCATCAACGCCGCGCGGATTAATTCCGAACTCGAGCAGCGCGAGATTCGTGACGGCGAAATCATTCCGGCATGCGCGCAGGTCTGCCCCGCGGATGCGATCACCTTCGGGAACATGAACGATCCACAGAGCCGGGTCACGCGTTTGAAAAATTCGCCGCTGAATTATTCGATGCTTGGCGAACTCAACACCCAGCCTCGCACGACCTATTTCGCGAAGTTGCGCAATCCGAATCCGGAGTTGAAAACGTCATGAACGGCGCCGAAACGAAATCGATAATCCCCGATTCAAAGGTGTCGGCGCTCGGATATCCAACGAACCTGCTCGAGTCCGGGCAGACTTACGAAACGGTCAACCGCACCATCACCGAAATTCCATTAAGCGCGACCGCACCGGCCACGTGGTGGATCGGTTTCGTAGTCGCTTTTCTCCTGTTGATGATGTTTTTGTTCGCGGTCACCTGGCTGCTCGCCAAAGGGATCGGGGTCTGGGGGGTAAACATCCCGGTCGCGTGGGGATTTGCGATCGTGAATTTCGTTTGGTGGGTTGGAATCGCCCACGCCGGCACATTCATCTCGGCCATCTTGCTTCTGCTCTTTCAACATTGGCGGACCGCGATCAATCGATTTACCGAAGCGATGACGTTGTTCGCGGTGTCGTGCGCCGGACTGATGCCGCTGCTTCATCTCGGACGGCCTTGGGTTTTTTACTGGCTGTTTCCGTATCCGGACACGATGGGGGTCTGGCCGCAATTTCGAAGTCCGCTGGTATGGGACGTCTTTGCAGTCGGCACTTATTTCACAGTTTCGCTGTTATTCTGGTATCTCGGTCTCGTTCCTGACCTTGCCACGGTGCGCGATCGCGCGAAAAAACTCTGGCAAAAAAAAATCTACGGCGTGTTCGCCCTGGGTTGGCGCAATTCCGCCGCGCACTGGCAACGCCATCAGATCGCGTATTTGCTTCTGGCCGGGTTGGCGACGCCGCTAGTGTTGTCGGTTCATAGCGTCGTGAGTTTCGATTTCGCGGTCGCAATCGTGCCGGGCTGGCATTCGACCATTTTTCCGCCCTACTTCGTCGCCGGGGCGATCTATTCCGGGTTCGCGATGTCGCTGAACATCATCATTCCGGTTCGCAAGGTGTATCACCTCGAGCATCTGATTACGCCGCGTTATTTGAACAACATGGCCAACATCATGTTCGTCACGGGGATGATCGTTGCCTACGGCTATTTCATCGAAGCGTTCATGGCCTACTACAGCGGCGACATTTTCGAGCGTTACATGATGGTCAATCGCGACACTCGGCCCGTACGGCTGGGTGTTCTGGGTTTTGATGTTGTGCAACGTGCTCGTGCCGCAGGCACTCTGGTCCGCAACGATTCGACGCAATCCGGTCAGTCTCTTCATTGTGGCGTTCTTCATCAACGTCGGCATGTGGATCGAGCGATTCGTGATCGTGATCACGAGTCTTCATCGAGATTTTACTCCGTCGGCCTGGGCGATGTTTTTCCCGACCCGCTGGGACTGGATGATTCTGTTCGGCAGCGTCGGTCTTTTTCTTACCCTGCTTGTTCCTGTTCGTGCGTTTGGTCCCGATGATTTCGATTTCGGAAACGCGCGAACTCGTGGCCGAACCGCAGAAGAGCAAACGTGTCATGAACGCGACCTATGGATTGATGGCGGAGTTCGAGACCCATGAGCAATTGGTGCGCGCCGCCGAAAAAGCTTACGAGCATGGCTTCCGCAAAATGGACGGTTACGCGCCGTTTCCGGTGGAAGGTTTGGCCGAAGCGCTCGGCAAGAAAACACAGCTGCCGCTGATTGTTTTAATCGCCGGGATTATCGGCGGACGTGAGCGCCTACTACATGCAATGGGACGCCAATGTGGTGAGCTATCCCATCAATATTGGCGGCCGGCCGCTTCATAGCTGGCCGGCGTTTGTTCCAATCACGTTCGAACTGACCGTTTTGGCCGCGGCGCTTGCTGCATTTTTCTTCTCGTTAGGCCTGAGCGGTCTCCCCAAACCGTACCATCCCGTCTTCAACGTTCCCGAATTTGAACGGGCCTCGCAGGACCGGTTTTTTCTGTGCATCGAGGCGGACGACAAACTTTTTCGGGCAGATCAGACCCGCGAATTTCTGCGAACCCTCGGCCCGGCATCGGTTGTGGAGGTGCCAGGATGAGAGCGTCAGCCATTGCCTCCTCTATAATCGTACTGGTGTTCGTGTCTTGCCGCCCGGACATGGAAAATCAACCCCGGGCCAAGCCGCTTTCGCAAAGCGATTTTTTCCCCGATGGGGCAAGCGCGCGCCAAATGCCTGCGCACACCGTGGCGTGGCAGGATGCGCGCGAGAACAGCGCCTTGTTCACAGGTCTCACAAACGGCACCTACGTCACCCAGTTACCGATGAAGTTAACTCCGGAACTTTTGGAGCGCGGCCGGGAACGATTCGATGCGATGTGTGCCGAATGTCATGACCGCACCGGCAGCGGCAACGGCATGGTGGTGCGCCGCGGATTTCCGCAGCCGCCGTCATTCCATGTCGATCGTCTTCGCAACGCGCCACTTGGTCACTTCTATGACGTCATCACGAATGGATATGGCGTCATGTATTCCTATGCTGCGCGCGTTGAACCGGACGACCGCTGGGCCATCGCCGCTTACATCCGCGCTCTGCAACTTAGTCACAATGCGAAACCGTCCGATGCCGATTCAGTCGGAACCGCGAAGCTGGAGGAACGCACAATGAGCTCGCTCGCCGGTAGTTCGTTCGGACGCGCGAAAATAATTTCATTGATCGTCGGTGTGGCTTGGTCTTGCCGGTTGTCGTTGGCGGCTGGGTCTTTGCGCCGCGCGATTTCTTCGTTGCTTATCTTTTCGGTGAAATCTTTTTCCTCGGCCTTTCGCTCGGATCGCTAGGAATTCTGATGATTCATCATCTGACCGGCGGTTATTGGGGATACTCGGTCCGGCGATTCCTGGAGGCGGCGGTCGGAGATCTGCCGCTGTTGGCGGTGATGTTTATTCCGGTCTTTTTCGGTTTGTCTGAACTTTATCCGTGGCGACATCCCGACATCGTCGCCGCTCACGAACTTCTGGCGAAGAAGCTCGGCTACCTCAACGCGCCTGGCTTTGTGGTCCGGGCGATCGTCGTGTTTGCGATCTGGATAATAATGTCGCGGCTGTTGTTAAAATGGTCGGCCGAACAGGACATTACCGTTTCGGTCGAGCCGACGCGCAAAATGCGAACACTGAGCGGTCCGGGTCTCGTGATTTATCCAATCACGATGACGTTCGCCGCAGTCGATTGGATCATGTCGATGGATGCTGAGTGGTATTCGACCATGTTTCCGGTGCTGATTTGCATCGGGCAAATACTCGGCGCGCTTGCGCTGATGATTTTGCTCCTGGCGATGGGAGCGGGAGGACCGAGGCTGGCGGAAATAACCGGCGAAGAGAATTTTCACAAACTCGGAAACCTTCTGCTCGCGTTCGTAATGATGTGGGCTTACCTCGCGTTTGGACAGTTGCTCGTCATCTGGTCGGGCAATCTTCCGGCCGAGATCTCGTGGTATTTGCATCGGATCGCCGGCGGCTGGCGATGGATCGCAGCATTCATCGCGCTGTTCCAATTTTTCGTGCCGTTTTTTCTGTTGTTAATGCGACCGTTCAAGAAACGGCGGCACTTGCTGGGCACGATCGCCGGGTGTGTGCTCATTTCGCATGTGCTCACGGTTTGGTGGACGATCGCGCCGAGTATTCACACCGAACACTTTTACGTCGATTGGATCGCGATTGCCGCGTTCATCGGCATCGGCGGAATCTGGTTCGCCGGTTTTTGTTGGAATTTGGAAAAACGCCGCCTCGTTCCGTTAAACGATCCACGATTCGCCCTGGCGGTGCCGGTATGAGTGACATCGAGCAATCTTATCGCGATCACGAGAGCAAGGACGTCGACGTTACGTCGCTATTCACGATCACGCTGATCCTTTTCGTTTCCGGCGCGGTCATTCTTCTCGTGGTGGGAATCATGATGCATTATTTCAGCGCTCACGAGCCTTCCAAGACCGCGGGACAGGCGAACATTCCAGCGGGACGGGTTGAGGAATTTCCCCAGCCGCGCCTGGAAGTGAAGCCGGGCGCGAATTTGGCCGAGCTTCGCGCGGCTGAAGATGCCGATCTTAACTCCTACGGGTGGATCGATCGAAAGAACGGAACAATTCGAATCCCCATCGAACGCGCGATGCAGTTGTTAGTCGAGCGCGGATTGCCGGAGGTCGGAGCTGGTCAGACGCCGTTGAGTTTGATGCAGGCGCGGCCTAACGAAACCGCGACTCCACCGCAACTGAACCAAAGCCAATGAAATCCGCCGCGGTCATTTTGATTTGTGTTTGCGCGCTCGCGCGCGCCAGCCTGGCATTAACTCCCGGCGATCTGGCGCGGGTCACTTTCGAGCAACACCCGGGACAACAAATTTCGCGCGAACTTATTTTTCGCGACGAAAAGGACGCATTCGCTCAAGCTCGGCGATCTCTTTGGAAAGCAACCGACGATCCTGGTTCTCGGTTATTACCGATGCCCGATGCTGTGCACCATGATCAACGACGGATTGATCGGCGCGCTTGAGAATATCCGGGCGAGCGTTGGCCCTGATTTTCAAATTATCGACGTAAGCATCGACCCAAGCGAGCACGCTTCAGCGGCGGCCGGGAAAAAAGAGCTCTACCTGCGCCGTTACGGCAGACCGGGCGCAGATAAAGGATGGCATTTTCTGGTTGGCGACCAAAAGTCGATTGCGTCAGCTTGCGGCCGAAGCGGGTTATCGTTTTCAATACGACCCCCAAACCGGACAGTACGCGCATCCGAGCGGCGTTGTTGTCCTGACGCCGTCGGGAAAAATCTCGCGCTACATCTTTGGCGTAACTTTTCAGCCCAAAGAGCTGCTTGATGCTCTGACAGCGGCAAAGCAAGAGAAGTCCGCTTCGATAGCTTCGCAGCTTGTTGCTGCTTTGTTATCATTACAATCCAATCACCGGCAAATACGGCGCGCTCATACTGTTGATGCTGCGCATCGCGAGTGTCGGATTCGTCGCGTTCATCGCCTGTTGGATTCTGCTTACGGTGCGCCGGGCGCAAAGCCGCACCCCGTTCAAACCGGATGACGTATGGACAAGTTTCGACTTTTTCCTCCGCAAGCGTCCTCCGGTTCGCATGAAGTGGACGTTCTTTTTCTCACCCTGACGGTGATTTCGCTCCTCTTCATCGCCGTCATTTTCATTCCGATTTTCTTTTTCTGCATCAAGTACCGGAAAGGATCTCCAGCCGATCGGTCGAATCCATCCAGCGGATCCAATCTGGTCGAAGTGGGATGGACGAGCGTGCCGACATTGCTGGGTCTCGCGCTTTTTGCCTGGGGCGCGGTTGACTATTATCGAATTGAAGCCAAGCCGGCCAACGCGCTCGAAGTCCAGGTCGTTGGGAAACAATGGATGTGGAAAATCCAGCACGCGGAAGGCAAATCGCGAGATCAACGAACTGCATGTTCCGGTCGATCGCACGATTGCGCTCACTCATGACCTCGCAGGATGTGATCCACAGTTTTTTCGTGCCGGCGTTTCGGGTGAAACAGGACGTTGTGCCCGGGAAATATACCAGCGAATGGTTTAAACCGACGCGCGCTGGCGAATATCACATTTTTTGTTCGCAATACTGCGGCACTCAACACGCGCGGATGATCGGTCGCGTCGTTGTCATGCAGCCCGGCGCGTATGAAAAATGGTTGAAGTCCGGAGAGCAGACCGAATCAATCGCTCTTACTGGCCAGCGACTTTTTCACGACCGAGGCTGCAGCGGTTGCCACGCCCCGAACTCAAAATTCCACGCGCCGTTACTTGAAGGTTTGTATCGAAAACCGGTGCCGCTCGCCGATGGAACCATGGTCACGGCGGACGATCAATATCTGCGCGATTCGATTTTGCAGCCCGCGAAACAAATCTCCGCCGGTTACGACAACATCATGCCGACCTACAGCGGACATTTGAGCGAGGAAGAAATCATGGCGTTGATCGCCTATTTGAAAGCAATCGGTCAGGAGGAGCCGCCGCAGCCATGAACGCAGAAGTCGCCACCGAAATCGACATCAAGACTGAAGGCGAATTCGCGGCCGACAATTATCTGAGCGAACACACCGTTCGTTCGTGGCTGCTCACGACCGATCACAAACGAATCGGCATTCTCTATCTCTACACAATTCTGTTTTTCTTCACCATCGCGAGCGTCGCGGCCGCGATGATGCGGATCGAGCTAATGCAACCGAGCGGCGGGCTGTTGACCTCTGAGACTTACAACAAACTTTTCACGATTCACGGCACACTGATGGTCTGGTTCTTTTTGATTCCATCGATCCCCGCCGTGCTCGGGAATTTTGTTCTGCCCCTGATGATTGGCGCCCGGGACGTGGCGTTTCCGAAATTAAATCTGACCAGCTGGTATCTTTTTATCGCGGGCGGCGCGTTGGCGACCTGGTCGCTGATTCACGGCGGGGTCGACACTGGCTGGACGTTTTACACGCCCTACAGCACGACTTACGCGAACTCGCATGTGATCTCGATGGCCGCCGGTGTTTTCGTCGCCGGCTTTTCCACCATCATCACCGGCATGAATTTTATCGTGACCACGCACAAAATGCGCGCTCCGGGATTGACCTGGTTTCGTCTGCCGTTGTTCGTCTGGTCGCTTTACGCAACCAGCCTGATCATGGTCCTGGCTACCCCGGTGCTCGCGATGACGCTCGCACTGATCTCGCTCGAACGTTTCTGGGGCGTTGGCATTTTCGATCCGAAGCTCGGCGGCGATCCCATTCTTTTTCAGCACATGTTCTGGTTTTACTCTCACCCCGCGGTTTACATCATGATTCTTCCTGGCATGGGCGTGATCAGTGAACTGATCACCTGCTTCTCGCGCAAACGAATTTACGGCTACGCCTGGGTCGGTTGTGCCAGCATGGCCATCGCGATTCTCGGATTCCTGGTTTGGGGACATCACATGTTTGTCTCGAGCCAATCGATTTACGCCGGGATGATTTTTTCGCTTCTCAGCTTTCTCGTTGCCGTCCCTTCGGGCGTGAAAGTGTTCAACTGGACCGCGACGCTGCGCAAAGGTTCAATTCATTTCACCACGCCGATGCTTTACGCGCTCGGATTCATTGGATTGTTCGTGATCGGCGGATTGACCGGACTTTTCCTCGCGGCGCTCTCGGTCGACGTCCACGTCCACGACACCTACTTCGTGATCGCACATTTTCATTACATCATGGTTGGGGGAATGGTGACCGCTTTCATGGGCGGCCTTCATTACTGGTGGCCGAAGATCACCGGCCGTTTGTATCCGGAGATCTGGGGAAAACTGGCGGCGGTGACGATCTTTCTCGGATTTAATCTCACCTTCTTCCCGCTTTTTATTCTCGGTTATCTCGGGCAGCCGCGGCGCTATCATGTTTATCCGCCCGAGTTCCAGATTTTTCATGTGCTCTCCACTGCCGGAGCTTCGATTCTCGGTGTCGGATATCTGATGCCGTTGATTTACCTGATCTGGTCGGCCAAACACGGCCGCGTCGCTGGTCCAAATCCCTGGCGCGCCACCGGACTCGAGTGGCAAACAACTTCTCCGCCACCGAAACATAATTTCGAACGAACGCCGGTCGTGACCGGAAAACCCTACAACTACTCCGCTGAAGACGATGCCGATCTTGATCTCGCCAGTATTTGAGGACAGGAACGCTCTGCGAAACTTGAATGCATTTTGCATTCAAGTTTCCAAGGCCAGCTTTGATCTTGAACGGTTAAAGCATTCAACTCGCGGAGAAGATCTCAGAGAGGTGGCTAATCTGAGCAAGAGGAGCGTGGGGTGACATGGAAGCGATTCGATCTTTTGCTGAGTCCCCGCGCTCGCTGATTGCACCGCAGTTCGATGATCTCGAGCAGCAACGAAGCGCGGCGCGACTGGGAATCTGGATCTTTCTGGCAACGGAGGTTTTATTTTTCGGCGGACTTTTTCTTGGCTACACAGTTTACCGATCACTTTATCCGCGCGATTTCGCGGCCGCGAGTCATCACACCGAAGTGGTGATCGGGGGAATAAATACCGCGATCCTGCTTTTCAGTAGCACAGTGATGGCGCTGGCGGTTCGCGCGGCCGAGCTTCGGCGGCGCGCCCAGCTAATCTGGTTACTCGTGGCCACGGCGGTCCTCGGGATCGTGTTCATGACGCTGAAAGGCGTCGAGTATCACAAGGATTGGACGGATCATCTCGTTCCGCTTGTAAATTTCCAATGGCACCAGCCCAATCCAGATCATGCGCAGATTTTTTTCTGGCTCTATTTCGCCATGACCGGACTGCACGCCATCCATGTCAGCGTCGGAATTTTTGTTTTGCTTGGGCTCGCGCTCCTGGCGCGTTCGGGAAAATTTACGACCGGCAACTACAGCGCGATCGAAGTCGCCGGCCTGTATTGGCACTTCGTCGACATTGTTTGGATCTTTCTCTTCCCGCTGTTGTATCTGGCGGGTCACCGGTGAGATGAACACCACAACGCATTCGCCCAAAATCTATTGGAAGACGTGCGGCGCATTGATGGCGCTGCTCGCGCTGACTTGGAGCATTGGGTATGTGAACCTCGGCATGTTCAACGTGATCGTCGCGCTGGCGATATCAATTACCAAGGCGTTGTTGGTTGCGCTGTTCTTCATGCACATCAAAGGTGGCAACCCGATGTTGCGACTGGCTGCAGCCGCAGGCGTGATTTGGCTGGTGATTTTGTTGTCGCTGACTCTGAGCGATTACTTCACTCGAGGCTGGGTCCCCTTAAATCATTGATCGGCGCTCCTCAAAAGGAGTTAAAGCGCGTCGAAGGGCAAGCCGCTATGCAGCTGGAATTTACACGGCGCCAACGGATTCCAAATGCGTATTCGTTTATGAAACATGGCACGCCAATCGTGCAGGCGGCGGCGCTGAGCTGGAGAATTTGAAATGGTCGATCGAAAACAGGTTAAGCAAAAACAGGAGGAAGAAATCATCGATCGAACGTCGCCGCCAGGCGAAGTGGTTTACGAAGCCGTTTACGCGGAGGGCGAGCACGAACTGGAGCGAAACAACTTGGAACTGGCGTTGTCCGGACTCGCCGCCGGCCTCTCGATGGGATTTTCGATGGTGGGTGAAGCGTTGCTTCGAGCTTCATCTGCCCAATACGAACTGGAGTCCTTTGATTTCCAAATTCGGTTACAGCGTTGGGTTTGTCATTGTGATTCTCGGACGGCAGCAACTGTTCACTAAGAACACGCTGACTGTGATCCTGCCGATGTTGCGCGACAAAAAACTAGATATAATCCGCAACGTTGCCCGCCTTTGGTCGATCGTGTTGTTCTCGAACCTGCTAGGCGCGTTCATTTTTGCGTGGCTGCAGCGAAATCCAACGCCTTCAGTCCCGACGCGCGCAATGTTTTCAGTCAAATGGGACAAGCTGCCATCGAGCCAAACTTTTGGACGCTGGTGATGCGCGGAACTGTCGCTGGCTGGCTGATTGCATTAATGGTTTGGCTGTTGCCCTTCGCTGAGGCGGCGCGGCTCTGGGTAATAATTATTCTTGCCTACATCGTTGGCCTTGCCGATCTGCCGCACGTTATCGCCGGCAGTGTGGAAACACTTTACTTGGTGTCGACCGGAGCGCTTTCGTTCGCGACCTACCTCGGTTCGTATCTGATTCCAGCATTGATCGGCAACGTCATCGGCGGAGTTGCCCTGGTCGCGGTTGGCGCGCACGCAGAATTTTTCGAAGCGGACGAGTAATGAGCATGGCAGAAGTGACGAATGAATAGTGACGGGTGACAAGAATCTCGTTTACGCCGAGATCATCGACATTTCGGACGCACCGAAAACGGAACGATGAAAACGCGCAGTCGGCACGTTGTCGCGCGAACAACTGCCGCGGATCTGTTAGGCAGTGCTATTGAGGTTGCGGAACGATTCGGATGTAAGGTTTTGGTTCCTTCCAACCTTGCGGATAACGTTTCTTCGCTTCCTCATTGGAGACCGAACCGGCAATGATCACATCGTCTCCGCGTTTCCAATTCACCGGGGTGGCGACCTGATGTTTCGCAGTTAACTGGAGCGAATCGACCACGCGCAAAACTTCGTCAAAATTCCGGCCTGTCGTCATCGGGTAAATAAGAATGAGTTTAATCTTCTTGTCCGGACCAATGACGTAAACATTGCGAACAGTGGCGTTGTCAGCCGGAGTCCGCTTCTTCGCATCGCCGGAAACGTCGGCCGGCAACATATCGTAAAGCTTTGCGACTTTGAAATCGGCATCGCCGATGATTGGATAATTCGGCGCATGGCCCTGGGTTTCCTCGATGTCTTTGGCCCAGCCTTTGTGATCACCGGTCGAATCGACCGATAATCCCATGATTTTCACGTTGCGTTTGTCGAACTCGGGCTTGATCCGCGCCATGTAACCGAGCTCGGTCGTGCATACCGGAGTGAAATCTTTTGGGTGCGAAAACAAAACCGCCCATGAGTCGCCGATCCAATCGTGAAATTTGATAGGGCCTTCGCTTGTTTCTGCTTCGAAATCAGGTGCTGTCTCGCCGATCTTCATGTGGCCTCCTTTGTTGAGTTTGGAACGAAATCCTCCGACCGGAGCACGGAAAGTCAACGTTCAGAAAGTCGCCACTCCTGCCATTTTTCTTTGCCTCGCGTAGATTGGTAACGAATCGGTACCGGCTTCGCTTTTGTATAATTCGAACGGAGCGCCGAAAATTTCTGCGGCCTTTTGTTCAGTCAACGGATAGGGAGGAGGCTGCGATTCTTCCCCATAAAAGAAAAAGCCCGCAAGTTTGCCGTCTGGTCGCAGTAGTTGAGCGACCCGAGCGGCGTAATTATTCCAAAGCGACGGCGGCAGCGAGCAGAGAAACGTTCGCTCGTAGATCAGGTCGAACGGCGCGTTTTCAAAATCATGGGAGAAAAAATCGCCAAGGATGATCTTATCAGCGATTCCCGCCAAAGCTTTTCTGGCTGATGCCACGGCGATTGGAGAAAAATCGATTGCAGTCACGCGATGGCCTGCTTGCCAGAAAGCATCAATCGTCCGGTGATCCTGGCCGCATCCGGGGATGAGGACGTTGCGTTTCGGCGAAAGAGATCGAATGAAAGTCTCGAGCTGCGCCGGAACATGATCGATCTGCCATGGAGTTCTTCCGCTGGCGTAACGTTGCGACCAGAAATCGGCCTCCGCGCTATCGCTCTCGGGTTTGTTGTTCAACGCTTTGTCAGGGTAAACATTTCGCGGCGAGTTAATCAATCGCGACTCATTGCCGCCGATTGTCACTCGGTGATGCGATAGTTTAGAGAGGGAACAAAACGATGAATCGCAAAGGGCAATTTGGATGGCCGGGTCTCGGTTTGATTGCGTTTTTGATTTTTGCTGCGAGCAATCTCTACGCTCAGGCAGTGCAAGGACTTGATGCAATTCGCGTTGCGTCGGGATTGAGCTCGCCGCTCTTTGTGACCGCACCGCCAGGCGATTTCAACCGGGTATTCATTGTTGAGCAGGGCGGAACAATTCGAATCCTGAACTTGAAAACCGGCACGTTGAATCCGACGCCGTTTCTGACGATTTCAAATCTTCAGAGCGGCGGTGAACAAGGATTGCTCGGGTTGGCGTTCGATCCGGACTACGCGACAAATGGAAAGTTTTATGTGAAGTGCACCGTCCCCGGAGCGTCCGGCGCGGGGACTAATCAAATTCGTCAGTATCAAGTATCATCGAACGCCGATATCGCCGATACCAACCCGGCAAATATTAAGACGATGCTTTCAATCGATCAGGCGCAAAACAATCACAATGGTGGCTGGATCGGATTCAGTCCGCGGGCGGGCGACGATCACAACCTCTACATCGCCGACGGCGACGGCGGAAATGGGAATGATCAAGGCACCGGCCACATCGAGCCGGGCGGCAACGCGCAGAACAATACAACGCTTTTGGGCAAGATGTTGCGGATCCATGTCGATCCGGCGACCGGGACCTACACAATTCCAGCGGACAATCCTAACCCACCGCCGAATCCCTCGCCTTCGCCTCAGCCCAGGCGAGAAATCTGGCTCCTCGGTCTCCGCAATCCGTTTCGCGACAGCTTCGATCGCGCGACTGGTCGCATGATGATTGGCGACGTGGGCCAGGACACGCGTGAGGAAATTGATGTGCAACAGCCGACAAATCCCGGTGGCGGCGAGAACTACGGTTGGCGCGATCGCGAGGGATCCATTCAAAATCCGGCGTATCCGACGCCGACGGCCTCACCGACCCCGACGCCGAATCCGCCGCGGGTCAATCCGATTTTCGATTATCCCCACAGCACGGGACGAACTGTGATCGGCGGATATGTTTATCGTGGAGCACAATTCCCGGCGCTGCAGGGCATTTATGTTTTCGGCGACTATTTGGGGCCGGCCGGCGGGTCAGCAAAAATCTTTACTCTGAATTACGACGGCGTCACCGCCTCAAATTTTCAGGACATCACCACGCCGCAACTTTTTCCGATTCCGACCACCTCCGGAAATATTTCGCTGGTGAATCTTTCCTCAATCGGCGAGGACGCTGCCGGCGAACTGTATTTCACCGATATCGGCAACGGCAATGTTTACAAACTCTCGCCGATGCTGGTGAGCGCGGCTTCCAGAAAAATCCATGGAACGACTGCGTTCGATTTGAATCTTCCGCTGAGTGGAACGCCCGCGACCGAGTGCCGGAGTGGCGGACCAAGTGGCAATTACACGATTGTTTTTACATTTGCGGTCCCGGTTTCCACGGTCGGAAGCGCAAGCGTTTCCGGGCGAGGAGCAACCATCAGCAGTCAATCGATCGATGGGACCGACGGGCGACAGTACATTGTGAACCTGACCGGTGTGACCGACGTGCAGAATGTCACGGTCACCTTGAATAACGTGACTGATGTTGCCGGAAACATCAGTAGCTCAGTCTCGGCAACGATGGCCCTGCTCGTCGGAGACACGAACAACGATCGATTCGTGGACGCGATTGATGTGAGTCAGGTGAAATCGCAGTCCGGTCATGCCGTTACCAGTTCGAATTTTCGCGAAGACGTTAACGTCGATGGTTTTATCGATGCGATCGACGTTGCCCTGGTGAAAAGTAAATCCGGGAACGCGCTTCCGGCCAGCGCTCCTGCGAAAACCAACGGTCGCGACAAATCGCCGTCTCGATTGGGTCACTGATCAAACCGCGGCTGGCTTTACTTGACCTGCCACTTTCGCTTGCCGGTGCGCGGATTTTTTTCCCAAAGGCGCAGCCCGCCAAGAAAAGCATTTTCGTTTTTGCCGCGTTGGATTCCGCGCGGGAGGCGTTTGAAACGGTGCACGTTGCCCCCGCCCAGCACGACGTAATCGGCAATGAACGACTTCTTCAGTTGGGCGACAGCGTATATCACTTCGCGTTTCCAGCGTTTTAACCCAAGGCGTTTGATGCCGGGAATGCCCAGAAAATTTTCGATGATGTCGCAATCGCGATAGGGAAGATCGCCGAGTTCGAGAGGGAACAGCAGATTTTCCACCAACAACGCCGAGCCGAGACCGGTTCCCAAGCCGAGGAACAGCATTCGCCGGCCGCGATAACTTCCCAACGCCTGCATCGTGGCGTCGTTAATCACCTGGACCGGTTTGCCTAACGACTTGCGAAAATTGAAACCGAGCCAGCCTTTGCCCAGATGTTTGGGATTGCGAATGATTTTGCCGTCACGAATCGGCGCAGGAAAACCGATGGAAATCTGATCGAACTTCCAGTCGTGCGTATTTTCTTTCAATCGCTTGACGAATTCCTTCGGCTTCATCCGCGAGCCGGAGTCGAAAACGCGATACTTGCTGCGCTGCATCATCAGCTTTACGCGGGTGCCGCCGATATCGACGACCAGAGTTTTTTTCATCGAACCCCTGCAACCCCTGCGAACCCGCTACTCGCCGATGCCGATGGCGCTACCGAGTTTCTGAAAAATGCCTTTTTTCTCCTGACCGGCGGCCGGTGCCGGAGACCAGCACTCAACGATTTCGAGCGCGAGAAACCGGAACAGTGTCACGCTGGCAAACTTCAAATCGAGTCGAAGATTCTTGGCAATCTGCTGAACCGACCGAACACCATTAAACTGCGACGCGAACTGCGCTTCCGCGACAGTCAGCCGGAGATTTTGGATCCGCTCGAATCCGTCGCGAGTATAAGCGGGAATCGAAGTCGGCTCGTAATAGGCGCGGCTTCCAAGTTGTGGGAATTGCACGAACCGCAGCGTGGCCAGCGCCCATTGGTCGACGTCGGAATCGCCGGACAACAGCGTCGCGAAATCAGGCAGATTTCCATGTTCAAATGAAAATCGGACAATCGGCACGCTCCATAACTGGGCGAAAAGTTTTTGGCCGTGATGTTGCACCAGCTGAGTTGCAGGTTCGTGCGAAATCAAATTTTCCTGCATCAGGGTAATGAAAACCGGACAGCCGGTTTCCTGTTGCTGGCCTCGGGCGGCGGCGATCCGGTCCGGATCAATATTACTTAAAGTTACGGGCGCCTCCGGCAAGTAGAGTTCCGGATCGCGGGATGTCGCAAAAAGAACTTGCCCGTTTTGGACGAGAAGATCGACGGGCGCTTTATCCCAAAAAAGCCGCAACGTGCCCGTCAATTTTTGCGTAGCGATAACTTGAAGAGCGCGATTCAACGAAAAGAATCCGGTGTCGCCGCAAAAAAGCATTCCACCGGTGACCGATTCGTCCGGACCCTGCGTTTCCTGGGCCGGCGGCTCGAACATTGTCGTTTCCTGAGCTGGCGGTTCGAACTGGGGGGTTTCCTGAGCTGGCGCGTCAAAGGCCGCATCCGGTTCATTCGTTTGGGAGGTCGGCGCGGGCGTCCACCACGGCGTTTCGGGAGCTTCCGAAGCCTCGGGCCCGACCTCGGTCACTTCCTGATAAGCTGGTTGCTCGTCGACTGGAAATTCCTCAACGGGACGAGTTGGCTCCTCCGGTGTTGGTTGCGGTTCGGGTGCGGACGGCTCGTGGGGATTTCGCGGCATATGGGTTTCTACAGTCTTTATAAGCAAATCCGAAGTAAAAGGTTTATTCAAGAACCCAATAACATTGGCATTCTGACCCTGGTTTGCCTGAAGTTCGGCGCCATACCCCGACATGTAAACCACCGGAATTGCCGCTGTGCCCGGATTTTCCAGCAGCCGCCGGCAAACTTCGTCGCCCTTCATGTCGGGTAGAATGAAATCAAGAAGAACCAGCGCCGGGATATCTGTTTGTGCGACGCGAACCGCTTCTTCACCGCTGGAAGCCGAAATCACGTCGTACCCTGCATCCAACAGGACGTCTTTTACAAAACTCAGCAGCATCAGACTGTCATCGACGACCAGCAGTTTTTTCGCAGCGCCGGTTGGTCGCTCTGTCGCTGCGGCCGGCAGTTCGTCGGATTGGCGCACCGCGTCCATGAGCAAGTGCTGCCAGTCCATCTCGATCGTCCGCGGACTCGGTCCGGCGCCGGTCACTTCTGAAATCGTTCCGCCTTTCCAACGGACAATCTCATTGAACGCGGCCAGCCCCTGCCGGCCCGGCGCGGTAGCATGTCGAACCTGTCCGTTCTCAAAAAAGACGCGCGCTTTTTCTCCATCCGGCCCGGTAAATTCGATTACCGACGTAGCGCCGCTCATGCATTTGAGTTGGATGATGTCGGTGAACTGCAAATCGCGCAGGGTGCCTTCGAATTTTTCGCTGGTGGCGGCGTGCGGCGCCAATAAACGCTCAACCAGATCGACAAACTCCCATTGGGTCAGCGGTTTCTCGAGAAAATGAATCGCGCCCAGGCCCGAAACGTGTTCGCGTTGTTCGGGTAAATGGGCGCCGGTCAGAATGATTGCGCGGGCGTTCGGATGACTGGTGCGCAAGTCGTAAAGAAAATCCTGTCCGAGATCCTGGGTGGCATCGACGTCGAGAACGAACAGATCTGGTTTCACGCCGAGGACGATCTTTTGCGCTTCCTCCAGATTGTGAGTGAGCTCGATGAGCGCGCCGGGCGAAGCCTGCTCCAAAGCCGACACGATTGCCGAGGCCAGCTGTTCGTCCGGCTCAAGCACCAGAATGCGCGTCGTCTGTTTCGATTTCTTCTGTTTCATCAATCACGAATCGGAGGCCTGGCCGTCGATTCCTCCGGTAGCAATTGCCTGCTTCTCGCGAAATGACAACGGGTTTTTGTGGATCACGACTTGCATTCCCCCCTTGATTAACACCGTGCTTCAGCGCGGTGTTGGACCGAATGTGCGGAAGTAAACCGTTTAAACGGTTTTGGATTTGGGGAGACTGCGCACCTGGCTTAAGCCAGATGTTATCAAGAACTGAAGCGCATGCCTAACTCGCGCCGACTGATCTTTCCCCGTTCGTTGGTCGGGATCGACTGAACGATGAAAATTCGTTTCGGGACCTGCCACCCGCTTAATTCTTTTCGACAAGCTTCTACCAGGGCAGCTTCCCGAAGATCTTTATCTCCAACCACACAGGCGCCGACTTCCTCATTGCGCAATCCGGCAGCTGCCGGACGACCAAAAGCTATCGCCTGCCGAACGCCGGGAATACGAAGAAGAAGTTCTTCGATCTCCACGGGGTTCACTTTCTTTCCGGCAACGTTGATTACGTCCGACACCCGGCCGACGATTTTGAAACCGTCGCCTTCGCGCGCAAGCAGATCGTCCGGAACAAACCTTCCGTTTCCGAGCTTTTGTTCTTCCGCTTCAGGAAAATAGCCATCGCCGGCCGCCGCGCTTCGGACCCGAACCTGACTCGATTGCGAAGTTGGATCGATCAATTCGACATCTACGCCCTTCATCGGCGTGCCGACGAAACCCTCGACCTCGTTTTTCGCGTCGCGATCGTAGCAGATTCCGCCGCATTCGGACGCACCGTAAAAGGAATGGATCGATAATCCGAACTTCTCGCGAAACTTTTGCGCCACCGCGATGGGCAAGGGTGCGCCGGCGGAAATACAAAGGCGAAGCTTCGGCAGTTTTGGAATATCTGCCATTTCGCAAAACGCTTGATAGAAAACGGGCATTCCGGGAAACACGGTCGCGCCCGTTCGCGCGAGATCGTCGAGAACAGCGCGGGGCGTGCGATCACGACTTATGACCGTCGGGACACCGCGCGCGATCAAGGGGGTGAGCAGGTTGCTGAATCCGTAGGAATGCGAAACTGGAATGACACCGAAATTCAGGTCGGCGTCGGTAATTCCCATCGTGTCGCAGATTTGGTCGCAATCGGCGAGTAATTGCTCGCTCTGAAAACGAATCATGCGCGGTAGCGACGTGGTCCCGGAGGTCAGTTTGAAAAGCACCGGCGGTTTTCCGCCCCAGATCGGTATTTGCGGCCTGGGACGAAACCGACATGGCATCGTTGATCTGCCGATGACCTGGCAGATTCGTCGAGGGGAAGAAAGATGTGTCCCATTCGAAGCGATGCCATGAACAAGGACGGTGAGTCCTCGTGATTTCCACCGTGCATTGCGCTGACATGGCCAGGCGGCTTGCTGGCCACAACCCTGGCATGATCGACCGCACGTTCTTCGATTTGGCGAAACGTTCGAACGACCGTCCCCGCTGTGTCGAAAATGGCCGGTGAATCACCCTTCCGGGCCAGGATTTCCTGCCATCTCTCGAGCAACACGTCCGTTTGTTTCATCGCTTGCGTAATCCGCCTCCGCAGTTAGATTCGGCGCTCATTTTGAACGAATGAAAGCGGAGATTCATCCAGAATATCACGAGACCGACATGGTTTGCGCGTGCGGCGCGGTTTATCAAGACCCGCTCGACTCGACGCGACCTTAGAATCGGTATCTGCGCCGCTTGCCATCCGTTTTTCACCGGCGAGCAGAAATTCGTCGATACGGCCGGTCGGGTTGAGAAATTCGCCAAGCGTTACGGCAGCACCAAAGCTGTGCGCACCCCCAAGAAGGGTTAGCTGGCTTTTGTAGCGGCTGTCTACGACTGCCGCATTACGGCGCCGATAGAGCGCCGCTACATTCATGGACTTTGAGCCTCTCATCCAACGCAAACGCGAACGGTTCGATCAACTCGAAACCGAAATCGCCGATCCCAACCTGTTCGATAATCGGAAACGCGCGGGCGAAATCATGCGCGAGCACGCCAGCACCAAGGATTTACTGGCGAAATGGGACCAGTTGGAAACCACACGCAAACAGCTCGACGACAATCGCGAGTTGTCCAGCTCACGTGACGTCGAGATTGCCGCGATGGCCGATGATGAGATTCCCGAGTTGGAAAAGCGCGTCGCCGACTTGGAGCGTGAACTGCAGATTGGGCTGCTCCCTCCCGACGAGAACGACAACCGGGATGCGATCGTCGAAATCCGCGCCGGCACCGGAGGCAGCGAAGCGGCCATTTTCGCGGCTGATCTATATAGAATGTACCACCGCTATGCCGAATCGGCTGGGCTTAAGGCCGAAGATCTCGAGTCGAGCGCGTCCGAAATGGGCGGGCTCAAGGAAGTTATTTTCAAAGTCTCCGGCGAGTCCGTGTTCCGGAAGCTCCGGTATGAGAGCGGGGTTCATCGGGTGCAACGGGTGCCGGCGACCGAAGCGCAGGGAAGAATTCACACCTCCACGGCAACTGTCGCCGTGTTGCCGGAAGCCGAGGACGTCGACATTGAATTGAAGCCGGAAGATTTAAGGATCGAAGTATCGCGCGCCGGTGGACCGGGCGGTCAGGGCGTGAATACAACGGACTCAGCCGTTCAGGTCATGCACATTCCAACCGGAACGATCGTTCGTTGTCAGGACGGCCGGAGTCAGTTGAAAAACAAAGAGAAGGCGATGTCGATTTTGCGGGCGCGATTGCTCGAACGGAAACAGCGCGAGGAAGAGGAAAAATACAGCGCCCAGCGCCGCGGCCAAATTGGCACCGGGGGGCGCGAAGAAAAAATCCGCACCTACAATTTTCCCCAAAATCGCCTAACCGACCACCGGATCGGGCTGACTCTATATAATTTAGACAGGGTGATTGATGGCGACCTCGAAGACATGATCAAGGCTCTGCAGGCTGCGGATGTCGCAGAACGATTGAAGGAGTCGTCAATTGCCTGATTCGGCCTACATCAACCCAATGGCTGACATTTTCCTGCGCGGAGCAATTGAAGAAGCGAAGCGCGGTTTGAGCGAAGGTGGAATTCCGATCGGTTCGGTCCTTGTTTGCGATAATCAAATCATCGGACGCGGCCGCAATCAGCGCATTCAAAAGGGCAGCGTGATCCATCACGGCGAGATGAACTGCCTCGAAAATGCCGGTCGTCAAAAAGCCGACGTTTATCGCCAGTGCACGATTTACACAACGCTGTCGCCTTGTTCGATGTGCACCGGCGCGATTTTGCTTTATCGAATTCCGAGCGTCGTCATCGGCGAAAACGTGACCTTCAAAGGCGGGGAAGATCTGCTCCGGGACAACGGTGTGAACGTCGATGTTGTTCAGGACCCGGAATGCATTGAAATGATGCGGGCGTTTATTGCTGCGAATCCGGGATTGTGGAACGAAGACATCGGCGTCTGACTCATGACGCTGCTCGAAGTATTGCAATCGACCACCGCTTACTTTGACAAGCACAAGGTCGAGAATCCGCGCTTGAATGCGGAGCATCTGCTGGCGCACGCGCTTGGAAAAACTCGGATGGATATTTACCTCGAATTCGAACGCACCCTTTCCGAAACCGAGTTGCAGCCATTGCGAGAACTGGTGAAACGTCGCGGCCAGGGCGAACCACTTCAACATTTGCTGGGCACGGTTGAATTTTCCGGCCAGATCTTCGCTGTCGACAAGCGTGCCCTGGTCCCGAGGCCGGAAACGGAAGAGCTCGTGGAGCTATTGAAATCCGAAATCGCAAATCCGAAATCCAAAATTGTAGACGTTGGAACCGGCTCCGGAGTTATTGCGCTTAGTTTCGCAAAGCAATTTCCACAGGCGGAAGTCTTTGCGGTCGATGTCTCGGATGATGCGTTGTCTCTGGCGCGGGAAAATGCGGCGCGACTTGGGTTGGCTGAGCGAGTTCACTTTCGAAAAGGCGACCTTCTCGAAAATTTCACAGAAAGATTCGATGTGATCGTTGCGAATCTTCCCTACGTTTCCATGAATGACCGGCATCTTCTCGCGCGCGAAGTGTTGCATGACCCGGAAATAGCGCTTTTTGCCGGACCAATCGGTGATGAATTGGTTCGACGCCTGATTGACCAGGCGGCTCAGCATTTGAGTCCGGGTGGCCTTCTCGCCCTCGAAATTGGGATCAATCAAAGTGAAGGCCTGACCGAATTTTTACGTCAAAAGAATTATCACGACATCGAGTCCAAAAAGGACTATTCAGGTATCACACGTTTCCTCTTAGCAAGGTATGGATAAAATCCGTATTCACGGTGGGCGGCCGCTGAGTGGTTCGATTAAAATCAGCGGGTCGAAGAATTCTGCCCTGCCAATTCTGGCTGCTACTCTTTTGACCAAAGAACCGTGCACCATTCGGCGGGTGCCGGATCTGAGTGACACGAATTACATGCTTCAGATTTTGAAGCATCTTGGTGCGGAAGTAGAACGCGCCAGCGGTACGGTCCACATCGCCTCGGCCCGAATTGAATCGATCGCTCCCTACGATGTGGTGCGCAAGATGCGCGCTTCGGTTTGCGTGATCGGTCCGCTCCTTGGCCGGTGCAAAGAAGCAACGGTATCGATGCCGGGAGGCTGCGTGATCGGCGATCGTCCGATCGATTTACATTTGAGAGGCTTCGAGGCGCTCGGCGCCGCTGTGCGAGTAGAAGGCGGCAACATCAAAGTGTTTGCCCCGAAATTGACCGGAGCGATCGTCAATCTTCGCGGCAAATTTGGCCCGACCGTACTCGGCACCGACAATGTGATGATGGCAGCCGTTCTGGCCGATGGCACAACGGTGATCGAAGGAGCCGCCCAGGAACCAGAAGTTGTCGATCTCGCAAATTTTCTGAACAAGATGGGCGCGAAGATTGAAGGCGCCGGAACGCGGCGAATCATTGTCGAAGGCGTTAAAGAGTTGCACGGCGCCGAACACGACATCATTCCGGACCGCATCGAGACCGGAACTTTTTTGGTCGCGGGTGCTATTTGCGGAAAAGGAATCACAGTTAAGCGCGCGGACGCGGAACATGTTACCGCGGTCACGAATGCGCTCTTAAGTTGCGGCTATCGTGTCGAGACGAAAGCCGACACCATCTCAGTGTTTCCAAACGGCGCGTCAAAGCCGCTCGAAATTTCGACCGAACCGTACCCAGGTTTTCCGACCGACATGCAAGCCCAGATGTGTGCGCTCCTTTCCACGACTAAGGGAATCAGTGTAATTACGGAGAATGTTTTCCCGCAGCGTTACATGCACGTCGCGGAGTTGAAGCGAATGGGCGCGCAGGTGGATCTGGAAGGATCGACGGCAGTTATTCGGGGAGTCGATCATTTGTTAGGCGCGCCGGTGATGGCGAGCGACCTGCGGGCATCGGCCGCTCTGGTGCTTGCCGGATTGAAGGCAGAGGGAGTTACCGAAGTCAGCAGGGTTTATCACATTGACCGCGGTTACGAGCATCTTGATGAAAAACTCAGCGAGCTCGGCGCGGAGATCGAACGTGTCAAAGAATAAACAAAGAAAGTCCTAAATTCGAATTTCGAAATAAACCCGAATGATTAAAATTCGAAAAGCTGTCGGCCTCGCCGCATGCTCAAGGAAATAATTATGGACCAACAATCTTCTCCTCCGCCCACTCCTGTCGGAGCGACTTCATCCGAAATACGTAACTGGTCGGTGCTTTGTCACGCCAGCGCGCTGGCCGGACTATTTTTTCATGTGCTCGGTTTTGTTCTTGGCCCATTGGTCGTGTGGCTGATCAAACGCGATGCGTCGTCGGAGATCGACGCCAATGGAAAAGAATCGGTCAACTTTCAAATCTCAATGCTGATCTATCACGTAATCGCGTTTATCCTTTGCTTCGTCGTGATCGGTATCCCGATTTTGATCGGACTCTGGATTGCCGACGTGGTCTTCGTCATCATTGCTTCGGTGAAAACGAGCAAGGGCGAGTTTTACCGGTATCCGCTCACGATTCGGTTTATTAATTAGCCACCACACACTCCGAAAGAATCGCTATCGGCGTTTTTCTTTCGCGAGGCTCCGCAATTTTCTGAGATTAATCACATCTTCGCGCAACTCTTTGCCTTTGGGAGTTTCGAGCACCTTTGGGATTTTCCGAAATCGCCGGTCGCGTCATGATGAATCGAAACGCGTCGAGACCGATTTGGCCTTTGCCGATGTGCTCATGCCGATCTACTCGCGAACCGCGCGCGGTCTTTGAATCGTTGAGGTGAATCGCAGCCAGCCGGTTCGAACCCGATCACGCGGTCGAACTCTCGAAATGTTTTCCTGACGCCGGCGTCGCTGCCGATATCGTAGCCGGCGGCGAACACGTGGGCGGTGTCGAGGCAAACGCAAAGCCGCTCCGGCTCGCGCACGCTCTTAATAATATGAGCGATTTGCTCGAACCGATGACCAAGACATGAGCCCTGTCCGGCCGTGGTCTCCAAAGCGATCCGTGTTTTCACTTTTGGAACTTTGCGAAAGACGGAGTCGATCGATTTCGCAATTTTGTCGAGACCCGCTTCTTCGCCGGCGCCGAGATGCGCGCCGGGATGCAAAACCAGGAACGGCAGCTCGAGCTGGTCCGCCCGCGTTAATTCCTCGGCAAGCGCGCGGATTGAGTTGGCGAGAAACTGCGGATTTGTGGCCGCCGGATTGATCAAATAATTGGCGTGAGCAAAAATCGACTGCAGTTCGCCGCGTTGCTGATGTTCAAGGAACGCTCGAATTTCTTCACCGGTCAGCGGCCGGGCGAACCATTGCATGTTGTTCTTCACGAAAATCTGAATGGCGGTGCATTCGATCGAGCAACCGCGCTCGATTGCAGTGTGCACGCCGCCGCCGATCGACATATGGGCGCCGAGGAGAATTCTTTCTTTTGTCATGTCGAGCGAAGTCGAGACATCTCTAGATATTTCCGAACGTAGCTATGGCCAGCCGATGTCGAGAGATTCCTCGACTTCGCTCGGAATGACAAAAAACCCTTACGTAATCTTCGACAAATACTGCGGCAGCATGTCGCACCAGTAATTCCAATCATGGCCGCGCCATTTTCCGTCATCGAGCCAATGCTGAATGCCTTTGGAATTTAGAATTTCGGAAAGCCGGTATGATTCGTCGCCGCGTGTTGTCCCATTCGCCGGTGCCGAGAATGATGCCCATGTGATTGTATTTCCACGGGTCGGGCGTGTTCGGCAGATATTGATAAGGGCTATTGAAATAAATGTTGTCGTCCCAGTAGCCGTTGAAAAAATCGCTGATATCGAACGAGCCGCTCAAGGAAATAAGGTGGCTGACCGCATCGGGATAACGAAACGCGACGTTCGCCGCGTGATAAGCGCCCAGACTGGCTCCGCTCACGGCCACGCGATGGCATCGGCATTCCTTTCGCGCCAAATCGAATACGTCATTCACGATCACTTTCTCGTAAGCGTTGTGAGTTTTCATTCGATCGGCCGGATGAATCCCCTTGTTGTAAAAACTTTCGAGATCGATCGCGTCCGGGCAGTAGACAGTCACTTTCCCGGCGTCGACAAAGCCGGCGATCGAGTCGACCAGGCCGAAGTCCTTGTTTTGGAAATACCGGCCGAAGGACGTCGGATAAATAATCAGTGGCAGCCCGCCGCCATTGCCGAAGGCGAGCATTTCAAAATCCCGACTAAGCCAGGGTGTGTACCAGCGGATATACCGTTCGTTCATGTATTCGGATTAACTAAACGGAATTGACCGGTTTTACACGATTGAAATTTTGAGATGAGCGTCATTTGCCGACTCTTGCACAATCCTGTAAATCGTTTCTCCGTCTTTGACTTTGAAACCTAAACATACACTCACCGGCAACATCAAACGGCACCGCGCGTTTCCTTCGAAGGCGCTCCGGAACCGCCGCGACGTGCTGGTGTATCTGCCACCGGGCTATTCGCGCTTTTCACAGCGTCGATATCCGGTGTTGTATTTGCATGATGGCCAAAATGTTTTCGATGCTGCGACTTCGTTTGCCGGAGTCGAGTGGGGCGTGGATGAATCCGCCCAGCGATTGATCAAGCAAAAACAAATTGAGCCATTGATCATCGTGGCGGTGGCAAACACCGGGGAAGAACGGATTCACGAATACGCGCCCACGCCCGGAGTCATTTCGCCGAAGAAGCGCAGTCGCGGGCTGGCCTGGTTGTACGGAAAATTTTTAATCGATGAGTTGAAACCGTTCATTGACCGGAAATATCGAACGCAACCTGGAAGAGAATTTACCGGCCTGGGCGGATCGTCGCTCGGCGGGTTAGCGACTTTGGCCATCGGGATTATTTTCTCGGGCACATTTTCGCGGCTGATGGTGATGTCGCCCTCCGTATGGTGGGACGACTTTTCAATCTTGCGGCTGCTCGGATATGTCGATCCAAAGCCGCCGCTGAAGATTTGGCTCGATATGGGAACGGCCGAGCCGGAGTGGGAACAAGTCCATCATTTGCGCGATGCATTGATCGCGTGCGGTTGGTGTCACGGCATCGATTTGGAGTACCACGAAATTCCTGGTGCGGGTCACAATGAAGGCGCGTGGGCGGCGCGGGTCGAGCCGGCGCTGAGATTTTTGTTTCCGCCGGGGTAGGGGACGATTGAGCTCGATGTTGTGGCGGCTCGGTGAGCCGCCGCTACCTACCGCCGCTACCACTGCAGGCGCTACTATTGCAGCGGCTTGCCGTACACTTGGAAGACGCGGGTGAAACCGCCGGGGAATTCCCGATCCTTCTCAAAACTAAATTCCTGTTTTGCCGGCAACCATTCCAGGTGCCGCGGTCCGTCGGGATGATTTGGATCGTAAACCAGATAATGATCGCTGCCGTCGGACGATCGCGGACGGCTGTGTTTGTAAACAAGGACAGAGTGATTGATATGAAGGATCGGAAAATCTGAGAGATAGGCGATGAAGAATTCACCAGCCGCAAGCGCGCGCTCGAGCTTGTCGTGGGTTTTTTCCTGATACTTCTTGCTGTGCTCGAAAAACATTCGGACGTTTCCCGGGCGCAGATACACGACCCAACCGAGACCGATGTTCCGCTGCATCAGGTCCGTCTTTGTTGCGCTGAGCTCGCGAAGATTGCGGTAACCTGGGATAACCACGCGTTTGTCCGCCGGCAATGGATCATGCCAGGGTTGGCGTCGGGTTATGTCGCGAACGCGCTTGGTCAGCTCGCGATCGTCGACGGGCGAAGCCTTCGGCTCGAACCGAGCGAACTTGTAAAACTGATCGACCGTCCGAGTCATCACGAAACAGCGGCGAGAGTAGTGGTGGCCGTACTGGTTCTTGTGCGAAACAATGTGGCCGTTCTCGTACGAAAACACCGTCCAGTTGGCGAAGCTCAGAGTGTCCCGGCGAAAATCAAATCCCGTGCTTGGACTGGCGTTCGCTTCGCAGAATGCGAACAGCACGGCCGCAAAACATCCCCAAAATCTCCAAACCCCGAATCGCATTCGTGATTATGAACGTCCGGAATTCGATTTGGTCTCGGCAAAATTCCCGAGTCCCCGGAACTTTTTATAACGCCTCTTCAACAGCTGATCGATCGGCTGTTCGAGAAGTTTGACCAGATTTTTGCGCAGGGCGCTGGCGAGATTGAACGCAGCGGTTTCATAATCGCGGTGTGCCCCGCCTTCGGGTTCATCAACGACCTCATCGACAACTTGCAGCTTCAATAAATCCTGGGCGGTGAGTTTCAGCGCTTCGGCCGCTTCGGCCGCGTGTTTTCGATCCCGCCACAGAATTGCGGAACAGGCCTCCGGACTGATCACCGAATAGTACGCGTTCTCCAAAATCATAACGTGGTCGGCCACTCCAATTCCAAGGGCACCGCCGGATCCGCCTTCGCCAATCACCGCGGCGATGGTCGGCACCCGCAGCTTCATCATCTCGCGAAGATTGACTGCGATCGCTTCGGAGATGTGGCGTTCTTCGGAACCGATTCCGGGAAACGCTCCCGGAGTGTCGATCAACGAGATCACCGGCATGTTGAATTTTTCCGCGAGCCGCATCAGCCGAAGAGCTTTCCGATAACCTTCGGGATGAGCGCAGCCGAAATTGCGCATTACGTTTTCTTTGGTGTTGCGTCCTTTTTGGTGAGTAATCACAACGCAACGAGTGGAGTCGAGCGTGGCCAGTCCGGCCGGCATCGCTTTGTCGTCGGCAAATTGGCGATCGCCGTGAAGTTCGGTCCAACCGGTAAAACAACGATCGACATAATCGAGCGCGAATGGCCGTTGGACATGACGCGCAATTTGAACCCGCTGCCAGGCGCTGAGATTGCCGTAAATTTCGCGCCGAGTGTCCCGCAATTTTGATTCGATCGCCTTTACCTCGGAGTTCAGATCGACGTCGTGTTCGCGCGAATGATCCTTCAAGTCCTGAAGGCGGCGTTCCAATTCGAAGATCGGCTTCTCGAACTCGAGCGGTTGCAATTCCATCGGGCTAATCAGTAATGGTGACGGGGGTCTTACTATTCACCAAACTGCTGAGTTCTTCCACGTCGGCCGCGGCCAGACCGATCCCCTGTGGCGGGGCCACTTGGACGACCTGGTGAGCGGAATCGGGGACCGCGTAAATCGTGTAGGTCTGCGAAGCAAGCCGGACCCAGCGGGTGCTGCCAATAAATTCCTTGGTGCCGAATCCAACCCGTTTGCCGTCCCGCCACGCCAGGATCTCGGCGACTCGGGTGGTGACTTTTGGTGGCGCTTTGGTGGGCAACTTTTCTTCGCGGATGTGGTACTGCTTGAAGAATCCGCCGTGGTTGAGAACAACGAGCAGCTTCGGCTTGCGCTGAACCACAAGTGCGAAATCAGGATGAGAAATAAGTAAATGCTCGCCGATGTGCAGCATGGTCCCGCTCATGTTGTTCATGCGCATGATGAGCTCCGGCGTTGTTTTCATTTTGTGCGCAACTTTTGTGATCACGTCTCCGGGTTTGACGACGTATTCTTCTTTTTCCGGCGAAGGCGTCCGCGACAAAAAGATGCTGATGTTGATTTCGCCCAATAAATCCTTGGCTTCGTCAGCATGAGGGCTGGTGGGAAATTTCTGAACGAACGTGGTCAGGGCAGCGCGAGCCTCGGGCATTTTTCCATCCTGCCGCAATTTGGCCGCCGCTTCGTATTCGGGCAGGGTGAGATCGATCCGCGGCTCAGGCGTGACTTCGCCCCGCTGTTCTTTTGCGACCTGAATGTCTTCCTTGAAGACAAAGTTGTAACCGAACCAGGCGGCGCCCCCGAAAATGATGATCGCCAGAAAAAGGACAAAGAGCCACTTCATGGACAGGAGCAAAAACGTTCAACATCGAAGCCCGAACGTCCAACGCCGAATCTGGAGCCTCGGGATTCGAAGTTCAGTGTTCGACGGTCAAGCTTCGGCATCTTCTTCACCTGGAACGGTCCTCGTTGGAATCGAGTACTCAAAACGGCAGACCCTGCGATCAGGTCGCTTTTTCTTCCCCCGGGAAAAAACGATGCCAGAGACGGCCGATGGTTCGTTCTTCCCGGTTGCTCCATGTGAAGTGACAATCCTGACAATAAAATTCCTTCGGAATGATTTTGAGCGCACACAGCAACCCCACCAACGCCGGCGTCAGGAATTTACGCGTCATTTGCGGATACTCGATATTCGAGGACCCGCACTGTGGGCAATGGATCATGGCCGCGGAAATTTCGGGATCGCTGGCCTGCCATTCGATCATCAATTCCTGACCGCGTTCAAAATCAGCGTCATCTACCGTGACTTTCGCATTCGCCAGCGGCTTCGACATGAATGCCATCGGTTTGAAGGTGTCCCTCATTATGAATGTCGGCCTTCAGTCCGCTTTCCTGAAGACGTTGTTTCAGGCGCCTGGCTTTGTCCGGTTCATTAAATGTAGCGATCGTCACCATATTGGCTCTCGTCCGAGACAATACTCATCAAACATTAATCGGACGGCAAGTGCAAGACGCGGGCTGGGGCGAACACCGAACCCCGAATGACACATCCACAAGGTGCGGACCGGACTTGCTTTGAAGTGCGGCTCCTCCCATGCAAAAGCTCGGGTAGCGGCGGCTCACCGAGCCGCCATGGCGACTGAGGTCAGTCGCCGCTACCTCGGCCCGAGTACGCACCGCACTCCGAAAAACGATCGTCACTTAACAACGCTACCTGGCGGGAACCATTGATACAGAATCAGATAAACGATGACGCCTGTTACAGAGACGTATAACCAAATCGGCATAGTCCAACGGCCGATCCGGCGATGTTTGTCCCACCGCCGCTGAAATGTCGGAACCAGGGTGACGATCACGAGGGGCAGAACGGCAAAGGCGAGCAGAACATGAGAAATAAGCAGCGGGAAATAAATCCACGCGATCAAGCCACTGTAGCCGGAAGACTTTTCGCCGACGTGCACATGATAAACGATGTAACCGACCAGAAACGCGGTTGATGAAATCAGCGCGAGGATCATGCAGGGCACGTGGCGCTGCCAGATATTCCGGCGGATCCAGAACCAGCCCATGGCGATGAACACGGTGCTGACCGCGTTGAACGAGGCGTTGATCGCCGGAAGGTCGTTGATTGTCATTTTCACAGACTTACATCAGCCTTTGCCGAACGGCTACGCCGGGATCGGGAACTTTGGAGTGCGGTGCGTACTCGCACGCTTCGCCGAATCACAAGATAGCCGTGCAATACGCACCGCACTCCAGAGCCGCAAAAATCGGTGTAAATCTGGATTGATCTGTGCCTGTGTAATAGTTCAGCAATGCCATCACCACCGAACCAGCCAGAAACGTTGGTCACCTCGCGATCAACCGTCCCGCTTTTCGACGCCGGCTGGCGATTTCGATTTTGCGGCTCGCGATTGTGGCGTTGATTGCGGCTTCGATTGGGGGCGGTTGGTATCTCGCCCGTAAAGGTTTTCGCGGGCAATGGCGCTCGCGAGTAGTGGAGGAATTGCATCGGCGCGGGGTCGAAGCGTCGATTGGACATCTCACGCTCGATCCGTTTCGGGGGCTGGTTGCGCGAGACGTGCGCCTTTTCAGTTACAAAGACCGCACTGAAACGCTCGCGTCGATCAGCGAAATCGCGCTCGATATTAATTACGCGGCGTTTTTCCACCACCAGCCGTTTCTCAACGCGTTGGATATTCGTAATGCCGAAGTCACCTTGCCTGCGAAAGCGCAGGGAAAAACCGTCGAGCGCCCGCAGCTCAGGAAATTTCATGCCCACATCTATTTTCCACCGGGACAAATTCACATCAGCCAGGCGGAAGGAATTTTTTGCGGGATTCGGGTTTCCGCGACCGGTCAATTGATCAAGCGCGACTTTCAACCTTCCAAGCCGCTTTCGGACGAAGAACGTGAAAGGCGCTGGGCGCTGGTCCGGCGCGGGGTGGCCGAATTGCAGAAGTTCAGTTATCCCGGTGCCGCGCCCTCCCTGCAGGTTAAGTTCAGTGGCGATCTCTCGAATCTCGAAGACGCGCGAGGCGAGGCAATACTCCAGGCCGCGGCGGTAAAACGAAAGAATTACGAAATGCGCGACTTCGTTCTGGCGGCGGAATGGAGCGATCAAACCCTGAACATCACGCGCTGTGAGTGGAACGACGGCATGGGGGGATTTGCCGCGAGCGCAAATTGGAGTCGAAAGACCAATCAGGCGAACTTCGAAGCGCGGAGCAGCCTTGACTTAAAAACACTGCTCGACGCGGCCGACATCACTGAGCCGCTGGCCGACCTGAGCTACAAACTACCGCCAGTGATTGACCTTTCCGGGTCGGCCGATTTTTCGGAAGCGCGGCCTCAGATAAAATTTATCGGTCATTTTGCCGCCGAGAAACTCGCTTACAAAAATATCCCGCTGTCGGATTGCCATGCAGAATTTTCCTGGGACGGCGAGCGGACCTGGATTCGCGATATTCATGTTCGACATCAAACCGGAGATCTGCGGGCCGAAGTGTTTGAAGGGCCTAACGAGTTTCGGCTGAATGTCGACGGACCGGTGGCGCCGGGCGCGCTGCGTCCGTTCCTTTCGCCTGAAATGCAGGAGTTTGTCGGAGAGTGGGAGTTTACCGGGCCGCCGATGATCAAACTCGCCATTCGAGGAACGGACCGGCATCCGGAGAACTGGCAGGGCGATGGCAGTATTTTGCTCGGACGAACGCGGTTTCGCGGCCAATGGATGAACGACGCCAGCGCGAAGATTCATTTTGCCGATCGCGCGGTCACTTACGACAATTTCCGGGTTACTCGTGACGAAGGTGTCGCCACCGGAACGTTTGTTTACGATTTCGCGAAGCATGAAGTCCGGGTTTCGAACGTCAAAGCAAACGTTAAACCAGCCGATGTGGCGTGGTGGATCGACCCTGATCTTCCAAAAACAGTCGTGCCTTATAAGTTTCGTCAGCCACCGACGGTTACCGCGAGCGGCGTGTATCAGTTCGCCGGCGGCACCAAGACCCGTCTCGAGATCAACGTCGATGGGCCAGGCGGAATGGATTACGTGTTTCTCGGCAAGACTTTGCCCTTCTCAAAAATTAACGGTCGCCTTCTGTTCACGAACGATCATTTGCAGATTGTTGAGCTTCATGGCGGGTTGCTTTCAGGCAGCGTTCGAGGCAGCGCCGATATCTCCTTGGCGCATACCGACCAGCGTTATCGGGCAAAGTTGGCCGTCGACGCGATCGATTTTCCGCGCCTGACCGATCTTTATTGGGCATACAAGACGGCGCACGGTCAGTTAAGCGGCACCTATGATTTCAGCGGAGTCGGCGATAACGCGCGCTTGATGCAAGGTGACGGCAAGATAAACGTGGCCAACGGCGATGTGTTCGCTATTCCGGTATTTGGTCCGCTGTCGACGATCATGGGATCGATAATTCCCGGTGTTGGGTACAGCATTGCCCGAAACGCCACGTCCGATTTCACGGTGAAGAACGGCACGATCCACACCGACAATTTTGAAGTAGCGGGCAGGCTTTTTTCAATGGTCGGCAACGGCGACATCCATTTTCTGGACGACAAACTCGACTTCGACGTTCGGATAGACATGAAAGGCCCGGGTATTTTGCTCACGCCGGTCTACAAATTGTTCGAATACAAGGGCGAGGGGGGCTTAAAAAATCCGAATTGGCATCCGAAAGTATTTTAGCTTTGTCATTCCGAGCGAAGTCGAGGAATCTCTAAATATTGTCTGGGCTTGCTTTGGTCGAAAATATCGACAGATGTCTCGACTCCGCTCGACATGACAACAAAATGAAAAAAATCGGAATTCTTTTTGGCCAGGAACACAGCTTCCCGCCGGCATTTGTTGAGCGAGTTAACCAGAAGACCGGCGGCAAAGACATCGTCGCGGAGTTCGTCCGGATCGACAAAGTCATCCAGGGCGAGCCTTGCGGTTACGACGTCGTCATTGACCGTATCTCGCAGGATGTTCCGTTCTACCGGGCGTGGCTGAAGAATGCAGCGCTCACCGGAACCGCCGTGGTGAACAATCCTTTCTGGTGGAGCGCGGACGAAAAGTTTTTCAATAATGCGCTCGCGACCAAAATCGGCGTCGGCGTTCCGCGGACGGTGTTGTTGCCATCGAACCAACCGCCGCCCGATACCAACGACAAATCGTTTCGCAATCTGGAATACCCGATGAACTGGGAATCGATTTTCGATTACGTCGGCTGGCCGGCGTTTTTCAAACCATTCGCCGGTGGCGGTTGGAAGAATGTCTATCGGTTGCACAACTCGGAAGAATTCTTCCGGGCCTACAACGAGACCGGCCAGCTGGTCATGATGTTGCAGGAAGAAGTGAAGTTCGACATCTACTTCCGCTGTTACTGCATCGATCAGCGCAACGTTCGCATCATGCCTTACGAGCCGCGGCATCCGTACCATCTGCGTTATCAAACCGACTCGGATGCGCCGAAAGAAATCCTGCAACAAGTCGAGCAAGGCGTGCTGCGCTTGAATCAGTTTCTTGGTTACGATCTCAATACCGTGGAATTCGCGATCCGGGACGGCGTTCCGATGGCGATCGATTTTTGCAATCCGGCGCCGGACGCGGAAGCCGCCTCCGTGGGTGAGGCAAATTTCGAATGGGTGGTGGAAGCCGTTTCCGACATGGCGATTCGCAAAGCGCGCGAACACGTTCCCGGCCGCGACAACCTAAGCTGGGGCAAATATTTGCAGGCTGCGGTGACCAAGCGTTCGTTAGGCGAACTCGTCTGACAAAAAACTTTCGTCAGTTTCCGTTCAGGCCGAGAGATTTCTGAGATCTCTGTTTAGTGATTCGCGGAAAAACATTGTCTCGCCGCAGATAATATGGAATAAGCCTTTCGCCTGAAGACGGTCAGGCGTTCCAGATCCCTGGCTTTCTTCCCGTGCGGGAAATCGCGACGAGGGCCGGCTCGCTCGCAAAGGAAAACTTTTTTATGAAAAGAAATCGCTCACTGCCTTTGGCCGCCTTCTTTCAATCGCGCGTGCTGGCGGGGTTGGCGTTTTGTTCAATCGCGTTGCTGTTTGGTCTTTTAGCGTTCGTCGCGAAAGGCGCGCCGGCGGTGACGATTACCGTGAACAGTTTGGCAAACACGGTCACTGCTGGCGACAGCGCGTGCACCCTGCCCGAAGCGATCGCTAATTTTAATGCTCAAGCGGATACCACCGGCGGCGACTGTGCTTCGGGCGCGGGCGAGACCCTGATTAGTTTCAGCGTAAGCGGCCAGATCTCAACCCAATTTCTTATTATTACCGCGACTCCGCTGTTAACGATCGACGGCACCGGACAAAACGTCGTTCTCGACGGCGGGCACGGTTCTCTTCTTTTCCAGATACGAGCCGGGACAAACGTGGTGGTGATGAATCTGACAATGCAAAATGGAAGTGACGGTACGGGCAACGCTGGCGGGATTTGGAACATCGGGGGAACTGTAAGCGTGGTGAATTGCACGTTGACCGGAAATGTGGGGCTCGGCGGCGCAATTGCTAACGACACTGTTTCTGGTCATCCGGCGACGCTGAATGTGTCTGGCAGTTTTTTCGCCAATAATATAGCAACCGACTCCGGCGGTGCGATTATTAGCCAAGGCGCGGCGAATGACATTGGCGCGGCGAATGTGGCCAACAGCACGTTCTACAACAACAGCGCTGAGTTTAGCGGCGGTGCCATTCGGAACGTTCAAAATAGCGGGATGACGATCACCAATTGCACTTTCTCGAAGAATGGCGTGAACACCGGCCCAGGCAGCAGCATCGCGAATTCCGGGATCGTTAATATTGTAAACACGATTTTCGCCAATAGCGCCGCGGGGACAAATTGCGACAACAGCGGCGTCTTCACCACCGATGCGTCCGATTTATCGGATGACAGCAGCTGCGACAAAGCGACGCAGGCTACTTCGGCGCAAATCAATCTTGATTCGGCGCCGGCAAACAATGGCGGACCGACCCTGACGATCAAATTACTGCCGGGCAGCGGGGCCATCGATGGCGGCAGAATGGAGTTCGATCAACGAGGCCCAAATTTTCTCCGAACCGTCAACAATCGTAAGGACGTTGGCGCGTTTGAAGTGCAAGCAACGCCGACTCCGACACCCACTCCGACACCGACTCCCACACCCACACCAACTCCGTGTGAACGTGGTGGATGCGGTCCAAGCCCTACTCCTACTCCTACGTCGACACCTACTTCAACGTCAACCCCGACGCCAACGCCCCCGTCTGCCTCGCCTACACCGACTCCAGTACATAGAGGTCCGTGATCGAGGTGCAGACACCAGTTCACGTCACATTGCGGGCCTCGCCATTTTCACGGCGATCGCTGCGAAAATAGTTTGACCACGTATCAGTGGTTGATACACTCTGGGCTCGGCGCGGATGCGTGTCTGTAAATGAAGTTTTTCTTAAAGCGGGTCAGACAAGCCGGAGTTAGCAGTTCGCGGGTGGCAGGGGTTCTTGTCATTTCGGCATTTATCATATTGACCGCGCTTTTTGGCCGCTCGCCGAACGGTCGACTCAATCAACCAATTTCGACCAAGTCGCCGCAAACAACTTCAAGTGGTGGCTTCACAGGGTGCACATCCCTCACTTGGACTAGACTCTTTCCAACAGGCACCGGCCCTGATGTGGATTCGCAACAGTTCGTTTCCGACGGCCAGGGCAACTTGATCATGTTTGGCGGTTGTGGTCCGACTGGCTGCAACACTTCAAACACCACGTTTGTTTTGCGGGATGCTTTTGGCGTCGCTGGAAGCACGAATTGGGTTCAACTCACGACTTCGGGTGGTCCGCCGAGCACTCGTCACGCTCATGTTCTTGCTTACGACTCAAATCTCAATGAGCTAATTGCGTCCGGCGGTTGCGCCGGCGGCTGCACACCGTTGGCCACTGACATGTGGAGCCTGTCGAATGCGAATGGTCTCGACGGCGCTACGACCCCGACCTGGACAAATCGCGGCAGTGCTCCGAATTCAGGTTTCGGCGTTGGCCAGTTTAGTGCGGTCGATTCTGGAAATCACGTGTTGATGATTTTCGGCGGGCAGGATGGGGGTGGCTCGGGCTGTTCCACTTCCGGAAGCACCGAGACAGTAAACACATCGACGTTCGCGGTCGCCACCCTGGCGACTTCGGGTGGTCCGCCTGGTGAACGGTATTTTCCACAGGGCGGATATGATCCCAACACCAATCAACTTGTCATTGCCGACGGAAGCAGCTGCTCGGACAATGACCTTTGGGCCCTGACGAATGCAAACGGAAGCGGGGGAGCTCCAACCTGGAACGACCTGCTCTCCCAAGGTGGAGCAAATCAACCGCCGGTTGGAAAATGGCCCACTGCTTATAGTCCCGAGCTGAACATGGTTTTCTTACTGGAACAGGCGAATACGTCCGCGCCTCCAAATTTATGGCAGCTTTCTAACGCAAACGGTTTTGATTCCAACAACAATCCCGCGACCCCGGTTTGGTCAAAGACTACGCCGGCCGGCGCTCCCGCCACCGGCTCTCTCAGCGCGATGGCTTACGATTACGGCAGCAACCGTTTGGTCGTTCAGGTTTTCCAATCTAGCAGCGTCGAGTACTGGATCATCAAGTGTCAGTCTTCGCCGGACTGCGCGAGTGTCACCTTTACCGGCTCCTTCATCAGTGGTCAGCCGGCCGACGCGGCAACTCAGGCTGCTTGGAGCGACTTTATCAATTCCCTGAATCCGTCTGATTACGCGATGGTCACAATCAGCGGCAGCAACGATCCAACCGGGCGAAGTCTCTTCGATAAGGTCGAGGTGCCGCGGCTTGCTGCGGCAATGAAGAGCGGCGGAACGGAAAAATTCTTCGTAGGACCGAGCGATTACTGGAACGCGGGTCTGTGCAACGGTACGGTCGAGCTAAACCAAAGCGTGACTCCCAGTGTGTGTGACTGTGGAAATATCTACTCGGTTCGGCCACAAAACACGGATCCCTCCACACTTTGGGGCGGAGTTAACTCATTCAATTGTCCGCCGGAGGGAGATCAGACGATGACGGTCACATTTTCGGCCGCGTGTTGTGTCGCGCCGCCCCCGGACATGGTGAGTTGGTGGCCGGCGGAAAACAACGCGAACGACATAGTCAGTCACAACAACGGTACGTTGGAAAACGGCGCGGGCTTTGGCAGCGGCGAAGTAGGACAGGCATTTAATTTCAATGGATCCAACCAGGATGTATCCATCGGCGATCCTAATACTCTGAAAATGACGACCGGACTGACTATTGATGCCTGGATCAATCCAACCAGCATGCCGACGGGATTGGCCGGAGTTCTGACGAAGTGGAATCAGGATTTCCAGCTTGATTCGACCGCGGACTCCTACGCGCTTTGGATTAATAATGATAGCGGAACGCTGCGTTTGTTTGGCGGCGTTCTGTTAGCATCTGGAAGCGAGCCGACGATCCAAGGTGGATCTATTCCGCTAAATAGTTGGACTCATGTCGCCATGACCTATGACGCCGCGTCGGGCACGATTACATTGTACATCAACGGAGTAGCTGTCACCTCCTACACTGGAACCGCGAATACGAACATCTGGCCGACCGATGCCCCGGTTTATATCGGGAGTGAAGCCGGGGATGGCGCCGGCCGTTATTTCCCGGGACTGATTGACGAAGTAGAAGTGTTTAACCGCGCGCTTAGTTCGACCGACGTCGAACAAATCTATCTCGCGCAACATGCCGGCAAATGTCACTCTTGTACGACGCCCCCTCCGGATATGCTTCACTGGTGGCCGGGCGACGGCGACGCCAATGACATTCAAGGCGGCAATAACGGTACCCTTGTCAATGGAGCGGGCTTTGGAACCGGCGAGGTCGCTCAGGCGTTTAGCCTTAACGGCAGTAATCAGTATGTCGATGTTGGCTCGGTTGATCTTCCCGCCACCTTTACGATTGATGCCTGGGTCAACGCTTCGAACTTCTCAGGCATACCGGTAATCATCGATGATTCGCAATCGACCGGTTACCTCTTCTATATAAACACCAACGGGCATCTCGAAGCCCGCGTATTCACCGATACTGGCGTAAACGATTATATCACCCAGACGGGGATTACTGCGGGCAGTTGGCAACATGTCGCCGTGACCTACAATGCCAATGGGCCTGGCGGTCAGAAATTGATTTTTTATATCAACGGCTCCGCCGTGCCGACCACCTCCTTTGGCGACGACGGCGGAACGCCGACCCACAGCTTGGCCTCCGCGAAAATTGGCGCTAATGCCCAGGTAGGCGGCAACTTTTTCCCGGGCCTGATCGACGAGCTCGAGCTATTTGGCCGTGCCCTCAGCGCCGGTGAAATTCAGAGTATCTACGACGCGGGCAGCTTCGGTAAATGCAAGTCGGTTGCAAACCCTACACCTACTCCTACACCTACACCCACGCCAACGCCCACTTCCACTCCTACTCCTACTCCTACTCCTACACCTACACCCACACCCACACCAACACCTACACCCACACCCAACACGCCAACTCCTACACCTACACCTACTCCAACTCCTACACCTACACCCACGCCAACTCCTACACCTACACCTACTCCCACTCCGACCCCTACTCCCACTCCGACGCCTACTCCCAGCCACGCCTACTCCGACGCCAACACCGACCCCACCCCCACACCGACCCCTACGCCGTGTGGACGGTCGTGCGGACCAAGTCCAACACCGACACCAACTCCCACGCCGACGGCGACTGCGGTTGCTAGCCCAACTCCTACTCCGACTGCAACTCCGACATTTGCGCCTACCGCGACACCCACGCCGACGCCATGTGGACGTGGCGGCCAAGGATGCGGTCCAAGTCCGACCCCAACGCCAACCGTCGCGCCTCCGAGTCCGACACCAACTCCAACGGCAACGCCGGTCGCGAGTCCTACGCCGACGCCCACACCCACAGCAACTCCGATAGGTAGCGCAAGTCCAACGCCCACGCCGACTGCAACTCCGACAATTGTGCCCACTGCGACGCCGACTCCGACGCCAATACGTCATGCTCCGTGATCGAAGTGTTTAACCGACCGGCAGAGGCAGTTCGGCGCAGATATTTCAGAGCTGAGTTACTTCTGCGCGACGACCCATGGTAGGCCTATCGGGCAAAAATATCTGAGGTGAGTGGTTAGGCCAACCCCTGCATCGGGCAAGGTGACGACCAGACGAATGACATCGGCCCGGGCCTCAATTGATCCCGCTAAAGGCCAGATCTATGCGATCACAAATGGTAATCTCGGTTTACAAGACGATTTACAGTGCAACGGCCGCAGGCAGTTCTAACAGCGCTCCTGATCAGGAGACTTCGGATTTATCGGTTCGGGGTGTGGAATCCATTTATTAATGTCGGTTCAGCAGTTAAGCCTTGACCAACCTACGGCTATCGAGGAAGAACGTTCATTAGGTGTCGGTAATTCGGTGCCCGCTGAATGACGTTTTTTTATCCTACCCCCTAATGAAGTTTCAGCGGCGGCAAATGCAAGATCGGCGGATCCACGCCTGGCAACACGGTTTGGGCACGGGTGCGCAAAATCGGCAAACACGGCGAGACCGGTGTCTGTTGCCAACGCGCCAACAGGGTCAAGAAAGGCACAATTATGAAACTCATATCATCCTGGGCGAAAATTAATCGCAGGCTTAGTCTGGTGATTTTAGCGGCCGCGATTTTTTGCGGGCTCTTCGCGCTTGAAGCGGTCACGAGCGCGACGGCGCCGAAGCAGGCGAAGGCTTCAAGAGCGACCAAATCGGTTGGCCCGCTGACGATTCAAACGGTGACGAAAGAACAGTTGGAAAACGCGGCCGCTAAGAATGCGGTGCAACTGTCCCGTCAAAGCAATCCCTCTTCCAAGGGGACGGTCAACGCAGTGGCCGCGTCTCAACCGGTCGGCTACATTTACGTCAATAATGATGCAGCTCCCAATTCGGTCTCGGCTTTTGCCGTGCAATCGACGGGCGACCTGGTGCCGGTCCCCGGTTCGCCATTCGCGACTGGCGGTAACGCAAGCGGTTTATGTTTTAATATGGATTCCATCGCCGTCAGCAACACAGCCCGGCGTGTATTTGCCACCAACCAGAGTGATGGCACTGTCTCCGTCTTTGACATCCAGTCTGATGGTTCGCTCGTCGCGGTGGCGGGTTCGCCTTTTGCCACCGGCGGGAACCGCCCGGTAGGTGTCAATGTCGATCCTTTTGACCGGTTCGTGTACGTGGCGAACCATGACTCCGGCAATCTGACCGTATTCTCCATGAGCGCAACGGGCGCGCTGACCCCTGTGACCGGCTCGCCCTTTGCGACCGCGAGCGGTTCGTGGACAGTGGAGGTGCATCCTTCGGGCAATTTTGTCTACGCTGTTTCACGGGCCGGTGGCGACGCGATTTACGGTTTCGCAGTTTCGGCATCTGGGTCGTTAACGCCGGTTCCTGGCTCGCCTTATACGGGTATTAGCAATTCGCACGGATCTGAATTGACCAGGGACGGAAAGTATCTCTATGCCACGGACACCGCAGCGGCTGCGATGCACGCCTACGCCATCAACCAGACGGATGGCTCATTGACGGAAATAACGGGTTCGCCTTTTAGCGGGGCCGTCGTTGGTGTGGCCGCGAATCCATCGTCCACTTTGCTTTATACAGATCCCGACGAGTCGAGCGTAAACGGATTCGTTATTGCCGCTGACGGTTCCCTATCGACTGTGCCGGGCGCGCCATTCGCGAATTCTCCCGGCGCCTCGATTCCGGCGGGCTTTGTCGTTTCGGCCGACGGGCAAAGGCTTTTCGCCGTTAACTCAAACAGTTCCAACGTCAGCGTTTTCGATATTGCGGCTGATGGCAGCCTGACTTCGCACGCCGGTTCGCCTTATGACAAAGGGCAGGGCGGTTGCAGCTGCGGCATTGCGCTTTTCACCTCCGTATGCACTCCGCCTCCAGCCGGCATGGTCAGTTGGTGGCCGGGTGAAGGAAACGGCCAGGACGTTCAGGGTCATCTCACTGGAACCTTGAATGATGTCACCTTCAGTTCCGGAATGGTGAACCAGGCTTTCACTCTTAACGGCACCGACAGTTACGTCCAAATTCCCGACAGCCCTCAATGGAATTTCGGTACCGATGATTTCACTTTTGATTTCTGGGCGAGATCCACCTCGAACAATAAGATGTACGCATTGTCGTTTGAGCCGAACAATGATTTCACAGGTCAGAACCTCGATTTCGATTTCAACGATCCTTCCGGCAATTCCGGAAACGGAAGCGGCTTATGGGTGTTCTGGAATGGAGGCGGAGGTAATTCAATCCAAGCGGGCAACATCGGTGATTACACCAATGGCGACTGGCACCATTTTGCCCTCACCAGGATCGGATCAACCTTCACTCTTTATATAGATGGGGCAAACGTAGGCACGGCTTCTGATTCAGAGTCGATCGACCTGCAAGGTGGCCACGATGATTACATCGGAGCCAATTACAATCAGGGCGTCACCGATTTTTGGAACGGACAAATCGACGAAGTGGAAGTTTTCCATCGCGGTTTGTCGCAAAACGAAGTGCAACACATCTACGACGCGCGAAGCAGCGGCAAGTGTCCATGCATACCTCCCCCCGATGGCATGATCCACTGGTGGCCGGGCGATGATTCGGCTGGAGATTTAGTCGGCGGCGCGATCGGCACACTTCAGAACGGCGCGGGCTATGCCAGCGGCGAAGTCGGCGATGCGTTCGCGTTTAACGGCACAGATAGCTCGGTCGATTTCGGGAACAGTGTTGCAAACTTTGGCACCTCCGACTTCAGCATCGACTACTGGATGCAAACCACATCCACCCGATTTGAAGGTGTCCTCGGTACTCGCGGAAACGAATGTAGCGGAGGAAACTACATCGGCATCCGACTGCAGTCTGACACTGGCAAGTTAATCGTCGAAATACGAGGGAACGATGTCGGTGACATCGACATCGAATCTAATAAGGCAATAAATGATGGCGTATTTCATCACATTGCCATCACCCGATCCGGCACCACTGTCTCTCTTTACATTGACGGCGTGCTTGATACAGCGCAAACCGCTGGCGACGGCATGATCGCCGACGTTACTAACTCGAATGACTTTGTAGCAGGAGTTGATGATTGCACCCAATTCGGTGTTAACTATTTTACGGGCGAGCTTGATGAAATAGAGTTGTTCAGTCGCGCCCTGACTTCTGATGAAGTAGCTTCCATCTACAACGCGGCTGGCGCAGGTAAATGCAAGCCGAGTACTTTTTGTTACAACGGTCATCAGTACCAGTTGACAAGTAAGGCTGAAATTTGGACCGATGCCGAAAACGAAGCTGTTTCGTTAGGCGGACATTTGGCTTCGATCCACAGTGCGGCGGAGAACAATTTTCTTGTCGCCTCGTTCGCGCAGGGCGGCCTGGCGGGCCAGTCATTCTCCATTGGCTTCACTGATGCCGCGAGCGAGGGCAACTTCGTTTGGACTGACGGAAGCGCGGTCGATTACACCAATTGGGCCCCGGGAGAGCCGAACAATTCGAACGGCGGCGAAAATTACACGGTGTTGAACACGCCGGCTGGCGATTGGAACGATGTCGTTGGTTCCACGCCGGTCTTTGGAATCATCGAGATTCCCGGCGCAGGGTGCCCGTCGCCAACGCCGACTCCGACTCCGACACCGACACCAACGCCAACCCCCACACCAACTCCGACGCCGACACCAACCCCCACGCCGACTCCGACTCCAACCCCGACACCAACGCCAACGCCAACGCCGACACCAACACCGACGCCGACACCTACTCCGTGTCCGCATGGTGGATGTGGTCCGAGCCCGACTCCGACGCCCACTCCAGTCAGCAGTCCTACTCCAACTCCTACGGCTACTCCGATAGCAAGCGCGACACCGAGTCGACGCCGGCACCTACTTCCACTCCAACGCCCACCGCGACGCCGACCGCGGCACCGAGTCCTACGCCTACCCTACCCCAACTCCAACCGCAGCGCCGACACCAACTCCAACACCAACCTCCGTGCGGGCGCGGTGGATGCGGTCCAAGCCCAACGCCAACTCCTACTCCAACGCCGACTCCGGCTAGCAGCGCGAGCCCAACTCCAACGCCGACACCCACACCAACCGCGCCGCCTTCTTCGCCCACCCCCACTCCGACTCCGACTCCCAACACCAACTGCTCCGCCGTCTTCACCAACTCCAACGCCGACACCAACGCCCACGCCAATAAGGCATGCTCCGTGACTGAAGTTTAGCGGAACTAGGTCAACGAGAAGGGGATAGTGCTACCCGTAAGCATTTGGTTCGCGCCTTTGGCCTGGAGAGGCTCGTTAGTCCGTCGCCACTTTTTTAGAAATAGTATTGACGTGGCCTAACCAAATCCGGCAAAAACGCGTTTTGACGCACGGCGTTTCTGGAGACGGAAACGTCAAACATGAAAATTCTCCTCCAGCGCATCAAGAAAACGGGCGCGAGCACTTCGCGCACTGCAGTCGTTAGTCTCTTCGCATTTGTAATTCTTAGCGCGCCGCTGTTCGCACTGTTTCGTCCCCTCTCGCATCAATCTCGGAGCTTGAGCTTTGCTGATCGGGTCGCGGCCCAACGCGCGATCGAACAGGTCTATTGGCAGCACCGGATTTGGCCGAAGGAAAACTCGGGATCGAAACCGGCACTCGACGAAGTCATGTCGAAATCGGAAATCGAAAAGAAGGTCCGAGATTATCTCCTTAACTCACAACTGCTGGAGCAGTACTGGCAAAGACCGATTACGTCTGCGCAGTTGCAGGAAGAATTGGACCGGATCGCGCAACACACGAAACAGCCCGAGGTCTTGCGCGAGATTTTTGCCGCGCTCGACAACGATCCTTCGCTTATTGCCGAATGTCTGGCCCGGCCAACCCTTGCTCAACGTCTCATTAGCGATTTATACGCGCATGACTCGAGATTTCACGGCGAACTGAAGCAACGCGCCGAATCTGCTCTCGCAACAAAGGATCGAGTTGAGGACATGAAAAAGGCCGATGCGACCTATAGCGAGGTTGAATGGATCAAGACTAACGACCTCGACCTTGTGCCGGACGATCGCAGCAATTCGCTAAAGCTGAAGGAGTCGGATTGGGACCAACACGTCGAGCAGCTCGCGGCGGCCTTTGGGACATCGAAGGCGAAGTTACCTGTCGGCAGACTGAGTAAGTTGAAAGAAACCGATGCGGCCTATTACGCGACGGCCGTTATTGGTAAGAGCAAAGACAAGTTGAAAGTCGCCACGATTTCGTGGCAAAAACAGTCCTTCGACTCGTGGCGCGCAACTGCCACGAAGCAGTTACCAGTGATTACCATGGCGATGGCGGTTCCATTGCCGTCTGATTATACGATCCCCAGCATCGATGCGCCGATACTATCGGCACCGAGCTGCACGGACGATGCTTGGAACGCCACCAGTACGACCAACTCACCGGATGCACGATACTCTCACAGTGCGATCTGGACCGGTACAGAAATGATCGTGTGGGGCGGAAACGGTGCCACCGCATTTTCAAATACAGGCGGAAGATACAATCCGAGCACGGACAGCTGGACGGCTACGAGCACGACCAATGCACCTTCTGGACGTTTCCGTCACTCTGCCGTTTGGACGGGTAGTCAAATGATTGTCTGGGGCGGTGAGGATGGTAGCGGCGGCCCTTTAAATACCGGCGGCAGATACAATCCTTTCACCGACACTTGGAGTGCAACCAATACCAGCGGCGCGCCCGCGGCGCGACGCCTTCACACAGCAATCTGGACGGGTAGCGAAATGATTGTGTGGGGCGGAACAGATAATTTTCTGAACGCTGTCAACAGCGGCGGTAGATACAATCCTACCTCCGATACCTGGACTACAACTACCACAACTAATGCACCCACGGCGCGCTCTGGCCATACCGCTGTATGGACCGGTACTCAGATGGTTGTCTGGGGCGGAACCGACGGTAGCAGCTACTTTAACACCGGTGGCAAATACAGCCCGGCGAGTGACAGTTGGACGACTGTAACCACGACGAACAGTCCAGCCGTTCGGGCCCACCACGCTGCAGTATGGACGGGTAGTGAGATGATCGTGTGGGGCGGCGGAGCCACCAGCAATACGGTTTACGGTGATGGCGCCAGGTACAATCCGACGGCGGATAGTTGGACAGCGACGACGAACACGGGTGCGCCGCCTGCGCGGGATTTCCACACCGCGGTATGGACGGGCAGTGAGATGATTGTCTGGGGCGGCTACGATGGCGGGAGCCCTATTAACAGTGGTGGGAGGTACGCTCCTGGTACGGACACTTGGACGAGTGTCAGCGCGACCAACGCGCCGGAAGGCCGAGACCTTCACACCGCTGTCTGGACCGGCAACAAAATGATTGTCTGGGGCGGAATTAATGCGAGCGGCAACTTTGTGAACACCGGCGGCAGATACTGCGCGGCGCCTTGTACGGATGATAGCTGGACCGCAATGTCGACAACGAACGCGCCAAGCACGCGAAGTTTCGCGGCTTCGGTCTGGACTGGCAGCGAATTAATTGTTTGGGGCGGCACTAACGACGGCTCTGGATTTGCCGACCTTAACACCGGCGGTAGGTACAATCCTACTACTGATAGTTGGACTGCTACGACTACTACGAGCGCTCCGCTAGCGCGCTGTTTTCACAGGGGCGTTTGGACCGGAACCGAAATGATTGTCTGGGGCGGAGCGGACAACAACTTTACTGCTTTCAATACGGGCGGAAGATACAATCCGTTAACTGACACTTGGACGGCGACTAGCACCACCGGGGCACCCAGTGCCCGTTACTATTTCGCCGCCGTTTGGACCGGTAGTCAGATGGTAGTATGGGGCGGTAACGCCGCTGGCGTCTATACCAACACCGGCGGCAAATATAGCCCCAGCACTAACACCTGGACCGCGACAACTACGACTAATGCGCCCACCGCTCGGTTCCGGCCCTCTGGCATTTGGACGGGCACTGAGATGATCGTCTGGGGCGGGTGGGACCAAACTAACCACATCAATTTCAATAGTGGCGGCAGGTACAATCCTTCAGCAGACAGCTGGACTGCGACGACCACAACCAACGCTCCCGCCGGCCGATTCGATCACAGCGCTGTCTGGACAGGGACCGAGATGATTGTCTGGGGCGGCTTATCCGATAACAATGGCTTTTCTTTCAACGATCTACAAACCGGCGGCAAATATAATCCCACCACCGATAGCTGGACTGCTACGACGACGACTAATGCTCCGTTCGCCCGTGATCGACACACTGCGATTTGGACTGGCAATCAAATGATTGTTTGGGGCGGCGCCGGCGGTTCCTTTTCTAATGGCGGTAGTCGCTACACCCCCGGCACGGATACTTGGACAACAATTACTACTACCAACGCGCCCACCGCTCGGAACCAACACGTTGGAATCTGGACCGGCGAGCAGATGATTATTTGGAGCGGCTGGAACGGGAGCGTCGCACTAAACACCGGTGGAAAATATTGCGTCCAACCACCCGTTGCTCCTTCGCCAACTCCAACTCCGACTCCGTCAGCGACATTTACTCCGACACCGACACCTACTCCCAGTGCGACGTTTACACCGACACCAACAGCGACTTTACGCCTACACCAACAGCGACCTTCACCCCGACGCCCACTCCTACACCAACAGCTACATTTACTCCGACACCGACCGCTACATTTACGCCTACTCCCACGGCTACTTTACTCCGACCCCGACAGCTACATTCACGCCCACACCTACGCCAACCCCCACACCGACACCTACGCCGACTCCAACCCCAACACCGGCGTCGCCTCAACTATCTACCTCACCGAGTCCAAGTTCAGTCACTCTTCACACCTCTTCAGCGCTGCCAGCCAAAGACGTTGCTGTTGCCGGAGTAACACTGAAGGATACGGCGGTGCTTTCGAATGGGATTAATCCCACTGGCACGATCAATTTTACACTCATCTATAATAGTACCACCGTGGACACCGAAACTGTAACGGTGACGGGAAATGGCACCTATTCCACGCTGATTGGATACACGTTACCTACAAGCGGCACGGTGACTGGAACCTATCAGTGGAACGCCGAGTACAGTGGGGACGGTAACAACAACGCTGCGACGGACGATAATAATCCGAATGAGGAGGTCGTAGTTAGCGCTGCCAGTCCAACTATCTCTACGACGCCTGGTGGGACGGTAACAGTTGGGGATAACCAAACGATGACGGATACGGCCGTTCTTTCGGGTGGTTATCGTCCGACCGGAACCATTACGTTCACTCTATTGGATCCGCTCAGCACGGTTGTTGATACTGAAACAGTAACGGTTAGCGGAAACGGCAGTTATACTACACCGACAGGATTCACCCCGTTCATACCCGGCACCTACCAGTGGAACGCATCGTACAGTGGCGATGACAATAACAACCCCGTTAGCGAGAATAATGACCCGAGCGAAACGGAAACGGCGCAGCCCGCACCTAGCCCGACACCTACAGCGACGTTCACTCCAACACCGACTGCCACCTTCACTCCGACACCTACAGCGACGTTTACCCCGACGCCGACGGCTACATTTACTCCACGCCAACTCCTTCGGCCACCTTTACGCCGACACCTACAGCGACGTTTACCCCGACACCGACGGCTACATTTACTCCAACACCAACTCCTTCGGCCACCTTTACCCCGACGCCTACAGCGACGTTTACCCCGACGCCGACGGCTACGTTTACTCCAACACCAACTCCTTCCGGCCACCTTTACGCCGACACCTACAGCGACGTTTACCCCGACACCGACGGCTACATTTACTCCAACGCCAACTCCTTCGGCCACCTTTACGCCGACGCCTACAGCGACGTTCACCCCGACGCCGACGGCTACATTTACTCCGACACCAACACCGACTCCTACAGCCACTCCATGTGGACGTAACTGCGGTCCAACTCCGACACCTACTTCTACACCAGCCGGAAGCCCAACGCCTACGCCTGCACCAACAGCCACCGCGACACCTACGGCTGCGGCAACTCCAACCTCGACCCCAACGCCTACCCCGACTCCGTGTGCACGTAACTGTGGCCCAACTCCCACTGCGACTCCGACCGCTACCGCTGTAGCAACCGCAACACCGACCCCTACTGCTACTGCTACGGTTGTTCCAACCTCGACCCCTACGCCAACGGCAACTGCGCCGGCTTCGCCAACACCTACTGCAACTGCTACTGCAACGCCGACTCCAACTCCGTGTGGCCGCAATGGCTGCGGGCCGACCCCAACACCGACGCCGACATTAACGCCAACTCCCACCCCGACTGCGCTTCCTACCGTAACGCCGACGCCGACTGTGCTTCCTACAGTGACGCCGACTCCAACTGCACTTCCAACGGCGACTCCAACGCTAACCCCGACTCCAACACCCACGCCGTGTGGACGTGGCTGCGGTCAGCCCAATTCCGGCGGCAAAACCTAGACCAACGGGACCGGTTCGAGAGTCAGTTGACGAATCGCATCGCGGCGATTACTCGCGTGCGCCGGAATACCGCGGAGTCTTGAAGATCGCGTCGCGATGAAAATTGAAGGTCGACGAGTCGTTAGTCTATGTGACGAAATGAATCGTAATTTCCGTTGTTTCGAGAATAAATCCGATTCTGACCGCGGCACTTTCATTGGAAAAGCATTGACATTGCCTAACAAAATCCGACACAAGGGGCGTTGACGGCCGCGTTTCCGGAGACGGGAACGCACCAAATGAGGATTCTTCTCCAGCGCGTCAGTCAGGCAGGCGCGATAAACTCGCGCGGCGCACTGTTCATTTTTTTGGCAATACTCTTCGGGTTTGGCGCGGTCCTGCCTTTGGCAACATCGAAAACGGTTAGAAACGCGAAGGCGCAACCAGCGCAAGCTGCGGTCAAAGCTAACGGGGCGATCACGCCAGCATACAATTCGTTGCCCGACTACGTCATCACTACATCCACCGGTGCGGCGATTGTTCCGGGAACAGACGACACCGGCAACCATGTAGACGATTTTCCGCTGACCGCGATATCTTTGCCATTTCCCGTCGCATTTTACGACCAGACTTTCACGTCAGCTAGTATCAGCGCGAACGGCTATTTGGTTTTTACGAACGCCAACACTTACGGTTTTTGTATTCCAACTGCTAACGCAACGGACTTGATCCTTCCGTTCTCGAGGGATCTTTACACTGTCGACTCCGGAAACGGCCAAGGCGTTTTTACCTCAACCAGCGGTTCCGCCCCAAACCGTATCTTTAATATAGAATGGCGTACCCAGCCGTGCTGCAACTTTGGCGCTCCAAGTTATAATTTCGAGGTTCGCTTGTACGAGGCTGAAAACCGGATCGATTTTATCTACGGGAATACGGCCGGTGGCGCTAGCGGCATTGGCGTCCAGCGGGATACCGGTAGCAAGTTCACGTCAGCGGCATGCGGCGCCAATCCCGGACCCGGATTTCAATATACTTTCACGTTCGATCCCGCTCCGGCAGTTACCAGTCTCGATCACACTTCTTTCTCGGCGGGCTTCGCTAATACTTTTCTTGTCACAAGCACAGGGATTCCAGCTCCATCGTTAACAACGACCGGGCTGCCGTCATGGGTTACCGCCACCGACAACGGCGACGGCTCAATGACACTTTCGGCCACACCGGACGTCAGCAAGGTGGGTCAGTACACGTTCAAGATTACTGCGTGTAACAACCTGGGATGCGTCGATCAAAACCCATTCACGCTAAGCGTGACTACCTGCACCGCGCCGCCGCCAGACATGGTCAGTTGGTGGCCGGCCGAAAACAACGGGCACGATATTGTCAGCCACAATAATCTGAATCTCGGGCCGGCGACGTTCACGACTGGCAAAGTTGGCCAGGCTTTCAGCTTTGATGGCTCTGGATGGGCGGACGCGGGTCGACCTTCCAATCTTGTCAATGTTGGTAACCAGGTGACGATCGACGCCTGGGTCAATCCGTCAGACCAAAACCAGGCTCAGTTCGCCGGCAAATCAGCCTCGGGTGCGAATGATTACGATCTGTTTTGTCTTGGTGGGCCAACCTGCATCCTCGAAGGTTCGGTTAAAATTGGTGGAACCGAACATTTTCTTGGCGGTCCTTCGCTGCCCGTGAACGCCTGGACTCATGTAGCGCTTACTTATGATGGAGCCACCGTCACACTTTATTATAATGGGGCGGCCGTCGATCAACAATCGGTCAGTGGCAACATCGACGATTCGGGGTTCGACTTCACAATCGGCGGGCGCAGTTCCAACGATCTCAATTTCAACGGCCTCATTGACGAAGTCGAAGTATTCAATCGCGGGCTCAGCCAATCGGAGATCCAGGCAATCTATCTTGCGGACCGCAACGGCAAATGTCATTTGTGCACACCGCCGCCCGCGGACTTAGTCGGATGGTGGCCGGGCGATGGGAACACCAAAGACCTGGCCAGCGGCAACTCGGGTTTGCTGAAGAACGGCGCAACTTTTGGAACGGGTGAAGTCGACCAGGGATTTAACCTGAATGGCAGCAGTCAATACGTCGAAGTCGCGGATTCTCCGGAACTCAGCATCACCGGGCCGATGACGATCGATGCCTGGATCAACGCCAACGATACTTCGAGCGAGCACGCGATCGTTGAAAAGTACGACGGGGGAGGACAGAACGGCTACTTCTTCAGGTTACTTAATACCGGCCAGCTCGCCGCAGGCATATGCGACGCTTCGACGTGCTCATCTGCGAATGGAAACACGCAAGTTACAACGGGCAGTTTCCACCATGTTGCTGCGGTCTTTGATGGATCGAACCTTCAAATCTTTCTCGATGGCGTCGCGGATAGTGGCTTTTTCTCGAGTGTTACACCCACTGACGGCACTAACCCGCTCACGATCGGAGCCCGCGGCGGCAGTCCCGGGAATTATTTCAATGGGACTATCGATGAAGTCGAGATTTTCAACCGCGCTCTAACGCCGGGCGAGATTCAATCCCTCTTCGACGCGGGCAGCGCAGGTAAGTGCAAGCCAACCTGCACGCCACCACCTTCAGGGCTGATCGATTGGTGGCCCGCAGACAATACCGCCACTGACATCCAGGGGACGCACAACGGAACCTTGCAGAACGGCGCGACGTTTGGGAACGGAAAAGTAGATCGCGCCTTCAGTTTCCACGGTAGTAACCAGGCGGTGGATGTCGGGCAGATCGATCCCGGAAGTACCTTCACAGTCGACGCCTGGATCAACGGAACCGATTACAGCGGGAACGGCATCATCATTTCTAACTTCGACGGCACAAACGGAGTCCTGGTGCAGGTCATTAACGGTGGAAGCCTTGACGCTGTGGTTGCTAACGGCGGTTCAAATTCTCAATACCTCACGACTGCCGGCACTGTCATCAAACTCGGCGTGTGGCAGCACGTCGTCGTTACCTACGATGCAAATGCCAGCCCCAGGTTCACATTTTACGTCGACGGTGCGCCCGTTTCGGCCAGTGGCACCGAATCCGTGGGCGCGCCCGGTGTCAGTTCTGCTCATGCCAGGATCGGCAACTGGGCTAACGCCAATAGTAATAACTTTGTCGGGCGAATCGACGAGGTGGAAATCTTCAATCGCGTTTTGACCGCACAGGAAGCGGCCGATCTCTACAACGCCGGCAGCGCCGGAAAATGCAAGACCGTGCGGTTCTATGTCTCAAGCAATAACACCAGCTCGATCGAGAAGTTCGACATTAATGGTGTCCACCTTGGAACTTTTGCAGACTCAAGCTCGGGTCTGAGCGAACCGCTGGGACTCGCTTTTGACTCCAGTGGCAATCTCTACGCGGCTGATGAGTTTGATAATACAATCAAGAAGTTCGATTCAGGCGGCCAAGAAACGGTCTTTGCCAATACCGGGCTGCACTTGCCGTTCGGCCTCGCCTTTGACAGCGCCGGCAATCTCTACGCTGCGAATTACAACAATAACACCATCGAGAAATTCGCGCCCAGCGGATCGGATCTCGGACCGTTCGCCAGCTCAGGTTTGAGTAATCCTAGCTTTCTGGCTTTCGATGTGAGCGGTAATCTGTATGCGGCCAATGACAACAACACGATCGTGGAGTTCGATTCCGGCGGCACCGGAACCGATCTTCGCCAATTCCGGTCTGAACGTTCCTCGAGGTCTCGCTTTCGATGTGAGCGGTAACCTTTACGCGGCAAACCTCAACGATAACTCGATCTACAAGTTCGATTCAGCGGGGAATCCGACCTTGTTCGCGAACTCCGGGCTCAATTTTCCCGACGGTCTCGCCTTTGATTTGAACGGCAACCTCTACGCCGTCAACACCGGCGATAACACGATCGAAAAGTTTGATCCGACCGGCAACGGCACTTTGTTCGCGAATTCTGGCTTGGATTTTCCGTTTTCGATCGCGGTGCAGCTACTCTCGCCCACCGCTGCTTGCATTTCGTTCGATAAACCTAGCTACAGCGTTAACGAAACCGCGGGCAGTGTAACACTCACTGTTACCCGAAACGGCGATGTAAGCGGCGCGGCCACCGTACATTATGCTACCGCTGATGGCACTGCTATCTCGCCGCGGGATTATGCCGCAACGTTCGGCGATTTGATTTTCAATTCGGGCGAAACCAGCAAGCTGATTGAAATTACCCTGAATGAGCAAACCGACCCAAGCGACGAAGACGCCGAGCCGAATCCCTGGAATTTCACAGTCACCCTGAGCAATCCGACCGGTGCCGGCCAGATGTTGAGCGGACCATCAGTCGCGACGGTTGCAATTATCGACGACGACGCTGGCACGGAACCCACGCCAACCCCCACACCTACGCCGACCCCGACTCCAACGCCTACTCCTTGTAATCCGCCTCACGCCCCAACAGGTGTCTCTGCCGTTAATAGCGGTAACTCCATAGTTATAACGTGGTCTCCTGTGACCGGCGCAGACTCATACGATGTTTTTCGTTCGACTGACGGCGGATCGACATTTGTATTTCTCGCCTCAACGACCGACCCGACTTACACGGATATGAACGTTGTCGCAGGGAATCAATATTGCTATCAAGTTCGTGCCGTAAACTCGTGCGGTAGTGGCAGCTTTTCGGCATTTACATGCGTAACAAGACCCAGTCCAACCCCCACCCCCACACCTACGCCGACGCCTACACCTACCCCGACTCCAACGCCCACACCGACCCCCACGCCTACACCTACGCCGACCCCGACGCCCACTCCAACTCCTACTCCGACACCCACGCCTTGTGGAAGAGGTGGTTGCGGGCCGAGCCCAACTCCCACACCCACTTTGACACCTACTCCAACCCCGACACCGGCTGGCTCAGCGAGTCCTACTCCAACTCCTACGCCCACGCCGACACCGACTCCTAGTCCAACGGCGGCACCTACTCCGACTCCAACGCCAACTCCGTGCAGCAGATTAGGATGCGGTCCGAGCCCAACCCCGACACCTACAGCGACTCCAACCCCGACCTCGACCCCAACACCCACGCCAACTCCTACTCCCACATCGACACCAACTCCTACACCCACACCCACACCGACCCCGACTGCCTGTCAGTTCAAGGTGCTTGTTGTGTCCGCGGACTGCAGTAACCCTGAAACCAATTTATTGGCCACTCTTTCGGCGGAGCCTGGTATCAGTGCCACAAGCTTTTTTGATGCAACGACGGGCACGCCCACGGTCGCCCAGTTACAGGCCTACGACATCGTCTTCGTCTTTTCTGATTGTGGTTACGCCGATCCGACCACACTGGGTAACAATCTCGACACTTATTTATCCGGTGGCGGAATCGTGGTAGCCGCGAATTTCGATTGGTTCGGAGGCCAGCAATCCATCGGCGGCACTTGGGCCACCAATGACTCGCCCTTCAACAACAACGCGCCGACGAACTTTACCACCGGGACTCTTCAGACATGCACGTTTGCGCCGCTTTGTTCTGGCGTTACCACGCTCCAGTCCTTCTATCGCTCGACCGTAACCTTGGCGAGCGGAGCGACAGCGGCAGGGACGTGGAACGACGGTTCGCTTATGTTGGCGTATAAGGGCCGCACCGTCGCGATCAGCGGCTACTTTGGAGACGCCTCCGACAACTATAGCGGACAGATTGCGCTGATCGTCGCGAACGCAGGACGCTGGCTCTCGGGATGCGCATCCCCATCGCCGACACCAACTCCAACGCCGACACCGACGCCAACGCCGACACCGACGCCAACACCCACACCAACTCCAACGCCGACTCCAACTCCGACACCGATAAGACATGGGCCGTGATCGGCTCGCCCGGACAATCTGGAAAGCGCGGAATGAAACTCGGACTCGTTAGGCAACACCGCCGATTGATTCGAGAAAGCTGATCATAACTGCGTCGGATCAAGCCCCACGCGACTCGTTAGGAAAATTGATTGCTTATTGTTAGGCAAACGCCTTCATTGACGGTGCGCGATGCACCTTCCCTGATATGCGTCTGTTTTTCCGAGGCCTACTGCTCACGCCGGTTTTATTGCTGACGTTGAGTGCGAGCTCACCAGTTCCGCGGCTGTCCGCACCGGCGGGGCCACTTCAGGCAGATCGCGAAAAAGCGGATCGCTCTGAATCGCCGGCAAAGTTCTTCATTGAAGATTTGCCGCCGACTCCAAACTTGCCGCCTTCAACTATCCGGCCCGCCAGTGTGCCCGCTTTGCAACCTACGACAAATATAACCGTTGGGCCCACCTGGACGGCGCTGGGTCCATTTCCGATTCCTAACGGACAAACTGACACCAGGAGCGATCCGGTCAGCGGGCGCGTTACCGCCATTGCCATCGATCCGGCGGATCCCAACATCGCTTATGTTGGTGCTGCGCAGGGCGGCTTGTATCGAACATTGAATGGAGGAACGAGTTGGACGCAGTTGATGGACAATGCGCTTTCTACGGTCATTGGAACCCCGCTCGCCATCGGTGCGATCACGATTGATCCGACCAACTCGAGCAATGTCCTCGTCGGCACTGGCGAAGGCAACCTTTCCCAGGACAGCTTCTTCGGCTCAGGCTTCTATATAATTACGGGTGCCAATGGCGGAAGCCCGGTTGTGAATGGGCCTTATAACTTGAGAGCCAGCGACAACGCGGACATCTTCACCGGTCGCTCCATCGTTTCGATCGTGGTCGATCCGGCCAATCACAACAATGTGTTTTGCGCGACGTCGTCGGGAGTGGGCGGCATTGTTGCATCGGCTTATTCCACCCTGCCGCCGCGCGGACTTTATCGCTCGACCAACGCATTCGCGGGCGTGGACGTGACTGGAACGCCGGTTTTCACGCGACTGACCGTCAATGCCTCCGAAACCAACGCGATTACGACGGCGGCTGTCGTGGATCCGAGTAACGCGAACAATCTTGTTTGTGCAATTTACAGTCAGAGCGGGACTAACACGACCGGTGGCATCTACATGAGCACAAACGCGCTCTCCGCCACACCCACTTTTACCCGTACTCAGGCGCTTGTGGACTTCACTAATGTAAAGCTCGCCATCAATAAAGTTGCAGCTGTCGTCACTGTTTACGCGACAGCGGACGTGAGCTCAGGCACGATTTACAAATCCGGCGATGGCGGGGCGACCTGGACCAATCTAACCGGCGCGAATGGATTTGCCGGCGGCCAGGGTTTTTATGATATCGCGATCGGATTGGATCCCACGAACGCGAACAATGTTTATGTGGGTGGCGCCGTCAGCCCTAATATCTTCAAATTTTCCACTAACGGGGGGACAAGTTTCACCTCCAGCGAAGTCGGACTTCACGCCGACGTCCACGCGATTGCCGTTGCCCCGTCCAACCCAGCAGTCATTTATCACGGCAATGACGGCGGAATTTGGAAATCAACCGATTCAGGTGCGAACTGGACGTCGCTCAACAACAGCACATTCAGTGCGACGCAATTTCAAAGCCTGGCCATTCATCCGCACGACCGTTTTTTCTCCATCGGCGGAACCCAGGACAACGGCACGGAATTTTTTAAACCAAACTTTACCTTTACCCGGGCTGACTTTGGCGACGGCGGTTATTCGTTGATCGATCAAAACGCGACCGACACGACCAACGTCACGATGTATCATACGTATTTTAACCAGACGAATAATCTGATCGGCACCGGGCGCGATTTGACGGTGCCGTGTGCGACCGACGCTAACTGGTCGTTTCACGGAGCTTTCGCCGGCGGTCCCGGCGGCCCGTACTGTGACGGGAGCGTTGATACTCTCAACGGGATGGTTCTAACTGACACGGTAAATTTCTATGCTCCGCAGGCGCTCGGACCAGGAAACCCAAACACCTGGTACTTCGGCACGGACAAACTCTACCGCTCGATTAATCAAGCCACTGCGGCAACCGCAGCCAGTCAATTGCTTGAGAGCGGCGTGGGTGTAAGTGCAATCGCCATTTCCGCGCTAGACGACAATTTCCGGGTTGTCGGTTTGAATGATGGCAAGGTCTTCGCAACGACCCTTGGCGCAACCCCGCTCCTGCAAATCGCGGGCACCGGAGCAACTAACGGAACCACTACTACTCCCACCACCGGTGTCGGCCGGATCGCAATTGATCCAAATAATAAAGCGATCGCTTATCTTTGTTTCGACGGTTTTGGTACCAACGCGACTCCGATCGCTCACGTTTGGAAAACGACAAACCTCGATGCGATCAATCTTCCCGCCGGAATCGTCACCTGGACACCCATGTCCACCGGATTGCCCGATATCCCGGTCAATGCGATCGCGATCGACCCGGTAACTTTGTCCTGTGGCGGTTCCACCGATGTCTACGTCGGAACCGACGCGGGTGTTTATTATTCTCCTAACGGGGGCAGCTCCTGGAGCGTTTACGGAGGCGGATTTCCCCATGTCGCGGTTTTCGGTCTCGAAATTCAAAACCCCTATCGCCTTCTTCGTGCGGCCACCCACGGCCGAGGGCTTTACCAGACATCGACCGCGATTTCTACCCTAACCGTCGCAAATTATCCTTTCACGGGAAACTCATTGGCTTCGACCGATACCGATACTAATTCCGTCGCGAGCAATTTCTCCGCCGGCGCCGGACTCTCCGGCTCGGCCAACTTCTTCAATTTCTTTGTCAATTCCCCGGCATATGGCATGACCTCGGATAACACGCCGAGCACGGAAGCACTGGCGATCAGCGGCAATGATTACTTTAGTTTTACGGTAACTCCGTCGGGTGGACTTTCGCTCGCCTACTCCAGTCTCAATTATAACCTCGACGTAAATAACAACAGTAATGCCATGACCGCGAACATCTCTGTTCGCTGGAGCGTTGATAATTTTGCATCGACCCTGACCACGACGACGTCAGCTGTTGGCTCCGGCCAATCCAGTGCCAGCGGAGGTGGTGTCGATCTTACCGCATTCCCTGCGCAGAGCGGGCCAGTCGAGTTTCGTTTCTATTTCTTCGACGATGCGAATACCCAGTTTACGACTGTGGGCATCGACAGTATCACCTTAACCGCGACGGAGTCAGGCTGTGCTGCATCACCAACACCAACTCCCACTCCGACGGTCGCTCCCACAGCTACGCCAACACCTACTCCGACGGTCGCTCCCACAGCTACGCCAACACCTACTCCGACGATCGCTCCCACAGCTACACCGACACCTACGCCAACTCCAACGGTCGCTCCCACAGCTACGCCAACTCCTACACCCACACCTACCCCAACACCTACGCCGACCCCCACGCCAACACCTACACCAACTCCAACGCCTACTCCGTGTGGACGTAACGGATGTGGCCCAAGCCCGACTCCTACGGCAACTCCAGTAAGTAGCCCGACCCCAACACCTACGCCGACTCCCACGCCAACTCCGCTACCAAGCGCGACGCCCACTCCGACTGCGGCACCTAGTCCTACGCCAACGCCTACTCCGACCCCTACGCCAACGCCCACCCCGACAGCTGCACCTACTCCAACCCCAACTCCCACTCCGTGTGGACGTGGTGGATGCGGCCCAAGCCCAACTCCAACGCCCACTGCGATCCCTACCGCCACTCCAACCCCGACCATTGTTCCGACCGCAACACCAACCCCGACTATTGTTCCGACCGCAACACCAACTCCGACTGTTGCGCCGACCGCCACGCCGACCCCGACTCCGACACCGATACGACACGGGCCGTAACCGAGTTGGATAGCCTGGGCGGCTTCACCCTAAAGGGGATTCTTCATCGGCCTCTCTGCGGCGACGATCTCCGTGCTTCCTTGAATCCGTCTGGTCGGTCTTGTTGCGGATGACATCCTTCAGTTTTTAGCGGAGATTTCTGACCCGATGGCCAGCAAGGACCACGTTTACACTCTCGGAATCGAGGAGGAATTCGCGATTGTCGATCCGGAGACGCGCGAACTGCGTTCGCACATCCAGGAAATCCTCGAGGGCGGCAAAGTTTTGCTCAAGGAGCAGATTAAACCCGAGATGCACCAGTCGGTCGTCGAGCTCGGCACGGAAATCTGTCCCGACATCAAATGTGCCCGCGAGCACGTGGTGGACCTTCGCAGCAAACTCGCGAACCTGGCCGGCGAACGCGGATTGAAAATTGCCTCCGCGGGCACGCATCCGTTTTCGCACTGGCGCGATCAGTTGATCACTGAAGGCGAGCGCTATCAGCAAATTTTGCGGGACATGCAGACTCTCGCGCGGGCCAATTTAATCTTCGGTTTGCACGTGCACGTTGGAATACCGAGTCGGGAGGCTGCAATTCACGTGATGAACCAGGCGCGCTATTTTCTGCCGCACATTTATGCGCTCTCCGTCAACTCACCGTTTTGGGTGGGACGCGACACCGGACTGAAAGGTTACCGCTTGAAAGTTTTCGAGCGTTTTCCGCGAACCGGAATTCCAGACGCCTTCGAATCGCTGTCCGAATACGAGGATTACTGCAAACTGCTGGTCAAAACCGGCTGCATCGACAACCCGAAAAAAATCTGGTGGGACATCCGGCTGCATCCGGTATTCGACACTTTGGAATTTCGGGTTTGCGACGCCCAATCGCGGGTCGACGACACCCTGGCCATCGCGGGACTGATTCAGGCCGTCATCTCCAAGTTGTTCAAATTGCTGCATCGAAACACCACCTTCCGGGTCTATCGTCGCCGTTTGCTGGATGAAAATCGCTGGCGGGCGACCCGTTATGGAATTGACGGAACGCTTATTGATTTTGGCCGCGAGACCGAAGTAGAAACGCGCAGCCTGCTCAACGAACTCCTTGAGTTTGTTTCAACCGAGGTCAATGAACTTGGCAGTCAGAGGGAAATGGCCCATATCGAGCGGATTATGCGCGAAGGGACTGGGGCCGATCGCCAGCTGGCTGTATTCGCCAAAACCCAGGACGTCAAAAGTGTCGTCGATCAAATTGTAGCCGAAACTTACGAGGGACTCGCTATCGGTGTTTCGTGACAAAAAGCGATTTTTCGCGCCATTTTCAATCGCTAATGCCTGACCGTTTGACCATCGATACCATTGACGCCGAACTCGCTCCGGGCGCGCGGAACGCGATTCGCGTTTGCCTGCAATTAAAGCCGAGCGAGCGCATCACCATCATCACCGATGAAGCAACGCGCGATATCGCGGCCGCGCTGCAGGCGGAAGTCGAAGAGGTTGGTTCCGAGCACGCCGTGTTTCTGTTGGAAAATTATGATTCGCGGCCGCTGAAAAGAATGCCGCGCGAAATCCTGGACGACCTCGCTACTTCGCAGGTGTCCATTTTTGCCGCGCAAAGTTCAGACCGGAGAGCTTGGATCACGCCGCGACATGACCGCAATAGTGGACCGGCAGCACATTCGCCACGCCCACATGGTGAACATCACTCGCGAGATCATGATGGAGGGAATGCGCGCCGATTTTCGCGAGGTTGACGCGTTGAGCGAGCGTCTTATCCAGCGCGCCCGTCGTGCAAAGCGCATTCAGTGCGCGACTCCGCACGGCACAAAATTCGAAGGTGAATTCTCGCCGAAACTAAAATGGCTCAAGACCAGCGGCCTGATTTCGACGGAAAAATGGGGAAACTTGCCCGGCGGCGAAATCTTCACCGCGCCGATGAACACCAACGGAACTTTCGTGGTGGACGGCGTGGTAGGCGATTATTTGTGTGCCAAGTACGGCGATCTGCAGGCAACGCCCCTCCTGATCGAGGTGCGCGATAATCGGATTGTCGATCTTCAGTGCAAGGACAAGGATTTGGTCGAGGAATTTCGCGCCTACACGAGCACGGACGAAAATAGCAATCGGGTCGGGGAATTCGCGATCGGTACCAACACCGCGTGCACCCGCGTAATCGGGAACATTTTGCAGGACGAAAAAATTCCGGGGATCCACATCGCCTTCGGTCATCCTTATTCCGAACACACCGGCGCTGATTGGAAATCGAAGACCCACATCGATTGCGTCGGCCGCGATTTCGACATTTTCTTCGATGGCGAGCAAGTAATGCGCGCCGGAAAATTCCTCGTTTAATGGTGGATCGAGCAGTCCCTTGCTCGATGTTAAATGATGTCGGCGAAGCTGAGTAATATTAGCATCGCCCGGCGGAGCGGCCGATCCACCTAAATGCAATCCGAACTGCGCGAAAAATTCAACGCCGACTTCACGCCGGAAAAGTACAGCGCGCTTCTTGCGTTGCGTCAACGAAGCGACCAAATGGCCGGCCGACTTTCGGATCTCGGAAACACCGATCTTTCTGACCCGGGAATTTACCGACCAGGCCGTTTACGCCGCCAACGAGATCGCCGCCCAGACCATGACGCCGGAATTCAAGAAACACTCCGCATCCGCCATCCCGCCCGGACTCGAAGTGCCGAATGAGTCCGACCATCCTGAGTTTTTGATTGTCGATCTTGGAATCTGCGAGGAAGACGGGCGCCTGGTTCCGCGGTTGATCGAGATGCAGGCGTTTCCCAGCCTGTTCGCATTTCAATTCCTGCTGCTCGGCTGCATGCGAAAAGCTTATCCGGCGATTCCCAAAAATTGGACGTCCTCGTTTGGGGAAATCAGGGACGAACAATATCTGGAGATTCTGCGACGGACGATTCTGGGCGATTCAAAGCCGGAAAATGTCATTCTCCTCGAAATCGAACCCGACAAGCAAAAGACCCGGATCGATTTTTCCGCGACCGAAGTGCTGATTGGAATTCAATCGGTCTGTGTCACAACAATCAAAAAGCGCGGGCGCGAACTTTTTTACGATCACAACGGGCAGGAGACACGGATTGAGCGGATTTATAATCGCGTAATCTTCGATGAGCTCGAGCGCCGTCCTGATTTAAAACTCGGGTTCAGCTTTCAAGAGGAACTCGACGTTACCTGGATCGCGCATCCGAATTGGTATTACAGAATCAGCAAGCACTCCCTGCCGTTCATTAAGACTGAGCATACGTCGCCGGCCTTCTTCGCCGACGAATTTCCGAAAGACGAGAGTGTCGAGAACTACGTTTTGAAACCGCTCTATTCTTTCGCGGGACTGGGCGTCGATATGGACCCGACGGTCGAGAAGATTGCGGCCCTGAAAAATCCGCATCAATGGATCCTGCAAAAGAAAGTGGAATACGCGTCATTCGTCCCGACAATCGATGGGCCAAAATCAAAAGCGGAACTGCGCATGATGTTCGTCTGGTCGGAACGCGGCGAACCGATTCTGCTCAATAATTTAGTGCGAATGAGCCAGGGCAGAATGATGGGAGTCAATTTCAACAAGGACAAAACCTGGGTCGGCTCGAGCATCGCGCTTCACGAGCGGTAGACGCTGGTAGGGCGAGACTCCGTCGAGCCGCCACATAGTTGTGACGAATTAGCCGCCGAATTTCAACGCCTCAAACTTCCCGCGTCTTAATATTGATCTCAGACGTGAGCGTCTGGTGGACGGGGCACCTCCCGGCGACCTCCATCAATTTCATCCGCTGTTCCTCGGTCAGCGCGCCATCCAAATGAATTTCCATTTCGATCCGATCGATGCGGCCTTCTTTTGTTTCGCAGTCATCGCAGTCCTTGGCGTGAATTTTTGAGTGACGCAGCGAAACCGTGATATTCTCAAGCGGCCATTTTCGTTTGCGCGCGTAAAGGCCAATCGTCATAGACGTGCAGGAGCCGAGCGCGGCGAGGATGAGATCGTAAGGCGAAGCCCCGGTGTCCTTGCCGCCAAATGAAACAGGTTCATCGGCGGTGATCCGATGCAAACCGACTTCGACTTTCTGGGAAAAGTCCGCTGCGGTTCCGCGAACAATTACTGGAGGTTCTGCCTGTTCTACCATGTCATTTTCCTTTCATTATTTCTCGCACTTCGGCCGAGGTGCGGACCGCAATAATTTCGAATTCCATGAGATCCTTCCAGTTGTCGATCCATCGCTCGAGCAGAACGAAATCGTCTGTCTCCATGATTTGCCAGCAAGTTTTCAAATTGTGATCGATCCAACTCGAAACGTAATTCAATCCCTCCGGCATCATGCGGCCTTTCTCATCCAGGCGCCGATAAATTGCAGCGGCATCTTTGAATTTCTCGATCACCAAATAGTGCACGGCGGGATTCTAGTTCGTCTTCGAGTAAAGAAGCGAATCGAGAATTTGGCCATCCTTAATCACGTGGTTGTGTAAGCGGCCTTCAAACTGAAATCCGGACTTTTCCAAAACACGCGCCGAAGCCGAGTTAGTTGAGTAAGTCGTCGCGTAGATCCGTTTCAGTGAAAATTTGTCGAAGCAATAGTTCACAAACGCTGGAACAACCTCGCTCATAATTCCCTGACCCCAGAAGTCTTCAGCCAGCCAAAAGCCCATCTCAGCGGTAAGCCGATGAACATCTTCGCCGATCGTGATTCCGATGCTGCCAACGGCAGAGCCGTCGATCTCGATACAATGCGATTTCTCCCGGCCTTTGCTGATTGCTCCCTCGATGAAACTCTGCGCGTTTTCAATTCGATAGGGATACGGAAATCGATCGCGCAAATTGATCGAAACCCGGCGGTTGTTGGCATGTTTCGCCAGCGACTCGGCATCGTCCATTCGCCAATCGCGAATCGTGCAACGTTCGAGCTTGAGGTCCATCAACTTCTCGCGGCCGACACGGCCGCCACTACAGCTATTTCAGTTCTTGGTTCGTTTCAGCGAATGCTTTGACTGCGAATTCCAAATCTTCGCGCGAATGGGCCGCGCTGACCTGGACACGAACTCTGGCCGTGCCGTGCGGCACTACCGGATAGAAGAAGCCGATGACGTAGACGCCTTTTTCGAGCATGCGGGCGGCAAACTTCTGCGATTTCGCTGCGTCGCCGATCATAATCGGAACGATGGGATGAACGCCGGGTTTGATGGTAAGCCCCGCGTTGGTAATCGCTTCGCGGAAATATTTCGTGTTCGCTTCGAGTTTGTCGCGCAACTCGGTCGACGCGCGTCAACATTTCCAGCGTTTTCAGGCAGGCCGCCACGATCGGCGGCGCGACGCGTGTTGGAAAATAAATACGGACGCGACCGCTGCCGGAGAAGGGCGACAACTTCTTTCCGACCGCTGGTGAAGCCGCCGCTCGCGCCACCAAGTGCCTTACCAAGTGTGCCGGTGATAATGTCAATATCGCCCATGACGCCGCGATATTCGTGGGTGCCGCGACCTTTCGGCCCGAGAAATCCCGTCGCATGCGCGTCGTCGATCATCGTCAGCGCGCCGTATTTTCCGGCGAGATCGACGATTGATTTTAAATCGGCAATCGTTCCGTCCATCGAGAAACAACCGTCGGTCGCGATCAGTTTGAAACGTGCGCTGCTCGCTTCTTTCAACTTCGCTTCGAGATCGGCCATGTCGTTGTGCTTGTAACGAAACCGCTGCGCCTTGCAGAGCCGGATGCCGTCAATGATCGAGGCATGGTTGAGTTCATCACTAATCACCGCGTCTTTTTCGGTGAGGATTGTTTCGAAAAGTCCGCCGTTCGCATCAAATGCGCTCGGATAAAGAATGGTGTCCTCTGTGCCGAGAAAGTTTGTGAGAGCCGCTTCGAGTTCCTTGTGAATGTCCTGGGTGCCGCAAATGAACCTGACGCTGGCCAGGCCGAAGCCGTGATCATCCAGCGCTTTTTTCGCAGCTTTGATCAGTTCGGGATTATCGGCGAGGCCGAGATAATTGTTCGCGCACATGTTGAGCACGCGTTTGCCGCCCGCGACCGAGATGTGTGCGTCCTGCGGGGTGGTGATAACGCGCTCGGTCTTATAAAGACCCTGTGATTTTATTTCCTCGAGGGTTTGCGAAAGCTGCTTTTCGAATTCGGCGAGCATGAAAATAGTTTCAATTGAAAGCGCCGCCGATGCAAAACTAGTTCTTCCAACCGCTGGCGACCAGAAGTGGCACGTTTTCGCCATCATTGACGTCGGGCATCGGTTCGATCACGACCTGGCCGTTGCCGGCGTGTTCATTTAGAAACGAACCGATCTCCATCGACCAATACGACATGTAACCGGCCCATCCGAAGTAGGGATTCGGCGCCGGACCCAACCGCGGCATGTTCGAGTCCAATGGACGTGCGCCGCCGACTATCCAAACCCGGCTGCCCGCTTGCAACGTTTGCTGAATTGCGGAACGCACATCGCTCAGCGGATCGGACTCGATCATCTTTGCCTTCATCAAGTCGTAACGATGAATACGGTGCTCGCTCATCATCGGTACGGTGATCCATGGAGTCGCGCCGTGGTAATATCGATAAAACGAAGGCGCGAAATGCCACGGATTCACCACAATCAAATCATTGGGCGCGGCTTCCTGTTCGAGTTTGCGCGCGAGAACATCGATGTCGGTAAGCCGCTGACTCGCGACGTTCCAAACCTGGAATGGGAGAATGCATAAGGCGAGGATCGCGACGAGAACTTGCGCGATGCGAAACCATTGGACGCGCGACAGTATCGTCGCTGCGACATCGACCGAAGCGGCAACGGCGCACAATAATGGAAGATAATACCAGGGCCGCGTTGCATAACTCAGGATTTTCAGAAACGCGTAGTAGGCGACAATCGAGAGTACACGTGACTGCGATCAAAAACAGCAGAGCCGTTGCTTCGGACGAGGTTTGGCGGCGTAGAGTTAGCCACTTCCACACTGCGACAACAACTACGAAGGGGACCGCCGCGTACCACAAAATTGCTTCGAACACCGAATGCTCCTGGAGAGCGAGCTGCAATTTTTCCCAGAGCGAACCGAAATCGGTTGGATATTTCAGAACAATATTCCAATCGGCGCTGAGATAAGAATGGAGATAAGGAACGAACGAAAGCGCGCAAATTGCACTGCACACACAAACAATTCCCACTTTTCGGAATTGTTTGGTCGCCGCGAGAGCAACAATCGCCGAAAGCGCGACGGCCGCGACCAACGGAATTGCGTTGATCATGAATTGCACGGAACCGATTGCTGCAATTGTCGCGGCGGCCGCGTTTCCGCGGGTAGGTTGGCGAATCGCCTTTGAAGTAAGGCCGATGGTTAAAATCAAAAAGACGCAGCCGATTCCGTAGCCGCGCACGGAAGTTCCCCAGGTCAAAAAAGTGGCGTTGAGACAAAAAAGAGAAAGAAACAGGAGCGGTCCACGGCCGTTGGCTGAGCGTGAATTAAACCAAGCCGCTGCAACCAGCGCTGTGCCAACCGCGAAACCGAGCCAGCGCAAACTGCCATCATTCCCGCCGAATACAGCAGTGTAAGCGCGAAGAAGAAGTGGGAAGGGGACCGGAAAAGCTTCGTGCTGAAAGTTCGACGCGATGTCGCTGATGGTTGGCATTTGGGCGAGCTGAACAGTCGCGGCTTCGTCCCGCCACAGCGCGCCGGCATGGGTGGCGCGGATTACCAGAAACGAGAGCACGACCACCGAAAGCGAAATCGCGATGAGCAACTCGAGCCGTGCGACGAGGTCGATTCCGCGCGGCGCGAAGCCTGACGACTCACTGGATTGCACCCGCTCACTCATTCAGTCGCTATTTGTAGAAGAGTAGACAAAGCATGCTGATTCCAATCAGCGCATAGAGCGACCGGTATTGGATTTGAAACCGATCGACAACGGCGGGACGGAATTGGCTGCGCAGGACACGAAGCGACCAGAAAAGATGCAGCGGGTACAATATTGCGGCAACGATCATCAATGGGCGCGGCACCAGCCCGAACCAGGCGAGCAAAAACAAGCAGAGATACGCGGCGGTAAACACGATCAGTCCGACGATAAATGTTTTTCGTTTGCCAAAGGCGACGGCATTGGTCCGCGCATTATTTTTTTGATCGAGCTCGAAATCGCGGACCTCGTGATTGAGGTGGCCTGCCGCAAAAGTCAGTGCGAAAAACAGCGCGATGAATATGCCGCGCCGATCGATCTCGCTGAACACCGCGTAGCCCAGCAGAAAATGAGAGATCCCGCCGAGCAGATGCGGCAGAGATGAGGCGATCGGCGTTCCTTTGAAATTTAGCTTTGGGTGAGAATAAAAAAATCCGAGCCAGGCAACGATCGCACCCAAAATCACGACACGTTCACTGATCAACGCAAAAGCAAGCAAGCTGGCGATCAGGAGACAAATCGAGAACCAGAACAAGCGCCGGGACGAAACCAACGGATCGGGGGCTTTCAGTCCGTGTGCGATATCGGCCCAATCGTTCAACGTAAAAACGTGGGCGACGAGAAGGATGCTACCGATCAAGAATATCAGGACGGTTTCGAGATTAGCCGTGGTAAGGGCGCCGATTGAGAACAATGCGCCCATCAACGGCGTTCCCTGGAGAACGAAAACTTCGTCGAACCGAATGTGACGAAGCAATGCGCGGCTGTGCAACGGCGTGTTCATTGCTCTCGGTATTTGGCGAGGGCTTCAATTGCGACCGCAGTGGTCAGCGCGCGCGCGCCATAATTCAACGGTTGAACTGCGCCGCGATACGCCGGCGCGAGTTCCCAACCGCCATCAGCGCGATTGTCGCGCGAGAAGCCGTTTGATCGCACGATCCAGCGCCTCGCCGTGGTGATCGAGATTCAGAAGTGTCAGCGCGCCGAAGGCGGTCTCGAGATCGTTGCCCCATGAGCCGTCAGGATTTTGGGTCGCAAGAATTGTGTCCCGAAGTTTTCCGATACCGGCTCCAAGGCATTTCACATTTCCTTCGCGATAAGCTCGCGAAAAAGCGTGTGAGAACATCAATGGCGACCGGTAGTAAACCGTTCCGCGGCGAAAATTGTCGTTGTCGATTTGCGCGACCACGTACTTGCAAACCGCGCCGATCTCTTCGTGCGCCAGCCCGAACAGAAGAAGCGCGTTGATGTTAACGACAGTATCGATGTCTTTACTGTCGATGTTCACCCAGGTAGACGGCGCACCAATCCAGGTGGTGAACAATCCATTTTCGTTTCGGCTCGCGCGAACAGCGTCGAGCGCTTCCGGCGGAACCGGAACCTGGAGACGCTGCAGGGCCGCCCACGCTACGGAAGTGTCGTCTACGTCGGGCGAGATTTTGAGGTCCGTACCCGCGCCGTAATAATGCCAAACGCCGGGTGGTTCGCGCTGGGCAATAAGATATTTGGCGGCGCGTTCTTCGGTTCCGCGCGCGCTCGCGGATTCACCACAAAACGACAACGAATAAAGAATTTGTGATGCCGTGAAAACTGCGTCGACCGGAGTCTTTTGCTCCGGCGCGTCAACATGCCAGCATTCGGTAATGAAACCGCCGGGCGCAGTTTGGCTCGCAGCGACGAAATCGAGCCCATTTTGGATCGCGAACGCGCATTGGACGCGAAGCTCCTGAACAGAAGCTCCATCCGCGCTGGCACCAGGCAGGCCGGCAAATACCGCGACCGCAGAGAAAATTAAGATCCAAACAGCGGAGCGCATTCGGCGGGAATTACTTATTGGACCAGGCGATTTCAAGATTGAGTTTTACTCTTTCCAGCCTCGCGCGATCAGCAGCGGCACATTTTCGTTTTGATTAACTTTGTTCATCGGCGAAAGCACAACTTCGCCGTCAACGACATGCTGTTGAAGAAATGAGCCGAGCTGTGTCGCCCACGCGTAATCGTACATGCCGGAATCCCATCCGTATTGCGGATCGGGCGCGGGACCGAGAACCAACGGCTCGCCTTGTTGCGATAATTGCGCACCGCCGACCAGCCAAACCCGGTTTCCTGATTGGAGCGTTTCGGAAATTGCGGACCGAATGTCGGCCAGCGCATCGGCGGTTTGCATTTTTGCGATCAGTAAATCGTAACGGTGAATTCGTTTCTCGCTGAGCTCAGGCAGAGTCATCCAGCGCGCCTGGCCATGATAGTACCAGTTAAACCCTGGCGCGAGGAACCAGCGGTTCACAATGATGAGATCGCGGTCGCGAGCGTATCTCTCCAAGTTTCGCGCAAGTAAATCGAGATTTGTTTCGCGCTCGGTGATTTTCGGCCAGGCAAACACTGGCAATGCGACGGCCAACGCAATGGCGACAACGAGTCGCGCGACCCGAATCCAGAAAAAATGGATCATCAATCCAACAATCAGTTCGATGGCGGCACCCAGCAGGCACAGAAGACTGAGGTAATAGCGCGTCTCGGGAATATTGCGCAGCGTCCAAAGAAAAATGAAATACAGCGGTAACGCCAAGGCGGTGGTGATTACGGCAAACGCGAGAATGTTCGCGACCGCGGGTTCGCGGCGCGATCGTGAGGCAATGATCCAAACCGCAACCGCGATCGCAAAAACCAGAATCGTTAGCCAAATCCACGGCATGACGCGGCTTGGTTCGCCGCAAGCGAGGATGAATTGGCGCCAGAGCTCGCCCGCAGTTGTCTTTCGCTGGAGCGCGACGACCCAATTGCGAATCTCCAAGTAGGTCAGGAATTTCGGCACATAAGAAAGCGCACAGACCGTCGCGACCGCGCAAAGTGCCAGCGCCCATTTGAATTCCCGCCGGAAAAGACAAATCGCAAAGGCGGCAAGAAGGAACGCGGGGATGATCGCGGCGCTAAAGTAGAGCAATTGCATGCTTGCGATGTAACAAACGAACATCAAGACGAGGCGGAGGACCGTTGGGTGGGCGATAAACAGGACGGTCAATCCAAAGGCGAACGTGACCAGGATCGAACCGAGCCCATAGCCACGGATCCAGGTTCCAACCGTGAGAAAGGTCACATTGAGGCCGATCAGCGCGGGCAGGATCAATGGCACATCGCCACGGTTCTTGGCATTGAACCAGGCGACGGCGAGCAGGCCAACCCCAACCAGCAAACCAAAACAGCGCAAGCTCGCATCGCTCGTTCCAAAAATCAGCCGTGAAAAATCGGACGGTGATTGGAAAAAGAATTGGAAACGATGTGAATTTTAAATTGTGAAGGATGTCGGTGAGCCCCGGCATTCGCGCGAGCTCGAGCGAATCGCATTCATCCCTCCAAAGCCCGCCGGCATGAGTGGCGCGGACGACGAGCAAGAACATCACGAGCAGGGACAGAACAATTGCCGTCAGCCACTCGGCGGATCTGATGAATTTCGGATTCAATGCGGTTGTTTGCGGTGAGTCAGGATTATGTCCGGAAAAAAGAAAGTTGCGAGGTTGTGAATAAATGTTAATAAGTCGGCGGCGATCTACCTTGACCCACGCTGAACTTCGCAGCCTCGCCCTGGCCGTTCTCGCGGCCTTCGTCGCAATCCTTCTCTTCAGTGGATGCGAGACCGGCGGAACTGCACGCAATCTGCCAGCCTACGAAGCGCCGATTGCCAGGACGGAATTCCAACACGTTCGCACGACCGCTTACACCCACACCGAAGCCGATCACACTCAGTACGGTGCACGCAACGCGCTCGGCGGAGAATTACATGCCGCCAGTCCTGCAATCCGTCGCGCTGAGAACGTTCGGCAGGCCCGCGCAATTTCCGATAGTGACGACACCGACGTGATTAACATTTCGAGTGGTGACGCGAAACTCGAGAAGTTCTCGATCGACAAACCGAAGAAGGGGACGCGCCTTACCGCGACAACAGTGACAACAACGCGCGTTACGAAAACGATGAAGGCGACGCCCGTGATAACGCGGGGCGGAAAGCGCGCCGTTGCAGTTAGCAAATCGCCGCCGCGGATCGGAAGCGCCGCCGCCGATTGGTCCCGATGGCCGGTGGGAACGACTTTCCGGTTGTTGTCGACCGGGCAAATGTACCGCGTCGAAGATTACGGCTGGGCGTTAAGCGGGCGAAACACGATCGATCTCTACATGGCGAACCGCAGCGACATGAACGCGTGGGGCGCGCGCCAGGAACCGATCCAGGTTTTGCATTGGGGCGATCCGCGCGAAAGTTTGCAATTCTTGCAATCGCATCAGGGCTACAAGCACATCAAACGAATGGTGCTCGAGCTGGAAGGCCGCGACCAGGAAGCCGCCGCGTTACAATAAAAAGCTAAGTAACGGCTCGACAGAGTCTCGCCCTACCGGCCTTGTCCCCTACGATTCAATGGTCTACTCGCCGACAAATCTAGAGTTCGCTCCAGTTCAGGATGATTTTCCCGGATTTGCCGGATTTCGCGAGCTCGATCGCTTCGTTGAATTGAGCGTACGGAAAATGATGGGTGATGAGCGGCCGAATATCCACTCCGCCTTTGATCAGCGCTGTCGTCTTGTACCAGGTTTCGTAAAATTCTCGGCCGTAGATTCCTTTGATCGTCAATTGATCGAACACAATTGTGTTCCAATCGATGGCGGCGCTTCCGGGCATGATTCCGAGCAGCGCGATTTTGCCGCCGTGAAACATGTTCGGCAAAATGTCGTCGAACGCTTTTGGATTGCCGGACATTTCGAGAACGATGTCAAAGCCTTCTTTCATGCCTAACTGCTTCATCGCATCGCCGAGTTTCTCCTTCTCGACGTTGAGCGCGAGATCGACGCCCATTTTCCACGCGAGCTCCAGCCGGTAGGAATTAACGTCGGTAATCACGACGTGTCGCGCGCCGGCGTGTTTGCAAATTGGAATCGCCATGCAACCAATCGGCCCGGCGCCGGTGATGAGCACATCTTCACCGACCAAATCGAACGACAGGGCTGTATGAACGGCGTTGCCTAACGGATCGAAACAGGAAAGAACATCGAGCGGGATCGACGGATCGGCGTGCCAGCAATTTGATTGTGGAATGGCGACGAACTCGGCGAATGCGCCGGGGCGATTCACGCCGACACCCTTGCGTATTCGGGCAAAGATGACGCCGGCCGGCCAAACAGTTCCGGCAATGGCCGCAAGTGATATGACCCTCGCCCACGACAAGATCACCTTTGGCAAACCCTTTTACGAGGTTCCCGACCTGCTCGACCACCCCAACAAACTCATGCCCGATGGTCATGGGCACCGGGATGGTCTTTTGGGCCCACGCGTCCCAGTTATATATATGTACGTCCGTCCCGCAGATGGATGTCTTCAGGACCCGGATCAGAACATCCTCGCCTTGGACGTCCGGCACTGGAACCTCCTGGAGCCAGAGTCCGGGCTCGGCCTTCGCCTTTACCACCGCCTTCATGGTTTTCTGCACGGTCTAAATTCTATCCTCAGATTTCGCAGATTCACGCACATTAAATCGCCCAGCGTCCCGAGCTAAATCTGCGGAAATCTATGTAATCTGTGGACAAACTTCTATCCGATCGGGAAGATTGGAGATCATGCCGGTGACAGTTGAACAGGGTGAATCGCGAACCGCGACATCGCGATCGACTTTCATTTTTCGATTCGCCAGCACCATCGTGCTTTGGTCGATCGCGCTCGCGATCGCCTTCTCCGGATACGAAATCCTGTTCTGGCTTTTGATCAGTGCCTTCGGACTCATCGCGCTCTGGGAGTTTTATGGAATGCTCGATCACGCGTCGCTGCCGAATTTCAAAATTATCGGAATGATTTGTGGCGCAATTCTGTTGGTCGGCAGCTTCTATTATTTTTCGAAGGTCGGTCCCGCCCAATCGTACGATTTCGAGGTTTCGGTTTTGCTTTTCTTTCTGCTGACCGTGTTCACCCGACAAATGTTTGCCGGCCTTCATCATGACGAGCCATTGCGAACGATGGCTTACACCGTGTTCGGCCTGCTCTATGTCCTGTGGCTGTTCAATTTCATCACGAAAATTCTTTATCTCACTCCGCGCTCGGACAACGGGATCGTTACCGGTCAATTTTATGTTTTGTATCTGGTCGCCGTCACAAAATTCAGCGACATGGGCGCATATCTGACCGGGAGCGTGATGGGCCGGCATCTGATGAGCCCGCACATCAGCGCGAAGAAAACATGGGAAGGATTTTTCGGCGCGCTGGTGTTCGCGCTACTTTGCAGTCTGGCGCTGTTCAAGTTAATGCCGGGTCATTTGTCGATGCTGAGCTGGACGCACGCGACGATTCTTGGCCTGTTTCTCGGATTCGCCGCAATCATCGGCGATCTCGCCGAATCGATTATCAAACGGAGCACCGGCGTGAAAGATTCCGGAAATCTGCTTCCTGGAATCGGTGGCGCGCTGGACCTGGTCGATAGCCTGCTTTTTACCGCGCCGCTTCTGTTTTTCTATCTGCGCCTCGTGATTCGTGTGCCCTAACCCTCTCACACGACGGCCACGAAGGAGCACGACGGTCGCAACGATTAGCAAAGTGGTTTTTTGTGGAACTTGGTGAACCTTTGTGCCCGTAGTGCGAGGAAAAAATGAAACGTAAACGCGTCGTAGTGCTGGGCGCGACTGGGTCGATCGGCGACAGCACGTTGAAAGTCGCGAACGATATTCCGGACCGAATGGAGATCGTTGGGCTCGCGGCCAATAGCAATGCAAACAAGCTTGCGATCGCGGCCAACAAGACCCGAGCGCCGGCCATTTGCCTGGTCGACGAACGTAAAGTCGACACTCTGAGGTCGAAGCTGGAATACGAGCCGCAAATTTTCCTCGGCGAGACTGGTCTTCGTGAAATCGCGAAACTCGAAGGCGCGGACATGGTGTTGATTGCGATCGTCGGCACGGCCGGATTGCATCCGGCGTTGGATGCGATTGAAACCGGCAAGGACCTGGCAGTCGCGAGCAAAGAAATCCTGGTCATGGCCGGCGAAGCGGTTACCAGCGCTGCCCAGAGCAAAGGCGTTAAAATCCTGCCGGTCGATTCCGAGCACAACGCGATCTTTCAATGTCTGGACGGTCGCGCGTCGGAAGTTCGCCGGATCATTCTGACCGCGTCGGGTGGGCCGTTTCGGGAAACGCGCGCGAGCGAATTAGGCAGCGTTACCGTCGAGCAGGCTCTGAAACATCCGACTTGGAACATGGGTCCGAAGATTACCGTCGATTCCGCGACGCTGTTCAACAAGGGCCTCGAAATGATTGAAGCGCACTGGCTTTTCAATGTTGGAATGGACCGGGTCGAAGTCGTGATCCATCCGCAAAGCATCGTTCACTCGATGGTCGAGTTCGCGGATGGTTCGACGCTTGCTCAGCTCAGCTACTCGAACATGTGTTTTCCAATTCAGTATGCGGTGACGTGGCCGGAGCGGGTCCCAAACAGTCTGCCGCCGCTCGATTTTTCGACGTTGTCGAAGCTCGAGTTTTTTCCGCCACGCTACGACGATTTTCCGGCGCTCAATCTCGCGCGACGGGCCGGGGAAACCGGCGGCACGTTACCAGCCGTGATGAATGCGGCCAACGAAGTCGCAGTCGCGGCGTTTTTGAGCCGGCAGATCCGGTTTCCGCACATTTGGCAGACGGTTGGGAAGGTGATGGACCGGCACCAGACCGTTGCGCATCCCGATCTCGATGCGATATTGGCCGCCGATAAATGGGCGCGGGCCGAAGCGACCGCCGCCATCGGGAAAAAACAATCAGCCAGCTAATGATTCTTCACATTGCTCGCGTCATCCTCGTCCTGTTCGAGGTCCTGATCATTTTCAATTTGCTGATCGTCGTCCACGAGCTTGGCCATTTCCTGGCGGCGCGCTGGCGCGGGCTCTACATCGAAAAGTTTGGGATTTGGTTCGGCAAGCCGCTTTGGAAGAAAACAGTCAACGGCGTTCAGTATTCGTTAGGCACTCTGCCCTTCGGGGGATTTGTGGCGTTGCCGCAATTGGCGCCGATGGACATTATCGAAGGCAAAGCCGATATCGACCGTGAAGCGTTGCCGCCAATTTCGGCGATCGACAAGATCATCGTGGCAGTGGCCGGCCCATTCTTCAGTTTTCTTTTGGCGATTGTTTTCGCCGCCATTGTCTGGATTGCGGGTTATCCAGTCGATGAATCGAACATGTCGACGACAGTCGGTTATATCATGCCGAAATCGCCGGCATTGAAAGTGGGACTACAACCCGGCGACAAAATCCTGGAGGTCGACGGAAGGCCGGTGACGCGATTTTTGGGAATGAATGACAGCGTCAGCTGGGCCGTTGTTCGAAGCGAAGGCGAAACGATTCCGATTAAATTTGAGCGAGATGGCCAGGTTCGAACAGTTGAAGTAGAGCCGTACAAGGCCGAATCGCGCGCCTGGTTTCGTCGAAAGAGCATTCGCCAGTTGCTGATTTTGCCGGCTGAAACGCTGACCATTGATAAAGTCGAACCCGGATCAGCGGCAGCCGCGGCCGATTTGCGCAAAGGCGACATCGTTCGCGCGATCAATGGCCAGAAAATCTACAACTCCGAGGCGGTGATCGAGCAGACGAAAAATCATCCTAACGATTCGATGACGCTCACAATCGAGCGCGACGGCAAGACCTTTGAGGTCCAAGTAAAACCGACGCTGATAAAGCCGAAGGGTGAAGAAAAGCCAAGGCCGCTCATCGGAATTGGCTGGGACACGAGGCTGACAAACTCACATCCTACGCCGTTTGAGCTCATTCATAATAGCATCAGCAGCACACTGAATACTCTTGGAGCTGTCATCTCGCCGAAATCGGACGTCGGTCTGCAACATTTGAGCGGTCCGTTTGGCATCGTCCGCCTCTACTTCCTTTTCTTCCAAAGCGAGCATGGATGGCAGCTGGTTTTGTGGCTCAGCGTGGTTTTGAACATCAACCTTGCGATTTTGAATATGCTGCCGATTCCTGTCCTCGACGGCGGTCACATTTTGTTTGGCGTCATCGAATCCGTTCGACGCAAGCCGCTGAACATCCGCGTCCTCGAATACGTGCAAGGCACATGCACCTTGTTGATCATCGGCCTGATCGCCTACATCAGCTTTTTCGACATCCAGGATTGGTCGTTTGTGAAACGCGTTCTGGATAAGTACGCGCCGCAAACACAAAAGACCCAGAATCAGGACGTGCCCTAAGCGGTGCTCAAACGCCGCGGTTGCGCTCCCGCTCTTTCCCGTCTTCGCGCCCACGACGTAAAGTTGGCTTCCGCCAACGCCTGATTGCGCGGGTCGGGCGCAGCTTTTAGACTCCTCTTATGAACCCGTCCATGACAACGACGGCATTTGAATTGCCGGGTTATCGCGTAGTAAAAACGTTTGGGGTGGTGCGCGGAATTATTGTCCGGTCGCGCTCGATCTTCGGGACGATCGGCGCCGGACTGCAAACGCTGGTTGGCGGGAACATCACGATCCTGACCGACCTTTGCGAAAAAACCCGCGAACACGCGCTGGAGCTTTGTTTGCAGCACGCTCGCGATCTCGGCGCGAACGCGATCATCGGATTGCGTTACGATGCGACCGAGATCATGCAGGGTGTGACCGAAGTGTTGTGTTACGGCACGGCCGTGTTGGTCGAGTCAACTCCAGCCTAACGAATGCGCTACTGCGAAAATCCATTGCAGTATCATCGACGCCGCACCCGGGAAGTTCGGGTCGGAAACGTCGGGATTGGCGGAGACAATCCGATTCGCGTCCAATCGATGATCACCTGCGACACGATGGACACGGAGGCATCGATTCTGCAGACGATCGAACTCGCGAATGTCGGATGCGAAATCGTGCGCATCACTGCACCCACGGTGAAAGATTCGCGTAATCTCGAAAACATCGTCAACGGTCTGCGCGCGCGCGGCTACGATGTGCCGACCGTTGCGGACATTCATTTCAAGCCTGACGCGGCAATGGAAGCGGCCAAATGGGTCGACAAAGTGCGGATCAATCCTGGGAACTACGCCGATTCGAAGAAGTTCGTGATTCGCGAATACACCAATGAACAATACTCGTCGGAATTGAATCGGATCCGCGAGCGCTTCACGCCGCTGGTCGAACTTTGCAAACAGCGCGGCATCGCCATGCGAATTGGCACAAACCATGGATCTCTCAGCGATCGCATTCTCAATAGATACGGCGACACGCCGCTCGGCATGGTGGAAAGCGCGCTCGAGTTTGCCCGCATCGCGCGGGATCACGATTACCACGCATTCATTTTTTCGATGAAGGCGAGCAATCCAAAAATCATGATCGCGGCATATCGACTCCTGGTTGCGCGATTGAACGAGCTCGGTCCGGATTGGAATTACCCCGTTCATCTCGGCGTGACTGAAGCCGGCGAAGGCGAAGACGCGCGAATCAAGAGCGCGATTGGCATCGGGTCGCTTCTGGCGGATGGAATCGGCGACACCATTCGTGTTTCGCTGACCGAGGATAGCCCGCATGAAATTCCGGTCGCAAGAGAGCTCGTCCGGTTGTGGGCAAATGGGCAAGCTTCGAAGTCCGAAATCCGAAATCCGAAATCCGAAATCTCGTATGACCCGTTTTCGTATCAAAAGCGGCCGACGGAAACGATTGCTGTAGCCGGCGTCGGTGATGCCGGTCTAAAAGTGCGATTAGGTGGCGAAGAATTAATTCGAGTCGTGGTGCGAAAAGCAAACTTCGAGAAAATCGCTCACAAGATTGATAAGATGGGCGATTACAAACCCGAGATCATTTACGAAAACGCCGGGGTCGCGGAAATAGATCCGCGCGATGACGCGGCGATTGCCGAAATAAATTCCGGACGCGACTCCAAATTCGTGACGGTGAAGGACGACGTTGATCTTGGGGTAATCGCGGCGTTTCGTTTGTTGGCCGCGAAATTGCAAAGTCGACATCCGATTCTTTTGAAGGACGTTTTCACAAGCGGAGAGCGGAACACAGAGCGCGAAACTGATTTTCAGGAAACGTTACTTATCGCCGCGACAAACATTGGCTCGCTCCTTTGTGATGGAATTGGCGACGCGATTCTGGTGCAGGGAGAGGAAGCGCCCGGACAGTCGCTTCGATTGGGCTACAATATTTTGCAGGCGGCCGGCTCGAGAATCTTCAAGACGGATTATGTGGCGTGCCCATCCTGCGGACGGACATTATTTAATCTCCAGACCACAACCGCGAAAATCAAAGCCGCCACTTCGCACCTCAAGGGCGTGAAAATTGCCATCATGGGCTGCATCGTAAACGGTCCCGGCGAAATGGCCGACGCGGATTTCGGCTATGTTGGTGGAGCACCGGGCAAGGTGAATCTTTATGTCGGGAAAACGGCGGTGAAGTTTAATATTCCGGAAGCGGAAGCTGTCGATCGTCTAAAGGATTTGATTCGAGAGCACGGGAAATGGATCGAACCGGCGGCGGCCGAGCCAGTTTTGGCCTGACATTTTGCTTGCAGAAGAATGTTTAAATAAAGCAGGCTCGAAATCGTCTAAGAAAATACGCAGGAGAATCTTATGAAGAAACTTATATTACTTTTAATTGCGATGCTTTCGATGAGCGGCTTTGCGAATGCAATTTCGCTGAACGTCGAGGTTGGCGACCGACCGTATTACACTTACGGATCGCGCTACTGGGCCCGGGGGAACTATTGGTGCTGGGTGCCCGGCCACTGGAGCCGCTACCGCCACCGTTGGATCCACGGACATTATCGGCCGTGCTAACAAAATGAAGGTGTCGGTTTAGAGAGCCGGCGCTTCAGGAAGAGCTTTAACCCCTTGGGCGGAGCCTCGCTCAAGGGGCGCTTTTTTGTACGTCACTAATGCGGAAAAAAAGATCGGTTAAGCAACCGTTGCAGTTTGGATGATTACATTCTTGTAATCTGCCACCAATTACGTCCGTTTTAGTCAAATCCACGAGTTCGTTGGAAATTTTACGGTTTTCGTGTTTTTAAGTGACCGCTGCTCAACTTTTTTTTGCCCCGGTTGAGCCTTGCGGCTGAGGGGGTTCCGTTTATTTGTTTTTGAGCGTAAAATTATTTCTTGACCGGGCATTGGAAACTCGGCAGCCTGCACGTCATTAAACCCAAACCCCTGCTCTAACCTAATCCATGAAAACTAAAAACAGTATTGTTACGTACCTGCGCGCCAGCGCGGGTTGCGCATTCTTCGCCGCAGCAGCGGCGCTCGCGTTCGCCGCGTCGACGACGAACGTGCTGACAACTCACGACGTCACCGCGACGATGGCCAAGTCCTCTGTGAAGGATTCGGTTTCGGAAGCGGGCTATGAAGTGGCCGCCAAGGACGGCACGTCGGTTACGCCGATGACCGCCGCAACGGAAGAAGCGGCGAAGCGCGCTTTCCCGGCGACCGAGACTCCTTTCTCGTTGCAGCTGAACTCCGTTACCGGCTGGAGACGTTTCCAAGCGGCATCGGCCAGCAACCAGGCAGCGAGCCAGGGTTCGGCAACGAAAGGCAAAGTTTCAGCCAAAAACAAGAAGGGGCCACCAGAAGCTCCTCGCTTCAAGACCTGGTCGTTGATCGGTCCGAGCACCGCATCTGATCCGAATATTCTTTCGTTCACCGGTTCCGCGATGACGGTTTCCGGTCGTATCACAGCGCTGGCGCTGGACACGGTTCACGGCTGTACTGCAGGTTTCTGCCGTGTTTGGATTGGCGCGGCGGGCGGTGGTGTTTGGAGAACCGACAACGCTCTTTCGGCTACACCGACATGGACGTTCCTGACTTCGTTGAACGTGATGAGCAACGCGATTGGCTCTTTGGCGTTCGTCAATGACGGAAGCGGCAACGGCGCTCTTTGGGTCGGCACCGGTGAAGGTAATGCCTCGGCTGATTCCGAAGCAGGTTTGGGTCTCATGAAGTCGACTGACGGCGGAAATACCTGGACCATTCCGGCATGCCAAGTTGGGCCGATCACGACGTTCTCGAACGGCAGCGGTTCCAACGGCACCTATACCGGCAATGCTTTCTTCGGTCGCGCGGTTAACAGCATCGCTGTTGATCCAACGAACCCGAACGTTCTTTACGTCGGTTCGGTTCGCAGCGTCCGCGGTATCGATGAAACTTACGGCGGTCCGACCTCGAATCCGCCGGTTCCACGTCCTCCGTTCGGATTGTTTAAATCAACCGACGGCGGTGCGCACTTCACCTTCATTTGGGATGGTGGTGCAAATTGTCCGGCTTCCTGCGTCGGCGGCGACCCACAGGCGTCAATTCGCGGTGTGCATTTGGTCAAAATTGACCCGAACAACCACAACATTGTTTACGCAGGCGCGTTCCCGGGATTTTCGGCGCCTACTGGTGGTATTTGGAAGTCTGTCGACGGTGGCACGACTTGGGCGCAGATCCTGGCGCCCACCAGTTTGATCAACGTCAACCGATGCTCGTTTGACGTGAACAATCTCGGCGCCGGCGCTACCCGTATGTATGCGGGTTGCGGCGATGTTAGCCCGTCACAAGGCGGCACGAATGCGCAAGTTTACCGCAGCGATAACGCAAACACGGCTGCGGCTTTCATCAACTTGACGGCGGCTGAAGGTTACACTGCGATCGACAATTACTGCACGGCTCAGTGCTGGTACGACAACGTGATCTACACTCCGCCAGGATTCCCCGACATCGTGTATGTCGGCGGTTCCTATACTTACGGCGAGTGCGGCCACGGTTCGGACTGCCGCGGTGTGGTCTATGCGACCGATGCCGGTACGAATTCGGGCGCAGCGCTTGGACAGCCGGGCAAAGGATTTGTTTGGTCTGACGCCACTTGGGATGCTCAGAATAATGGCACCCCGGCGGGCACTTGCTGTCAGCCGAACGCAATCGCGCCAAACGGAATTCATCCTGACCAGCACGCGATCCTTACTGTTCCAGGAAATCCGTTCCTGTTCTTGGAAGGTTCGGACGGCGGTATTGTCCGTTCCAGCGGAACTTTGAGCGATATCTCGGGACAGTGCGCTGGGCGAACCTATCCAGCGGGCTCGGGCACGGCTGTTCAATGCCAGAACCTGCTTGGACTCGCCTGCCCCTTCGCCGGGTTTGCGTGCGGTGTTCCGACCACCATCTTCACCGGCATGAACGCCGGTCTCGCGGACCTGCAGTTCATGAGCGTATCGTTTAACTGGCAAAACCAGTTCAACGTGCAAGGTGGAACCCAGGACAACGGAACATTCCAAACCTTCGGTTCGTCGACTTGGAACCAGGAAATCTATGGTGACGGTGGTCAGTCAGGATTTAGCCGTCTCAATGGCAACCTGCGCTTCAACACCTTCACCGGCCAGGCTCATGACGCTAACTTCCAGAATGGCAACCCGACCAAATGGGTAATCATCGGCGCAAACATGGAAAACAGCCCCGAGGGCGCGAACTTCTATCCTCCAATCATTGCCGACCCGAGCACGGCAGCGCCTCAGACGATCTTTGAGGGATCGTTCGGTGTATGGCGAACCCAGGATTGGGGCGGTAACCAGGCGTTCCTCGAAGCGAATTGCCCTGAGTTCACGACCTCCGCGGCCCAACCCGGTTGCGGCGACTTCCAGCGCTTGGCTGGTCCTGCCGGCGCTAACACTGCCGGATCGCTGATCGGCACCTTCTACGGCGCAGACCGCACGGGTGGCGTTGTGAACGCAATTGCCCGCACGAGTGTCAATACGTCCACAGGATGGGCGGGAACGACTGGCGGTCGCGTGTTTATCAGCAACAACATCGACACTAACCCGGCGACCAGCGTTGTCTGGAACCGATTGGATGGGCGACCCGCAGCGACGAACAGCCCGACGCGCGTCGTGACCGATATCGCGATCGATCCGGCCAACCCGAATCACGCATGGGTAACGTATTCCGGTTATAGCGCGGTTACACCGTCGCAACCCGGACACGTCTTCAGCGTTACCTGGAGCGGCGCCGGCACGGCAACCTTCACGAGTATCGACTTCAACATGCCTGATATTCCGCTGACTTCGATTGTTCAGGATTCGTTGACCGGAGACTTGTATGTCGCGTCCGACTTCGCCGTATTCCGGATGAAGGCTGGCGTTACCCAGTGGGACATCGCCGGTATCGGAATGCCGATCGTCGAAGTGCCTCACCTCACGATCAATTCGGCAACCCGAACACTCTACGCGGCAACCCACGGCCTCAGCGTGTGGACCATGCCTCTCTACTAAGAGTTAAGCGTTAAATTCACAGATGGGCGGGACGGGAAACTGTCCCGCCCATTTTGTTTTCGTGAAGAATTCGGCTCCCATTATGAGCCGATTCGGTTGATTTCTTTCTGACTCGCGGCATATTCCGCGCTCCGCTCCAAGTCCCCCGAGCCAGAGCCCGAGCAATGGAAAAGATCCGCAACATCGCAATCATCGCACACGTCGACCACGGTAAGACCACCCTGGTCGACCAGCTCTTGCGTCAGTCCGGAACGTTTCGAGAGAACCAGAAAGTCGATGAACGGGTAATGGACTCGATGGATTTGGAACGCGAAAAGGGGATCACCATCCGGGCCAAGAACGCCGCGTTTGAATGGAACGGCTATCGCGTCAACATCGTGGACACGCCGGGCCACGCCGATTTCGGCGGCGAGGTTGAGCGCATCATGAAAATGGTCGACGGCGTGTTGCTTGTCGTCGATGCGCATGATGGTCCGCAAGCGCAGACCCGTTTCGTTTTGCGTAAAGCGCTCCAAAATCGTCTCAAGGCGATTGTCGTCATTAACAAGATCGATCGCGAGAACGCCGAACCGCGGAAGGCGGTTGATCTCGTCTTTGATTTGTTCGTCGAGCTAAAAGCGAACGATGAGCAACTCGATTTCCCGATCGTCTATGCCAGCGCCAGGGATGGTTTTGCTGTTCGCGAATTGAACGATAAGCACCAGGACATGACACCGCTGTTCGAGACTATTGTGCAGCACGTGCCGCCGCCGAAAGTCTCTTCTGAGCCTTTTTTCCAAATGCTCGTATCAAATCTTGCTTACAACGATTACATCGGCCGCATCGCGATCGGGCGGATCGTTAGCGGCCGCGTCAGCGTCGGGGATTCGATTGTCTGTCTCCATCGCGACGGGAATCGCGAACGCGCCACGGTCACTGCGCTGTTTACTCACTCAGGTCTCGAACAAGTTGAAACCAAGCAGGCCAATGCTGGCGAAATTGTGGGTCTGGCGGGATTCGAGGATGCTTATATCGGCGAAACTTTGACCGATTCCGAAGAACGCAAGCCGCTGGCCTTTGTCGACATCGATCCGCCGACGATTCGGATGCGCATCCTGGTAAACGACTCGCCGTTTGCCGGGCGCGAGGGAAAATTTGTTACTGCGCGACATATTCGGGATCGGCTCGTTCGCGAAACTCGGGGCAACGTTTCGCTTCAATTCAACGATACGGACACGGCCGGCGCATTTGAAATTCATGCCCGCGGTGAGATGCAGATCGCCATTCTGGTCGAGCAAATGCGGCGTGAGGGCTACGAAGTAATGGTCTCGCGGCCCGAGGTCATTTTCCATCGGAACGAAGTCGGTGACTTGCTCGAGCCGCTGGAAAATCTTTATATCGATCTACCGAATGAAAATCTGGGCGACGTTTTGCAATCACTTGCTGCGCGCAAAGGCGAGGTCGTGCACATGGATCATCATGCAAATCGCGTTTCCGTGGAGGCAATCATTCCCACCCGCGGCTTGATCGGTTTCGAAACCGACCTGGTTAACCTGACCCGAGGCGAAGGTTTGATGAGTCATTTGTTTGCTGAATACGCGCCGTTCAAAGGCGAGATCGAAGGACGTAACCGTGGAGTAATGGTTTCAATGGAAGATGGCACCAGCACGGCCTACGCGTTGAACACCACTCAGGACCGTGGCCGGCTCTTCATCGGTCCGCAGGAAGCCGTTTATGCCGGCATGATCGTCGGTGAAAATGCGCGTCCTGACGATTTACCGGTTAATCCCTGCCGTGCGAAGCGACTCACTAACATGAGATCGCAAGGCGACGGCAAAGGCGTGCAATTGGAAGCGCCTTTGCGGATGAGCCTTGAGCGCGCCATCGAGTACATCGGCGTTGACGAGTACGTCGAGGCGACGCCGAAATCGCTGCGACTGCGCAAACGTATTCTGGATGCGACGACCCGAAAACGGAGTGCTGCTGCGGCAGTGGCGTAGGCGAGATTGACAAACGGCCAGCCCCGGCTTGAATATCGCTTGGTAATTTCTCCACGTCCGCAGTTCGCGGCGTGCTCTTGGAATCTTACTCAGTAGACAACTTTTATCTGAAAACCCGATATGGCGGGGCATAGCAAATGGTCAAAGGTCAAGCGTTTCAAAGGCGCACTCGACGTCAAACGCGGTGCAATCTTTAGCAAGCTTTCGAAAGAGATAAGCATCGCGGCGAAAACCGGCGGAGGCGACCCGGCGGGCAATGCCCGATTGCGCAGCGCGATTCAGACCGCTCGGGCCCAAAGTATGCCGAACGACAATATTGACCGGGCGATAAAGCGTGGCACCGGGGAAGGCGCGGAAGCCACGCATTACGAAGAGATTATCTATGAAGGGTATGGACCCGGAGGCGTAGCCATTATTGTCGAAGCGGCCACGGACAACAAGAACCGGACTGCTGCGGAAGTTCGCAGCATTTTCACAAAGAATAACGGCAACCTTGGGTCGGCCGGCAGTGTTTCATACATGTTTCACAAGAAGGGGCAAATCGTGGTTCCACGTAACGCAATTGATGAGGATCGCCTGCTGGAGGTCGTTTTGGAGGCTGGGGCCGAAGAGTTGACAACCGAGGAAGATCAGTATCTTATAACCACCTCGCACGATCGGCTCTACGCTGTAGCTGATGCACTCAAGAAAGCGAATGTTACGACTGATGGGCAAAAGTTTACCTTCATCCCCGATACAACTGTGCCAGTGGCCAATGAGGACGTGGCCCGCCAAGTGTTGCGCCTGTGTGATGCCCTCGAAGACGACGATGACGTTCAAAACGTCTATTCAAATCTAGATATTCCCGACGAAATGCTGGCCAAGTTGCCAGCCTGAAAAGTAATTCCTCTGCTGAATCCTGGCAGTGCGTCCGCCGAGGCGGACAATCAGCCTTCGCAATTTATGAACGAAGAAAACGAAAACCGGCCGCCGCCGCCGCCGACAACCGAATCAACGGCCGCTCCGCAAGACGCAACGCCGTCCTCGGGGCCGGCGCCGTTATGGCCGGCGCCGTTACTACAATCACGGCGATCGTAACGACAATTTTAACGAGCCTTACAACGAAGCCCGGAACGACGCGCCCGGCTCCGGCACTGGCGATCCGGTTGCGACCGAGACCATGGAAGGCGCGCCCGAGGGCGACCAAGCCCAGCGCGAGCCGGAATTCGGTGAAGGCATCATCGAGATTTCCGGCAAGGGTTTCGGTTTTCTGCGCGATCCCAAACGGAATTTCGTTCAAACCCCACAGGACATTTTTGTTACTCCTGAAATCGTACGCCGTTTCGGGCTGCGTGACGGAATGTGGATTTACGGCGAAACCCGTCGCGGCAGTCGCGGTCCCCAGTTAATCAAACTCCTCACCATCAATGGCGACGAGCCGACGAAGTATCAGGGACTGCGTCCGTTTGAAGAATTGACGACCATCAATCCGAACAAACGAATCAAACTCGAGACGGTGCCGGATCGTTACACCACGCGAGTGATGGATCTGATGACCCCGCTCGGGATGGGGCAGCGCGGCTTGATCGTCGCGCCGCCGCGGACCGGCAAAACTACTCTGCTGCATCATATTGCCGATGCGGTAGCGAAAAATCATCCGGACATGAAGCTGATCATTCTCCTGGTCGACGAGCGGCCGGAAGAAGTCACCGATTTCAAGCGTTCGCATCCGAAAGCGGAAATCATCGCCAGTTCGAACGACAGCGACATCAAGAGCCACACCCGCATCGCTCAGCTCGCGATCGAGCGCTCGAAACGGATGGTCGAAGCCGGACAGCACGTTTTTATCCTGCTGGATTCAATAACCAGAACGGCCCGCGCATTTAACAATGCGATGTCGGGTGGCGGCCGAACCATGAGCGGCGGTATCGACGCTCGTGCGATGGAAATCCCAAGAAAGATTTTTGCTGCGGCGCGAAACACCGAAGAGGCTGGATCGCTCACGATTGTGGCTACCGCGCTCATCGAAACCGGCAGCCGCATGGACGAACTCATTTTCCAAGAGTTCAAAGGCACCGGTAACATGGAAATGGTGCTGGATCGCAAAATCAGCGATCAGCGAATTTACCCTGCAATCGATATCTTCCTCTCCGGCACCCGGCGCGAAGAGTTGCTTCTGCAGGCGTGGGAGCTTGAAAAAATCAATTTGATCCGTCGCGGTCTCGCCGGCCACAAACCGGAAGAGGCGATTCAGCGTCTGCTCATGTTCGTGAAGAAATTCCCGACCAACATGCAGATGTTGAAAGAAATCCCCGGCTAAAAATTCAACGGCGCTGTCTAAGCGTCGATCTCACGTGAGTGCTTCGTTACCTGCCGGCGGTCCTCAATCGCCGCCTCCGCACGAAGTTGAGTGGGAAGTTCTCCCACCCGAAGAACGCCCGGCGCGCGGCTCGGTAGAATCCATCTTCAACATCGTTTCGTTGGTGATGGATCGATTGATCCGTATCCCCGGCCTCAAGAGACGGCTCGGACTCAATCCAATTGTCGATCTTATTCCCGGCTTTGGCGACATTGCGGCCGCGATCGTTTCAGTTTCAACGCTCGTTTATGGAATCCGCCGCGGCATACCCAAAATCGTTCTCGGCCGCATGGCCTTGAATGTTTTGATCAACGAACTGGTTGGTCTTGTTCCGGGCGTCGGTTCGGTATTCGCGTTTTGGTTTCAAGCGAACACCCGAAACTACGAAATGATCCGCGGCCACATCGACAGTCCCGGCCGTTCCACGAAAGGTGACAAGATCTTCGTAAGCGTGATTCTCGCGTTGGTGATCGTTGTTATCGTCGGGGGAATCTTCGGAACGTTCCTAATGCTGCACGAGCTCGCCAAGTTGCTCACGAAGATCTAAGCAACGCCTGCTTTGATGTATCGCACGTAAAGATCGTGGATCGTTTGTCTCGCCTCCCGATATTCGGTCGCGAACGTTTCCGCAGAATCCGTAACCGAGCCAGTGCGCCACTTTTGCTTGCTCGTCCGGACCAGTGGGCAGCGTTGAGACCGATTTCGTTTCGAAGCGACGAAGAACAGTTTCACATCGGCGCAGGAAGGCGTAACTCGCATCCGCCTGATCAGCGTCCGTTGTGGAAATAATTTGATCGTTCTGTAATCGGCGTAGCGCGCGGTGCCAGTTGGGTTCCCATCTCCCCGAACGCATTTGCAGCGCTTGAACGAGAAATTCGGCTTCGACCATGCCGCCAACCCCGGTCTTGAAGTCAAGAAATTCGGAGCCGCCGCTTCGCTCGCGGTGAATTCGATCAAGCATGTTATCGATCTTTGCAAACAGATCGGACTGTTGTCCCAGCGTTTCGCCAAACATTCTGCACAAGGTCGAGATACACGTCCTGGGACGAACCGGTGATTGGTCGTGCTCGTGTCAGCGCTTGAATTTCCCAAAGCTGCGCGCGCTCGCGATAATACGATTCGTACGCCACCAGCGGCGCCACCAGCGCACCTTTTTCTCCGTCCGGCCGAAGCCGTGCATCCATTGACGCAATCATTCCTTCGGAGGTCGGTTGCGCAGTCGCGGTGATCAGATTCTGGGCCGCTCGAGTGTCATCTCCGATGAATATCACATCGAGATCTGCGCCGTAATTCAGGTCGCGCCCGCCAAATTTTCCCAACGCGACGATGGTCAGAGTTTGTCCGCCGAGCAGGTCGTTGGTAAATCGAACGCACGCCTCAGCCAGGTCCGACAATTCGGTGAAGATGGTGTCAGCCTCGGCCACGCCGAGAACGTCCCGCATTATGATTCGCAAAGTCTGTCGTTGCCGATAAGCCCGGACCGGATCGAGCTTCGCGGCGCTTGCTCCAAAGGTCCAAGCCGCGCCAAATGATCTTCCACCGACCGTGGCTGATTGAAGCTCTTGTCGCGAGTGACTTCCTCGAGCAGCTGAGGACGACGAATCAGCAAGTCCGCGGCGAATTGGCTGCGATCCAGAGTCTTGGTGAGAAGTTCGAGCAGCGTTGGATTGGTCGCGAGCAATTCAAAAAGCAATCCCCGCAATCCGTACGCTTCCACAAACCGAACGAACTGGTTCAAGGTCGCGTCGGGATCGGCACCGCTTCCAATTTGGGCGAGGAGCGCCGGCCGAAGTTTCGCGAAAACCTGTTTTGTCCGCGGGGCAATATGCGAGGCGGAAGTCGGCTTCAGTAAATCGGCCAGCGACCGGGCGACCGCTTTTTGGTCTTTGAACTTTTCCAAGCCGGGATGACTTGCTTCTGCCGGCCCGGCGGTTATGACGCGATCGAAAATCGACCGCACCCTGTCCATCGTTGCTCGCAATCGCGCGGTGAATTCTTTGCTCGAATCAAAACCCAGACTTCGGGCAAGTCGCTCGACCGCGACTCGGCTCGCGCGGAACGGTATGGGTCTGCTGCTCGGCTTCAATTTGCAGCCGGTGCTCGACCTGACGCAAGAAGCGATAGGCGCGATCCAAATCCAAAACCTCTTTGTTAGGAACGAGTTCGAGATTTGCCAGGCCGCGCAATGCGTTCAGCGTGCTTGCTTCCTGGAGAAATGCATGGCGCCCGCCGTGGATGAATTGCAGCGTCTGGACGACGAATTCAATTTCACGAATGCCGCCACGGCCAAGTTTAACATCTCGTTCCAAATCCTCGGCCGCATCGTGTTCGATCCGGCGCTTGATCGCGGCAATTTCGTCGAGCAGATCCGGGGTCGGACTGCGTGGATAAATGAATGGCTGATGCTGCCGCAGAAATTCGTAGGCAAGCTCACGACTGCCGGCGATGCCGCGGGCTTTGATCAACGCGATTCGTTCCCAGGTCTCGCCGAATCCGGAGTAGTAGTTTTCCATGCTCTCCAGCGAGCGCGCGAGTGGACCGGCCGAGCCCTCCGGCCGAAGCCGAAGATCGACGCGAAAGAGCGCGCCTTCAGGGTCAGGGGTCGAAAATGTTTCCAGAATTTTTTCGGCGAGGCGATTGAACCACTGGTGATTGGATAGGCGCGGCGAAATTTCGCCCTCTTCGGTATAAAGAAAAATCAGATCGACATCAGAGCTGTGGTTGAGCTCGCGGCCGCCGAGTTTGCCGAGCGCCAACACCGCGAATTCAGCCGCAGGCGAGCCAAGCGTCTCCCGCAGTTTCGAATTCCAATGAGCAAACACTTCACGGATGCAAATCTCGGCGACCTGCGATAGTTCGGCAGTCGTTTCTTCGAGGTCCGCCATTTCGGTCAGCTCCCGAAGCGCAATTCGTGTCATCTCGCGGCTTTTCCATCGCCGTAACGCCCGAAAATTTTGTGCCGCAATATCCTTTTCAACCAGAGAGCCGAGCGCCGCGACCATTTCTGCCCGGCTTCGGCCGCGCACGCACGTATCTGGCTCAGTCAGCCAGATCAGCAGCTGTGGGTTGCGAACAATTCGCGCTACCGAAATGCTCGAAAGAGCGAGAAGTCGGAGCAGGGCATTTTCACCAAGGAGGAAGTCTTCGATCAGTTCCCGGAGCGGACGAACGTCCTTCGGCCAGACGTCATTGATCTGGATCAAAGCGGCTTCGACCTGTGTCGGATTCAGTGATCCAGCCGCTTTCTTGCGAATCCAGTTGGCGCCCTCCATTTGGCGCAAGATGCCGTGAAACCTGCGCGATTTCTAATTAATCCACAGCGGTAACAGCCCGCGGTGACAAGGTTCAGCCGGTTTTTTCGCGCGTCCGCGCGAGAATGCGTCGCTCAGACCGGGTCAAACTCCCAAGACCAGACCGCGAAATTTTCTCAAGGAGAGGATCTATCTCAACTGCGATAAATTCGTCGAGTGTCATGCGCTCGATTCGATCGGCCGCAACACGCCGGCGCCACAACCTCCTCTGGATCCATGAAGGATGGCCAAAGCCGAGAAGATGAACGTAGAGCCAGCCCGAAATCAGACCGCCCGGCAATGCGCTATGAGCCACCGCACCGTGACGATCAACCATCAGCATCACCAGACTTAAAAACATCACCGCGCAGGCAACGTGTTTTGGCTTCAAGCGAATCGCGAAGAATCGGCAGACGCCATTCGATGAGATCGATTTCCGGGAGAATAGTTGCGTAGGCGATCACAATCGCGGCGACTGCACCGCTCGCGCCGTACAAAGCAGTTTCCTCCGGCATCAGGAACAAATGTCCAAGCTCTCCGCCGACGGCTCCGCAGAGAAACAGGTAAACAAAATGCCGTTGACCAAGAATTGATTCGATGTCCCGGCCGAGGACATACAGCACGACGATGCTTCCGAAGAAGTGCCAGCAACCTCCGTACAAGCAGCGGCGCCGTGACGAACTGCCACGAAAATGCATCGAGGAGTCCGCGTTCGCTCAGCGCCAGGTAATCGCGAACAAATCCAGGTTGCGCCGCTTCGAGAAACAATTGAGAAAAAAATGCAGCGACATTAAAGCTCACCAGCGCCAGCAAAGCGACGCGGCGGGTTGGCGCCCACGGCCTCCCTATTGCCGATCGTTTATCCCGCGACAACCGCACCCCTTGAGGGTATCGCAAGCCGATTTTGTTGTCAGCAGATTTGAGCGGTCGCGATTTCTACCGCGGGGCTAGGACCTTGAGGGACCGGTTTTGCAGGGAGAATTCTACCGGGCAATTGCCAACCAACTCGCCATCGAGCTCCACTGGAACCGTCTGTTCGCTTTCGACACGAAGCTGCGCGAGTTTGGAAGTATTCAACTTCTGGAACCCGGATCTCTGAGCTGAACACGACGTCCTGCAAATACTTGATGATTTCCAGATAACCGAGGCGCTTGAACACGATGACGTCCAAGAGCCCGTCATCCAGCGCAGCGTGTTTGAAGAAAGGAAATGGACCGCCGTACAAACGGCCGTTCCCGACCAGGACAAAAGAACCTTCGTCAATTGATGTGTCCTTGGATTTGATGAAAAGCCTTGGCGGTTGTCGCGCTGCGATTTGCGCCGCCGAGATCAGGTAGCTGAGCGGCCCAAAGTTTCGCTTTAACTGAGCGCTGGTCTCTTTCACGACTTGGGCATCGAGGCCGACCCCGGCGAGTTGCACGAAGTACTTTTGATTGGCCTTTGGGAGATCCACTGAGCGGATGTTTTCGCTTTGGATGATCGTCCAGCAGCGTTCGAGATCGTTAACCGGTAGCCCGAGCTCAGTCGCAAAAACATTCATGGTGCCGATCGGGAGCACGCCCAGGGTAGCTTCGGTCCCAGCAAGGCCGTTGACCACCTCGTTGATGGTGCCGTCTCCGCCGGCGGCTACGATTGTGTCAAAACCTTCTGCCGCGCCGCGACGGGCCATGGATTCGGCTTCGCCGACACAAGTCGTGGCGCAGACCACGCAGTTGCCGGCCAGTGATTCGACTCGGCTTTGCTGGCGTTGCGCTCGCTCGCTGCGAGCCGCAGGATTCAAGATAATCAGCGTGTTACTCATTCCAGCCGTCCTGCTTTCACCTTTTCTTCAAACATGGTCTGCGTAACGTCTTCGGGTGCAAAAACTGGGCCGCCTGATCCTGATTTTGATCGCCGGATTGCTGATCCTAGGGGCGGTGGCTTTGCTCGCGGTGAATTTGTATGTGCAATCGGCGGGGACACAAGCCCGGATTCAGCGCGAACTGCGCCAGCGTTTCGGCGCGAACCTGAATATTGGACGAATCAGCGTCACGCCTTGGAGCGGCGTCAAATTGAGCGGCATTACGATTGCCCAGGGCTCGGAAGGCGGCGGGAATTTTTTGGAGGCCGAAAATTTCGCGCTGCGAATCGCGTTCCTGTCGCTCTTTTCCAATCGCCTCGTGTTCAAAGAAGTTTCGTTAGTGCGACCGAACGTTGTTTGGCCCCAGAACGCAGCCGGAAAATGGAGATTGCCCGATTTACGAAGTGAGCGGCATGCGGAGAAGAAACGCGCCGAACCGCCGCCGGTTGCCGCTCAGCCAGCCATCGAAGAAAAAAATGAACCCTCTCCGGTGGAGTCCGCGCCGCCCGTTGCGGAAAATCCGACCCCAGTTCGGGCGGAAGGCAGGTTGAAATCCGCTGCCGATTTCGCCTCCGAAATTCACAAAATCAGTCTGATTGACGGGAATTTTCAGGTTTCTCGACAAATCGCGCGAGTTGGTCGCGAATTTTGAGGAAGTCGGATTTCGCGCCAGCTTGAGTAACGCTGCCTCCCTTCATGGCAATGCCCGAGTCGCGAAAGTGTCGCTGCGGGATCGGTTTTTCCTTCAACAGCTGAAGTCGCCAGTGCGGTACGACGCGGACGGCCTGAACCTCTCCCAGATTTCTGCGCGGGTGGGCGGCGGGGACATATCAGGGAAGTTTTCGATTCAACCCGAAACCGACGAGTCGCCTTTTCATATTGAAATGAAGTTTCGAAACGTCGAAGCGGAGCAGGTTATCGGCGAAGCCGGCGGGCCGACCGGCGTCTTGCAGGGCAAACTTGAGGGAACTCTTCTGGCGGATGGAAAGACCACGGATGCCGACGCACTTACCGGCAGCGGCGAGGTCGTTTTACATGACGGCCAGGTTCGGCAATACGATCTGCTCGTCGCCCTCGGTCAGGTTTTGCAAATCGAAGAACTAACCCAGCTCCATCTCGAGCAGGCGGACGCGAAATATCATTTGTCTCCCGGGGTTGTGAATGTTGATGAACTGAACCTCCGCTCAGCAAATATTCACCTGTCGGCAACTGGCACCGTTAATTTCCGCGGAAAGATGCATTTGAAGTCGCGACTCGCGATCAACGAGAAAGTTCGCTCGCAACTGTTCAAACCAATGCGGGCAAATTTTCAACCGACCGACGAGCCCGGTTATTCTGCCGTCGACTTTGAAGTTACCGGAACGCTTGAGCGTCCGAAAACCAATTTGTTCGAGAAGGTGGTCGGCCGCGATTTAAAGGATTTGGTGAACAGCTTTTTCGGCGGCGGAAAAGGCGACAAACCGAAGAAAAAGAAGGGTGCACAGGCCGTCGAAGAAACCACGCCGGCGCCTGGCCAAAGTTTGCCGCCTGTCGCGCCGACTCCGACAACTTCGCCATGAGAGTCATCGCCGGTCGCGCCGGCGGCATTCGGCTTGTTTCGCCCAAAGCCGGGGTCCGCCCCACCATGGATCGCGTGAAAGCTGCGATTTTTTCCAGCCTCGGCGAGGCGGTGATCGGTGCCCGGGTCCTTGATTTGTTCGCCGGAACCGGCGCGCTCGGCATCGAAGCGTTGAGTCGCGGCGCCGAGTCCGCCCTTTTTGTTGATGACGATCGACAGTCAATCGCCGCGATTGAAAAAAATCTGGCAAAGGCGGGGCTGCGCGGGCGGATTCGCGGTGCGGATGTTTTCCGTTTTTTGAAAAGTGCCGCGCCGACCGGCGAAGCGTTTAGGATCGTGTTTGCCGATCCGCCTTATGACAAGATGAAGTCGGGGGAAGGTTACACCGACAAACTCTTGAGCGATCCCACATTGCCGAATCTAATCGAGCCGGATGGAATTTTTATTCTGGAGAAACGTCCGGGCGAAAAACTTCCGGACTTGAAATTTTGGAAGTTGATCCGCCAGAAAAAGTACGGCGCCACCGAAGTTCTCTTCCTGCTTGTTCGCCGTAGCTCGGGCGAAGAGGGATCTCCGATCTGCGATCTGCAATCTCCGATTCTGTGACGCGCTTTATTTACAATTTGCTCTGGCCGATCGGGCTTTTGCTTTTTTTGCCCGGTTACCTGGTGAAAATGTTTCGCCGCGGCGGTTACCGGGAGAAATTCGGACAACGACTCGGAATTTACGATCGCCACTTGCAAGCGCGATTGTACTGGAAGAAGCCGATCTGGCTTCACGCGGTAAGCGTTGGCGAAGTGATGATTGCCCTGAAGCTGGCCAGACAGATTCGCACTTTGCGGGAAGATCAACATTTTGTCCTGACCACGACCACGACCACCGGATTCGCATTCGCGAATCGCAACACGCCGGAGTGGATCGAGGTTATGTACAGTCCACTCGACTTTTGGCCAGTTATGCGTCGCGCCTTCGAGGTGATCCGGCCGACCAAGATCCTCCTGGTCGAGGCGGAGGTGTGGCCGAACATGGTTGCCGAAACAAAGTCCAGGAAAATTCCGATCGCGCTGGTGAACGCGCGTTTGTCGCCGCGCTCGGAAAAACGATTCCGAACGTTTCAAAAATTTATATCTCCAACGTTTCAGTTGCTCGACCTTGTTTGCGTTCAGAATGCTGATGATGTCGAGAAATGGAGCGGCCTGGGCGTTGCCCCATCCAGAATCAAACAGATTGGCAGCATTAAATTCGATCCTGAAGAGATCCGAATCGATCCCAAACTTGCGCGCGATGCTCTGGCTGGATTTGGACTCGAAAATCGCACGGTGATTCTTGGAGGCAGCACCCATGCCGGCGAGGAGAAGATCCTAGCCGAAGTGTTTCGCGCGTTGCGCCGGGATTTTGTCGAGCTTCTGCTGGTGCTCGCGCCGCGCCACACCGAGCGAGTTGCCGAAGTTCAAGGCGAGCTCAAGGAAATGGACTTTCAGACGGCGCTCCGGAGTCAACCCGCCGCCGTCGATCCATTTCTCAATTGTCTATTGATCGATACGACAGGGGAACTGCGGCACTGGTACGCTTCGGCTACGCTAGTATTCGTCGGTAAAAGTTTGCTTGCGCGCGGCGGACAAAATCCGGCGGAAGCGATCTTGGCCGGCAAACCGGTGATATTTGGTCCACACATGGAAAATTTCAGTGCTCTCGCGAAATCGCTGGTGGCGCAGGGTGGGGCAGTCCAGGTCAGTTCGGCGACGGAATTGCGCCGCGCCATGGCCCATCTTTTGGCAAACCCGGAAGATCGCGAAAAAATGGTCGCGAACGCCCGCCAAGTTCTGGAAATTCATCGGGGCGCTACCGCGCGAACGGCGGCGCAGGCGGTGAACCTGACCAAGGCCGCATGAATAATGACGAATAATGGCGACCCTAACGGGATTCGAACCCGTGTTACCGCCGTGAAAGGGCGATGTCCTAGGCCTCTAGACGATAGGGTCAAGGAAGCCGGCCAATATTCCATTCGTTGGCGACAAGGCAACTTGGCCTCCATTATTCCAAGCCTGAACCAGTCAACCAATGGACGCTGATCGCACGCTCATCGTCATCCCAACCTACAACGAGCGGGAAAATGTCGCTGCGCTTGTCCCACAACTATTGAATGTCGCGCCAAATGCGGACGTCATGCTCATCGACGATAATTCGCCGGACGGCACCGCCGATCACGCGGAACAATTGTTCGCGGTCTATCCGCGTTTCTCGGTTCTTCGCCGAACGTCGGGTCGCGGCTACGGCCGCAGCTTGCTCGAGGGATATCGCGTTGCGGCGGATCGCGGTTATGCGCGGCTGGTCCAACTCGATGCCGATTTTTCACACGACCCGGTGATCGTCCCCCAATTAATCGAGGGTACGCGTCGCGCCGATCTCCTCATCGGCTCGCGTTACTGCGCCGGTGGCGGTATTGCCAATTGGCCGTTGCGCCGGCGGTTGCTCAGTCGATTCGCTAATCAATATGTCCGCAGCATTACCGGTTTAACTGTCCGCGACAGCACGAGCGGCTTTCGGTGTTACACCCGGCGCGCCTTGCAGGTTCTTGTGGAACTGCCAATCGCGGCGGAAGGCTACGCCTTTCTGGTCGAGACGACGTTTCGCGCGCAGCGGGCAGGACTGAAAATTGCCGAGGTGCCGATCACGTTTGTTGATCGCCGAGAAGGGCAATCGAAGATGTCGCACAAGATCATTTTCGAATCCGTGCTGAGACCCTGGCGGCTACGGTTTAGCGGTTAATTAGATTTTTTGGGGAATTTGACTGCGTCAGGCAATTTGCTCACAATTGGCCGCGAAACGACCTCGCTCGCGATATTTTGGTCGGCTGAATGAACTCGAAAGCACGTGAATTAATCATTTCCAACGGACGCAGGATCCTGGGACAGATCCAGAAATTGATGGGCCGTTATTCGTTACTTGGCGACCATGAATTCTTCAGCGCTGACAACTTTCCATGGTCTCGGGAAATCGAGGCCAATTGGCAGGACATCCGCGAAGAACTCGATCAAGTGATGCAACACCAGGAGCAGTTGCCGAACTTTCAGGACATCTCCCCTGACCAAAAGAACATTGCGAACGACGATAAGTGGAAAACGTTTTTCTTCTTCGCCTACGGTTTGCGATCCGAAGATAATCTTCGCCGGTGTCCGAAGACGGCTCGGTTGCTGGACAGAATCCCGGGCGCAAAGACCGCTTTTTTTTCCATTCTCACTGGACGCAAGCACATCCCTGAACACACCGGACCGTACAAGGGCGTCATTCGATATCACCTCGGATTAATTGTCCCCAAAGAAAAGGAGTCGTGCAGGATTCGGGTTGGCGATACCATTGCTTATTGGGAAGAGGGGAAGAGTATGTTTTTCGACGACACCTTCCCGCATGAAGTGTGGAATGAAGGGGATTCGATCCGGGTTGTTCTTTTTATGGACATTCTCCGGCCACTGCCGCCGGCGGTTGCCTTGCTCAACAATTTAATCATCAAAATCATAGCCGCGTCGCCGTTCATTCGTGATGCGAAAAAGAATCATGAAGAATGGGAGAAACGAATGGCTGCTTTATGGAATTGATCGGCGCCGTCATGATATGTCGATGATGCAAAGTATCTGATTGTCATAGCGCCACCGATATTTGGCGCGAAATCAAAGCCGGACGTTCGTCGAGCGCGAAGGATTCAGGCCTACCCAGAGCCCGGAACTTAATTCTTGCCGCTTTGAGCTAAGGCAGTAAAATGGATGCCCCGATATGGAACCCGCCCTTTGGCGGATGTTAAGCCATAAGGAATGAATTCAGATCCTGCAAAACTCAGCCTAAGCAACTTCATCGCGGGTGAAACCCGTGACCCGTTGCAAGCTCCGCCAAGCTTTACTCGCTGGATGCAGGCCGGCTCCTGGGCGGTCGAACTTTACGAGCCCGAACTGCTCGGCAGCGCTGACGCGCGGACGACGATCGATTACAACGGCAAGCCACGATCAGTCATCAATCTCTGTTCCTACAATTACCTCGGCCTTGCCAATCATCCCGAGGTCATAGCCGCTGCTGAAGCGGCACTCAAAACCCACGGTCTTGGAGCCTGCGGTTCGCCCATGCTCTCCGGTATGACCGATCTTCACCGCGAGCTCGAACATCAGGTCGCCCAATTTCTCAACCGGGAAGATGCAATGCTCTTCAACAGCGGCTTTGGAGGAGCGCTCGGCACGATCTCGGGGTTGCTTCGCAAGAACGATGTGGCGGTTCTCGACAATCGCTCACACTTGAGTCTGCGTGACGGTGCAGTGCTTTCTCGCTGCCGCACTGAAAAATTCGAACACAACGATCCAGCCTCACTCGATGCTGCTCTTCGGCGGCATGCTGGACGACGCCAACTCGTCATCGTGGAAGGAATTTACTCGATGGACGGCGATTTCGGAAATCTGGATGCGCTAATTGACGTGGCCGATGCGCACGGCGCCCGCGTTTTCGTGGACGAAGCGCATTCAATGCTCGCCTGCGGTGAACACGGCCGCGGCGCCGCCGAAAAGTTCGGAATCGAAGATCGCGTGCCTCTTATTTATGGGACATTTTCAAAGGCATTCGGCGCGCTGGGCGGATTTGTCGCCGGCTCGAAGGAAACATTACGTTACCTCCGCTTCTACGCACATCCTTACGTTTACTCGTGTGCATTGCCGCCCGTGGTGGTTGCCGCGATCCTCAAAGCGCTCGAGATCGGGAGACGTCAACCCGAATTGCGGACGCGTTTGTGGGAAAACTCGGAGTATTTCCATCAAAAGCTGCGTGAGCTCGGAATCGACACCGGAAGGTCGACTACCTATATCATGCCGATCGTAATTGGGGACCGTGAACGGATGTACCGGCTTTGTCATGAGCTGCGTCGGCGCGGCCTTTGGGTTGCACCGGTTGACTATCCCGCCGTCCCGCAAAGCAAGATTTGCTTCCGCGCTTGCGTAACGGCCAATCATACCCGGGCTGATCTGGACGAGGCTCTGAATATTCTTCAGGACACGCTCCGAGATGCGAAATCAAAGATGAAAGCGGCCGCTTTTCGGCTGCGCTGCAAGATGTCTGAGTTGGCGCTCAGAATGAATTCTTGATGGCTGCGCCAGTCGCGCAACCACCCTCCCTTGAAGCCACTTACAAAGTGCGGGAGACCGAGGGCCTGGTTGATATTCATTTTTATCGCAGGGTCGGCTTTCAACTAGCGAAGTTTTTTGGGCGCCTCGGCGTATCGCCCACTGGGGTCACGCTTTTTGGCGGCGTCTTTGGAGTTCTGGCCGGCCATCTCTACTTTTATCGCAACGTTGGAATCAACCTACTGGGAATGGTCCTTCATATGGTGGCCAACATTTTCGATAACGCCGACGGCCAACTTGCGCGATTGCGCAATCTGGAAAGCCGAACCGGGCGGATCATGGATGGTCTTGTCGATTATATCGTGTGGTTGGGCGTGTATCTGCATTTGGCGATGCGGCATGTCGCGAACGGCGGGACAGAAGCGGTTTGGCTGGTCGCCCTTCTCGCGATGGCGAGTCATGCAACTCAGGCCGCCGCTGCCGATTATGCCCGAAATGCTTACCTTCATTTCGCCAAGGGTCGCGGCAAGCTGGATTCGTCCGCAGGTCTTCGGGCGGAACGCGCTCCCGGCCTTTGGAGCAAACTCCTGCTGGTTTTATATTCAGATTTGGCGTGGCGGCAGGAGAAATTGTCCCCTGCGTTGACAAGACTGCGAGATCAGATCGGACGCGATTTTCGGGAGCAAGTTCCCGATTGGCTGCGGTCGCGCTATGAACGCGATGCTCAGCCCACCTTGAGATGGTGGCGAATGCTGATGTCAAACACGCGAATGGCGTTTCTCTTTGTGGTTTTGCTGATTGGACATCCCGTTTGGTTTTTCTGGATTGAAATCACTGCTTTTAACGTCCTCCTCATCTATCTGCTGTTGCAACAGCAACGAGCGGCGAACTTTTGTTTGGAAGCTTTGGCGGGAAGATCGACCGCATAGCAACGTGTCAGCTATCGAAATATCTGTCGTTCGCTCGACGAAAGAGCGGGACGAATTCATCAACCTCCCCTGGCGCATTTACGAAAATGACCCGGCCTGGGTCCCGCCGCTCATCTTCGAGCGCCGTGAGTTTCTGGATCGCGAAAAACATGCGTTTTATCGTCATGGTGATGCCGCACTTTTCCTGGCCCGACGAAATGGCGAACTTGTTGGCCGGATCATGGCCAGCGACGATCCGAATTATAACGCCCTTCACAAATCGAACCTCGGATGTTTCGGCTTATTCGAGTCAATCGACGACGGCGATGTCGCCAACGCCTTGTTTGATGCCGCGGCCGATTGGCTGCGCGGTCGTGGCCGTTCCGAAATGATGGGGCCGATCGATTACTCGACCAATTATGTCTGCGGACTCGTGATCGATGGCTTTGAACATCCGCCCACCGTGCTGACTCCGCATAATCCGCCATATTATGCCCGGTTGATCGAAGCCAACGGTTTCGAGAAAGAGATCGATTGGTACGCGTGGTGGTTCGATCCGAAAAACGCGCCCGTATCCAGATTGCGGCGCATGGTCGAAGCGCGCGCGCGCAAGACGAAGGTCAAAATTAGGCCGATCAATATTCGCGATCTTGCGGGTGAAAGCCGTCGTCTAGCTGCCGTGTTCAATCAGGCTTGGGAAAAAAACTGGGGGTTCGTGCCATTCACTCACGCGGAGGCAGAGCAAATGGCAAAGGAAATGCGTCTGATCATCGATCCTTCCATGACGTTGATCGCCGAAATCGACAACGCGCCGGTCGGATTCGTGATTTGCGTGCCCGACATCAACATTGCTTTAAAAGAAATCAATGGCCGGCTGACTCGGTTTGGTCTGCCGATTGGATTAATCAAACTGCTCTGGTTGCGGCGAAAGATCCGTAAGGCGCGCTTTGTTGCCCTGGGCGTTCTCGAAAACTTTCGCCGCTCTGGAATTGGAGAGATGCTTGTTCTTCGGGTTTTGGAAGAAGGACTGAGCCGCGGTTTTGCTGGCGAACTCAGCCAGACGCTGGAAGACAATGTATTGGTAAATCGCTTAGTCGAAGCGCTGGGCGCCACTATTTATAAAACTTACCGTATTTATCGCCGGGCAATTTCATGATTCCGAGTTTTGATCGCGTCATAATTCTGGCTGACGAATCCGCCAGTTGGGAAATTGCCGGCCTGCGCCAACTCGATCGTTTGGCGCTGGCGATAGATGAATTCGCCCACTCGATTTCGAGCCAGCGGAAAATTGAAATCGTGATTTTTTGGCGGCCAGACATCGATCCTGCTCAACGCTGGCGTCCGGATCATCCGCGGTTGAGCCGGTGCCAATTTGTTGAAGGCCTGAGTGTCGGCACCAGTCAGCGCTTGCTGAACACCTGCTTGTTGGTGAAGCGGACCGGAGTTGAGCGATTACTGCGTGACGCCGTGTCGCTTGAATCCGATCCCGGACTCGGCGATGAATCCGCCGTCTGGAAGAAACTTTGGGGGCAGATGCAAGAACAGCGCGCGAGTGCCGGCGATTTATCCGGAGGTGACGACTGGCGCTATGTGCCGAATTTCGCCGACATTTCAGGAGCTGAACGCTGGCTGCTCCGGAGAAGCGGCAAATCGCGGGACGGGTTCGTCTCGCGTTATTTAAATCGCCCGATTTCGTGCAGGGTCAGCCAATTTCTTCTTAAAACGTCGATCACTCCAAACCAGTGGACAGTTTTCATCACGGCATTTCCGTTGATCGGGTTCCTGTTTATGATTCACGGCACTTACGCCGGTTTGGTTATTGGTGCTGCGTTGTTTAACCTTCACAGCATCCTGGACGGCTGCGATGGCGAAATCGCGCGCGCAAAATATTTGGACTCCGACAAGGGTCCCGGCATCGACGCGGTTGGAGATTTGATCGCGCTCCTGTTGTTTTCAATCGGCCTCGGCGTTGGCTTATTTTGCAGTGTTCAACACCAACCCGTAATCCAGTGGCTCTTTGTTATCGAAGGAGTGCTCACAGCCGTATTTAATGCTCTGCGTCTCGTCCCGGACCATGTCGTCGATCTTTTCCGCCGCGGACCAGCTGCTGTCGTGTTCACCCAGCACGACGATCGGTTGCGGCGATCCGGCGGAAGAGTGTTTGGCGAGCGATTCACTTCGTGGGCGTTTGAACTGACGAAACGAGATGTCGTGTTCTTGGCGTTTTTCATTGCGGTGACGTTGGGGCTCGGAGCCTGGGTTCTTCATCTCCTTTTTGCCTACGCCTTCGTGACATTGGTTCTTTCATGGCAAGCCCGGACCCATCATGAAACAGCTGCCGCAGCGGTCCGGCGATGAGCCGTTTGATGGAGATGTTGGTCGGAGCGTTCACCGACCTCGGTGAATTTTTGTATTCATTGATCTGGGGCCGCCGGCAGAATCGATTGATTCGAGAGATCCTGTCCAGTTCGCCGCCATTTGGACACGGACGGGTCATCGCATCATTCACCACCACGCCGGATCGAATTGAAAACCTGGAGCCGACGATTCGCAGTCTGTTGGATCAAACCCGGCCGCCCGATGAAATCGTCCTGGCGATCCCGCAATTCTCCGTTCGGCAGCAAACAAATTACGTTGTTCCCGCGTATCTGGAAAAATTTCCGCGGCTGCGAATTTTGCGCTGCGAAAAGGATTGGGGACCGGCGACGAAATTCATTCCGGTCATTCAAGAGGAGCTCGCGGCGAATCGAGGCGGGACGTTAATCATGGTAATCGATGACGACCGGGTTTACCCGCGCAACGCGCTCGAACTTTTTTTGCACTATCATAACAAAATGCCGGATGCGGCGCTGTCCTTCCGTGGAGCGTTGATCCCGCGCAATTTTGTTTGGTTCGTGCCGAAGATTTTTCGCGCGAGCCAGATCCAGGAAAGAAAACGTGTCGCAGTGATCACGGGCACGGCGGGATATCTCATTCAGCCCCGTTTTTTCGATTCGGCACTGTGGGATTACTCGAAGGCGCCGGCCAGCGCATTTTACATGGACGATATCTGGATAAGCGGATATCTCAGCCGGCGGGGAATCGAAAAATACGTAGTTCCGGCATCCACCATGATGCGTAGCGTCGATGCGCAGTCCGGGACAATGACTCTCTACGATGTGCCGAACGGCCCGGTGCGAAGCAACAGTGAGATGCTGAGATTCTTTCGCGATGATTGGGACGTGTTCGCCTGATCGCGATGCGTTACTGGCCGATAACGAGCCGGGCTTGGGCCAGCATTTCCGGCGTGTCGATATCCTGCCACCACGCGTCGCCAATATCGATGGCGCGCACTTTTCCGTCGCTTGCCATAGACCGCACTCCGTCAGCCAGGCTGCAATCGCCGGCGCGTTTGGCTCGTTCCAGATATTCGAAAAATTCTATCGGACAAACAAACAGGCCGGTATCAATCGCGTCGTATTCTTTGAGGTTCTTGCCGATCGCGGTTAGGCGGTTCGATTCGGTTTGGACCTTCATCGCGTCGTCCAAATCGAAAATTGCGTTCACCTTCCGGTCCACCGCGACGTTCAACACGGCGAAATCCGCTTCCCCAAGTGCCCGTTCGACAATCGACGGTCCGAACAAATGATCTCCCATCATGAGGAGGAATGGCCGAGTGACATCTGATCTCGCCGCCAAAACGGAAATCCCGTTCTGCTTTTCCCATTCCGGATTAAAGATTCGATTTACGGTGATTTCCGGGGGGATCAAAGGCTTCAATCCCGCTACAAGGCCGCCGCTGTTATAACCGGTGATCGCGTGGATCGTTTTGATGCCAGCTCTTTCCAACGCGTCGACGGTGTAGGAGAAGACGGCACGACCGGCGATTTGAATAAGCGGCTTTGGCGTTTCCTCGTCATGCACCCGAAGGCGCGAACCCAATCCTGCCATCAGAATGACCGCGTCGGTGATCTTCACTTCAGTAGTCATGTCGATGCCGCTAAATTCCGTAATACATCTTCAACCCCCAAATCCGAACTCGTTGCGGGAGAAATCGAAAAATCAGCGGCGCGATCTTTGATTGAAACGTGTCTCCCACAGTGATTCGCGGCGGCGGATTTGGCGAATCGATTAGTCGCAGGGCATGCTTTGCGACGAGTTCCGGCGGCGGCGCATTTTTCATATTGCGATCGACCGCGGTCCAAGTTTTGGCGACGCGCTCTTTGTAGCGCGGATCCTGTTCGCCGTTTTTCGGAACGGCATCGTTGAATGCGGTCGAAATGTCCGCCGGTTGAAGATCGACGATCCGCACATTTGAATCGGGCAACTCGAGCTGGATCGACATCGTGTAGGAGGCGATCGCGGCTTTGGCTGCATTATAAGCAGCCATGAATGGAACCGGTAAGCGCGATGCGAGTGATGAGACGTTGATGATTAATCCGTGCCCGTGCGCACGCATTGAGGCGATTGCCAACCGCATCAATTGAAGTTGCCCGAACACGAGAATTCGGAACTGATTTTCAATCTGCTCATCAGTGAGATGTTCCGCGGCGCCGAAATGACCGCTTCCGGCGTTATTGATTACAACGTCAAAGTATCCGGCATCGCTGAGAGCGCTGCTGAAGGCTTGGTCGATGGAGTTGGGATCCATCAAATCGAGCCGAATCGGATGTAGCCCGACCAATTGCGGCATGCGGCCAGGTTCCCGCGATGTTCCCCAAACTTTATCGCCGCGGTCGCTCAACGCCTTGGCTATAGCGAGGCCAATGCCCGAGCTGGCGCCCGTCAGGAAAACCCTTTTCATTTTGTTTTCATTTGGAGGTTAAAGTTCGTTAGCGTCAGTTGCACGATTGTTTACGGGATGTCGGTCTTGGCAATGGAAATTGATCTCCACAAACAGCGCAGGCGAGCGGTCGCCGCGGCCGGTCTGATCGTTTTCGGCTTCGTGCTCTGGCTCGGGTTGAGGGCACCAGTTGGAACAATGTGGGATACCGACGAGCTGCTCACGGCCGAGCGCAGTCGTGAAATGTTGGTCACCGGAGAGCGATCCGTTGTTCATTACAATTTTCATCGCTCGTTCGAAAAACCGCCACTCCAGTACTGGCTGACCAGTTTCACTCTCCCTCGATTTGCGAATCACGCGGTGGCTGTTCGAATTTGGCCGCTTTTTTACGCCGTCATGACGGCTGCCGCTCTCGGCTGGCTCATTTTCTTAATCAAACCCGAAGAGCCGTGGCTGATTCCGGTCAGCGTTGCCATTTTAATTTCATCTCCGCTTTTCTCCACTGAATCTGCCCGCGGACTCCTCGATATCGGTCTCGCATTTTTCACGATCCTGACGATCGTTTTCGCCGAACTTGCGCGAAAAAAGCCGGCTTGGTGGCTGGCGGTCGCAATTGCGTGCTGGCTGGGGAGCTTACAGAAAATGCCGGTGCCGTTTGTCATTTGGGCGCTTATTCTGATCACCCGCCTAACGAATTCCGAGGAGCGGGCCAATCTTCGACGCGGGCTGAGCTGGCTTGTGCCGAGTCTATTGTTGTCGATCGGCCTGATGTCGATATGGCCATTGCTGCAGATATTGAAGTACGACATGCCGGTTTGGAGAGAATATCAGATCGAGGTCGTCCAATGGCTCGGCCCAACTGAGCTAGGCCGCCGGCCATATTTTGAAATTCTGATATCAATGAGTCTGCACCCCGGAGGGCTATGCGGTTTTCTGTCATTGATCGCACTCATTGTGGTTTTGTTTTCAAGAAAGGACCGGCCTTCACGGCAGGTGATGGAAATCGCGCTGATTACTCTGGGATTTCTCGTCTTGATGATCGTTTTAAATTTTCGCCTTACTCGTTACCTAGTGCCGATTGTTCCGTTGCTCTGTTTTTTATTGGCACTTGTATTTTATCGCTTCCTAAAGCGACCCGGTTCGAATCGAAGGATCGTCTTCCTCGTTCTGATAGGTGTGTTGACTGCCGGTTTCGTTCACGCCAGCATTCACCTTGCGAAGCGGCGCCGAGACGCCGGCGACGAAAAGGCGATTGCCGAGAAATTGGGCGAATTGCAGCAGCCTGAAACTCCTAGCGTTCTGATTAAGGCTGTCATTCCCGGACACGATCTGCTGTGGGATTCGTTTTATCTTTTCCATGGGAACTTCAGGTTTCCGGTAACAAAGCTCACTGTAGAAGAGCTTCGACGCAGTCCGCCAACGCCTCCGTTGAACGGCGTGTGCATCGATCGCGATTTTCCTGTCGTGAAGGAGCTGTATCCGAACGTGCGGGTTGTCCTAACCAGGGCCCAATTCATCTGCTGGCAGGTTCCCGGCCCTTGAAAAGCGGTTCGCCAGCGAAATCAATTTCTGTGGAAGAGGGCGGCAGTACTGCGAGATTCGAAATCCACTGACAACGTAGTGAAAGTGATTTTCATTTGGCTTAGGCGCATCGTAAAAACGCTGGCGGATTTGATCGGCGATTACGGTTTTTATCTCCGACCCAAACGGCGCCGACAACAGAAGTTTGTTCGCCGAGTATTGGCTAATTCGCGTCCGACTTCTGACAAGCGAACCATTGTGTCGCTCTCAACGATGCCCGATCGAATCGGGGGACTGCAACCCACTTTGGATTCATTGTTAAATCAAACCAGGCCGCCGGACGAAATTGTAATCGCCGTTCCGCGGTTTTCGATTCGCCAACAACGCGAATACACGATTCCAGATTATCTTCTGCAAAATCCGAAGGTGCGAATATTGCGATGTGACAAGGATTGGGGGCCGGCCACCAAGTTCATTGCGGTCGTGCAAGATGAGCTGGCGGGTCTGCGCAATGATACTTTGATTATGGTCGTCGATGACGATCGAATTTACCCGCGGAACTCAATGGAGCTTTATCTTCACTACCACGCAGAACTACCCGATGCGGCGTTGTGTTTTCGCGGCGGACCAATACCGCGAAGTTTAAATTGGCGTGATTGTAAGATTGAGTTTGGTACCGATCTTCAAGCGCCAAAGCCTACGGCCGTGATCACCGGGTGCGGCAGCTATCTCATTCAACCGCGTTTTTTTGATAGTTCGTTATGGGACTACTCGGCGGCGCCGGCCGGTGCATTTTACATGGACGATATGTGGATTAGCGGATCACTGGAGCGCCGCGGCATAGATCGATACATCATTCCGGCTTCGGACGTTGCCCGGACCGCTTTAAGACAACTGGGGACCATGACCTTGCACGATGTCCCGAGCGGCCGCCGCCATCACAACAACGAGACGATCGCGTTTTTCGCCGCGAACTGGAAAATTTTTACATCGCGTTGAGCACTGTTTTCATCGACGTCACCAGTTCTTGCAAGGCGGCCAAGAATACCGGCATGCAACGCATGACTCGCGGATTGTATCGCCATCTGCGGGAACAATTGGACGTGATGCCGATTTCCTGGAACAAAAAGGGCAAAGTCTATCAAGAACTCGGCCCTCGCGAGCTCGCGGTTCTGCGAGACCCGTTTCGAGTGCGATCGAAGCCGTCCGTACGGCCGGAATGGTATGGCGAAACCCGGACTGAGGAATGGCTGCGCCTGTTCCTCCGCAAAAAGATCGATCTCGAAAGCGAGATGACAAAAACGGACGTGCTTTTAATCCCGGATTTCTACAACGATGCGCGTACCAGTCTGCTGCCGCGGGTAATCAGCCGAAGTCGCGCGTATAGTGTCGCGATTTTTCACGACGCGGCCGCGTTACGCCTGCCGACATTGGCCGATCACAACAGAGTAAAATTTCTCAGTTATCTCCGGTCGCTCGCGGCATTCGATTTGGTAATCTGCATCTCGGAGGAATCACGAGATGACTTATTGAAACGTTGGAGCGAGGAGGGTGTAAGTCCGACTAAGACGGTAGTCGAGCCATGGCCGATTGAATTCGGATCCGACGTCCGCGAAATATCGCCCGCCCGCACTGAACCGATTATTGCCTGCATCGGTTCGTTTGAGGCGCGCAAGAATCATTTCACTTTGTTCAGCGCGGCTGAACAGCTCTGGGAGAAAGATATTCGCTTCGAATTGCAGCTGGTTGGCCGTACGACGCATCACTCGGCGCCCAAAATGATCGCAAAGTTATGGCAGTTGCGGCGGCGTGGGCGTCCATTGCGCTGGCTGCGTCATATCAGTGATGACGCGTTACGTGACGTCTATAAATCATGTCGGTTTACAGTCTATCCCTCGCTCATGGAGGGGTTCGGATTGCCAATCGCGGAGAGTTTGTGGCACGGAAAACCGGTTGTTTGCGGCGGCAACGGCGCACTTGGCGAAGTCGCGGCCGGTGGCGGATGCCTGATCGTCGATCAAACAAGTGCAGACGCCCTCGCCGACGGCATCAGCACTTTGCTTTCGGATCAGCAACTTTATTCGCGACTTTGCGCGGAAGCTCGCTCGCGGAAATTTCGTTCGTGGGCGGACTACACGGCCAAATTGCTGACCCACCTGGAAAAACCGAACTCAATCGTGTTTACCTGATGTATCGAGTCTGCGTGGAACAAGTCCTTTTCGCTGCAGAATGCTGACGATAAGAGAATTTCCGGCCAGGGTTTCTCCAAATCCGGATCGATAAAATACCCGCAACGTCATCAGCGGGTGTATAAGCGAAAGTTGCGCACATCCGCGCCAAGGCTTCGAGCCGGTACAGGAGACGGCGAATTCCAGATCGCGCGAGAAGAATTTTGTAGGGTAAAAGAAGTGACTTGTAGTCACTGCGCGTAAGCAAGCCAGGATAACGTCGGCGCAATTCGGGCAGGATGTTTCGACACATTTCGAACATGGCGGTGAGCCGAGCGTTGTCACGACGCAAGCTCAATTGATCTCCGTGAAAACGCCAGGTTGCCAGGCGCTTTGGCAGGTGAATCGAGCCGGTTAAACTCGTTAGGCGAACGAGCCAGCCGAAATCGGCCGCTGATCCAACATTCGTTTCGAAAAGACCTGTCGCCTTTGCCGATGCTGTCCGAATAAGCAGTTGGGTGAGAGAAAAGTAAACGCTGCTTCCGTAAAAATGGAGGAGGCAATCATAAAGCGGAGGCCGGTAATTCGCGTTGACTTCGCTCATCGATAGCGGAGATGTGCGAACCGTTCCCGACTTCAACAGATCTCTGATTTGCCGTTCCGACAATTGCTCGACCATATCCTCGGCGCGCAACTCATGGCCTTCTTGATTAATGAGCAGACAGTCGCAGGCGGCGACCCCGGCCTCCGGAGAGCGCTCGAGAAGTTCAACCATTTCTGCGAAGAATTCCGGCGCCATGGTATCATCGCAGGGCGCGATATACAGAAATTCACCGGCTACAAGCTCGAGCCCTCTATTTAGCGCAGCATATAATCCCTCGCGCGGAACTTGATGCAGCTGAAATCGCGAATCGGATTCAACAACCGATTCGAAAAATTCCCAGCTCCCATCAGTCGAATGACTGTCGAGAATGATCGCTTCCCAATCGGCAAAGGTTTGATCGCGCAGTGAATCCACTCGCGGCTCAAGAAATTTCCGCGCATTGAGCGACGGAAGCAAAACGGAAATCTTCGGTCTGGGTGCCGCCATGAAAGATGGGGAGCTCAGCTAGGACACCAGAATGCGCTGTCCGTGTGGATGGCTGGTCATGATGCGGCCATCCTTCATTTCGTGGACCCAATCGCAGGCATCGGCGATGAACCGATTGTGAGTGACGAGCAACAGTGCTTTGTCGCGCGCGCGGACAATATCTGCCAGCAGCTCGAAAGCGCGCTGAGAATTGTCGGTGTCGAGATTTCCGGTTGGTTCGTCGGCAAGAATGACCTGGGGATCGTTCGCCAGCGCTCGCGCAATGGCGACGCGTTGTTGTTCGCCGCCGGAAAGGTGACGGCTTTGGCGACGAATTTTGTCGCCAAGGCCCACCGCGTTCAACAAGTCGGCGGCGCGAGACGCCATCGCTTCATCGCGTTAGCTGGCCCAGCCGGCGCATCGGAATCATCACGTTCTCCTGCGCGGTGAAGTCCTCCAATAAGAAGTGAAATTGAAAAATGAAGCCGATCAACTCATTCCGTCGGCGTGCCAGCTCCTCATCGGCCAAGTGTGAAATGTGGGTCGAGCCGATTTGGACTGAGCCGGCGTCGGGCGAATCGAGGAGACCGAGAATGTAAAGAAGCGTGCTTTTTCCGCAGCCGGATGGACCGACAACCGCGTGCAAACTTCCAGCTTCCACATTCAGAGAAACGCCGCGCAGCGCGTGAACGCGTTCTTCCTGCTCGCCGAGATAACGCTCGAGATCGCGGCAGCTAAGAGAAATATCGCCCTTCATAAGCTTGATCCCCGAAGTGTATCGACCGGTGCAAGTAGCGAAGCACGCCGGGCCGGAACATAACTGGCGATGAAGACCGAAATGATCGCCAGCACCGTCGCCCAAAAATAATGACGCCAGTCCCACACCACCAAAAAATGATTTGTGTAAAGCAATCCGCGGATGTGGATCGGCACTTTGGAAATTCCCAGGGTGAGTAACGCTCCAAGAACGCAACCAAACAGTGAACCAACAGCGGCGATAAGGGCTCCCTGCCAGAGAAAAATCGCGGAGATATCGAATCTGCGATAACCGATCGAGCGCAAGATTGCGATCTCGCGAACTTTGGACAGCACCGACATGGTCAACACGTTGAAAATTCCGAAGCCGGCGAGAAGGATAATGAGCGAAACCGTGATTGCGGCGGAAATTCGCAGAGTAGAAAAAATCTGAAGATTCCCTTCCTCACGTTCCTGCCAGCTTTGGGAGATATGTTGAAACAGTTGTTCGAAATGGGTTGCCAACGCCGGAGCGCGGTCGGGGTCGCGCAGTTTGTAAATGATCATCGACGCCTGGTAAGGCTTTTTTAGAAGCCGCTGAGCGACTCGCGCGTGCGAGTAAACCCGGGTGGCATCGATAGCGCTCACACCGCTTCGCGCGAGCGCGGCAACGCTGAACCGCCAGTAATCGCCGCCCGGCGAAAGGATCTGCACGGTATCGCCGGGAACGACTTCGAGCAGGTCCGCCAAGCGATAGCCGAGGATTACGCTTGTCGTGTTGTTGCGAAAATCATCGAACGAGCCGCTGACAATTTGCTTGGCGAGATCGGTGGTTCGCAGATGCGATGTGGGATCAATCCCGTAAAGATCACCGGTTGTTGTTTCGAACCCGGCGCGGGCGCTGATCGAACCGCGCAAGACGGGCGAGCAGGCGATCACGTTCGAAAATTGGCGGCTGACCCGCATGATTTCGCTGACGTTGTTGATTCCTTCGAAAATGTTCTTCCGCTCGGAAGCGGCGCTGCCGGATTTAGCTTTTACGACCATGCCTTCATAGCGCGGTTGGAACCGCGAACGTATTACCAGCGCGCCATTGCTGCCGATGGTTGAGTCAATGAAGAATTGCATGAAGCCCTGGGTTTGCGCCTGGGTGCAAATGAAAATGCCCACGCCAAAAATAACGCCGACCAGGCTCAGCAGAAGCGCGCGTTTGCGATGCGTGGCGAAACGCAGCGCAATGTAGAGCGGCGCGGTCACGGAGTGGGCGAAAAGTTGATCCGGTGTTGTCGCACCGGTTCGCCGCGTCCGCAATTTGTCCTGATCGGCTACGACGATGTGATCGCCGGCCGAAACGCCGTTTAACGCCTCGCTGAAATCGAGGGTTCGAAAACCGACCTTCACTGTTCGTCTATGCACGATGCCGCGTTTCACAATCCACGCCTGATCGACAATCAACGCGCGCGTGGGCACGAGCAGCGCGTTTTCGTGCGTGCCGGTGATGATGTTCATTTCGCCGGTCATTCCCGCCATCAAATTGTCGGGCGTCTTTTCCAATTCGAGAATAACCGTGTAACGCTGCGTGTCCGGATCGGCGGCGGGTTGGACGGATGAAACTTTGGCCGCGAACACGTTGTTGCGATAAGCGTAGAGCTGCACTTTCGCTTTCATCCCCGGTTTTACTTCGCCCACGTCCTCTTCGTTAACTTCGCCACGGACGTAAGTTTTGCGGGACGACACCGTGAACAACTGGTTGCCCTCGTTGACGAGTTCGCCGTCGATTGTCAAAACGGCGCTGAGCAAACCATCCATCGGCGCTCGAATCTCCGAATTGCGCATTTGCGATTCCAATTTCTTTTGCGCGTCGTCGAGCGCCTGGAGATTGCGATCGCGCTCGATTCGTTCGTTGTCGCGCTGGCCGCGCAACCGGTTCACTTCGCTTTTGGCTTTTTCGTAATCAACTGCGGGCACGTTGCCGGTTGCGACAACTTGTTCCAGTCGGCGCAAATTATCTTCGGCGGCTTTCAGCGGTTCGTCGGAGGGCAACGGCAGTTTGGCGCGTTCGGTTGCCGCCTGAAGATCAGCCCGCGCCTGTTTCAATTGTCGCGCGGTCGTTTCATCGGCAATCGTCGCCAGGACCTGCCCTTTGGTCACGCTTTTGCCGATTGCGCCGCGGCCGGCGGAAAATTCTTCAGCCAGCTGAATGAATCCGGAATTCTGGGCCCGGACGTGCACGACAAATGCGGGCTCGATTCGCACGGTCCCGTAAACTGCCGAGATCGCGGTGCCGCGCCGGACAACTGCTACATCCGCGACCGGCATGAAGAAATAATAGCCGACACCGCAAATCAGGATTAGCAGCACGACCGCGACCCACAAAAGCCGCCTGGAGTCCGGGATTTTCAAGGACTGGAACTAACGCATATCTTGCTGAAAATTGGAAATAGCGCCCGGTGGCCCGGTCCCAGTCGGCCAGCGCCACATTTTGCAAATAACTGGCCTCCAGCAATCCGCTCTGCGTTTTCAGAAAACTGCTCTCCGCCACGCGGTATTCGAGTTGCGACGAAAGGCCGCTTCCCAAATTCTGCTGGACCGCGGACGGCCGCCTGCTCGGCGTTGCTGGCGCCGGAAATCAATGCGTTGTGACGTTCGGCAATTCCGTTGAGCTGATTGCGGATTCGCGAAAGCTGCTGTCCAACATTCGCTTCCAATTTTTTCAGTTCGAGCTCGTTGATCTCTTTGGCCGAACGCGCTTTCATTACCGCGCCGCCGACTTTGCCGTTGTCGACCACTTGCCAGGTGTAGGCTGCTCCTTCGCGAATTTCAGAACCGACGAAATCCTGATTCCGGCTGGTTGAACCCTCGCGATGAATTCCACTCACCGGGATGTAATCGGCGGTCAAGCTGCCGGTTGCCGATGGATAATAGCCGGCCGCGATGATGCGCTCGTCTTCATTGGCGGCGCGAACGAGCAGTCGCGCAAGCTTGATGTCGGTTCGTTGATCGAGAGCCGTGTTTATTTCCTTGCTCAAATCGACGCTCACTGTCGCGTATGTCAGATCGCCTTCAGGTTCCGGCAGCGGCGCTTCCGATTTCAAATCCTTTGCCATCGCCTGCGCGAGTTGTAATTGCGCGGCAGAATACGCGCGGTGCGCATCTTCAACCATGGGATCGAGTCCGCGCGCTTCGACTGTCGCCGTGGTGAATGCACTGCGATCAACCAGGCCCGCGGTGTAACGATCACTTTGGCTGGCGACGTTTTCGTTCAGTCGGAGCCGCTGTTTCTCGCGGAGCGACCTCAGGTCTCGCTGATAGAGTGCGGAATAGAACGCAACCCGCGCGTGCGTGCAGCTGGTCTTCGACCGCCAGATTCAGTTGTTGTTGCGCAATAAGAATTTCGATGTCACCACGACGAAGCGACGGCGGAATCGCCATGTCGAGCAACGGCTGATTCAAGGCGCCACGGACAAATCCGAACAACTTGGTGGACGTGCTGCCTGCGCGATCTCCGCCTTGAACACCGCCTGGCACATTCATTCTTACGCTCGGCCAAATTACCGATCGAAAAACGAGCCGGCGCCCTGCCGCGGCTTCGAGTTTGAGTTTCGCCTGTTGGATCGCCGGATTGCTGGCGAGGGTGGACTGGAGCGTTTGTCCAACGTAATCGCCGGCGCAATCGGCAAAATCGATAACCACAGAACCGCGATTATGAATCGAAAATGAGGTGGATCGGCCGCTCGGCGGGCGATGTTTAAAAAATGGCGGCGTTGAGCCGCCTGACCCAAACGCCTAAAAATCGCGATAACAAATCCCAAGTTCATCGGCTGGTGATTTTTGCCGGCGGCCTTGTCATATCGACCGCCTGCTGCTCGTTTTTTTTCTTCGAACGATTTGAAGCGAAATCGAGCTCTTGCGGTGTGCTCCCGGTTGCGCGGGCGAGGCGAGCAAGCGCGACGTTGTGCAAGTAAATCGCACTCAATCGAGTGGTCCGGGTACGAGTCACGTCGGCTGCGGCCTGCAAAATGTCGAGCTGGGTTCCGAGTCCGGCAGCGAGATTGGATTTTGTAATTTCAAGCGACTCGTCGGCGGTCTGAACATTTTTGGTTTCGGATGCGAGCACGTTGTCCGATTGCTGCAAATCGAGGAACGCGCTGCGCACTTCCGACGCGACCGATCGTCGCGCCGCGTCCAGTGCGGCCCGGGCGGCTTCGCCGCGGGCGTGGGTTGCCTGCATTCGGCCTTTGGTCGCGAAACCGTCGAACAAATGCCAGGTCGCGTTTACGCCAACGAGATAGCCGTGGTTGAATTCCGGTCCGACATTCGGATCGCGCTCACTATAGACTTCGTATCCGGAAAAAAGCTGAACGTGAGGCCGCAGCTCCGCGCGATCGACGAGATATTGGTGATCTTCGATTTCGACGTCGATTTGGCGCGCTCTGATTTCGGCGCGTTTCGCGTCCGCGCGGCCGAGACATTCGTTCAAATCCGGACGGAGGGCGGCGTATTGCAACTGCCCCGCCACTTCGAATCCCGACTGGCTGGGTTGGGTGCGATAATCAATACCGAAAAGTTCGCCTAGCCGAAGGTAGGAATTGCCGAGCTCGGTCTTGGCGTTGGCGAGTTCGGGCTGTTCGTTCGCCAAAGCGACCTGGGCACGACGCACATTCAACGTTCCGACGATGCCCGCCTTCAATCGCTCTTCCTGTGTTTTGGCCTCTTCGTCCAAAACACGGACCGAGTTCTCGCGGACGCGAACTTTGGCACGGTTCAAAAGCACGTCGTAAAAACCGACCCTCACATCCATCGCTACCTTGTTCTGAACTTCTTCCAGCTCACATTTTTGTTTTTCGATCTGCAACCGCGCAATCGACACCTGGTTGGAAACTGCGCCACCGGTATAAACATTTTCCAAGGCTCGGACCGAAGCGTTGTAATCCTCCTCGCGAAGGTCGGAATTGGTCTGGGTTTGACGTTTGTCTGCGAACCCTGAGGCGATCACCGAAGGCAAATAACCCGCCCGGGCCTCCATCAAGCTGCCCTTGGCTGCCTCCAGTTTTTTGCGGGCAATCAGGACGTCGGGGTTCTGGTTATCGGCCAAAGCGACGCCCTGGTCGATGGTGTAGGTAGGCGGCTGGGCGAGGGTAAAACCTCCGAATCCGAGGGCAAAAAACGTCCCCAGAATCGCTCCCAGACGGCCAGCATGTTTGGTCCTAACGAACATCCTGAAAAATGCTTGCATGCTAGCTCTGTCTACGGCACTTTCCACGCCTTAATCGTGGTAGTGTTTCTCCTAGGGCGAAACCTCACGTTCCACTGACCACACCTTAACCTTAATGCTTTAAATCTGCTACATTGCATCTTGCCCGTGGCGTTGGCCTCCGGGTAGGATTCCCTTCCCATGAGAAAAATACGAATCGCCATCGTTGGAGTGGGCAACTGTGCCAGCTCGCTTGTCCAAGGCATCAATTTTTATCGCCATTCCGCGACCAACGGCACCGCGGTTGGCCTCATGCACAAGCAAATCGGCTCCTATCGACCCGGCGACATCGAAGTTGTCGCTGCCTTCGATATCGACCGGCGAAAGGTCGGCCTCGACGTCAGCAAAGCCATCTTTTCGCCTCCAAATTGCACCCGGGTTTTTTGCGACAAGGTGGCCCTCACCGGCGCCATCGTGAAAATGGGCGTGGTCATGGACAGCTTCGCCGATCACATGTCCGAACACGATCCGCTTCGCACATTTCTGCCTTTGGAAAAAGAATCCACTCGCGAACAAATCATTTCCGAGCTCAAAGATTCCGCGGCCGAGATCATGGTCAATTATCTGCCGGTTGGTTCCGAGGACGCTGCGAAATTTTACGCCAGCTGCGCGCTGGAAGCCGGACTCGGCTTCGTGAACAACATCCCGGTTTTCATCGCCAGTGATCCGGCCTGGGCCAAACGTTTTGCCGACAAAAATCTCCCGATCGTTGGGGACGACATAAAATCGCAGCTCGGCGCGACGGTATTACATCGAACGATTGTGGATCTTTTCCGCAAACGTGGGGTGAAGGTTGAGCGCACTTACCAGCTCAACACCGGTGGCAACACCGATTTCCTCAACATGCTGAGCCGGACCCGTCTCAGCTCGAAGAAAACTTCCAAGACCGAGGCCGTTCAATCCGTGATGAACGAGCGTTTGGCCGACGAAAATATTCACATCGGCCCAAGCGATTACGTTCCCTGGCAGCTCGATAACAAAGTCGCGTTTATTCGCATGGAAGGCCGGCTTTTCGGCGACGTGCCGATGGAGCTCGACATCAAACTTTCGGTCGAAGATTCGCCCGAATTCGGCGGGCATTGCGATTGATGCGATTCGCTGCTGCAAACTCGCGCTCGATCGCGGAATTGGCGGGGTGCTCAATTCGCCTTCCTCCTATTTCTCGAAACATCCGCCCGTCCAGATGAGCGACGACGAAGCTTACCGCTGCGTCGAGCAGTTCATCCGCGGCGAACGCGACCGGTAACGGCCGCGTCTTAAATTTTTCTCCCGTTGTAGCAGAATCAGATGGACGACTTCTCTATTCGCGTTCGGTCGCTTGGGCGGCCATGTGGCCATCATGCGGTGCGCGAATGCGCACCAAGAACGTTTAATGTGAAGCGGTTATGTGTGACGTCGTGGCTGGTTGGTGCATTTTGGGCGCGGGCCGATCAACAGAAGAATTCCTTTTATCCGGCCTCGTTTGTCTCACGGGAGGCGGCGGAAGAATCCGCGCACCATTTGTTCGCCGGCGGCGATGTCGATGTGTTGCACGTCGGGAACAAAGACTTTCCGATTTACATTGTCCACGGTTCGGGCCTTCCCGATATCGGTATAGCCGCTTACTTTTGGAAAAATGGCGCATGGAGATTTGCGAAAGCCATTTGGCCGTCTCCGAGCGAATTCATATCGTGATTGTTTCCGGGAACGAAATTGGCATTATTGGCGAACGGTCCAAAAAGCAGTGGCCATTTTTGAAAGTCGACTGATCGTTCCTCAGGCTCATCGTGTTTACCGCACTTCTAACGCTCGTCGTAGTCGGCGCGCTTTTTCTGGTTTCGCAGTTCTTTGCCGAAGGCGTGGTCAAGCCTTACATCGAGTATCGGAAGGTGTTGGCGGAGATTTCGTACACTCTGATCTATTTCGCACACATTATTATCAGCGAGCCAGCCAGCTGGAAACGCGATGAGCAGGCCGAGATTTCGGAAAGACTTCGCCAGCTTTCCGCGCGATTGCGTTCAGCGATCACCGCCCTGCCATTTCATGAACTGATGCGGTTGCTCCGGCTGATTCCTTCCCAGGAAAAAATCTACGATGCGGCTGCGCGCCTGCTGCGGATGTCCAATCTTTTGCGCGAAACGGAGCACAAACGGCACGACGAGATTCGTCAGGACATGGCGGCGATTGGTTCGGTTTTGCAGATCGACGTGGCGAGAGAGAAGTAGGGAGCTGAAAAGCTGAGAAGCTGAAATGAGGAGGAATAAATTGCGAGGGCTGTTGATTGCTGTCGGGTTAGTTGCGACGGCGACGGTTTTTGCGGCACAGCCGAGCTGGAATCCAGCCGAGGCGGCGAATGACGCGGAGAAAGATATCAAGGCGCAACACGTCCAATTCTACTGGGCAGGCAGTATCGGCGTGTTTCCGGTCGGTGTGCCATTTGAGTTTGCCAAACAGTATCCGAAAGCCGACGCAGGCATCGGTTGCGTAACGAACGACATTCCGTTGCGGGAAAAGCAGGAGAAATACGCGCGTCTCTACAACGAGAAGATGTACGATTTCGTTTCGAAAAATCCCGAAGTCGGAAAGTTGAAGCCAAAATCCTGAAACGCTGAGCTGAATCACGCGCTCACCTCCCACTCCACAGCCGAACGGGATCAGGCAGGCTGGCGCGTTGTGCCGATCAGCTTTTTAAAAAAGCTCCAACTGCTTCGATTTGCCGCTCGGCTTTTGTGCCGGTGCGGCAGCCGCCGGAGAGTCGGCATCTGATTTGACCACAGCCGCAAGATCATCCGGCGATAATTTCTCGATTTTCTTCCATTGGTCTGCCAGCTCGTCACTTTCGTAGCCAACGAGCTCGCCGGCGGCGGTAGAGTAAATCGCTGCAGTCACTTCCATTTTCGTCATTTCGGACACGGCCTTCCAGTAAGCGGACAGCTGCGGAAGATAACGGTCGTGCAGTGTTTCGGTGCTGTCGGGCGGCACGCGATCCGTTTTCCAATCAATAATGAGACATCTTCCAGTCGTCGAGTTGAACAACGCGAGGTCAATCACGCCTTCCAGGCATCTGCCACCGTCTCGATCGGACTCGGCCAGACGCCAGAGGAATGGCATTTCGGCGTGAGCAATCGGATCGTCGCCAATAAGTTTTCGAAAATCATGTGCGCCATCCAGATGGCTGACCAAAAGCTTCCATTCTCGCTCCGATCTGGCCCGATCCGGTGAAATTTGAAGATGTCGTTCGAAGAGTTTCGCGCGATCGGCATCGTCGTCGTTCCATTTCAGTCGCTGGACAAAATCATGCCACCAAAGTCCGTAACGAAGCGCTGCGCCAGCCGGGCGCGCTATTCGCGGCGCATCATCAACGAACCGCGCCTCCTCAATCGCGGCGATTTCGTCGCGGCCGAGTCCGCTGGGGTTGAGCTTGCGAATAAAGAGAGACGAATTTTGAATCGCGGCCCGTATGTCGATTCTTGCCGGCGGGCAGCTGTGCAGTTGTTTTCGCGGAATCGTTCGCGGAGGTCGCCGCCTGACGTTCCGCGGTGAGCGAGCATGGCTTGAGATTCAGTCGCAACCCGGCCGAACGCGCCGGCGTTAATCGCGGTCTTTTCCGCCTTCAGCCATTTTGTTTGAGACTGGGTGTGAACTTCGTCGGCGCGTTTCGCAAAGAGCTCGTTATCGACAACCAGCACCAGAGTGTGGCGCGCGCGAGTCAACGCCACGTAAAGTAAACGTTCCATCTCCTGCCGGCTCTCGCGCTCCAGCATCTCCTCGATTTCCCTGGTCACGTCGGACTTATCGAGAAGAACGATTGGTTCGTTGTTCTTGCGGTCTTTAATTAAACGCGGATACCGAAATCCTGCCGGCCAGACTTTGCGGGAGAGGAATGGAACAATCACCGCCTGCCACTCCGAACCTTTTGCTTTTTGCGACGTAATCAACTGGATCGCGTCGGCTTGAGACGGCCGAACTTCGCGAGCATCGGCGAAGTGCGCCCGCAAATGCTCCGCAAATTCCGTCAATGTCATCCCTTCGGCCTCGGATGAACCGGCCAGCGCCAGCATCGCGTCGAGCTCGCCGTTCAAGTCTTCAAAATCTTCCGGCGGGAGAGAGCTCAGGCGCTCACGCAATTCCGTCCCGCGCACGATTTCGGTGATCGCGTCGAACAACGGCAGGACTTCGATCGAAAGCCGAATCTTCGCGAGAAGGCTCAATGTTTTCGAAACGACATCACCGCCGTTGGTAAGACTCTCGATTTGGAAACGGTCGCCACTTCCCTCCGCGAAAACGGCAAGGTCATGATCGGAGATTCCGAACAACTCACGAAGCAGTCCCGCGATCTCGTAACTGCACCGCGGTTGCGCCATTATTATTAAGAGTGCGGTCATCCAGGCGTAAGCTGGGCTATCGCCTTTCCATTCCTTCTCCGACTGGATTTGGACGTTGAACCCGGCTGCGCGCAGACCCCGCCGCAAAGTTTGAAGCCAGTCTTTCCGGGGACAAAGGATCGCGACGTCTCGCCAGGTTCGGGCCCGCAATTTGTCGAGGCCATTCTGGCGAAGCCACTCGCCAAGCTGGCGCGCTTCTTCCGCCGCCTTACGCGCATCCGAAACTTTCCCTCGGGGATCGGGGCGAAGATTCGCCGATTGCAAATTGAAGCGCACGACCTGTCCCGGCAAAACTTCGGGCCGCGGATTGAGCTCCACAAACGCAACCTGGTCGTCTTCGCGGTTGAGGATTTCGCGGAATGTTTCGTTGACGAATTTCAGTTGCGCAGTGTCGAGCCGGAAAGTGACTGAAAAGTTGAGCGCTTCAGCGGCCCCGGTTTCGACCAGCGTTTCGTGGATCCGCCGGTATTTCGATAGATCGGCTCGATCGCGATAGATCGATTGTTGAAAATCGCCCACCATGCAGAAGTGGCCGGACGTCGGACCCTCGCGTTTCGTTTCCAGCCATTCGCCGACGGCTTCCGGCGGGCGCGTTAGTTCGAGCAAGAGGGAAAATTGTCGCGGATCGGTGTCCTGAGCCTCGTCCAGAATGATGCGAAACGATTTCTCACGGATCTTTCGGCCGATCGTTGGATGCTGAATTAATTGCAGCGCGAGAGCGATCTGATCGTCGTAGGTCAGAAGTCCGCGTTCTATGCGGAAGGCGCGATAATCACGGTGGATTTCGGCCGCCACGCAAAGCGCGGCTTGATTGATCCAGCTTCGCAAAAGGCTGAACGCTTCGCGTTTAATCGGCACAAAATCCTGCGCCTTCGATTCGCAAATTGGCCAGCGAACGAAGCCGTCGGTGCCCCGCCAGATTTTCTCAACACGCTCCAATTCTTTTTGATAGGCGGGAACCGTCTGAAGGGTTGGCCCCTTGGCGACGTATCCGTAAATCGCAGCTGAAATCGGCATCGGGGCATTTGGCGATGGGCGGATCGACGAGATTCAAATCGGCTCGACGCCCGAGCTCCATGAGCGAGCGCGCCTGGACGTGCCGGAAGAGTTCGCGCCGATTTTCATCGGAAAGCGAGGATCCGATCGTCGTTTGTTGTTGAACGAATTGATTCCAAACATCTTCGTCATCGGTGATAACCTCGAACGTGGGAGGCAAACCGAGATGATGCCCATAGGTTTCCAGCAATCGGACGCAGAAACTATGGATCGTTCCGAAAAATGTGCGGTTGAACGCCGCCAATATTTCAAGTGGAACACGCGCCCGTAGAACTTCCGCGCGCGCGCGCTGTTGCATTTCGTCCGCCGCCCGATTGGTGAACGCAACCACCACCAACTGCGGCAACCAGTCGCGAGCATGCGCACTCTTCGCGATTTCAACAATTCGATCTGTAATCGCGCGCGTTTTGCCGGAGCCAGCTGCAGCGACGACCGAAAAGTTTTTGGTCAGCTCGGAAACGAACCGGTCGCGATCGGCTTGATCGATTGGCTTGTTCACCAGCCCTCCTCGTCATCGGCAAAGGCCGGGTGGGTTAGCACCCATTTTTCGTCCAGGAACTCTTTGTCGATCGGCAGCGTGGCCAGTGGGTAATCGGGACTGAAACCGAATTCATTTCGAATGGCGCCGCGCAAACCGAACACGCCAGTTTCCTGCATTTGGAACAGTTCATTCCAAAAATCGGGGAACTCGGTAAGCGCATCGATCTTCAATTGCGCTCGGTCAAGGTCAGTACGAAGCGAGAGAATACTGAGATCAACGGTGGCTGCGCCGAGCTCACGGGCGGCGAGTCCGTAAAGTCCAAGTTGGATGGCATCGCCCCGGATGAGTTTCCGTCGAAGATTTGCGGCACGCAGCTCGGGCGTTTTCCCGGAGAGGGCCAACGATCTCACGTTTCCGGTTTTGTAATCAACAATCCACAGATCGATGTCGCGGAGGTTTGCGCCGTCAGGCGATTTTTGGGCGAGAATCAAATCGATTCGCCCTCGCACGCGAATTTTGTCTGCGTTATTTAGCGATACCGTCTGGTGCGAGTCTAAATTCCATTCCGCGGCCATTTTCGACCAGTCTTTCGCTTCGGCGAGTTTGCTGGCCAGGCATTCGGTCAACGCGAACGCATTCGCCCAGCCGGACGTCCACCAATCGGGTATGGTGTGCCCGGCTTTCTCGCACAAATCCGCAACCATTTCGCGAAAGCTGGTCGCGGCTCGCGAAATGCGATCGTTGATTTGGGCCGGCTCGGGGAAATCGACAAAAACGTTTTTTTGTTCTGAGTTCGCGATTTGGGCGAGCCAATCGTGGACCCACGTTCCCGTTGCCACGTTCCATTGGTTGAGGTCCGGCTCTTCGTTTTCGACGCCGAGATATTTTTTCAGCCAAATGAGCGCCGGCGTTTTGACCACCTTGTCCCATTCGGTTGTGCGTAGAGTAATTTCGCGCGCGATTCCTTCGCGCAATGCAAACTCGTATTCGCCGAATTTAACGTCAGGCTTGTGGCGTTCGTCGTAGGCCGTTCGGGTCCGAAGAATTTCGCGATCTTTTGATTGAATCAATTCGCCCGGCTCTTCAGGGCCCAGCCAGGCGCGGGTTTGCTCCTGCAATGTCGTCATCGTTTGCTGCGACAGTGGCGCTTTCCTGGCTGCGAAGTAGAGCTGGCTGAAAAGCTCGCTCGGATTCCACAAACGTTCGGGTGCGGATTCCTGGAGCAAACTCGCAGTAATCGCGAGGCCGTGCTCCACGGATTCAATCGCAGCTCCAAACTGTCGAAGGGCTATGTTGCGCTGCTCCTGGGCGCCGAGCAGGAAAGTCTTCCCTTTTTCGAGCACAGAATGACCTTCACCTTGCTGCCCGCGGTGAGTTGCGCGCGCATTGAGTTCCGCGATTTGGTCGTCAGGCAAAAATCCAGACTCGCGCTGGGACTGTGGCCATTCGCCCTGATTTAATCCGGCAAGTATGAGATGCGACCATTCATGCGCTTCGGCGTCGGCATACGAAAGCAAGTGAACCCGGCTGTACGGATGATTCCCGTTCGCCGCGCGTGCAGTTGAAAAAGAATTCGAAATCTCGCTCAACCACCGCAAGTAGATTGCTCGCGAGAGCTCAACAGAAAGCGACTCGCTCCATTTCCCGGTGAACTGGCTGACTTCCGCCCAACGACTCTTCCATTTGAGCCCGGAAAAAATCTCTTCCGTCTGGGCGAGAAAATTCCGGAACGTAGATCGCTCGGGAAGAAATTTGGTTTCGCGCAGGAGTTTCGCGATCGCAAGAGAGGTTTCGTTTTCAGTTTGTCCGTCGCAATACGCGGCGAGCACATTGACGTCATCAATCAAAACGTCCCGATAAGCGCGGCGCAAAATCTTTCGGGCCTGTTCAATCGTTAATCCGTCCCGCGATTCCGGGTTCACTTCCAAAAATCGGAGCACCGATTCGAGTTGGTGATTTTCCTGTATCTGAAGCCATGCCCGCCACACCGGTTGCTCGAACTCGCCCGGAACAAGATGTCCGATGGCATCGTGGTGAAAAATTCCACAGCGGGTCAGTTTATCGGATACGAGTCTCGGCAACGCTCCGGGCCGCGGGAAGAGAATCCCAAGCTGCGTGCACGATTTGTCGTCGAGAAATTTGAGAGCCACGGCAGAAATCGCTCGCGCTTGTTCGGTCGCATTGAGGCCAATCAGAAAATGGATCCGACCGGAATTTGTTGGAGTGCTCGAGGGCTCGCCTGGCTGGATAAGATCTGCAAATGGGCGGTCTCGCGTTGATTCATCAATCTGCTCGCACGCCCCGAAATCTTGTTCCCATGTCCCAATCCAGGACTCGTCGGCTGAACGCGTCGCTTCACGTGGATACTCCAGAACAACGGCGGAGCGTTTGCCGGAAAGCGCCGCGGCGCGCAACAAGGGCAACAGCGCCCAGTCTCGGGCGGTGAAGCCGATCAGCAAAATTTCCTCGAATCGGGCCGGGGCGACTTTGGCGCTGTCCATCGCGATGCGGTCCGCTTCATGCACCATCTGAAAGCCGCATTTTTTAACCAGCGCGCGGAACCGCTTGATGATTTCTCGAGCAGCGGGCGGTCCGGTCTGATCAAAGTCCCAACCTGCCGCGCTGACTTGGTCGAACGCGCGAAGTAAATTATCAGGCGCGCGAGATATTGATTTCGCGATCGCCTGCAGATCTTCGTCTTTGGAGTCCTCGGCGGCTGATTCTGCGGCCAGGGCGAGGAGCAAACGAAGATGCTCGCGCAGAGGCAAGGCGCTCGCTCCGTCGGCGGTCAGCAGGTCGCGAAGTTGCGGCGGGGTCAGAAACTTGACGCCTAGCAGCGGAATGTTGTGTTGGAGCAAACGACTTCGTAAGAATGCAGCGCTGCTGGGAAAAGGCGTAACAACCGCGACCGGCTCATTGTTCTTAACCGACGAGAGCGAAACGCGCTGAAACCACGGCAACACGAAGTTTTCCCAAGCCGCGGGAAATGACGACGCGATCTGGAGCGAAACAGAGTTTTCGCGTGTGGCGACCTTCGGGCGAGGCATTCCGAACGGTAGCAGATTTTATTGCCGCGCGATGACTCTTGATTTTGCTTCGCGCAATATTCGTAGATCGCCGTCGCGCCGGGTGATCCCGAGCCGGTCGAGATACTCGAGGAAAGGGATGATGATGCGGCGAGAGGTTTTCAGTTCTTCGCGAAGCTGGCTGGCCGTAGCTGGACCATTTGTTGAAACGAACTTGCAAACCGTTGTTTGCATTTGATCGAACCCATCGCGAAGTAAAACAATCTCTTCGCTGATCTCCACGATCTCGCCTTGTTCGATCAAAAACTTCAGCGCCTGTTGTTGAGACGGATCTTTCGTCAGCTCTTTCCGACTTGGCGGGTCAGACGGCTTCGCGCTCAAAGCGGCACGAATTTTCTCTGCGGCTGATTGTAACTGACGTGGCAACGCGGGCCGATGAGAACTCCGTGCGATCGTTGATCCAGCGCGAATGAATCCTTTTTGGCACAGATCCTGGGTCAGCTCCTCGAAAACGGCGGCCGATATCGAGCTCAGTTCGCAACGTAGCTCGCTTAATTCCAAACCGCGCCGCTCCGGATGTTTTTTGTGAAAGGTGTCGATCAAGTTCGCGGCCCGCTCCAGTAAGTCTCGCCAGACCAGCATTTTTACCGCGACATCCTGACTGAGGAAAATTTCGCCATGTTCAGCCAGTCGGTGCAGAGCAGCGGCAATTTCGGCTGCGCTAAATCGTGAACGCTCCAGCACCTGTGACGGCACTAGGAAATGTTCGCGCGCGATCTCGGTCCAGACCGCGAGGGCGACGTCGCCGGGCGCGACCGCCCGGGAAGCAACGAGGGGGCGTTCCTGCGTCCCGCGAACATCTTCGAGATTTACGATCACGCCTCCAGCGATCGTTTGCTTCTCCGACCCGTCCCGAACGATCAAACGATCACCGACGAATGCGGGTATCGGTGTCTGCAACTTTAGAAGTGCCTGCGCGCTCTCGCCGGCCTGCAATGAATTGGCGCCGCTGAGAATAACCTTCGCCAAGACGCGTTTCGTGCCGTGATGAATATAAACAGAGCTCCCTGATTTGATTGGAACTGCGCGTCGCAATCGCGCCGATCGGGTCGAGGTGCACGTCAATAATCGGTGCGAGTTCGAACGATCGACTGGTGATGACGTCGCCGCGTTGCACGTCAGTTCCAATTTGGAGGTCCGGCAGATTCATTGCCACCCGCGTGCTAGCCTGAGCGACCTCGACATCGCGGCCGTGATTCTGAAGCGATCGAATTCGCGCCGAAATGTTTCGCGGTTGAACAAACACCATGTCGCCCGTGCGAAACTGACCATCCATCAGTGTCCCGGTAATAACCGTTCCAATTCCTCGCAAAGTAAACGCCCGATCTACAAACAACCGCGGTTTTCCAAGGTCGCGCGGCGCCGGTAATCTCGCGAACTCCTGCGCGAGTGTATTTTTCAAATCATCAAGTCCGGCGCCGCTACGAATGGAAGTCGGGACAATTTGCGCATCGGCGAATTCAGTATCGCGTAGCCTTTCACGGATCTGATCAGCGGCCGTGCCATCTATCGCCAAATCGATTTTGGTTAACGCGACGACGAGCCGTTTCGCGTCAAGGTAGGAAATGATCTGCAAATGTTCTTCGGTTTGCGGCATCCAGCCTTCGTTCGCTGCGACTACCAGAAGCGCGAGATCGATCGAGCCCACGCCAGCGATCATGTTACGGACGAAGTCTTCGTGACCAGGAACGTCGATTATGCCAATAGAGAAAGTTGAGAGTTGGTCCGAGCCGGACTGCGGTTTGCTGAGAGCTGGAAAACGATCGCAAACTTCGAGATGGGCGAAACCGAGATCGATGGTGATGCCGCGGGCTTTTTCTTCGGGCAGCCGGTCCGGATCTGTGCCCGTAAGCGCTTTCACCAGCGCGCTCTTGCCGTGATCCACGTGGCCGGCCGTCGCGAGAATGAAATTGGTCATCGCGATGTGGAAACGGTCCGAATCGCATCCACAAGCAGATCGTCCTGATGGGATAGAATTGTGCGCAAGTCGAGCCGAACGCGTCCGCCGTTGATGTACCCAACGACCGGTGGCGTCGCTCGTCGCAACGCCGCGGCAAATTCCTCCAGCGTGCAATTGGCCGGCAGCAAATCGATGGTGATGGAAGGCACGATTGATCTTGGTAAAGTGCCGCCGCCCGCTTTGCCAGTTCCAGCGCCGATCATGATTTTGAGCGGCAATCCCTGAATACGCGTCACGATCGCCGCAGCTCGAGCGCGCAATTCGTCTTTCGGAATTTGAAGAAGAGCGAGGGCGGGAATTTCGCTGGTGACTTGATTGAGATGAAGATCGACGGTCGTTTGCAGCGCCGCAAAAGTGAGCTTGTCGCATCGCAACGCTCGAAAAAGTGGCTCGCGTTTCAGGGCATCGATCAATCGTTTTTTGCCGACAATGATTCCTGCCTGAGGCCCGCCGAATAATTTGTCGCCGCTGAAGCAGACGAGATCCGCGCCGAAGTTCAGCGCTTCCATGGGAGTCGGTTCGTGATAATGCAGACCGATCTGATCTGTCGGAATCATTGCGCCGCTGCCTAAATCTTCGACGAATGGAATCCTTTTTTTGTGCGCGAGGGCGGCGAGTTCTTTGGTTAAAGGCGAATCCACAAAGCCGCTCATGAAAAAATTACTGCGATGGACTTTTAGAATCAGGGCGGTTTGTTTGCCGATTGCCTGCGCATAATCGGTCAAGGTCGTTTTATTGGTGGCGCCGACTTCACGAAGGTTTGCCCCGCTTGCTTCCAGGATTTCTCCGATGCGAAAACCGCCGCCAATCTGGACGAGTTCTCCGCGTGAAATAACGACGTCGGCTTTGTTGCCGACGGCGCGGCGCCGTCCAATGAAATGGTGAACGATCAGGACCAACGCGGCAGCACAATTGTTTACGACGGTCGCCGCTTCAGCCTCGCACAGCACGGCAATTGCGCGCTCGAGGTAGGCGCCGCGGCTCCCGCGTTCCCCGGTTCCGAGGTCGAGCTCCGTATTATTATAATTGGACGCCACGTTGCGGAGCACCTCGCCGGCGCCCTGGGGAAGTGGCGCCCGGCCAAGATTGGTGTGAATGACGATCCCGGTCGCGTTAATGATGGGCTGAATCCGGCTGGCGCGAAGCGTCACGATTGCGGCGCGGATTCGATCGAGAATGACACTGGCGTCGGGGATTTTGCGCGCTTTCCGCAAATCAGCGACCTCGCGGCGCACCACATCGACGGCCAAAGGCCTTGGCAAATCGACTTGGCCTAACGAGTCAAGGATGGTGTTTACCGCCGGAATCGCGCGACGGCTGCGCCCTTTCATTTTATCGTGCATATCAGCTTTGAATTTCGACGAGTTATCCGGCCAATAACCGCTGCGCACGGAGCTTGGTTCTTCTTCAGGACTGCCAAAACTTTCTTGATTGAACGTTCGGGAACGCAAAGGAGCAGTCCACCGCTGGTCTGAGCGTCGGCAAGCAGAGTGCGCTGAATCGGTGATGCAGATTTCAGATCCGATGTTCGCGCGGCCGCGTTTAAATTGTCACGCGTGCCGCCGGGAACGCATTGCTCGCGGATCAGATCGAAAATTTCAGCGCTGATTGCCGGAACGAGTTCCGGATAAAGCTCGGCGCCAACTTTGCTCGCCCGGCAAATGTTGGCGAGGTGACCGAGCAATCCAAAGCCGGTGATATCAGTCGCCGCGCGAATGAGTTTTCGCTCTGCCAATTCGGCGCCGGCGGAATTTATCTGAGACATCAGGGCGATCACTTTTTTCTGAAGCAGGCGCGACGCGAGGCCACGTTTGATGGCGGTCGTGGCGATTCCGGTTCCGAGCGGCTTCGTCAGGACGAGGAGATCTCCAATTCGCGCGTTGGCGTTGGTAAGGATGTTCCGAAGATTGACGAGCCCGGTGACCGCGAGGCCATAAACCGGTTCCGGATTGCGAATCGAATGACCGCCGATGATTGCACAGCCGGCCTCGGCGGCTTTCTCCAAGCCGCCGCGCAAAATCCGGCCGATGGTTTTTGGCGAAACCAGATCTTGAGGAAAGCCCATAAGATTCAGCGCCGTGATTGGCCGACCGCCCATGGCGAAAACGTCTGAGAGCGCATTCGCGGCGGCGATTTGTCCGTAAGCGAACGGATCGTCGACGATGGGTGTAAAGAAATCCACGGTTTGGACGAGTGCGCGTTTGTTGTCCAGTTTGTAAACGCCGGCGTCATCGAACGTGCTTGAGTTCACGAGCACGTTGCGATTTCGATAAGTCGGTAGCTGCCGCAAAACTTGCGACAGGGCCTGTTGGCTCAACTTGGCTGCTCAACCAGCACAGGTCGATAACGAGGTTAGTTTACGAATCTGTTCGCGCGACAAACGGGTTCACCTCCCTTCTGATGTTTGACGTTTGATGTTTGAAGTTCGAGGTTTGAAGTGGCGGAGAGGATAGGAATCGAACCTATCTCGCCACTTGCGTAGCGACGGCGGTTTTGAAGACCGCGAGGACCACCAGGCACCCTTCACTCTCCGGAGATAACAAAACGCCGAACGCTGAACGCCCAACGCCGAACATCCAATTACCGAAGTCTGTGCTAGTTCGAAGTTCGGCGTTCGGTGTTGAGCGTTCGATGTTTTCTGCAAATATCGAACGACTGAAAAACCTGAGTCCGCCGGAACAGGCCTCGAATTGAATCGAGCGTCACTTAAGTTTCTTGATTGCGGCGACAACCTGATCGAAATCGGGCCAGTCGCCCGAATCGAGTTTGGAGTGGAGCAGTTTTCCATTGGCGCGAATTTCAAACGCGCCACCGCTCGAAGGAATGAGGGTGAGCGCCTTGATGCGTTCGCCGAGTTCAAGAATTTTGGTCGCCAAACTGACGGCCTTTGGCGTGTAGTTTCAAACGACGCAATATTCGATTGAGACTTCGATTTTCACCCGGTGTGCTCCTTTCCAGGGAAAATGGTACGGAAGTGGATCGAAACGGTCAAGGGGACAGGGCGGAGGGACAAAGCACGAGGACCGAGGGATGACGGCGCTATAAAATGAAGAAGGCGGCCGCGTATTCGCTCACGGCCGCCCCTTCTAACCCATTCCAAATGCGCCCCTTGAAGTGCGCAGGATAATATTACAATTTTGTAATGTTAGTCAATTACAAGTTTGTGATGCGGTAAGTCGCGTGCACCGAAGACTGGTAATCTGCCCGGGCGGAATCAGCGCTTACCGGTTGCGAGTCGAAGCCGGGGCTTCGCCGCCTGCTTCTGCACCGGACCCCCCTCCGAAATAGTACGAGAAAACAACAAACAACTCCATGACAGGCGACTTGTGATTCACCCCAAACAGCGGCGATATATCAAGACGCGTTGCGCGACTTGGCTTCCAAGCAGCGGTCGGTCCAATGACGAAACTATTGTAAGGCGTGCCGCGGCTGGTCTTGTCGCTGAAGCTCCGAAACTGCGATTCAATTCCCACCTTCAACTCCTCCGACGGCCCTTCAATTGCGATGCCCGACGATTCAACATTCTTCCCGGAAGGGCCTCCCGCGGTGTGCGGTGGAGGAACGTCTGGCGCCGAATGGAAGAGGTGAATCGGCGTCACCATGCTATTGGCAATTCCCCATTCGCGGCCGCGGTCGCCGGCTGTTTCCTGCTCGAAAAAGGTGTTCATTGCCCACTCGACCTTGTCGAAAAAGTCCTGAGAAAGTAACAACCTCAGCTCGTATGCGTCGGGAATATCATCGCGCTTGTCGAACCCGCCGGGGCCGAATTTTCGCGCGGGCGTTGGAGCGCCTTCATCGTGGAGAATATTTCCGATCCCGGTTTTGTATTCAGCGAAAATCGTTGGGTTTAGCGGAATTTTGTTCCAATCGGCAAACGCGTAACGGGCTTCGACGCTGAAGGTCGCATCCTGGGTGTCGCCATCGTAATGCTGCACGTCATTTTCAAAAGCGACGTTGAAACGGTATGGCAAACCGATTTCGACTTCTTGCGTGAAATGGTGATCAGGATTCCGAAAGTGGACGACGTCATCCTCATAGATCAGGCTGGCGTAGACCGCACCCGGCGGAAGGACGTAGGCATTGGTTAGGGGAGAGAATCGCGATTGCGAAAAACTGGTCGGCGCACCATAAGCGCTCGGTAGCGGCTCAGCCGTTACCTCGACGTGCTCGGTTGAGCTCACCAACCCGGTCCGGAGCGGTGTTGTTGCGCCCGGCAAGAGGGTGCCGTCGGTGGTTGTGGTTTGACCGCGAGCTGCGTTATCGAGGGCCAGAAATGCAGCGGCCAGGCAAAGCGTTCCTATCAATGGGTATTTGGCGATCATGAAAAGGTTCTCCTGAATTCGTTTTTAACCGGCGGGGCGGATGCCCCAGCGTTACAGATTTGTAATGTAGCCTGTCAATATTTCAACTGCTTTCAAAAAGCCCGGCCGACGGCCCAAACGGTGGCGGAGGCCCAGAACACGAGCGACTTGCTAAAAACATTACAATTTTGTCATGGACATTTGGATTACATCTTTGTAATACTCGCGCCCACTTAACCAACCGTCCTTAACCCGACCTATGAATATTATCTGCTCAGCGCAATCGTTGCGTACCCGTAAACATTCGATTGCCGTTGCCGCGCGTCGCCTTGGCAACCTTTCTCGTCGTGTCGCCCGCTCCCGGCCAGCAGACAACAGGCGATGGCACGCCTTTGGCGGCGCCCTCACCATCAATTTCTTTGGCGGCCGTCACATCCGCCGATCAGGCCGCCGACGTGCAGGGTGTTGTCGTTAGCGCAACTCCGGTTCCGACTCCATGGGACAACTGGAAAGAAAAACGCGATCACATCATGCCCGAAGTGTCCGGCACGCAAATCACGGTCACGAAAAAGGCGACGGTGATTAAGCTGGATAAGCAGCCGCCAATCGAACAACAACGATCTTCAAACGGAATTCGTCAAAGCGCCAGGATTTCTCGTTACCGAACAACACACTCCCGGGCCAGTTCAATTTCAGTTACCGCGGTTTGGGCAATCCGCAGGAATCCGAATTCACCTTGGTTCTTCGGGATGGGATTCCGCTCGATGAGCGATTGGATCGGTTTCCAACGCTCTATTACCTGCCGTTACCACAGGAGATCAGTGAAATTCAATTTATTCGCGGCGGCAGCAGCCTGTTGTACGGGCCTGAACCAGCGCCGGCGGTCAATTTTGTGACCAAACATCCCGCGCCCGGCTCGCCTTGGAGCACCTACATGGAAGGCATCGGAGGCGCTAACGGATATTATTCTACGTTCTATTCGGTGCAGGAGGCGCAGGGACCGATCGAGCTGCGTCTCGATACTGGTTACGCCCATTCCGACGGCGAACGGGAGAACAGCTGGTACAATCTTTGGCAGGGCGATGGATATGTCGGTTGGCGGCCGAGTGAAAATCAACTGTCTAGCGCTCGATTTCTACGCCAGCCGATTTGATGGCGGCGATCCTGGCCGGCTTCCCAATAAACATCTCTTCGAGACGGATCAAGATACTACGCTCACGCCGTACAATGAAGATTGGGTGGATCGCTATACCGCGGTCCTGCGCGACGAAACCAAATTTGGTGATGGTTGGCTGCTCCAGGCGCACGGTTGGTTTACCCATCAGGAAATCGATGCTCGCGCGGCCGGAAATCATTAACCATGACCGGCGCAAATTCCGATAAGCTACAACCTTTGGATATGAGGCGTTTTGGAATGGCGGCGCGGACGTTCGGGTGAGAAAAGATTGGGGCGACGACACCATGTTTCATGGCAGCGTGCTCACCTTTGGCGGGGTGGTTTATCATGGCGAGGCGCCGTTCCAGCGCTACACCCTTCAAAATGCGAACATCGGGAACATCGTTGGCAATTTCGGGCCAATTATCTTTACGCTCCGCGCGGTTCGAGCGCCGATACCCTCCTTCTTCACTTCCCATTTGCCCCTCTTCCGCTGGGGCCGATAACGGACATCGGACCGACCCTCGATCAGGATCGATCGGCCGATTATCAGGCGTTTTTCTTTGAGGACCTTATCCGGATGGGAAAATTCCATTTCGTTGGATCTTTCCGATTGGATCACGAAAGTGTGGAAGTCGATTCAGCCCATGCACCGTGGCTGAGTCCCGCCGCTTAATCCGAATAATCCCGGGATCAGCCCAGATCACATTAGCGCCGATCATTGGGTTCCGTTGTGGGGAGTCGGGATTGGCAACGATTTCGGTGATCGAAACGAAACCTATTTCAGCGCGACCACCGGTTGGCGGCCGACGCGATACTTTGATATCGCCGGAACCACCCGAACGATTGCGCCTGGCGCAGATATACCCGATCCGTTTCATTCGCTCGATTTCGAATTGGGCGTGCATGGAAGTCCCTGACAAAGGCTTCTGGTACGATGTCGGCGCGTTTTGGATGATCTTCGATAACCGAACGGAGAGTCTAAATGTCGATGCGAACGGCAATCCAAGTAACACCGACTTCGTGATTCAAAACAGTGGCACTTCGCGTCATCGCGGGTTCGAAGGTGAACTTTCCTACGATTTCCTGGCTCCGTTCCAGAATCCGCCGGTGCCGGTAACCGAATCCAAGGATTACAGCGCCAAGAACGTTGTGGATTCGAAAGTGCAAAAAATACCGCTGGTGCCAGGAGTATCGCTGGCCGATTGTCATCCTCTAAGATTGATCTCTTTTCAGCAATGCTCAATTTCTTGACGCGGAATTTATCGAAAGCGATTTGCTTCAGCCAGGGCCAAACGGAGCGGCTCCGCCGCCGGGAAGCACCGAGACCATTGTCGGCAACACGCCAAATTTCGCGCCGGAATTTTTGTGGAAAGGCGGACTCTCCTTCCAAAAGGAAACATCCTTCGATGTTACCCTCTCGGCTGTCTATGTTCCCAACAATATTGGCAGGATACGAATGTGGGAGTTAGAACCAGCGCCGGCGGTTCGCGGCGTTCAAAACTGTTATTCCGCCAAAGGTTCCGGCGTATCACACGCTCAACCTGTCCGGCTACTGGTATATTACTAAAAATGTTCGTCTTCATCGGCGGCATTTCCAATCTGACGGATGAGAAATACTACGATCGCATCTTTGCCAACGGAATCGAGCCCGCGCCGCGGCGTTCAGGCTACGGCGGTCTATCGGTAGAATTTTAAAACGGATCGCAGCTCGGGCAGGTCTGGCCTTGATTAGAGGCCGTTCGCCGGGAAAGTCAGTTTCACTTCGGTGCCGCGATCGACTGTGCTCTGGATTGAAACGGAGCCGTGGTGGAGATCCACGATTGATTTGACCAGCGCAAGGCCCAGGCCGGTGCCGGCCGAACTGCGCGATGGATCGCCGCGATAAAATCGATCAAACACCCGCGGCAAATGTTCGGGCGCAATGCCGGAGCCGGAGTCGCGAACGGTAATTTCAGAACCGATTTTGGTCGGGTGAAGCGAGATTCGGATCTCGCCATTTTCTGGCGTGAATCGCAGCGCGTTCTCGATCAAATTGCCGACTGCGCGATTGAACAGGAGCGGATCGGCAAAAATTTGCGCGTCGCCCTCGCAGTTTATCCTAATCTGACGGTCTTCGGCTGAGACCTCGTAAAACGAGCGAATCTTCTCGAGAGCGAAGCGGCCATCAAAACTAGACCTGTTAACTTGTTGTTCGGCGGACTCGGCGCGGGCCAGGAAGAGCAAATTATCAATGATCCCGGACAGACGCTCGCACTCGGCGGCGGCCGATTCGATGACGCTTCGATATTCTTTTGGTGTCCGGTCGCGCGTTAAAGCGACCTGAGCTTCGCCAAGCATGTTGCCGACGGGCGTTCGCAGTTCGTGCGCGAGGTCGGCCGAAAATTGGGAAAGTCGCGTAAAAGATTCTTCCAGACGGCCAAGCATGTCATCGAAGGACGCAGCCAGTGGACGAAGTTCTGACGGCCAACGGTCGGGATCGATCCGCTCATTCAAGTGCGCAGGTTGAACACGCTCCAAGGCGCGCCGCATTTCGCCAAGTGGCCGGAGTCCGCGACGAGTCGCTGTACTTGCCAGGACGGTCGCGAGAGCGCTACCAGCCAGGACCACGAATCCCGCAAGCATTGCGAATTCCTTCGCGATCTGCTCGTCGGTCGAGCGGTCCTGGGCGACTTGGATGGTGAAAAACTTGCCGCTTCGAACTATGTCCGGATCATTACGCTCGACCGCGGGGCGGGTGGTAAGTCCGAAAAGTTTTCCTTCGGTCCGGTATTTTTGCGTCACCGCGGTTTCGTGTGAGGCGGCAGGGGGAAAAATTTTGGGAGGCAGGAGCTGCGACATCCCCGGGGTCTCGATGATGGTTTCTCCAGCCGGATCAATGACGCGGGCCGGGAAAGTGGCGCGGCCGATAGCGCCAACCACATTTATCTCGGTGGAAAGTGCATTCGCTCCGCCCTGCGTTTCGAATGCGCTGACCAGGGCATCGGCTTTGTCAGCGAGCACGGCATTGTCTTCCTCGATGGCGTGGCGAACGACGATCCAGTAAAACAATCCCAGACTGCACGAGAGCAAGAGCGTCGCACAAATGGTGAAGAGCAGCACCAGCTGCGTCGCGATCGAGCGCGGTTCAGCTCGGTTTGAGAGCATAGCCAACACCGCGAATGGTCTGGACGAGTTTTTTCTTGAATGGATCGTCGACTTTTGCGCGCAAGCGGCGAACGACCACGTCCACGACGTTGGTGTCGGTGTTGAAGCCGATATCCCAAACATTTTCAGCGATCTCTTTCCTCGAAACGACCTCGCCTCCGGCGCGCGCAAGATGGGTCAAAAGCAGGAATTCCTTGGGCGTTAAATTGAGTGCAACACCCTGTCGGGTCGCGCGATGATGGCGCGTATCGATTTCCAGATCCTGAATCCGAATCTCGTCCAACTTGGCCGGGGTCCGGCGTAACAACGACCGAACTCGAGCAAGCAATTCCGAGAACGCGAACGGTTTTACTACGTAATCGTCCGCGCCGAGCTCCAGGCCCTTCACGCGGTCGCGAACGCTGTCGCGCGCAGTCAGGAAAATCACTGGCGTGGTGACGCCGGAGTCGCGCAATTCTCTGACCAGCGTCCAACCGTCTTTCTTCGGCAGCATGATATCGACGATGAGAAGATCGAACTCGCCGGGGCGGGCTGCGGTCAGGGCGGACTGCCCGTCCCGCGCGATATGGACGCGAAACTTTGCCTCACGCAGGCCCTTGGCGAGGAAAGCCGCGGTTTTCTTTTCATCTTCGACGACCAGGATCTTCACGCTCTCGATAAATGGGATCGACAAAGAATATACAAAAAGGCCGCTTCCGAGGAAGCGGCCTTTGAAAACAAAAAACCTGCTGATTACGGGAGCGGCCACTCTCTCTCTATATATAAGAGGCGCGCCGCAAGATTGGCTCGGCTGCGGAATTTCAGCCGTAATCGCCCGTGGCCTGTACAAAAAAACTGCGCTGACCGGTTGATCAGCGCAGTTTCGAAAGAATCGACTGTGATTTAGCTGCGGCGGCGGCGCAGAAGGTTCAGTCCGAACGAGCCGAGTCCGCTCAGACCGAGCAACGAAAGGGTTGCTGGTTCTGGCACGACCGTGATCGTGTAAACAGCCGCGACGGGTTCGTGTCGTCCGAAACTTGAATCACCCACGGCGGTGGTGTTGGCGTGATTGGCGTTGCTGCTATTGGTGGTTGTAAAAATCGTGTAAGTGCCTGCTGGGGTGCTGGGATCGATCGCCAACGAAAGCGTGGCGATGAAGTAGCTGTTATTGGTCGCGACAGATGTGCTGCTCGGAGTGCTGGCACCCAAATCGAAGGCGTCTCCGCCGGCGACGATCGCAACCGGATAGGTTGGGCTCGACTGCGGGTCCGTAAACGAACTACCGGTCAGATTGCGATTGGTGATCTTAAAGTAACTGTTGTTGGCGGCGGACGTTTCGAACCAGTAGGAAATGCTGTTTGCATCCGGCACTGGATCGCTGCCGCTGTTCTGGATGTTCAACGAGATGTCGAACGAGAACGAGCTGCCGGGAGCGTAGCTGCCGGCGTTAGGCGTTCCGCTGTTATCATTAAAGCTGATGACGGCATTAGCTCGCACTAAACCTGCCATCAAGAGAAGGCAGCCGATTGCTGTGAGGAGTTTTGCTTTCATTGTCGAGGTTTCTTTCATTGTTAAGGCATTCGATTGCCCTGAATTCGGAGTTGGTGCCATGGCTGGATGCATGACCGCGAAGAAATTTTGAGAAAAACTGTAACCTCTTGAATCTTCCCCATAATCCCTCTGCGGCGCATCGAATTCACCCGCAGTTTTAGGAAAAAAATGGCCCAAAAGTCAATCATAATCGGAGGTCTAGGGCGTGCCCATTAAGGCCGTGCCGGGTGCAGAATTCGGGCTGGACCGGCCACCGAAGCGGTAAGTGGCCGGACCGCCTCATTTTAAGGTGGCGGCGAGAGCCCGCAGTGATCGGGGTGAGCAAATCAGCGGCGTTTTTGTCGGCCAAAAGAATCTTCGGCAGAACCGAGCGGCACCGGCGTTTAGGAGGCAGCGAAACCGTTGCCGGCGGGCTTTCTCCGTCTGACTTGCCTGGCTCTGAGATCATTTTGACAGCTTTCAAGGGAGCGCTGTTCCCGACTTCGATTTCACCAGCGAGACGTCGATGGCGTCGATAAACCCGTCGACATTTACGTCTTCCCGGAAGTTGGAATTCGTAACTGCATGGCCGGATTGCGATTTAGTCTGGCTCACGTCGATTGCATCGGTAAAGCCGTCGGCGTTAGTGTCGCCAATCAACACGCCCATTGTGCCGGTGACGTTGCCAATCGCGCCGGTCGTGTCCTTCGCATTAATCAGGGTGACCTGGAGGTCCTGAGCATTCGGGACTTTAGTCAGGTTTACGGTGTATTGGTTCGAATTCGGACCGATCGCGCTGCTGGTAACTGTGGTTGGTCCACCGTTTGTGATGCCGGCGCTGTCCACGCTGACCAGGTTGTTCGCGAAGGTGAAGATCAGGTGGTAAATCCCGTTAGGCCCACCGCTGCGGCATTCGATGCCGCGTGTTCCGCTCACCGGCAAGTTAAGGTCGAAGGGGCCAACGCTTCCATGAGTCATGCGTGAAACGATGGGGTTTGTTGCACTTAGCTGCGGCGAACCCGCAGAGCTCACGGTAACGACTACCTGCGCCATGTTCGTGCTGGTCTGGCCCGCAGTGTCGGCAACTGTTAATCGGGCTGGGTAGTCGCCGGGGCTACTGTAAGTGTGAGTGAATGTTGGATGTGCCCCATCGTGCGTGACCGGGCCGCTCCCATCACCAAAGTTCAGGGTGAACGAGTTGATCGAATAGCACGATGAAAGCGGCGCTGACTCTCGCGATTGCGATGCGTCGAATGTAACATTCAACGGTGCATTACCAGTCGTAGGAGTTGCGTTAAGGTTTGCGATTGGCGGCGCGGCAGCGCAGGGCACGTTGCCTTTCATGGTGTAGCTGCCGTCTCCCGTAGTGTTACTGTCAGGTTCCAACAGCCCGCTTCCGCCCACGCACGCACAAGTGAAGGTAAGTCCTTTTATGGAACTCAATTGCGTCCCTGGCCCAAGATTCACCGTGAACGGGCTGCCGCTTGATGGCGAGAAAGTAAGTCCGTTACCATAGCTTAACTTGATGGTGATTGTTCCGTCGGTATTAGCCGTTCCGGTTGCCGCACAGGTTTGGCCCGGCACTTCGAGGCACTGCGAGGTATAGAGACCTCCTCCGGTCGGGCTGTTGTCGATAAACCCGTAATTGAATGCACCTGTCGCAATAGTTTCAGTGTCCCAGGAAACGAAAAGTGTTTGAGGCACTCCGCTGGTGTTAGCGCTGGCCGGGACAACGAACTGGGCCAGCCACTCAGTGTTAAACAACGGAGTTACCTGCCCGGTGTGTGCCGGATCGAGCGTATTCACCTTTATCACCCAAGTTATCGAGTGATCCGTGCAGTTAATGAACGGCTCGCCGACATTAACGTCCTGGATTTGCTCCTCGGTCGTTGGGTCGACCGAAGGCGCGCTGCCCTGGCCCTGCACGTTAAGGTACTCGGCTGAGCAAGAATTCCCAGAGCCGAATGTGCCGCCGCCAATTTGACCAAGTATGTCTTTCTCCTGGCAGAATCCTGATTCTCCCGCGGAGTTCACGGCTGTGACGTGATAGAAGAAATCAGTAACGGTGGGCGTGGTAATAGCAGTCGCATCGAGATACTTTGTATTTGTCTGGGTAGGGCTGTTTGTAACTGTAGCGATCAGTACTTCGTGGCCGCTTCCACCATTTGTATTATCACTCCGATAAATCTTATATGCGGTGATCGGCGCTCCACCGTTGTCCGGTTCGAGCCATGAAACCAGTACTCCGTTATTTCCTTGAGGAGTGACTGAAACTAGTTGAGGCGCGGCTGGCGGCGCAACCGACGGTGGATCGAACTGGGCAAAGAGTCTCGGGCCACCAGACTGACGCGCGACAGTGCCAAGAGCCGCATTCGAATCGGCCGACGAAGAACTGTTGGTGCAATTGACGCAGCCATCGGCAAATCCCAACAACTGACGTCCTTCCGCATCGACATCGAATCCGTTGAAGTCCAGCAAATTTCGCTTGGTCGAGCATGTCGTGCCGCCGTTGCAAACTGGACCTACTTGGACCGGATCATTCGGAGTTGCATCGACAGTAACCCAGGAGTTACCGCCGTCGTAAGTTGTAGCAATGTAAAGATGCCAAATAGCCCGGGAAATTCGGGTCCAGCGAAGAGTCCCCGGGTGTGGTCGTTCCCAGGAAACCGAAGGCGGCACGATTATCGTCCCCCGCCACCACTACCGGGAACGTGGTGTTAACCAGATTAAAAGGCGTTCCTACATTCTGCGGCGTGCTCCAATTAGCGCCTCGATCGTGTGAAACGGCGATTTTGGCGCCGCCATCGCTATCGATGTAACCGAAGTAGATCGTGTTGGTGCCATTCAAATTTCCGGCCGGCTTGCCGACATCGTTCAAACCAATCCCCACTGACGGATCCACCAGGCCAGGTTTGGGACTGCCGCTTCCTGGAACGTTGTTTTCCGTCCAGGTGATGCCGTTATCGGTCGAAACGGCGACGCCTTGATTGCCGTTTGGTAACGTGCAGGAATAATTTGGAACGTAGACAGTGCCGTCACGAGCTACTTTCACGTGTCCGTGAATTGAGCCGGTGCATTGCGTTGGAGTATAGATCGGAACACCTGGGCCGAAGGTTAGGCCGCCATCGTCGCTTCGGGAACACTCAGCCTCAGGCGCAATATTCTGAGTGCAATAATAAATTGCGTTCGAATAGACGGTGCTGGGCGGAGGTGGCGGGAGTGAGTTGGGATTGTATGGGCCGCCGCCGATCGTCTCGTGGTCAGGACCTTGCGGGACGCCGCCACCTTGGGTCTGGGTGTGAGTTGCGCCGTCGTCATCCGTGTAAGACGTGTTGCTGTCTCCCGCGGTAAGTTGCCCGTGGAATGTCCGCCCAGGCGTAAGCGGTGGCGGATAGGAAGTACCCAACGCGGCCGTGGTAAAATGGTCGGTGAAACCGATCGCGTCGAGGGTCGTTATAGTTTGTGGAATGAACGCGGTATTTGTCCACGTGTTGATGGCGGGAGAAGAACAATCATCAAAGCTAACCCGGTCTTGGTCGAAGGTGGCGGTGAACATAGTGATACCGCCGGTGTTGAGTTTGGTTGGACCGTGGGCTGCAGTGCCAGGACTGATTTGCTTCAAACTGGCTACGTTCGGATTCCAATCGACGCCGATGGAAGGCTCACCCGACTGAGTAGCAGTACCACTGGTGGCCGGGTACAATTGATAGCGCGGAGGGATGCAGCCATTACATGTGCTGACGGTGCCCGAGGCCTGTTGCAGCGTGATATTTCCGGTATAACCCGTACCGGGTGACCCAATCTCCAGGGTTGTGACTATTGTGTAGGGGCCGTTCGCTTGCAGGTTAGCTGTGCTAACTGCGATCGTAATCGTTTCGGGCTCTAATCCAGCCGTGTTCGAGGCGATGACGTTTCCATTCTTATCTTCGACAAAGGACCCGTATTGAAAGGCCGATGGCGACCAGGACAACTGGATCACGATATTTGCCTTTGTGGGATCATAACCCGGCGACGCACTGAAGATAGAGGGATCGAGGGTTAGAGTATAAATGCTACAATCCACACCGTTCATTGCGCAAACAGGTGCTCCAGTCAGGCCTTCGCCCGTTGCATTTGGAATCGGTCCGATCGAATCCGTGTAAGTCACTTTTGGATTGCTCACGCTCAAGGTTCCGCCCGTCGGGGTCGGGGCGCTGGGGCTTGGAGCTGCCACTGGATGGACCGGTTTTCGGCTGACCGTTTTGGAGGTAGCGACTTTTTTCGCAGATGTTTTGGCGGCTACGCTGAATCCGGCAATCGAAATGCCGGCAACGCACAACAGAACGCCTAACAAATGTCGCAGAGTGATGAAACCCGATTTTGGATTCAGTTTTTTCTTCATGGGGTGGGTGAAATCAATACTCCAATCGAGAATTGTCCCCTAAACGGACGGGTATCGGAATCCGTATTAGTCTGAGCGTTGGGTCAGCTTTTGCCTTACACCGCGAAGTGCGTTTGCTGATCACTAACGGCGCGCCGAGGCATCTGTGGACAAAAGTAGTGGAAGCGTTCTCCGAACGCGTTAATCGTCTTCGGAGAAGCCGATCCACCTTGGCGATCATTCGCGCTGCCGACACGCTTTCGCCGGCAATACTCGACTTGACCCTATTGTCGCTGCCTACGGCAGGGCGGTTCCCGATTTTGATTTCACCAGCGCGACGTCGATGGCGTCGATAAATCCGTCGACGTTCACGTCTTCCCGGAAGTTGGAACTCGTCACTGGGTGGCCCGATTGCGATTTTGCCTGGCTCACGTCGATTGCGTCGGTGAAACGATCGGCGTTTGTATCGCCGATCAGGAAGCTTACTGGAAATGTTGCGTCTCCGGGAGTTGCGACACCGTCCGTCACTCCATTTAGCGTCACCGAACAAACCGACGCGTTTGGAACGGCGGTCAAATTAATTGTGACCGCGTTGCCCGCAGTGCTCGTTCCTGCGACGCTGCCGCAGGAGGTTGTCGCGCCGGTAAATGTGACCGGCACAGCAAAGGTGGCCACGATCTGGTGATTTCCGTTGGTTCCACCGCTGCGATCCTCGATTCCGCCGCCGGTAATCGGCATCGGAACATCAAATGTTCCCGCGAAACTGTGAGTCTTGCGTGAAACAACGCTCGTTACTGCAACTGAGTTTGCGGTTACGCATTGCGCAAAGCGGAAGGTGCCGATGCGAGTGTGCCAGTTGACGTCAATTATGCGAGGCGTCGGATTGGTCGGCGCGTATTCCTGGGTGTACCAAAATGTGCAGTCGTCATTCGGATCGACGGTGAGATCGCTATAGTCGCCCCAGCGATTGAGCGGAAAACCTTGAATTCCAAGACCCGCGAACATCACGCCTTCGCCTTGAGTCAGATCGTTCAGCGGATCGGTCGCAAGCCGGCCGGCGTAATGAATCGACGGATAATAATTTGGGCCACTGGCGCTGTAACCGATTGCGATGTCACCCATGTGGTCCATCGCGGCGCTGCCCATCCAGCGCCAGAGTGGATTCATCGGATCGAGCGGAGCGAACGTGCTTTGTTGGTAAATTGTCGGGGTCGTACTGAGATTGCGCACTTCGTACCAGCGCAATCCGGTGCGAGTAGCGCCGTTCGGCGCGTCTGCGCCAGTCACGACGGTGTGATGAACGACCAGCGATTCGTGATCGCCGAAGTTGCGATAGGTCGCGCGGAACATTACCCGGTCGCCGAGGGTATCGAGGGTTGCGGCGTTCACGCCGGGAACGATTTTCTCGGGAACACAATTTGGTCCCTGCCCGTAAACGCATTGCGCCGCAATAAAATTGGCGATTGGAACTTGAAAATCTGGATGGCCTGCGGCGGCGGTGTACAAACCGCCCCCGGCCGCGGTCGGAACTCCCGAGCCAGTTCCCAATGTCGAATTCGCGATGTTGTTCCAATCGACATGAAACTTCCACATCACGAGAACGGCCGAAGTGTTTGTTGGATCCGGCGTGCTCGGCAAAGCGTCAACTTCAACAATATAATTTGGCGCGCCGGCCGGCGGCAGCGTCTTTCCGTCAAGGTTAGTTGGATTTTGGCCGCCCGGAACATAGGCGGCACCGATCGCGAGATTGGATGAATCGAACCAAATGAAGCGCGCCGGTTGACCGAGCAACATTTTGGGACGCTCGAAGGCAAACTCGCCGGCGCCGGAGTTGGTTTCCTGACTGCTCGGAAACTCGTTGGTCGTCATGTAATAGGCGTCCGGCCAAACAGCCATTTTCGGGTAATCGTGAAAGACAGTCGTGCTTTGATCGAACTCGTAGGCGTAGTAGGTCCCGGTTGGATCCGGGCTGGTTGAAATGGCGATGCACTGGGCGTAACTCGGGGCGGCCGAAGCAATGAACTGGCTGATGAGCCAACGATCGGCGAGTTGATCGTAGACGACGATCGGATCTCCATCGTTGTTTGCCTGACATTCGCCCGAAGACCAGAGGTTGTTGATTGGCGTCGGCCCGGAAATCATCGCCCCGGTTGCTTTGTTAAAAACGGCCAAATCGGAATTCACCATTTGCACGTAATGATTTGGACCGACCGCGCCGTCGGTGTCAGGGGGGAGGCAGCCGCCACAAGCCTGGGCAATGTTCATCCCCTCAAACGAAGCGCCGACGGACGGCATGTTGGCAGCCGCGGGCGCGTTTTTCACAATGGGGTCTTGCCTGGTTAAATCTTGAAGCTGTCTTCCGGACAACTGCCGTTCGGTATCGCCAATTTCGGTCTGTTTGGCGGTGAGCTGAGAGACAGTTGGCAGATCGCGCAAGGCGGGAGAAACAGTGGGAACTACCGCGTTCGCTTTGAGAGAAAGGCTGCGGCCAGTGGCGAAAGTTTGTTTCGAGCCGCCTCCGAACGCTACAATGCCGAGCGATGCTCCCATTGAGCAAAGAACGAAGCATAAAAAGATACGCGGCCGGAAGAAGCCGGACTTAAAGGTAGATTTGTTGTTCATGGTAATGAGTTGAATTACGAATCGGAACTGGCGCCGAAGATGGCCGCCTGTTCCAGTCCGTTTGTTGGTTGGCTACGTAAAGGCGGAATCGCGCGCACTCGCGCGCGATTCCGACCAGAAACGATCACTTTGCGATCTTTCGCTGAGGATTTACGGCAGCGACGTTCCCGACTTGGATTTCACCAGCGCTGTGTCGATCGCATCGATAAATCCGTCGACGTTTACGTCCTCGCGGAAGTTGTCGTCGGTTAACGGTTTGCCGGATTGCGATTTCGTCTGAGCTGTGTCGATCGCGTCAGTGAACTTGTCGGCGTTGGTATCGCCGATCAGGACAGCCAAGGTTGCGCTCAATGAGCTGGCGCTATTGCCGGCGGTATCGCTGATTCCATTTAGAGCAACGGTGACCCGTTGGGCGTTCGAAACACCAGTGAGGTTCACCACGTATTCATGTGGATTGCTCTGGTTAATGCCGGTGTGTGCGCTGTCGATGTTCGCAGTTCCGCTGGAGATCTGGGCGCTACTGACGCTTACGAGTGGATTAACAAAGCTAAACACAACTGTGTAGCTGTTGTTCGCGCCGCCGCTTCGGCATTCGATGCCCTTAGGCGCGGTGTTGCCGGTGTAGGGAAGCGGAATGTCGAATTCACCTGCGCTACCATGCGTTTTTGCTGAAACCACGCTCAGAACCGGGATCACATTTGTCGCGCAAGATGCATTGCCGGAGAGAGCGTAGCTGCCGTCCGGAGTGATATCGTTCGCGTTGTTCTGTGATTTCTGACCGGCATCAGGTCGCGCCAAATATGTTCTGACGTTCAGCCCACTGAGAGCAGTGCCTGCGACATATTTGCCTGCGCCACCGTCAATTGTCCGAAGCTTCGAATTGGAGATCGTGATTCGAATGATACCCGTCGCCGGATCGTAAGTGCCCGAATCCGGTGCACCAAAAGATTTAGGCGTGTTCGCGTTGGGATCTGGCGGCGGTGGCGGGACCTCATTCAGAGGAATGCCAAACTTGCCGTAGTCGTATGTAACTGCGCCAGTCGCGTCCGTTTTCATCGCCACGTACATCCGGTCGTAGCTAGCGTCGTTCGGATCAGTCGGATCGGTGCCCTGACGGTTCCAAACAATGTACCATTGACTGCTCGCCGGCGCCGATCCGGAAGTCGATGGAGCGACTTGCAACGTGAATACGAGTTTTTCTGCGGCCGGTGTGAACAGCGGCTCGGCGACGAAAAGTTGCTGGACGTCTACCCGTGGATCAGGCGGCAGATTTGGAGCCGCGTCACCATCGTTATCAATGACGGCGAGTACCTCCAGGAAGCTTACACGGATCCGGCGGTATCACGACGGCCGGCGTGACATCGGAGCAATACGGACTTTCGCCTTGCGCGTTAACCGCGGTGACGCGGTAAGAATCGCCCGCGGCAAAGGTCGAATCTACGTAACTGGTCGTCGTAACAGTAGCAACCAGGCTATATGTCCCAGTGCCATCCTTGCGATAAATTCGGTAACCAGTAATTGGTGAGCCCGAATTATCCGGAGCCTGCCAGGTTAGAGTCGCAGTCGTTGGGTTATTCAACGCTCCGGTAACGTTCGGCGCGCCAGGGATCGCAGGCTCGACCGGATCAAACGCCGCAAACATTCGTTTGCCGCCGGCTTGTCTCGCAATCGCTGCTTTGGCGGTGAAGTCGTTGTTGCCGCCGTTGATACAGCTGGCGCTCACGCAACCATCATCGTAGCCAATGAGGACCCGTCCTTCCTTGTCGATTGTTGCGTCAAAAAAGTCGAGCAGGTTGCGGCACGTTGCGCTGCTGCTGTCGCAAATACCACCGCGTTGGATCGGATCACCCGGAGTTATGTTTTGAGTGGTCCAAGTCTTACCGCCATCCAGCGTCGTTGCGACGTACAGGTACCACACACCTTGGAAATCTCCGCCGGGGCATGATTCACCACCCGCAGCGTTGCAATGAAAGTTCGTTCCCGGAGTTTCACTTCCGAAGAACGCGAACGCGGCGCGATTGGGATCACCGGCTACAACCGCCGGGAACACCGTGTTCACAATCGGTCCGCCGTTAACTACGTTCGCACCAACGTCGGTATCATAGTTCCACGTTGCACCCTTATCTGTCGACACGGCGATATGGGGATGGCCATCGTTCGCCTGGTATCCAAAATAGAGTGTGCCATCGGTTGCAATACCTACCGAAGGATCGCCTTTGCTCTCGTGACTTCCGTCGGCCGGATTACTCTCCTCGCCGTTACCAGTGGAAGTGCTCACGGGCATTACTGTCCAGGTCAGACCGTTGTCATCTGATCTGACAACCGCCTGCATGCTCGCTTCGTGGTAGGGCAACGTTCCACCGCAGCCTTTATCCGGAACGTAAACAGTTCCATCAGCAGGCGAAACTTTGACGTGCCCGTGCAATCCGGAGCATTGGTCGATGGTGAACATCGGCACCGTCGCCGGACTGAACACTAATCCACCGTTGTCACTGCGCAGACATCGCGCTTCGGCGACACTCTGGGACGCATAGTAAAGTGCATTCGGATAAAGCGGATTCACTCCCTGAGGAATCGGAGCGTGATAAATTCCGCCGCCCAGTGTTTCGTGATCGATATCCGATGGGACTACGCCATCGCTTGGGGTAAAGGTGTCACCATCATTGTCGGTGATATCAATCGTTGCGCCGGCCGGTGTCAGACCCTCGAGTTGCACAGCGAATGTTCGTCCGGTTGCGTGATCGGTAAATAGAATCGGATCGCCCGCCGCGCGCGGTGTGCTCGCACTGACTAGCGGCTTTTGGTCCCAGGTGATCAATGCCGGTGACGCACAATCACTGAACGTGACCTTCAGCATTGATGACATAAATCCGCCGTAATAAAGCGTCGAGCCACCGTTCGGAAGATCGTTGACCGAGCCGTTGATCGTCGTGTTGTGGAAAACGGTTTCCTTCGTCCAGTTGCTGCCGATCGATGGTTCGCCTGCGCTGTCGGCGACGCCTTGCGGAGACATGTAAGTGAAGAACCGCGGCATGCCGGCAGTGCTCGGCGCCGGAGTAGGTGTCGCGGTAGGAGTAGGAGTAGGAGTCGGAGAACCGGCTGGAGTAGGAGTGGGAGTAGGACTCGGAGAAGCTGAGCACGCTCCGTTTCCAACCGTGAGATAACTGGTTGTGCCAGTCGTCGCCGTGTCGATCGTCGCTGTCCCGCCGTTGCCTAATGCTCCGATTAATTCCGTTGTGACGGCGTTGATGCCGGACAGACTTACGCCTGCTTGGCGCAAGTCGACATCGAATTGATGGGCAGTACTAATGTCGCTAAAGCTGAGGACGTTCCCGGTGTTGAGCTTGATCGTGATCGTTCCGTCGGGAGCGAAGCTTCCGGTAACGACGCCGGCGGTGCCTTGACTGGTATCATTTCCGGTCCCGCCCACGCTGCTGTTGTATCCGAAATTAAAAGCGGCGTTCGGAGGATTGTCCGTTGTGTTCATGTTCACGAAAATCGTCCGCAGCGTGCCGTTGGTGTCCTTTACGTTCATGTAGACCTGCCAGGTCGCGTTCGGAAGCAGCGTGCCGCTCAAGTTCTGGACTTTGATCGTCACCGTGATCGCGTTTGTATCGGTGCCGAGCTCGGCGAGATAAACGCCGAGAAGATCGAGCTGTTGGCTCGGACCGCCGACTTGGTTGCCGTTTTGGTCGTTTGCCGGGTCGGCTAAGACCTGAATGCCGGGCAATGTGCAGTTTGGCAGATTAGAATTGGCAGTCACTGACGGCGTAGCGACGCCCTGACGGGTGACCACTTTTTTCTTTTTCGCCGCTTCGGCGCTAAGACCAAGTAAGCCAACTGCGATAACACAAGGAACGAAATATCTGAATAGCGTTTTCATTTGCTGATTCTTTCATCGGAAATTGGAAGGAGATTGGATGCATGCGCGGAGAAACAGGCGCGCGGGAACGAAATTGCGCTGCGATCTACGCAAAAACCTTACGGTGTTGTCAGAAGCTTTCTGAGATTCGACAAGTGCTACCAAACCGAAGCCGCGCCGACGTAGATTGGTTAGGCCGACTCTGTTGCCGGAAATCCTCCGACACCGACTTGCCCGCGAGGTGGCTGCTCAGGTGTTACGGCAGCGCTGTTCCCGATTTCGATTTCACCAACGATGTATCGATCGCATCGATAAATCCGTCGACGTTGACGTCTTCGCGGAAATTGGAATTCGTAACCGCTTTGCCGGACTGCGATTTGGTCTGACTGACATCGATCGCGTCGGTGAAATTGTCCGCATTCGTGTCACCGATAAGGACCGCCATTGGAATAGCGAGATCCCGCGTCTTGGTGCCATCGTTCACGCCGAGGAGGTTGATTGTCAGCCGTTGCGCGTTGCTAACGTTTGTCAGATTAATTGTGACCTGATTGCCGCTTACGGCCGGCGCTCCGCTGACCGATCCAGTAGCTCCATTGCCTGGCGCAACGTTTGCGCTGCTTACTGTTACTGGGGAAGCAAACGTGGCAACGACCTGGTAATTCCCGCTCGCGCCGCCACTTCGGTCTTCAATGCCACCGGCCAACAAATCGATATCGAACGCGCCGGCGGCGCCATGAACTTTTCTCGAAACCGCGCCGCTCAGAATCGGATCGAAAACGTAACCTTGCGCGACATCGATGAGATTGAACAATGAGCCGGCCAGTCCGGTGCCCAACAGATCGGGACTTGTGTTCGCAGGCTGGGTAAGCGTCATGGTGCTGGCCGTCACTTCGTGCAGTTGATTGTCGATCGCGCCCGGCTCGCTGACCGTCGATAGCGGAACGTAAATTGTAATCGTGCCGTTGGGACCAAGGGTGGATTGGCAATTCGCCGCCGGCAATGCGGTGGTGCCGCCGGGATAAGACATCGCCGTGTATCCGCCGCCAGCGGTAAAGACCGCGTTTTGCCCCGTAAAACATTGCAGCGCCGCGCCGTTGTTGGATTCGGCATAAACGTGAAAGTTTCTTCCGCCGGACGAGTCCGTGGTCGACGGAACAAACCACTGAGTCGACCAAACGAGATCCGTGTTGGGATCCTGGGCGAGTGTCGGCGCGAGGCTGAGATTATTCAGCTGCATGAAAATTTTGTAACAAGGCGCGACCGCCGAACATGGCGCTGTTGTCACTTGGCTGACGCTGGACGCAATAATGTCGAGTTGCGGCATGCTCGCGCTGCTGACGCCGTTGGCTTCGTATTTACCGTCGCCGGCGGGATCGAGCACGATGTTGTAAGGCTTGATTCCGGAAACGCTCAAAGGCGATTGCGCCGCGTAGAGTCCGGTGCCGCCATTTTGCCTAACGAACATCGCGTGCGAAGCGAGCGAATGGGTGATGCTGTTTGAATAGGCATAACTGATTTCCGCTTCGCCCTGGCTGCCGGTGCGCAATTGCAAAAAGTCACCCAGATCCTGCCGATCTCCGCATTGGCCGCCGAGCACCGTCTGAATCGTTCCGAGATGGTTGAAATGCTCGCTCGCGCGGACAGGCGCGATAAATGTCGGATTCGCATCGTGTGCATTCAAACTCTGAGTGAACCACAAGCTCCAAAAAGCGCCGGTGGTTGCATCGGGACCATTAATATTCCTCGAGGGCGGTACTGCCGGCCCGCCGTTTTGGCCGCACGATGCATCATTTGGATTGGAGAGACCAGTTGTGCCGTACCACGCAATGTTTACGCGGCCATCATCCCCCGCGGCGATCCACGCAAAAACATTGTTGTGTAAAACTCCATCGGGCGAGCCGGAGGTGTCGATTTGGACCGGTGTCGACCAGGTATTTCCTTCGTTCGTCGAATACGAATACATCAGAACGGTGTCGCCGATGATGTTGCTGTTGGCATCGGTCGGCGCCTGCTCCCAAACTGCGTAGAGATTTCCGGACTTATCGATCGCCATTGTTGGAAAATTCGCCGCCGTCCGCGCGTTCGGTCCGAGGTCTTTGACCAGCAAATCGGTGCAATTCAATCCGCTCGGATCGCTGACGTTTGTTACCGGCGCGCCGAACGCCACCGGAAAACAGCGGCCGAGTCGAATTTGGTTCACCGCCAGGTTGTCGTGAATCACGTAAACGTGTTTCACCGGCGCCGGTAATGTCGTGTATCCGCCAAGACCGTTCGGTTGACCGAGCGTCGTCGCAATCGGACTGATTTCGTTGTTGCCCATGATTCCCTCGTCGCAGCTCAGGACCGAGGTCACGTGGTTTGCCGGTCCGAATGTAATTCCCGCGGTAGTCCCGAGCATGCCAGTGATCGGCGAGCGATACATTACTAGAACGTTGTTGCCGGCTACTCCGCCGAGTCCGTTGCCGCACTGCACTCCGCCATTCCCCACTTCATCATTGGCCAAATAAATTGTGCCGCCGTTCGTCGGATCGCCATCGACCGTGTACCATTGCCGATCCACGACTGCGTCGGGAACGCTGACGTTGGTGCAATTAACACCAAACGAAGCGCCGAAATCATCCGAACGCCACGTGCTGAAATTCGCAAGGGTCAGGTCGTTAAAATAAAGATGTCCAGCGGAGTCGACCGCGAGCTCGGTGTCACCGCCACCATGACAGGCGTTGACCTTTCCGGTGAGCGGCAGCGCGGCGGGTATCCATTTGAAAGTTTTGCCGGTGTCGAGCGACCGCCAAATCCAACTGGTGTCTGCGGCGGCCGAGCCAGGCACGCTCGTGTAAATGCGAGTCGGATCTGTCGGATCGGGACGCAAATTCTCTTCGTAACCAAAGCCGCCGATGCCGCTGATAATTGGATGTCCGAAAGTGGGCGCATTCGGCGATGGAATACTTGGATTCAACGCCGGGTATCGTGACGGCCCTTTGTCTGGCCTAACGACGTTACGGTTTAGTTTCTCGAACGAGAGTTTAGGACTCGCACTGCTTGTCAATTTCGCCGGCTGGAAACTTGCAATTGCCAATAACACTGCGGCTGCGCCGAAAACGCCGGCGAGCCACATCCGCAAACCGCGAATAATTTTCATGGGTTTTCCATTCTAGGACAAAGTTCCCGGAGACTGGGAATCTTTTGTGTCCCAACAAACAATTCGTTGTTGCCCAATGAGTTGGACTTTGGGCTGGATCAATTTTCTGTCCGCCGTCTGGTAGCGGCCAGACTGAACAACCCTGCGCCGAGCAACGCGATTGTAGTCGGCTCCGGCACCGCGGCCGTTTGGGTTTGGAAACCAAAGGTGGATTGCGGTTGCCCATTGGCGTCGCTCGAAGTGAAACTCCACGTTCCCGGCGTTGGATCGAAACCGTTGCCGCTGAGAGTTCCAATGCCGGTGATGTTCAGGAAACTCGAGGTTTGGGAGACAATCACACAAGACGTGAGATCGAACTTGAACCCTCCCACGCTCCACAAGTTCGGCGTGCTGGTTGAAGGATTAAAAATCCACGGCGCGGCCATGGTGACGTTGGTTCCGGGAGAAATGCTGGAAAAACTGCCCGAATCCTGAAGCACAAACGAACTATTCCAGAGGTTTACTCGGGTGGCGGTCGCGAGTGATGTGCTGTCGAAAGTTACGACGCCGGCGAAATCGATACTGCCTTGAATCGGCGCCGCATGAACTGACGGCGCAAAGCCGCTTATCGCCAACAGAATCGATAATGTCGCTATGGCCAGGGTTTTCATGCTGCGGCGTGGGCGGTTTGTTGTGGTGAAGATTTTCCAATTGCGCCGATCGCCCTGTTAAACGCGCTCAGGATGTCCGGCGAAACTCGCACCATGTTCGGGTGCTCTTCGCTCGCGCCGTTGCGCCAGTGCACTGCCATCGCGCCGGAGCGTTTCATTCGCGGCCCGCGTGAAAAAATCGGAACGATCGGCACCGGAAGCGACTCCTGCGGTCGGCGATCGCAGACAAACTTGCTGCGGCGCTTGGGCGGCAACGTCACAACTGCGGGCCGTTTCGCCGTCTCGGCCGGCTGCTCGAAATTTGTTCCGTTGATCATATTATCACCCAATTCGGAGAATGGGTGCCAGGTGGCCGTATTCAGCGGTAAGATTTCGGAACGGTCGATCCGTTGATTTGTCAGGAACCGATGCTAGGTAGCAGCGGTCCGGAGCCGGGCCGCAGTCCGAGCCGGATTGGCACATTCCAAATGGCTGAGAAGAACTACAAAGACACGTTAAATCTGCCGCGGACCGATTTTCCGATGAAGGCGAATCTGGCAACGCGCGAGCCGGAGTTGCTCAAGAAATGGAATGACAGCCAGCTTTATCAGCAGATCCAAGAATCGCGGAAAGGCCGGGAACTTTTCGTTCTCCACGATGGCCCGCCTTTCGCGAATGGCGACGTCCACATGGGCACGGCACTTAACAAGATCCTGAAAGATTTGGTTGTGAAATCCCAAACCATGCTCGGCAAACGCGCGCCTTACGTTCCGGGCTGGGACTGCCACGGTTTGCCGATCGAATACAAAGTGGTCAAAGAATCGCGGGACTTGTCGCCGCTCGAAGTCCGCAAACGTTGCGACGCGTTCGCGCGAAAATATGTCGACATTCAGCGACAACAGTTCAAACGCCTCGGCGTCCTCGGCGATTGGGAACATCCCTATCTGACACTCGATCCCAAATACGAAGCCGAAATCTTGCGCGCGTTCGCCGTGTTCGTTGAAAAAAATCTCGTCTATCAATCGAAGAAGCCGGTGTTTTGGAGCACCGGCGCGCAGACCGCCCTGGCCGAAGCCGAAGTGGAGTATCAGGAACGCGACGACACTTCGGTTTATGTGAAATTTCCGATCGTCACCGGCGAGTGGAAGGACAAGGCGAGCATCGCGATTTGGACGACAACGCCGTGGACTTTGCCCGCGAACCTCGCGATCGCGGTCGGTCCCGAAAGAGATTTACGTCGTCCAGGAATTTCGGCGCGACGGAACTTCCGAAACTCTTTTGCTCGCCGACAAACTGGTCCCGCAATTTTGCGCGAACACGAAATTCGAGCCGACTGGCGAACCGCTGGCGTCGTTTCCGGGCGCGAACATCGACAAGATCAAGGCGCGACATCCGTTCCTGGATCGCGAAGCCATCGTGCTCACCGCCGATTTTGTGACCATGGATACCGGCACCGGCGCGGTCCACATCGCGCCCGGTCACGGCGAAGACGATTACAATCTCGGCCGCGCGAATAACCTGCCGATTTTGTCGCCGGTCGACGATCACGGGAAGCTCACCGACGAGGCGGGCGTTCCCAGTCTGATCGGCAAATACGTATTCGATGCCAACAAAGACGTCGTCGATTTGCTTCGAGAGAAGGGAAACTTGTTAGGCGCGCAGAGCTTTCACCACAGCTATCCATATTGCTGGCGATCGAAAACGCCGATCATCTTCCGCAACGTCGAACAGTTTTTCATTCGGATCGACGACCTGCGTCCGCGCGCGTTGGAAGCGATCCACAAGGAAGTGAAATGGATTCCGGCGTGGGGCGAAAACCGCATCGCGGGCACTGTGGAATCGCGGCCGGACTGGGTGATTTCACGCCAACGCAGCTGGGGCGTGCCGCTGCCGGTTTTTTATTCGGCCGGAAGGAAAGCCAATTCTGGACGCGAAAGTCATCCGCAAACTCGCCGACATCGTTGGCCGAACGCGGATCCAACGTCTGGTTCGAACTCAGTGATGCCGATCTCGCGAAAGAACTTGGATTGCCCGCGGGCACAACCAAACGCAACGACACGATCGACGTTTGGATCGACAGCGGCGTGTCGCACCAGGCGGTTTGCGCGCTTCATCCGGAACTGCGCGATCCGGCCGACATGTATCTCGAAGCCACCGATCAACATCGCGGCTGGTTTCAATCGTCGCTCATGACGAGCATCGCGCTTGAAGGACCGCGCGCCTTACAAGACCTGCGTCACTCACGGCTTCGTCGTCGATGTGGACGGAAAGAAAATTTCAAAGTCGAGCACCTACGACAAACCGATGGACGCCGGACATTTCGTGGGCAAACACGGCGCGGATCTGGTCCGGCTCTGGGCGAGCAGCATCGATTACACCGACGACGTTCCGTTCTCGGAGGAAATGTTCACCCGGCTCGGCGATACCTACCGGCGCATCCGGAACACGCTTGCGAATCTTGTTAGGCAATCTCCACGATTTCCCTGTAGCGGCGGTCTCTGACCGTCGACGCTCGGGACGAGCGCCGCTACAACACTGGTTGATCGCTGGATTCTGGAACGGCTTGATCAGGTGATCAAAGATTGTCGCGCGGCCTATGAAGCGTTCGAGTTTCACAAGGTTTATCACACCTTGAATCAGTTTTGCGCGGTCGATCTGAGCAGCCTCTACGTCGATATCACGAAAGACCGAATGTACTGCGATGCGACCGATTCGACCGCGCCGCCGCGCGACCCAAAGCGCGATGCATGAAATTTTGAGCGCGCTTTGTCAATTGCTCGCGCCGGTTTTGGCGTTCACCGCTGAAGAAGCGTGGAGTTATTCGGTTGTAGCCGGCATCGGTGTTGCCGGCCAGCCGAGTCACCGACTCCGGCTACAGCTACAACGTCTGTGCATTTGCAAGAATTCCCGAAGCCATCCGGCCGCGGCAACGAAGCGACCGAGCAGGTCGCCGAATTATTGAAGTTGAGAGGAGTGATCGGCCAGGCGATCGAGAAAGCACGGCAGGAAAAACTAATCGGCAACGCGTTGGAGGCGGCCGTGGTTTTAAAATCGAACTCCGACGTAACGGCCAAGATCGACAAAACCGAGCTGGAAGAGTTTTTCATCATCAGCGATTTGACGATCGAGCAAGCAAACGAAGCAAGCGCGTCGGTTACGAAAACAAATTATGCGAAATGCGCGCGCTGCTGGCGCCACCGCGAATATGTCGGCAAGAGCCAAACCCATCCGGATCTGTGCGATCGGTGCGAGGCGGTCGTGACATCGAAATGAAATACATTTTTTTTCTGTCACTGCCGCTTTACGCGCTCGATCGGATCAGCAAACATCTGGTTCTCAATTCAATCGACCCGGACCGCCCGATCGTGGTGATTCCGAAATTTTTCGATCTGGTAAACATCACCAACACGGGCGCGGCATTCGGTTCATTCAAAAGCGGGAACAGTTTTTTCATCGCGATTTCCTGCGCTGCGGCGTTACTCGCGTTGGTTCTTCTTTTGGCCCGGCCGAAACCAGGTCATTCGGCCGATACCAAATCGGTGTGGCTGGCATCGAACGGCTGGCGCGATGTGTCACTCAGCTTTGTTGCTGGCCGGCGTTCTGGGCAATCTGACCGACCGATTGCTTTACGGGCACGTGATTGATTTTCTTTTGTTCAATCTGCACGTCCCGTTCGCGCATCCGTGGCCCGCTTTCAACGTGGCGGATTCCTGCATCTGCATTGCGGTGATCTTCTTCGTCATTCATTCGTTCCGAACGGAAAGAAAACCGCCGCCTGCTGCGTAGGTAGGGGCGATTGACCTCAATCGCCCGCTCGGTGATGGTTCATAACTTCAGCGCGGGCGGTTCGGTGAACCGCCCCTACCTGTTATGACCGTGTCGCCCATGGAGAAGACCGCACGCGAAATCGCGAAACGTTTGCGCGACCATCGGCATGTTGCCTACTTCGCCGGCGGTTGTGTTCGCGACATGGTGCGCGGACTGCCGGCAAAAGATTTCGATATCGCTACCGATGCGACACCGGATGTCGTTCAGAAAATTTTTCCGCATACTTACGCTGTCGGCGCGCACTTCGGGGTCGTCGTCGTGGTGGAAAGCGGAATGAACTTCGAGGTTGCGACCTTTCGCGCAGACGGCGCATATCTTGATCACCGGCATCCGGCCGACGTCCGGTTTTCTTCACCCGAAGAGGACGCGAAGCGCCGCGACTTCACGATCAACGGCATGTTCTTCGATCCCGAAAAGAACGAGGTGATTGATTTCGTCGGCGGCCGCGCCGATCTCGATGCGAAATTGATTCGAGCGATCGGAAAGGCGACCGAACGTTTTGGCGAAGACCGGTTGCGAATGTTGCGCGCAGTTCGTTTTGCAACCGTTCTCGATTTCAAAATCGACGACGAAACCTGGAACGCACTGGTCGAAAACGCCGACGCGATCAATGAGATCAGCGCGGAACGCATCCGGGAGGAGCTCGTTAAAATCTTTCTGTCGCCGAATCGAGTGCGCGGCTGGGACCTGCTGGATCGAAGCGGACTAATGCGAGCAGTTCTTCCTGAACTCGAAGACATGAAAGGTTGTTTGCAGCCTGAGCAATTTCATCCCGAAGGCGATGTGTTCCGGCACACCCAGATCATGTTGGAATTGTTGCCGGAAAAAGTTTCGGTCCCACTCGTCTTCGCCGTTCTCCTTCACGACGTGGCGAAACCGGTGACCTCGACAGTCGATCCAACCGGACGGATTCGTTTTAACGAGCATGACCGGATAGGCGCGGCGATGACCGAATCAATCATGGAGCGGCTTCGATTTTCACGGGCGGAGATCGACGCGGCGGTTGAGATGGTGCGGCAGCATATGGTGTTCAAAGACGTGCCGAAAATGCGGGTAGCAAAGCTGAAGCGTTTCATGGCCCGGCCGACGTTCGAAGAGGAGATGGAGCTGCATCGGGTTGATTGCGCGAGCAGCCATAAGATGATGGACAATTATGAGTTTCTTCTTCAGAAACGCGAAGAGTTCGCTAACGAACCAATCATTCCGCCGCCGTTAGTGCGCGGCGACGATCTGATCGCGCTTGGAATGAAGCCGAGCCCGAAGTTCGGCGAAATCCTCGAAGCGGTGGAGACGCGGCAATTGGAAGGCGCATTCAAAAACCGCGAAGAAGCGCTCGACTGGGTGAAACGCGAATACGCAGCAGCCGCCAAATGAAAAAGAACAGGCGCTCAGCGCGAATACGCTGAACGCCTGTTACAATTGTAGTTGCTGTTACTTAATTGTGACCGTCGACGACGGGTTAGATCCAAGACTAAAACCCGTTCCCGACTTTAAAGCTCATCGTGGCATTTGCGCCGCTTTTCGCTGTCTTAGCCGCCGTGAGGGTCACAGCGACGGTTCGCTGGCCAGCCGGAAGAATAACTGATCCGGCACTGGTGGAGAGGGTGTAGTCCAAACCTGGCACCGCGGTTCCACTCATTGCGTAACCTAGCACAATGTTCTGAGCGGCTGCTTTGCTCGCGGTTATCGTGTAAGTCGCACTCTGGCCGCGTTGGACCGTTGAAGGCGAGACTGACATCGTCATCACGGGCATGTTATCAAGTCCTCCCGGCGGCGGTGGAGGAGGAGTCGCCGTACCCATTGGCGTAGCTGTTGGAGTCGCTGTCGGCGTTGGCGTAGTCGTCGGGCTCGGAGAAGGACTTGGCGTCGGGCTCGGCGAACCTCCTCTGCCGCCGCTTACCGTGATTATGGCTTGCGCGCCGTTCTGGCTTTGCATGCCGCGCGAGTCAGTGACAGTGAGTGAAGTAACATAGGTACACGGTCCGCTGCCACAGGCCTGGTTATAATAATAGGTGTGACTGAGAGTCGGACTAGCTTGAGTGACCGACGGTGAGCCGTCACCAAAGTTAAAGGTGTAGGAAGCTACCGTGTCCGCGGGCGGTGCCGTATCCGGATCGAACGAGCCGGAGCCATCCAGGTTTACGCTCAGTGGATCCGCGCCTGAAGTTGGATTTGCCGCTAGGACTGCAACCGGTGGATTGTTAGGCCGGGTGCAGACCGCCCAACTTTGGCCGAACCCACTGCCGTTAACGCCTTGATCGGCGTCGGGCGCGCGCTCCATTGGCCGCAGCCAAATCTCGCCGCCTACGTTAGCCGCACCTTCTCCTGCGAGCACAATCCCAAACGGATGCGTTACCGCCGGAGCGGCCCCGCTATCGTCGTAGACCGGAATTGTCGGGTTGCCAACGGCCGATGTTGGAACGTCAACCGTAATGGTTCCGTTCACCCCTGGATTAAAGGTGCCAGTGGTCGAGTTACTCGTAACCATTGAAGTCCCGCTGGGATCGAACTCACCCCACGCGTATGAAACTACATCTCCCGGGCTGACCTGCGCCTGAGTGGCATAGGTCTTACCGTCCGGTCCCGTCCAGGCGACAAAGTAAACCGTAAATAGGTTACCCGGGGAAGGCGTGCTACTCAGGTTCGCAATAGTCGTAGTAGTAGTAAGTGTTTTGCCATCACCACTGGCTGAAAACGAGATCCCGGTAATGTCCGCTTGATCGGTCGGTCCTTGGGCTCCGGGCGCCGGATTAATCGCGTCGCCGACATTGTCGGTGACGACGTTAACGCCGCTGCAGGAAGTCGCCGCAGTAGGCGGCGGAATCGTTACGGCCTTGAGATCTGCCTCATTACTAAAGGCTCCGGCGCCAACAGAGTTAGTCGCCTGAACTACGTAATAGTAGTCAGTAACCGATGGATTCGCGGTTGTATCAATGAAGCTCGTCTTAGTCGTGGTGTGACCGATCGGGGTTGGCCCTTCAGCACCCGAGTTCGTCCCGCGGTAAATGTTGTAGCCGGTAATGTCCGCGCCACCGTTATCGGGAGTTTTCCAGGTCAGATAGGAGCCGGTGACATCACGAACTCCGGACAAGCAGGCCGGCTTCGGAACCGTCGCGCCTGTTGTATCCGTGTTCGCATCGTTATTTGCGAACAAGCTCATGCCGCCGGTTTGGCGGGCGACCCGCATGTAAGCAACGAAATCGTTCGGGCCGGTTCCGCCAACGCAACCAGTGCTCACGCAGCCATCGCTGTAGCCGTAAAGAACACGGCCTTTGTCGTCGACGGTGATTTCATTGAAGTCGAGCAGATTGCGCTGAACGTTGCTGCCGCCTTGCTGCCAAATTCCGGTCCTGGCCTTGAACCGGGTCGTTAGGCGTGGCGTTGACTGTGGTCCACGTTTTACCGCCGTCGTAAGTCGTGGCGATGAACGCATACCAGCTGCCAGGAAAACTGAGAGCCTGGTAATCGCCGACGATATTTGTGCCAAGGAAGCCGACCGCTGCGCGACCAGAGCTGCCGCCGACGGCTTCGATTTCAGCCGCGTTCACAATGCCGTGAGTCGCACCGAGATCGAAATTGTTCGTCCACGAAATCGTGTTGCTGACGGCGTCGAGATGTCCTACCTGCACCCGGGCGTGACCTTCTGGCGGCTGGCCTTGAGCAACCGGCTCATTGTTGACGTACGAATAGTAAATCGTGCTGTCGGCATCGATCGCGATGGATGGATCGGCGCCCGTCCTTTGCGAAATAGCTCCCGGCACTTGGAAGGTATGCCAGGTTGTGCCGGCGTCGGTGCTGAATACGCCGCCTTGCATTCCGCTGCATTGCGGAACCGGCAGCCAAACTGCGCCGTCGGGCGCTACGTGAAGGTGACCGTGCAATCCGCCGCAATTTCCGTTCGGCGCACTCGGTCCCTGGCCGGTGTAGGCCAAAACCGATGGGCCGTAACTGGCACCGAGATCGTCGCTGCGATAACACGTCGCGGGGCCAACAATGTCCTGCGAACAATAGTAAACAGCTTGTCCCTGATTAACTGGAGTTGCGAGCGCGCTCAGCAACGCCGGATAAGGTCCAGTCCCGATCGTTTCGTGATCGGCGCCGCCATTTGGCGCGGCGACTCCGAACGGCGTCCAATTATCGCCATCGTCATCGCTGTAGGCGTAAACTGCATTCGCGCCAGCGGTTGAGTTAGATGCAAACGTCCGACCGGTCTTTTGATCGGTCCAAAGAATGGGATCCAAACCGAAATCGAGCGTCGCGTTGGACTTGTCTTCCCAAAGAGCTTCGCAGCACTCCGGTTTTTTCGGCGTCAACAATTCGGGCGGAGTCAGGCGCCAGATCGGTCCGTCGTTCATCGTCATGATCCGGCCGCTCTTCGGATTGAAGCCAATATTGAATTCGCCGCTTCGCGATTTGGCCGAGCCGGGCGGCGCGAAGAAATTCTGAAAACGAGGATGTCCGGGAACGGTGGGATCGGCCATGCCGAAGGTCGGGCTGCCGGCTCCGCCGGAGCCTGAAATCAGTTCCGCAACAACATTTACCGTTTCGCCAGTCGGGGTGTAGGGATTGACCACGATGGTGTAGTGATTGGTCCCGTCTGCGACCGGGATGCTTGCGATCTCGGGATTGGCGCTGCTCGAGGACTGGAAATCGGCGGCCTGACTTCCGTTGGTAACCGTGCAATCACTGGGGCTACAGTCGTTTCGGGGATTTTTGTAAACGTACAAATCGTAGTCGGCTTTCCCGTTCGATCCGCCGGTTGGGGTCCAACTGAGAGTGACTTTAATCGACGCACTTGGATGTGCGGCGGCATAACCGGACGGAAGAGTCACCGTCAATGCGAAGTCGTCGCATGGTTGACTAGGAGGTACTGTTGCATTCGGGGCCCTGGTCGACTTCTAGAATCGGTGTGGGATTAACCACAAAGAATGGACCAGCCGAGTAAGTCGCCGTCGGCATGTCCGGCGTGATCGTTCCGTTCGCGGGAGTCGAAGCAAAACTGAACATGGTCAGGAGGCCGCTCGCCGCGCAAAGCAAAAACGCGGCAAAGACGCGCGGAGACGCAGCGCCAGATTCAGAAATGGGATATTGTTTCATGATGTTCTAGGAATCGAAGGACTCGACCGAACGGCTGTATTTCACTGCTAAGGAAAATTCGTATTTATCGTGCTGATTTGACCGGCTGGTCGCCCGGCCAACTGCGTTACTACTGGCAAAGTCCGGAAAAAAGATTGCGTTCCGCCGTTGCTTTGACATGGAAGACGCAGTGATCCACGCCAACGAGACGATGAAGATTTTGATGATCAGCGCCGAAGGCCCGCCATTGTTGCATGCCGGCGCGCTGATCGACGTGATGGACGCCCTGCCGAGGGAGCTTCGCGGGCGCGGCCATGAAGTTGCGGTAGCGCTGCCTTATTATAAGGAGATCCGCGAAAATTCCGCGTTCAAGGAAGAGGACACTGGCGTCACAGTCGATATTCAGGTCGGTGAAAAGACTTACATCGCCGAATATCTTCAGGCGCACAGCGCCAGCGGAGTTCAGTTGTTCTTGATTCGGTGCGACGAATTTTTTGATCGCGACGGGAATTTTCGGCGAACAGGGCGTTGCTTATGAAGACAACGCCGCGCGTTTCATTTTCTTTAACAAGGCGGCGGTGGAACTGGCTCGGCGGCTAACTCCAACTCCGCAGGTCTTGCACGCGCACGATTGGCCGGCCGCCCTGGTGCCAGTTTACGTAAAGGCCCACAATCTTCCGTTCTCAACCGTTCTCACAATTCATCATCTTGCGGACCAGGGGAGCTTTTGGGGCCTCGACTTCCGTCTCACCAATCTGCACGAGCGATTCTTCACCCTCCGCGGCGTCGAGTTCTTCGGAAAACTGAATTTTCTCAAAGGCGGAATTCTGTTCGCCGACAAAATCACGACGGTCAGCGAACATTACCGGCGCGAAATCCAAACCCCGGAAGGCGGTTGCGGCCTCGACGTCGTATTGCGCGAAAATTCGCACAAGATCAGCGCGATCCTGCACGGCGCCGATTACACGCGTTGGGATCCGGAGACCGACAAACTTCTCCCGGCGAATTACACGCCGGACGAGCTTTGGGGAAAGGAACTCTGCCGCGGTGCTCTTCTTAACGGTTTGCGACTGGACCAGGAACCGACCGGGCCGGTGCTTGGAATGGTGACGCGCGTTACCGGCGACAAAGGCTTCGACATTTTGGTGCCATTGCTGGATCGATTGTTAACCGACGACATTCGTCTGGTGATTTTGGGCGAGGGCGATCCCGTTTACGAAACGGCGCTGGAGGTCGCGGCCCGGAAGTTCCCCACGAAGTTCGCTTATCGCAAAACTTACGACGAAAAAAGCGCCCACGTTTTCGAAGCCGGGATGGACATCAGTTTAATTCCGTCACGGTTCGAACCATCCGGCTTGAGCGCGATGTACAACTTGAAGTACGGCGCGCTTCCGGTTGCTCGCGCGACCGGCGGAATCCAGGAGATCATCGAAGATTACGATCCATGGGACGACAACGGTTACGGCTTTCTTTGCTACGAATATTCGAGCGAAGCGTTCTGGGACGCGATCAAACGCGCGCGCGAACTTTTCCGCGACCAAGAGTTATGGGCAAAACTTCGCGGCCGCGCGATGGCGCGCAATTTTTCATGGTCGACGGCCGCCGAACGGTACGAACAACTTTACAGCGAAGTCATCGGAAAAGCCGAAGCCGCTGCGGCTTAGCCGACCGGGTGCGTCGAAGCGACTGACTTGCGGGGCGCGTGCGAATAATTATGCGACGTTGGCGTCCAACGTTGACCTCAATAAACGCTCCGACTGAATTATGGCATTCGAGACTGCTATCGCGCGAGAGGCGCCTAGTTCTTGCAATCTGGTGGCCGTTAGTCTTTCCTCACCGCTTCCTACCGCCGTGATTCGGTTTAAGTTCTTCTTTCAGCCATGGTTAGTTGGGCTTTCGGTGACTCTTGCTCAGCTCGCAATCGCCGTTTTCCTGCTCGCGCCGGAAGGCTCCTTTTCCTTTCGCTATTCGAGCCTGGTTCAACACGACGGTTTTTGGTTCGAGAACATTGTCGACCGCGGCTATCAGACCATTGTTCCGCCGATCAATCACAAGGTGATGGAGGTTTCCAACGTCGCCTTCTTTCCAGCCTATCCCGCGCTGGCCAGCGCGCTTTGCTCTGTTTTTCGGATCGAAAGCCAAACCGCGTTATTAATTGTCGCCCAACTCGCGACCTGGGGTTTTTGGACCTACGTGTTTCTCTTCGCGGAGCGCTGGAAACTCTCCGCCAATCTGCGCTTTTTTGGCGCGCTCGTCATCGCCGCTCACCCTGCCGCGTTTTTTTTGATTGCCGGATATTCCGAATCGTTATTTCTGATGGCGCTGCTGGGTTTCATGTACTGGAGCAGCTGCGAAGGACGCACCGCAAAAATCATGGCGGCGGTTCACGGAATTGCGATGTCGGCGGCGCGCATTGTCGGAGTTCCGTGTGCGGCATTTCCGGTTGTTCGCGACGTTTTCAAGAAAGGCTGGGGGGTATTGCGCCAGCCGCGGCAGTGGCTCCGAAATTATGGAAAAGCGATTGCCTTGATGATAATCGCAACCCTTGGCGCGATTTCGTTTTTTCTTTATTGCCAAGTCCGCTGGAGCCGGTGGGACCTTTACATGCTCACCCAATCGGCCGGCTGGAATATTGAGCCCGACTATTTGGCCGTCTTTCGACCGTCGAGCTATCGCTGGCTTCTGCCGCCATTGAACGATCCGACGGAGATGAGCCAAATGTCGATGACTGTTGGCGCGTTAATGTTCGTCGCCATGGCAATCATTGAACTTTTGCCGGCAGTCCGGCGCAACACCGGGCTGAGCACACGGATCGGCATCTATTTTTGCGCCGCGATTATTTACTACGTCTCGGTCAGCGGTGTCGCCTCGCTCGAAATGGAAAGCATGCTTCGCTACGAATTTTGCGTGCATGTCCTTATCGTGCTCGCTTTTTTGAATTTTTTGCGTCAATTTCGCCTCCCGCCGATGCCAGTGCGGGCGCTCGGAGTCGCAGTGCTAGTGCTCGCCTGCGCTGTCAGTCTGGGAGTGCAGGGGTGGTACGTATGGAATTTTACCCGCGGAAATTGGGTTGCCTAATCGAACAATGAAGACTCGTGTCGCCATCATCGGGGCCGGACCGGCCGGGCTCACCGCCGCGTATTTGCTTTCGAAAAATAAGGTCGACGTTGTGGTCCTGGAGGCCGATTCGGTTTACGTCGGCGGAATTTCGCGGACCAGCAGCTACAAGGGTTTTCATTTCGATATCGGCGGCCATCGCTTTTTCTCCAAATCCAAGGCGGTCGAAGATCTTTGGACCGAAATTTTGCCTAACGACATGCTGCAGCGGCCGCGCTCGTCGAAGATTTATTACGATGGAAAATTTTTCACTTACCCGCTCAAGCCGTTCGAGGCATTGATTAAGCTTGGCATCGTGAGATCGACCCTGTGCGTTCTCTCCTGGTTGAAGGCGAGACTGTTTCCGGTCCGCCATCCGCGAAATTTTGAGGAGTGGGTCAGCAACCAGTTCGGGAAGCGACTGTTCAACATTTTCTTCAGGAGCTACACCGAAAAAGTTTGGGGAATGAGCTGCAAGGAAATTTCAGCGGACTGGGCCGCGCAACGCATCCGCGGTTTGTCGTTGGGCAGCGCGATCAAGAATGCGCTTTTGCCTCAACGTTCGTCCAACGGCGACCGCACGAACGTGATCAAGACCTTGATCAATTCGTTCCGGTATCCGCGCAAAGGCCCTGGCATGATGTGGGAAGCCGCGGCGGCGAAGGTGAACGCAATGGGCGGCAAAGTCGAAATGGGCGCACGGGTCAACGGTTGCGCTTACGATTCTGCGACTGAGACGTGGAACGTTCAGTTTTCCGATCGCAACGGGAACCAACAAACAATCGAAGCCGAACACGTTATTTCGTCGGCGCCGATGCGGGAACTGGTTTGCGGAATTCAACCGTCGGTCTCGGACCGGACCCGGCGCGCGGCGGAGAGTTTGAAGTACCGCGATTTTCTGACGGTGATGCTGATTTTGCAGGAGCGAAACAAGTTCGCTGACAACTGGATCTACATTCACGATCCGCGCGTCAAAGTTGGCCGGGTGCAAAATTTCAAATCGTGGTCGCCGGAAATGGTGCCGGATCCCGCGATGGCTTGTTACGGCCTGGAATATTTTTGTTTCGAAGGCGACGGACTTTGGGAATCAAAGGACGAAGATCTGATCGCGCTGGCCAAACGCGAGTTGATCCAGATTGGTCTGGCCCAGGAAGGCGATGTGGTCGATGGGACCGTCGTTCGTCAGAAGAAAGCGTATCCGGTTTACGATGACGATTACGCTCGCCATGTCGCCACCGTTCGTCAGGAGCTCGACACTAAATATCCCAATCTGCATTTGGTCGGGCGCAATGGGATGCACAAGTACAACAACCAGGACCACGCCATGATGACGGCGATGTTGTGCGTCGAAAATATTCTGGCCGACGCGAAGCTTTACGATCTCTGGCAGGTCAACGCCGACGCCGAATATCACGAGCAGGGCGACGAAGTTTCCGACGAGAAGAATGGTTCGGGTTTGCGCCTGGTTCCAACTCGCGTCGATCAAGACCGCGAGGCCGAACTCGCGTCAGAAAAATAGATTGGGCGTTTCAAGAGCCGAACTCTTCGATCGGCGGACACGAGCAGAAAAATTTCGGTCGCCGTAGACGTTGTCGATTCGCGCCACCGACGGCCAGAATTTGTGTTCGCGGGTCCACGGCGCCGGAAACGCTGCTTGTTCGCGAGAGTAGGGGTGCGACCAGTTGTCGACCGCGATTTGTCGCGTGGTGTGCGGCGCGTTTTTCAACGGATTGTTTTGCTTGTCGATTTTTCCAGTCGCGACCGCTTCGATTTCGGCGCGAATTGAAATCATCGCGTCGCAAAAACGATCGAGCTCATGTTTCGGTTCGCTCTCAGTTGGCTCGATCATCATCGTGCCCGCGACTGGCCAGGAAACTGTCGGCGCATGAAATCCGTAATCCATTAAACGTTTCGCGACGTCTTCGACTTCGATGCCGGCGGCTTTCCATTGACGAAGATCGACGATGCATTCGTGGGCGACGAGACCTCGTTTTCCTTTAAACAACACGGGAAAATGTGGATCGAGCCGCTTCGCGATGTAATTCGCGCTCAGGATGGCGATTTCGCTGGCTCGTTTCAATCCGTTCGCACCCATCATCCGGATGTACATCCACGAAATCGTCAGGATGCTTGCGCTGCCGTAGGGCGCCTGGGCGACGGGACCGACTGGAGAGTTGATAGTTGATTGTTGATTGTTGATAGAAGGAAGGCCGGGAAGAAACGGCGCGAGATGTTTGGCCACGCCGATCGGGCCGACGCCGGGACCGCCGCCGCCGTGCGGGATGCAAAACGTTTTGTGCAAATTCAGATGGCAAACGTCGGCTCCGTAATCGCCGGGACGGCAAAGGCCGCATTGGGCGTTCATGTTCGCGCCGTCCATATACACCTGGCCGCCGTGCGCGTGGACGATTTCGCAAATCTCCCGAATCGTCGGTTCGAAAACGCCGTGCGTGCTCGGATATGTCACCATTAACGCCGCGAGATCACGTGCGTGGGTGTCCGCCTTTGCGCGAAGATCCGCCAGATCGATGTCGCCATCTTTGAGCGTGGCGACCGGCACGACTTTGAGACCGGCCATGACTGCGCTCGCCGGATTGGTGCCGTGCGCTGAAGTTGGAATTAAACAAATATTGCGGTGCGGTTCGCCGCGCGACGCATGGTATTCGCGGATCGCCAGCAATCCGGCGTACTCGCCTTGCGAACCCGCATTGGGCTGCAAAGAAACCGCCGCGAACCCAGTGATTTCGGCCAGCCAATTCTCAAGCTGGTTACACATTTCGATGTAACCGGTGGTTTGTTCCGCCGGCGCGAACGGATGCAACTTCGCGAATTCCGGCCACGAGATCGGAAACATTTCCGCCGTCGCGTTTAGTTTCATCGTGCAAGAGCCAAGCGGAATCATCGAGTGGCACAGCGAGAGATCACGCGACTCGAGTTTTCGCAGATAACGCAGCATCTCTGTTTCCGTGTCGTGAGTATTGAATACCGGATGGGTCAGAAACTCGGAATTGCGGAGCGCGGATTGCGGAATGCGGATTGGAGGATCGCCTGCATTCTCCTCGTTCAAATCTCGGACGTGGGTGCCGCGAAAAATCGATGTCAATAGTTCGAGGTCACGTTCTGTTGTCGTTTCATCCAACGAAATGCCGACCGCTCGCGGACCAAGCGGGCGCAAATTGCAATCGGCTTTTTGGGCGTGCTCAATCAGGGCTGCGCTTGATTCAACTTGGACGCGAACGGTGTCGAAAAAGTTTTCGTGGATAACTTTCAATCCAAGCGAACCGAGTCCGTCCGCCAACCGACTCGTTAGGCGATGAACGCGCTCCGCGATTGACCGCAAACCCCGCGGACCGTGATAGACCGCGTACATCGAGGCTATGACCGCGAGAAGAACCTGGGCGGTGCAAATGTTACTGGTGGCTTTGTCGCGACGAATGTGTTGCTCACGGGTTTGCAAGGAAAGGCGATAGGCCGGCCGGCCTTCGGCGTCGTGAGAAACTCCCACCAAACGCCCGGGCATATGCCGTTTGTATTGATCGCGCGTGGCGAAAAAAGCGGCATGCGGCCCACCAAATCCCAGCGGCACTCCAAAACGCTGAGTGTTTCCAACTGCGACATCAGCCCCGAATTCGCCCGGCGGTTTTAATAACGTGAGCGCGAGAATGTCGGCCGCGACAACGACCAGCGCGCCAACCTTGTGCGCTTGTTGGACGAACTCTGTGTAATCGTGAATCGCACCATCGGTCGCGGGATATTGGATGAGGGCGCCGAATACCGAATCGTCGAACTTAAACGTCGAAAACTCGGAGATTTTAACTTCGATTCCGAGCGGCTTGGCCCGGGTTTGGACGACCTCGATCGTTTCGGGATGACAATTGTCAGCGACAAAAAAAGTTTTTCGATTCGGCACGGAAGCATGACAAAGAGCCATTGCTTCGGCGGCGGCAGTCGCTTCATCGAGCAGCGATGCGTTCGCGATATCGAGCTTCGTGAGATCGATAATCATCTGTTGAAAATTCAGGAGCGCTTCGAGCCGGCCCTGGGCGAGCTCGGCCTGATACGGCGTGTAAGCGGTGTACCAGCCCGGATTTTCCAGGATGTTTCGCTGAATGACCGGAGGCGTGATGCAATCGGAGTAACCGGCGCCGATGAACGATTTGGCGACCTTATTTTTCCTGGAGATTTCGCGCAGTTCGGCCAGCGCTTCGGCTTCGGATTTCGCGGAAGGCAAATTTAATGGGCGATTCAGCCTGATATTTTTCGGAACCGCTCCATCGATCAGCGCATCAAGATTGTCGAAGCCGAGCGCCTGAAGCATTTCCGCGGTCTCGGCGTCGTTTGGGCCGATATGGCGACGCGAAAAGTCGGCGGTGATGTCGGAATTGGACGGTTCGCGCGCGTGCATTGAGAGAGATTACGGAACGTGAAGTGCGCTTCAAGTTTGGTCGCGGCGATTGACCTCAATCGCCATGGCGGCTGGGTGAGCCGCCGCTACCAGGTTCGAACGTTTCGATGCCGTGCTCTTTCAATCGGACGCGCACTTGCGCGAAGTGTTCGTGGTTACGCGTTTCAATCGTGCAAAGAACACTGACGGTCGAAACATCGGAGCTGGTGAAGGCGCGATCGTGAACGATTTGTTTTATGCTGGCGCCGGCGGCTGCGATCTGTTTGCTCAGAACCGCGAGGCCGCCAGGGCGATCGCTAATCACAGCGCTGAATCGGCACAAGCGGCCATCCGCAACCAGACCGTGCTCGATTACGCGGCTGAGAATGTTCGGGTCAATATTTCCGCCGCATAGCGGAAGAACAACGCGCTTGCCCGAAAGCTCCGGCAACTTTCCAGAAAGGAGCGCGGCCAACGGCGTGGCGCCCGCTCCTTCAACAACCGTCTTCTCAAGTTCAATGAGGCGCAGAATCGCAATCGTAATATTTTCCTCGGTGACGGTGACAGTTTGATCGACGTGGTCGCGGGCGACGGCAAATGCATTCGCACCAACTATCGGAATGGCGAGGCCGTCGGCGAGGGTTGGTTTCAAATCGATCCTGGTTGGCTTGCCGGCATCCAGTGCTGCTGAAAAACTGGCGACGTTTTCCGCCTCCACCGCGATCACTTTGGTTTGCGGTCGCACGGTTTTGATTGCCAGTGCAACGCCGGCGATCAAACCACCTCCGCCGACAGGAACGATCACAGCGTCGGCGTCTTTCACCTGATTGAGAATTTCGAGACCGAGCGTTCCCTGGCCGGCAATGATCGCGGGGTCGTCGTAACCGTCGATGTAAGCGAGACCTTTTTCGGCAGCGATGGCATGGGCGTAGGCTTTTGCTTCTGCGAAACCGTGTCCATGAAGGACAACGGTGGCCCCGAGCCGCTGGCAATTTGTCACTTTGATCAGCGGTGCGTATTGCGGCATTACAACCGTCGCGGGAATGCCGAGAAGCTTTCCCTGATAGGCTAGAGCTTGAGCATGATTGCCAGCCGAAGCCGCAATTACTCCTCGTTTTTGCTGATCCGCCGGAAGCTGAGCCAAGGCGTTGCGCGCGCCGCGTTCTTTAAAACTTCCGGTGCGTTGCGCATTTTCGAATTTGCAAAAAACTTGTGCACCGCTGATTTCGCTGAGCGGAATCGAACGATGACACGCTGATTCAAACACCGCGCCTTCGATGCGATCGCGCGCCTCTTCAATGTCTTTGAATGTAATCACGCGCCATGAATGTGGGCGCGAGATCGAGAATGGACAACTCGTTAACTCGACGTTGCGAGCGAGTCCGAGCTGGACGGCTAGGTCTCGAGTGCCTGGCGAACTTTGGCAGCCAGCTGTTCTACGTCGAACGGCTTTGGCAGGAAGAACATTCCCGGCTCGCAGCGATCCGCCGGTTGCAGAGATTCTTCCAAGTATCCGGAGATGAACAAAACTTTGATGTTGGGATGACCCGCGCGAAGCGCATCAGCAAAACGGCGACCACTGATCTGCGGCATCACCATGTCGGTGAGAAGGAGATCAACTTTGCGTCCGCCGTTTTCGGCGAGCAACTGGTGCGCGTCACTACTGGTGGCGGCTTCGATCACCTCATAGCCAAGCGCGCGCAACATTCGCACTGAAATGTGGCGAACACTGACGTCGTCTTCGAGCACGAGCACAGTTTCGGTACCGCCGCGAATTTTCTTCGCGCCCGGCTTTTTGTAAGCTGGCGGGGGCGGAGCGGGGACGCGTGGAAGGTAAATGTGAATTGCGCTGCCCTTGCCTTCCTCGCTCTGAACGCGCAGATGTCCGCCGCTTTGGTGGACAATGCCATAACAGGTGGCGAGACCAAGGCCGCTCCGGCGTTCGTTTACTTTTGTCGTGAAAAAAGGTTCGAACAGATGCGCCTTCACATCTTCGCTCATTCCGGTCCCGGTATCGGACACACTGATGACTACATATTCGCCGGGAACGCATTCGATGCAGTCGATCGGGCATTCGGGATGTTTCGGCAGATTGACAAGGGCGGTATGAAGCGTGAGTTGGCCGCCTTCGGGCATGGCGTCGCGTGCGTTGACCGCGAGATTCAAAATAATCTGGGTCATTTGTCCGGCATCGGCCTTGATGTACGCGCCATCTTTTTCGTGATGAAGATTGCAGACAACCGAAATGTTCTCGCCGATCAGGCGAAGCAACGAGCGTTCAAGGTTTGCGATGATCGAATTCACTTCGATCACGACCGGTTCCATCGCCTGCCGGCGGCTGAAGGCGAGCAGCTGCTGAGTCAGAGCTGACGCGCGGCCGGCTGCGGCGCGGATTTCTGTAACGTGGTCGGCCAACGCTCCTTTGATTTGCTTTTCGTGAAGGAGGAGATCGCCGTAACCGAGAATGGTGGTGAGAAAATTGTTGAAGTCGTGAGCGACGCCGGCGGCCAGTTGGCCAAACGCTTCCATTCTTTGGGAACGGCAAAGCTGATCATGAAATTGTTTGCGCGCGGTGACATCCATCAGCGAGGCGATCACCCGCGTGGCCGAGCCGTCGTTGTCGCGAAGAATGAGCGCGCGCTCCAGGATGTTGAGGTCAGTTCCGTCAGCCCGACGGAAACGGTATTCGCCGCTCCAATGATCATCACCGCGTCCGAGCGCTTCGTTGATCGAGGTGAAGACGCGAGCTCGATCGGTCGCGTGGATATTATTTTGCCAGAAACTGATGTGATTTCCGGCGGATGCGTCGTAGCGGAGCAGCGATGCCAGGCCCTGAGGCCATGACAGTTCGCCGGTCTTTACATTCCAATCCCGAATCGCATCGTTCGTAGCCCGGGCAACAAATGCAAAATAGTCGCCACTCGGTGCCGGATCAGATTGCGAATCGATTTTCTTGTCTTGATGAAGGTGTGCATGGAATTGACCTACAATGAATTGCTCAAGCGACGGCGATGAAGTCGGCGTTTCTGTAGTTTGGTCCTGGTTCTCCAATCGCATGCGTCACGTCAAACAAGCCGCAATTTAAAGAGCTAGTTCTATGCCTTTGCAGCATTCGGCAGAGGACGGATTTCACAGTTAATTTTCCGGCAAACGATCGGAAAAAATTACTTCGTATTGAACGCCGGAAATCGGACCGACCGACATCGTAGCGAGATTCAATTCACGACGAATTCCACCGATCATTCTTGTTCGAGTCGAATGGTTGTTGTCGTCGAGAATCGAACCCTGGAATGGGTGAGAAACTTTGGCCGTACTATTTTGCTGGCCGTCGACCTTGAACGAAAGACGAACAAATTTTGTTTCCACACCCAGCATCGACAATTTGAACAGCCGTTTATGAGCAAATGGAACGATTCCATCTACCTGAGTCCATTTCGGGCTATCCACCGGCAGGGCAGAATCGGAGACGGCAATGCGAAGCTCCCCGCAAGCTGCTGCATTTTCGTTAAGGAAAATGAAGCGATCGGTAGTCGCACTGGTGGGCAACTCTATAATAAATGTCGTTTCGCCTTCCTTCAGCGCGCAACTCACGGTGTTGCCATCAACGAATGCGGCCGCAGACTGGCGGGCGGCCGGATTCTCTGCAGAGAGGGACGAAAACTTCCCGTCCGGCGAAATGTATTCGACCTGCGGATTAACTAAGGTCTCCCCGTAGCCGTAACTTCCAGTAAGGCAAAGGATTGTCAGGGCCAAACCACGAAAGCCTCGAAGCGTTCCAAGTTTAACCAAGCGAAAGGAAGAATCCATGTATGTACTGTGAGCTTAGACCGGGCCAACCGGCCGAAATTTGCCTCCCGGAAGGGGGCACCGGTCGCAGTCACCTCGCCCAGAGTTATTTATGGGAGTGAGTAAGAAGTTCCCGCGGATTTAGCTTGCCTGAAAGGGCCTTTTTCTCGTAAAAAGGATATCCAACTAAAAAGGACACCACGATCTTAAACGGAGGCGCGCGATAATGGGTGCGCGTTCCCGCTTGGGATTTGAAAACGGACACTGGTACCACAACTGCTTAACCACAAATTGATGAACCTGCCTATGAGTCATCGTGCTGCCCCTTTCAATCACAATCGTTTTCTGAAATCCGCGCTGCTCGCATTTGGGATGATGCTTGTCGCGGGGATGTCCATGTATGGCGCAGGATGCGATTCGTCCTTCATTGGCTGGTCAGGATTCCTACGAAGCAAGACAGGAAGACATTTCGAGGATCCCTTACAACTTGGAGATGGGCCCGGTTCGTTTCCGGGTCGGCGCGACCGTCGGTGCCGAATACAACGACAACATCAATTACGCCGACGTCCACACCGAGGACGATGTGATCATTACGCCGAGCATGACCCTCGACGCGATCTGGCCGATTACGCAACTGAACACCCTGCGTTTCGATTTGGGCCTTGGCTATTCGTTCTATCTCGATCACTCGGAAGACAATACCGATTACCTTTTGGTCGCTCCCAAGTCGCAATTAGCCTTCGATATTTTCATCGGCGATTTCCGAATCAATCTCCACGATAAATTCGAATTGCAGCAGGACCCGGTTCAAGAGGGCGCCCTGAGCAATGTGGTTAGCTATGGCCGCTTTGAAAATACTGCGGGGTTTCGGTGTTGTGGGATTTGAACAAGCTTCTATTCCAGGTCGGCTACGATCATTACAATTTTATCGCGACGAATAGTGACTTCGACTATTTGGATCGAAACGCCGACAGTATCGGCGGTTCGCTCGCCTACATCGTCAATCCGACCATCACGGTTGGCGCCGAAGGCAACGTGGTTTGGACCCGTTACGACAACAACAGCAGCCAATCAGGCGGGCATTCTCAATGACAACAAAGAATATCGCGCCGGTGGTTTTATTGAAGCTGCCCTCACCAACAACCTGAAAGTTCGTGTGGCCGGCGGTTATCAATGGCTCGATTTCGATCAAAACTTTGTGACATTCTTTTTCGGGCCGTTCCCGATCAAGTTCCAGGATCATAGAGATTCCCAGGACTTCTACGTGAATGGGTTGGTGACTCATCGGATCAACGCGCAGATCAGTCAGAATTTGAGCGCGGGCCATGAGACCCAGCTTGGGGTCAACTCCAACTTCATCACCTTGAATTTTGTGCGCCATGCCGTCAGCTGGAACCTCATTCGAAGCACTTTGCTCACGACCGAATTCTTCTTTGAAGACGCCGAAGAATCCGGCGGCCCCATCGCCGAACATTTCCAACGATTCGGCGGCGCGGTTACTCTTGGATATCAGTTAACACCCCACGTCACGCTCGGTGTCCGTTATCAGGGCACAACCAAGGACTCCGACGTGTTCCTGCGCGATTACAACCAAAACCGCGTTTCTGTCGACGGCACATACAGTTTCTAAAAAGTACAAAAGGGGTAAATGGGGGGTAACATGAGAGTCTTAGTGTCTGCAGCGGTCGCTGCTGCCAGTATCATTCTGTCTAATTTTGCGTTTGCGGAGGATTCCGCCAGCCCGGCGCCGGCGACGCCACGGGCCAATTCGCCCGATTCAGCCGGAGCGGGCACCAGCGCAGTCATGCGCACCAATTCAATGTCAGTCCTGGACGACAAGAAGAAGCTTGGTGCGAATGACACGGTAAGCTTTCGGGTTGTCGAAGATCGAGACAACGAATCGCAGCGTCTGCGGGTGAACGATAACGGCGAGCTGGAAGTTCCTTATGTCGGTTTAGTAGCCGCCAAAGGCAAATCGTGCAAAGAACTTGCTTACAGCATTAAATCATTACTCGAAAAAGAATATTACTATCACGCGACGGTCATTCTCGCGGTCGATCGAGTCAGCGAAAAATACAAGGGCCGGGTTTATGTCTACGGCTCGGTCAAGGGGCAGGGGCCGCAGGAAATTCCACCCGACGAAAATTACACCGTGAGCAAGGCGATTATCAAAGCCGGAGGCTTTGGTGATTTTGCTAACAAACGAAAAGTGAAATTGACTCGCAAAAACGGCCAGGAATTCAGCGTCGATCTCAAACGCGTGATCGAGGAAGGGCACACTGAGGAAGACCTGGACTTGCAGCCAGACGATCAGATCTACGTTCCGCAGCGCCTGATCAACATGTAACATGCGCAACACAGCCAATACCAAACACATTTCTACTTCCTGGTCGGCCGCGCTGATCACGCGCTTGCACCGCTACAAATCGCTCTTGTTGAGGCGGTGGTGGATTCCAGTTCTCACGATTTGTCTTGGTCTGTTTGTTGAAGCGTTTCTGATTTATCAACGTCCGCCCGAATACATGTCGGCCAGCAAGATGATCGTCGCCGGCAGCATGAAAATTCCGCAGGGCGCGATTTACAGCGAGGAAATGGCCAACTTCTACGGCACACAGGTTCAGTTGATGCAGAGTAATGAGGTCAAGCACAGTGCCGAAGCGCTCGTCCGCTCATCGCATCCGGAGTTGCAGCCGGTGCCAGTGGAAATTCTGGTGCTCCAGCGGCCGCGCACCGCAATCTTTGAGCTCACGGCGGTGGGAAGCGCGCCTGAGTATACCCAGGCTTATCTGAACGCGACGATGCAGAAGTATCTCGATTTCAAACACGGGATGCGTGAAGAGCGTGGACACGAAGTTACGACCGGCATCACCGAACAGTTGATTCAGGTTGAGAAGGATCTGCGCAACAGCGAGGACGAGCTGATTGAATTTCAAAAGCAAAATAATATCGGATTTATTCAGGAAGAGGGTAACAGCGCCGCTGCTTACCTCGTTAGGCTGAACCAGCAATACGCGCAGCTTAAAACAGAGTACGACTTGCTCAACCTGCTCGACCTTGATCAAAACCTCGACCGCGCCCAGAGCAAAATGGATGCGGCCCAGGCTTCTCAAGGGCCAGCCGGCTCCGATACCCAAGGATTGCCGTTTTCCGACGTTGGACCTGAGGCTGATTACCTAAAAGCCAAGCAACAGGTTCAGCTTTTAAAAGCAGAAAAGGAAACGTTGGCCAAGGATCTGCGGCCGCAACACCCGAAAATTCTCAAACTCAACGACAAGATTGTTGAGCAGGAAAAGCTAATCGATTTGTTCCGCGCCGACACCCTCGAGAGATTGAAGACCCGTCGTGAATCCATCGGCAAACAGATGGAAAACCTCCAGACGAATATCAAAGAATGGGAATCCAAGGCCCTCGACTTGAGTCAGCGCCTGGCCCAGTTCAACCGCATCAAAGGAAAAGTCGATCGCCTCAAAACGCTTTACGATCGTTTGACCGGCAATTTGAAGGACATCGACGTGTCTCAGGTTGTGGGCGGCGAAGACCAGGTTTCGATCATGGAAATGGCGACTATGCCGATTTCGGTGCGTCCTGGATTAATTAAGAGTTTGTTGATCGGCTTTGGAATCGGCGGCCTCGCCGGATTGGCGATTCTGCTGTTGCTCGATCGCATTGACGATCGCATGGCATCGTTCAGTGAATTCCAGCATCACTTTTCCGAAAACGTTCTTGGTCAGATTCCGAAGGAAAAAACCAAGGGCAAAGTCGATTTGTTGCAGCCGGACGACGCCAGACACGTTTTCGCCGAGTCGTATCGGAACATTCGCTCGTCCATTTTCTTCATGCCTTATGATGGTCCGCGGCCGAAAAGCTTTTTGATCACGAGCGCTGTGCCGAACGAAGGCAAATCGACCGTGTCGGCCAATCTCGCGATCACCATGGCTCTTTCCGGCGCGAAAACACTCTTGATCGATGGCGATCTTCGTCGCGGCGCGCTTCGCGAAGCGTTCGGTATTGATTCAAGAATCGGCTTCTCTGAGGTTTTGAAACAGGAGGTCAACTGGCGCGAAGTGGTGGTCCCAACGGCCTATCCGACGCTGTTCGTCTTGCCGCGTGGAAAGACTTTGTCTCAACCGAGCGAACATCTGCTTCGGGAATCAACCGAAGCTATTTTGCGGGAAATGTACGAATTTTACGATTACATCATCATCGACAGCTCACCGGTGCTGGCGGCTGACGATTCGACGAGTCTGGCTCCTAAGATCGATGCCACCCTGTTCGTGATGCGGCTGGGCTACACCTCGGCGAGATTGATCAAGAAATCATTGGAACTGCTTTACAATCGTCAGGTCAATGTCCCTGGCGTCATCCTCAATTTCGTCGATACCTCGCTGCCCGAGTATTATTACTACCAATACTCGGAATACTACACGACTCCGAACGTCCCCGAGACCGAACCCGCTCCGCCGCCGGTGCGCAGATCGCGGCCGAAGGCGATCGAGACGCCCATCGGCTCGCCCGATTCGCAATAGTCGTTTCAACGCAGGCGTTCGCGGTAAATCCGCGGCCGGATGCAAATTCCGCTTGGCACTTCGGTAGCTCATTGCTCTGTTCCACCATGATTCGGCCATGAGTTTCTTTGCCCCGGTCTCCACCCCCGTGCTGGCCGAAGGCTATGCTCCGGTCCTCCGACGGGCTTTCGACCAGGCGCGCCGCATTGGCAATTACGCGCTGGTTCAGGCGGTTGTCCAAATCCTCGCGTTTGCTGCGGGTATTCTTCTAGTCCGGTGGCTGCCCCAACGTGAGTACGCCTACTTCACGATCGCCAACGCCATGCAGGCGACGCTGAACTTGCTGGCCGACATTGGTATTAGCGTCGGTCTCATTTCGATTGGTGGCCGTGTCTGGCACGATCGGCACCGTTTCGGCGAACTAATTCAAACCGGGTTGGCTGTTCGCAAGAAAGTTGCAGCGGTCGCCGTGGTCGTCGTAGCCCCAATTCTCTACGCCATGCTGGCGCGTAATGGTGCGTCGTTGCCTTACACGGTCCTTTTGATTGGAATTGTTCTGATCGGGTTCGCACTTCAATTATCCATCGACGTTTTCGCGGTCGTTCCGCGTCTGCGATCGGACATTGCGAAGATTCAGACGATCGACTTCAGCTGTGTGACGGTCAGGCTCGTCTTGGTCGCCGGATTGATTTACCTCTTCGCTACCGCCGGACTCGCCGTCGCGATCGCCACCGCCACGTTCTTTTTGCAATATTTGTTGCTTCGTTCCTACGCCGCAAAAGTTGTCGATCTCAACGCAACTGAAAACGTTGAAGATCGTCAGGAAATTGTTCGCTTGATCCGAAAACTCGCCGCCAATGGCTTCTTTTATTGCTTCCAGGGACAAATCACCGTGTTCCTGATCAGTTTTTTCGGCCGGCACACCGCGTCGGTTGCCGAAGTTGGAGCGCTCGGACGGCTGGCCATGATTTTCACGGTCCTGACGAACATGCTGACCAACGTGTTCGTTCCCGCGTTCGCTCGATGCCAGGAGAAGCGCAAGTTGCGGATATTGTATTTGTTGATCGCCGGCGGGGTTGGGTTGTTTAGTGCGGTTGTTCTCGGAGCGGCTGCGCTTTTCCCGGATCAGTTTCTTTTCGTGCTCGGAAATCGTTACAGCCATTTGCATCGTGAGTTGCTGTTGATGGTCGGCGCCTCCGTGGTTACTGCTTTTGGCGGCACTCTCTGGATGCTGAATGCATCCAAGGCGTGGATCGATGGTGCCTGGCTTTATATTCCTCTTACTTTGGCAACTCAGGCCGCGCTTATTCCATTCACCGACTTCACGACAGTTGCCGGCGTTCTTATTTTCAATTTGATCTCAGCGGCGCCGGCTCTGCTTCTCAATCTTTTCCTGAGCTTTCGCGGATTTCGAAAATTCGCTCCTGCGGTTGCATGAATGAAGCCGAACGTTCCGTATCATTTGGCCCGACTCGAAGGCAAGATCACGCGCTGGCTGTATCAAAGCGCTCTGTCACGCATCGCCCGTCGCCAGATCAGGATTCCGCGTGACGTGCCGTTTGAAGTTTACGCTTACTCCGGCGAGAACGCGCTGCCCGAGCAGGTCGCCTCGATCCGCTCGTTCCTCGCGAACGTCGGTCGTCCAAAATCCTTTATCGTTCTCTCGGATGGATCTTACACCCGGCAAAGCATTGAATTACTCGAAAGCATCGACCGCGTCGTCCAGGTTCGGCAAACGCCGCCGTCTCTGCCATCCACCTTGCCGGAAAAATTGCGGGAATATCTCGCCACCCACGGGACCGGAAAACAACTCGCCCTGATCATGTCTTTACCGACAGACGGTCCGGCGCTTTATACCGATTCCGACGTTCTGTTTTTCCGCGGCGCGTCTGAGCTTCTGAACCTAAAACCGCGGGATTCTTCGCCCGCATTCTATCTCGCGGATCATCGATTTTCAGGCGACGAACGTCTGCTGTTGAGCGAAAAGGAAAAGGATCGCCCCGCAAATACCGGCTTTCTCTTTTTATTCCGCAAGTTGGACTGGTCGCTTGGTCTTAATCGTTTCCTGAAACTGGAGGCCGCGCCGATTTTCTTCACTAACCAAACGATCGCCCACTTGTGTCTTCATGCGAACGGGGCAGTGCCGTTCGATTCGACGAAATTTATTTTGCAGGCGGACGACGAATTCGGTTACGCGGACCATTATGCAAATGGTGCGCTGGCAATCCGCCATTATGTGAACCCGATCCGGCACAAATTTTGGGCGGCGCTTGGTCATCAAATGTTGCGCGGTTCGCTGTGAAACAATCACTCCGAATCCTCGGCATTCTCGACATCCCGTGGGATGCGCGCCTGGGCGGCGCCCGGGTTTGGATGGAGTTAGCCGAACAATGGACAAAAGCCGGACATACGTTTGAAAAGTTTTCTTTCACAGAGGCGTTTCCGAAACCGACAACGTCCGGAGCGATTTTCGCGCTTCGCAGATTGATGTTTCCTTCGCGCGCTGCGCGTTTTGTCCGGAACAACGCCTCCCGATTTGATGTGATCGATTGTTTACTCGGAACACTTCCGTTCAACAAGAAGCGGCTCGGCTTCGATGGCCTGGTCGTTGGACGCTCGATTGGGTTGAATCGCCCTTACCAGAATTTTGTTCGCTTCAGTAAGGAGCGCTGGCCGGACCAGCCTCAAGGTAAGCGAATGGGCGGCATGTTTTATGACTTCGTCGCAAACTGTATCAACCGCCGTGCGGAGCGGGCGCTCGTTACCAGTGATCTCGTTAACCTTTTGAATGAAGACGAGAAACCATTCGTTCCGCACGATCGGGTGATTGTTGAACGCAACGGCTTAAACGAAACGGAGCGCGCTGCGTTAAACGCTGCGAATCAACCAGCCGCTCGCAGACTTGCCCAAAAGGAAATTTGTTTCGTTGGCATGTGGGGATTGCGAAAGGGTTCCCGCGACTGGCCCGAAATCGTCCGACATATCCGATCAAAGAGCCCGGATACGCGGTTTCGTTTTCTGGGAACGATGGTCGATGAGGCAACTGTATTGGCGGACCTCGGAATTTCCGATGGAGTTCGGGTTGTTGAAACATTCGATCGAAACGAGCTGCCTGAGCTGCTCGGTCCGTGCGCGATCGGAGTATTTCCAAGTTACATCGAAGGATTCGGGCTTGCGGTAATCGAACAACTCGCCGCCGGAATCCCGACGATCGCTTACGATGTTCCGGGTCCGCGCCAGATTTTTGGTTCGACGGCTTCGAAATTTTTAGTTCCCGCGGGAAACGCCGCTGCAATGGCCGAGCGGGCAATGGAAATTTTGCGGATGACCGAATCCGAATATGCGTCCCTGAGCGAAACCTCCCGTCAAATCGCTGACCGGTTTCGTTGGGAAGAAATCGCTGCTGACACGATCGAGGAGTACGCGATGGCGCTCACGCGCCTCAGGGGCGGTCACCACGAAAGCGCCGTCATTTCCCCTTGAATACGATTCTTCAAATCGTCCCCAGTGTCCCGGGGGTCTCGATGGTGTCGGCGATTATGCTCTCACAGTCGCTGCGAAGCTTCGAAGCCAAACCGGATTCACGACCGTATTCGCGACTCCAGGTATTTCTTCGGCAACCGATGTTCATGGATTTCAAGTCTTGCCGCTGAATCAATTGGCCGCCGCAGAGTTCGATCATGTGATTTTGCAGTATGTGAACTACGGATATCAAAAGCGCGGGGTTCCGCTCGGATTATTGTCGGTATTGGCTGAACTGCGGAGTGAACGTCGTGGCAAACTGCTTACGGTTTTTCACGAACTGTATGGATCCGGGCCGTTCTGGGGCAGCGCATTCTGGTTGCAACCGATTCAAATTCATCTGGCGAAGTCCATTGCTCGCCTTTCTGACGAATGCATTGTCAGTAACGAGAATTTTTCGGCGGATATACAACGTCGCGTGCCCACGGCGAAGGTTCGTTTGCATCCCACGCCGTCCGGTTTGGAGGAACCGTCTTTAACAAACGACCAAATCGCCACGCGCGATCCGCATCAGTGGGTCATTGTCGGAGGGACAGTCCTCGCTGAGCGTTCGCTTCGATCGTTCGCGCGCGCCTTCCAATCGATTCCGGAATCGATTACACCTCACGCTTTGTTCGTTCTGGGTGGAAATGAAAATTCCGCAACCCGCTCCCTGTTGAACAGTTTGAAAATTAAATCCGACTACCGGCCGCAGATCTCATCGACCGACGCATCCGAGATTCTTCGGACCTGTTCCTGGATGTGGATCGATTATTTTCATCGCCCGGGTGTGGAAACTTCGGTCGTCTTGAAATCGAGCGCCTTCGCGGCTGCTTGCGCACACGGAGTCATTCCGGTTTTTCCTCATCGTGGCTCTCTGATTTCGGTGGAAGGCGATCGAATGCCTGGCCCATTCTTTATTGACCTAAATCACAGCAATGTTCCGAACGCCGAAGATCGGCCGAAAATCGCGGCGAATATTTACGATTGGTATCACCGCCATTCCTCATCCGATCGACTGGTTCACGGAATTGCGAGCGCATTGGGCCTTCTGAAATGAAGCGTTTCCTGAAAACGCATTTGAAACGCTTTGTGCCTTCCGGCGTGCGGAATTCAGTCAAACGACGGATGGCGGCGAAGTTTGTTGCGCCGGTTGCTTCGCAAATCAACATCGAACATGTGCCCGGCGCTTTGAGGTGCGTAATCAACAGCGATATTTCATTTCTCGCCCCGCCCGATTGTGTCCACGAGCTCAATTATTTCGCTGAAACCGATGAGGGTCGGTCGGAATTCGAGGGAATCGCACGGGCGTCAAAAAGTGGGGGCGTTCTTTTCGATATTGGCGCGCACTCCGGCCTGGTATCGGCGCTTTTTTGTGCGGCTAATCCGAGGAACAAAGTTGTTAGCTTCGAGCCATCGCCCTTGTCGTGTCAGAGACTTATTGCGATTCGCGATCTGAATCAATTCGGGCATCGAATGCGAATCGAGCAATCCGGTATTGGGGAAACGAGCGCGGTGGTGAAAATGGAGTTCGATCCGGTCGGTGGCTACGTCCAAACCCAGCGCTTTGATCATTCGATGTGGGCGGCGCCGGAGCCGATCGATGTAAAAATTGAAAGCATCCCCGATGCGGCCAATCGCCTGAATCTTGTTCCGGAATTTCTGAAAATCGACATCGAAGGATATGAATTCGAGGCGATCAAAGGCTCCCTGGAGTTCATCGCCCGGCTCAAACCAGTGATCTTTCTCGAGGTCCATCTCAATTATCTCGAAGCCAGACAGCTGTCGGCAAAATCTCTGATCAAGATGCTTATCGATTCAGGCTATGAGTTTTACGCATCGAGCGGCGCTAAATTAAAACCGTCTGACGTTTTCGACTCGCCATTACCGATCGTTCGGATCATTGCGCGCTAATGAGGATTCTTTTCTCGTCGTATCTGTTCGATCCAAGCGTCGGCGGAATTGAGACCGTTTCGAAAATCCTCGCAGGGGAATTCGCCAAAGCCGGCCATGAAATCCGTGTCATCACTCAAAGTCCGGGCGCGCAGATTGAGGGTGCAAACTATAAATTAATCCGGCGTCCATCGCTGTCGGAAATATTTCGTCTGCTCAAATGGTGCGATGTTTTCTTTCAGAATAACATCAGCCTGCGCAGCTTGATTCCGGCTTTGACTTTGCGAAAACCGACCGTGGTCGTGCATCAAACCTGGCTGCAAAAGGTTCATGGCGGGATCGGATGGCAAAATCATCTGAAGCAGTTTCTTCTTGCGCTTTATCGTCAATGTCGCAATCAGCAAAGCGGTAGCCGATCGACTGCAGTGCCGATTCGATTGTGATCGGCAATCCGTATGATGAAACCGTTTTCCGTCTTATGCCCGGCGTCATTCGCGACAAAACGATCGTGTTTGTCGGACGACTCGTATCGGACAAAGGCGTCGATTTACTTCTTCATGCCCTCGAACTCCTGAAACGCGACGGAATATTGGCCGACCTTACGATCGTCGGCAGCGGACCTGAGGAAATGAACCTGGGCAAGCTGGCAAACGACCTTGGATTGAGCGAACAGGTTGCCTTTGTCGGTCAAAAGTCCGGCGCGGCTTTGGCCGCAAATTTTAAATCAGCATCGAATTTTGGCGGTGCCATCGCGATGGGCGGAACCGTTTGGCGTAGTGGCGCTGGAAGGAATCGCGTGCTGGCTGCGTCGTAGTTGGATCACGTGACGGTGGACTGAAAGAAGCTATCGGCGGCTGCGGTGTGACATTCGAAAACGGAAACGTGGCCGAATTGGCCGCGCAAATTAAAAAGCTGCTCAACGACCCCGACACACGGACAATGCTTCAGCGAAACCGTGAGGAGCATTTGATGAAGTTTGAGTCGGCGAAAGTCGCCGCCGCATATCTCGATTTAATGAGCAAGATGATCGCATGATTTTGCTCTCGCATCCGATCGGCAACGAATTCGTTCGAGAAGCCCTGGTGGCATTCGATCAGGCCGGCATGCTCGAAGAGTTTTGGACCGCGATCAACTGGAATCCAAAATCGGCAATCAACCGCGCATTACCGCGATCTTTGCGCGAGCTTTTCGCGTCGGCGTTCTTTTCCAGACTCCGTTCGATCGCGCACGCATACGTTGCCCGCTCGCGAAGCGTTGCGTTTGCTCGCCGGCGCAGCGGGTCTTTCGTCTCGGCACGAAACAGGCGCGCTCAGTATTGACGCGGTTTTTCGCGGACTCGATGGACAGAGTCGCCGAGCGTCTTCGCAAGACTGACAAGTTCAATGCGGTTTACGCTTATGAAGACGGCGCGCTCGAAACCTTTCGCGCAGCGAAAGATCTGAACATTTCGTCGATTGTATGATTTGCCGATTGGTTATTGGCGAGTTGGTCAAAAGATTTTTGCGGAGGAAGCGGAGCGCGAACCCGAATGGGCGTCGACTTTGACCGGAACACTGGACAGCCCGGAAAAACTTGCCCGCAAAGATGAGGAGCTCCGTTTGGCGTCACGAGTGATTGTCGCGAGCACGTTTACAAAACAGACGCTCGTCGATTCACCATGCACGGCTAAAATCGACTTGGTCCCGTACGGAGCGCCGCCGCCGATTTCGGATGAAATCTCGAAGCCCTCGGCCAAGCTCAAAGTGCTTTTCGCCGGCTCGCTCGGTCAGCGCAAAGGATTGTCGTATTTGCTCGCTGCTGTCGAAAAACTTGGCGCAGGCGGTGGAGTTGACGTTGCTCGGCAGAAAAGTCGCGACGGATTGCGCGCCGCTCGAATCCGCCGTTCGAAAATATCGCTGGCTGCCCACGCTCGCTCACGCCGACGTGTTGCGCGAAATGCAATCGCATGATGTCCTCGTTCTGCCGTCGCTATTCGAGGGTTTTGGTTTGGTGATATTAGAAGCAATGGCGCAGGGCACGCCGGTTATTGCGACCGATCACACTGCCGGGTCCGGACGTTATCGAAGACGGACTCGATGGATTTATTGTTCCGATCCGGTCGGTGGACGCGATTGCGGATAAGTTGGATTTGCTCGCGCGGTCGCCGGAATCCCTGATGTCGATGAAACAGGCCGCGAAAGCCAAGGCGCGATCGCTGGAGTGGGGAGTTATCGGCAACGCTTGGTCGAAGTGGCACAGGAAGTGATGGAGAGCTAAGGTGCGCCACCCAATGAGAACAGCTGGAGCCCAGTCGATTATCTTTACCTCGCGCTCTGATTACCGAGCAGCCCGCGAGCCTGAAAGCCGTCAGGGTATTGATCTGGGTTTATCTGATTCTTCTGTTGATCGAAGGCGCTCTGCGGAAATGGGCATTGCCAAGCTTGTCAGATCCGCTGCTAGTCGTTCGCGATCCGGTCGTGATCGCAATTTACCTCTGCGCGATACGCGCGCATGTGTTTCCCTGGAATGGTTATGTAATTCTTTTGGCGGTCATCGGGGTGCTCTCGATGGTTGTCAGCACCGTGGTGCTGTATGATTACATTCCACTTAAAGTAATCCTCCTGGTAACGGGATACGGCTTTCGGTCAAATTTTCTTCACCTTCCGCTAATTTTCGTCATGGCTGAAGCGCTGGACTTGGAAGACGTGAAAAAGATCGGACGCTGGACTCTTCTTCTGATGATTCCAATGGCTGTTCTGTTGATCATCCAATTCAAGGCGTCTCCCGATTCGTTCATTAATAAGACGGTTGGTTTGGGCGAAGGACAGCAACTCGCCACCGCTGGCGGCAAAATTCGACCTCCGGGGACGTTCTCATTTATTTCAGGACCAGTGTTTTATTTAAGCGCGGCGGCTGGCGTTCTTAATTTACGGAGCCCTGATTCCGGGGGTTTATCGTGGATGGCTGTTGCTGGCTTCTGCGGGAGCGGTTCTGGCTGGTGTGGCTGTCTCTGGAAGTCGGTCCTGCGTATTGGCGGTCGGGCTTGTTTCCCTTGCTATTCTGGTCATTGTCGTAGTGCAGCCTTCGGCGGTGAACAAAATCGGCGGAACTTTGCTCGCCATTGCCATTATTGGTTTCTTTTTCATTCTTTTTGGAAGTCATGTTCCATTTCTAAAGGAGGGGATAGATGTCCTCTCGGAACGGTTTACCAGTTCGGCGGAAGTCGCTGAAACGACGGTGGTGGGCGGATTGCTCGAGCGCGTGCTCGATGAATTTACCGAACCATTTGATTACCTCTTTAAAGTACCGATTACCGGATACGCCCTTGGACTGGGCACCGCAGGCGGCGCGCGATTCCTCGTTGGGCAGGGAGCACTTTTGTTGTCGGAGAACGAATGGACACGAATTATCGCGGAGAGCGGACCGCTCCTCGGCCTTAGTTTTATTATCTGGCGCGTCGCGCTGGCGTGAAGCTACTGCGCGCGAGTTTGCGGGCGTTAAAGGCCGGCGAAGTATTGGCGATTCTGTTGTTCGCCTCCGTTTTCCTCGGCGTCCTCAACGGACAACTCGGTCAACCGACAACGCTCGGATTTACGGCGGCCTTGGCGGGACTTTGTCTGGCGGCAGCGCGCGGGGGAACGACGACTGAGGAAGTTGAACCCGAAGAAGAAGAATTGCCAAGAGCTTTACCGCGACGCTCGGTTTTTGCCGACCGCATTCATCGGCGCTGTCAACCCGCACCGATCACACCAATGGTTCTGTTGATCGGTAATTACCCGCTCGATCGTCAACAAAGCATGCAGCGCTTCACCAATATGATGCTGCAGGGGTTGACTGCTGCCGGGATCCCGGCGGAAGTCGCTGCGCCAAGTCCAGTGTTAGGAAAGTTTTTTGGCGCCGACAATTTCATCGGTAAATGGTTCGCTTATCTCGACAAATTTGTTTTCTTCCCGCGTGCATTACGAAAGCGACTGCGTGGCCAATCTGCGGTCGTGCACATTTGCGATCATTCGAACGCGATGTATCACGCGTCCGCTGGAAATCTGCCGGTGGTTGTGACCTGCCACGATCTGATCGCCGTGCGCAGCGCGCTCGGTGAAGAGCTTCACTGCCCCGTTTCCTTTACCGGTCGATTGTTGCAGCGCTGGATTTTGCGCAGCCTGCGCCGAGCCGACGCAGTAGTTTGCGTTTCGAATGCCACGCGTGACGACGCTGAGGGGCTTGTTTCTCGCGACAATCCGTCTCCCAAACTTGAAACGATCCACAACGGACTGAATTATCCCTATCAGAAGCTCACACCTGAAGATGCTGTCGCGCGGTTGAATTCAATTCCCGGACTTGCCTTGCCATTCGTTTTGCATGTCGGCTCTAATTTGCCGCGAAAAAATCGAGACGCGGTCCTTCGGATTTTCGCGCGAACCAAAGATAAATGGAACGCGCGGCTTGTTTTTGCGGGCGATGCCTTGGACTCCGACCAACGTTTGCTCAGCGAACAACTGAAGATTGCCGACCGCGTGATTGAGATCAAAGACGCCCAGCGACCAGCTACTCGAAGCGCTCTACAGTTCCGCGACTGCGCTGTTGTACCCGTCGCTTTCGGAAGGATTTGGCTGGCCAATTATTGAAGCCCAGGCCTGCGGGTGTCCGGTTATATGCACCAATATTCCTCCGATGCCTGAGACCGCCGGTGATGCCGGTTTGTTTCACGACGCGAATGATGAAGCCGGTTTCGCCGCAGACATTTTGCGGATGAACGATCCGGCAGAACGCGCAATTTGGAGTGAGAAAGGGCTGCGCAATGCGGAACGCTTTTCGACCGAAAAAATGATTTCGCGATACATCGACGTCTACCGCAGTCTGGGGGCGCAACTGTGAGAAGACTTTTGATGCTGTTCAGCTTCCTTCTGCCGTGGGGATTGCGCCGCTCACTTTTGGAGAAACAGTTTGGCTATCAAATCCATCCTACGGCACGGATCGGTTTGTCGTGGGTCAATCCCACGCGCTTAATCATGGAAGAAAACACGCGGATTGATCATCTGACGCTTTGCAAGGGCCTCGATTTGGTTCATCTCAAGGCGCACTCGATGGTCGGTCGTGGCAACTGGATCACCGGTTTTCCCCTTGGACCCTCACGACATTTCGCTGAAGAAACCGATCGCAAACCGGAATTGATCGTAGGCGAACATTCCGCGATTACCCATCGTCACTTCATCGACTGTACGAATTCGGTCACGATCGGGAAATTCAGTACGTTTGCGGGCATGCAATCACAAATCATGACGCACAGCGTCGGTATCGAGAGAAATCGCCAGACTTCGCTGCCCGTGCGACTTGGCGATTACTGTTTCGTCGGAACAAACTGCGTAGTTCTTGGTGGCAGCGTTCTGCCCGATTTCTGTGTTGTCGGCGCGAAATCGTTACTGAATAAAGCTTTCACTGAGTCGTATCAGCTTTATGGCGGTGTGCCGGCCCGCCCGATCGAGAAGCTGTCGCCCGAATTCAAGTATTTCCAGCGGACGGAAGGTTTCGTTGTCTAGCACGCTGAAGATCCTGCAACTGGTGCACACGCTCGATCCGAGTGTTGGCGGCGTGGCGGCGGCTGTGCTCAGCCTGAGCCGCGGAATGGCAAAACGCGGCCACAAAGTGGAGATAGTCGTCGTCGACGATCCCGAGGCGCCTTGGCTTGCGACTGTTGGCCTGCCGGTGCACGCGCTCGGTGCTGGCCTAACGAGTTATCGCTACTCGTCAAACTTATTGCCGTGGTTGAAAAAAAATGGCGGCGGTTATGACAAAGTCATCGTCAATGGAATCTGGCAGTATCTCAGTTTCGCGGCGTGGCGACGCTACGCTAAATCGCCGGTCGCCATACTTTGTTTTTCCGCACGGAATGCTGGATCCGTGGTTCAAAGAAACCTTTCCGCTGAAACACCTGAAGAAATGGCTTTACTGGCCGTGGGGTGATTATCGAGTGCTGCGGGATGCTGCCGCAGTCATCTTCACCGCGGAGGAGGAGCGTCTGCTTGCTCGCAAATCATTCTGGCTTTATCGCGTTCGCGAAAAAATTTCGCCGCTCGGAGTGGAAACTCCGACTCCGCCATCTTCAGAAGCGCGCGAAAATTTCTTTCGCCGTTTTCCGCAGTTGCGCGATAAGCGGATTCTTCTTTTTCTCGGGCGGCTTCATCCCAAGAAAGGCTGCGACCTTCTGATCGAAGCTCTTGCTCAGACGAACGATAATTCCGTTTCACTGGTGCTCGCCGGGCCCGATCAAGTCGGCTGGCAGACTGCGCTCCAACAACAGGTCGACCACTTGAATCTTCAATCGCGCGTCGTCTTTGCCGGAATGTTGGAAGGCGAAACGAAACAGGCTGCGCTGGCAGTCGCGGACGCGTTTGTGCTTCCGTCGCATCAGGAAAATTTTGGAATGGCGGTCGTCGAAGCCTTGGCCGTTGGTTTGCCGGTTTTGATTTCCAATCGAATCAATATCTGGCGCGAAGTTGATCAGGATGGCGCTGGCTATGTCGAGTCGGACAATTTGTCAGGAACGCTGCGATTACTGAATCGCTGGATTGCAGCTCCGCAAAATGTGCGCGACGGAATGCGTGCCAACGCCCGCCGTTGTTTTGAGCAGCGATTCCAGATCGACAAGGCTACGGATTCGCTGCTGCAGATTTTAACCGAACCGGAAGCCGCTCGATGAAAATAACGATCGTCTTGGGCGCTTTCTTTCCAGTCCCTCCCACGATGGGTGGCGGCGTCGAGAAGGTCTGGTTCGCGCTTGCACCTCAATTTGTGAAGCGCGGCCACGAAGTCGTATTGATCTCACGAAAAATGGGCGATTTGCCAAAGCAAGAGATCATCGACGGAGTAAAACATTTGCGAGTCGATGGTTTCGACACGCCGCGGTCGTTGATTTGGCTGAAGTTTTTGGACCTGATTTATTCGTTCCGGGCAAAATCAATTTTGCCGCGTGCCGATGTCGTGGTGACAAACACTTTTTGGCTGCCGATTATGTTGCGCGACGCGAAATACGGAAAAGTCTACGTGCAGGTCGCTCGTTACCCGAAAGGACAAATGCGATTCTACAACAAGGCCGCGCGATTGCAGGCGCCTTCGCACGCCGTCGCTCGGGCAATCGCTGCCGAAGCGCCTCGTCTCGCTCCCAAGGTTGCAGTCGTTCCGAACCCAACGGCGGAGCCGGCGATCGGAGCGCCGCCTCCAGCAATCACGCGATCGGGAAAAAATCATCCTCTTTGTGGGCCGCGTGCATCCCGAAAAAGGCGTTCATCTTTTGGTCGAAGCCTTCGTTCGCGGAACGCGCGCTGCTTTGAAGGATTGGAAACTGATGATCGTAGGCCCTGCAGAAACAAAACTTGGTGGAGGCGGAGGTGAATATTTGTCCGCTCTGCGACAATCCGCCTGCCGAATCCAAAGATCGAGTAATTTTTTCAGGGTCGATTTTTGACCCGAATGAGCTCGCAAAAGTTTTCCGTTCCGCCCGCCTGTTTGTTTATCCATCACTAGCAGAACGGGGCGAATCGTTTGGTCTCGCGCCACTCGAGGCGATGACGCATGGCTGCGCCGCGGTCGTTTCGAGCCTGGAATGTTTCGGTGATTTCATCCGCGACAAAGAAACCGGTTTTATTTTCGACCATCGGACGGAAGATCCTGCCAAATCTCTTCGCCAAACGATGGAAAGTATTGTTGCCGACGAAGCGCTGCTCACTCGCGTGGCCGAGGCTGGGCAATGCAAATCCGCGGAATATTCGCCGGAGCGAGTTGCCGATATGTTCATTGCCGATTTTAGTTCGCTCGTTTAGCACGCCATGCCCGAAACCCAACTCGTTAATCCTGAACAGAAGACCCCTTACGAGTCACCGTGGACGGCGGAGAATCGATTTCTGCGCGTGCTCTGGGAGTTTTGCTGGTTCCTGTTTTGCAGTTGGACGCCGAAACCGTTGAACGAATGGCGACTGTTCTGGCTGCGGGTGTTTGACGCGAAGATCGATGGCACGCCGTTCGTTCATCAACGGGCGCGCATCGCGATACCGTGGAATCTGACTCTGCACGATCGGGCTTGTCTGGGCGACCGCGCAAATGCCTATTCGTTAGGCGAAATCGAAATCGGCGCGCGAGCCACCGTTGCCCAGGAAGTATATTTGAGCAGCGCGAGTCACGATTTTGCGGACCCCGCGATGCCATTGACCGTTGCAAAGATCACAATCGGCGAGGACGCGTTCATTGGCGCCCGGTCATTCGTTCTGCCCGGGTGTGCGGATTGGCGCCCGGGCCGTGGTGGGAGCGTGCTCGGTGGTGACCAAAGATGTGCCAGACGATGTGATCGCCGCGGGCAATCCTTGTCGTGTGCTGAAGCCGCGCGCTTCCGCGCCATGAGCTTTCCGGGAAAGAAACTTTTGGGCCACTGGTTTTGGGTGGTGATGTTCCGTTACCCGAAACTTCGGATGTTCCTCACCCGGTTATTCGTGCCGTCGCGCGAAATGGACGTTCGCATTTTCGGCGCGCCGCTGCACATCAACACCCGCGATGAGATCGGACTCTGGCGCGCAGCTCGAAGCTCAGAGGGTAATATCATTTTTCGTCATGAAGCCGCGACACTGTTGAATCTCGCCCTGGTGCTTCAACCCGGCGACGTCTTCATCGACGTCGGTGCCAACGTCGGGCTGTTTAGCTCGGTCCTGGCGCGTTACCGGCATTTATTTCCTGCCTCGAAGTTCATCGCTATCGAAGCGAATCCCGGGACCGCAGCACGTCTGCGGCAATCAGTGGCCGGTTCCGATGTTGAGGTTCTCAATATTGGCGCGTCTGATAGCTCGACAGAATTGGCTTTTGCCAGCGGCGTCACATCCGGTGTCTTCAAAGTCGCGCCTGCAGGTCAGCGCGGCGACGTGATCAATATCAAGTGCGAGCGGCTCGACGCTTTGCCGTTGCCAGTCTGGCGACCTGGTATTAAAAATCGATGTCGAAGAGCACGAACTTCCAGTGCTGAACGGCGCGGCGCGGCTCTTTGATGACGAACGAATCAAAGTGATTTACCTCGATGGCTACGGCGATAAAAGCGTCCCTGATTTGCTGCGCTCGCGCGGCTTCGCCTTGTTCAATGGCCAAACCCTTGAGCCTTGCCCGACAACTGCTCCGGACTTTTCGCTGCTCGCGGTCCATCGCACACGGATTCCACTGAAATCATGAGCCCTGACCGCCGCACTGTTCCCGTTTCCGTGATCGTGCCGATCCGCAACGAGGCGGAAAACCTGCCGCGCTGTCTCAACTCCATTCGGTGGGCGGACGAAGTTTTTGTTGTCGACTCGCAGAGCACGGACGATTCGGCGCGAATCGCGGAGCAACATGGCGCTCGAGTCGAACAGTTTCACTTCAATGGCACATGGCCGAAAAAGAAAAACTGGGCGCTGGAGAATCTGCCGTTTAAAAACGAATGGGTCTTCATTCTCGACGCCGACGAGGTGCTGCCGAGCTGCGGCAGAGGAGGAATTTCGCGATGCCATAACGAATGCCGGCAACATTGCCGGTTACTGGATCAATCGGCGTTTCTTCTTTTTGGGTCGCTGGCTGCGTCACGCTTATTACCCGAACTGGAACCTGCGGCTGTTTCGGCATTCGTTAGGCCGCTACGAAAAACTGACTGACCTGGCAACGGATAGCGGCGACAACGAAGTTCACGAGCATGTTGTGGTGAACGGACCGACGGCGCGTTTGCGCTGCGAGATGGATCATTACGCATTTCCGTCGATCGATGTTTTCATGGAGAAGCATAATCGGTATGCGAACTGGGAGGCGCGGATTGCAGCCGGGGGCACCGGAGGCGAACTGCTAGCGCACGAGCATGTGGACCTGAAGCGGTCTCTCAAAAATTTGGCCAGACGATTGCCATTCCGGCCGCTCTTGCGATTTCTTTACATTTATATCTGGCAAAAAGGTTTTCTAGACGGCCGCGAGGGCTATTATTTCGCGAGGCTCCACGCGGCCTACGAGTTTCTGATTGTTGCCAAAACCTACGAATATCAAAAAGCGCAACGAGCGAATCTGACCGCATGGTTGATTCAGTAGGCCGTTTTCGGCGGCTTCACCAGGTGCCAGAAGGTCCGCATGATGATGGCCAGCTCGAGCGACAGATTCCAGTTTTCCAAATACTCAATGTCGCATGCGACACGGTTGGCGATATCGGCGCCGTTGCGCGCCTCGCCGCGATACCCTCGGACCTGGGCAAGGCCGGTGATTCCGGGCTTCACGAACGTGCGCACGTGATAGTTCGCCATGTATTTGGAAAATTGGTGGTTGTGCTCGATGAGATGCGGTCGCGGGCCGACGATGCTCATGTCGCCGCGCAGAACGTTCCAGAATTGCGGGACCTCATCGATACTCAATTTTCGAAACCATTTTCCCAACGGATAAACACGTTCGTCCTCGAGACTCGCCTGCCGAGACACTTCGCCATTGCTCGAGTGCATCGTCCGAAATTTATAAATCTCGAACTGCCGATTCTGCAGGCCGGCGCGGTGTTGAAGATGGAAAAGCGGACCGGGTGATTGCAATCGTTGGGTGACGAACACAAACACAGCCAGCACTGGAAAAACGAAAACGATGATTGGAACCGCGATCGCGACATCAATCGCGCGCTTCAAAAATCGATTAAGCGGATTCTCCAGCGGTTCCTCCCGCAGTCCGATAAACCGAAAGCCGCCGTCTTCGAAATGCGTCACCGAATGGCGGAGTTTTTCTTCGAGATCGCTGAGGATCAACAAACGAATGCCGAGTTGATCGCAGATCTGAATGACGTCCTGGTAGGCGTTGGCGAAAAGCGGAAATTCCAGCAGGATAACCTGAGTGATTCCGCGTTCCCGAATCACCTTCTCGATCTCGCTCCGCCTTGCCGAGGATCGGAATTCCGTCCCGGGTTTGATCGAGGCTTTCGTCGCAAATGAGGCCAACCGTTCGCAATCCGATTTCGGACTTGCGTTGAAGCCAATCGCCGAGTTGTTCGGCCCGCCGGCTAGACCCGACCAGCAGCGTTTTGTCTTCAGTGCGGAAAATTCCGCGGGCCAGAATCGAGGGGAGATAGTAATGCGAGAACAGAAGCGCGACATAAAGCCACGGCACAAAATTGAAGAAAAACACACGCGAAATGAACGCGTCCTTGGCGGCGATGAGATAAATCACAAGCAAGCCGACGCTGGCGACGGTTTGGCGGAGACTGAGCCGGTGCGGCCGCAACAGCTCGTTTTGCAAAAAGTAATTCTTCGAACGGGTGATCGCCTCCAGAAGCATGCCGAGCACGAGCAAGCCGCAATAAAGGCTGTAGCGGCGCCAGGTTAGTTCGGCGCCCGGCGAATAAAAAGTGACCATGATCCAGACTCCGAGCCAGAAAAGGCCGGCCACCATGACGATCTGGCAAAACAGAAAAAGGCGGTAAAGTCCTTCCGTCCGTTGCGTGACCATGTTCTATTGCGTTCCGCCGAGAGCCAGAGTACGCGATGGCGGCAGACCTTCAACTCGTGGTAAAGTTTCGGCGTTCATGAGACTTCAATTGCGACGACGGATCGCTCTTAGATCAAAAAGCGATTCCCATACCATTTCAGTGCCTTCAGCCTGATGGAAAACGCTCTCGATCAGCCAGAATCCGGCCGCAGAATCACGTCCGGCCCATTCCCGGAAGCGTTTCTCGCGCTGCTCCCTGTCCTGGCCTGCTTTTTTGGCGGTGCCACTCAGAAGACGGCGGAAGGAATCGTGTTCGCACTCCTCGGAATTTTCCTGGTGCTGCGACCACCGCGCTATTCACTCGGTTGGCCGATCAATCTGCTCCTGTTCGCATTTTTGCTTTGGCCTGCTGTTGGCTTTCTGCCGGCAAATTGGTTTTACCTGCCGACCTGGCGCGTCGCTTTCACTAACGACTTGGGAATTGCACTCCCGCCAACAGTGAGCCCGCAGCCGTGGATCACGTTGAGCTGCTGGGTCAGTCTGCTGGCTGGTCTGTGCTGGCTGTACGTGATGTGCAGCGAACAGCTTGGATTGCGTGAAGCACGCAGCGCGGTGCGAATGTATACGGCTGGGATTGTCATTTTGGCGGCGATTTGCGTTTTGCTGTGGCTCCGACATACCACATTGCCATTCTGGCATAACGCCCGCGGCTTCGGTCCGTTTCCCGAACCGCAATCAAACTGGAAATCTTTTTGGATTGGCCGCAATCACGGTTTTGGTCTGCGGCCAGGACGATCTTCGCAAAGGACGGAAACGCTGGATCGCGTGGGTTGTTGCGCTTGGATTCGTGATCGCCGCCGTCATTTTGAATTATTCGCGCGCCGGAGTTGGCCTGCTCGTCGCAGGCAGCGCGCTTTGGCTCGGCGCTTTCTCTCTCCGGCAACGCTCGGTCTCGAAAATCGCGGTGATTGTTTCGTTCTTACTTGTTCTCGGCACGGCCTTGCTCGTTTTTGGCGGGCAAACTTTGGAACGATTCAATCTTCGAAATCTGAGTGGCCCGGATATCTCGGGCGATTTTCGATGGCGGATTTTTTCCGATGTTTTTCAACTGCTACGCGATTCACCGTGGGTCGGAATAGGTCTCGGAAATTTCAGCCCTGTATTCGCGACCTTTCGAGCCGCATCTTACAACGAGCAACGCGCGATCCATCCGGAAAGCGATTGGCTTTGGCTCTGGAGTGAATTGGGATGGGTCGCGGTAGTCCTGGTAGTTGTCGGATTGATTTTAATTCTCCGAAAAGCTTTTCCACTTCAGGAAGGAACGAATCAGCGATTTCGCCTCGGCACCCTTGTCGCGGCGATCCTCTTTGCATTGCATGGCTTAGTCGACGTGTCCGGTCATCGCGTTGGTACCATGTTCGCTGCGATCTTTCTGCTCGGGATTTCGGTCCATCGGCCGTTTTCTTTTCGGCGAATGGGGTGGCCGTCGACTTTATTTCGCCTCGCGGGATTGGCCTTGGTTGTTATCGGCGTTTCATGGGCTGTCTCGGCGCGCGGACAAAAATTGTTGCCGGGTTCGATTGGAGTAGGCAGTGCCAAACACTTCGCCGTTATCGCCAATCAAGAGCACGATTTCAAAGAAGCGGTGCGGCTCACGAATGTCGGACTGCAGTGGGCGCCGCTGGATTGGGAGCTCTATTTTTCGCGTGCGATTGCCGAAGTCTCGCTGAAGCAAACCGACGATGCGCTGGCGGATTTCAGACGGGCGCGTTTTATCGAGCCGAGCTCGTTCGAGCTTCCACTCGCGGAGGGGACGGCGTGGTTGGCGGCGAAGCAGCCTCAGTTGGCAGCAACGGCATGGCAGGAAGCGCTTCGCCGAGCCGGCCAATCGCAACGGCCCTCAGTTTACGCGCGCATGCTCAGTGATGCTTCGCTCCATAGTCCTGAGTTGCGGAGCCTTCTCGCTGAACGTGGAGTCAGCCGTCACGATTTGGCGTTGCCGTATCTCAGCCAACTCGGCGGCGCGGAGTTTAATAGCGCGTTGACTGAGGTCTTGAACGCTGATCCAAATCTCACGTCGTATTCGGAGCCGGAAAAGCTTGCGCTGTTTTCCCTTTGGTCGGACCGCGGCGATGGTGAAATGCTTGCCCAGGCGGTCCAACACCATCCGGACTGGTTGTCGTATGCCTGGTTCGGAATGGCGAAGTATTATGCGAGCAAGAATGATTTTCGTTCCGCTTACGATATGACCCAAAAATATGGCGGCCCGGCTGCGTTGCCGCGTATCTCCTCCAAGGTTTCACTGATCGAATTGGAAAGTCAGTTCCGAGCGTCGCCGGATAACTATGAGATCGGCTATGAACTGTATCGCGCCCAGAACCAAGCGGGCCGGACCGATGACGCGCTAAACACATTGCGCCATTTCAGCGAACGCCGAAATTCTCCGGCGTATTTCAAATACCTCGAGTCCCAGCTTTGGGCTGAAAAACGAGATTACGAACGTGCGTGGAAAACCTGGGAATCATTTCACGCTGCTCAAGGCAACGCGAAGTAACTTTGGAGTGCGGCGCGTAATCGCGCCGCGTTTATTCCGCGAGCGCAGCCTGTGCTGCGGCAAGGCGGGCGATCGGAATCCGGAACGGACTGCAGCTGACGTAATCTAATCCGAGGCGGTGACAGAATTTCACGCTGTTCGGTTCGCCGCCATGCTCGCCGCAAATCCCCAGTTTGATGTTTGGCCGGGTCTTTCGGCCGAGGTCGCGCGTCATTTCCATCAATTTTCCGACGCCGCGCTGATCAATTGAGGCAAACGGATTGGTTTCGATAATGTCGAGCTCGGCATAATGCGGCAGAAAACTACCGGAATCGTCGCGACTCATTCCGAGCGTAGTCTGAGTCAGGTCGTTGGTGCCGAAGCTAAAAAACTCCGCATCTCGCGCGATCTCGTCCGCCAGCAAACATGCCCGCGGAATTTCAATCATCGTGCCGACCAGGTAATCAAACTTGGTTTTCTTTTTCTTTGCCACGTCATCAGCCACGCGATTCACAATGTCGATCTGGAGTTTCAGCTCTCGCGGAAACCCGACCAGCGGAATCATGATCTCGGGACGAACTTTGATTCCTTTCCCTTGAACGTGTGCGGCTGCTTCAAAAATAGCGCGAGCCTGCATCTCCGAAATTTCCGGAAACGTGGTGCCGAGACGGCAGCCGCGATGTCCGAGCATCGGGTTGAACTCGTGCAGCTCCCGAACGCGACGGGCGATGTGTTCGACAGATATGCCGAGCTTGTCCGCCAGCTCTTTTTGTTGTTCGTGATCGTGCGGCAAAAATTCATGCAGAGGGGGATCAAGAAAGCGAATGGTGGCGGGCAAACCTTTTAGCTCGGTGAAAATACCGATGAAATCTTCGCGTTGATACGGCAGCAACTTTTTCAGCGCGTTTTCGCGCTCCGCTTTCGTGCCGGCCAGGATCATTTCGCGCATGGCGTCGATCCGATCGCCTTCGAAGAACATGTGCTCGGTCCGGCAAAGGCCGATTCCCTCGGCGCCGAATGCGATCGCGTTGGCGACTTGTTCCGGCGTGTCGGCGTTGGTCCGGATTCCGAGCGTGCGAAACTCATCGGCCCAACTCATCAGCTTCGCGTATTCGCGGTAAGTCAGGCTCTTCTTAGCATCCAGAGTGCGATCGACCAGCACTTGGATGATCTCCGACGGGGCCGTCGTGACTTCGCCGGCAAAAACTTCGCCGGCCGTTCCATCGATCGAAATACAATCGCCTTGCTGGAGCGTCGTTCCGTTCGCGCTCAAAGTGCGCTTTTGATAATCGATCTCGATTCCGCTCGCGCCGCAGACGCAAACCTTGCCCATTTGCCGCGCGACCAGCGCGGCGTGCGACGAGACTCCGCCGCGCGACGTGAGAATTCCTTCAGCGGCAATCATTCCGCGCAGGTCTTCCGGTGAAGTTTCAACCCGCGCGAGCACAACCTTATCGCCTTGGCTTGAGCGGCGGACTGCTTCTTCCGCGCTGAAAACGACGTAACCAGATGCCGCGCCCGGTCCGGCGGCCAGACCGCTGCCGATCTTCTTGGCTTGCTTCGCCGATTGACGATCGAAGATCGGCGCGAGCAAATGCGCGAGCGAATCAGCGGGAATCCGGCGGACCGCCTCTTTCCGCTCGATCAACTTTTCGCCGACCATGTCGACCGCAATCCGGACCGCCGCGTGACCGGTGCGCTTTCCGTTGCGAGTCTGCAAAATGTAAAGCCGTCCCTCTTCGACCGTGAACTCGAGGTCCTGCATATCTTTGAAATGCTGCTCGAGAATGCTTCTCACTTTCATCAAGCCTTTGTGCGCAGCCGGCATTTCTTTCGCCAGCATCGCGATCGGGTGCGGCGTGCGCACTCCAGCAACCACGTCTTCACCCTGAGCGTTGATCAAATATTCGCCGTAAAAAACTTCTTCGCCGGTGGCCGGATCGCGCGTGAAGGCGACCCCTGTCGCGCTGGTGTCGCCCATATTGCCGAACACCATCGTCTGCACGTTTACAGCAGTGCCCCACTCATGCGGGATTCCGTATTTGCGCCGGTAAACAATCGCCCGGTCGTTCATCCACGAACCGAAAACCGCGCCGATCGATCCCCACATTTGTTCTTTGGGATCTTGCGGAAATGATTTGCCGGTCCGCTCCTTGATCAGCGCTTTGAACCGCTTCACGAGTTCTTTGAGGTCTTCGACGGTGAGACGAACGTCCGGAAAATCGTGTTTGCCGTAGCGCTCGTCTTTCAAATGCTCGATCGCGCTTTCGAACGGTTCGTGATCTTCGCCGGGGCGCTTTTGCACGCCCATGACCACGTCTCCGTACATTTGGAGAAAGCGTCGATAAGAATCCCAGGCGAAGCGCGCGTTACCCGTCTTTTTTGCGACGATCTGCACGACTTCATCGTTCATCCCGAGATTCAGGATCGTGTCCATCATTCCAGGCATCGAATCGCGTGCGCCGGAACGAACGGAAACAAGCAACGGTTGATCTTTGTCGCCGAGCTTCTTGCCGACGGACTTTTCAACCTTCGCCAGCGCGGCTTCTACCTCGGCTTTGAGCTGCGGCGGGTAACTGCGGTTGTGAGCGTAAAAATAACTGCAGACCTCGGTCGTAATGGTGAAGCCAGGCGGCACCGGCAAACCGATTCGCGTCATCTCGGCAAGGTTTGCCCCTTTGCCGCCGAGCAACGGTTTCATCTTTCCAGCTGCCGTCGGCCTGACCGTCGCCAAAATAATAAACGTATTTAGGTTTCGATGTTTTTTTGACGGCGGCGGACCCGCGGTTCGAGGCGGGTTTGGAACGTGACTTAATTTTGCGTTTTGTGGCCATGAAAAATCCCTGTGGACGAGTTGGCCAACCTAATTCCGCGCGCTTGCGCGTGTCAACGAGGTGGCGATCGAAATCTCGATTCGTTTATGCCGACGCGCTCGTGAGCGCGTTCCCCCTGCGAGAAGGCTCACAGCCGAGACGGCTGCCACGGGAAAATGTTAGGCCGGCTGAATTCGCTCCGCATGCTCAATCACGTCGTCGATCGCCGCGGTAAAATCATCAATTCCGGTGCTGGGCACGATGATTGTGTTGCGGCGACCATGCGCTTCCTCCGTGATACGAAGGAATTTGCCGCGATCGTTTTCGCGGAATTCGACGTGGAAATGCTTGCGTTCGATTTGCAGTTCCCTGGCCTCTATGAGGTTATCCATTGCTATCAAAAAAACTGCGGAGTTTAGGCTGCTTGCCCTTCAAAAGGAAAGGAGATTTTTGGGTCAAAGCGGCCTTGTGAATATCCTGTGGATATCTCTTAACGGCGGCGTGCTCGGCCTTTTTCGGCTGAATCGGCAATCGCGAAGTCGATCTGTTGCTTGAAGGTGTCGACCCGCGCGACAAATACCCGAATTTGATCACCGACGGAGTACCTCCGGTTCGACCGCTGCCCGATCAGGCGACGTTGAACCGGGTCAAATCGGTAGAAATCGTTGGTCAACGCCGAGACGTGAACCAGGCCAGTTATGATCGCGTCGGGAAGTTCCACCACCAAGCCGTAGTTTCGAATATCGGTAATCGCCGCGCGGAAAACCTGCGGATTTCGTTGGTCGAGTTGTTGTTGAAAGAATTGCAGCTTTTTCAATCGCACCGATTCGATCTCGGCGTCGGCGGCATTGCGCTCGGTATCCGAAATATGCTGCGCCAGCGATTCAAGCTGACCGACATCGATTTTCGAGCGCCGCGATGAATTCCGTTCCGCGAGGCTGCGATGAACAATGAGATCGGCATAGCGGCGAATCGGGCTGGTGAAATGCAGATAGTTCTCCTTGGCCAGCCCGTAATGGCCGAGCGGCTGAGCCGCGTAACGCGCTCGTTTGAGACTTTTGAGCAAACCGATTTTGAGCGCTTGTTCCTCCGGCTTCCCGCGAACCGACGCCAGAAAGCGTTGGACTTCTTTGCGATTCGAAAGGTCCCCGACTTTGTAGCCGAAGCTCAGAATGAATTCGCGGTATTCGCCAAGTTTCGCGGGATCGGGATCTTCGTGGACGCGAAAAACTGTGGGAATCGACCGATGCCGCAGTTCGCGCGCGACCGCTTCGTTGGCCGCGAGCATGAATTCTTCGATCAATTGGTGCGATTCATCGTTCTCAACCCGCTCCAATCGAACCGGCTTGCCTTTATCGTCGACGTAAACTTTGACCTCGGGAAAATCGAGATCGAGCGAGCCGTGTTCGAATCGTTTCCGGCGCAAAAGCGACGCGAGTTCCCATGCGGTGTGAATTCGCCGCCCGAGCTCGCCGTCCGGCTTCGATTGCAGGACGGCGTAGGCTTCCTTGTAGGTTAGACGCTTCGCGCTACGGATCACGCTCCTGGCGAAATCAGCCATCTTTGCGCGCCCGTTCCTGTCGAACTCAATGAAAACAGAAAACGTCAGCCGATCGACGTTCGGGTTCAGACTGCAAACACCGTTGCTCAATCGCTCCGGCAACATCGGAATGACTCGATCAGGCAGATAAACGCTGTTACCGCGCCGCCGCGCTTCGCGATCGAGCGCACCATTCGGAGTTACATAAGCGGAAACATCGGCAATATGAACGCCGAGCTTCCAACCACCGTTGTCGGTTTTCTCGACGTTGATCGCATCGTCGAAATCCCGCGCGTCGTCGGGATCAATAGTGACGATGAAATCGCTTCGCAAATCTTTGCGGCCGGTCAGCATTCGCTGCTCTACCGAGGTCGGAATCTGGTTCGCTTCGTCGACAACTTTTGCCGGAAATTCAGTCGGCAGGCCGTACTTCCTGATGATCGACAGCATGTCGATGCCTGGCGCGTCCGCCGCACCGAGCACTTCGACGATTTCGCCTTCCGGATTTACGTGACGCGATTGCCAGTCTTCCAAACGAACGACGACTTTGTCGCCAACTGTAGCGGCGATCTCTGATCGTCGGTTCTGTTTCGCGCGCTGAGGTTCTCGACGGTCTGAGACCGCCGCTCCAGCCGGCGCTTGAACGTAAACGTTGTGAACAATCCGTGGATCGTCAGGCACGACGTAATAAAAATTCTTCGAACGCTGGAGGGTCCCGACGATCGTGTCGCGGGCGCGTTCCAGGATTCGAATCACCCGGCCTTCGGTCCGCTGACCCGCACGTGCTTTGCGCGCCCGAGGAGGAACGTCGCGATTGATTCGGACCACCACGCGGTCGCCGTTCATGGCGGTGCCGGTATTTTCGGCCGCGACAAAAATGTCGGCTTCACCCGATTTTTCGGGGACCAGAAATCCGAATCCGCTCTGGTGGATCGAGAGTTTACCTGCGATCAGATCGGCTTCTGACGGGAGAACGTAGCGATTCTTCCGGATACGAACGAGATCGCCCGCGCGCTCGAGTTCTTGCAAGGTTCGGCGGACCAGAACGCGATCCCGGCCTTTGGCGCCGAGCGTCTGGGCGATTTCATCTCGGTCCTGCGGCCGGTAATCCGGCTTGCGTACCAAGCCAAGGATCTTGTCTCGAATTGTCCGGCCGTTTTTGCTCATAGTGACGAAACTATACTGGAGAATGTTGGGCTAACGGCGAAGTATGAAAAGAATTATTGCTGTCGGATGTACCTTCGCGGCGGCGATCTGTCGTCGCGTATGCCGGCGGAGGGAAAATTAAAATCACGAGTTCAGCGTTTCAGGAGGGCGGGACGATTCCCGAGAAATTCAGCAAGAACGGCCAGAATGTGAGTCCGGAGCTTCGAATCGAAGGGGTACCGGCGGATGCCAAAGGCCTGGCGGTGATTGTAGACGATCCGGACGCGCCGAGCGGACTGTTCACGCACTGGCTGGTTTGGAACATCGATCCGAAGACCACTCAGATCGCCGAGGGAAGTGTCCCAGCTGGTGCCGCGCAGGGGAAGAACGATTTTGGCGACATCGGTTACGGTGGTCCACAACCGCCTTCGGGTACGCATCGCTATTATTTTAAAGTCTTCGCGTTGAATGGAGCGCTCGATTTGAAACCAGGCGCGAAACGCAAAGACGTCGACGCGGCTATGAAAGGTCACGTCATCGCGCAGGGACAGTTGATGGGAAGATACTCGAAGAAATAGAATTGTAGCGCGGTCTCTGACTGTCGATTCGGCCCTTAATCGCGCTCATAGAGCGCCGCTACAGTACTTCGAATAAGAGCGCACGCGTGTTAGTCTATTATTAATGACTAACCGCTTATGGAAGATCGGCGACCGGATGGCCGATCTTTCCAAGCGAGGCCTGATTATGGGCGTGCTTAACGTCACGCCGGATTCATTTTCCGACGGAAACGAATTTTTCGAACCCGCCGCGGCGGTCGAGCAGGGAGTTCAAATGGAGTCGGAAGGAGCAGATATTATCGACGTTGGCGGCGAATCGACGCGGCCGGGCGCAGAACCGGTGTCAGTCGACGAAGAATTGCGCCGGGTGATTCCTGTGATCGAAAAACTGCGCGAGAAAGTCAGTATTCCGATTTCGATCGACACTTCGAAGGCGCGAGTTGCGAGCGCGGCCCTGGATGCCGGCGCGGCCATCATCAACGACGTGACGGCAGGGCGCGGCGACAAAGAAATGTTTCCGCTTGCCGCAACCCGCAAGACGGCGGTGGTGTTAATGCACATGCAGGGAGAACCGCGGACGATGCAGAAAAATCCGCAGTACGGCGACGTTGTACAAGAAGTGGCTGATTTTTTTAGACAACAATATTCCCGCGCCCTAGAGTGCGGAATTGATCCCATGACGCTCGCGTTCGATCCCGGAATTGGTTTCGGTAAGACGCTGGAGCACAACTTGTCTCTGCTACAAAGTTTCGAACAGCTCCGGGTGCACGACCGGCCTTTGGTCGTCGGCGTCTCACGAAAATCCTTTTTGGGAAAACTGGCCGGCTCCAATGAGGTGAATGATCGTCTGGCCCCAACCGTCGCTCTCACGGCGACTCTGCGAGCCAAAGGCGCTGATGTGTTTCGGGTTCATGACGTGAAAGAAAACGCAGCGGCGTTGCGAATAGTGGAGACAGTATCGTGATGCTTCAGGACTTTCTACAACTGTGGTTTAAGAGTTGGCGGAGCATCCTCGAGATTATTCTGCTCAGCGTCGGCATTTACTACGGCTACGCTTATTTTCGCGGAACCCGCGGCGCTAAAGTGTTGACCGGACTGGCCGTTGTCTTCCTGACCCTGACTTTAATCTCAACGTTGCTGAACCTGGTGGTGATCGGTTGGTTGGTGCGAAGTTTTTCAGTGTTTCTCGCCATTGCCCTGGTGGTGATTTTTCAACCCGAACTTCGCCGCGGTTTGGCCGAACTCGGCGGGCACCCGATTTTTTCGCTGACCAGTGAAAAGCGCGAGACCATCCACGATTTAGCCGAGGCCGTGACCCAACTGGCCAACAAACAGTTTGGCGCCTTGCTTGCGATCGAGCGCGACACGTCGATTCGCGTTTACGAGGAAACCGGCGTGACTCTCGATTCGGATTTTTCGGTGGAGCTGCTTCTGAGTATTTTCCATCCCAAAGCGGCGTTGCATGATGGCGGCGTGATCATCCGCAACGGGCGAATCGCGGCCGCAGCCTGCATTTTTCCAGTAAGCCAGCGTGAGACGCTGGACCGCAGTCTTGGCCTGCGTCACCGCGCCGCACTCGGGATCACCGAAGAATCGGATGCGGTCGCGATCGTTGTTTCGGAGGAAACCGGCAGTATTTCTATTTGCCATCGGCGCCGAATTGAGCGCAATTTTACCCCGGAAACATTTCGCCAGCGGATCGGCGAGATTTTATTGCACGGACGTTATGAAGAGACTCCTTCTGAAGAATTGGCGCGCGAAGTTGATCTCCCTCTTACTCGCGACAACGCTTTGGTATCTCATCAAGAAGAACGTAGCAACGACTCCGTCGCCATCTGAAACGAATTCGCGGCCGCCCGCCGCGGAAAAACGGTAACCAGCCGCAGGTCGTTAGGATTACTGCAGAAATCGCGCGAGATTCTGTTCTTCCCAGCGGCGCGCGCGATAGTAACTATGGAACGCGCGTTCGCGGCGATTGAACTCCTTGGTGTGGACCTGTCGGCGTCCGCTTCGCAGAAGTTTGTCCGGCACCACCGAGTGCAACATTTCGTGATAAAGCACGTATCTGTAAATACCAGGACGGGACAAACGCCTGGTCGAGCAGGGGATGAATCCGAATCACGCGATCCTGTTCCTGGATCGTTCCAAAAACGAAATGATCTTTTGGCGGATGTTTCCGGCGGCGTCCCCATTCGATTTTGTAATTGCGCAGGCGATTGCGAAAATAGCGTCGGTTCAACTGGTTGAACATCGCGCCGAGATCGAAGTGTTTGCCCTCCTGCCGAAGGTTTAACTCCGCTTGCACCGGCAGCTTGCGATGCCCGACTTTGCGCTTGGTTTTCTTCGCCATAACCTGGGACCCTTAGCTAGAACCAAAACAATTCTAAAATGGTTCGTCTGGGCCTACAAGAGAAGCGCTTGTTTTTCTAAAACTTTGTTGTAAAGCGCTAACAATGAGTTATTTACGCTATAGCGTCGGAGGGCGGTTCCGACCGATTCACGGCCTCCTCAGATGCTGAATTTTTCGAAGTTTCAGAGCCAAAACGCATTGCGAATTTCGCCGCTTGCGTATACTCAAAATAACCCCTCGCGGGCGCTTAAGTTGATCACATGACCCCATTCTTGCGGAAGCTGCTCGGCCTCAACTGGCTGCTGCTCGTTCTGATGCTCGCGCTGGCGGTGTTCGGCGTAATCGCCATTTATAGCGCCACTTACATGCGCGAAGACCCGAACGCGGCGGATTTTTGGCGCAAACAGGCGAACTGGGTCATCGTCGGATTTTTCGCGTTCATGGTGGCGAGTCTGATCGATTACCGCTGGATCCGTTGGGGGGCGTTACCGATGTACGTCGGCGGCATTTTCTTTTTGGTCCTGACCAAGTTCATGGGTCAAAAAGTTTACGGCGCGAGAAGCTGGCTCCATCTCGGACCGATTAACTTTCAACCGGCACAGCTGGCTGTTGTTGCCGGAATCATGGTGCTCGCGTTGTTCCTTAGCCAGTTCAAGCAAATGCATCCGATGCTGCGCTTGCTGGTTTGCGCCGCAATCGCCGGGGCGCCATGTCTGTTAATCTTGCTCCAGCCCGACCTGGGCGAAGTGATCATTTGGGTTCCGGTTTTGCTGGCATTGCTTTTCGTGGGCGGGATGCCGGTCCGTTATTTGATCTGCATCCTGCTTCTCTTGTTCGCGATGATTCCAATCACCGCGAACCTGGTGTTGAAACCGTATCAACAGGCGCGACTCACCGCGTTTGCGCATCCGGAGATCGACAAGCAGGGTTCCTCCTGGGCGATTAACCAGTCGCTTATTGCAATTGGGTCCGGCGGCTGGGCCGGGAAAGGTTTCAAGGCGCCGAACACTCAGATTGAGCTCGGTTTTCTGCCCGCCACAGCCGTGCACAACGACTACATTTTCTCGGCGATCGGCGAGCAATGGGGCTTCATTGGCGGAGCATTTCTGATCGGAGCGTTTGCTCTGTTGCTACTGACCTGTCTCTTCGTCGCGTTCTTTGCCGGCGATCAATTCGGGCTGCTTCTCGTCATCGGAATTACTGCGCTCATTTTCACGCACATCTTTCAAAACGTCGGGCATGACAATCTCAATGCTGCCGATTACCGGTGTGCCGCTGCCCCTGATCAGCTACAGCGGTTCTTTCGCGTTGATGATCATGTTTGCGCTCGGCGTCGTGAACAGCGTGTGGGTGCATCGTCACGAAGTCGGGCCCTGATTCTCGCCACGCAAAATCGAATCGACAGCCCAGCTCGGCGCGATTTACTTCAACCGCACGTTATCTACAATTGGTTGAAGCATGGATACCGATTACAAGGTTAAGCTCGAAGTTTTCGAAGGGCCGCTCGATCTTCTGCTTTACCTGATCAAGCGCGACGAGATCGACATTTACGAAATCTCGATCGAACGAATCACCAAGCAGTACCTCGAATACCTCCAGGCCTTCAAAGAATTGAAAATCGACGTCGCCGGCGAATTCGTCGTGATGGCGGCGAATCTCATCTATCTCAAGAGCCGCAGCTTGCTCCCGCTCGATCAACAGCCGCCCGAGGAAGACGCGGACGAAGATGATCCGCGCTGGGATTTGATACGGCAGCTGATCGAATACAAAAAGTTCAAGGAAGCTGCCGTCCAGTTGCACGACCGCGCATTGGAACAGGAACGAATTTTCATCCGCGACGGCGGAACCGCGGCGGCTTCTGACGCGCCGCTTCCGTTGCATGAAGTTGGAATCTTTCAGCTGATTCACGCGTTCCAGGAAGTCATTAAACGAGTCGAAGCGCGTGAGGATCTCGGGGAAATTTTCGCGGAAAGGTTCAGCGTGTCGGACAAGATCGAAAAAATTCTGCATCTGATTGGCAACGGCGGCTCGGTGCGTTTTTCGGAGCTGTTCGCAGAAATGGCTTCGCGAGTCGAGATCGTGGTCACATTTCTCGCTCTGCTGGAATTGATTCGCTTGAATCAGGTTCGCGCCGTTCAACCCCAGATGTTCGACGAAATCGAGATCGCTGCGATCGCGGCCTAAAAGCCTGATCATGCCGCGCGCTCTCATTGCCGGCTGCGGTTATCTCGGCCGCGCAATCGCGGATCTTCTGGTGGCTGACGGCTGGGCGGTCGAAGGTTGGACAATCTCGGAAGAATCCGCCCGTGAACTTTCCCTCGCCGGTTATCCTGCGCATAAGGTCGATATTTCAAATTCGGAAGCTGTCGCTGCGCGCAAATCAAAGTTCGACGTCGTGATTCATTCCGCGAGCACGCGCGGGGGCGATGTCGATGCTTACCGATCCGTCTATCTCGACGGCGCACGCAATCTTTTGGAGAACTTTGCCGGCGCACAATTCTTGTTCGTCAGCAGTACCAGTGTTTACGCGCAGACCGGAGGTGAGTGGGTCACCGAAGAAAGTCCGGCCGACCCAAAACATGAAAGAGGAAAAATTTTGCGAGTGTCCGAGGAACTCGTTCGGGCGAACGACGGGGTTATCGTTCGTCTTGGCGGCCTGTATGGTCCGGGCCGCTCCGCCTTGCTTCGAAAATTCCTAAACGGCGACGCGAAGATCGATCCGGCGAGCGACCGTTTTATGAACCAGATTCATCGCGACGATGCGGCGGCAGCGATTCGTCTCTTGATGCAGCGCGAGAAATCGAGTGCGCAGATTTATAATCTCGTCGATAACGAGCCGGGGTTGCTTAGCGAGTGTTATCGCTGGCTGGCAGTGACGCTGAACCGGCCGGTTCCACCAACGGCAACATCCGTGCCGCAGCGGAAACGAGGCGACAGCAACAAACGTGTGAGCAATCGGAAATTGCGAAGCCTTGGTTGGACGCCGCAGTACCCAACTTTCGCCGAGGGAATGACCAAAAGCGTGCTGAAAAACAGCCCCCGTGGAGACGCGTAAACCTCGAACTACCGGAACAATACCGGTATGGAAGCTGCTAATTTTTCTGTCGTTATGCGGACAGTCAAACTCAGTGGGCGCGAAGCATCGGTCGTTCGCGCGATCGGCTTTACCAATTCGATGTTGGGCGCGGAGATTCAGGATTACGTCCGAATGGAATCGGACGATGTTACGGACGTTTTAAACAGTCTGATGGCGGCGGGATTTGTCGAAAGTATTCCTTACTCCGAGCAAATTCAGCTCGCCGAAATGCCGGTCATGTCGTTCGAAGTGAACCCAGCCTACAGTCACGAACTGAAGCGCGCACTGAATCGCAATTAAGCAGTCCCGGCCGTCGGATTTCTGTTGCTTCCGAAAAGCTGACGAATCACTTCTTCGACCGGCACTTCCTGCACATTGATGTCCACCACGTCGCATGATTGAAGGACCTCGCGGGTCGTTTCGGTCACTTTGGCGCGCGGCACTTTCAGTTGCACTGAGATCGACGTTTGCTCAATGACTTCGCCAAATCGCGAAAAATCGCAATTTGGATTCGCGTTGAACGTGAGACTCACGATTTTGTAAATCGCGAATCGGTCGACGATTTTGTCGAGCGGCCCATCGAAGAAAATTTTGCCGTGGTCGATAACGAGCACTCGATGGGTGAGCTCCTGGATGTCCTGCATGTAATGACTGGTCAGCAGCGTGACGATGCGATGTTCTCGATTGTAAACGCGCAGAAATTCGCGGACCCGCTTTTGGCTGATTACATCCAGCCCAATCGTGGGTTCGTCTAAAAATAACACGCGTGGCTCGTGGATCAGCGCGGAGATCAATTCCATTTTCATTCGCTCGCCGAGCGAAAGCTCGCGAACCATTACATTCATCTTGTCGGTCACCTCGAGCAGTTCGGACAGGCCGCCCACAACTTTGTTGAACCGGTCGCGATCGATTCCATAAATCGCGCGGTTGAGCTCGAGCGATTCTTGCGCCGGCAGATCCCACCAGAGCGCGTTCTTCTGGCCCATTAACAGGCTGAACTGCCGCTTCATTTCGTTGCGCCGTTCCCACGGAACGAACCCGAGGACGCGCGCGTCGCCGGAAGTCGGATTCAGCAAACCGGACAACATTTTCAGCACGGTTGTTTTGCCCGCGCCGTTTGGTCCCAGAAAACCAACGAATTCTCCGTCTTCGATTTGAAAGGAGACGGCATCCGCCGCGCGGGTTTCGTCGTAACGCCGCCGGACCAGTCCTTTGATCGCACCCTTTAAACCGCCCTCTTTGCGATAGGTGCGATAAATCTTCGTTAAATCACGAGCCTCGATTGTCGCCATGCGTCAGATCGACAATCGACGTGCCGCCTGGGTCTGCAACTACGCGATCGCTGGCTTGGCGGCTGGTTTTTTCTTGAGCAGCGCCTCGATTTTTTCAACCAGCGCGTCGGCGGTGATACCGTGCTTCTGCCGTAACAGCGGGACCGAGCCGTGCTCGATGAATTCGTCCGGCCAGCCGACTCGCGCGACCGGCGTGTTGATTTGCTGTGAATGCAAATGTTCCATCACCGCGCAACCAAATCCGTTGTGCAGAACGTGGTCTTCGATTGTGGCGAGCACTTCGACGCTGCGCGCGAAAAATTCGAGCGTGCCGGTGTCCATCGGTTTGATCCAGCGCGGATTGATCAGCGCCACCGAGATTCCTTTTTCCTCGAGTTTTTTTGCCGCTTCTTCCGCGACTTCAAACATGTTGCCCAATCCGAAAATCGCGACGTCCCGTCCATGCTTCACCACTTCGGCTTTGCCAATCTCGAGAAGCTTCGGCTCCGGCTTCAGTTTCGCGCCGGTGCCGGAACCGCGCGGATAACGAACTGCGATCGGCCCGGAATTATAATTGGCCATCGTCCAAAGCATGTCGGCGAATTCGTCTTCGTCCTTCGGTTGCATGTGCACCCAGTTCGGGATGTGACGCAGATATCCAATGTCGAACAAACCGTGATGCGTCGGCCCGTCGTCGCCGCTCAATCCCGCGCGGTCCATGCAAAGTCGCACGTTCAGTTTTTGAATCGCCATGTCATGGATGGCCATGTCGTAAGCGCGCTGGAAAAAGGTGGAGTAGATCGCGAGGAATGGCGTCATTCCCTGCGTTGCAAGGCCGCAGGCAAACAAGGCGGCGTGTTCCTCCGCAATCCCAACATCGAAATAACGGGTGGGGTGGGCCTTTTGAAAATTTCCGAGCCCGGTGCCGCTTGGCATCGCCGCTGTGATCGCAACCAGTTTCTGATTGTGATCGGCAAATTTCGCGAGCGTCTTTCCGATAATTTCCGAATAGGTAGGCGTCGGCGTCGGTGCCGTCTCGCCGCTCTCAACTTTGTATTTGCCGAGGCCGTGGAATTTGTCCGGTTGCTTGATCGCCGGCTCGTAACCTTTGCCTTTCTTGGTCAGGATGTGCAGCAACACCGGCTCGTCCTGGGTTTTAAGAAATTCGAAGGTTCGAATCAGTAACGGAATGTCATGGCCATCAATCGGTCCGTAATAGCGCAGGCCGAGCTCTTCGAAAATGACGCTCGGAACGAGCAAACCCTTGACGCTTTCTTCGACTTTGTGCGCGAGGTGAACGCCGGTTTTGCCAAGAATCCATTCGACGAAATCGCGCGCCTTATCGTGCAGGTGCGCATACGTCGGGTTGGTCACGATCCGGTTAAAATAATTCGCGATCGCACCGACATTTTTCGCGATTGACCATTCGTTGTCGTTCAAAACGACAATGAACTTCTTGGTCTGGGTGCGAATATTATTCAGCGCTTCGTAGCTGATTCCGCAGGTAAACGCCGCATCTCCCGCAATCGCGATGATATTTTCATCGCTGCCGCGCAAATCGCGACCGACCGCCATGCCGAGCGCGGCGGAAAGCGCGGTGCCTGCGTGTCCGGCGCCGTAGCAGTCGTGCTCGCTTTCAGTGCGTAAAAGAAATCCGTTAAGGCCGCCAAACTGGCGCATCGTCGAAAAACGATCCAGCCGGCCGGTAAAAAGTTTGTGGACGTAGCCTTGATGGCTCACGTCCATGATGAATCGGTCCTTTGGGGTGTTGAAGACCCGATGCAGCGCGATCGTTAATTCCACCACGCCGAGATTCGGCCCGAGATGGCCGCCGGTTTGAGACAAAACGTGGATCAATTCCTCGCGAACTTCCTGGGCGAGTTGCGGCAGATCCTGTTCGCGAAGCGCCTTGATGTCGGCAGGTCCGTGAATGCCGTTCAGCAAACGCTTTGGCGCTTCGGTCGCGGTCGTTGTTGTTGATTCAGAAGAGGCTGACTTCGTCATTCCTTAATTCCTTCTCCTCGCTCTTATCATCGTTGGACGATTCGGCTGCGGGCTCAAAATCTTTCACTACTGCTTTACCGGCACTATTGCGAGCGATGATCTCGATTTTTTGCTCGGCGCTGGTCAGGCGTTCCTGGCAAACCTTGACCAGGTTCATTCCCTCCTCGTAGCGAACAATCAAATCTTCGAGCGGCAACTTTCCGGTCTCCATTTGTTCGACGATTGCCTCGAGCCGGCTCATCGCTTTCTCAAAATTCAACTCTGAGCCTGGGGGCTTGGCCTTGCTGCTCATGGCGAACGCGAAATTAAGCACACCGCAGCCAAGATGAAAGCCCGATTCCGCTCACGGACGTGGCACAAGCGATGCTCGGAATGGGGCTTCACAACCATCAACCACCATGAAATTTCAAAAGAAAATTCTCCTAATTGATCACGAACCCGGCGTGACTCGTCTTATCCGTCGAGCTCTGGAACGCGCCGGGAAATATGTCATCCGCGAAGAACATGACGACAATCTGGCGTTGAACGCCGCCCGCTGGTTTCAGCCGGATCTGATCCTGGTTGACAGCGCCGGTCCGACCCAAAAAAGCGTCGAACATCAGATCTGCACCGACGCGGGACTTAAAGACACGCCGGTCCTTTCGCTGACCAGTCTGCGCCCCGAAAGCCAGATGGTTTCCGGCGGCATCCTGTCCGGTTACAGCTTTTTCGCCGCGCCGATCAAAGTCGAAGAAGTTCTCCGCGGCGTCGACGAGTTGCTTTTCGGCAAAGACTAATCAGCCGCCGATTTGCTTCTTGTAAGCGGCGGCATCTTTCAGGTTCTTGAGATCGTCCGGATTATCGATTTTCAAGACGAACAGCCAGCCCTGGCCGAAAGGTTCGCGATTGATTAAGCCTGGATCGGCTTCGAGTGCCTTGTTCGCCTCGACGACTGTGCCTTTCACTGGCGCGTAAATATCGCTCGCGGCTTTCACGGATTCGACCACAGCGATTGCTTCCTTGGCGTTCGCCTGGCGATCGACCTTCGGCAATTCGACGAAGACGACATCGGTGAGCTCCGCTTGCGCATGATCGGTGATGCCGACGCGGATCTTGTCGCCTTCGCGCTTAATCCATTCGTGACTTTCGGTGTAAAGCAAATCGTCTGGAACGTTCATGATTTTTTGTAGAGCGGTTTTTTCTCGATCGTAGCCGGAAATTTTTGCCCGCGAATCTCGATTTCAATCTGGGTGCCGATCTTCGCGTGCGGGGTTGAGACATACGCCATTCCGACGCCCCAGTTCAAGCTTGGCGACAGGGTGCCGCTGGTCACTTCGCCAATGCGTTCGCTGTTTTGAAAAACAGAATAGTGCGGACGCGGCGGCGGACCTTTGTCTTTCATTTTGAATGGCACCAACTTTTCGCGCGGGCCGTTCTCCTTGGTTTTCACCAAAACATCGCGGCCGATGAATTGTGGTTTGGTTAAATCCACAAAAAAGCCGAGCCCGGCTTCAATCGGATTTCGCTCCGGCGAAAGATCGGACCCGTTGAGTGGATAACACATTTCCAAGCGAAGTGTGTCGCGCGACCCGAGGCCGCAGGGTTTGAGCCCAAGTTCTTTCCCTTTTTCGAGCACCGCATTCCAAAACTTGCTCGCATCGGCGTTTCGAAAGAAAACTTCGACGCCGTCTTCGCCGGTATAACCGGTTCGCGCCATCGAGATCGGCATTCCGGCGATTTCGAGATCGACGATGTGATTGCGTTCGGGCAAGTTCACGAACAGTTCGCCAATTCGCGGACCCTGAATCGCGACGCCACCGAAATTCGCGCTTCGGCTTTCGATTTTTACATCGCCGCGCGCATGTTTTTTCAACCAGGCGAGATCTTCATCAACGCGCGACGCGTTCACGACCAGCAGAAACTTCGTGTCCTCGATTCGATACGCGATCAGATCGTCAATGATTCCGCCGCTGTCGTTAAGCAGAAAAGTGTATTGGCCCTGACCGACGTCGAGCTTGTCGATATTATTGGTCAACATCGTGTTCAGCCAGGCGCGGGCGTCTCTGCCTTCGACGATAAATTGGCCCATGTGCGAAATATCGAACATTCCGAGGTTTTTCCGGACCGCCTGATGTTCGTCCATGATGCCGGTGTATTGCACCGGCATCAGCCAGCCGCCGAACGGGACCATTTTGGCGCCGAGCTTCACGTGCTCGTCATAAAGCGCGGTCTTCTTTTGTCGCTGTTTCGGTCACGAAAATAGCCGTAGTCGGCGCAATTGAATCAACGTAAAGGTGGCTCGCACAGCGCTCACGCGCTCGAAAAATTTTCATTAACGATTAGGCGGCGAAGCTTCGCGTCGCTTTAGTGTCCGTCGTGCGGAGCAGCCGATCCACCTTGAGCACTTCGTGCATTCTCTACCGTGGCCGCAAGATGGCTCTGCTCGATAAACTCGAACGTCGTCTTGGATTTCTCGCAATTCCCGGATTGCCGCGCATTCTGGTCGGATTCGCCGCGCTCGTATTCGGATTGTCGTGGGCCCTTCCGGGCTTCACGTCGATGCTCATGCTCGATCCCGAGAAAATTCGCCATGGTGAAGTCTGGCGGCTCGTCACTTATATTTTTATTCCGCAAAGCCTGAGCCCGATCTGGGTGATCTTCGCGCTCTGGTTTCTTTGGTGGGTTGGGGAAGGGACCGAGCGCGCGATGGGCGCATTTCGATTCACGCTGTATTTCGTCGTCGGCATGATTGGGACGACGATCGCGGCGTTCTTTTTTGGCGCCAATTTTTCGAACGCGATGCTGATGTCGTCCCTCTTCTTTGCCTTTGCCCGATTTTATCCCGAGGAACTCATTTACATCCTCTTTATCTTGCCGGTCCGCATCAAATGGCTCGCCTGGATTTATGGCGCGGTCCTGATCTACGGATTTTTCACCGGCTCGAATTCATATCGAGCGGCACTGGTTGCTGCGTTCGCCAATTATCTGATTTTCTTCGGGCCGGACATCGTTCATGCGGCGCGGCATCGCCGTGGTGTTTCGGAGCGCCGCCAGCGATTTGATAAGGAGGTTCGCGACGTGACGAATGAACCTTTGCACAAATGCGCGGTCTGCGGACGAACAGAGCTCACCGATCCGGATCTGGAGTTTCGGGTTGCACGCGACGGAGAGGAATATTGCTTCGAACATTTACCGAGCGCGCAAACGGCCTCGCATTAGGTGGATCGGCCGCTCCGCGAGCGATCTAATCGAGCTCGGAGAGCTCGATCCACCAATTATCGACATCTGCGCGCCCGAACGTTAAACTTGTCGCGTGACGGATAAGAACACGACGCTCGTTCCCGAACAAGGCTGGCATTGTCTCCACCTGTTTTATCAAATCGAGCACGGTCAGTGGGACTTGCTAAGCCGGGACGAGCAGAACGCAGCCAAAACGAACCTGACGAAGTTGATTCAGGAAATTCGCGGCATGGATTCGACGCAACTGCTCACGCTTAGCCTGGTCACGCCGAAAGCAGATCTCGGATTCATGCTGATCACGCCCGATCTCCAAAACGCCAACAGGATCGAAAAGCAGCTCTCGCTATCGCTGGGCGCAGACGTGCTAACGCCGGTTTACAGTTACTTGTCGCTGACCGAAGAGAGCGAGTACGTCACCACTGACGAGGACTACGTCGCAACGCTCGATGCCGAAACCCGAAAGGACCCCGCGAAACTGGAGAGCGCGTTGAACGCTTTTCACGACCGGATGAAGCATTACCGGCAGGACCGAATGTATCCCACGCTGCCGGACTGGCCGATTGTTTGTTTCTATAATATGAGCAAACGCCGCGGTGAGCATCGCAACTGGTACGCGCTGCCGTTCGACGAGCGTCGCCAGCTGATGAAGGGCCACGCGAATGTTGGCCGGCAATACGCAGGGAAAGTGAAACAACTGATCACCGGCTCGACCGGTCTCGACGATGCCGAGTGGGGCGTGACCTTGTTTGCGCGCGATACGTTCCAGATCAAGGCGATCGTTTATGAGATGCGGTTCGACCCGGTGAGCGCGGAATACGCCGATTTCGGCGAATTTTTCATCGGCATCCAATTGCCGTTGGACGAACTGTTCCGCCGCTTGCAAGTGTAACGCCGTTTAGAATTTCCATCGACCACAGGCGTGGCGGGTAGCGGCGCTCTCTGAGCACCGATAAGAGAAAAGCAGATGCGACGGTCAGAGACCGCCGCTACAATCGATTTCGACCTTTCAGGATGGGTGACAGAGTGGTCGATTGTGCACGCCTGGAAAGCGTGTGTACCGAAAGGTACCGAGGGTTCGAATCCCTCCCCATCCGCCAGTTTTATCATTTACACGCTCCGCGTGCGTAATCAGGTCCTTTGCATGCGAATCATGGAGATTCGAACGATGTTCGACCGGTGGGACGCGTTACGCGTAGGGGTTAAAAGCGAAGCTCTAAAGCTGGAGCCAACGCGAAGCATTGGATAATCCCTCCCCATCCGCCATTATGTCCCACGGTTGCGGCGCTCGAGGATTTGAATTTCCTGTCGCAGTTTCGCGACAGAGCCTTCGGGCAATACTCCACGGAAATTAACGTTTGGATAAACCAAACAATCGCGGCCGAGGACCGACCCGGGATTAATAACCGCATTGCAGCCGATTTCGGTCCGGTCGCCGACGATCGCGCCGAACTTAGTGAGTCCGGTTGGGATGTTGCCGTCCTTGGTCGCGACCGCGATCTCGGAGTGATCGAGTTTTACGTTAGACAAAATCACTCCGGCGCCGAGATGAGCTTTGTATCCGAGGATGGAATCGCCGACGTAATTGAAATGCGGTACCTGCGCTTCATCAAAAATGATGCTGTTTTTGAACTCGCAGGAATTGCCCATGACGACTCCGTTTCCGACCACAACGTTCTCGCGCACATAACATCCACTGCGGATCTGGCAGTTCTCGCCGATCCAGGCCGGGCCTTTGAGCACTGCGCCCTGTTCGATGACAGTTCCACGACCCACGAAGACGTTTGCGCTGATGAATGGGCGGCCGACCAGATCGCCGAGCACAGCTGGCTTCAAACGAAATTGCAGATAGCTCGCGATTTGTTTGAGCGCGTCCCAGACCTGCTGCTGATCTTCGAACAACTTCGGGTGGGCCGTGTGTTCGAGACTGAGTAATTGTGCGGGAGCAAACATTGCTATTTCGCGCCGGCGCGTCGCGTTATCTTCTGTCCATCCTTGGTGTCGCGCGCTTCCCAGCCGAGCGCATTCAGTTGGTCGCGCAATTCATCGCTTTTTCGAAAATCTTTTGCAAGCCTCGCTTGCAGCCTCGCTTCGGCCAATTTTTTTACATCGTCGGGCAACTCAGCGGCGTCGCTCTGGAACCGGAGCGTTTGATTGATTCGTTCCCACCAATCGAGCCATCCCGCTGCGGTTTTCTGATCGAGCTTGTTTTCGTCAATGGCGCGATTGGTTTCGCGAATCGTTTCAAACAAGAATCCGAGCGCCGCGGAAATGTTCAGGTCGTCATCCAGTGCATCTTCAAACTCGGGTCCAATTTGAGGTTCGGCGTTCGATGTTGGGCGTTCGGCTTTTTCTGCAACTCCGCGCAATCGCTCCAGCCAGTCGTCGATCCGGCCTAACGATTCGCGGGCTTCATTCATGCCGTCCCAGGTGAAATTGAGCTGGGTGCGGTAATGGACGCGCATCAGTGCGTAACGAAGCTCGCGCCCGGTGAAGCCTTTCGCTAGTCACGTCCGGCACGGTGTAAAAATTGCCAAGCGACTTCGCCATTTTCTGGCCATCGACCAGCAGGTGCGCGCAGTGCAGCCAGTATTTCACAAATTTTTTTCCGGTTACGCCTTCGCTTTGCGCGATCTCCGCTTCGTGGTGCGGAAAGATGTTATCGACGCCACCGCAATGAATATCGATCTGATCTCCAAGGAGCGCGGTGGCCATCGCGCTGCACTCAATGTGCCACCCCGGCCGACCGGCCCCCCATGGCGAATCCCATTTCACATCGCCATCGTCCTGGTCCCACGCTTTCCATAACGCGAAATCGCCGACGTGTTCCTTGTCGTATTCATCGTGTTTTACCCGCCCGGTGGATTGCAGCTCGTCGAGATTGAAGTGCGCAAGTTTTCCGTAGTTCGGAAAGTTTTTGATTCGGTAGTAAACCGATTTGTCCTCGGCCTGATAGGCAAGGCCTTTTGAAATCAGATCGCCAATCATCGCGATCATTTTGTCGACGTAACTTTTGCTCGGTCGCCGCCGGATATTCGTCCGCAGGTTTGATTCGGAGTGCCTCGGAATCCTGGAAAAACGCGTCTTTGAATTGCTGCGGTGAATTTTTGGAGCGGAATCTTCGCTTCCCGCGCGCCACGGATGGTTTTGTCGTCAACGTCCGTGATGTTCATCACCCGATGGACGTTGAAGCCCCGCGCTTCGAGATGGCGTTGAAGCAAATCTTCGAAAATGTAAGCGCGAAAATTTCCGATGTGCGCGCGGCTGTAAACGGTCGGGCCGCAGGTGTAGATATCGACCTTGTTCGCCGGTGCGCGGCTGAAACTCTTCGACCTGACGCGAGTAGGTGTTAAAGAATCGGAGCGCCATGTTTTGTCATGTCGAGCGGAGTCGAGACATCTCTAGATATTTCGGAGCAAAGCAAGACCAGGCAATAGCAAAGAGATTCCTCGACTTCGCTCGAATGACAAATGATCTAATCTTGCTCCACCGTCGCAACCGCCATCGCTGAAATGCCTTCGCCGCGCCCGATTGGGCCGAGGCGTTCGTTCGTTGTCGCCTTGATGCTCACTTGCGAATCGGAAATTCCGAATGCTGCCGCAATTTTCTTTCGCATTTCCGGAACGTAGGGGCCGAGCTTTGGCGCTTCGGCGATGACCGTCGCATCGACGTTAACAATCCCCGCTTTGTTCTCGGCAAGGATCTGGCTCACTCGTTTCAAGATATCGATGCTGCTGATCCCCCGAATCGATTCGTCCGTGTTGGGAAAGTGCTGACCGATGTCACCTTGGCCAATTGCGCCGAGCAACGCATCCGCGATCGCATGCGACAGGACATCTGCATCGGAATGACCTTCGAGTCCGAGCAGGTACGGGATCTCGACGCCGCCCAGGATTAATTTCCGGTTTTGGGCGAGCCGATGAATGTCGTAACCGATTCCGGAGCGAGTCATGAGGAAAATGTCGAATGCTGAATGTCGAATGTCGAATGAATGACCAAATCCGAATGACGAAAAGAAGTCCTGGTCAGTCCCGTGGTCATTCCAGGATTTGTCATTCGTGCTTCGTCATTCATCGTCGCATTAGAGCTTCAGGTCGATTACTCCGTTGGATGCGACGATGGAATATTTGTCTTTCATGTCCGTGCGCGGACGCAAGTCGACAGTGCCGCCGGCAGTCTCGACCAGAATCCATCCCGCCGCGATATCCCACAAACTGATTCCGCGTTCGATGTAAGCGTCGAGCCGTCCGCAGGCAACGTAGGCCATGTCGAGCGCGGCACTCCCAAGAACGCGACATTTGCGAACCCGGTGAAGCATCGCCTCGAACAACGGCAGGTTCGAATCGATCGTCTTGTCCGTCTTCGCCAGTCCGACGGAGATTACAGATTCCGACAATTGGGCCCGATCGCTGACTCGAAAATGCTGACCATTAAGCCGCGGCTTTTCGCCCTTTTGCACGCTCCACATTTCGTCGCGCATTGGATCGTAAATCACGCCGACGATGATTTCGCCTTTCCAGCGGAGCGCGATGGAAACGCAGAAGTGCGGAATTTGATAAAAATAATTCACCGTGCCGTCGAGCGGATCGACGACCCATTGGTGTTCGCTCGATTGGTCGCCGACGATTCCCTCTTCGCCATAAAGAGCGTGCTCGGGGAACTGTTGGAGGAGCATTTCGGTGATGAGCTCCTGGGTCTGGACGTCGATCGCAAGTTTAATGTCGTGGGCAAGGGCCGCGTTGACGTGCTGTGAACGGGGAAAGTTTTTCCGAAGCAGTCCGCCGGCTTTGCGGGCGGCGTTCTCGGCGGCGTCGAGGTAATGCTTCATGAAGAGGTTGAGAAGTTGAGGAGTTGAGGAGTTGAGCTGAATTGCTCAGCTGCTGCATTCTCTTCTCAACGTCTCAACTACTCAACTCCTCAACGACAAAAAGAAACCGGGAGGAAAACAAGTTCTCCTCCCGGGTTGAAGTTTGGGGTTATGACTTCGAAAGAATTTTCGAGGTCGTTAGTTAGGCGAAGCGCTTAATGCCTTTTTCTTTTCTTCGCTTTACGTTTTGCTGCTTTCTTTTTTTTCTTAGCCATCGACTTCTATTCCCCCCTTTCATCCGCTTTCGCGGAGTTTTGTGAAGAGTGGAATGACTTCACACCCGCATGAATTCATCACCTGATTTTCTTTGTCAAACATTTTTCACGAAGATTTTCAAAAATTTTCACGAGCTCGCGCGCGACAATTTTCTTCGGCGCGCGTGAAATTTTCGTTTTTTGATCGTCAGAAAACAAAATGGTGACTTCGTTTTCATCGCTTTCCATTGCAATGCGCGCATCGTTCGCAACGACGATGTCGCAGTTTTTGGCGTGAAGCTTTTTGCGTGCGTTCGCTTCGATGTCGTCTGTTTCCGCCGCGAAACCGACAACGAGATATTGCCGATTTTTCGGCAGCGCGGAGAGAATGTCGCGAGTCGGCTTCAGTTCTAAGGAAAGATCGGCGTCGCGCTTTTTGATTTTGGCCTTGGAAACTTTCGCCGGCTTGTAATCTGCGACCGCGGCGGACATCACGAGAATATCGCAGTTGCCCGCGTGTTGCGTGACGGCGTCGAACATCTCCTCGCTGGTTGAAACCGGAACAACTGCGGCCCCGCGCGGCCGGGCGACATTCACCGGACCGGAAATTAAAATCACTTCGTGCCCGGCTTCGATCGCCGCCTCGGCAATCGCGTAGCCCATTTTGCCTGACGAACGATTGCTGAGATAACGAACCGGATCGATCGGCTCGCGGGTCGGGCCGGCCGTGATCAAAAATCTCACGCGATCAGATTTTCCTGGCGCGCGAGCAGAAATTCCGCGCGAAACGCGATGTCCTCGACTTTCCAAAGGCGGCCGAGTCCTTCATAGCCGCACGCCAACATTCCTTCTTCTGGTCCAATGAATTCAACCCCGCGCGACTTCAACGTTGCCACGTTGTCCACGGTTGCCGGGTGCGACCACATTTTGCCGTTCATTGCCGGCGCGATCAGGATTGGTGCGCGGGTGGCGAGTGCAATCGCAGCGAGCGGATGGTTGGCGAGCCCGTGCGCGAGCTCGGCGATCAGGTTCGCCGTTGCCGGCGCAATCAAAAGGAGGTTGGCGCGGTCGGCCAGCTCGATATGGCCGGGACGCCAGTTTTCTTTTTCGTCGAAGAAACTGGTCATCACCGGGTTCTTGGAAAGAGTTTGCAACGTGAGCGGGGTGATGAATTCGGCTGCGTCGTGCGTCATGACCGCGAACACCTGATGCCCTTGTTTCACCAGCAAACTCGCGAGCTCGGCAGATTTGTAAGCGGCGATCGAGCCGGTCACGCCGAGCACAATTGTCTTTCCGGCGCCGCGCATTCGAACAACTTTGCGGGACGCGCTCTTTTCAATTGGCCGGTTAATGTTTCGCTTCATCGAAAATCACTTTTGAATCAGGCGCCGGCTTAAATATCGCTCGGCATTCATGATGTGTCGAAATTTCTGCAAATCCTCTTCGGTGGTGCGGCTGATGATCGTGTAGCGGTATTCCGGCCACGATTTCATTTCGCGAATTGCGTTGGCGAGCCGGGTTTCGATTTGCTCCGCGGTTTCGGTGCCGCGCTTGGTCAGCCGGCGGCGTAACTCTTCGACGTCTGGCGGCATCAGGAAAATATCGGCCAGCGCCTGCCGGATGAATTCGTCTTTGGAATTGCGAATCTTCGCTGCGCCCTGGGTATCGATATCGATCAATACATCGCGACCATTGTTCAAGTTTTCGGCAATGGGTTTTAAAAGCGTGCCGTATTGATGGCCGTGCACGGTTGCATGTTCCAAGAATTCGCCGGCCGTCACCCGAGCGCTGAATTCTTCATCGGCCACGAAGCGGTAATCTTCGCCGTCGACTTCGCCCGCGCGCGCGGGCCGCGTTGTGCAGGAGACCGAATAGACGAACTCCGAAGTTTGGCGGAGAGCGTCGACCAGCGTTGTTTTTCCGGCGCCGGACGGGGCGGAAAGAACGAACAGAACTCCGTTGCGAGTGAATCGACTACTCAAGGTTTTGGATTTGCTCGCGAATTTTTTCCAACTCAGCCTTGCAGGCGACGACCCGTTGCGAAATGTCGGCGTCATTAGCTTTCGACCCGAGAGTGTTCAGCTCGCGAAAAATTTCCTGGGTGATGAACTCCAGCGTGCGACCAACCGGTTCGTGTCGCCGGAGATGATGAGCAAACTGGGCGAGATGACTTTCGACGCGGGTCAATTCTTCCGAAACATCCGAGCGATCGGCAAAGAACGAAACCTCCTTGACCAGACGTTCGTCGTCGGTCCCGATCGGCAAGCCGGCTTTCTCGATTCGTTCCAACAAGGCGGCCCGATATTTTTTCACAACATCGGGATGCAGGCCACGGATCTCTTTGATTTGTTTCCGCATCGCCTTGAGTCGGTGAATCAAATCCTTGGCCAGATGTTTGCCCTCGCGCTCGCGCATTTTGATTAATTCGCTGAGCGCCGATTTGAGCGCGCGTTCAATTGCCGGCCAGGTCGCACTCGAATCGAACGATTCCTCCGGGGTGCGCATTACGCCAGGCGCCTGCAAAATTGTGCCAATCGTAATTTCGCCGGGCGCATCCAACTCTTTTTGCAACGCGCGCATGGCGTCGTGATAGGAACGGGCGAGATCGACATCGAGCGCGAGTTTGCGCGGACCGTTCGAGCCGTTGTGATAGCTGACCGCAACATTGGTTCGTCCGCGTGAAATATTCTCGTTAATCGTCTGCCGGATTTGCGGCTCGAGGGCGACCAGATCTCGCGGCAGGTTGATCACGATGTCGCTCTGCTTCCGATTCACCGTGTTCAGCTCGACGGTAAATTTCGTGCCGTTGTAATCGGTCTCCCCATGACCGTAGCCGGTCATCGATCTCATTTTGATTTCTCCTTCAATCCAAAATGCCGGGCTGCCTGATCGACATCCTTGTCGCCGCGGCCGGAGCAATTCACGATGACGATTTCCTCGCGCTTCATTTTCGGTGCCTGTTTCACGAGATAGGCGATCGCGTGCGCGGTTTCGAGAGCCGGGATAATTCCTTCGGTCTCCGAAAGAAGCTTGAATGCGGTGAGAGCTTCATCATCGGTCGCGTAAGTATATTCTATGCGGCCGGCGTCGCGTAAGTACGAATGTTCGGGGCCAACTGCGGCGTAATCGAGTCCGGCAGAAACCGAGTGAGTCAATTCAATCTGGCCTTCCTCGTTCGCGAGCAGAAAAGTCTTGGTTCCTTGTAATACCCCAAGCCGTCCGCCCTTGAAACCGCGCGGCATGTTTGCCGGTGCGGATTCCTTCGCCCCCGGCTTCGACGCCCACCATTCGGACATTTCGATCCTCAAGAAACGGGTGAAACAGCCCAATCGCGTTACTGCCGCCGCCGACGCAGGCGACCAGCAATTCCGGCAGTCGTTCTTCCCTCTCGAGGATTTGACGGCGCGCTTCCAGGCCGATCACGCTTTGAAAATCGCGGACCATCATCGGATAGGGGTGCGACCCGAGGACGGAGCCTAATATATAATGAGTGGTTCGGACGTTGGTCACCCAATCCCGCATCGCTTCATTGATGGCTTCCTTAAGGGTGGCCTGCCCGGCGGTGACGGGAACGACTTTCGCTCCGAGGAATTTCATCCGGGCGACATTCAAGCCCTGCCGTTCCATGTCGACTTTGCCCATGTAAATCACGCATTCGCATCCGAACCGCGCGGCCACCGTGGCGGTAGCGACGCCGTGCTGACCGGCGCCGGTTTCGGCAATGATCCGCTGTTTGCCCATTCGTTGGGCGAGGAGAATCTGACCAAGCGCGTTATTGATCTTGTGAGCGCCGGTGTGCAGTAAATCTTCGCGCTTCAGGTAAATCTTCGGCCCGCCCAGTCGATGAGTCAGCCGTTCCGCCAAATAGAGTGGGGTTGGACGGCCGGCGAAATCGCGGAGCAAGCCCGCGAGTCCATCCTGAAACGCCGAATCGCTTTTGGCGCGCTCATATTCCGCCGCAAGGTCGTGCAATGCGGACATGAGCGTCTCTGGGACAAACATCCCGCCGTAGGGCCCGAAATGGCCGTGAATATCTGGAGCATGCGTTAGCGTTGCCATTGGAAAGCAGAAAACGTCCAACGCCGAACGCCCAACGTCCAACTCTTAATTCAGCAGCGCGTTAATTGCCCGGCGATGAGGCGAAGGGATGGGAATCGAGTTTAGTTCACCGAATTTAAACCAGCGCTCGCTGCGGTTGCCGAGCGCCCGACTTTTTGCGGGAAAAATCTGCAGCGTGATTCGATGATTCGTGAACGGAAAGTCGGAGCTGTAGATCGCGCCGTTGATTCTTTTATGGCTGGCGATCGATCTGCGGCAGGATCCACATTCCGCGCCAGCGCCGTTCGGCAGATTGAAGAAGGATTTTGTTTTGCCTGATCAAGAGAGCGTGACGTTCGATCAAATGCCTGGTCGGCGGACGTGCGCGCTTGATTGGCAACGACGCTGGATCTTTGGCGGAACAAAATCTTTTAACCGGACAGATGTTGCATTTTGGGATGCGCGGCAAACAAATCGTCGCGCCGAGATCCAGAAGCGCGGAATTGTAATCTGCGGCCAATTTGCGCGGCACGAGCGAAGTCGCGTGATTCCAAAGCGCATGTTGGCCCGCCGGGGAATCGATTGGCTTTCGCAAATCAAACAGCCGGCTGAATACTCGCGAAACATTCGCTTCCACGATCGGCACCGACTCATCGAAGGCGAAGGTTGCAATCGCATGGGCGGTGTACTTGCCAATTCCGGGAAGATTTCGCATTTCGCCGATCTCCCGTGGAAATCGACCACGATGGCGATCGACGACGATTTTCGCGGTGGCGTGGAGATTTCGGGCGCGAGCGTAGTAGCCGAGGCCTTGCCAGGCGTGAAGCACATCGTTCTCCGTCGCCTCGGACAAAGCAGCAAAACTCGGGAACCGGCGCAGCCACTCTTTATAATATGGGAGGACGGTCGCGACCTGGGTTTGTTGAAGCATCAATTCGGAAACGAGAATGGCGTAAGGATCACGGGTTCGCCGCCAAGGAAGGTCGCGGCCGTGCTTGCGATACCAGGACAAAAGACGTCGCCGGAACTGCGATGGATTCACTTGCACCATTGAACCACGAAGCGGACGAAGGGCACGAAGGAAATGAAAGTAAAAGACAGGCTTCGTGTTCTTCGTGCCCTTCGTGGTAAGTTTCGCTGATGGCGCCATTGGCCAGCTACACAAGTTTGTTAACGCCTGACCAAGCGAAAACGCTTCGATCGCTCCTGGAAGAGCTCGGGTTCGAATTTTCGCCCAAAGCAGTACACGCTTTTTTTCGCGCAAAAAAATAAGCTGACCGTCGCAGTTTACGAAAAGGGGCCGAAAGCGTTGATCCAGGGAAAGGGTGTGGAGGAATTTGTTCAGTTCGAGCTCGAGCCGAAAATTCTGGGCGAGGCGAAGCTCGGCTACGAGGAAGTCCACTCGCCGGAAATGTTCGAACCGCATTTCGGAGTCGACGAAAGCGGCAAAGGCGATTTTTTTGGACCACTGGTGATTGCCGGCGCCTACGTAGACGCTGGCATCGCGCGCAAACTGATCGAAGCCGGCGTTCAGGACAGCAAACGAATCAGTTCTGATGCACGGATTCGAGCCCTGGCCGATGCGATTCGAAAAATCACAATGGGTCTCACCGACGTGGTTTTGATTGGACCGGCAAAATACAATGAGCTTTACGAGAAGTTCGGCAATCTGAACAAGCTCCTCGCCTGGGGCCATGCGCGAGTGATTGAAAATTTGCTCGGCAAAAAGCCCGATTGCCCGCGCTCATTATCGGATCAATTCGCCGACGCCCGGCTGATCGAGCAATCGCTAATTCGGCACGCAAAGAAAATCCAAATCCAGCAACGGCCGCGAGCGGAATCGGACATAGCAGTCGCGGCGGCGTCGATTCTCGCCCGAGAGGGGTTTGTGAACTGGATGGATCGCGAAGGCAAAAAGCTGGGATTGCGTTTGGAGCGTGGGGCATCTGCCGCGGTGAAGGCGACCGCCCAGAAGTTGGTGGAATCCAAAGGGCCAGACGTCCTGCGCCAACTGGCGAAGGTCCATTTCCGGACGGCTCATGCTGTTGCGCCTGAGCACTTTGCCGAGCCACCGCCCCGGCAGGAATGGCGACGGTAACGTAGCGTTCACGGCGCCCGGCAGGCAAGATTCCTGCTACAGGTTCTAGAACTCATTTTGGGGATTGTGGAAACTAGAATGCTCGTATTAAACGCCGACCCGGTCTTTCAGGACCGCGCCCTGGCCATTCTCGATGAAAACGCCAGCCTCGAGATCCAGGTCGTTCGTTCGCTTTCAGAGACAGTCTCCGCTTTGCTCGGCGAAAATTTCGACGGCTTGATTATTGAAGGCGAGTCGAATTTTGCTTTGGAGCAGGCGACCAACATGCGGCAGCATTTTCCATCGCTCAGGATTTTGTGTCTTCTGCTTGATCGACGCGAACGCGAAATCGCGACGGCAGCGAACGAGCAAAATATTGAATTGCTGTCCATGCCGCGCGGCCATAGCAGTCTGCGAACGAATTTAAACAGGTTCGTCCGATCGCTTGATTCGCGCGCCGGGACCGCGGCCGCTGAAGGAATCGATCCCTGTCACTCTTTGATCGGAAATTTGAACCAATTCTCGGCGGCTGAGATTTTGCAGATGAGCTGCCTGAGCCAACGGAGCGGGCGTTTTACTTTCAAGTCGGGCCGCGGCAACAGCGAAATTTACCTGCAACAAGGATCGGTTCGGCATGCAGTCTTCGGCTCGCTCGAAGGGGAAGCGGCCGTAGCGGAGATTTTTCGTTGGCGGCAGGGACGCTTCTATTTTGAAGAAGGGATTATCAGCCAGGAGCAGACGGTCAATCGGCCATGGGCGCACCTGCTCATCGATAACCTGCAGAAGCTCGATGAAACGCTTGAACTGGTGAGTGTTTAATTCAATGCGCGACAAAAAGCTCGAAACCAAATTGCGACTCGTCACTTTGCAGCTCGAGGGCTGGAAAAAGCTGCATGACCTGATCACTTACGGTCTGGATAAAGCGAAGCCGATCATTTCCGTCCGAGCAAGAGCGCCAATTTACCGACATTCGCAGCAATCTTTTGCAGGAGACCGAGTATGTCCTTCGGGAATTGAACATGGTCGCCGAAGTTTCCGGCAAAGCCATGAGCGTTCTTCAGCGCGGCGTTTCGGTCAGGGGAGTGCGCGATCTCACCAACGACGAAATCCGCCGGTTGGAGACGGATTGGAACGGCGTGTTTACCAAGCTTGGCCTGACCCAGGGCCAGTTGAAGGCCCGCCGTAAGGAATTGGCTGAGCAATCGGCATTCGATTACTATTTGACCCAACTCCAGGGCCGATTATTTCGGCGTCCCGCCACCGCTCGCTGATCGGTTTTGGCGGCTAGAGGGCTCAGCCCAAAGAATTTACTTTTCTTCGGCAATCATGCCCGCGATTGTGTGGCGACACACGATTGTTGTTTAGGAGTATGGCAAAACTTACCAAGCGCGACATCGTAGTTGCGATTAGCAACCAGACCGGCATGGTCCAGCATCAGGTCTTTGATATTGTCCAGCGGACGCTCGACAAAATCACCGACAGCCTGGCCAATAACGTTCCGGTTGAGCTGCGCAACTTCGGTATCTTCCAGCCGCGGCTGACAAAGCCTCGCGTTGGCCGAAATCCAAATCAACCGGGCAGTAGTTTTGTGATTCCTTCACGGGCGACAGTAAAGTTCAAGGCCGGCAAAATAATGCGGCAGAGGGTCGAAAAGCTCTCCCGCGAATTAAAAGAAGCGGCCGCCAAGAACCCGACCCCAGTAGGAACGCGAAACGCGGCATAACCGCAGGCTGCCGAACTGGTCATCGCGCCGCAAAGGAAAGCAGCGCGAAATCAGGATTTGGATTCCAAGAGCCGGCGGATGGCTTGCTCGAGCCGCTCGAAATTAATCGGCTTCGTAAGGTGCTCGGAAAAACCTGCGTTTTTCGCGCTGAACCACGTCCGCTTCCGCTCCAAAACCGCTGAGCGCGATTCCGGCCAGACTGCTGGTTTGCGCGCAGTTCGCTCATCAGCTCGTAGCCGCTCCGATCGGGCAAACCGATGTCGCTAATGAGCAAATCGAAATGTTCCGAGCGCGCTTTTTCAACGGCCTGGTCGGCTGAATGAGCGACGCTGATATCGTAGCCGCGGCGTTCGAGCATCATTTTCATTCCGGTGCAGGTATCGACATGATCGTCCACCAAAAGCAGCCGATGTTTCCGCGATGAGACCAGTTTCTTGTTCAGAAGGCGTCAGGCTGCCGTCCGCGCCATTGGTGGTAACTGGCGCCGGTCACGGTGCGCAACTCCACGATAAAAGTGGCGCCTTGATCTTTACCGGGGCTTTCCACTCGAATTTTTCCGCGATGCGCGTCGACCATCGCTTTTGAAATCGCCAGACCGAGACCAAGGCCGCCGAATCGGCGCGTGATGGAAGTTTGTCCTTGTTCAAAGGCATTGAAAATCTTTCCGATTTTATCCGATTCAATTCCAATGCCGGTATCGGTGACGCGGATTTCGATTTCGTCGGGACTGGAATTCGACGTTGATATTGTTATGGAGCCGTTGGCCGGCGTGAATTTCACGCTGTTCTTGATCAGGTTCCAAAAGATCTGCTGCAATCGGGCAGGATCTCCGTCCACATGAACCTCCTCCGCGTTGAGGCTGAACCTGACCTCGATCGATTTCTGTTCGATGTCGCCGCGGCAAATTTCATAGGCCCGATGGAGAATCTCGTGGACGTCGACGGTTTCGAGCGTCAGCTGCAATTTCCCTTTCGCGATGCGGGTGACATCGAGGAGGTCGTCAATCAGGCGCGCTTCGAGTTCGACATTTCGCCGGATGACTTCGAGCGCCTGCCAGAGTTTGGCCGACCGTGGCGTTGAAGCTTCCAGTTCCGTGACGACCGCGATGACGGGCGAGAGCGGGTTGCGGAGTTCGTGAGAAAGCAAGGCCAGGAATTGATCCTTGGCCGCATTGGCGTTGATCAATTCATGCCGCAACGTCACGTCCCGCGTTTTATCTTCTACAAGATAAAGTACACCCTGGATGGTCTGATCGGCCGCCTGCAACCGAAGCAATGTGACGTTCACGAAATGATTCATGCCGCCTTCGTCCGGAAATGGTTGTTCGATCAATTGGAACGGCGTGCCAAAAGACAGGACGCGATCGATCGCGTCTGGCGGGGCAATTTTTACCTCCGTGTAATTCGCGCCAATCACATCGCGCCGCGCCGGCAAGCCTCCGAAACGTTGGGCCATCTGAGTAAACGCTTCGTTGGCTTGCAAAAACTTTTGCGTGGCCGGATGGACGAACGCAATTCCAACCGGCATGTTCGCGAGGATTTTTTCGTTAAAAATCACTTCGCGTTCGATCCGGCGCGCCGCTTCGGTCTGACGGCGGTAAAACCGGCCGCCGAACCAGGCAAACATCGAAATTGCCAGGACGAGCCATCCGGTAAGAACAGCCATTCGTTCGAGCAAATCGCGACGGGGTTTGTAAGCAATCGCCTTCGGTTGTTTGACGACGACCGTCCAGCCCGCGCTCTCCACCGGCGCGAACGAGTAAAGATTTCCGTCTCGTTCGAGATTGCCGCTCTTCATTTTCGAGATTTCCGGCGGCAAAATTTCGTCGCGTGCTGCCGTCGTTCCGGAATCCGGCCGAAAATCATTCGTGAACAAAGGCCGGCCGGTTTGATCGATCACCTGACAGGTCGATTGGTCGGCGAATTGAATCGTCGCCAGGCGTTTTCCAATCCGTTCTACCAACACCGAAACGCCGAGGTACCCGATGATTGTCTTGTCGGGAGCGCGGATTGCCCCGACCACGTCGGTGACCGGGCGGCTATCGGAAAAGCGGGAATGAATCGGCGACACGAAAGCACCGGCAATCTTGGCGGCTTCTGCCCGCCACAAACCCGAATCGACATCTTTGCCGTTAAAGGAGGGGGAATAAGGAATCGATGCAATTAGTCGGCCGTCGCGGCCGGTCATGAACATTCCGTCGATTCGCGGATGGGAATAAAACGTACTGCCGATCCATTGTTGAGCGCGCGAATTGAGGATTGCCCGAGTTCAACATTCGCACTACCTCCGGCGACGTTTGGTAGTAGTCGATGATTCCGCCGGTCCGACTGAGATCGTCACCGACCAGGCGGGCGATCAGCTCTACAAATGTTCCGCGGTCCTTTAGAATGCCGGTTTCGATCGTCCGGCTCAGAATGGAATAGGAGACGACAAGCGTCAGAATGGACGGGATCCAACCGGCCAGCAGGATCGAAATAACGATGTTGAAGCGTTCGAGCCGATTGTGCCGCGTCTTCTTCAAGAGGTATCGCAAAGCCATACCGGTGGGGTGGCAAAGATAGCATAACAGGAGCACGGCGCCTGCCCACCAACGCGTCGTCTTGCGGATTTATTGTGCCTGCCGGATAAAGTTATTTAGCTGAGAGGCTTGGACCCGAATCGCCGATACGTCCGAGCGCGAAAGTTTCGCTTTATTCAATAACGGTTCCATCGTTTTGATGCCGCCGCGGATTTTTTCCAACAATGGCGTATGCGCCAGCATCGGAGACAGCGTGTTCAATTCATTGGCGAAATAATTTGCCAAGTCGGGTCGGGCGAGGATCCGAGCGCGCTCTGGAGAAAAGTCGAGTTCAACCGTCGCGGCGGAGATTTCCAAACCGCGCAGCCAGCCGCCGAGACTGATTAGTTGCGCCATCTTCTCGTCGCGCAATTCCATCATCGCCGCTTCCACATCGGATTGGGTAGTGATCAACTCCTGTCGCATTCGCGGCCATTCACCGCGCCTGCCGAGATCGGTCAGGCTCGCGCTATGGCGCATGACCCGGTCACCGACTCCGAGGCCGCGAGCGTGTTGCATCAGGACTCGGCCAAAATTGTCGATCAGGTTTTTCCGTTCGGCTTCGACCAGGAGAAAGCCGTCGGCGATCAGTTCGCCGAACATCAGTGCTTTCTGCTCGCGACTGGCGCCGGAAACTTGTGGGGCGTCGCGTTTTAATTGATCGAACGGCAACGGCTTGAGCTCGTCGAGTTGTTTAAAGATTTGGGCGATGGAAGGGGCGGTGTACCGATTGACTCCGAGTTCTTCCAATTCGTGCTTGTCCGCATTAGCTTCGGCCGAGGCGGCTTCTTCTCCCGATGGCGGCTCTTCTGCCTGAACCAGTTCGCAGGCAAATGCCGCGGAAAAAATTAACACTAGAAAGAAGGTCGGCATTCGAGTGATTTGTGAGGATTTATCCCGGTTTTACGAGGCAAGCGCGCCACTTTTGATTTGACGGCTGCCTCGGAAACGCCATCATCATGCGCCTGCTCTAATATCGGCAGCTCACCTTATGCAAGGAAGCCTTGGCTATGTTATTTGGACGATCTGTTATCTCGCCGTTCTTATCGGTTTGTCCGCCTATGGTGTGCACCGGTATTTCATCATTTATCTCTTCCTTAAGTATCGCAAAAGAGCGCCGGTCCCGGCTGGGCATTTCGAACAGCTTCCCAGGGTTACTGTGCAGTTGCCTATCTTTAATGAGCTGTATGTCGTGGAGCGCCTGCTTCGCTCGGTCAGCGAGCTGGATTACCCGCGGGATCGTCTGCAGATCCAGGTCCTTGACGATTCCACCGACGACACCCGGGAAGTCACCGCTTCCTGCGCCGAAGAGCTGCGCCGCCGCGGATTTGACGTTCAACTGATTCACCGGGTCGATCGCACTGGGTTCAAGGCGGGCGCATTGGCCGGAGGATTGGAAACGGCCAGCGGCGAGTTCGTCTGTATTCTCGACGCAGATTTCGTCGCTCCTCCAGAACTTCTCCAGCAAACTATCCAATTTTTCACTGACCCGAAGGTTGGCATGATCCAGACGCGATGGGGCCATCTCAATCGCGCAGTACTCCATGCTCACCCGGGTGCAGGCGATGTTTCTGGACGGTCACCTGTTGCTTGAGCAAACCGCGCGCAGCCGGAGCGGACGTTTCTTTAATTTTAACGGAACCGCAGGGCTATGGCGGAAAACCTGCATCGAGGAAGCCGGCGGCTGGCAGCACGATACCCTGTGTGAAGACCTCGATCTGAGTTATCGCGCGCAGGTTGCCGGATGGAAATTCATTTTTCTGCCCGACGTGGTGACGCCGGCTGAATTGCCCGTCGACATGAACGGTTTTAAATCCCAGCAACATCGCTGGACCAAAGGTTCGATTCAAACTTGCAAGAAATTGCTGCCCGGCATTTGGCGGAGCAAACTCCCATTCGCGATCAAAGCGGAGGCCACCGGCCATCTGATTTCGAACTTTGCCTATCTGTTGCTCGCCTGTTTATGCGTCCTCCTCCATCCCTCCACCGGCGGTCCACAGAGTGGCTCGCTCCGCACGCTGTTGATCGATGTCCCGATTTTCCTGACCGCTTCGGTGTCGGTCGCAGTTTTCTACGTTTGCGCGCAGCGCGAATTACATCCGCAGAACTGGATGAAACAAATGCTGCTGTTGCCCTGCCTGCTCGCATTGGGCATCGGCCTTTCACTGAACAATGCTCGCGCTGTGCTCGAAGCAATTTTCAACCATCAGTCTGATTTTACTCGCACCCCGAAATACGGGATCGAACGGAAATCGCAAAACTGGCGCAGTTGCAAATATCGCGCGTTGAAATCGACCTTGCCGATTCTGGAATTGGCGTTTGGCATTTATTTCAGCTACTTCGTCTGGTACGCGGTGAGCAATCACCAGTACCTCTCGGTACCGTTTTTGCTCATGTTTCAATTCGGGTTTTTGTATGTGGCGCTCTCGTCTCTCCTGCCGTGGTCGCCGAAGTTCAGTTTCGGCGGCTTCTCGTTCGGCGGAACCAATTATCGCGTGACAGAAGCGGTTTTCTGAGTATTAAAACGCGGATGTTTCGTTCCTCCGCCCTAGGATTGGCGCTCCTATCGGTAATCGCGCCGGCTTACGCCAGTCCCAACGCCATTCCTGCCCCCAGTCTTAGCACCCGCGTCATCATCAGCGTTCGCGACCAGAAACTAATGTTGATGGAAAACGGATTGATCGCGGCGACCTACCCGGTTTCCACATCCAAGTATGGCTTGGGAGACGCCTGGGGTAGTCTGGAAACTCCGCTGGGCTTGTTGCAGGTCGCGCAAAAAATTGGCGACCACGCTCCTATCGGCGCGGTTTTTCATAACCGCCGCTGGACCGGTGAGGTTCTCCAACCCAACACACCCGGCCGGGATCCGGTGATGACTCGAATCATTTGGCTGCGCGGTTTGCAGATGGCGAACTCGCACGCATTCAGTCGTTGTATTTACATCCACGGAACCAACGAAGAGAAGCTGCTCGGCCGTCCCGCGAGTTTTGGCTGCATTCGGATGCGGTCCGTTGACGTCGCCGCACTCTATAACCAGCTGCCCGTTGGTGCCCCGGTAGAGATTCTTAACGATCGTCTGCCTAAATCTTCGAGTTTGGCCGATCCGGAAATTTACGGATTCGATGCGCCAGCTTCAGCTTCCGGCTTGAGAAAAGACAAAGGTCCGTCGCCAATCAAGGTCGCCGCCGGTTCGCGGACCGGAACTTGATCGAACAGGCCAGATTCTGTAACCTTGACATTTCATCGGTCTGCGCGACCGTCGTCGCCCGATTTAAATTTAAATGGCTAACACAAAATCAGCTGCCAAACGTTCCCGTCAGTCGCTCTCCCGAGCCACTCAAAACCGGGGCGTCCGGACAAGCCTGCGAACCCTTCAGAAGAAAGTTTCCGCGGGCAAGGAAAAGCCGGACCCTGCGCAGATTCGGCGATTGATTTCCGCGCTCGACAAAGCGGTAAAGCGTGGCGTGATTCATCGGAATGCGGCGAATCGTCGTAAGGCGCGGTTGAATGCGCTGACTCGCTAGTCAGTGTTCCGGGCTCGTCAGGCGGGCTGCGCTTTAACTCGTTCGGCAGTCTGTCTCGCTTCGGCTGATAGTTCGGGCAACAATGATGCGCAACGGTTGTTATGACGGCGCATTCTCAAGGTCCCAAACGGCCCCGGAACCTCGTCATTTTTCTGCCCGATCAGCAACGCGCCGATACCCTAACGGCCTACGGAAATTCGAAAGTTCATGCACCGAACCTGAACAAACTTGCTGATGAGTCGGTAATTTTTCAGCGAGCCTACGTCACGCAACCGGTTTGCTCGCCATCACGAGCATCGCTCATGACGGGCCAATGGCCGCACCAGTCGGGTTGCACCAACAACGGATTCGCGCTCGACCCGAAGTTTTTGACATTGCCGCAGCTTCTCGGCGATGAACACAAAGCCGGCTACATCGGAAAATGGCATTTGCGCGAACAGAATCCGAAGCAGCGAGGATTTGACGAATGGATTTCGGTTGAAGGCGTCAGCGATTACAGCGAATTCCTGGTCGGAAAAGGCCTGCACCCAGATCACAAGAACGGCGGTTTTTCTGCGCAGACCATCAGCGAATTGCCGTTGGAACTTTCGCAGGCGGATTTCTTGCAACGACGCGCCTGCGATTTTATCCGGCGAAATCAAAAGACGCCGTTCATTCTCGTCGTCTCATTTGTCGAACCGCATTCGCCCTACAATGGGCCGTTCAATGACGAACATCATCTTACCGAATTGGATCTTGCTGATATCGTGCCGGCGACTGAATCGGAGGCGGTTCCATTGCGGTATCGGCTGCTTCGCGAATGGCAGAATGACAAAGCGCACGCCGACAAGATGGTTCGCCAGTCTCGTTTTGGCCTTAGCCTCGCCGATTACGTAAATTTGCGGCGAAAATATTACGGTCTCATTACTCTGGTGGATCGGAGCATCGGTTCGATTTTGTCCTGCCTCGATAACGCTGGATTGATGGATCAAACTGTGATCGCTCACACCAGCGATCACGGCGATTTGTTAGGCGACCACGGCTTGTTCGGCAAAGGCGTGATGTACGAGCAAGCGGTCGCAGTTCCTTTTTTGATTCGAATTCCCGGCGGCCCTCAACGACTTGTCACTCAGCGGGTGAGTCATATCGACTTTGTTCCAACCTTGCTCGATTTGTTAGGCAAAGCGCCGCCAGCCAAACTGCCCGGCCGAAGCCTCGTTCCGATTGCTTTCGGTGAAAACGGCGACGCGCAAAATGTGTTCATGGAATGGAATCCCTACAAGAAGGTGGAAAAACGCCTGAAAAAAGAGACATCCCTCGCGCCGGCTCCCGAGATAACTCGGGCAATCGCGGGAATCGACTCGCACCGTGATTGCGCCGGACGGCTGGAAGCTCAGTCTGCGCGACAATGATTTGTGCGAGCTTTACAATTTGCGCGACGACTCGTCCGAGCAGCGGAATGTTTATTACGACGCGCAATTCGCCGACGTCGTCGGCCGTTGCACCGCTGACATTCGACGCTGGCAACAGGAAACCGGCGATACGCTGCAGCTTCACTCAGTTTGATCAAATGGTGCCGAACGGTTTTTACAAGCAACTCGATGACGTGAAGGAATCGGACCTCGAGGTGGTTTGTTACGGCATACCACGTTCCGGTAGCACGTTAGTCTATCAGCTGGTCAGCGGGATTTATCCAGCGGGAGTCGCGAAGACGCATCGGTATTGCCCGCATCGAGTCAAAACCACCGTATCGTTTCGCGATTTCCGTGACGTCGTCGTTTCGCTTTGGAGAAGAAGCAACCCTCAGGACGGTTCGATCGTCACATGACCGAAAGAGGAGGTCGAGAAATTTGGCGGGACCTGCCGCAGCAGGATTGAAGAGTTGGACCGGTATTTTGAACGGGGTGGAATTTGCGCGCTTCGTTACGAGGAGTTCTCGCCGAATCCGGCAGTAATTTTCTCCGCCTTGGAAAAAACATTCGGCATCGTGGTTGCGCCAGACCGAGCGGCGAAATTAATCGAAGACTATTCGATGGAAAAAAATGCCGCGATCGCCCGGAAACTCGGCAGTTTCAAGACCGTCGACCCTGCCTCACAAATTCACGGAAACCACATTTTCCGCGGAGAGATCGGTGGATGGCGGCAATTTGTTTCCGGCGCTGCCGCGGAACGGCTTGACGATCTGTTGCGCGAAGCGTTGCGGCGTTACGGCTACGAAGGCTGATCGCTCGCTTCCAGCTTTCCGATAATAACGGATTTGCCGTTCGGCCGGCGAAACCATTTCGGAAGGTCGATATCCGTCTTCACAATGCTGTCGTAACAGTTTTGGTTGATCGTGCCCTTGTGGGTGCTCTCGCCAAAGACCGCGAAATTTTGTTTGGTTACGTACAATCGCAGTTCCGGCGGCTTCGCAATTTCGTCCTTCAAGTGGTCCATTAATTTCGCCGACGCGATCTCTTCGGGCATTTTGGAAAAGAGATAACGAATGACTTTCACGCGCAGCAGCTGATGGATCCAAATCTGATTCCAGCCGCGCCGCTCCAAAAGAATGTCTCCGGCCGAATTTTGGCGTTCGCCGGGAAAAAGCGTTTCATCGGCGCGGCGAAGCAACGCTTTCGACCGGCAAAACAAAAGTCCGCTCGCGTCCGCAAGATCCTGGATGCCGCTCACGAACATGCGGATTTTTGGCAGAGCCAGTTCGATCGGATATTTGTCGTCAACGCACCAGTAAATCCATTCGTCGTCGTCGAGATCCGCGATCAATTGAAGCGCGGTTGCACGAATTGGGGACGGCGTTTTGATGTACTCACGCCGATTCGTCGCACTTCCGCCAAGCTCCTGGCACGGGATTCGGAAGACAAATGGATGATCAGGCCACAATTGATCGTATTTCAGGATCATGTGCTCGGTGATTGCACGATACCGATCGCAGGTCAGGACAATTGCTTTCACGGGTGTGGCAGATGCGGAGTTTAGTTACCAGAGTTCACGTCGTCCAATCGACACAATCGTGTGCGGCGCGGTGTTGTCAGTTGACGGCGTATGTAAAAATGCGATTCCGCCCGTGTTGCGGGCACGTGGTCTGGCGTCAAACCCCTGCCGAGAACCGGCTGAAATCGCCTTTGCATCTGAGTCAGGTCGGCTAGATTTCCGGTGATGATTCCGGCCCTTATTCTCCTTCTGGCAGCCGTCGCTTATCGGATCGCGGCGGGTCTTCTAATTCATTCCGGGACCGCACTATGGGTCTCCAATTTTGCCCCGATGGCAGCAATCGCGCTTTGTGCTGCGGTTTATTTTCCGGCGAGGTTCAAATTCGCTGTCCCACTTGGGGCGCTGTTTATTTCCGATCTCATTTTGAACTACATTTACGGTGCGCCCCTGCTTCAGGCGCAAATGGCCGGCCATTACATCGCACTTGTCCTGATCGGTTTGTTAGGCCTGGCCCTTCAAAATCGCGCCTCGTTCAAAACCCTGCTTCCAGCGTCACTCCTCGGCTCAGTCGTTTTCTATCTGGTCGTCAATTCGTTCTCCTGGGTGAGCGAACCCGGTTACACGAAGGATTTCGCCGGATTCATTCAGGCGCAGACGGTCGGGCTGTCGCAATACAGTTCCACTCCGACCTGGATGTTTTTCCGTAACTCCGTTCTGAGCGATCTATTCTTCACGCTTCTGTTCGTGGCCTGCATGAACTTGGGACGACAAACCGGCCGGGCGCGCGCTGGTGCAGGTTTGCCCCGCGTCGCATAAGATTCGATGCACCGTCCCGAGCAACGCGACGAAGTCGAGATGCTCGCGATGATGCTGCTGATTCGGCGTTTTGAGGAACGCGCGAGCCAGCAGTATCAGGCGCAGAAGATCGGCGGGTTTTGTCACCTCTACATTGGCCAGGAAGCCGTTGTCGTCGGCGCCGTCGCCGCAGTGCGTGATGACGACTACATCATCACCGCTTATCGCGATCATGGCCACGCGCTCGCCCGTGGAACCAGCGCCAACGCGTGCATGGCCGAGCTTTTCGGCAAAGCGACCGGTTGCACTCAGGGCCTTGGCGGCTCGATGCATTTTTTCGATAAGAAACATCACATGTACGGAGGGCACGCGATTGTCGGCGCCCATGTTCCGCTTGCTGCCGGATTGGCGTTCGCGTCAAAATATCGGGAGGAGGACCGCGTCACGCTCTGCTTTTTCGGCGACGGCGCGATCAATCAGGGCTCGTTCCATGAAGCCTTAAATCTGATCGCGCTCTACAAGCTCCCGGTCATTCTGATTTGCGAAAACAACCTGTTCGCGATGGGCACGTCCGTGAAAAGATCGACTTCGTTAAAGCAAATCGTCGATCGCGCCGAAGGTTATGACATTCCCGGCGACATCGTGGACGGAATGAATTTTCGCGAAGTCCGGGACAAGGTGGCGGAAGTTGCAGCTTCGATTCGCAAAGATTCGCATCCGGCATTCCTGGAAGTCCGAACCTACCGATATCGCGGTCACTCCATGTCCGATCCCGCGAGTTACCGGACCAAAGACGAGTTGGAGAAATATCGGCTGGACGATCCGATCATTCGTTTGCGCGCTCAATTAACCCGCGAAGGCAAATTGACTAACGAGCAGTTCGACGCCCTGGACAAAAAAGCAAAACAGGCGGCAGTCGAATCGGTGAAGTTTGCGGAACAAAGTCCGGAGCTGCCGGTGGAAGATGTCTACAAATACTCTTACTCCGAAGGCAACAAATCGTGAGGGAAATCACCTACCGCCAGGCTTTGAATGAAGCGCTCGCCGAAGAACTCGCGCGCGATCCCAACGTTTTTCTGATGGGCGAAGAAGTCGCGGAATATCACGGCGCTTACAAAGTCAGCCAGGGTTTGCTCGAGCGTTTCGGACCGAAGCGAATCATCGACACGCCGATCAGTGAGAATGGATTCGCGGGTCTCGGAATCGGCGCCGCCATGACTGGATTGCGGCCGATCATCGAGTTCATGACCTTCAGTTTTTCGCTGGTCGCGTTCGACCAGGTCGTAAATAACGCGCCGAACATGCTCATGATGTCGGGCGGCCAGTTTAATATTCCGATTACGTTTCGCGGGCCGAATGGGCCGGCCCATCAACTTGGCGCCACTCACTCGCACGCGACCGAATGCTTGTTCGCGAATGCGCCCGGTCTGAAAGTTTGCACGCCGGCAACACCGCGCGACGCGAAAGGATTGTTGAAGACCGCTATCCGCGACGACAACCCGGTTCTCGTTCTTGAAGCTGAGCTTCTCTACAGCTCGAAAGGAATGGTTGAGCCGCCGGATGAAGAACTTCTGATTCCGTTAGGTCAGGCCGAAGTGAAACGCGAAGGTAGCGACGTTTCGATCATTTGTTATGCCCAGACGGTTCCGCTCGCCTTGACCGTCGCAGCGCAGCTCGAAGAGGAAGATATTTCGGCAGAGATCGTCGATCTTCGTTCAATCAAGCCGCTCGACGAAGAAGCAATCTACAAATCCGTATCCAAGACCCATCGCGTGGTGATTGTCGAACAGGACCGGCCGTTTTGTGGCGTGGGTGCGGAGGTTTGTTATCGCATCCAGAAAAATATTTTTGATGAGCTCGACGCGCCGGTCATTCGCGTTTCTCAAGAGGACGTCCCAATGCCGTACAACGAGAAGCTTGGAACAGTTCGTCCTGCCTAACGCTGACAAACTGATGAGCGCAGTCAAAAAAGTCTGCTACGCATGAGTCTTTCTTTTCTCATCACTCGTCACCCGTCACTCGCCACTTTCTAATATGCCTGAAATACAAATGCCCAAACTCAGCGACACGATGACGGAGGGAACTCTTGTCGCGTGGAAAAAGAAGAAGGGCGACAAAGTTGCGGCGGGAGACGTGATCGCCGAGATCGAGACCGACAAGGCGACGATGGAATGGGAGTCGCCCGAGGACGGGACGCTGACTGAGATTTACATCCAGGAAGGCGAGAAGGTGAACGTCGGCGACAAGATCGCGTTCATTGGTGAAAAAGGCGAAGAAGCTCCGAAAGAGAAACCGAAAACCGAGGCGAAAGCGGAACCGAAAAAGGAACAGAAACCGAAGGCGGAAACTGAAAAACCAGCGCCGGCGAAAGCGCAGGAAAAGGAAACCGCGCCGCCCGAAACGAAAACTGTAACCGGCAGTCTCTGACCGTCGACCCGAGGCCAAATCCGGCGCTCAGCGGGCGCCGGTACAAACTGATGAAGCTCGGGTGAAAGCGTCACCGGTCGCGCGACGTGTCGCCGGCGAGCTCGGTGTAGATCTTTCGACAGTTAAAGGAACCGGTCCGGAAGGTCGCGTTACCGAGTCGGACGTGCGGGCAGCTGCGAAAACTGTAGCGGCGGTCTCCGACCGTCGTCCTTCTGCGCCGGAGCGGTCGCCACGGACGCCACTACAGAAGCGAGAAGGCGAGGGCACGCGGATTCAGCTTTCTGGCATGCGCCGGGGGATTGCCGAGCGTCTCGTCCAGAGCAAAGCTCCCGTTCCGCATTTCTATCTCACAATCGAGATCAACGCCGGCCCGCTGATGGCGGCGCGCGAAGAATTGAAATCGGCCGGCGAAGGCGCGGATGCAGCAAAAATTACAGTGAACGACTTCGTATTGAAAGCTGCGGCGATGGCGGCGGTCAAAGTCCCGCGAGCAAATGCAATGTTCGACGGTGACTCGATCATCCAATTCGCGGATGTCGATCTCGGTGTGGCGGTCGCGATCGAAGATGGATTGCTCACGCCGGTGATTCGCGCGGCCCAAAATAAGTCGGTGCGCGAGATCAGCGCGATGGCGAAAGACCTGGCGAGTCGCGCCCGAAACAAACGGATGAAGCCGGAAGAATTTCAGGGTGGTAACTTCACCGTTTCAAATCTCGGCGGAATGGGAATCGATTCGTTCAGCGCGATCATTAATCCGCCGCAGGGTTTTATTCTCGCGGTCGGCAAAGTGATCAAAGCTCCCTTCGTCGACGATTGCGACCAGATCGTGGTCGGCCAACGGATGTCGATCACCATGAGCTGTGATCATCGAGTGATCGATGGTGCCCTTGGTGCGGAGTATCTGAAAGAACTCCGCCATCTTCTGGAAAATCCTGCGCTGCTGCTGGTTTAATCAGCGGACGTCGCATATTCCGTGAACAGTGTGTAGAGGCGCTCGCCGCGGCGAGCGCGTGTCTATTAGATCGGCGTTTGACACAAACGCCGTTACAACGCCGAGCTCGTTTAATCCGCTCTCGTTTCCCAATTTTTAAAATCGTCCAGGGTTTCGCGCGTCTTTTGGACGGCGAACGCCAGAATCGTCGCGTCATCGAGGAAACCGATACCTGGAATCCAGTCCGGAATTAAATCCAACGGATCGAGCACGTAGATGATCGCGCCGATGATCAAGACCAGGTTCGCGAATCGGACGTTGCGATACTCGCCACGATAATAGGCGCGGATCAAACGCAGCATCGCCTGTAGGTAACCCCACAGATGCGCAAAAGGCGTCTTGGGAATCGATTTAGCTTTTCGGGTAGCTTCCCGAACCAAACCGCGTAAGGCTTCTGGATCTTTGGCGTACAGATTTCGCCAGCTCCAGCGCCTTCGCGAAAATACGATTCCGCTTTGGATCTTTCGATAACGCTGCTCGTTTCCGTTTCACAGTGCCCGGAAATATCTGCATGCCGAACCGGCAAGTCAAAATGCAGATAATTCCCAGGCCATGAAACTGTCGAGGGCATCGCGGGATCGGCGGACGGCGAGCGACACTACGGTTGCGTCGTCGAGATATCCGAGCGCCGGCAACGCATCGGGAATGACGTCGAGTGGATTCACCAGATAAACGATTGCTGCGACAATGACCGCGAGCGTGCTTTCGGGAACGTCTCGATATTTGCTCTCAGAATAGGCGCGCATCAGGCGCAACATAGTTTGAAGATACGGCCACATTTCGTTGAATGGTTCCCGCGGCATGGACGCAACTTCCTTTGCGGCTTCGTCGAACAACGCCCGCAATCGCGCAGGATTGCCGACGTAACTTTTCGCGGTGACAAGGGCGCTCGCGAACTCCGCGTCCATCCGCTTTTTGAAATCTGACAGCGGATTCTTCTTCGCTTTTGCCGGCGGCGGCTTTTTCCGCGAAGGGGTTTTGGTTTTCTTCTTTTTCACGTCGCTATGAAAGCATCCTGAGTTGCCCGTGAGAAGACGTTTGTCTTGGATGGCCCGCTTTGCCGCACCGGGCACGTTCACTGCCGCTCCCGCCTTGCCGCCCTAAAGCTGCCACACTTGTTTGGTTAGAGTTAAATGAAGTGTGCCAATGCCGCCCGAAGAAAAGGAACTGGAGCCGGTCTCATTTATTCTCCACGCGACCCGTGGCGTTCTCCGCGATCAGAGAACGCGGCGCAAAGCCATGGTCGTTTTACTTGGGCTGGCGGTGCTGATGTTGATTGGAGGATTCACGATTTTTCAGTCGGCATTAAATCCGCACGAGCATCCCTGGTTTGTCATTTTCTTCTGGATCGCGTGCGTTTGGCTGACCTTCACGGCGCTGCTCCTCGCGCTATTCGATTTGATCGTGATCAGGTTGAAAGCGCGCCGGGCCCAGCGCGCATTGCGCGAGAAATTTGAATCGCGAACCTCCGACGAATGAAGAACGGCTGGAAAACCCGCGAGGAAATGGAGGCCGCCGAACGGGCAACGCTCGCTCCCTTCGCGCAAAAATCCGGTGAATCGCGCGGACGAAAATATTCGGAGAAAAGCCACGCCTATCGAACCGAATTTCAGCGCGATCGCGCCCGGATCATTCATTCCCGCGCATTTCGCCGGCTCGAATACAAAACGCAGGTGTTTCTGAACGGCACTGGCGACCATCTCCGCACGCGATTGACTCATTCGATTGAAGTCGCCTCAATCAGTCGAACGATCGCCCGTGCGCTGTCGTTGAACGAAGATCTCGCCGAAGCGATCGCGCTGGCGCACGATCTCGGCCACACGCCATTTGGACATTCCGGCGAAGAAGTTCTCGCCGAATGCATGCGGGGCCACGGCGGCTTCGAACATAACCAGCAAAGTTTGCGCGTGGTTGAATTGCTCGAAAATGCCTACCCGGATTTTCCCGGATTGAATCTCACATTCGAAGTCCGCGAAGGTTTAGGAAAACATGAGCGCTCAGGCGGATTTCCGACATTGGAAGCGCAAATCGCCGATTTGGCCGACGAAATTACTTATTACAGCCACGATCTCGACGACGCGGTCGACTTCGACATCCTGACCGAGGCGCAACTGAACGAGAACGAAGTGTGGAAACGCAGTCAGCAACATGTGCTGGCACACCATCCTGATGCGCGCGAACCCGAGCTGCACAAGTTGATCATCCGAAATATTATCGACGTGCAGGTCGAGGACGTCGTGACTACCAGCGCCGCGACGATTTCAAAAACGAAACCAGCGACCGCCGATGATGTCCGGAAACAACCGGCGAAGCTGATTCGCTACAGCGAACAACTGGGCAAAGCCAATCAGGCGTTGCGGAAGTTTCTTTACGCGAATGTTTATTATCATCCGCGGGTTGCCGAAGTGAATCAGCGCGCCTGCCAGATGTTAAAACAGGTGTTCGAAAGTTATATCGCCGATCCAAAACAGCTTGGTGAAGTTGCGACCGGCCGACTCGAGCAGGAAGGCTTGCATCGCACAGTCTGCGATTATCTCGCGGGTATGACCGATCGGTATTTGATCGAAGAGTACGGAAGAATAATCGGCGAAGCCTAGGGCGCCGATCCGGTTTTGCCACCGTTCTTCAACTCGACCAGGATCATGTGCATCGTCGTGTTGCCGATATTTTCCGCGGCGTGGGTCAGCGGCTCGCGATAAATGACTTCGCCGGTTTTGAGTTCGCCTTCGGTGGTCTTGCCGTCAGACGCGTAATTACGGTACTTGCCGCCCTCCAACACGTAAATCACGTAGGCCGGGTGCGAATGCACTTGCTCCTTCACCCCGGGCGGCAAATTCGCCTCCAGAACGCGGACTCGATCGTTTTCAAACTTAACTTTGATCGTCCTGGCGTTAACCACCGCCGGATCCTGGGCCGGTGCGGGAGTTGTCCAAACGACTGACGATAACGTCGCAACAATTCCCGCAATTAAGATTCGCATGTCCACGAGAAACACTTTCTCGCCGCTTAATTGCAAGACGATATTCCGAAAACCGAGCCGCCAGATCGAGATTTACTTTGGCTTAAGCCCATCGCGAAAGGCGATGGATTCCAATTCGACCCGGACAGCATCGTCGATTGGAATCACCGGGCGCGCCTCAAAGACAAACGCCGGCAACATCGAGCAGAATTTGTGGACCGCGGTCGGATCGTCGCAATCGAGCATCATATATCCGCCCCAGTCGCCCACTCGAATTACGAACAACTCGATTTTAAAATTCGCCGGCGCTTTCCATTGCGTGAAAACTTCCAGAATCCGCTTCTGAGCGTTTTCGTATTCGATTGGCGAGCCTTGTGGACGTTCGGTCCAGGTGAGCATGTATTTCATGAAGATTTTTTCTGTGTTTGGTTGGTGTGACGGGAGGCTGAGCTACCGATGACGGGAGCGCAAGGTTGCTTTTTTAAACATTCGACCGCCAATGTTCTTCATCGGCTGCGTTCGCTCCGGTACGTACGCCTCAGATCACTGGCGCGTTCGCGGACGCGGGATTAATTGAAACACACAGCGGTGACAGCGAACTTTACAGGGTTACGCGGCGGCGGTGCCGATTTCGTCCTGGAGAAAAGTGATCAGCAATCGCAGGCGCTGATTCACCGAAGTTTCCTCGAGCATTTTTTGGCGACGGAGCGGATCGTTGACAAAAGTTGAGGCGACCAAATCGGCCAGCATTTCCAAATTGCCGAGCTGAGTCAGATAGCGATCGACCTTTGGCGGAAGCCGCCGCTCCGTCCGTTTTAGTTTGCGATAAAGTTCGACCACTTTTTCGCCGAGAGCCTCGGTCTCGACAGTTGTGTCGCCGCTTGTTTTCACGAGATCAATCTTTGCGACCGGGAACGGCGTCTCCTGTTCGAAATTCGTGAATCGCACGCGATGCAATCCTTGCAACACAAGATTGGAAGTGCCATCGCCGCGACCGACACAGGCACGGATCAGACCAACCGTCGCCAGATGAAAGAAATCTTCGGGAGCGTGCCATTCGACGCAGCTTGGTTTGATGAGCGCGACACTGAACATGCGCTCGTGTTTCAGCGCGTGCTCGAGCATGTCGCGGTAGCGCGATTCGAAAATGTAAAGCGGCAGCAACGCGTTCGGAAAGAGGACCGCGCCCGGCAACGGCATGACCGGCACTTCATCTGGCAAGTCCACAGACCCATCTTTCATCCCTCGCTAAATTTCAACGCGGCAAGGCTGAACGCAACACTTCAACGGGGAGTTGGCCTTCAATGTTCGGCCGACCAACGGAACCGTAATTCAGGACCGAACCGCACCGAAGCAGTAGCAAACGAGAAATCGCGCCAAGTTTGCCAATGCCCATAACGGATAACCGAATGCGGCCGAGACGGTTCGAGCTGGAGGAGCGATTGCCGGTGCAGCTCGTAAGGAAATCAATGAGCTTTGAAAGCGCTGCCGGCGTGTCCGTCCGCGTCGCCACTTTGAAAATGTCGGCACCGGCATCTTTGGCACGTTTCGCCTTGGCACATAAGCTGCGCGAAGACGGCGTGGCTTTTAAGTTATGGTAAGACAAGATCAGCCCGACTTTTCGCTTTTGCGCTTGAGCCAGCAGCGATTTGAACTCGTCGGGCAGTCCGCAATTCGACGTCGATGTATTTGGCGTGCGGCAAAAATCGAAGCAGCAATTCACGCCGAGTTTCAATCGAAAGATTTCCAACGCCGCCTTCGCGCGGATCGCGAGCTGTAATAATGAGCGGAGCGCGAAGCCGGGAAATTTTGTCTTCGGCACTGCGGGGGATGGGCGAGAGCGAATCGAGACGAAGCTCGAAAAAATCGGGCGGCTGCCGGATCGCAATGGCGGCGCGGAGATCGGCCCACGAAGAGATGACGGCCACGAGTCGCGGTCGGCCTACTTTACCGGTTCTGCGCGTTGTCATATACTTGCTGATTGGGGTTCAGGAGAGCGATGGACCGCTCTGTTCTAGCATGCTCGCGCGACGACAGGAACTAAACACGCAGCTGCAAGTCGTTATTGATGGCTTTCTGCTGGCCATCTCGCTTTGGCTTGCCTGGGTGCTTCGCTATTTCAGCACTTATTGGTTCGGTCTCAAAGACGCGCCTGATCCATTTCATAATTACCACTGGCTGTTCATCGTGATCATGCCGTTCGGTCCGATCCTGCTCGATCTTCAAAGTTTCTACCAATCGCCGCTGAACAAAACCGTCTTCCGCTCCATCGTGCAGATCCTTCGCGCGATGATCGGGTTAAGTATCATCGTCAGTGCGTGCGTGATTTTTCTGCGCTTCCCGCTGGCGAACCGCAGCGTTCCCTTATTGTTCATTCTAATCGGAACGGTTGCGCTGGTAATCAAAGAGCGGTTGATCGCCGCAAGGCTGCGCCGTCGCGCAGTGAGTGGCGTGCAGCGCGAACCGGTGTTGCTCGCAGGTTTACCGCAGGATTTGGCCGCGCTCGAGCGCAGCTTCACAGCCGAACAACGGTTGCTGATCGAAGTTGTTGGCCGGATCGATATCGACCGGCAACCGATTTCGGATTTGGTCGAAGCGATGCATCAGCACGCAGTTTCGCGCGTCATTTTCGCCGCCAGTCACAGCAGGTTAAATCGCGTCGAAGAGGCGATCAGCGCATGCGAAGTCGAAGGAGTTCCGGCCTGGTTGGTAGCGGATTTTATTCAAACTTCGATCGCCAAGCCCGATTTCGACGCGTTCGCCGGACGTCCGATGCTGGTTTTTCGTTCCACTCCCGAAGTGTCGTGGGCGCTTTGGATCAAACGCGCGATCGATTTCGTCGGCGCTCTCGTCGCGTTAATAATTTTTGCGATTCCGATGGCGATTGTCGCGGTAATGATTCGAATCAGTTCTCCCGGGCCGGTGATCTTTCGACAGCGCCGGGCCGGGCGTTTCGGAAAACCATTCGTGATGTACAAATTCCGATCGATGACGGACGATGCGGAAATGCGGCGGGCTGAGCTCGAACCGTTCAATCAAATGAGCGGCCCGGTATTCAAAGTGGAATCCGACCCGCGAATCACTCCGCTCGGCCGCTGGCTGCGGCGAACCAGTTTCGATGAGTTGCCGCAACTTTGGAATATCCTCGTCGGCGACATGAGTCTGGTCGGCCCGCGGCCGTTGCCGCTTTACGAAGTCGAAAAATTTGAAAACACCGCGCAACGCCGCCGTTTGAGCGTGAAGCCCGGGCTCACCTGTCTCTGGCAAATCAGCGGGAGAAACCAGGTGAAAGATTTTGGAGACTGGGTGCGGCTGGACCTCGATTATATCGATCGCTGGTCGCTGGGGCTCGATTTCAAGATCCTGATTCGAACGATCCCAGCGGTGATCCTCGGCCTCGGGGCCAAGTAGCCGGGTACTGTATATAGAGGGTGGAACGCGCTCTCCGAGCGCGTTGATCGTATCCGACATCCGATTCACCGCTTCTTCTGCCTTGTCCAACGGCCGGCGGCGTTGAGGTCAATCGCCTACCTGAGAAGTTGTTAGACCTTCTCGGCGCGTAGCGCGCCAGCATGCGCTCGACGTATTTCGCAAGGATGTCGAACTCGATATTTACCCGGTCGCCAATCTGAATACCGTCGATGTTGGTGTGTCGTTTGGTATGTGGAATTATCCAGACCGCGAAGCTTTTCGGCATCAGCTCGGCGATCGTTAGGCTGATCCCATTAATCGCTACGGAGCCTTTGTAAGCTGCGTAGTGCGCGAAATCCGACGGAAGATCGACCTCAAGACGGTAATCGGTTCCGCTGCGTTCGAACGAAAGCACTTTGGAACTGCAATCGATGTGCCCCTGCACGAAATGGCCACCCAACGGCGCGCCGGCCACCAGCGCGCGCTCCAGATTTACCAGACTGTCGCGCCGAAGTTGTTTGAGGTTCGTGCGATCGAGTGTTTCCTCGAGCAAATCGAACGTGAGTTGATCATCGCGGCGACCGGTCACCGTTAAACAACAGCCATTGACCGCCACGCTGTCGCCAACTTCAGTCTGTGGCGCGAGCCGCGGGGCCGCCACCTGTAGTTGAGTGCCGCGGTCGCTCATTCGGATCCAAAGCACTTTCCCGACTTCCTGGATCAGCCCTGTGAACATTTTGCGATTGTATCGCGTGAAGCGCGCGCCGCCAACTTTGGACTGCAGCGCGGCAGGCGGGGCGATGCTACAATCCGCAATCGTGCGCCCATCGATTTCCAAGTTAGCGGTTTGCGTTGGATTGATCGCGATCACCTGGGCGGTGTTCGGCCAAACCGCGCGGTATGGATTCGTGAATTACGACGATCCTGCCTACGTCAGCGAAAACCCGCACGTTCAAGCGGGATTAAGTTGGAACAATGTAGTTTGGGCCTTCACTCACGTTCATTCTCACAACTGGCATCCGCTGACGACGATTTCGCACATGTTGGACTGCCAGCTCTTCGGCCTCAGACCGGGCGCGCACCATGTTGTTAACGTTTTGCTTCACAGCGCGAGCGCAATTCTGCTTTTTTGGGCGCTGCTGGCGTTGACTGGAAATGCTGTAGCCGGCATCGGCGATGCCGGCCCGGATGCCGCAATTCAGGTTGTGGCGAAGCGCTTTTGTCGCCGCGATTTTTGCGATTCACCCGCTGCACGTCGAATCGGTCGCGTGGATTTCCGAACGCAAAGATGTTTTGAGCGGATTCTTCTTCATGCTGACGTTGCTGGCCTACGCGCACTACGCGCGAAAACCGAACGTGGCCCGTTATGCAACTGTCACATTACTGTTCGCGTGCGGATTGCTGTCGAAACCGATGCTCGTGACGTTGCCAGTGGTTCTATTGCTGCTCGATTACTGGCCCCTTCAAAGATGGCGAGGAGCAGGGAGCGAGGAGCAGGGAGCGAAAAGGGAAAAGGAGACCTTCTCAACCGCTCAACCTCTCAACTCCTCAACGTCTTCTCTCCGTGGTCTCATTGTCGAAAAGATCCCCTTGTTCGTGTTAGCGATTGGTTCTGCGGTTGCAACGCTCATCGCGCAACGCGGAGGAATTTTGGAAGTCGCTCGCCTTCCTTTGTCGTGGCGAATTGGTAACGCGGCCACGGTATATCTGATTTACATCTGGCAAATGATTTGGCCGAAAAATCTCGCGGTCATTTATCCGCATCCCGGTCAACTGCCGTTTTGGGAAACTGCGGCGGCCGTCGGCTTGATGATTCTTTTGACTGCGTTCGTTTTCGTCGCCCGAAAGCGGGCTCCATATCTTGCTACCGGCTGGCTTTGGTACGTGATCATGTTGGTCCCGGTCATCGGCTTGGTTCAGGTCGGAAGTCAGGCCCATGCAGATCGATACACTTACTTGTCGCAAATCGGGATCTATATCGCCGTTGTTTGGGGCATCATCGATCTTCTCCACTCATTTCGGTATCGGCGCGAAACTTTCGCAACGGCTGCGCCTCTTATTATTGCAGCGCTGGGATGGCAGTCGTGGGTTCAAACGCGCTACTGGCATGACACGGAGCGATTGTGGAACCGAGCGATCGCTGTGACCGGCCAGAACGACTTTGCTCATTTCGCGCTTGGCGAATATTTGCTGAAAGTTCACCGGTTGGACGAGGCGATTGCGCAATTTGAGACGGTGCTGCGCGACCATCCCAAAGATCCGGACATCAATTTCCAAATGGGCTGCGCGTTAATGGAAAAAGGCGAATCGAGCCGCGCACTCACATATTTTCAGACAGCGCTGAAATTTAAGCCGCAGAATTCCGACGCGGAAACGAACCTCGGCAACGTTTTGCTCAAGAGCGACCGCATTGACGAAGCGGTCGAACATTATCGCAACGTGGTCGCGCGCGATCCTTCAAGTCCGCTGGCTCATTATAATCTCGCGGTCGGCCTTCATCGTGCGGGAAAGCTGGCTGAGGCAATTGCCGAGTACAAAGAAACGCTGGCGCTCGACCCAAATTATCCGGACGCGAAAGAATTTTTGGAGCAGGCGCAGTTGCAGAATGAGCAATCAAGTCCGGATCCGAATAAACATTGACGTCGTGAGACCACAAAAATCCTGGCCCGCTGATTTTGCAATCATCGCGGTGCTCGTTGCGCTGACCTGGGCGGTGTTCGGACAGACTGGCGGCCACCAGTTCATCAACTATGACGATCCGCTTTACGTGTATGACAATCCGCATGTGCGCGCGGGCTTGAGCTGGCACGGGATCGCCTGGGCATTCACCCACGTGCATTCACAGAACTGGCATCCGCTGACCACAATTTCGCACATGCTGGATTGCCAGATCTTTGGATTGAATGCCGGCGCGCATCATTTGATCAACGTGGTTTGGCATACGCTCGCGGCGGTCTTGCTTTTTGTTTTGTTGACGCGAATGACGGGCGCTCCGAGCCGGCATGCCACCACTATTTGGCCGAGCGCGTTGGCGGCGGCGATCTTCGCAATTCATCCGTTGCGAGTCGAATCGGTGGCGTGGATTGCGGAACGCAAAGACGTGCTCAGCGGAACGTTTTTCATGCTGACCTTGCTCAGCTATTTTTATTGGACGCAACGGCCAACGATCGGCCGCTATTTATTGACCGCGATTTTGTTCGCGTGCGGTTTGATGTCGAAGCCGATGCTGGTGACCACGCCGATTGTCTTGTTACTGCTGGATTACTGGCCGCTTGGAAGATGGCGGGGAGCAGGGAGCGACGAGCACGGAGCGAAGACGGCGGCGGCAATCTCCTCAACGGTTCAACCTCTCAACTTCTCAACCTTTCGTGGTCTCGTTGTCGAAAAAATCCCGCTCTTTGTTTTGTCGGCCGGTTCGATGATTGCGACTTTGTGGGCGCAGAACTTTGCCCTCGGCTCGACTGAATTTCTGCCGCTGAAGTCGCGAATCGCCAACGCGCTTTTCAGTTATTTCGAGTACGTCCGCCAAATGTTTTGGCCGGTCGATTTGATTCCGTTTTACGTGCATCCGGAAAATCGTTTGGAGACCTGGCGGCTGGCCGTTGCGATTGTCTTTCTGATCGCCGTGACTGCGATTGCGCTGATTCGTCGCCGAAAAAATCCATATCTGATTGTCGGCTGGCTTTGGTATCTCGTGATGTTGATCCCGGTGATTGGAATTGTGCAGGTCGGGCTGCAAGGACACGCAGATCGTTACACTTACTTGCCGGAGATCGGATTGATCGTCGCGGTAGTCTGGTGGATTTGGGATCTGATTAGTCCGTTGGCGCGCTCGGAAGATTATTTTTGGTGCCTTGGGAATTGCTGCGGTTGCGACCTTGTCGGTCCTGTCGGCCAAACAAACGACGCATTGGCGCGACACCGAATCTTTGTGGAGACACACCCTCGCCGTCACACCGGACAGCGACGTAGCGCTCACCGGGCTGGCGGGAATTTTGTTCACCCGCGGCGAAATCGAGGCGGCGGTTAGTGATTACGAACACGCGCTTCGATTGCGTGATGGAAATGTCGGAGCCCATTTTGGAATTTCGCGAGCATTGGCCGCGCAACAGAAAACCGACCCGGCCATTCTCCATCTGCACAAAGCGATCGAGATTCAGCCTGATTACATTGCCGCGAGTAACGACCTCGGTGTTCTGCTCGCCAGCAAAGGCGAGATCACGGATGCGATTACGGCATGGCGGCAAACCTTATCGTTTGATGGCGACAATGCAGACGCGAACAACAACATCGCCTGGGTTCTGTCCACCGCGTCAGATCCCGCGTTGCGCGATGGCCGACAGGCGCTCGAACTTGCGCGGCGGGCAATCCAAACTGGTGGTGAGAATCCGGTCCTTTTGCGAACGTTGGCGGCGGCCGAAGCGGAAAACGGCCAATTCGACCAAGCCGTTACGACTTGTCAGCGTGGCGAACAATTGGCGCAGAAGAATGGCGATGGCGGGATGGCGGAAAGTTTGCGCCGATGCTTGGAATTGTTTCGGCGCGGCGAACCATTGCGATCGACTCAGGTTTCCCATTAGGCCGATCTCCTGTGGGTCGAGGACCTGACTGGGCTCAGGGCACGGGGGCACAGGGCTGCCCGGGGCAAAAATTCTTTAATTTTTTTCTAGGCAGCCGCCGGGAAATCCGATAGAACCGCCGGAAAACGGGAACTGGCCCAGACACTGGGTCTGTTGTCGCCGTTCAAAAAAATTTCAAAAAACTGAAAAAAAACCTTGTCAGCCTGCAGACTTTTCAATAATCCCTAGCGCAAACCTAACCAAACCCATGGAGAAACCAATGACTAGAAACGTGCAAAAAACGTTGGGAATTCGCGTCGCTCTTTTAGCAGCCGTCGCATTTCCATTAATCATCGCGACGAGCGCGCGTGCCCAAGACCCAAACGCGCCAGTTCCGACGACTGGATCAAATATCGCAAACAACGGAGCCCCGACTCAAGGCGCTGCCGAGGCGACAGCCGAACGCGTCGTTGTGACCGGTTCGAACATTCCGACCGCCGAAGAAGTCGGTCCGAACCCAGTTGATACCTATCGCCGCGACGACATTACCCGACTGGGTGTGCGCACTCCCACCGACCTGGTGTTGAGAATTCCAGCTTCAACTGGATCGAACACCACGGAAAACAATACCAACGGTGGTGACGGCAGCACTCGTATCAGTCTCCGTGGTATCGACCCGAAAGAAACCTTGGTGTTGCAGGATGGCCGCCGTCTCGCCTACGCGGGAACGTCTCAATTGACTTCAACCAGTTCCCATTGGGTTTGATCGATCACATCGACATCCTGAAAGACGGTGCTTCGCCGATTTACGGCACCGAGGCCGTCGCGGGTGTTGTGAACGTGTTTTTGATTCACCGATTCCGTGGGTTGGAAGTTTACGGCAGCTATGGCAACACAAACATTGGTTTCGCGGGTGACCGCGGTGAAGAAACCGCCTACCTCCTTGCAGGTACTGGTGATGATAAGACCAACATCGTCGTTTATGCCGGTATCTATAATGCGTCCGCGATTTACTCGCGCGATGTCAACATTTCGCACGATCCGGACAAGAGCGACTACGGCAGCTTTGATGTGCGTTCAGGTAACATGCCTGGCCGCGTAACCAGCCGTTATTTCCTCGGCCTGGCTACTGCGCCGTTCAAACTCAATTTGAGAACGCCGACCCCGCATTCCGCGGCTAACCAGTTGACCGATACGCAATACACCTCTGCGCCCGCCGCCAGTTTGGTTCTCCCCGGTGGCGGCCTCAACCACGCCGGGCCAATTACCAGTGAGCGTCTCCTGTTTAACTTCGCGGATTTGACGCCTGATCTCGCTCCAACAGACCGTGAATACCTCTACGGTTCAGTTGACCGCGATATCTGCGACAAATACCTGACCGTATTCGCGGACTTCAAATATTTCCGCCAGTTCTGGGATGGCGGTTTGGCGCCGGCGCCATTCACGCCTGACGTCTGGACCGACAGGTGGTACGGGTGCCGCGTAGTCACCCAGGGCACCATTCGGTATCAGCTCCTCGGGAATCAGCGTCCCGACTGCAGAACGCGTTCAACCCGTTCACGGTGGGCGATTACACCTCCAACGGGCGGATTCACCGCATCAACTCCTGTCTTCTCGGTCCAAAGCGCCGCTCCTGCGGGAACAGTGTTCACGACGGGTGTGCGGTACCGCTCCGTCGAAGCCGGTCTTCGAACGACCAAGATCCAGACCAACAACTATGCCTTCACTGGCGGCTTGAAAGGCAATTTGGGCGAGTTCGCCAATGCCTGGGACCAGCTGAAAACTTGGGAATGGGAATTCGGTTTCCGTTATAATGAAAGCAACCGTGTCGCGAACACGGGCGGAATCATCAACAACAACGCGTTGCGTGTGTTCCTGCTCGACACCGATCCTGCGACAGCGTTCAACCCGTTCGGCAAGAGCGCCAACAACAAGGGCGTACTTAGTCAGGTCATCGCCACTACTCACGACGTTGAAGAGTCCGTCATTATGACTGAAGACTTCGCTATCCGTGGCGATATGTTCAACCTGCCGGGCGGCGCGGTTCGCTTCGCCATCGGTGGCGCTCACCTTGGAAATACCTTCCACGATTCAGCCGGATCCGTTGACTGTTACCGGTCAAACAACCGGTTCCACCAACAGTCAGCCGACTAAAGGCAACCGCGACACCTGGTCGGTATTTTGGGAAGCGCGGGTTCCTGTTACCGGACCGACCTGGAATTTCCCGGGCGCCTACAGCTTGGAACTTGGCTATGCCGAGCGGTTTGAGAGCTACAGCGACTTCGGTCAAACCGAACGTCCGAAGTTCGACGTTCGCTGGCAGCCGATCGACCAGTCACTTACCCTGCGTGCGGCTTACATTGAAGCGTTCCACGCTCCGAGCTTGTTCGAGTTGTTCTGGCGGCACAACCCAGTCGTTCCCGGCTGTGAAGGATCTTACATTTCCGCGCGGTCTCGCGGCACCGAGGCGCAAGTGGAACAGCACATTCAAGGTAATCCGACCCTGAAGCCAGAAATTGCTTACGAGTACACCTACGGTGGCGTGCTGACTCCAGGTAAATGGTGGGCGCCGTTGCAAGGTTTAACCTTGTCGGCCGACTTCATCCATATCGATATCCGCGGCTTTACGACCTCGCTCGATGCGCAAACGCTGATCAATAATGAGCGGCTCTTCCCGTCTCAGGTCATTCGAGGAGCGCCACTGAATCCTCCGTCCAGCTTGACTCGCGGTCCAATCATCCTGCTCCTGACGCCGGAGCAAAACCTCGGCCGGAAGTTCTGAGCGCCTGGGACTTTGAAGTAGTTGAGATCTTCGAGACCAACCGACTCGGTCACGGCGATTGGGGAACGTTCACTGCGACCTGGAACGAAACCTATATGGCTGACGTCGATGTCCAGTTCATTCCTGGCGGCAAGCGGTCACACCGCAGTCGGCAAATTCGGTGGCGGCTTCCAAGGTACGAACGGTGGTGGCTCGTTCACTCACAATCGCTGGTATGCCAGCTTGTTCTATGACGGTCCGTCCGGCTCGTGGATGCAAGGCATCGATGGCGGCTTGGTTGTCCACTACATTGGACAATATTGGGACGCTCCAGTCACTCGTGCCGCAGGTTCACGGTTTCTCGATCCGACGACCGGGCTGCCCTTCCCGGCCACCCTGCTCCGCATCCTGGCTTCAAGAACCCGGTAATTCGATCGGCCATACCGTGTCCCAGACCCGCAAGGTTCGTGAATGGGTCACCCTTGACCTAATCGTGAACTACACGTTCAACCTGCCACCGCCAGCGGCTCAATCGGAAGTCGCCGGTTATTCGAAGGATGGCGGCAAGAATGTGAAGATGGGGGGCAAGGACAAGGGCGTGATGCCGGTGTCCACGGCGGAGTATAATCCGTGCGGTTGGAGAGCCTGGCTGAATAACACCACGCTCACCTTCGGTATCGATAACTTGTTCGACTCAGAGCCGCCATTCGTGGCCGGCGCGTTCGAAAACGGTTACGATGAAAATACCACGAACGCCAAAGGCCGTCTCTGGTACCTCGGCATCAAGAAACGCTTCTAAGCAAAGCACGATCTAGAATTCAACGGCCGGGTTTCGAAAGAGACCCGGCCGTTTGCTTTTGATCGCGGCGCTATGTCAGTAGTCGATGTTTGGACCAGCGCCATGTTTCCTTCGGACTTGCCAATGGCGATGCCGTTTTGCGCAGCCTCGCTAACCACTCCTTGCACGCTCCTGTCCAGACGTTCGCTCAGCGGGGTGTCGTCGTTGCCTTATACTCGAGCATCAGGCAAACTCCGACCGATTCGCAAATTTCTATGCTTGGCCAAAATCGTTTAGCTATTCCGCTGCTGTTCGGCTCGGGCTTTTGTGCGCTGATTTACCAGACGACCTGGCTTCGCGAATTCCGGTTGACGTTTGGCGCGTCTACGGCGGCGACCGCGGTGGTGGTGGGAGTGTTTATGGCTGGACTGGGGTTTGGCGGAATCGTGTTGGGGCGACGTTCGGAGAGCCAAGCGCAACCGCTCGCCTTCTACGCCAAATTAGAATTGTTGATTGCCCTCAGCGCCAGCGTGTCTCCGATTCTCATTTTTGCGGCCCGATACGCTTATATTGCGCTCGGAGGAACTGGAACTTTGGGACTGTTTTTCGGGACCGTTTTCCGCCTCATTCTCGCGGCGTTGATTATGGGAGCGCCGACGTTTCTCATGGGCGGAACCCTGCCCGCCGTTGCGCGGGCGGTCGTTAGGCCAGCCGATGTCGGGCGTCGGTCGATTGGAATCTTGTATGGCTTTAACACTCTCGGCGCAGTCGTCGGTGCAGCCGTCGGAACCTTCTTCTGTTTCGAGAATCTGGGTAATCGACTCACGCTTTGGCTTGCGGCATTACTGAACATCGGCATTGCCCTGGCAGCTTTTCAGCTGTCCAAAAGGATCGTCGATGTCAAATCTGGCCCGGCGACAGTTTCAAAGCCGCTTCCTGAACACACCGCGGGCTCGGTGAATCCGAAGTTTGTCTTAGCCGCTGCGGGAATCGTCGGTTTTGCGTTTTTTTTGATGGAGCTTGTATGGTACCGAATGTTGGCACCGCTTCTGGGCGGGTCGACGTTTTCGTTTTCGCTAATTCTCGCAGTTGCCTTGCTCGGAATCGGCCTTGGGGGAATCGCTTATGGCTTCTTTGGGTTGGAGCGGTCTGCCTCCGCAATGTTTTTCGCGATTACCTGCGCAGGAGAAGCATTCTTCATAGCATTGCCCTACGCGTTTGGGGACCGCATTGCGATGGCAACTATGCTTCTTCGCCCGTTGGGGACGCTTGGGTTTTACGGTCACGTCATTGCTTGGACGGCGTTATGTTCGGTCGTCGTTCTTCCGCCTGCATTTATCTCGGGCCTTCAATTTCCGCTGTTGATTGCCTTGCTTGGCAGAGGCAAGAAGCTGGTCGGCTCGCAAACCGGAGCCGCCTACGCCTGGAATACGATCGGCGCATTAGCGGGCTCTTTGGCGGGCGGTTTTGGATTTATTCCAAAATTTTCCGCGCCGGGCGTCTGGAGAATGGTGATCGTGCTTCTATGCGCTCTTTCGTTTGTCGCCGCGTTTCTTGCATCCCGCCAGCGTGGCCGTTGGAGCGCGATGTTTGCCCCAGTTGTGATTGCATTGTTTGCGGTATCGATGCTGGGGGCAACTGGGCCAACGGCGTTTTGGCGCCACAGCCAGATCGGAACGGGCCACGTCACGCAATTCCAAGGTTCGGCCAACGAGATGCGTGACCTGATGCAAAAATTTCGTCGCGAAACCATTTGGAAGCCGAAGGAATTGAGAGCAGTGTGGCTTTATCCAGCCGTGATGGATTGGCCTTCATCCTCAATGGTCGCGTGGACGGCAACGCGAAACGTGATTCCGGAACACAGGTGATGCTCGGACTAATCGGCGCTGCGCTACATCCCAATCCGACAAGCGCGTTGGTCATTGGATTAGGTACCTGGCAGCACAGCTGGCTGGCTCGCCGCGGTGCCAAGTATCTCAAAGGTGGATGTTGTTGAGCTTGAACCCGCAGTCATGAACGTCGCCAAGCAATGTGCTGCGGTAAACCATGACGCACTGATGAACCCAAAGCTTCACGTCACGATTGGAGACGCGCGGGAAGTTCTTCTGACCACCAGTGAAAAATACGATCTCATTGCATCGGAACCATCAAATCCATACCGGGCCGGCATCGCCGGGCTTTTCACCAAGGAATATTATCGGTCGATCGACCGCTGCTTCGGCCGGATGGAATATTTCTTCAGTGGGTCCAAGCCTACGATATCGACGATGCGACGATGCAAGTCATCTATCGCACTCTCGGCTCGGTTTTTTCGAACGTTGAAACTTGGCACCCGTCGCGCGGCGATATCGCGCTGATGGCGTCGCATTCGCCCGTGCGCTTCTCGTCGATACGCTGCGCAACCGTCTTGCCCAGGAGCCTTTCAAGAGTGCTTCACTTGCAGCCTGGCAGGCAGCCGGGAGTGGAGGATTTTCTCGGACATTACGTTGCTAACAACGCTCTCGCTAAGACACTCACGCAGCTTGGGTCCGGATCGCTTAACACAGATGATCGGACAGTAATTGAGTTTTCGCTCGCTCGAAGTTTGAGCGCGGCTAATGGCTTCCAAATTGCAACGGTCTGGGAGAGTAACGCACGAGGCACATATTGATCGTCCCACCGATATCGACGGAGAAGTCGATTCGTCTTGCGTCGACGAATCTCGCCTTTCCATGTTTGGCGGCTTGAGTCGAGCCGAACAAAATCAAACTACTTGGACTCCTTCACAACGAGCCCGCGCGGCCGCATTCGCGAGCGACTCGGACGGCGACTTGGCTGCCGCTCTGCGAGATTGGCGGGCCCAGGCGGAGGAACCGAAAACTTTATCTCAGTCACTCATGATAGCTGAGTGTTTGGCCGGAGCAAGGGGACAGCGCCGCTGCTTCTTATATCGACAAGGTCCGGGAATTTCTGCCCTGGGAGGCTGAGGCCATTCAAGCGGAGTTGTCTTGGCGGCAACGGAAACCGGAACAGGCGGCGGAAACATTTGAGAAGCTTTTCCGCGCTCTATGGATAACCCTTCGCCGAACCATGAATTATGACCCGTTCCCTTACCCGCGCAGACTCGCTCGCCAGGTCCGATCGCTCTGGGGTTGTCGCCGGCTTTTTTTACGACGCTTTGAGTAAACCATTTTCTCTTTTTAACAATGAAAACGGTCGTTCGGCCGCAAGATTAGCCCTCGCTGTTTATCTAGATGCCGGTCACCCCAGTGAGAAAACGCAGGGCCGCGATAATATCCTACGAACCACATGTTGTTTGGCGACGACAGTTTCTTCAGTTGCGGAAAGATTGCTACAATGAGTTGAACGACCCGCGGGCGCAACAAGCGGGTCGTGACCTGGACGAATTCGATCGTCACGAACCGCTGTTAAATGACGTATCCGCGCTGGCCAAAGAGATCGAAGCTCGAACCACTACTGCTGGATCTCGGTAGTAAAGTTGATGCAGAAACTCTTCCGCGGCCGAGTTGGAATTGTTTTGTGGGCGTTGATGCTGAGCGCATCACCGTCTCTGTTTATCAACCGGTCTGGCACGCCGGATTTATTTGGGACGACGACCGCTATGTTACGAACAATCCGTTGTTGAGTGCGCCTGATGGTTTATGGCGAATCTGGTTCTCGCTGGATGCGCCCTCCCAATATTTTCCCCTTTCTTACACGCTGCTGCGGATCGGACATTTTCTATGGGGCCTGAATCCGGCGGGCTTTCACTGGCTCAACATCGTTCTCCACATTTGTAACGTATTGTTTGTCTGGTGGCTGCTTGACGCGGCTGCGCGTGCCCGGAGCGTGGTTGGCTGCGGCGATATTCGCGCTTCATCCTGTCCAGGTTGAGTCCGTCGCATGGATTTCGGAACTGAAAAACCTGCTGATGGGTTTTTTCTTCCTTCTAACTTTGCTTATCTGGATCGAATTTCTCGATTCCGCAGGGCCAGCGCCGGATGGTTTTGTACGCAATGGCGCTGCTCTGTTTCGGCTCTGGCGCTTGCTGCGAAGTCAACTGCGTGCACCTTGCCGGCGGCGTTGTTGCTCATTCTGTGGTGGAAACAGAAACCGCTCGGTGCGAAAGCGATCTTCGAAACGGTTCCGTTCTTTGTTCTCGCTCTTGGCGCGGGATTGATTGCCATCTGGTGGGAAAAATATCATCAAGGCACCAGAGTTCTTGTTTCGCTTTCGCCTCTTGAACGCATTCTGATCGCGAGCCGCGCGATATGGTTTTATCTCGGCAAACTCCTCTGGCCTTCGAACCTGACCTTCATCTATCCCCGATGGCGCATTGTGGCGTCCGATCCGACGGCTTACTGCTGGCTTCTCGCGATCGCCGCGGCGGTAGCCGTCCTTTATTTCGGCCGGCGTGTTTTCGGTCGGGGAGTTGCAACCGCGTGCTTATTCTTCGTCCTGACGCTATCGCCGTTGCTCGGCTTCATAATGCTTTATACCTTTCGCTACACCTTCGTAGCGGATCATTACCAATATCTGGCATGCATCGGTCCGATAGCGCTCGTGTCAGCCGCGTTTGCTAAGTTGAGCCGACCGCAGCGGAAATGCGCCGTGGATCGTATGGACTGGAGGATGCGTAATTCTCGCCTGCCTAGGCCTGCTGACATTTCGCCAGAGTGCCACCTACCGCGATGTTGAAACGCTCTGGCGAACAACGATCGCAAAAGATCCCGGTTCCTGGATAGCCCACAACAATCTAGGAGTAGTCGAGCTCGAACGAGGGAAAATTGACGATGCGATCGAAGAGTATCGACGTTCTCTTCAGCTGCATCCTGAATATCCCGAAGCCCTTTATAATCTCGGCAGCGCGGTGCTGCAAAAAGGGGACGCTGGTCAGGCGATAACATTGTGCGAGGAAGCATTGAAACTTCAGCCGACCGACGCTGACGCGCACGTCGTTCTCGGCAATGCTCTCATGCTTGAGCAGAATGTAGATGCGGCGATCGCTCACTATCGTGAAGCGTTAAAGCTGCGGCCGAACGATTCTAACGCTCATCACAATCTTGCGGTGGCTCTGCAACAGCAGGGAAAAGAAGAAGAAGCTGCGGGCGAACTGGAAAAGGCTGGAGAGAAAAATCAACGGCCGTAGGCCGCAAGCTATTTCCAATAGTGCGCATGGTGGCGTCGATAGTACTCGAAAGTTTCCTTCAGGCCCTCTTCCAATTTAATTCGTGGCGACCAGCCAAGCTGACTTTCGATTTTCCTGTAGTCGCCATAGTAGTCTCCGATATCGATAGTTTTTCGATCTTCAGGGAACGCGATCATTTCATATCGTCCTCGGCCCGCAATGCGAATGAGCAGCTCGGCCAACCCCTTTAAATTGACTTGCTCACTGTGACCAAGGTTATAGATCTGACCGTCTGCAGCCGAATTCCCGGCCGCTTTCAAGAGCGCGTCGACGACGTCCGACACAAAATTAAAGTCGCGGCGTTGTTCCCCATCGCCAAAAATCTGGATCGGCTCTTCTTCGATTAATCGACGAATCCAGATCCCAAGAAACGTCTGGCGCGCATCTTTGACACGCATGCCCGGCCCGTAGGTATTGGTCAAGCGAAGGGCGCACGCCCTGATGCCGTAAACGTCGTTGTAGAGCAAATGATACCATTCGCCGGCCAGCTTATTGATGCCATTTACGTCGATCGGATTCAGAGGGTGATTTTCATCAACGGGAAGATGTGCCGGCCGTCCGTAAACCTGGCGCGTGCTTGCGAAAACGATTTTCAGGTCGCGGTTATGCATACGACACGCCTCCAGGATCTGGAGTTGAGCGGCGGCGTTAATATTCAAATCGGTCAGCGGATCGGTCATTGAATCGAGATGACTGGTTTGACCGGCCAAATTGAACAAAAACTGGCGACGCTTGATCAGGGCCGACATCGCGTTTGCGTCGCGGACGTCGGTCAGATCGACCTGAACTCGATCCCGAATGTCGTGGATGTTGAAGAGGTTCCCGCCGTACTCGGGAATCAGGCTGTCCACGAGGGTGACATTGGCGCCCAGACCGACCAGGCGGCGGGCCAGGTGCGAACCGATAAAGCCGAGGCCCCCGGTAATGAGGACGTCAGCGCCGGCGAAACCATTGTGATTGGGCGTCACCGGGGCAATTGTGTCGCGGCCAAAAAGATTTTCTATAACTTTCCGCGATTTTTTTGGCAGAATGAGCCCAGCTAAGCCCAAGAACCTGAATGGCCGAGGAAATAATCCCTGATCTATCGCTGGTAATTCCGGTTTATAACGGCAGCCAGACAATCGGGCCGTTGGTTGACCAGATCATTAAAGTCTTTGCCTCGACGTCTTTTGAAGTCGTTTTGGTCGACGACGGATCGAAAGACAACAGCGAAGCAGTTTGCACAAAGATCACCGAGACTTTTCCGGACAAGGTGATCTTCGTGCATTTGAGCCGAAACTTTGGCGAACACAACGCCGTGCTCGCCGGATTTAAACAGACCCGCGGCCGCTACGTCGCGGTGCTGGATGATGACGGCCAGAATCCGCCGGAGGAAGTGGTCCGGATGTTGGATGAATTGAAACGCAAAAATTACGACGTTGTCTACGGTCACTACATCGAGAAGAAACATTCACTATTTAGGAATCTCGGAAGCTCGTTCAACGATCGGATTGCAACGTTCATGCTTCACAAGCCGAAGGAACTCTATCTTTCGAGTTTTAAGGTGATGAATCGATTTGTCGTCGACGAGATCACCAAGTATCGCGGTCCGTATCCCTACACAGACGGTTTGATCTATCGGGTGACGCGAAATATCGGCCAAATACCAGTTGAGCATCGCTCGAGCGCAAACCCTCGTTCGCGCTACACCTTCCGAAGGTTGCTCCGACTCTGGCTCAACATGTTCTTGAATTTTTCAATTAAACCGCTGCGGCTTTCCATTTACGTCGGACTATTGACGTCGTGTTTGAGCATCGTGGCGTTGATTGCGATTTTCGTCGATCGCATTTGGATAACACCAAACGTGACACTCGGTATTCCAACTGTCCTGGGGACGATTGTTCTGCTCTCCGGCATTCAGCTCATGATTCTTGGCCTGGTGGGTGAATATCTCGGCCGACTTTATCTCGATCAAACTGGAACTCCGCAATACGTCGTTCGTTACGTGAAACGCCACGATTCTGGAAGCGATGCAGCCAAATGAATATGCAACAATGTTTCGCGTTGAAGAGACCCATTGGTGGTACCGCGCGTTACACCAGCTGATTCTCCAAACCCTGAAGGCGGAGTTGCCCGATTGGCGGGACAAAAAAATCATCGATGTTGGTTGCGGCACCGGCGCCATCTTGCAGCGACTCGGGAATTCTGAAAAGAATGTCGGCATCGATCTGTCCCCGCTGGCGATCGCGTTCTGTCGGGACCGTGGCCTGGACAATGTCCTCGAAGGCGATATGTGCGCGATGCCGTTCGCCAATGAATCGTTCGACGCTGCAATTTGCTCGAGCGTTCTCTATCACCAGTGGGTGACGGATGTTGGCCGCGCCTTGCGGGAGATACATCGAGTATTGCGCCCGAATGGCGTGTTGTTGATTAACGTCCCGGCGTTTCGATTTTTGCATAGCGCTCATGATGATGCTGTGATGACAGCGCGACGTTTCAGAAAACCCGAGCTCTACCATTTATTGCTCGAAAATGGATTTACCATCCGGCGATTGACATATTGGACGACGTTACTTTTTCCACTCGCCATAATCGCCCGAACGTTCGGCGGTTCGAAAATCGGGCGTGATTTTGATCTCGATAAAGATTCGTTGATCCAGAGATTATTTCTGAAGGTGATGGCGCTCGAGGCTGCAATGCTTAGAAAGATATCGTTGCCTTTCGGTGTCGCGTTGCTAGCCGTCGCGCGGAAGGTCCCACAGTAAATGTCCATTGTGTCCTCCAACGGATTCGGGGACGAGGCGACACGAATTGAAGATCGGTCGCGCGAAATCCCGTCGTTCGCGATGGGTCTGGCTGTTGGACTGTCTCTGATTGTGGTTGGACTGATAATCTTCCGACATTTCGTTTTCGGAAACAGCGTCCTTCTTTACAAGGACATTGGCGCAGACTCGCTTAACGACACCTATCCATACTTTGTTCATCTTTCTGATTATCTACGACACAACGGTCTTCCTTCCTGGTCGTTCACCGTCGGAATGGGCCAAAATCTGTATTACCTGGTCGGCAGCCTGGTTTGGGAGCCTCGTTGTTTGGTTGCCGAGAGAATGGATCGCCCGCGGCTTGGTTTATCAGCACCTTGCCAAAACGCTTACAGCAGGTTTGCTCTTTTTCGGATTTTTGCGCGCCAGAGGCCTGAATCAATGCGCGTCCTGGTTAGGCGCCATTCAGTTGGCGTTTTGCTCCTACATCTGCATGGGAAGTTGCTGGATAATCAGCGCGGATGAAGTCGTCGGGTTCGCGTTTCTTCTCTTTGCAACTGAGGTGGCAGTGGCGCGGGGGAACTGGATCTATCTGTCATTCGCAGTTGCCCTGCTTGGGATGATAACGGTGTTCCATTTCTATCTTGGAGCGCTCTTGCTGTGCTTTTATGTCGCCGCGCGATTTTTGGAACGCCCGTCTGACCAGCACCAGTCGGCCTTGTTTGTGGTGGCGAAAATTTTAGCCGCGGCCGCGCTTGGAGTTGGATTGGCAGCGGTGGTCTGGATGCCGAGTTTGCATTCGATTTTAAACAGCCCTCGCGGCTCAGGGATAATTTCGAACTTCGCATTTGGGGTTGCTCCATCGAGGATCTTTCAATTTGATTCGCCACTCTCTTATCTGACGGCGGCGTTGAGACCGTTTGGAAACGATTTGCTTGGGTCAGGGGACAAGTTTCGCGGTTGGGAAAATTATTTTGAAGCGCCGGCGACTTATTGTGGGCTTCTGCCGATTTTGATTTTGCCCCAGGCGTTTGTCGGCGCGACGAAAAACCAGCGTCTCGTTTACGCCCTTTTTCTTTGCTTCGTAATCGTTCCGATTCTTTTTCCGTGGTTTAGATTTCTTTTCTGGGCGTTTCGAGGCGGTTATTTCCGAGGTTTTTCACTCTTTTCCGTGTTGGGAATCATCGCGGTCGCCGGCAAGGTGTTTTCAGAATACACCGCACGCGGCCGTCTGAACCTGATTGTTCTTACCGCCACCGTCGTGCTTCTGTTGTTGTTTCTGTTTCTTCCGGTGCGGGAACTGCAGATTCTCATCGACTCGAAGTTACGCGTGGTCACAACGGCATTTGTCGTTTTTTATGGAGCCACTTTGGCGGCCGGCCATCTTCTGAAGCGTCAACAACTCGCGGGCTGGATCCTGCTCGTCGCCGTCACGATCGAACTGATTCTTTCCAACGCGCTGACGGTTGACCGCACGACCGTAACCAAAGACGAACTCAATCAGCGCACCGGATACAATGACGAGACGACCGATGTCGTGCGCGATCTCAAAGCCAGCGATCACGATTTTTATCGAGTCACGAAGATGTGGGGCTCAGGACCAGCCAATCGCGTGAGTTATAACGATTCGCTGATTTTCGGGTTCTATGGCACTCCGTGTTACAGCTCGTTCAACAACATCGATTACATCCGATTTCTCATCGGAGTGGACGCGATTCCGGCCGATAACATTGCTACTGACGCGCAATGGTCGCCGGGCTTAATTTGGGAGCCGCTCCTGGCGACATTTGCCTGCGAGAAATATGTGATCACCACTGATCCGCAGCGCTTTGAGAATGCTGATCACTATGAATTCTTGAGGCGTTACAGCGACATTTATGTGTTTCGGAACACTCTGGCCATGCCCCTCGGACTGGTTTTTGATCACTATCTGCCGGAGGACGTTTTCCTTGAAATGCCGAAATGGGCAAAGGCACAGGCTCTAATCCAGGTGATGACAGTAGAACGACAAGAACGGTGTTCCTTCGATTCCTAAAATGACGCTCGACGAATTGAAAGAGCGTCTACGCACAACGGCGGTCAAGGATGCTCTGATCGAGAAAAAAGCGACTGCATTCAATCTAACTCGCTTTCGCGATACACTCATCGAGGGCACAGTAAAACTAGTTCAACCCGGTGCTTTGGTCTTCCAAATGCCTTTCGATGATGGTTGGCGCGCCGTTGTGGATCATCAATCAGCGCGACCCATCAGAGCGGATATCGGATTAATAGCCCTTGAGCTAAGTGCGGGGGACCATCTGGTTGAGCTGCGTTACGTTCCGCCGTTTCTCTATCTGGGCACAGGCGTCACGCTTGTATCCATCTCAATTTTGGTAGCCGGGGCATGGAAATGGCCGCGTCTGTCTCATTGATCCGCTCCCGTTAAAGCTCTGTTTTCCGCTGATAGATTACAATGTGATCTTCAGTTGGGTTCACCTGGGGAGGACCTCCCAAGTAATAATTCGTGCCGGTATCTGAAATGTTGATCAGCCCCACTTCGTCATAATTCGCGTCACAGTAGGTGTCGACCCATCTGAAAATCGACTTGTCCGAATCGCGCCCGGCCAACCACGATCGGTTCATCACCACCAGGACGAGAAATTTGGGCCGCGCATTTTCAATTTCATGCATCATTTCCAGTTGCATGCGTTGCGCAAAAGGCTGCGGCTCCATCAACGCGTAGGTGTAAATGTAGCCGGTGGCAGACAGCCGTTTCGAGTAGAAATAAATTTGCGGTTCGGAACCCAGGACCGCGATCTTGTCTGCAGGGTCTGAGTGTTCCCGGATGTAATCGCCGATCTTGATCGATTCCGGAAATGGATTCGTCCCGTTGATCAGCACATTCGCCTGATCTAACGGTAACTCGAAAAAGAAATCGCGTTCTGCCCATAGCGGAAACGCAAGACACGCGGCCAGCATCAGCGGCACAACGAAACTGATGGTCGGACGTTTTGTACGCACCAGATTTAGGGCAGCGATAGCCGCCGCTCCACTGATTAGCGACAAGGCTGGAAGAAATAGAATGAAGTAATGGGGGCGAAAATAGAGACCGGGACATACTGCTAGTGCCGAAAATATCGCGAACGCCGTCAGAAAACCTGCGGAACGCCTGAGGGTTTTATCGACAACCAATGCAATTAGTCCGACTAAACCGAGCGTCCATATCGGCCAGGCTGTTCCGATCACGCCAAAGAAATGTCCGGCGAAAAGCTGCAAACCTTCGCCGATCGAGACTTGGCTTCCGTATTGGGTTGCGTATCGGAAGGTCCAAAACCAGAACTTCTCGAATACGCCGGCGCGCCATAAGAGAAGCCCAGTAACAACGCCGGGAATGGCTGAGCCGACGAGAAAGCGCAAGCCACGCAAAACTATGCTCCTTAGTCCAATTCGCGCCCGCCAATCATGAATGACTAAGTAGAATAAGCCGAAGAGAATGAAGAAGGCTCCCGGCTGTTTCATCAAGAATGCGAGCCCGAACAGAAAACCGCTCGCAAAAATGAGCGGTGGCGATTGTCGATCGATTGACCGCAGCAGCATCCAGGTTCCGGCAACGGCAAAAAGAGCGACGAAATGAGTCGCGTGGGCCGCTGTCCCAAGCACATGCGGCATCAGAGAAAGGACGGCGTAACAAGCTGCGGCTGCTGTTCCGCCAAACTGGCCGAGGCGATGCCGGCCGAGGAAATAAATCAACCCGATAGTGACAAGGTTGACCAAGGCCAATCCGATGTGAGTTGCCCTGGTCGACTGCCCTAGGATTGACATGATCATGGCGTAGGCCGCGGTCGTCCCCGGAAGCTTCATGCTGTAGGCGAGCTCGTATGGCGGAATTCCGAGCAAGAGGAGTTGGCCGCCGTAGGCGTATCGCCCTCGTCCCGCTCCAAGGGTAAGCCGGACAATCGAACTCTAGCCACAAGAACGGCAATGACGGCGGCTCCGAACAAAACCCAGGCCGCAGCAGAAAGAGCAGGCTTGTAGGGAGCGGAATTCGGTTTCACGACAGACCAATCGAGCAATCGGAGTCTGCCTGATTCCGGGGCGTTGCCAATAGGGAGTTCACCCTCCGGGAGCTGGCACAGGCAATGCTTATGGTAATTATAACAATTATGATTACGATAAGCATCCGCCCGTATACGCTGCGTAAAGCCGGTGTCGTCGGTTTGGTCCTCTTCTGCCTCTCCTGCCTCTCCGCGTTTGCTCAGTCTAACTATATCACTGTCAAATCCACCCCTTACGACCGGCAAATGGTCCGGATTCGCCCAATCCTTACCGAGAACTCGAGTCACAAAGATCAGAGTTTGTCGCTCGGTTTGGTCAACAACTGGATCGGAAACCTGCGAGCCATCCCCTACGGCTTTTCGACGGAATGGAAAACTCCCGATGAAGTGCGAACCGGCGCCTATGCCGATTGCAAAGGCAAGGCAGTCGCACTTTATAACGCAATGCAGGCCCGCGGCGCGGAAAACATCCGCTTGGTGATTGGAAAGCGTCAGTTCACCAGCCGTAAGACCCACGCCTGGTTGGAATGGACGACCGCGAACGGCACCTACATTCTTGATCCGACAATCAACTGGAGCGCCTTTCGGGCGGAGCGGGCAGGCCGAAGCTCATATATCCCGCTGTATGCTTATGCCGGCACCCAGAAGTTTCGCGCTGCACCTGAGCGGGGCTCGTTTGCGAGCAACGGCCTGTTTGCCAGTCAACACGTAGCCAGCCGAATGTAGATTCGGGCTAAAACTAAGTTCTTACAGCTGGCCGACCTTCGGGTCGGCCGGTTGCTTTTCGGGGCTCTGAGGCGGACTGAGGCCGCGGCGGCCAAAAAAATTGAGGGTAGACTAAAATTTTTATTGCCAAAAAGCGTCCGGGAGAGCTATCATCCTTTTTGTGGCTATGGAAATTATGACGACGTCCTTCTCTCAGTTTTATCGTGTCGGAGCTGTTACTTGTGGAATTCTTTTGGTCACGGGGCTGCAATCTTTTGCTCAGCAGTCGCCGGTAAATCGTAATTTCGCGCGTGTGAGCGCCGGCGCTCACATTGACGATAATCTCGCTCAAATCGCGCTGATCTCCGACAAACCCACGTTCGGTTACATTTTGCCGGATGGCACGAGCGAACTCGTCCTCAGTCTGTCGAAGATTCAAAATTTCGATTTGGTTACGTTTGGCAATCAGGGAACAAACGGAACGGTGACAATTTCAACCTCAAATTCGAAACTCGCGGCCGCCAGCTCGCAGTGGCATCAAATCGCTCGCCAAAATCTGACGCCGAACGTGACCAAGGTGAAAGTTGGTCCGGCTGAAGGGAAATACGTTAAGTTTACCTTCAACGTCGTGAAATCTGGTCACATCGCGAACCTCGGAGTTTACTCCACGGCGATCCCGAATCTGATGGTTGCAAACACCGCTCTCGCCGGTGGCTCGGAAGGCGCAACTGACGGCAAAGACGCGAAAGATTACGCCGCTGGCAAAGATGCAAAAGAGGCGAAGGAAGTTGCAGAAGGACCTCCTGCCGAAGGGCCGCCGCCAAATTTGCCTGATCCGCCTCCCTTTGTGTTCGTCCCGCAGATCAGCGAATAACATAAAACGCTTTAAGCAAAACCCATCCATCCAGAAGGTGGATGGGTTTTTTGCGTACGCATTGCGCTCAAAGTTCGTCGCGGAGAATCTTGAAGATGTCGGTATTATCAATTGTGCCCTGCAAATCCTCGCTACCGCGGCCGGATCCAAACACAACGACGTCTTCAAGCGTCGGCAGCGCAGATGCCGCGTAAAATGCTGCCGGCTGCGCCTGATCCTTCTGCGGGCTGGCGCTCGGAGAAGATTCGTTCTCAGACAACTTCGATGCTCCGTACCGATTGCATTCCGTTCGGTCCGGTCGCCCACGTCAGCCACGGTTGGCCCGCCGGATTTAACCCGAGCAACGCTATCCCGCTGTCTTTACGAAAAGGGTAGCCGTTCGCATGCAGGCCGCCGATGGCAACATCGCCACACACGATGATCGTCGATCGCCCGCCGGCGTAGCGATGAGCTGTCGCGACTGCGCGATCGAACTCGGCAGTTTCGGTTAACGCTTTTTCGGCGTTGTTTGCTTCGGCCGCCTCTCGCATTCGCGCGGCGTCGATGATCAACAAATAGCCACCTTGATTGTATTGGAGCAGTTCAATTGCTTTGCGCACCATATCGGGAAGACTGGCGTCATCGTTCCAGTTCTGATTGGAATCGCGCGCGCTGTCGTTCTCGCCAAACGCTCCAAATAATTTTGGCCGTTGCCACGGGGGAATCGCTTCGAGTTCCGCGCGGGTGCGAACCACATCGAATCCGTTGCCGCGCATTTCGAGCAGCAGGTCGCGACGGTCCTGTCGATGGCCCTGCTTTGTCGGTGGAAGAAACTCGGCGGCGCCGGCTCCAAGTCCGATATCGATCTTGCCGCCGTCCGCGAATTGCAAAGCCATTTGATCCGGCTCGGAATTATTCGAATGGGCATAGAATGCTGCGCAGGTTGGATTCGTTAGGCTTCTGTCGCTGATCAAACCGACCGCGCGGCCGCTATCGCGCGCCAATTCGACAATTGTCGGGATCGGTTTGCCGTTCGAATCGATTGAGATCGCCCGGTTGTTCACTTTAACGCCGGTAGCGATGGCGGTTGCCGCCGCTGCCTGGTCGGCGACGGCGAAATCTTTCGAGTAATTTTTAACAAGCGCCGAATGAACCATCGTGTCCACAGCCAGCCGGTTATCCGCGCCGCCGAGATAGGCCCGAGTCAGCGCGATCCGTTCCGGTCCGAGACCTTCACCGATCATCAGAATGATTCCGAACGAGCGTTGGACTACCCAATGTTTGAAATAAAGAACGCCAAGGCCGGCGAAGGCCAACAAGCACAAAAGGGCGAGCAATTGATTGCGCCACTTCACGAGCGCGATGTAGAAGGGCCGCCGATGATTGTCAATCCCGCGGAATCATGAAACCCCTTGTCGGTCCTGCGAATCGTCGGCACAGTGCACAATGGCCGCGCCGGTAATCCTGATCATCCGCGACGGCTGGGGCATCAATCCGGGCGGCAAATCGAAGGCAAAAGAGAACGGGGACGCCACCCTTCTTAGCCCAGACCCCATTCCACGATCAGCTTTATCGCGATTATCCAGTCAGCAAACTAAGCGCTAGCGGCAAAGATGTTGGATTGCCCGAAGGACAAATGGGCAATTCCGAAGTTGGCCATCTCAATCTCGGAGCTGGCCGGATTGTCTACCAGGATCTTACGCGCATTAACAAAGCGCTCACAGACGGCGAGCTAAAGCGAAATCGGATCGCGCAGGAAACATTTGCGGCCGCGCGCGGCCATCGTTTGCACTTGTTAGGCCTGGTTTCCGACGGCGGGGTACACAGTCATTATGAGCACATGATTGCGCTCGCAAACGAGGCCAAGGCCGCGGGCGTCGACGAGATTTTCGTGCACGCATTTACCGATGGCCGGGACGCTTCACCTACCGGTGGCCGGGAATATTTAAAAATCTGCGCTGAGAAACTTCAACCCAGCGGCGCGCAAATCGTCACCGTGATCGGCCGGTATTTTGCGATGGATCGCGACCGGCGCTGGGATCGGACCAAGAAAGCGTGGGACGCGATTGTTCTTGGGCGCGGTGAAATTTGCAAAGACACGCCGTCGGAAGCGTTGGAGCGGCATTATAAAGCCGGCAAAACCGACGAATTCATGCCGCCGCTGATTTTTTCGCACGCGAATGAGCAACGAGTCCGCGACGGCGATACGATTTTGTTTTTCAACTTCCGCGCGGATCGGGCGCGCCAGCTTTCGCAGGCATTTCTGTTCAAAGACTTCGACGGTTTCGATCGCGAAGTTTGGCCGCAGACAAAATTCACGTCGTTGACCCAGTACGATGTTCGCTATCCATCGCCCTTCATTTTTGCGCCTCAAGAGCTCAAGAACATCCTCGGAGAGCTTGTCAGCAAAGCGGGCAAGAAGCAGCTGCGTATCGCTGAGACCGAAAAATACGCGCACGTCACTTATTTTTTTAACGGCGGCGTTGAAAAGGCGTTTCCGGGCGAAGAACGCGTTCTCGTTCCCTCTCCGAAAGTCGCTACCTACGATCTACAGCCGGAGATGAGCGCGCTCGAAGTCACCGAAGAACTGCTGAAGCGAATCGACAAAGTCGACCTGATCATCTTGAACTTTGCCAATCCCGATATGGTCGGACACACCGGCGTCGTCGAGGCGGGAATCAAAGCGGTGGAAACTATCGACCAATGTTGCGCGAAGATTATTCCGCGGGTTCTCGAGCTCGGCGGCAAAGCCATCCTGACCGCCGATCATGGAAACTGCGAACTGATGCGAAATCCGGACGGCTCGCCCAACACTGCTCACACCACGAACCTGGTCCACTTTATCTATGTGGCGAAAGATGCTTCCAATTTTCGCTGCCAGGATGGAATTCTGGCGGACGTCGCACCGACGCTGTTGTTCTTGCTCGGAATGGAACAGCCGAAAGAGATGACCGGGCATTGTTTGTTGCAGCCGGTTTAGTTTAAACAAACGACAGAGCCGTGTTTGGTAGGGCGAGACTCTGTCGAGCGGAATACAATCAATGCGACGGCTCGACAGAGTCTCGCCCTACCAACGGTTTGCCGCAGCGAACTGTTCGTACTTGATATCCAGAGCGCGATTCAATGCTCGGGTGCCGGCGCGGCCAATCCGATGCAGTAAGCCAACCTGATTTTTCTCATCTACTTCATGCCAGGTCGGTTTGCGCGCCAAAACCAATTCGCCGTCTGACTCGATAAGGGCGCCCCAGCCGATTGGGATCTCTGAATCGCGGAACAACTCGTTAGGCAGGACCAGAAAAAACAGGTTCGCGCACCGATAACGAATCAGGGTTTCGAACTTAGTCCCGTCGAACAGGCGATTTTGCAAAGTTCGGGTTTGGCGAAGCACCTGTTTGTAGCCGCGATGCTCGATCGCTTCGAAGTTGTGCGAATCGAACTCGGCAAAAAGCGAGTCGGGAATTCGCAAAGCCGGATAGTGCACCCGCAAATTTCTTTCGAGGACTTCGCGCCGCTGATGGATTTTCTGAAGCCGTAGGAGAGTGGTGGACGTGGAACCGTTGTCGCGGCGAAGATCCACCAAACATTGTTTGCATTCGAGAACTGCGGTCGTGGCGCCGCCGCTTTTACCGGTGCGATATGCGGCCACGTCTGCCCGGTAACGGCATCGGGGCAGGCTGACTTCCAGGGCACAGGCCGAGTAACCGTTTTGTTGGCACCAAATCAGCCCCAGCCGTTTCAACCGCGTGTGGGCTGCGGTTTCGCCATTGCGATTGGTTATGGCCTCGTCCATTCCGCGAGCTCGCGCGCCCAATAGGTGACAATAATGTCAGCGCCGGCGCGTTTGATCGAAGTCATGATCTCCAAAACGGCGGCCCGTTCGTCAAAGACGTTCTTTTCGGCGGCAGCTTTCACCATCGCGAATTCGCCGCTGACGTGATAAACCGCGGTGGGCTTTCCGAAACGTTCCCGCGCGCGCCAAAGGATGTCGAGATAAGGCAACGCCGGTTTGATCATAATAATATCGGCGCCTTCATCGACATCCAGCGCCACTTCCCGCAACGCTTCGTCAGCATTGGCGCTATCCATTTGATAAGTCCGGCGATCTCCGAACTGGGGCGGGCTTTCGGCGGCGTCGCGAAAGGGCCCATAGAAAACCGACGCAAATTTCGCGGAGTAGCTCATGATTCCGGTGTCGCTAAATCCGCCGGCATCGAGCGCGTCGCGAATTGCTCCGATCCGGCCGTCCATCATATCGCTCGGAGCAACCATGTCCGCCCCGGCTCGAGCGTGTGACACTGCCGTTTTCACCAAAAGCTCGACTGATTCGTCATTGAGAACATGAAAATGTTCGCCGTCGATCCGGGTCACGCCGCAATGGCCGTGACTCATATATTCACACAGACAAACATCTGTGATCGTGACTAGTTCGGGGCATTTCTCTTTGATCGCGCGAAGTGCTTTTTGAATGACGCCATTTTCAGCGTAGGCGCCGCTGGCTTGTTCGTCTTTCTTGTCTGGAATTCCGAAGAGCAGGACTGCTTGAAGTCCGGCGTCTTGCGCCCGCTTCGCTTCTTCAACTACCTCGCTGACTGTAAATTGAAAAACGCCGGGCATGCTCGCAATCGCGCGGTGTTTATCGATTTTGTCGCTGATGAAAAGCGGTAAAATGAAATCGTGCGCGGTCAGTTTGGTTTCGCGTACCAGATTTCTGATCGCGGGCGAGCGCCGCAAACGCCGTGGCCGATGGACCAATTTTCGCACGGGGGAGAGGTACGCAGAGGCGGCCGAGGAGCAAAGAGCAGACTTCCGGCAGCGATAGACCGCGCTACACTCATGACGATGGCTGATTATCTCCTGATCGACATCAGCAACTCGTTTACCAAGCTGGCCTTGGCATCGGCAAAACGAATCGGTCGGACGACACGCATTGAAACGAAAAAACTCAGCGCCACGTTTTTGCAGCGTTTTCTGAAAAGCGGTAACATTGGCACCGTTGTTGTGTGTTCGGTTGTTCCAAAAAAAAACCGCGCAGTTCGGAGCGCGGCGAGAGATTCAAAGATTTTGTGGTTAACGCCGAGTATCGAGCTCGGCGTCGGGATCGATTATCCAAATCCGAAAAGCATTGGCGCCGATCGGCTCGCCAACGCTGCGGCGGTCGCGACCCTTTATGGTTGTCCCGCAATCGTGGTGGATTTTGGAACAGCAGTGACGTTCGACGTTATTTCGGCGCAACGAAAATACATCGGCGGTGTTATCGCGCCGGGTTTGGAATCGATGACGAATTTTCTGTATCAACGGACCGCGCTGCTGCCAAAACTTTCGCTCAAAGAACCTCGGTCAGCGGTTGGAAAATCGACAATGGAAGCGATGCGGGCTGGGGCGGTGATCGGTTATCGTGGCTTGGTCCGGGAAATCATCGCCCGGATCAGAGCGGAGCGTTTTGCCCGGCATAAAGCGCATGTGATCGCGACCGGAGGGTATGCGGACCTGATCGCGGCGCGAATTGGACGAAATCGATTCCGATCCACCCGAATTTGACCCTGGAGGGCCTGCATCGTCGAATTGTGGCGAACCTGAACCGGTAGAGCACAGGACGCCGAACGGCTTGGGACTCCTCAGGAAAATTCTTAAATTCACAGTATTTTAGGCTTGTAACCGAGGCCCGCTAAATCGTTTTATTGAGAGAGGCCATGAAATTACGGACAATCGCGGCTATCGCCGTGCTGGTACTAGGGTCTTTGGCGGCAGATAACGTTGCCCCGTCGAAGGCGGAACTAGAAGGAATGTATGACAAAGCGTTTCGCGCTTTCGATTCGAGCAATTTCCCGGAGGCCTTAAAGCAGCTCGATTCCATTGATGCGCGCCAGCCTGATTTGGCTGAATCGCAAAACCTGCGCGGTGTTATCTACATGCGGCAGGGAATTTACGACAAAGCCGAAGCCGCCTTGCGGGAAGCGTTGCGGATCGATCCGAAATTCTGGAATGCGCGTTTCAATTTGGCCGAAATTCCGTTCCTGAGAAAAGATTGGGCCGAAGCGCGCAATCGTTTTCAAGAATTGCTTTCCAGCAATGCGTCCGAACTTCAGGGCGAGGCCACTCAGCTCATCCAATACAAAATTCTTCTGACCTATTTGCTCGAGGGCAAAGAGAACATGGTGGATTCGATTCTGGCCAAGTTCGAACTGTCTCCTGATACGCCGGCGGTCCATTACGCGAATGCCGCAATCGCGCTGCAACAGAAGAATAACAACGAAGCCCGGATTGGATGGCGCAAGCCGAAAAGAATTTCTCGCCTCAACTGAACAAACTTTTCGCCGAATCTCTGTATGAGGTCGGCTGGCTACAAAAACAGGCTGGGCAGCAGCGCGCCGCGTTGGAGTTGACCACTCCTGCGGAAAAAAATGCCAAGTCCAAAGCCTTTGGAAAATCGCGAATGGAGCAGGCCCGTCAGGCGTTTCAGCAACGCGATCTCGCCACGGCTTTAAAATTTGTGAACGACGCGGACGCGGCGGACCCGAATCAAGCCAGCATCATCAATTTGCGCGGCGAGATTTTGATGGAGCAAAAGCAATTCGATCAGGCCGAAACCGAATTCAAGAAAGCGCTGAAGGCCGATTCGAAATTCCGTCAGGCGCAATTCAATCTGGCGTTGGTTCCGTTAAAGAAAAAAGATTACACCACTGCGCGTGATCGTTTCGAAGCCCTGCTCGGCAAGACGCCCGGCGGCGATAAGAGCGAAGGCGCGCAAATCATCAAGTTCAACATCTTCCTGACTTTCTTGCTCGAGGGCAAAGAAAGCCGCGCCCAGAAGATGATGGAACAGTTCCAATTTACTGGCGACACGCCGGCTCTTTATTATGCGCAGGCCGCCTGGGAGTTTAAGCATAACAATCCGAACAAGGCGACCGACTGGATCACTTCGGCGAAGAAAATTTATTCGCCCGCGCTAAACCTGGTTTTTGCCGATTCGTTTTATGATCTGGGCTGGCTCCAAAGCCCGGCCGTAGCAACGTCGCCCGCGCCGGCAGCCGAAGCCGCTACCGCGCTGGCTGAAGCTCAAACCGAAGCGAGTCCCGCGATCGAACCAAGTCCGATTCCGGGGGCGGCAATTGCCAAGAACAAGGGAGCTGCTCCGTCAATTGCCGGTATGGAGGCGACAGCGCCCAAGCCCGAAGAAGCAGTCGCCAGCGCAGCGGTTAAGGATTTAACTTCGCGCTCTCCTCAATCTTTCGCTGCTGGAAGTCCGGCTAAGCCAGACGAAATTCCGACCGCGGCCTCTCCGACATTTTCGCCAGTCGTAGAAACGCCAGTCGCCGCTGCTAACGCTCCTGCGTCTGCTGCGGTTCCAAAGCAACAACCAGCCGCCCCGAAAACAACAACGAGCAAACCTGCTGTTCAACCTGAGGCAGAAAAAGCTCCGGCGGCCAAGGAACCAGTTGTTGCGGCGGCAAAACAGCCGGCGCCCAATCCGGAGCAGTCTGCTCCGGCCACCGCTCTCGCGCCGGCAAAGGTTGCGGAAAGCTCACACAGCCGTTTCGATGCACAGAGCCTGTTGGTCGGCGCTTTGGTTCTCGCCGGTCTTGGTCTTCTTGGCTGGGTCGTTGTTCCTGAAGTTCGCCGCCGCGGTTTGCATCTGCCGAATTTCCGCCGCGCCGCGCCTGCGACCGGTCCGCAACTGACAGGTATGGAACTTGCAGCGTCGGCTTCGCCACAAAAGGAAATGAAAGTGATGCCGCGCGTGACAGGTGGACCGAGACAAGTCTCTCTAAAACTGAGGGCCTCCGAGCCGTCGCTGCGTCGTGCGGTTGTGCCTTTGAGCAAGCCGGGCCGCGTTTTCGGTAATGGTCACGGCAATGGCAATGGCAATGGCAATGGTGGTGCCGGTGTCCTGGAACCCGCAGTTGAAGGCAACGCTAAGCGTCATGTTGAACCCGCGCCGGCGCCCGCCGAAGAAGCATTTGAATCCGTTGGACCAGTAATGGAGTCCGTCGGCCCAACGATGGAAGGGGTCGGCCCTGTTGTCGAACAAGGCGCAATGGCCGCGGCCGCGTCAGCAGCCGTCACCGAACCTGAATGGGTTTCGCAACCGGTTGAAATCCCGACGTTCGAAATGCCTCCGCCGATCTCCGAGCCTGAACCGATATTCGAACCTGAGGCGATCACTGCCGTCCAGCCCGAACCGGTGATGGCGGAACCGGAAGCTGTCGTGGCGTCCGAACCGGCAGTATTCACTCCTGAACTCACGCCGATGTTTGCCCGGATGCCGTCCGTCGCTGAGCCGGAAATCGAACCGGTCGGCCAGGGTCAACCGATTCCTCAGTTGACGCCTGTTGAGGAACCATCCATCATTGAGGTCACCGAACCCGAGCCGGCTCGATTTGAGGCGCTTCGTCAATCGAACGAACCGTTTATTTCGCCGGAACCGGTTATTGAAACACCAGTTTACGAACCAACCACACCAGTAATCATGCCTGAACCGATTCAAATCCCAACCGCTCAACGAGGTGGCTCACCTCAACCAGCCGGCGCAATGCAAACCGCCGTTCAACTCAGCTTTGCCTTCGAGATTGCATCAATGCAACTGACGCCCAGCTTCAAAATGGGCGCGCTGCAATTGCGCCCGGCTTCGAAGGTCGTGACGATGCGTTTGGCCGGCTCCTCCCCGCAGCCAGCAATGAACCTGCAAGTCACGTTCGAAATCGCCCGAATTCAGCCCGTCTGGCGGCACCTTGGGCAGCGTTCGGTTGACGCCTTCGCAACAGCAACGTCCATCCGTCACCGGATCGCCGTCGTTCACCGTTGGAGGTCTGCACCTGGTTTCGGACTTTGCCGCTGCACCACTCCAGCTGACGCCTTCGCAACAGGGTCAGGCCGCTGTGCACGTCTTGGCTCCGTTCCAGATCGCGACCGTGGAATTTTCGCCTTCGTTCGAAATTTCCTCGATTGTTCTCAATTCGAATTCGAAGCAAGTGATGGTGCAGTTGCCAACTGCGGCCGGTGCGGCCGTAGAGGGCGCGCCAATGTTCGAAATCTCGAACCTGCAGCTTACCGGCAGTGGCGAAATCGGAATGATGCAGTTGAACCTGCTCGGCCACGGCCCAAAACGCGCAGCTTAATTCTCAAGTTAAACACTTTCAGCAGAGCGACTCGCGAGAGTCGCTCTGTTTGTGTACAGGCGGCCTCGCGAATCAGAGCAGCGCAGAATCGTCGCTCTCGAAGCAGCCTATTTTGCCTTTGCGAAGGCGCTGCGGTTTAGCGAGCGAAGTTCTTTGGGCAGAAATTCGCCGTCGCGACGGATCACTTCGCCGTCGAAAATAATTTCGCCGCCGCCGTAACTCTTGCGCTGAATGTTGACCATGTCCCAATGGACCTGGCTCCGGTTGCCGTTGTCAGCTTCTTCATACGCCTGGCCCGGCGTGAAATGGAACGACCCTGCAATCTTTTCATCGAACAGAATGTCTCGCATCGGTTCCAGAACGTAGGGATTAAACCCAAGGGAAAACTCACCGATGTATCGCGCCCCGGCGTCGGAATCCAGGATCTTATTTAGCTTGTCGGTTTGGTTGCTCGTTGCCTTGACAACTTTGCCGCTGCGAAAATCGAGCCGGATCCCATCAAACGCGATGCTCTGGTAGATCGTAGGCGCGTTAAACGTGACATGCCCTTCCACCGAATCCTTCACCGGCGCAGTGAAAACCTCGCCATCCGGAATGTTTCTGTCGCCCCCGCAAATAATTGCGGAAATTCCTTTGATGCTAAATCGCAAATCCGTAGCCGGTCCCTTGATGTGCACTTTATCGGTGCTTTCCATCAACGCCTTTAGCGCTTTCATGCCTGGTTGCAGCTTCTCGTAATCGAGGGTGCAGACGTTGAAATAAAAATCTTCGAATTTTTCAGTGCTCATTCCAGCGAGCTGGGCCATCGACGGCGTCGGCCACCGCAACACGCACCATTTGGTCTGCTTGACCCGGTGATCCTGCACCCTCCGCATTTTTTTTGCGACCAGCTGCATCTTGTCCACCGGAACATCAGACAATTCGGTAATGTTATGGCTGCCGCGCAAGGCAATGTAAGCCTGCATTTTTTTCATCCGGGCCAGCTCGTGCGACGAGGCAAAGTCCAGTTGCTTGTCCGATGCTTCCATTGCCAGCTCGCGGCTCACCCGGTTGTGCTGCATTTGAACGAATGGAACTGCGCCGACTTTTCGCGCGGCGCGAACCAGGGCTATTGTCATTTCATCGGGAACGTCAAAAGCTTCGATCAACAAGTTCTCGTTCCGTTTGAGCCGGGTTGAATATTCCACCAGCAACTTGGCCAGCTTGTCGTAGCGCGGATCGTGCATAGGCCGTTACGATTCCATTCCACGCGAGGGATGCAACCTCCGTCCGCCCATAGATCGACTATTGCGTTTTTCGAAATCTCACTGCAAACGCGCCATCGAAATTGTCGACAAACGGCAGAGATTTTTTTTGATCTTCTGCCACCAAAGCGGGGATCTCCTGGAGCAAGGCTTGCGCGACGTCCTCATTTTCTTCGGCTTCAAGACTGCAGGTGCTGTAGACCAGAACGCCGTCTTGTTTCAGCAACGGGAGCACGGAACGCAAAATTTGGAGCTGCCTCGCTTGCATTCGCGCAAACTCAGTCGGTTTCAGTCGCCACCTCACATCAACCCGCCGTCGCATTACCCCGGTGTTGCTGCACGGCGCGTCTACCAGAATTCGGTCGAACGGCGCGCTGGATGTAATCTCTTCCGGCGTCGCGCTCTCGATCCAGTCATGGCGCACAACTTTCGTGATTCGAACATCCAGACGGGCCAGATTGTCCTCCAGCAGCTGTAAACGACCGGGATCTCGATCGCAGGCAACGATCTGGCCGTTGTTTCGCATTAATTCAGCGAGGTAGCTGGTTTTGCCGCCCGGAGCCGCGCACGCATCCAAAATTTTCTCGCCGGGTTGCGGATTCAGCACTTCGCACGCGATGGCTGTGCTCGGGTCCTGAACATAACAATCGCCGCGACTGAGCGGCTCGTTAAGTGAAAGAGTCTCGACAAAGTTGGAAATCTTGGGCACCGGCTGCGCACTTGGATAACGATCGAGAAATGTTTCACGATCAATCTTTAACTGGTTTATCCGCGCGTAGATCGGCGGTGGTAGGTTGTTCCATTCACACAGCTTGATGGCATTCTCGCCGCCGAATTCTTTCCTCCATCGATCGATCAGGAATTTGGGATGGGAGAATCGAATTTCCGGAGATTGGTTTTCTAATTCGGTCCGTAACTCATTTCGTTGTCGCGCCGCCGAACGCAGGATTGCATTTACAATTGGCCGCTGCCGTTTCGAACCAACGCCGACTGTTTCGTTAACGGCGGCGTGGTCCGGTGTGTTCGTGATTAAGAGCTGATAAATTCCAAGGCGCAGGAGGTCTCGAAGATCAGCCTCCACCCGGTGCGGCCGAAGTCTGTGAATCGCGGAATCGAGAAATGTGAGATTTCGGAGCACCCCATAAAAGAGCTCGACCGCGAACGCGCGATCGGCCGAATCCAGGTTCGATTCGGTAAGAAGTCGCGAAATAATCTGATCGGCGAAGTCTTTCTTTTGCCGCCAGGTTTTCAGCGCGACAAATGCGACGCTGCGAGCCGACCGCTCAGCCACGATGATTTAGCGCGGGATGACGCTGGCGCGGCCAATCGAATGATAATGGAAGCCGAGCTCGCCCATCGTCTCCGGATTGAGCAGATTTCGACCGTCGAAAACGATCGGCGTGGTCATTTGTTTCTTAACCTCGGCGAAATCGATATTAGCAAACTCCGGCCATTCCGTCGCAATCACCAAAGCTTCAGCGCCTTTGACTGCTTCGAGCGGCGACTTTTCGAATTTCGCGTCGGCAACTGCCTTCAGCTCGCGACCTTTCTCCATTCCCTTTGGATCATAAACGCTCACGTCCGCGCCCTCGCGCAACATGGCGTCGACCAATTCGACCGCCACAGATGAGCGGACGTCGTCGGTGTCAGGTTTGAAAGTAAGTCCCCAAACCGCAATTCGTTTTTCGCGCAGCACCCATAAGGTGTCGCGAATCAGTTTAAGAAAACGCTCCTTTTGAAGTCCGTTTATTCGCTGCACCTCTTGCAGTAGGGTGAACGGAACCCCGAGCTGGTCGCTGATGTGGATGAAGGCCGCCACGTCTTTGGGAAAACACGAGCCGCCGTAGCCGATTCCGGCGTTCAGAAATTGGCGGCCGATTCGTCGGTCCATGCCAATTCCATCCGCAACTTTTTCAACGTCCGCGCCGCTGACCTGGCAAATTGCGGAAATCGCATTGATGTAAGAAATCTTCAACGCGAGGAAAGAGTTTGCTGCGTGCTTGATCAGCTCGGCGCTGTTGATGTCGGTGACGAGAATCGGCGCCATGAACGGTTCGTAAACCTTTTTCATGAGATCGACCGCGTGCTGGCTTTGGGAACCGATAACGATCCGGTCCGGATGCATCAAATCGTGGATAGCGCAGCCTTCCCGCAGAAATTCCGGGTTGCTGACAACATCAAATTTCGCGCCGCGGCGATTGTAGCGTTTGATTGTTTCGGTCACGCGTTCTCCGGTTTTTACCGGCACGGTGCTCTTATCGACAATCACTCGATAATCAGTGAGCACGTCCGCGATTTCGCGGGAAACTTTTTCGATAAAACTGAGGTCGACTTCTCCATTCGGCTGCGGCGGAGTCGGCACCGCAATGAAAACGATTTGGGAGTTGTCGACTCCTTCGCGAATGCTGCCGCTGAAGCGCAAACGGTGGGCCGTAACATTGCGATGAATGATTTGTTCCAATCCAGGCTCGTAAATCGGAATCCGGCCGGCCTGAAGCGCTTTGACCTTCGCTTCGTCGTTATCGACGCAAATGACATTGTGCCCGACGTCGGCGAAACAGGCGCCGGTGACCAGACCTACGTAACCCGAGCCGATGATCGAAATATCCATGACGAAAAGTTGGCCTCAACCTAGCACAGAACAGGGGATGTTCATTGGCCCTGGCTACCGGGATCGAAGTTCAAATCGAAGCCAAATTTCGGAAACGCTTTAAGGCTAAAAGTCAGAAGAATGCCGTATTCTTTCTTGCTACCGGTATTGTCCCGGATAACGGCGCCAAATGATGCAACCCAGTTCGTGAGGTCGCGGTAAATGGCGTAGCGCTGTTCCTGAAAAATGCCCACGGTTCCTTCGTATTGTTCCTGAAATCCGAAGCTCCAGTTATCGTCGAGCCGATAATATCCGCCGACGACGAAGAGGCTGCTGTGGGTGAAAAATGGATTGTCGTTAAGATATCGATGGCCAAGGTTCAGCTGAAGATTGGCCACAGGTTGCACCGCCACGGTGGTGTTCACTTCCGTGAAACCAGAGCTGAACGCTGGAATTTGGGAATCAACGGTTAGAGACGCCCACGGCAATGGCGTGAACCGCAGTTTGTTAAAGAAGTTCGAATACATGCGCCGATCGTAAGGATTGTCGAAGTTCACGTCGAAAAACGTGTCCAGTTCCAGCCAGGTCACAGTCACATCGTCGCGGCGTGTCTCGAGCCGGTTGCGGATTCCATTGCGCCAGATGGTCCAGCTGGCGATCGAATCGATTGGGGTGAATTGCGGAAAATCGATTGGTCGCAACTGAGTAGATGGCTCGAACCGGTCGAACTGGAGGATTGCCGAAGGATCAATTCCGCTTTCGTGGACGTAGGAGAAGTTGGTGTAAGGCTGGATGACGTGAAGCAAACCATCCAAACCTAACGCCCGGTCCGCCACATCATCCCAAGTCCGCGAAAGCTTGAACGACGCTTCAACTCCGGCATCGACAACCGTTCGAACCCCACTGCCGGCGTCGATGACCGGATTTGTCGGAGTCGGATCCTGCGGAATGAAATTCGGAATCAGCGGATCATCGATATTCGGAAAAAGCGTGTTGCCGAGGTCGCGAGTCTTGTCGTAGTAAGTCGCGCGAAATCCAACCCGGGGCACAACTGACAGCCAGCCAAAATACGTGTTCGGATACAGCAGTTGATGAAAGGTATCGAACCGGTTGCTTCCATAATCTTCAAAACCTGAACCTTTCGCAAAATCGCGGTGGAGATCGGCGAAACCGGTTTCACCTTCGTAAAAAATCGGCGTGCCAAACAATGGCGTGCGCTTGACGTCGAGCACCACTTCCGGGAGACGCTCGGTGCTTTCGAAGAAATCATTCGCCTGAAAACGCGCAATTGCTGACAAGCTGTAAAATGAACCTGTCTTGGCGAGGGCAACGACGTTGTCAGGCACCGGATCGACTCGGAACTCACTCTGATAGAAATCCTGCATCAGAAACGCGTCGCTGAGCTTGGTCACGTTCACGATGCCGTAGAAATCGTCGGTGAAATGTGTTGTGTCCTGAATTGTCGCGCGGTACCGATTCGGATCCAGTTGCGGCCGTTTTTCAGCGGTCGGATTGATTTGGGGGTTCTGATCGTCTGCGTAGTAAGTCTTCAGCTTGAGATTACTTGCTTTGTCTTTGCCGTAATCGACATCGGTATCAAACCCGATCGCCACGCCGCGGCGTCCGCGATAATCGAGACGAAATCGTCCTTTAATGTCGTCCGTGATCGGAAACGTGACCTGGGTCAATAGAGAAGGCCCCCACGAACTCAAGTCTGCTGGCGCGATCGAAAAGCTGAAAGCGTCGTTGAGCGATTGGTAAAGGTACGGCCACCAAAAAACCGGCACCTTCCCGATGTAAAAAGTTACATTTTGAAAAACAACGTGATCGTTCTCATAGACGCGAACCGTGCGAGCATGCAGATGAAAATCCGGACGCGGCGAATCGTCCGTCGTGAAATTCGCGTCTTCGACGTGATAAGCATTCGAGGACTGCTGGTTAACGTCTCGTCCGCTGAGAAAGTATGGGTGGAACTCGGTCCGGACGTTGCTGGTGCGGATTTGTTTGCTTTCGATGTTGTAAATTCCTTCGTCGGCGACGTAAAGACTCACGTCGCGATAAATTCGGACATTTCCGCGCACCAACACTTCGTGGGTCTGCGAATTATATTGAGCAAAGTCCCCATAGATATCGGTATCGCCGATGTGGATTGCGACATTGTCGCGCGCCGTAGCAACGCCATTGTCGTAAGTCGTTTCCCCGCTGGAAGTAATCTCGACCGGTTGATGATCGGAACTCGAGTTTGCTGCGCCTGCCAAACCAGCCGCCCCAAAGATGAAAAAAACCCCCCAGACCAGCGTTCGCATGGCGGACGCCGAAAGTACTGCACCCACTCCGCGTTGCAAAGGTAAAACGAGGTCGGACGCCGCCTAGGCCAATAATCGCAGACCGGCCGCCTGTTGATTCATTCCACAGCTCAAAACGATCGCGGCTGACCCGAGCTTGTCCCCATCGGCCGGGAACCGCAGGCGCGAATTGTTGCCTGGCGTGGAGCATTGGGGGGAGTTGCTTCCGTTCCAAGGCGTGAGCGGCCACGATAATCTGCCAAAGTGCACTCGCGCCCACACTTTCGCCGAGCGCGGCCTTGGGGCTGTAAACAATACACTCGCTCGCCTCTTTCTGAATGGCCTCACGCTCGGCATCATCGATAAACGTGCCGTTCGCGCTGGCGACAATACAGGCATTGCGATCGCGCAGGTCGTGCAGGATGCGTTGCACAACTTTCGTAGCGTCTCGTTGATGCGAAAAATTTCCGCCTGGATTTATGCGATCGATTTTGACGTTGCCATCCGTGCCGAGCAGCACCGCGCCTGCGCCTTCACTTAGAATTGTTCCGCGCGCCGAATCCGAAAACGGTTCAATCGGGGGTGAGGATCTCGTCAGTCGCCATTTGTGATAGGCGTCGCACAACACCCAATCGGCTTCCTCCGCCGCGACCACGAGGCAATGACGCGCTGCGCCGGTTTCCAGAAGTTCGGCCGCCATTTGAATTCCAAGAATTCCCACCGCGCCGTCGCCGACCACGGTGTAGGTCGCTCCGTTGATTCCTAGAATTGCCGCAAGATGACTCGCGGGAGCGTTGAAAACCGTTTCCGGAAAAAGAAGCGGGCTCGCCGACTGCGCGCCCGCTTCCACAATGTTGTGGTAAAAACGTTTTGTATAAACGACGCCGCCGTTCGAAACCGCAAAAACCAGGGCCAGTTTTTCGGTATCGACGTTGGAGTTTTCCGATTTGGCCTGAGCAATCGCATCCAAGCCCGCTGCCACTGCGAAACGAGAAATGGCGCTGACGCGGCGGAGTCGCGGATGTGACGGCAGATTTTGTAACGCGTCGGTCGGAACACGAAAGCCCTGATAAGTTTTGGCGCCTTCACCGCCGGCGACAGATTGAGGAATTGCTTCATCTCCGCGAATCAAGCGGTCCCAAACCTGGTCCACACCGCGGCCCAAAGGCGTGATCCAGCCCATGCCGGCGATACTGAGACTCATGCAGCGAGCTTCGAAATCAGCACCGATGCATTCGTGCCGCCAAACCCAAACGAATTGGAAAGGGCCAGGTCGATCTTCGCCTCGCGCGATTGGTTGGCGACGATATTCAGTGCGAGACCGGAATCTGGCTGGCGAAAGTTAATGTTCGGAGGAAGAAACTGCGATTGCAGCGCCAGCAAACAAATTACCGCTTCGATCGCTCCGGCCGCGCCTAACGAATGACCGATCATGCTCTTGGTCGAACTGACTGGAACGCTGCCGAACACTTCCGAGATCGCTTTTCCTTCTGCGGCATCGTTGAACGCCGTGGCGGTGCCATGAGCATTGATGTAGTCCACCTGATCCGCGGAGCATCCGGCGCTTTCCAGCGCTTGTTCCATGGCGCGGCGCGGACCGCTTCCTGATGGATCGGGCTGCGTCAGATGATGATTGTCCGTGGAAATTCCGTAACCCGTAATCTCGCCGAGGACTTCGGCGCCGCGATTGCGCGCGCTCTCGAGATTCTCGAGCGCGAGAACTGCCGCGCCTTCGCCAAGCACCATGCCGGTGCGATCGCGATCGAACGGTCTGCACTTTTCCGGAGTTGCAGCTTGCAAAGAATCAAAGCCGACGAAAACCAACTCAGAAAGGGCGTCGTATCCGCCAGTTAATACCCGCTCGTATTTTCCAGAGCGAATACCTTCGAACGCTCGACCGATTGCATTTGTCCCGGACGCACAGGCGTTCGCAATCACGAAGCATGGCGCGGAGATTCCAAATTCGTGTTGAGCGTCAAGAACCGGCTTTTGCGGCGGATAGTTGGCAAGCCATTCCGGCGCGCGTCGCAGATTTTCCTGTCGATACACGCCGCGATAATAATTCTCTCCGAACGACATGCCGCCGCTGGTTGTTCCGATAATCGTGATATCCGGCACGAATTTCGGATCGCGGTCAGTGAGTTCGGCCAGCGCCGCAATCATCATGTGCGACGCTCGGTGCAAACGGGCGTTTTTGCGGTCTTTTTGGCGCCTGGCGAACAGGCGATCGTCTGGGATTTGGGCAGCCGTTTTGCACCGGCAGTTGCTGACGTCGAACCGCGATACTGCGGTGACGCAATCGGTGGCGTTTTGGAGGGATTGCAGGGTTTCGCCGAGGCCAAAACCGAGGGGGCTGACAATGCCGGCGGCCACCACAGCAACGCGGGTTTGAGGACTTGTTTTGTTCAAAGCGTTAAAACTCCGCATCTGCTCATCTATCAGCCCGCGATTTTTGTTTGCTTTCCAAACCGAAGCACTCTACACAATGAGCCCGAAAGGAGAAAACAGCAGCTTGGAAGTCCGTCGATTGTCATCTTGTATGCAATCAGCGGCAATCTGCCTTAACAGCGGGAAAGAGTGTCCTGGCCGCGTTTTCCAGATTAGATTCAATGGCAACTAAATTATACGTGGGAAATCTCCCATTTAACACCACCGAAAACGAACTTCAGGAGCTTTTTTCACAAGCTGGCCCAGTTCAGGAAGTCATGCTCATGCAGGACAAATTCACCGGCAAATCGCGCGGCTTCGCCTTTGTGACCATGGGCTCCGACGCAGATGCGCAAAAAGCGATTGCGGAAATCAACGGCAAGACCGTCGACGGTCGCGCCTTGACCGTGAACGAAGCGCGTCCACGCGAACCGCGGCCGCCAGGCGGGGGCGGGGGCGGCTATGGCGGTGATCGTCGTCGTGACGGCGGCGGCGGCGGACAACGTCGCGGACGTTAGTAGGCACCACAACATTTTTGGGAAAAGCGGCCGCTTTGGCGGCCGCTTTTTCGTTTTGCACAGCTGTTCTGGCCTTTGATCGCGAATTAGTTAAGGAAACGAACGGTCAAATGGAGGTTTGCGATTATGGCTGAAAATGCTGATGCACAAAAGAAAGAGGACATTGAGGTTCCACCAATTCCGAAAGAAACGGCCGGCGCAGTTGCAGGGGCCGCCTTGGGAAGTGTGATGGGGCTACCCGGTGCGGTCGTAGGCGGAATCGTGGGCGCGATTGCCGGAAAAGCGGCCGGCGAAGGGCGATTGAAACCCGCGATGAAGAAAACAGCGCGAAAGGTTTTGAAACCCGCACGGAAAGCGGCGAAGAAGCCAGCTCGGGCTCTAAAATCCGCGAAAAAGCCGGCTCGCACCCGGAAAACCGCCAAAAAGGCGGCTGGAGGCAGAGCGAAATCGCGTAAGCGCGCGGCGACAAAACGGACCAAAGCAAAACCGCGCAAGAAATCGAGTTCTGCTCGAGGCAAGTCGCGAAGACGGCGTCGTTAAAGAAGTGGGCAGGACTGGATTCGAACCAGTGAAGGCGTAAAGCCAGCAGATTTACAGTCTGCCCCGTTTGGCCACTTCGGTACCTACCCGCGACGGTTCTGGAGTCTTGATCTCTAGCTGAAAAACTCGGCGATGCAATTTACTACGTACTGCTGGGATTCTCGGGAAATTTCGGGGTAAATGGGCAAAGCCAGATTTTCGCGGGCGGCTCGCTCTGCCTCCGGAAAATCTCCGGCTTTGTAACCGAGATATTCGAAACACGGCTGCTCGTGTAGCGCGAGCGGATAATAAACCGCCGTGTCGATCTCGCGTTCAGCCAAATGCTTTCGCAATTCATCCCGACGATCCGAGCGGATCACATACTGATGGTAAATGTGATGATTGGTCAGGCCTGCTTCGGCATACGGCTCCACGGGTAGTTGAATTTTCTTTTCCAAACCGAGCCGTCGAAATTCGCCTGTGTAAAACTTCGCAACCTCGCGGCGAGCCGCCGACCAATTGTCCAAATGGGGAAGCTTCACGCCTGAGGATTGCCGCCTGGATTTCGTCCATGCGGAAATTTCCGCCGACAAATTCGTGTCGATACTGCTCGCCCATTCCGTGGTGACGGCATTGACGCAGCCGTTCGGCAAACTTTTCGTTGCGGCAGACAACCAGCCCGGCATCTCCCGCCGCCCCGAGATTTTTGGACGGATAGAAGCTGAAGCAACCGGCATCGCCCATTGTTCCCGCCTTGGCTGCGCCGGTTTGGAGAGGAAACTCGGCGCCGATGGCTTGGGCGGCGTCCTCAATCAAAATCAAATTATGCTCGCGCGCGATCGCGATCATCTCATTCATGTCGCAGCACAATCCGAAAAGATGAGCTGGAACGAGCGCGACAATCGTTTGGTGGTTTTCGTTGACCAGCTTGCCGTCGACCGCGTGACAGAACTTCTCCAGATAACGTCGCAATGCCGTTGGCGAAATATTGTAAGTGTCCGGATCGATGTCGATGAAGACAGGCGTCGCTCCGACCCGGGTGATGCAACCACCAGTCGCAAAGAACGAATAGGATGTGGTAATTACGGCATCTCCCAATCCAATTTCGAGCGCCATCAAAACGGCCAACAATGCGTCAGTCCCCGATGAAACACCGATGGCGTGGCCCGCGCCGCAGTAAGCCGCGGTCGCGGCTTCGAATTCGGCCAGTTTCGGACCGAGAATGAAGCGCTGGCTCGCCAGGACTTCGTCTGTCACTGCTCGCAATTCCTTCGATAAGGCGGCGTATTGGCCGCTGAGGTCCAAAAGCCGGACTCGCATCGGGTTAGCTTGTCAGTTCCGCCCGGGCGATCAATCGGAACTTTGACGCAACAGCCCCCCGATTGACCGATAACAGCCGCTCAGTTACGTTCCCCGGCATGTCTCTCGTCCGCGGACTGTTTTGGCTGATCCTGTTTGTTTTCTTCACCTTTTGCTTCGTGGTTCTTTTTGAATACGGCACTCACGATTTCTCAACCGGCTTCCAAAAAGAGTTCAATCGAATCAAGACGTTCGTCACGAAGCAGGTCAACAAAACCGAAAAGAAGTAGTTACTCGACGAACTCGACTTCCGCCGTCCTGTCGATGTAACCGGCGTTTCGGGCGTCGCCCAGAAATCGTCGAATTGCCGCTCGACCGCTTTCGCCGTAATCGCGAGTAAAGTCGTTCACGTACATGCCGATGAATTTATCGGCCAACTGCTCGTTCATATCGCGGGCGTAGGGCATGGAATGGGCCACGGCCTCGGCGCGGTGGGCGAGACCGAAATCGATGCTCTCGCGCATGATCGCGAGGAGATCGTGTTGAATCGGCGGTGGAATATCTTTTCGAATCACATTCCCGCCCAGCGGCAGTGGAAGGCTGGTCTCTTGTTTCCACCATTCGCCAAGATCGAGAATTTTTTCGAACCCCGACTTTGCATACGTCAGCTGGCCTTCGTGAATGATCAGCCCGACGTCGGCTTTTCCGCTGCTCACCGCGTCGAAAATTTGGTCGAACGGAACAACAACGTGTTTGAAATCGCCCAGATAAAGTTTCAAGGCGAGAAATGCACTCGTCATCGTTCCCGGAACAGCAATCAAGCGAATTGCGTAATTCATTTCGGAGATCGTCCGCATTCGGCGTTGGACGTTCGGCGGTGGACGTTCGGCGTTTCCTGATTACCAACGGTCCGTATCCATCGCCCATACTCGCGCCGCACGGAAGCAAAGCATACTTGTCCGCGACATAGGCGTAAGCGTGGATCGAGATCGCAGAGATATGCAATTCGCCGCGCATTGCGCGCTCGTTTAAGGTTTGAATGTCTTCCAACCGGTGTTCGAATCTGTATCCGCGCAGATCGATTTTATTTTTCGCGATCGCGTAAAACATGAAGGCGTCGTCCGGGTCGGGGGAGTGTCCCAGGGTGAAAACGTCAGGCGTGCGCCACATTGCCGCATGCTAACCGCCGGCGCGACCGGCGCAACACTCCTCCATTCCCGATTGCTATTTGCGTTGTCAGAGTGCTTCCGATAGCCTCAGTCGCATGGCGAAATCAGGACTTGGCAAAGGTCTCGGTGCGCTTATCAGCTCGGGCCCACGCTCGACCAGCCTGGCCCAGGCGCCCCATGAAGCGTTGAAACCGGCGAACAGGTCCGAAAAGTCGCGGCTGACCAGCATTGTCCCGAGTCCGTTGCAGCCACGAAAGGATTTCGGCGAGGAAGCGTTGCGGGAACTGGTCGATTCGATTCGGCAGCACGGAATCATTCAACCGCTCATCGTGCGACGGTTGAACGGCGGCACGCATGAATTGATTGCCGGTGAACGGCGTTGGCGGGCTGCGCAGGAACTCGGTTTGGCGGATGTTCCGGTTATTGTTCGCACGGCTAGCGATCTGGAAGTCCTTGAAATTTCGCTGATCGAGAACCTGCAACGCAGCGATCTAAACGCGATCGAAGAGGCGCAGGGTTATGCGCGACTTGCGAGATGAATTCGGAATGAAGCAGGAGGACGTCGCGCAGAAAGTTGGCCGAAGTCGGGCGGCGGTGGCAAACGCGATGCGTCTGCTGGATTTGCATCCGCAATTGCAAACCTGGGTTGCGCAGGATCTGCTTTCAGTCGGACACGCCAAAGTTCTGCTCGGAGTGAAGGCGGCCGAGGAGCAGCTTCAATTGGCCGAAACAATTTTGCGCCGTAATTCGAGTGTTCGGCAGACCGAACGTCTGGTGAGTCGCTTCCTTGGAGGATGGAAGAAACGGCGCGGAAGTCCCAAAGTAGTCGTCAGCTCGGCGGCGATCGGCGATTTGCAGGATAAATTGCGCCAGTATTTCGGGACAAACGTGACGATTCATCACACGCCGAAGCGGGGCCGAATCGAAATTGAATATTATGGCGACGACGATCTTCAACGGATTTTGAACATTGTCGGTCTGGCGTCGACCGAGCGCTGATTCAATTTCGAAATGTTACGCTCCTTTCGGCGTTTTGTGGTCGCGTCGAGTTCGCTATTAATTGCGAGCTCATGCGCCAAACCACCTCAAGAGAAAATTTGGACTGAATTCTCCGGCGACAAAGCGCTCGCCCATGTCCAGGCGCTGGTCGATCTCGGCCCGCGGCCGTCCGGCTCAGATGCGATCATTCGAGCACGCGCTTACATCGAAGAACAACTCGAGTCGGCTGGTTGGAAAGTAATCGAACAGGCATTCACCGACAAAACTCCGCGTGGCGAGATGAAGTTCGTGAATCTCGTGGCGCGGTTTGGCAATCCTCCGAAGCCGTCTTTTTTACTCTGCTCCCACTACGACACGAAAATTTTCGACCAATTCCGATTTGTCGGCGCGAACGACGGCGGCTCGAGCACGGGCTTATTGTTAGAACTAGCGCGCGTGCTGGCGCACCGACCTGACGTCGCCGGCAAAGTCGAACTGGTATTCTTCGATGGCGAAGAAGCTGTCGTCGATTTCAGCAACACTGATGGCGTTTATGGCAGTCGCCATTTTGCCCAGGAATTGGCAAACGGCGGTTCGGCAAAGTCTTTTCGTGGCGGACTATTGTTCGACATGGTTGGCGACAAAGACCTGGACATCACTTTGCCGCCTAATTCTTCGGGAACGGTCACGGCTGGGATTTTTGCCGCTGCGGACGCGCTGAATGTGCGGAATCATTTCACTTACTTCGAACAGGACATTACCGACGATCACAGTCCGTTAAACGCGATCGGCATTCCGGTTGTCGACCTGATCGATTTTCATTATCCGCCATGGCACACGGCTGAGGACACGATGGACAAGCTGAGCCCGCAAAGTCTGCAAATTGTCGGCTCCGTTGCGGCCTATTATTTGGCGCAGCTGGCGTTCAAGTGAAGCAAACGCGACTTTGGATCACGGTCGTAATCGCGTGTCTTGCGGGATTCGTTTCCGCGGAACTAACCGCGCGTTCGGTGGTCGTTCGCGAGAAGCTCGGTAAGTTATTTGATCGCGGTTATCTGGTGGCGGTGGTTGGTGGCCGTGGAATTTATCTGGATGACGTTTCGCGGAGGGAAGGTGAGTTGCCGCTGTGCGAATATGAATGCGCCCTAACCGATCTGGTTTCAAATACGGCAGCAATATCGCTTGCGGAGAACGAACGCATCGCAACTGAAAAAGTCGAAAGGGAATTTTTGCTGCTTCGCTCCCAGTTTGGCAGCAATGCAATGTGGAGGACGGCCTTGCATGGCAGCGGCCTGTTTTCATATTCCCTCTTCCGAATTCTGAAAGATGATTTACGCGCCCGGCAGTGGATTGAAAAACACACTGCGCACGACGTGGTCGTTCGTGATGACGAGTGCCGGGAATTCTACGACTCGCATCTCGATCAATTTTTTCTTCCGGAGCGGCGCAATGTAGCGCACTTGTTTGTGGCGGCTCCTCCGGAAACACCGCCGGATGTTGTCGAAACCAAACGAGCAGCAATCGAAGCGCTTTCCGCGAGGTTAGCGGCGGGCGAGGATTTTGCCGCGCTGGTCGCGCAAAATTCCGAAGATGATGCAACCAAGTCGCGGGGAGGCGAGTTGGGATATTTTTCGGCAAACCGAATGCCGCCAGACTTTGTGGAGGCCGCAAAAAAACTGCGCCCTGGCGAAATCAGTAAACCGATCCGAACCCGACTCGGATTTCATATTTTGAGACTGATCGATGTCCAGCCGCCGCGGCAGCAAACTTTCGACGAAGTCAGAAACAATATTGCGATTGAGATCGCAAACGAAAAACGAGTCGTGACAGTCAAAAGACTGGTGGCCGATTTGCGCCGGAATGCCTCTTATTTGAGGCCGTTTTAGCCCGTCATTACGAACTTCTAGATTGCGCGGCGGCGGTTTTCACCGCAGGCTGATTGACGGCCTGACCCAGGAAAAGGCCATCTTCACATGGCGCGTCGAACCAGGAAAAACGTTGGGGTGCTCGGACTCGGTATCATCGGGAGCCGGGTTGCTGAAAATCTGCGGGGACGCGGGTTTCACGTGTTCGTGTGGAACCGCAATCCGCGGCCGGTTCCGAACTTTGTCGGTGCGCCGGCCGAGCTCGCCGAGATGTGCGATTACATTCAGATTTTCGTTTCGGACGATGACGCTCTTCTGGACGTCGTCCGTCAAATGGTTCCGGCGCTCGGTCCGCGGCACATCGTGATTGCGCACCCGACCGTATCGCCTTATTCGATGCGCACAGCAGCGGATCTGGTCGAACGACGCGGCGCGCGATTTGTAGAGGCGCCATTCACCGGCAGCAAACTGGGCGCGGAAAAAGGTGAGCTCGTTTTTTATGTAGCCGGCGACGAGGTCGCATTGCGCGAAGCCCGGCCGATTCTCGAGGCGAGCTCCAAGGAAATCATTGAGATCGGGGAAATCGGACAGGCCACGGTTGTAAAACTGGCCACGAACATTGCAACTGCGGCCAGTGTTCAGGCATTGGCGGAAGGACTCGCCCTGGTCAATCACGCTGGAATTCCGGCGGACAAGTTTGTGGCGGCGATGCAGAACAACGCCAGCTATTCCAAAACGCTTTCGATGAAGTTGCCGAAGATGATCGAAAACAATTTCGAGCCGCACTTCGCGCTCAAACACATGCTCAAGGACATGAAGATCGCGAGCCAGCTCGGTCTGTCGCATCATCTCGAGCTTGCGGTCACGACCGCGGCGCGGGACCGGCTTCTGGAACAGGAGCAGCGCGGTTACGCCGAGGAAGATTTTTCGGTCATCGCCCGCAAATATTTTCCAGAGATGGTCTTCCCGACCGTGGAACAAGACCTGGAACTTTTTGAAAAACCGCCACCGATCGAACCGGCCGCAACAATCTCGAGCATGGGCGAAGTCGCGGCAGCCGTCCAGGAAGCGGAGTTCACCCAGCCACCGGCCGAGGTCGCGCCGCCGCAAACAGCGCCGTTCCCGGAACAACTGGTGCCTGCCGAATCTTCTTTCGAAACAGCGCCGCTTGGAATACGCCCAACCGCAGACACCGCCGGCAGCCGCTGCCCCACCTTCGGCTCCTGCCGAACCTCAGCCGGAGCAAGCGCCCGCGACTAATTCACCTATGGATATGCTCGCAAAATTGCTGCGGGGTGAAAGCGCGCGGCCCGACGGGCCGTAGATTGTTGCGCAGTTGAATAATGGCGCCAACGGGCTTTGCCGATCGGCTATTCTTTGATCTTTCGCCGCGAGTTAAGCTCCGGGTGACCGGCGCGGACTGCGTGCGTTTTCTCAACGGACAGATCACAAACGACATTCGGAAGGCGTCGGGCACGACGGCAATCGAAGCCTGTGTTCTGAATGCGAAAGGCAAAATGGACGCGCATCTTTTTATCCATCAGGAGAACGAATCCTTTCTGATTGATGCCGATCGTGGCCTGCGACCTGTTCTTCAGTCGCGTTTGGATCGTTACGTAATTGCCGACGATGTGACGATTGAGGACGTCACGTCGGACCTTGTCGCATCTTGCATATAGTTGGCCGAGACGCGCCGGACTTTGATGACGTCGGCAAAAATTGTATCAGTCGATCGATTCGGCGTCGCCGGGTTCGATCTGTGGTGCGCAGCGGCGAAGCGCGATCATTTTGTTGCCGCGTTGAGTCGCGATTTTGGATTTTGCGACGACGCTTGCGCGGAACAGTTTCGAATCGAACAGGGAATTCCACGTTGGGGCCTCGAGCTGACGCCCGACATCATCCCGGTTGAAGCCAATCTCGAGCAGCGCTGCATCGATTATGAAAAGGGCTGCTACATCGGACAGGAAACGATCTCTCGGATGAAAATGTCGGGCCAACGAAACAAACAATTGTGCGGCCTGATCTCATTGAGCGAGGCAGCGGTTGGCGTCGAATCGCGATTGGTCGGTGGCGCGGAACGGAAGGAGGTCGGCTGGATCACCAGTGTCGCTGAACGACAAGGACACAACATTGCGCTCGGTTATGTGAAGCGCGGATTTAACGCCGTGGGGACGAAATTGGAGGCGGCGACAGGCCAAGACCGCAGTCCAGTGCAAGTGGTTGAGCTACCGTTTCGGGATTGATCGACGCTCGATAGAGAGAGGGGCTGTGTAATTTCTTTTGGCCCTGCAATTTGCGTAATTTTAAGTGTTGTCTTTTGAAGATCGCCGCGTGTAAAGTCGGCGCCAAACCACGTGCTGTCGCCCATGAATCAACGCCTGCTTTCTGAGATCGGTCGGACCCAACGGCTCGAGATTATTAACTCCCTCAAACGCACAAAAGGGATGTCGGTCAACGAACTCGTGGACAAAATGGGGATGAGCTACATGGGGATCAAGCAGCATTGCCTGACCCTGCAACGGGACGGCTATCTCGATACCTGGCGTCGGCCGCAAAAAATGGGGCGGCCGGAGATGGTTTATCGTCTGACTCGCCGGAGCCATGACCTGTTTCCGGTCGATAGCAACGAGTTCACCGGCGAAATGCTCGCGGCAGCCAACGAGATTTACGGAGCGAACGCGCCCGAAAAACTCCTTTATAATGTGTTTGAAAAGCGGACCCAGACGTTGAGGGGGAAAGTCAAAGGGGACAACGTCGCCGATCGAGCTAAGTGGCTGGCCAAAGTTCGTGACAACGAAGGTTACATGGCCCAATTCCTCCCATCCGAGAAGGACGGCCCGCAGATCCTCGAATGCCACTCGCCGATCATGAATCTGATCGAGAAATACCCGATCATCGCTCGCCTGGAGCAAGACATGTTCGAAGCGGTTCTCGGAACGAGCGTCCGGCGCGAAGAAACGCACACCAGCGGATTGTACGAGTGCGCGTTTTACTTTGCGGTGTAGTCGATCCGCGTTCGAAGATTTCTCCTTTCGCAGCTGATTAATTTCGCGTTGATTGAAGGTCCATGGCCAGGGCCTTTCCCACAGCTGTTATCGAGAATCTGTCGCCGCTGGTAGACGGCGGCCGGTATCCGATCAAACGCATCGTTAACGACGAGCTCGTGGTCGAGGCCGACATCTTCAAGGACGGTCACGATATTGTCGCCGCGGCCTTGAAGTGGCGCCTGGTTGGCAATCCGCAATGGCACGAAACCCTCATGACCTTCGTCGATAACGATCGTTGGCGCGGGGTCTGCACTTTTATCAAGCTCGGTCTTTACGAATACACGGTCGAGGCGTGGGCAGACACGTTTCGGAGTTGGCGAGACGAGTTCAGAAAAAAATTCGAGGCCGGAATCAAAGATCTAACAGTCGAAGGACTGGAAGGCGCGGAGCTGATTGAGTCCGCCTCCAAACGAGCCCACATCGCTAACGATTCTTCACGTTTGCTCGAATTATCAGAGTGCATTCGAACCGCTGACAACATCCAGATCAATCAGATTGTGCACTCAGGCGAACTGCAGGTTCTCATGGCGACTTACCCCGACCGTTCCTGGGCGACCCAATACGCGCCGCCACCACGAGTGATCGTTGAGCGTCGCGAAGCGCAGGTTGCGGCCTGGTATGAATTTTTCCCGCGTTCGGCTGAAGGTTACGGCGACCGAACATCGACGTTTCGCGATTGTCTTCCGCGAATCGACGACGCCAGGGCAATGGGTTTCAACGTCGTTTACTTTCCACCGATTCATCCGATCGGACATACCAACCGCAAAGGTCCAAATAATTCGGTCAAATCCGAGCCGGCCGATCCAGGCGTGCCATGGGCGATCGGCAGCGAGGCCGGCGGGCACAAGGCGGTCGAGCCGTCACTCGGTACGCTTCAAGATTTTGAATGGCTCAATGGAGAGGTGCGCAAACGCGGAATGGAGATAGCGCTCGACTTCGCAATCAATTGTTCGCCCGACCATCCTTACGTTCGCGAGCACCCGGAGTGGTTTTACCAACGGCCGGACGGCTCGATTAAGTTCGCAGAAAATCCACCCAAAAAATACGAAGACATTTATCCACTAAACTTCCGCTGCGAAAACTGGCCCGAGTTGTGGGCGGAAATGGTCAGCGTCGTTAATTTTTGGGCGGAGCGCGGCGTGCGCACATTTCGGGTCGACAATCCTCACACCAAGCCGGTTGCGTTTTGGGAATATTTGATCGCGCGGGTTCGCGACAAATATCCGGACACAATTTTTCTCTCGGAGGCGTTCACCCGGCCGAAAATGATGAAAGAACTGGCCAAGGCTGGATTCAGTCAAAGTTACACTTACTTCACCTGGCGAAACACCAAACAAGAGCTCACCGAATATCTGACGGAACTGACTCAAACCGAAATGCGCGAATATTTTCGCGGCAATCTGTGGCCAAACACGCCGGATATTTTGCCGCCTTACCTTCAGGAGGGCGGGCGTCCCGCGTTTATGATTCGCGAAATTCTCGCTGCCACGCTTTCGCCGGTTTACGGAATCTACAGCGGATACGAGCTTTGCGAGAATGCAGCTTTGCCCGGTCGCGAGGAATATCTCGATTCCGAAAAATATCAATACAAGCAGCGGGATTGGAACGCACCGGGCAACATTAAGGAATGGATTACGCGCCTAAATCAGATTCGAAAAGCGAACCGAGCGCTCCAGCTGAAGGACAATCTGCGGTTTTATCACGCTGATAACGATTCCATTATTTTTTATGGAAAAATGACGGCGGCGCGCGACAACATCATTCTAGTGGTTGTAAACCTTGATCCGCACAGCAAACAACATTCGTATGTCGATGTTCCAATCGAGGAGTTTGGCTCGATGGAGGGGGACGTTTATCAAGTGCACGATTTGCTGAGCGATTCGCGCTACATCTGGCACGGGCGCCGCAACTACGTCGAGCTCGACCCTGAGGTCCAACCGGCACACGTTTTCCGTGTCCGGCGCTGGATCGAGCATGACCGGTTTGTCTGAGCAACCCGCGGTCTCGCTGTGGGTTTAACCCTCGGCGGTAGATTTGCATACCGCCCGGCGACGTTTATGGTTAAAACACTTTTGGCATGAAATTTCTGCTTCCGCTGATCGTTGCCGCGATTGGCACTCCATTGTTAGGGCAAACGGTGACGACCAGCGCTACCCCGGGGGTCGCTGCTCCACCTGCTGCTGCGGTTGGCGCTACCCCATCGCTCGTTCCGGACATTCAGCATACCAAATCGATTTTGGATACGTTGGTCTCGGCCGGGCCGGTAATGATTTTCCTTTTCGCCCTGTCGGTTTTTTTCGTGATGCTGGTGATCGTTTACCTCATGACAATTCGACGGGGCGCCGTGGTGTCGAGCGGGTTTATGGCGACAGCGGATGCGTTGCTTCGCAAGCGCGATTATCTTGGATTGCTCGCAGTATCAAACCGCCACGGTGAAGCAATCGCGCGAGTAGTTCAAAAGGTGCTCGATTTCACGACGAAGAATCCAAACGCGGACTTTGGCCAGGTGCGGGAGATCGCCGAAACTGAAGGGACTCGCGTGGCCGCGAGTTTAAACAATCGGGTGATTTATTTGGCGGATATCGGCACAATCGCCCCGTTACTCGGATTGCTTGGAACGGTGCTTGGAATCATCCATTCGTTCGGCGCGCTGGGCGCGGATCTCGGCACTGCGCGCTACGTCTTATTGTCGAAGGGAATCAGCGAGGCGCTGGTCAACACCTGCGCCGGACTCGCCATCGGTATTCCGGCGATGATGTTCTACGCTTTTTTCCGCGGCAAGGCGCAGAAACTTATTTCCGAGCTTGAATCGGCCACCACGCACGTGCTGGCGCTGTTGTCGTTGCAATATGACAAGCGAATTGAGCCGCGCACGCCGGTGTTGATCGAAGACGAAATTTAAGGTTCGCCTCATGAATCTGCGCGGCCATGCCCAGTTGCACCATCCGGGGATTCAACTCGCCCCTCTGGTCGACGTCCTGTTGTTGCTCCTGATCTTTTTTCTCCTGACTTGGAACGCGGCGCGAAATGAGAACGAACTGGATGTCAAAGTGCCGAAGGCGTCTGCCGCAAAAGAGAAAAGCGCACCGGTTGGCGATGTGGTCGTGAATGTTAAAGCAGACGGCAACGTCGTTGTGAATCGGCGGACATTGAATTCGGCCGAACTAACCGATTTGCTAAAGAGCCTGGTCCAATTGAATGCCGAGCAGGCTGTAATCATTCGTGGCGATGAAGCCGGCGCTTACAAGAACATCATCGGCGTGCTGAACATCTGCACCGATGCCGGCGTCACCAATGTCGCGTTCGCGACTGCAAAATGAAAATTACATACGGCTCAGCCGGTCTTTGCGGACTGGCGATGCTGTTTTGTCTTCCGAACTCTGTTCTGGCCCAGCGCGAGCCTGCTCCTCCAAGTCCTCCAGTGCAACGGGCTTTGCCGGTCGACGATACTACGCCTTCTCCGCCGCCGGCCGCGGAGGGGGAACAGCCCGACAAACGGCAACTCGACTACGCTAACGCTCTTTTTACCCGCAAACTCTACGATCTGGCGGTTCCTGAGTATCAGAAGTTCCTTGATAATTACCCGGGCGTTTCCGGTCGCGCCAACGCCTACTTCTCGTTAGGCGAATGTTATCGAAACCTCGGCAAAGCTTCGACCGCAAAGACGAACTTTCAGCGCGTGCTGAACGATTATGGCGACAGCGAATTTGCCGGTCCGGCGGCTTATGCGCTCGCCGAAATGGCTTTCACTCAAAAAAATTACGGGGAAGCGCTGCCTCTGTTTCACCGTTCGGCCGCGAAATCGAAAGAACCGACGGTCGCATTGTCTGCTCACTATTTCGAAGCGCGTTGTCTCGAAGCTCTCGATCACAAGGACGAGGCCGGCGACATTTACCAGCAGGTCGCGGACGCCAAGGATCCGAACCCATACCGGGAAGACGCGCGCGAGACGGCCGCGCGTATCGCCAATGCTCGCGGTCGCAAAGCCGACGCGCTGCGTCAGTACGAAGCGCTTTCGAATGAAACAAAAAAGCCGGCATTGAAAGCCGAGGCAACGGTCCGCGCGGGATTGATCGCACTCGAGTTGGTGCAGTCGGACAAAGACAAAGCAATGTCCGACAAAGCGATGAGCCTCCTGCAAAAAGGCCGCGCTCTTGCCGACGCCGGAAAATGGCGAGGCCTGGCGCAAATCGGGATTTTGAAACTCGAATTCCAAACTGGTCAGTACGCTCAAGTCCTGGCGGATTATAAAAAGCTTCAATCGCAGGTGCCGGAAGAAAGCCGGGCCGAGGCCATGTTGTTTGCGGCAAACAGTCACCGCCAGCTCGGTCATGCCAAAGAAGCCGAAGCGATCTATCGCGAGATCATGGACAAATTTCCAAATCGCGAGGAAGCGAAAGACGCTGCTTTTGAACGATTGCTGAATATTTACAATTCGGATCCTTCGACCCTGCCACCTGAGGTCGACGCATACCTCGCGACGAGTCCGACGCCCGAACGGGCTGATCAGGCGAAATTGTTCAAGGCGGAAGCGCTCTATAAACAACAAAATTTTCAGCGGGCAGCTCCTATCTTTGCGGAACTTCGCGCTTCCCAACTCTCTCCAAGACTGCGGGCGGAAGCCGCTTATCAACTCGGCTCGTGTTACCTCCAAATGAAGGACGTTCCGGGAATCATTGACGCTTTTGGCTATTTCATCCAGGCGTTCCCGGACAATCCACGGGTATCTGCCGCCCTGGCGGTACGAGCGGAGACATTCGAGGGCGACAAAAATTACAGCGCCGCGCTGACCGACTGGAACACCATACTCGGTAAATATCCGAATGCCCGCGAGCGAGAGGAAGCATTGCAACGCAAGGCGCTCATTCTTGGACAGCAGGAAAATAAAAAAGGAATGGCCGACTCGTTCCGTCAGTTGCTCAAGGAATTCCCAAAAAGTCCCGCGGCTCCGATGGCCCATTTTTACATCGGCAAATCAGCGTTCGAACTGAAAGACTATAAAACTGCTTTGACGGAGCTTAACATCGCCCGTCAGCTCGATAGAAATCGCTACTACACTCAGGCAACGGTCCTGATTCTTTCCTGCTACTATTTCGGATCGCACGATCGCAACGCGATCACGAAGGAAGTAGACGCCTTGCTGGCGGAACATCCGGATGCTCACGTTCCGGCGGAGATTTTGGAATGGCTCGGGACTGAATATTACAATCAAAAGAATTACGCGGTCGCCGAGAAATATCTCGGCATTCTTGGAAAGATCGATAATCCGCCGGTAAAGCCGGACTTTTGGTTCTATCTTGGCGACGCGGCAGCGCGACAACAGAAGTACGACGAAGCCGAGAACGCGCTCGGCAAATATTTGCAGGTGGCAAACGACCCAGCCGGCAAAGCCAAAGTGTTGTTAAAGCTGGGTGACGTGAAGATCGCTGCTCACAAACCGGACGACGCCCAAAAAATCGCCGAGCAGATCATGGTGCTGCAACCGGAAGGGAGAACCAATGCTGAAGCGCGTTTGCTCGCCGGCGATGTTCAATTTGAGCGCGGCAAATTTCAGGAAGCGGGCAGGGCGTTCGAAAGCGTTGCGTTGTTGTATGACGATCCCGCGGTTACTCCGCGCGCGCTCAAAAAAGCAGCAAGCGCGTATCAACGCGCCGGGATGACCGCCGAAGCTGATAAGGTTGTTAAGCAGTTGCGCGAACGATATCCGAAAGATGCTGGCGGATAGTGGTAGAGGCGACGGACTCCGTCGCCATGGCGGCTCGGTGAGCCGCCGCTACCTGAACCGCCACCTGAGCCGATATCTAAGCGAACCCGAGCGTTTCGATTGGGAGGGGCGCGAGAAATCTTTTCGGCTCGTCGATTTGTAAAATGGGGCGAGCCAAATGAGCGGCCAGTAAACTGGTGTCGGGTAACGACGCGATGCCGATATGCGCGCGAATTTCACATTTCTCGAGTTTTCCCAGAACCCGCGAAGCTTTTGCGATGAGCTGACGATTATCGGTAAACTGCACGGTGCAGACGCCGGGCGCCGTAGCTTCCACAAATGGCGACAGCATAAACGCATGCTGCAGCAAAATTTCACCGATCAGATTTTCCTGCGTGCGTTCGCGGGTCCGGATCGCGACCTGTAAACATCGCGCGAGTGCCTGACTGGGAGTCATGCCTTTGGCGACACCCGCTTGCTCGGCGGCGTCGTTAAGTTCGATAATCGCGACTTTTTTGTGAGTCGGATCGATCAAGCCGACCGGCTGGGCCCGCAACTTCGGATGATGCCGAATCGCGGCCTGTAGATAAAAATTCGGAAGATAAATTGTTGCAAACATTAAGTGACCACGGACAACGGACCACTGACCACCGACTTAAGATGAGAACGTTGAACCCGGAACCGCAGGTCGGTAACCGCGTTCTCTTTCTCGAGATCAGCGAGCCTCCACGAATTTTCGAGAACGATTTTTAACTGCGCGCTCGCGACCATGCTCTGTCGATTCATGACCAGGCACGCGGTCGGCACCGCTTCAGCCAGACGTTGCAAACGATACCAGCTCGTCTGCGGAATTTTTCGCAACTCTTCGACCGGGTTTAAAACAAGATCGACGATGACCAGCGGAAAATTCCCGTCGCGCAAAAGGAAATCGGCAGCTTTGACCGCGTCGAATGCTTTTCGGCAACGAATCCAAAGTAAATGCTGCAACGCAGAATTATCCGATGAGCCGGGATCGAACGAATCCGATCCGTCGATCAAGGCGATGAACTGCTGCTCGCGTTGGGCCGATCTCAGCAGCGCATGAATCAGCGCCGCGCTCCCCGCGCTCGGGCTCGGGGAAATTAATTCGGTAATCGCGCTTTTGGGCAGTCCGCCGCCGGTGATTTGATCTAGAAATTCAACGCCGGTCGGCAGAACTGACGTGGCTGGGACAAAGGGGTGGGGGAAACGAGCCGCCAATAACTTCCTAAGATCGACCACTTTGCTCGCCGACATGCCATACTTTGGCACAAGGCGAGGATATGTTCAAGTGAACGTTTTTAGAAAAGCTGAAAAGCTGAGATGCTGAGATACTGAAAGTCTGAAATCTCGGGAACGAGAGCAAACAGCAGTTGCCCAATGAAGACTATTGCCGCTTCCGTCGTTCGTGCTTCCGGACGAGCGAAACCATCACGCCTTGGATTTTAAGTTCGCGGGCGGGAATCAGATCGGGATAGCGCGGGTTCTCGGCTTTCAAATATGGCCGGCCGTGCTCGACGACGTATCGCTTCAAGGTTGTCTCCCCATCGATTAGCGCCGCGACGATATCGCCGTTTTGGACTTCTTTGCTTTGTTCCAGAATCACCAGGTCGCCGTCGACAATGTGCGCGCCGATCATCGAATCACCGCGAACACGAAGTGCGAACGTGCCGTGATTCTTTGAAACGTTGGCCGAATCTGCGTCCAGCGAAACGTGTCCTTCGATGTCCTGCTCGGTCATCGTCGCCATGCCCGCCGGAATTTGTCCATAAATTGGAACATCGTGGATCCGGGCTTTCTGCATTCGGGTAATTAAGGCGCGCGCTTTGCCGGCGTGACGTTGAAGAAATCCTTTTTTCTCGAGCGCGGCGAGATATTGCATCACCGAGGTCTGACTGGCGAACCGGAAATGATTCTGAATCTCGCGCGTGCTCGGCGTGACGCCTTTATCGCGTTGTTCGCGCTGGATAAAATCCAAAACCTTCTTCTGCCGATCGGTCAGCATGATTCGACCATCGCCGCATCCCAACGCAATGCAAGTTCAAATGAACATGGCGTGCGCAGCGTAGCCGCCGCGCGTTATTAGTTATCGGTTAATGGTTATTCGGAAGCGATCACTTCCCAGCGTGAAACGAGCGGTCTGGCCACGGGGGCGGCGACGGCAGGTCGAAACGTTTCGTCTTCAAATCTTCCTGAAGTTCCTGAATGCCGCGGTCCAACTGTTCGTCTTCACCTTTGAATTCCTTGCCGGGATCGTTATCAACCACGATGTCAGGATCGACGCCGTGTCCCTCGATGATCCATTCCTTGCCGTCCTTCGAATAAAGACCGAACTCCGGTTTGAAAAACTGGCCACCGTCGGTCAACGGCAATGATTGCCGAATTCCGACAACACCGCCCCAGGTCCGTTTGCCAATCAGCTTGCCGAGTCCAAGTGCTTTGAACCGATACGGGAAAATATCGCCGTCGGACGCGGAGAATTCGTTAATCAACGTGACCATTGGTCCGGTGAAAGCCTGCGGCGGATCGGTTGAAGGCGTCCCGTTGCGCGCAATACCAATCATCAACAACGCGCGACGCAATCGTTCGGCGACCAGTGGCGAAACAAATCCGCCGCCGTTGCCCCGAACGTCGACGATCAACGCGTGTTTCCGAATTTGCGGGAAATATTGTTTGGTGAACTCATTCAAACCGGGCTGGCCCATGTCCGGAATGTGGATGTAACCAATGTCGCCGTTGGTTTTCTTGTTTACGTAATCAACATTGTGTTGGACCCAATCTAAATAATAGAGCGGCGCCTCGTCTGCGGTCGGGACAACCGTCACGTCGCGCGCGCCGGCGTCGCTCGGCTTCGAGTTCACCCGCAAGATGACCTGTTTGTCTGCGGTTCCGATCAACGCCTGATAAATATTCGGCAACGTCGACACCGGCGTGCCGTTGACGGCGATAATGTAATCGCCTGCCTTCACGTCGACACCGATCGCCGTCAGCGGGGAACGGGTGTGTTTGTCCCAATTTTCGCCCGGAAGGATGCGATCGATCTTGTACGTTTTGCTGGCCGGATCGCGCGACAGCTCCGCCCCGAGCAATCCGAGTTTGATGCGCTGAGCCGGAGGACGTTCGCCCCCGCCGACGTAAGTGTGGCTGTTGTGGAGCTCGCCAATCAGCTCCTCGAGCAAATAGGTGAGATCGTTGCGATGATTCACGTACGGCACAAGCGCGGCGTATTTGTCGCGCATCGCTTTCCAATCGGTCCCGTTCATGTTCGGGGCGAAGAAGAAATCGCGCATCTGTCGCCAACATTCGAAGTAGATCTGTTTCCACTCGGCCTGGCGGTCCAGTTGCATGTCGAGACCTTCGATCTTGTGTTCGTGGTCCTTGGTTTCGATCTTGTCCTTGGGGATATCGATGATGGCGTAGTCCTTCTTGATTTTTACCAGCATCTTTTTGCCATCGAACGAAATCTGATATCCGTTCGAGTCGCCGAGCACCGTCTCCTTGCGATCTTCCAGGCTGTAGGAACAGAGATGTGATTTGCGGTCACGCGGGTCGCCATCGCCATCATCGCCGTCTTCACCGACGTCGTCCGCGGCAGTGCGTCGCAAATAAAAGATTCGGTCCTCGAGCATGCGCAGGTCCCGATAATTTCCAGGCGTAATTTCCAACCCGACAATGCGGCTTTCAATTCCGTCGGTATCGATTTTAACAACGACCGGCTTTTTCGGCGCGGGCGTGGGGGTTGGTGTTGGCGAGCCTGTCGCTTTCTTTTCGGCGGGTTTTTTGGCGCCGGCCGATGGCGATGCTTCCGGCTTCTTCTCTTCCGCTTCCTTTTCCTTTTCTTTCTCCCGCTTCTGGTCCGCTTTGCCAACCTCGTCACTCTTCGGTCCGAGCGGGTTCTCGGTGTCCTTGGCCAGCGTTATCATGTAAACGCGCTCCATGTCGCGATAGATGTTGGAGAATTCCTCCTGACCGAAAGTCGGTTTGAAATCGCGGGCAGACGCGAGAAGCAGATATTTGCCGTCGTCGCTAAACGCCGGCTCGCTGGAGTTGTACCAGTTGTCGGTCACTGCGGTCTGGGCCTTGCTCGCGAGCGAATACAGATAAACCCGTGACAGCCCGTTTTCTTCCGGCCGCCCCCACACGATCCATTGACTATCGGGCGACCAGTTGAAGACCTCGATCTCGCCAGTTTTATCTTGGTCAACTTGAGTGATCGTTTTGCTCGCGACGTCGACGTATCGCAATCGTTGCAAGCGGTCCGACCACGCGAGCTTCTTGCTGTCGGGCGACCATTTCATCGCATAATAATAAGTGTCGGCGCCGCTGGTGAGTTGGACCGGGTCGCCTTTGCCGTCCTGCGAGCGAACGTAGAGCTCGTTTTCGCCAGTCGTGTCGGAGTTGTAAGCGATCCATTTCCCGTCCGGCGACCAAACCGCGTCGCGCTCGTGAGCATTTGATGTCTCGGGAGAGATTGCGCGGCGTGCCGTTTTTGGCCGGAACCGAGAACAAATCTCCGCGCGCGACCACAATTGTTCGTTCGCCATCGGGCGAGAGATTCACCGATTCCAAATGTTTGGATGCATCGACCAACGCATTTCGTCCGACCGCGAAATCTTCCTTGATGTCGATCGGCACGGTGCGCGCTTCGCCGCTCTTCAAGTCGTAACGCCAAATGTAGCCGGCCTGCTCGAATACGATGGATTGTTTGCCGATCGAAGGAAACTTGATGTCGAAATCTTTAAAGGTGGTGAGCTGTCGCGTTTCCTTGGTGCCGAGATCGGTCGAAAACAGATTCATTCGGCCGTCGCGATCGGACAGGAAATAAATTTTATTATCCGGTCCCCACATCGGGCAGATGTCCTGAGCCGGATTGTTGGTCAGATTTTCTGTGGTGTGAGTCTGTGAAATCGTAAATCCAAATATCGTCGGCCATGCCGCCGCGATAATCTTTCCAAGTCGCGGAACTCACGGAACACGCGGTTATAGGCCATCTTGGAATCGTCCGGTGAGAATGAGAGGAATCCGCCGCGCGGCACCGGCAACTGCTGCGGCAATTCCGCATCCATTCCGACCGTGTAAAGCGAACCGATGAAGTCGTTGAACGATTTCATGCGCGAACGGAACACAATCAGCGGCTTCGAGTTTTCCCATCCCAGGACGATGTTGTTAGGGCCCATGCGATCCGACACATCATCCCGGCCAAGTGTCGCCGAGATCGTGAGACGCTTCGGGACTCCGCCCTCGGCCGGCATGACATAAACTTCTCTGTTGCCGTCGTACTCAGAGGTAAACGCGATCTGCTTGCCATCGGCGGAGAACCGTGAAAATGACGTGTAACCCTGTCCGCTGGTCAGTCGTCGCGCGACGCCGCCATCTTTGCCGACGGTGTAAAGTTCTCCGGCATAACAAACGACGATGTCTTTGTCGTTGGTGGTTGGAAAACGCAGCAATCGCGTGGTGTTTGGCGAACTTTGAGCGAACAACGCGACAACTGGCAAAAGGCAAAAAGCGAAGGCGAAAAGGACAATTCGAGAGCGCATAGGATGATGGTTTTGAAACGGAGCCAGAAAAGCTGGTTTGCAACCAACCGAATGCAAGAAATGAATTTACCCCGCAGTCGCGCTCGCCGGAACAAAATCCGCGCCGTCTTCGAACCTTAATTTTTTGTGCAGTTCGCGTCGGAGCAACAGGAGATTGATGCAGGCCTGAAGCAATTGCGATCCTACGGAGATGTACCAGACGGCCTTGATCTGAAAATCCGGCCGGTAGGACAGAAGCAACGCCGGGATTGCAAACATAAACAGACGCGAGGCCGAGCTGAGCAATGGCGGGATGGTGTTGCCCAACCCTTGGAACATGCTGGAGCTGGTAAAAACAATTCCGGCGTTAACGAAATTGAACGCCACGATGCGGAGATAATCGCTTCCGAATTGGATCACCGCCGGGTCGTCCGAAAAGCAGCGAATCATCGGGCCCGGAATCGCCCAGGTAATTCCGGCCAGCACGAGCATTAACAGCACTGCCATTCCGAGGCCGGATTTCACAGTATGCCGGACACGATCAGCCTGGCGTCCGCCAAAGTTCTGTCCCACGACTGGCGACGCCGCGAAACTCAGGGCAACGACCGGCAGGAACAACGCCTGCATGATCCGCGCGCCAACCCCGAAACCGGCCTGCGCTGCCGGACCGAAGTTTCGAATGATTACGTAAACAACCAGGATGTAAACGAACAGGAGCACAAACTCTGCGCCGGCCGGCACCCCAATTTTGAGCATTGCCGCCCAAATCTTGAATTGGGCGCGCCACTCCGAAAATCGAAACCGCAGGTAATGGAATTTTTTTTCGAATAACCAAAAAAGGAGCACGCCCGCAAACAGGATCGCGATGAATGTCGACAGCGCGGCGCCTGTGACGCCGAGCTTGGGCAGCGGACCGATTCCAAAAATTAACAAAGGCGCGAGCACTATATTAAGAACAACACTCAGGACCGAAATTATTACCGGTGCTTGAACGATTCCTGTCGCGCGCAGTGCGGAACCCATTGAAGTGATCGGAAATTGCAGCAGTAGCCCGGGCAGAAACCAGTAAAGGTAAGCCTTCGCCAGACGCGCGGTTTCTGCGTTCGCGCTCACCGACGTCGTATAGGCGTCAATCGACAAAAATCCGACGATGCCGAGCGCGATCGCGATCCAAATCGACATCACGCAGGATTGATTAAATACGAGCTCGGCGTGGGCCTGGTCCTTTCTGCCAGCGGCCTGGGCGACTAACGCAGTTGTCCCGACTCCCAGCATTTGCGTCACCGCCAAAATGATCATGTTCAAATTTCCGGCGACGCTGACTGCAGCGATCGCTTCTTTGCCGAGGTGTCCAACCCAGAAAAGGTCGGCCAGCAGGTAGAGCGTCTGCACGATCATGCTCACGGCCATGAAAGCCGACATGTGCAGCAAATGTTTGGTGACTGAGCCCTGGGTGAGATCTTTCATGCGGCGCTGTAATGTGCCGCACCAATCGTTCGAGCCGCAATCGAAATCGATATGGAGTGCGATGCCGCGCCGCAACGCTTTTCGGTGTTCGACGCTAACGCATGTCCTGAAAGCGGCGCGAGTACGCGCCGCACTCCAAAGATCAGTTGGAGGCGAAACCCAATTGCGCTTGCGATGCGCCGTCACCGACGCGCGCGATCGCGTCTCGCAGATGACACCTAAACACCGCGATGCGTGTTCCGACGTTTACTTCATTGAACAAATGCGCGACGTCACGCGACCGCATCCGAATGCAACCGTAACTTGCCGGGCGCCCGATTAGTCGTTCCACCGGGGTGCCGTGAATGTAAATGGCTCGTTCATACGCGCGAGCGTTGCGTCTCTCCAAGCCGCGCAACCACAGAATTCGCGTGACGATAGGGTCGCGTCCCCGGGCGTTTGGTCGAAGAATTTCGCCAGTCGCAGCTCTCGATTTGAACACAGTGCCGAACGGCGCGTTCGCTCCGATTTTCGATGCGATCTCAAGAAATCCCAATGGTGTCGCGTAGCTCCCGGGGCGATCGCCGACGCCGAATTTGGACGTCGAGATCGAGAATTGAGCGACCGGTTCGCCGTTTTCGACAAGCGCGAGTTTCTGGTCGGCGATGCTGACGACGACTGCGGAGCTGCCGGACGCGCGGAGGGCGGTGCCGAATACGAGGTAATGGCAATGAGGTGGAGAAGCTTCATAGCCTCTCCTGCTAAAGCTGGCCTTGTGCCTCGCGCCCCGCGGGAATTACTTATCCGTTAAATTTTTTCGGCGACTATCTCGAGCACAAGCGGCGTGATCATGAAGGAGGGAACTTCTCGCTCGGCCGCGGCCAAATCGGCCAGGACCCTGTCGGCGAATGCGGCATCAATTTGTCCGAGTTCCTGCAATCGGAGCAGGTGAACTTGAATGAATTGGGCCGGCCATCGCCACATGTAATCAGTCGGCTGAATACAAAAAATTCGCGGAACAATGGAGCGAACAGCGAAACCATTGTTCTTCAGCCACGCCGGAAGTCGCAACCCGGTGTCGGGATTGCCTCCGGATCCGCGCCAGGTCGCCACCACGTGATTGCGAAATTCTTCATGATTCGCGCGTGGCGGAACGAATTGCCAGGTCGTGTAATGGCCATATTCGTGGAAAATCGCGCGACCACCGGGGCGCAACGCATCCGATATTTTTCTGACCACGACGTTCGGATCCGAAACGAAGCAAAGCACCCATCGGCACCAGCTAAAATCGAACGGTCCCTCCGGCAGAGCGTCGTTCATCAAATCGAGCTCGTGGACTTTCACATTCGAAAGCCCGCGAGTTTTGATCGTGTGATCGATCGCGTTTACGAAGTTGGTCGAACGTTCGACGGCGACGACTTTCCCGGTGCATCCAACGATTTCGGCGAGGTCGGCAGTTGCGTAGCCAGGACCAGCACCAACATCCAACACCTTGCTTCCGTTAGTGATTCCGGCGGTCCGCCAGCAATCGAGGACAACATCGCGCCACGCGCGGTGCTGCACGCCGAGGCGTTCTAGTTCGTCCTCGTGAGTGCCGAGAACGTAATCGCGTTCCTTGGATTGACTCATCAGTTTGCGATGAATCTACAGCGCCGCGTGGCGCGTCCACCCGATTCTTGCTTCGGGCCGCGACGTGATTTGTTAACAACTATTTTTGACGCGAAGGTTCCCGGAGAACGATCGACAAATAACTGATAGCAGAAGTAAACGCCGTTTACTTCCCAACTTCCGCTTTACCACTCTTGTCCTGGACACTGACGCTCAGGTGCTTGGTCTTTTTATCGCTCTTGCTCTTATAAGAGACCGCCCAGGTGTCGTCGGACGCGTTGTATTCCGCTTTGGGCAATTGATAATCGCCGAGATCGTAACCGTTGGTGCGCGCTTCAATGTCAGCAATGTCCATCGCCTGGACTGCGTTCAGTTTCGGAGCACTTGCGGATGAAGTCGCAGGCGCAATCGCGGGCGCGGGAATTTCCTGTGGAGGAACCGCCTCCGGCGGAGGCGTCGATTTCGCGCGCAACGACGCCGGCGGACCGGTCAACGTGCGAATCGAATTATCAGCCGGAGTTTGTTCGGCAGAAGGTGGAATGTTGATGGAAGGCTCCTGCTTCGTTGAAGCGCCGGCGGACAGATGAGACGGCGAAGCTTCGGGTTTCGAATTTCGGATTTCGGATTTCTCGGCGCGAGTTGAGAGCGGTCCTTCGGCCGGAGATTCAATTTGGTCGCGCGAAGGCTCGGGCTTCGCCGTCTCAACTCTGGTGGCTTTTCGGATTTTTTCCGAAGTCTGCTTCGGCTGTTCCGTTTTTTTAGAAATCGTCTGGCCGGGTTTTTCGATCGCCCGAACCGCTCCCGGCGCGAGCGCCGCTTTCCTGGTCACCGGTTGTTGACGAGGCGTGGCCGACTCATCCGCTTCAGAACTCGCTTGAGCGATGCGACGAGTTGATGGTTGAGAGTTGATAGTTGATTGAATGGAAGAGGCTTGTGATGCGGGGGTTCTGACTTCTGGCTTCTGACCGCTGACTTCTGAATCTGGTCCTTCAGTCGGCGGTTCCGGTTCGGCTTCGTCGGAGATTTTCGGTTCAGCCCGAGACTCCATTTTCTCAGCGGCTGCAAGCTTTGCCGGTGTCGAGGAAGCCTTTTTGGATTCGGCTGACGTCGCGGACTCGGCAGCGGTCGCCTTAGCAACAACCGGTTCGCGCGACCAATTACCTTTTCGCTGACCGCCAACGTAGCGGGCATAGTAGGTTTTTCCGCGTTCGGCAGTGCTGACTGTGCCTTCGAATTTCCCGTGGGTCATCGTTCCGGTTAAACGGCTGACCGGTACTTTCTTCGTACCCGTGATATTAGAGCCGGTGGAAAACAAAGACTGCTTTTGCGGCTGAAGCCAGGTGAGTGTGCCGGGGCCATCCGCATATCCCTCCGGATCCCGCTTGCCACTCCATTCGGCGGCGTCCCCCGGCTTTGGATCATTGTTCCAAACCAGGGTTTTCTTCCGGTCATCGGTCCGCTGATAAGCTCCGGCGCCAAACGCCTGTCCGGCAAATATCAGCACTGCAATCGACATCCCTAAAGCGACAAAGCTGCTCCGTTTCACAAGAACTACGATTCTAATTCATGCGCCCATTTTCCCACAACAGGAAACTCGGCGGAGATCGCCCATTTCGACAATTAGCTTGAATCCAGCGACCGCGGCTGGGCATCGTCGCAGATATGACCAGTTCGCCTGATGTCGGTTCGGAAGGAGCACGGGCGAAGCCCGGAATATCCACCTGGCTGGGCCTATTCATCGCCTTCTTCGGCGTGCTCATCGTCCGCCAGGCAGTCACATACTTTTATCCGACGCTGACGGTCGCCGCCGCGATTTGGAAGGAATTGCTGATTTGGTTGTGCGTCATTGCTCTTTTGGCAGTGATTCGCCGCGGAGAGCGTCTCTCGCTTCGTTCGGTTGGATTTGGAACGAGCTCGGCGATCAAATCGATCCTTTGGGGTCTTGTGATTGCCGTCTTATGCGGAGTCGTTGGCGCCATCCTCGCCTCGATGACTCATTATGGTCACAACGAGAAGGCTGACGCGTTTGGGAAATTGCCGGTGTGGCTGCTTTCGCTGATCTGCGTGCGCGCCGGCGTTGCCGAAGAACTATTTTTCCGCGGTTACGCCATCGAACGATTGGAGGCGTTCGGTCTTAATCGCTATTTCGCCGCCGCGATCCCACTTTTGATTTTTGCGATCGGCCATTGGACCGGCGGTTGGGCCAACATTGTGATCGCGTTTGCGCTCGGTGCAGTGCTGGCCGCGTTTTATCTGTGGCGCCGAGATCTCATGGCGAACATCATCGGCCATTTCCTGGTCGATTTTGTTGCGAACGTTGTGCCGAGATTCTTTTCTTAAATCGCGACAGCGGTTGCGTCAGTAATTTCGGCGGATCTCGACCTTGCGGGTCTTGTCGTCAACCGTCACGCTGAATGGTTGCAAGTCCCCACCCGCGCCCTTCGGATTTTTCAAAGTGTAAAAGAGAGACCACTTATCTTTCACGGCGGAAAAATCCGCTTTGGGCCTCTGATATTGATCAAGATCGTACCCTTTTGCTCGCGCTTCTGCATCGGCTACTCCGATCGCTTCATCTTCGGTGAGGGAAGCGACTCCGCGACTGCCTGACCTTCTCGCGGTCGGGGTCGTTTCCGAATTTGGCGCTTCACTCGAATTCTCGCGTAACGAAGATGGCGGGCCGGTGAGATCGGTCAGGGAAGATTTTTTCGTCGGTTCGGGTGTGGATGATTGTTCGGCGAGTTCCGGTTTTTGTTCGACCGTAGGTTCCGGAGTTGACGCGGGCGGTGTTTCGTCCGCGATCGCGCTGGAAGACTCCCGCGATTCGGCAATTCGCGGAGGTTCCATTAATGATGACGTGCTCTGGGTTGGTTCCGGAGTCGGAATTGTGGCGGTGGTCTCGGCAATCGGCGGCGGAGTTGCAGTCGAAACGGGCGGGGGCGTTTCCAAAGCCGGCGGTTCAATACTTTCGCGTTGCTCGGGAGTCGGTTGCGGCTTGGTTTCGGCCACGACCGGTTTTGGCGTTGGTTGGACCGGGCGAACCGGTTCCGCGGCCGGTTTTTCCGGTGTCGGCTTTTTCGCTTCAGCGCGCTGTTCTTTCGGCTTCGGCGTTTCGGCTTCTGCTTTGCGACGTTTAGCGACTAATTCTTCGGGCACATTCATCTGTGACGGAGCTCGTCCGCGGGCCCACGCCGTCACCCGGCCACCGTCAGCGAAATAAGCGTGCGCGGTCCGCCGGCCCTCGTGCATGTTCACCGGACCTTCGAGTTTGCCGTTCACCATGTTGCCATAATACTCGGAGTAGACGGTGCCTTGTCCGGTGTACCAGGTGATGGTGCCGAATCCCGGTCGCGTATCCGTCCTTATCTCGCGAGCCCGACCACGAAGCAGTCTCTCCGCTTTTCGGACTCGCGTTCCACACTGTCGTTTTCCCGTCGCGAGTCTGCTGATATTCGCCGGCGATCGCGAAAGCTGCGCCGGCAAAGAAGCAGATTCCAAGAACAAGCGATTGGATTCTCACGGTTGGTGGTAAAAACACGGAAACAACAGGTTACTGTACCAAAAATCCGCCAGCAAGAGGCGAAGCCCTGCGAAATTGGAATCTCCAAATTACAGATCTGCACCCATAGTCCGGCTCTTTACCGAATCGACTCCGGGCGAGGCGCGGCAGAATCTGTCAACGTGCCTCACTATACGTCCGTCCCGAGCGGGAGAGCGCCGTCGAGATGTTCCCAACCGCACCAATTCCAAAACTCGAGACCGCGCGGATTGTCGTTTGCGACCAGGATATTTGCGCGCTTGAGCCCGGCTTCCTTCAACCCGGTCAGGCATTCGCTGATCAGTCGCCGGCCAATACCTTGGCCCCGATAAGTTGGATCCACCGCCAGGTGATAAACATATCCGCGGCGCCCATCGTGCCCACATAGCACAGCTCCGATGACGACCGCCCCGTCCAGTGCGATTCGACTTAATCCCGGATTTCGCTGCAAGAAGTTCTCGATCGTTTCACGATCGTCGCCTTCGGCAATGTCGAGCCCTTCGATCCGGTTCCAGAGCTTGATCGCGGCATCGTAATCGTCGATGCGAAACTCTCGCGTTTGAATCTCCATCGCGCGGAGATTCTAGCACGAACCGAATCGAGTCATCGAGCGAACGCTTCGCGATTATTTCTTCGCGTTTCGCGGGTCGTCCGACGGATTGACGTAATTAATTTGGAACGGACCTTCGCTGTCGATCTGGACAACCGATGCCTGAGCACCCTTGGCATAGTGGGCCATGCCCGCTGGCAAAACCACATAGCTTCCCGCGGACATCGCCTGCATCGATTTTTCATCGAATTTCTCGCCCATCCCAACTTTGAAAGTTCCCGATATTACGGTCAGCGCGTTCCGCAGTGGGGTGCGTATGCGGCATTACTTTGTAACCGGCCGGCGCTTTCAACCGGGTAGTGAACGGTCCTGGTTGAGAGGGATCGCCATTTAACACAGCCATTTTTCCACCCGGCGGAAGTCCAGGAGGCGCCTCGATCCATTTTAAATCGCTCGGTTTAATCACGTGATGTTCCGTCGCAGCCGCCGGCGAGGGTGATGGTTCGGCTGCGAACAGAATGGTCGCGATTGCGATGATTCCGCTGAATAGAAGGATGAATTTATTCATGGGCACGGCCTTTCCGTTTGTTACAGGATTTCGCCGGATCGCTGACGAGGTCAAGCATTTCCGAGCCCCGCTCAAGTTGATTGCCGCTTACTTCGCGGCTTTTTTTGGCTTGGCCTTCTTGGATGCCAGCCGTTCTGTTTTTCTGCGCCGGGCGGCGCGTTTTCTCATATTATCTCTGCCACGGTTATGTCCCATTATCCGGTGAGATAATCCCTGTGAGACCGCGTCTCAACAAATTTTAATGTAATCGCTCTGAACGATTTCAGCGGTTCTGTTGTCCAAATTTCGTGTTGGTCGCGTCTGCACCTGTGTCTATGCCAGTTGACCGGCTTCATTCGGTCGATGATCTGACCGCGCTTCAAATGCAGATTCACGACGATCTGCGCACCCAGCATCCCGAATGGGTCCAGGCGAACGGCGACTGCCCAACGTGCGAGTTTTACGAAGCCCGCCTCGCCGAATTATTGGAAGCTTATGTTCGCGGCAGCTCCGACGAGTCCGCTGCCGCCGTCCACCGCGGCATTCAAGACGCCGCCTCAGCGAATCGGTTGCCGAGCGCTTAGTTTTGCGCTGTAAACGTCGAGGTAACGCTCGTCACCGCTGACTCGTCACTTCTTCACGAACGCTTCTTTATTCACGACGTAGGGCATCTTCGTCGGGTCGCCCCCGTAATTTCCTTCCAGCACGTCGATCACCGCCTGAGCGGTGCGGCCCGCCATCCCCTTGTTTGGATCGATATCGAGCCGGGTAATCGTCGCGCCACTGGCAAAATGGTGAAACAACCGGCAGCGGTCCGCGATCTCCGGATCCAGTAACGGCGAATCTGCCGGGAGCGGCTCCTTTTCGAAAACATCGAGACGCTGCGCCAGCGATCCAGCTTTCTTTCAACGCCTTGGCCAGCGCCTTTTCATCCACGACCGGGCCGCGGGACGTATTCATCAGGTACGCTGTCGGTTTCATCAGCTTGAGGGTTTTCTCGTTGATGAAGTGATAAGTCGGCTTGTCGGTCTCGCCTTCGCGCAAAAGCGGCACGTGAATGCTCACATAATCGGCGCCCCGCAACGCCTCTTCGACCTCGACGTATTTGATCCACGTTTTTTCTTTTTGGATTCCGCGCGCGTGCCGCAGGTCCATCAGTCTCCTGGATCGCCGCGACGTACTCATGATTTTGATATGCCGGATCGTAACAAAGAATGTTCATGTCGAATCCGGCGCACTTCTTGATCATCGCCAGCCCGATCCGCCCGGTCCCGATGATCGCAATGGTCTTTCCGGTCACTTCGTCGCCCGAGAAATGGAAGGAACGGGTGCCACGACGGCCACTTTTGTTCGCGGACTAATTTTTCGCTCGAATACATTTTGCGCGCGAGCACGCCCATCATGAAAAATCCGAACTCGGCGGTCGCCTCCGTCAACACGTCGGCGGTGTTTGTGAACGGAATTTTGTATTTGTTAGCGTCCGCCCGGTTGATGTTGTCGAACCCAACCGCGATCTGGGCTACGACCTTGAGTGTGCCCTTGCCCGCTTCAAAAACCTCTGCGTCAATCCGGTCACGCAAGCGTTGTGATCAACGCGTCGATACCGCTCTTCACTTTTTCGATGATCAACGTCCTTGGCGGCGCTTCCGGTCCCTGGAAAACTTCGAGCTCGTAACCGTGCTCGCGCAAACGGTTCTCGGCCGGCTCGCCGATTCGCGAAGTCGCAAAAATTCGTTTCTTGTCACCCATTGCCGCCAAATATCTCTAAGGAAAGCAAGAACGCAGGAACTAATTTCTGATTAGAAATGCAAAGCTTTCCTGCTGTCCTGGGTTCCTTAGATATTCTTTTTCACCCACGCGTCGACCCGGTCGAGTGCTTTCTCGATATTCTCGATCGAGTTCGCGACGCTGAACCGCAGATAACCTTCGCCGAAATCGCCGAATGCTGTGCCGGACAAACCGGCGACACCCGCGTCTTCGAGCAACGCGTCGGCTAGTTTCTTCGACGGCCAACCGGTTTTGCTGATGTTCGGGAAAACGTAGAACGCACCTTTCGGCAAGACGGCAAGAGAACCCTTTGATCTTGTTAAGCCCCGCAACCATCACGTCGCGCCGCTTTTTGAACTCGGCGCACATCTTGTCGACCGAGTCCTGCGGGCCGCGCAACGCTTCGACTCCGGCGATTTGAGTGAAGCTCGCAGTGCATGAATTGGAATTGGTCATCAAACGCGCGATGTGCGCGGCGAGATCGGGCCGCATCACGCCATAACCCATCCGCCAGCCTGTCATCGCGTAGGTTTTCGAAAAACCGTCCAGCAGAATTGTACGCTCCTTCATTCCGTCGACCGACATGATCGAATGATGTTCGCCTTCGAAAATGAGCCGGCTGTAAATTTCATCCGACAACACCATGATGTTGCGATCGCCGATCGCCCGCGCGATCCCGTCGATGTCTTTCTTCTCGAGCACGCCGCCGGTCGGATTTTGCGGCGAATTAATAATGATCAGTTTGGTGCGGTCGTTGATCAGTGCGGCCAGCTCGTTCAGCGTCCAACCGAAAATCCATCTCTTCGCGCAACCGGATCGGCACCGCTTTTGCGCCGACATAATTGATCATCGATTCGTAAATCGGAAATCCGGGATTGGGATAAATGACTTCGTCGTCTTCATCGGCCAAGGCGAGAATCGAAAAAAAGATGATCGGTTTGCCGCCGGGAACGACTACCACTTCGTCCGGTGAAACTTCGACCGCGCGGGTTTTGGATACGTATTGTGCGATCGCTTCGCGCAACTGCGGAAGACCGGCCGCCGGCCCGTAATGGGTAAAACCTTTGTGCATCGCGTCGGCGCCGGCCGAAATGATGTTGGCCGGCGTATCGAAATCCGGTTCGCCGATCTCGAGATGAACAATGTCGCGGCCTTTCGCTTCCAGCGCGCGCGCCTTCACCAAAACTTCAAATGCAGTCTCGGTTCCGAGGCGCGCCATTCGTTTGGCCAGCTGAAGTTCGCGTTGAGCGCGCTGATGCATAACGACAGTTCGGCACCATAAGCGAGGCAACGCGGGACGCAACGGTCTGGGTTTCTTCCGCGAAACACGGCCGAAAACCTCTGCGATCCGATTCAGCTACTGCGAGGAAGGCCGTATGCGGATTTTAGTTGTAGAAGATCATCGGGACACCAGACAGGTCCTTGCCGGATTACTCACTCGATGGGGATACATTGTCTTAGCAACCGACACGGTGAAAGGCGGCCTTGAGCTGTTGAATTCGGAGCCGCCGGTCGACGTCATCGTGAGCGACATTGCGCTGCCCGATGGAACCGGTTACGCGCTAATCAGCGAAGCGCGTCGTAACGGTAACCGCGTTCTCGCGATTGCGTTGTCCGGCTACGCCTATCCAAGTGACGTGAAAATCGCGAAGCTCACCGGTTTTGATCATCATTTGTCAAAGCCGTGCGACTGCAATTCGTTGCGAACGATTCTTCAGGACCGCGCACGCTGGGAACCGACCGGCAAAGATTGACGACGAAGAGAGAAGAATGAAGAACGAAGAGAGCGGGCCTTTTTCTCGTCACTCGTCACTCGTCACCTGTCACTCATCACTATTTTATAGATCTTGAATCCTCGCGATTGGTAGTTTGCCAGCGCGCTCGGGTGGTCGTGATTGCATGTGTGCACCCAGATCCGCGACGGAGCAGGCGACCAGGCCCACGCAGTATCGATCGCGCTCGTTAGCAACGCCCCGCCAAGCCCGCGTCCGATAAATTCCGGCAACAATCCGAAGTATGCGATCTCAACTTCGTCATCGTGACGTGGGACGTGTGACGTTGGACGTGCTTTTGTGGCGGCAGGCGTTCTTGCCTGCAAATCCGGTGATTGTCGGTGAAGCTCGAAATATCCCGCGATTTCGTCACCGCAGTACCCACCGAACGTCCGCAAATTCGGATCGTTCGCGTATTCTTTCCATTGCTCCTCCGACCAAGGTCGTTTGTCGGTCCACTTCCAATTTTCGCCGACTGTGAAATACATATCGCGATTAAATTTCCAATCGGGTCGCTTCAACTCGCGTATCTGGAAATTCTTGTTTCGCAATTCGCATTTCGCAATTCGCATTGCCGAAGGCGACCGCATTTCAAGATAGGTCGTGATGAGCCTCGTGCCACATCTGACTTCAGCATCTTGTCATCCTCGTCGACTTCCGTCACTTTTCACTGGTTCGGCGGGTTTGATTTCCTTAAACCCTGCCGCCTCCAGTTGTTGATTCAACGCCGGCAGGTCGACTTCCAACAATTTTTTCCACAACTCCATCGCTGTTCCGACTTTCGTTTGAACATCAGCCGCCGCGGCTTTTACTGCCGCCGTTGGAGCGGCGTCCGCGCCTTGCGTTTCATCGAACAGCCGCGTGGCCGATTCCAAAACAAATAATGATGGCGGCGCGCCGGGACGAGGATGAGGCGGGCCAAACTTCGCCAGAATTTGCCCAAACGCTTCCAACTTCTCGGTCACGTCAGGTCGTTCGGCGGCGTGCGCTTTAAGTTTCGTCAGTTGGTCGGCGATATCGCTGAATTTCTCTCCGACCGGCGCCAGCTTCAGCCGCAGTTGATATAACTGCCATGAAAGGTCGAATTGTTCCTGGAGATCGGCGGCTGACGCTTTCACCCGTGGATCGATTTGGACGGTCAACGGTTGATTAAATGTTTTGCCGTTCGCCGTGATCGACACGGTGTAATCACCTGGCGCAACCCACGGCGACGTCGGAGCCGGCGCGGTGTTCCGGTAGGTCGCCGTCATCGGATATTCCGGCTCCACTTTCGGCACCGGATCGTAATGCATGTCCCACAAAAAACGGTGCATGCCCGCTTTCGTATTCACCGATTGCAGCGGCCGAATCCAATACTCCGGGATCCGCAATTTCTTAGGATCGTATTTCGCCGGAGCATCGGTGCTCGAATATTTTCTGACCGTCGCGCCTTTGATGTCCTTGATCTCGATCGTCACCGGTCCCGAGGAATCTTTCGCCAGGAAATAATCGATCATCGCGCCATCGGGTGGATTTTCGCCGGCCGGTTCGTCGGGTGGCAGCGGGGTATCCGGATTCAAACTGCCGCGGACACGCAGCGCGGTCTGCGGCTTGAAAAGTGAATCGCCTGTCTGCGCTTGGCCTGGCGAAGGCGGATTGGCCTGACGCAGCGGTGTGATGTTGTCCAAAATCCAAAATCCACGGCCGTGCGTCGCTGCGATCAAATCGTCGCTCTTAATAATAACGTCGCGCACCGAGCTCGCCGGCATGTTCAGCCGCAGCGATTCCCAATTCGCGCCGTCATCGAACGAGACGTAAACGCCTTTTTCAGCTGCGGCGAACAACAAACCCTTCCGCTCCGGATCTTCCCGAACGGCATTCACAATTTGTCCGGCCGGGATTCCGTTCACAATTTCCGCCCACGTCTTGCCGCTGTCGTTCGTTTTCAAAATGTGCGGCCGCAAATCGTCAACTCGCAGCGTGTTGACCGCCGCGTAAGCCGTATTTGCATCGAAGTGTCCGGCATCGATCATCGAAATTTTTTGCCACGCCGAAATCGTCGGCGGCGTCACGTTGTTCCAGGTTTTGCCTCCGTCAGTTGTGAGATGAATTAATCCGTCATCTGTGCCCGCCCAGATCCGGTTCGCATCGAGTGGCGAGGGCGCCACCGTGTAAATCACGCCGCGTCGTCGCGCCTGTTTGTTCGCCTCGTCTTTGTATTTTCCGATGCACGCCGGCAGATCGTATTTTTCGCGGGACAAGTCGGGACTGATTTTTTCCCAGTGATCGCCCCGGTCCCGTGTTTGCCAGAGCGTGTTTCCGGCGAAGAACAAAACATGCGGATCGGTTGGGGAATAAATCACCGGCTCGGTCCGCAACGTCCGGAAATCCTCTGTTTGCACCGGAACCGGCAAAATATTCTGCCCCTGACCAGTGCGGCGATCGAACCGCGTTAATTTTCCGCCAATGATGATGTCCGGATCAAGCGGATCGGCGACGACGTAGCCGTATTCTTCCGCCGCGACCGGTTGCCAATCGCGAAACGTGATCTCGCCGGCGTCGCCACGGCTCTTGATTCCAACCGAACCACTTTCCTGTTGCCCGCTGTAGAGGTGATACGGAAACGTGTTGTCTGCGCTGACATGATATAACTGCGCCGTCGATTGGTTATACCACGAGCTCCACGTCTTGCCGCCGTTCACCGTCACGATCGCGCCCTGGTCGGAGCCGAGCAAAATCACGTCGGGATTGTTCGGATTGATCCAGACGTTTTGATAATCGTCTCCACCGGGCGCGCCTCGCCAGCCTTCCCAATTTTTTCCGCCGTCGGTCGATTTCCAGCACACCACACTCGCCGAGTAAACGATCTGCGGATTTTTTGGATCGAATCGAACCACCGGCAAATCGCCGCCGCCAATTCCCAGTCCGGGCCGCGGGTCGTCAGTCGTTCCGGCCCAACTTTCGCCGCCGTCATCCGATCGATAAAGTTTCGCGATGGTTTTCGTTCGAACCGCGGCGAAAAGCGTTTTGGATGCGCTCGGCGCGATCGCGATGTTCGCCTGCATCACGCCCGGCGGCAGACCTTTTGTTAACTGCCGCCAGGTTTTGCCGCCGTCGGTCGATTTGAAAACGCCGCCGCCGTCGCCATTCAAGTAGCCATTTTCCCACGGCCCTTCCCGCGATTCCCACAGCGCCGCGTAAACGATGTTTGGATCGCTGGGATCGATCTGGACATCGCTGGCGCCGACGTTTTCATCGCGATACAAAACGCGTTCGAAATTCTTCCCGCCATCGAGCGACCGATAGATGCCGCGCTCGGGATTCGGTCCGTAAGGGTGTCCGGCCACCGCGACAAAAAGCCGATCGGGATTTTTTGGATCGAGCGCCAGTTGCGCGATTTGCTGTCCGTCACGCAATCCGAGATGCGTCCACGTTTTTCCAGCATCGGTCGATTTGTAAACGCCATCACCAACCGACAAATCGGGACGATGCAATCCCTCGCCGCTTCCGACATAAACAATGTTCGGATTTGATATTGAAACTGCGATCGCGCCGACGGACGCGGTCGGTTGATCGTCAAAGATCGGCTGCCAGGTGCGTCCGTAGTCAGTGGATTTGAAAACACCGCCGTTGACCGGCGCCATGTAAAAAACATTTGGCTGCGACGGCACACCGCAAATCGCACGGGTTCGACCGCCGCGATACGGCCCAACGTTCCGCCATCGCAATACCGAGTCGAAATCGCCGGCGATTGAGCCAGCTGATCGCAGCAAACGGCCAGCGTAAGGCAAAGAAGAAGATACGATCAGATTTCATTGCGACGCCATTTCTATTACGCTCTCAACAATCAACCTTCAACTCTCAACTCTTCACGGTCACTATCTCGATCGCAACGATCGGGGAGGGAACGCCAACAGCCGCAGCGAATCGTCGATATCGATCTTTGGCCAGCGCTCATTATAGAGATCCTGGATCGACTCTGCTTCGGGAATCCGACCGCCGACGTCTGACCTCTGACGTCTGGCCGCGGACGTTTCGTCCGCGGGTCCCGCCCCGGGCGCTTCGGGCTCACCGGGCCGTCGCTCCGCATGAGAGGCGAACTCCACCTTTGGATTACGTTTCGCGACCAATCTTTGCCATTGTGCGTTCGCAGCAATTGGCGCTGTCCCGCGCGCCCACCGTGTCATTCGTGTGCCGTTGATGAAAATCGCATGATGGGTTTTTCCTTTCGCGTGAACGTTCACTGGACCTTCGAGTTTCCCATTCACCATCCGGCCCCAATAACGCGCGTAAAGTTCCGGTTCGTTTGATTCCGAGTCGCGCGTGTACCAAATCAATCGGCCAAATCCATGCGCATAATCGTCGCGGTCGCGATCGCCCGACCAGGTGGCTACATCTCCGGGCTTCGGAGCGCTGTTCCAGACGAGGGTTTTGCCGTCTCGCGTGCTTTGATAATTCCCTTCACCCCGCGCGACTTCCATCAACCCGAGCACCAGCCCGCAAATTAAGAGCAATCGTCCAGCCACCGAAAATCGAGCGACTATGACAGATGAAACGCAGCTTCGCCACCTTTCCCGTTTAACGATTTAATGATTTAGCCATTTAGTCATTAACGATTTGCAATCGCCCAGCGCGTTCCGCTACTTCTCCTCAACGTCTCAACCGCTCAACATCTCAACTGCTTCTTGTCACTGGTCACATGCCACTCGTCACTTCTGCGATTATCTTCGACCTGGACGGCGTTCTTGCCGATTCCGAGCCGTGGTGGAATCAGATCGACGCCAAACTCCTGTCCGAGCACGGCGTGAATTATCGCGGCGAATGTCATCAGGACGTTCTCGGCGTTAGCTACCGCATTGCGATCGATTTTTATAAAAAAACTTTCGGCATTGATGCGCCTGCCGAACAAATGATGAAACGTCGCGGCGAAATCGCCGCCGAATTTTTCGCGGATCGCGTCGGTTTGTTTCCTGGCACTAGAAGAGTTCTGGAAGACTTGGCAGAACAAAAATTACTTCTCGCTGTGGCCACCAGCTCGGTCGGGACTTCAGCGCGACCGTTTCTCGATCGGCATCAATTGACCCAATTCTTTGACGTGATTGTCACGGGCGATGAGGTTGAGCGCGGCAAACCCGCTCCCGACATCTATCTGCGCGCCGCAGAAAAGTTAAGACTTCGCGCCGAAGAATGTTTGGTGATTGAAGACGCGCTTTGCCGGCATCGCCGCCGCCAAGGCCGCAAACATGCGCGTCGCCGCAATTCCAGACGCTCGTTTTGTGAATCCAGCTTCCTACGAAGAAAAAGCCGATTGGATCCTTCCGAGTCTGCGAGAATTGCCAGCACTGGTCCGCACGCTAACTCCTAACTCGTAACTCCCTGCGGCCTCTGGATCACTCGTCATCTTTTTCCGTTTTATATTCGATCGTGTTCTTGGTGATCCTCGCGTTGCCGGATTTGTCAAAAGTCAGTCTCAAATTTCGCGTGGCGGTCAGTGCGCCGCCGTCGCCGCCATCAATCATTGTCGTGACGCTCACATCCAAAGATCCGTCTTTGTTCCAGGCTTCAGCTTGCTGCCAATTGTTGTTCGCGAAGTGGGGATAACTCTTTCCGTGCCTCATTTTGTCCGGGATATCGGCGGTCGGGAGTTTGGGCAATTTGATTTTACGAAACTTCTTTCCGTTCCTTAGAAACACATCGAGCCCTTGGTTGGGATGTCCGATTCGAGTCATCAGCGCGAACCGCGATGAATCGTCTGCCCATTTCACGCCAAAGTAGGCGCTGCCGATCTCTTCGCTGCCGATTCGTTGCAAAACTTTCTTGGATGCCTTGTCGATCAAATCAATCGTTCGCGCGTCCTCCGAGTCGTAATCGACGACGAACGCGAACTTTCCGTCTGGCGATGCCGGCGTGCCGGAGTGTTCTTCCTCGTCCGAATTTCCTGCGGCGGCCGGCGCGCTCACTGAAGGCGTTGGTTCCTGGCCACGAACCGGCAGAGCGAATGCTGCCAGCAATATCAGGAGGGTGGAGAACAGCCGCCATTGTCTCATGCCGGATCCTACCAAGGCAGTAATGCTGCGAGCGACACCAATCTGCGTTGTAGTGGCGGCCGCATTTCGTGGTTTCTGACTTCAGGCCTTTACTTCACCACGCCATCGAGAACTCCGCGCCTTGCATATCTCGCTCGACGATCGGTTGCAGTTTGATCCGGTGATGCTCGCGATTGAAGTGCACGACGGTTTTGCCAACGTAGATTCCGACAACTCCACCGGTCAGGACATCGGACGTCCAATGCCGATTGTTGTTTAGGCGCGCATAACCCACTGTCCCCGCCAGACCGTATGCGACGACTTTCACCCACAGCGCGTCGTAATGTTCGGTGATGACGCTCGCCAATGTGAATGCTTCGGTTGTATGGCCCGACATGAACGAATCGTGGCTGCTGAACGGCTGAAAATCGTAAGCGCCTTTCCCATCCGTCGGTCGCGCCCGGCCCATAATATACTTCGTTGTGTTGACGATGATTCCCGAGCTGATTGCGCTTGCCGCGATGCTGTCGAGCGCCGTCGCTTTTGCGCGCTGATCTTTGAAAATTTCGCCCCAAAGATAAAATGTGCCGACAACTCCGATGGCGTATTCGTTTCCAAACGGCTGAACCGCGTCAAAAAAGTTGGTTAACGAATCGGTGCGCGCGTGCCGGATCCCGCGCTGAATATCTTCATCAAACACCGCCACGGTGCCGATCCCCACGGTAACCGCACCCAAGGTAAGCCAATCGCGCGAATCCCAGTGCCGCGGCGACGTGAACACTTCTTTGGTATCGAGCATCGCCAAATACCAATAATTGCGCTGGAATAGATCTTCGATCGGTGCCGTGAACGGAGGCAGCGGGTTAGCTGGATTCACCCCCGGTTCTGTCACCGGAGTTGTGCTCGGCGCTTCCGGTGTTGTCACTTCAGGTTGGGCGTACGGGTCAGCCCTGAACGGATCCGTGATCGCGTTCGCTGAAGCGATGGCAGCTGTGCCGATCACCGCGATTGACAATTATTTTCCTCGCAACCCTCAAAGCCGTACCTCTCTGGAAAAAGAATCGAAGTGCCACTGCAAATCGGACGCACTGGATCGCAATCCGTACGATATCGCCGGACAATGTTTAAATTACGATGGGCGGGCCGGTCTGGCCCGGACCTCGCGCGGTTTGTAGCGCTGCGCGAAACCGGATGCTACCGTGTTCGACTCTATGAAACGTGTGGGTCTTGTTTTTGATTCTTATTCGTGGCATCGACCGTCGCGTCGTTCGCGCAGATCGCGTCTGTCGCGGATGAAGTGGCGAAGCAGAATGCCTTGTTCAACGAATTTTACGAAAACCAGCTCAAGGACTTTCCCGAGCTTGCCACCGCTTGGGGCGATTACCGTTACAATTCTCAGCTTGGACAATATTCGCTCGCCGCCAACGCCGAGCGTCACACGAAAGGCGACGATTTCCTTGCGCGCTTGAAAGCGATCCGCACAGACGGAATGAGCGAGAACGATTTGCTCAGTCATCGTGTCCTGGAGCGTCAAATCGAGCGCGAAGACATGAATTACGATCTCAAAAATTTCGAGATGCCGGTGAATCAGCAAAACGGTATTCACACTCGTCTGGCCGATCTGCCGAACGGGATGCCTTTCGATTCAGTGCCGCACTATCAGGATTACATTTCCCGGTTGCACCAGATCCCGCGCGTCCTTGAGCAAACAACGGAGGTGATGCGGCAGGGAATGAAAGACGGACTGATGCCGCCCAAACTCGTGCTCGAAAAACTCCCCGGCCAATGTGACGGCGTTATCTCGGCGAATCCGTTCCTCGAGCCGACCAAGAAATTTCCCAAAGAATTTTCCGACGCCGATAAGAAACGCCTCACTGACGACATTACCAAGGCGATCAATGACGAGGTTTTTCCGGCGTATAAAAAATTCGCGGAATTCCTCCGGAAGGAATACGACGCGAAGGGGCGCGACGCGCTCTCGGTTGAAAGCTTGCCCGACGGAAAACGACGCTACGCCGAAGCGGTCAAGTTCATGACGACGGTGAACATCACGCCGGCCCAAGTCCATGAGATCGGGTTGAAAGAAGTAGACCGGATCACAGCGGAGATGACGAAGCTCGCGCAGTCACAAGGATTCAAAGATCTCGCCAGCTTCCGTGCGGCGATCAACAACGATCCGAAATGGAAACCGAAAAGCGAGCAACAGATCCTCGATGTCTATTCGCAATACATTCATCAGATGGAGCCGAAGCTCCCGGAGCTGTTCGGCCTGCTGCCGAAATCGCCGGTGAAAGTGGAACCGATTCCGGATTTCGCGAAAGCGGCGGCGACTCATTATGTTCAGGGGACGCCCGACGGAAAACGCGCCCGGCCGCGTTGTGGTCGCGGTATCGAATCCGACAACGCGTTCGCTGGTTGATGACGAAGCGGTCGCGTATCACGAAGGAGTGCCCGGTCATCACATGCAAATCAGCATCGCGCAAACCTTGCCTGATCTGCCGAAGTTTCGGCTGCACGGATTTTATTCCGCCTACGCTGAAGGTTGGGCGTTGTATGCCGAAGAACTCGGCAAAGAGATCGGCTTCTACAAAGATCCGGTGTCCGATTACGGCCGGCTGAATTCCGAATTGTTCCGCGCGGTGAGACTCGTTGTTGATACCGGAATTCACGACAACAACTGGAGCCGCGAGAAAGTTATCGACTACATGCACGCGAACGACACCAATGACGCGCTCGCCCAAACCGAAGCCGATCGTTACATCGCGTGGCCTGGCCAGGCACTCGCTTACAAGATTGGTCAGCTCACCATCCGCAAACTCCGCGACGAAGCCAAGGCGCAACTCGGCGACAAATTCGATATCAAATCTTTCCACGACGAAATCCTCAACGGCGGCGCAATGCCGCTCGACCTGCTACAGGAAAGGGTCGAGGGTTGGATTACAACGCAAAGCAAAAAGTAGGAATAGCGAAATGCCCCGGCGGTTAATACGTGATTCCCAGTCCTATCCTTAGGTTTATTAAAGACCAGCTCTGGAGACGATTGTTACGAAATCGCCCGCGACTAGATGCCAACCTGAAGATCTCTCAGGCGCCAAAGACCGCCTCCTAGGTAGGGGCGATTGACCCCAATCGCCCGCGCCCAAACTGCTAAACATCCAAACTCCTCAACTTCAAAACCTCTCCAGCCCGCACCTTAATTGCTTCTATTCTCGATACTCAAACTGCTCAACTCCTAAACATTAGGGTCCTTGTCTATGAAACAATATTCTTCACCGCCGCCGATGACGATCGACCCGAACAAGCAGGTACTCCGCCACGATTAAGACGTCCCGCGGCGAAATCGTCTGCGACCTTTTCGCGAAGGACGCGCCGAAAACGGTGAACAATTTTGTTTTTCTCGCGAAAGACAAATTTTACGACGGCGGTGTGTTTCATCGCGTCATCGCAGATTTCATGGTCCAGGGCGGCGATCCGACCGGCACCGGCCGCGGCGGTCCGGGTTATAAATTCGAAGACGAGACAAAAAACAACCCGCACAAACATCAGGTCGGCAGCTTGTCGATGGCCAACGCCGGTCCGGACACAAACGGCAGCCAATTTTTTATCACTCACATCGCGACCGATTGGCTCAACGGCAAACACACTGTGTTCGGCCAGGTTCGTTCCGGGCAGGAAGTCGTAAACGCAATCCGGCAGGGCGACGAGCTTGTTTCGGTGACGATCGCGGAGGCCTGACGGCCAAAGGAATTGCCAAATTCAGATTTCAATTAGCGCTCGCAGCGCGTGGTCTGAACCAAAGGCGTAGTTCCAAGACGTCGTGGCACTTAGAAGTTAGTAAATCAAAGTTCGTTCCCCCGATCTTCTCGTCACTCGTCACTGCTTTTTTCTCCTTGTTCTTCGTGCTTTTTCCTTTAGCCTCGCCGCGCTCAACTATGAAAAAATTCTTCGCCATCGCTGTTACAACCGTCGCCATGTTCGCCGCTCGCCATGTTGCCATAGCTGGCGATCAGGATTTTACTTTGGTCAATAAAACCGGGGTCGAAATCCACGCGCTGCACGTTTCACCGGCGGACGCGAACAAATGGGGTCCGGATATTCTCGGCAAAGACACCTTGGAAGACGGGCAAAGCGTCGAGATCAAGTTTCACGAGGACGAGGAAGCCGACAAATGGGATTTGCGCGTCGAAGACAAAGACGGCCACGCCATCGAGTGGGAAGATTTGAACTTGATGAAGATCAACAAAATCACGCTTCATTACTCTGGCGGCAAAGCGACCGCCGAAGTCGATTAAGAGTCTGAAGTTCGGTGGTCGGCTTTCGGATCTTTGCGGTCTGTTAGCTGATTCTAAGTTCCTTGATTTGGTTCTTTTATGAGGGCTCGCGATCGGTAAGATCGCGGCCATGAAGATTTCGCTCCCAATCGTCGCGGCCGTGGCGCTCGCCGCGTTCGCCATGAATGTTCCGACCGCCCGCGCTAAAATTTCGGACGATCAAATCAAATCTGCCGGTGCGATTGAACTCACCACCGCGCTTCTCGATAAAATGGACAAGGGCGCCAAAGCTGTGCGTGAGGATGAAGCCGCCCGGACCGAACTGGCGGGCGTCAAAGAAACGGAGCCCGACCTCTGGAATGCCGCGGTCGAGGCAAAGTGTCCGAAAGCTTCAGCTCATTTGAAAGAAGCGGGGATCACAGCCGATGAATTGATGAAGGCGACGCTCGCCATCATGGCTTGCATGATGGATGAAAAGGGCGAACTCGCGAACTCCGACAACGAAGCCGCCAAAGCCAACGCCGAATTCGTTAAGCAGAACAAGGACCGTTGCGACAAAGTCGGGGGCGCCGTCATGGGAATGGGCGAAGCGGGCGGCCGCGAAATAGGAATTAGAACGGGGTCGTACCTAAACAATCAACATTTGCGCGTGGGCGCTCAATTTTGAGAGTTGATGGAACGGCGTCGCACGGCGCCTTTAGTTGAGAGTCTTACGTCGAATTCTTTCCAGAACTGATGATCAATCTCGGTTGAGCGTCACTTCGTGCGCCAACATGGCGCACGTAATCTCGTGCCTTACCGGATAATGGTAACAAACGTGTGACTTTGACGTGGAACCACTTGCAATCGAATCCGGCTTCGTCTTTGGTGGCTGATGAAAGACACAACACCGACGCGGATTCGCATCCGTCGTTTTATCACAGATCGCTACGCTTACCGCGCCAAACCGGATTTCTTGCCTGAGTTAGTTGCCTTTGCAGTCGTCTTAGTCGTCGTCTCCTGGCCAGTTCTTCTCCTGGCTGAAGCCCTCGCCGGAACCTTGAAGTAAGGGCGGAGTTAGAAATTTAAAAACTAAGAGTGGGGCCGGAGCGGCGCGGTTACTAACTGCAACGCCGACGTCAGATGTCTGAATTCTGATGTCTTTGCCTCGTCACTCGTCACTGTTTCGGAATGAGCTTACTGATTATCCTTCACTACATCGTCTTGCGAGTTATGGACTAGGCGTTGCTGGCCGCGAACTTTGCGGCTCAATCTACGATCTTCCATCGCCATTCTGCCTACGGCGCCGCGCTCGGAACAACCCTCGGCTTCAACGCATCCTGCATGAATGCATCCGCATCTTTCCGGAATTGCAGAAGCGACGGATGATTGATGTAAACCATGTGGCCAGCTTCGTAGAACGTGATCTTTAGATTGTCGCGAATGCTTGGATCCAATTGCATTCCGTGCAGGACGTTTTCGGCCGCGAAATACGGCGTCGCGAGATCGTAGTAGCCGCAGCAAACCCACAATTTCAAATACGGATTGCGGCTCATCGCCTTTTTCAGATCTTCGGCCACATCGAGATATTGATTCTGCGCCACGTTCGCGTAGTTCCATGGCCGCACATCTGCGATCATTTCATACGGCAAATCGCTTTCGAACTTTAGTTCCCGCCGCACGTAATCGTTCAAGGTCGCGCAATACGGACCCAGCACTGCTTCGTAGCTCGGGTCGAAATCGTATTCCTCCGTGCCCGGTTCGTATCGAATGCCAGTAAACCGCGCGTCGTAGCGGCCGATCGAACGGTTCTTGTCCTTGAGCAGATCGAAAAAGAATCTCCTCGCCGGAATCCGGAAATTTGATTGCGCGATCATGTCCGCCGGCAAACCAGTGAACCGCGCGAGATTGTTCGCCAATTCTTTGCGTTGATTGTCATCCAGCTGATCGCCCCGCATCAGCGCCAGCAAATATTGATTCGACGCGAAGTTCTCGCTTTCCTTTAAAACGTCGGCCAGCGGTTTGCTTTGCAAATCCTGCGGCAGTTTTTTGTGATACCACGCAGCCGCGGTGTAGGTCGGCAGGAACAGCGGATACGGCCGGTCGTTGCCGGGAGCGAAGCGCGCCGTCGAAAAATCCAGAATGCTCGAAACCAGAATGATTCCGTTCACGTAGAATCCGTAGCGTTCCTGCAAATAATCGCTCAACCCCGCCGCGCGCGTGGTGCCATAACTCTCGCCGATGATAAATTTCGGCGACGACCAGCGCGTGTTGCGCGAAGTGTAAAGCCGGATGAAATCGCCGACGCTCGCGAGGTCTTCTTTGAATCCGTGAAACTGTTTCGGATCTTCACCCGCCGCGCTTCGGCTGTAACCGGTCGAGACCGGATCGATGAACACCAGATCGGTGGAATCGAGCCAGGTCGCTTCGTTATCGACCAAATGATACGGCGCGAGCGGCGCTTCGCCGCGTTCGGTTAATTCGGTGCGACGCGGCCCGAGCGCTCCCATGTGCAACCAAACACTCGCTGAGCCCGGTCCGCCATTGAACGAAAACGTGATCGGTCGCTTGGATGGATCGTTTCCTGCATCGGTCCGGGTGTAAGCGACATAAAACACCTTCGCCTTCTGCTTCGGCTCGTCTTTATCTTTGTCCTTATCTTTATCTTTCGATTTGTCGCTTTCCTTTGCTCCTGGCGCTGATGGCCCTTTCTCTTCGTCCTCGCCTTCCTTCTTCTTCTTTTCGCTCCAATCCCGCATCACCATGTAACCGGCAGTCGCGCGGTACTTAATAGTTTTCCCGCCGACGGTCAGCGTGTGTTCGGTGACGCTCGGCGGCTGCTCTTTCTCCTCGTCTTTGCCTTTTTCCTTGTCGCCGTCCTTCGTCTGTTTGCCTGGCGGTTCGGTTTCAGTTGCGCTTTGCGTCTCCTTGCCCGGCTTAACTTTCAATTCCCCTGGCACTTGCTTGCCGGTCTGTGCGTGCACGCGCGACGCGCCGGCAAAACAAAAGAGACCTGCGATGAGAACCGTTGATGTCAGACGAAATCGTATATCCATGCTCGATACTGTTGAACTACAGCGTCGTTTTGTTCGCTCAACAATCAACTAACAAGTTGAATTGTCCGGCTGATTCGCGCCTAACAAACGTGACATTGGAATGGTGTAGTGGCGGCCGTGTCGGCCGCAGAGTCGTTTCATATCGGAAAGCTTGACTGCATCGCGTTTGCTAGCGTTAACTCGCAAGCAATTGCTTGAGTCGGCGCCGTAGGGGCGAGGGGACCGCGTTGATTTCGAA